>NZ_JACHKZ010000004.1 GCF_014207855.1 Comamonas odontotermitis | reverse complement strand
TCACCGAGCTGGGCACGCCCCAAACGGTGGCCGTGGCATAACTACGTCTGGGGTTTGGGGAGACTCAGTCTCAAACCGATTTATGCAACAAAGCCGTTGGATAGCGGCAATGCCATGTCACATATTGGGGCGACATGCAGATGTTGCCACTCACGAGTAGACTGTTCATTTGAGAATAGTCTGTGGCATCGCCAAAGCAAAACAGGAGCAACGATGAAGTCGAGCAACCCTCAGCCAGGCAAACATGCATTTGCCTCCACTTTGAAGCCTCTGTCGCTGGGCAAGGCCGGCAAGGGCAGTTTCTATTCGCTGCCGGCACTTGCCAAGCAGTATCCCAACATCAAACGGTTGCCAGTTTCGCTGCGCATCGTGCTGGAGTCGGTGCTGCGCAACTGCGACGGGCAGCGTGTGCTGCCAGAGCATGTGGAGCAACTGGCCAACTGGATGCCTCGAGCGAACCGCACCGAGGAAATTCCCTTCGTCGTGGCGCGTGTGGTGCTGCAGGACTTTACGGGCGTGCCACTGCTGGCAGACCTCGCAGCCATGCGCAGCACCGCGGATCGCCTGGGCAGAAAGCCCAAGGCCATCGAGCCCCTGGTGCCTGTAGACCTGGTAGTGGATCACTCGATCATGGTGGACTACTATGGCAACAAGAATGCCCTTGACCTGAACATGAAGCTGGAATTCCAGCGCAACAATGAGCGCTACCAGTTCATGAAGTGGGGAATGCAGGCTTTCGATACGTTTGGCGTGGTGCCACCAGGCTTTGGTATCGTGCACCAGGTCAATCTGGAGTATCTGGCGCGGGGCGTGCATCATACGAAGGATGGTGTGTACTACGCCGATTCGCTGGTCGGCACCGACAGCCACACCACGATGATCAATGGTATTGGTGTGGTGGCCTGGGGTGTGGGTGGTATTGAGGCCGAAGCGGCCATGCTGGGTCAGCCGGTATACTTTTTGACGCCCGATGTCGTGGGCTTTGAGCTTACCGGAAAGCTGCGCGAGGGGGTGACGGCGACCGATCTGGTGCTGACTGTGACCGAGATCCTGCGGCGCGAAAAGGTCGTGGGCAAGTTCGTCGAGTTTTTTGGCGAGGGCACGCGCAGTCTGTCGGTTCCCGATCGCGCCACCATTGGCAACATGGCACCCGAATATGGTGCAACCATGGGCTTCTTCCCGGTCGACAACAAGACCCTTGATTATTTTGAGGGCACGGGCCGCACCAAAGCCGAGATCGAAGCATTCGAGGCCTATTTCAAGGCGCAAGGCCTCTTTGGTGTGCCCAAGGCTGGAGAAATCGACTATTCCCAGGTCGTCAGGCTCGATCTGGCCACAGTCGCTCCCAGCCTGGCTGGGCCCAAGCGTCCACAGGATCGCATCGAGATCGGGCATGTGGCGGACAGGTTTCAGGAACTGTTTACTGCGCCGATTGCACAGAATGGCTTCAACCTGCCTGCGGACAAGCTGGCGCAGCGCGTCAGGGTGCATATCAATGGCGAGGGTGAAACCGCCGAGCCAGAGGCCAAGCCTGTACCTGCCGGTGCCCCGCGCAACGTCGTGGAGATGGTGGCCAACACCCCCAATGTGGAAGATGCACCGGGCAGCCTGCGCACCGATGAGGCGCAGGTGGAAGCACAGGAGCGCGGAGGGATCGATCTGCACAATGGCGATGTGCTGATTGCGGCCATCACCAGCTGTACCAATACCTCCAACCCCAGCGTCATGCTGGCCGCAGGCTTGTTGGCCAAAAAAGCCGTGCAGGCGGGGCTTTCCGTCAAGCCGCATGTCAAGACGTCGTTGGCGCCGGGCTCGCGTCTTGTGACGCTGTACCTCACGGAGTCGGGTCTGTTGCCTTATCTGGAAAAGCTGGGTTTTGCGATAGCAGGCTATGGCTGCACTACCTGTATTGGCAACGCGGGCGATCTGCTGCCCGAGTTCAATGCCGCCATTCAGCAAAACGACCTGGTATGCGCTGCGGTACTGTCCGGCAACCGCAACTTCGAGGCCCGTATCCATCCCAACATCCGCGCCAATTTCCTGGCGAGCCCGCCTCTGGTCGTGGCATATGCCATTGCTGGCAATGTGCGCAAGGACCTGATGACCGAGCCGGTCGGCAAAGGCAAGGATGGACGCGATGTGTATCTGGGCGACATCTGGCCAAGCACCGATGAGGTGCACAAGCTGATGAAGTACGCCATGAACGGCAAGGCCTTCCGAGCCAACTACGAGAAGGTCACCAGCGAGCCTGGCAAGCTCTGGCAAAAAATCAAGGGAGTGACGGGTGCCACCTATACCTGGCCCCAAAGCACCTATATTGCCGAGCCTCCGTTTTTCAAGAGCTTTCAGCTTGAAGCGCAGCGTGAGGATGCGCAGAACCCCGACCGATACGCCATACACAGCGCCCGCATCATGGCATTGTTTGGCGACTCCATCACAACCGACCATATCTCGCCTGCTGGCTCCATCAAGGAGACATCGCCCGCTGGGCAGTGGCTGCTTGCCAATGGCGTCAAGAAGGTTGATTTCAACAGCTATGGCTCGCGCCGCGGTAACCATGAAGTGATGATGCGGGGTACCTTTGCCAATGTACGCATCAAAAACCAGATGCTGCCGGTCAAAGCCGATGGCTCGCGGGAAGAAGGAGGCCTCACCATCTACCAGAACTCTGGTGAGGACCATGGCCAGAAGCTGTTCATCTACGACGCAGCCATGCGCTACATTGCGGCCAATACGCCTACCGTGGTATTTGCTGGCGAAGAGTATGGCACCGGATCAAGCCGCGATTGGGCGGCCAAGGGTACGCAATTGCTGGGCATCAAGGCGGTCGTGGCGCGCAGCTTTGAACGCATCCACCGCTCCAACCTAGTGGGCATGGGTGTATTGCCGTTGCAATTCCTGCCAGGAGAGAGCTGGGAGACCTTGCAGCTGCGTGGCGATGAGCAGATCGACATCCTTGCGGACCCATCCCTTGCACCACGCAGCAAGGCCACATTGGTAGTGCGCCGCGCCGATGGCACCAAGACCGAGACGGAACTGGTGTTGCGAATCGATACGCCTATTGAGGTGGAGTACTACAAAGAGGGGGGTATACTTCCTTTTGTGTTGCGGCAGCTACTGTAAGTAACTGCTTGCAAAATAACCTAACCGGGCCCGTTCTAGCAGGGCCCGTTTGCGTTTGATAGCAATTGCTGGTCAAATGCCGCTATTTACTTTACCTTTATTTACCCTCCTCGGTAACCGATGGCACGTCCTTACACCCCCTTATCGCTTGGTCGGCGCCTGTGGGATACACATACGCGTGTCATGCTATGCCTGCTGGCTGGGGGTGTTTTATTGGCCGGTTTGATGGCTTCGGATACCCAGGGCATCAGTTTTGCCGCCGCTCTGGGTACCTGGATACAGCTGCTGGCGCTTCTCGCGGCGTTGGCCACCATAGGCTGGGGAGCGCGTCTTCTCTGGCAAGGCGCTTCTGGCGGGGCGCCTATCGGGCGACCATTGTGGGTGTGCAGCGCAGTGGTTCTTGCCGTCTATACGGTATTTGCAGCACTCCCTGTCAGCCAGACAGAAGCCATAGAACACGCCCAATCCTGGTCGGTCATTGCGGTCAATCTACTATTGCCTATAACTCTATTGATTATTTCAATAGACGTCAGGCATCCTGCGGGGCAAGAAGGGCCGGCGGCCAGTACCGAGCGCTCGGGCAGCCTTCAATTGCGCAGCAATGCCGGTGTGCTGGTCATGCTGGCGGGGCTGGCGCTGGTGGTTGCCATTGCTTCGCGTCTGCTGGTCGTCGTCAGTTGGGTGCAAGCCTATGTATTGCCTGCGTGCATGTTGCTGTGCTGTGCCAAGGCCTGGGTGGATTCACGCAATCTGGTGGGACGATCCAGCCGCTGGCCGGTGCGCAGCATGACGGCTGCCGTGGTTCTGGCCGCGTTGGCGCAGGGTGCGCATTCCCATGCGCCTCTGGCGTTGTCATTCATGGAGGCTGCGTGGTGTTACGCGCTGTCGGTGATGGCCCTGGTTTTGCTCATGGCGTCGGTGCGGCATACCCTGGTGGGCTGGGCATCTGCCCATCCCGAGCGCCTGCAGGGGGCCGAGTGGCTGGAGCAGGCGCCCATAGGCATGGTGCGTGTCGATGGCGCAGGCATCATCGTGCATGCCAATCAGACGCAGCTGGAATGGCTGGGAGTCAAAAGCTTGTCCGGCCAGCCTTGGGTGCAGGCACTGACCCCTCCGCTGCGCGACCAGGCTCCGGAATGGATGGAGCGCCTGCGCGCTGGCGAATCGCTGGCCTTTGAGCAGAGTATTGAAACGCCGCATGGCGTGCGCCACCTGCAAACGGATTTGATGGTGGCCCCGCAGGGGTTTGATGACAACGCGTTTCTGCTGCTGTCGCACGATGTATCGATGCAAAAGCTGATGGCAGGCCGCATGCAGGAGCAGCAGTCGCAACTGGTGTCTCTGGTCAGTGCCATCCCGGATCTGGTGGTGCTCAAAGGTGTGGATGGCCGCTTTCTGCATTGCAACCAGGCTTTTGAGCGCCTGGTGGGTCTCAAGCACTCGCAGATCATTGGCAGAACCACCACGGATCTGGCGCTCGACGCCTACCTGCCCTCGGAGGTGGAGACCGACCTGCAGGCGCGCCACTCCCTCTCACCCGTGGTGTATGAAGAGACCCTGCGTTTTGCAGATGGTGGTTACCAGGGGCGTTTCGAGATCACCAAGTCTGCGATCCGCTCGGCCAGCGGTGAGGTCACCGGCTTGCTGTGCATCTGCCGTGATCTGGCCGAACGCAGCCATGCGCGCAAGGAAATCGAGCGGCTGGAGTTCTTTGATGTGCTCACGGGCCTGCCCAATCGCCGCATGCTGATGGAGCGGCTGGAATGGTCGATTCGGGCGTGCAAGTTGCGGGCCAGTTTTGCTGCGCTGTTGTTCATTGACCTGGACAATTTCAAGGATCTGAACGATTCGCTGGGCCACCAGCAGGGGGACCGCCTGCTGTGCGAAGTGGGCAAGCGCCTGATTGCCAGTGTGCGCAGCGGCGATGTGGTGGCCCGTTTTGGTGGTGACGAGTTTGTCGTGCTGGTGGAGCACCTGGGAGGCGTGCGCGAGCAGGCCGAGAACCATGTGCGTGGTGTGGTCGAACACCTGATCAGCCGCTTCAATCAGCCCTTCAGCCTGGATGGCAGTGCCCACTACAGCACGCCCAGCATTGGCGTAACGGTGTTTGGTGACAACGATGTGCACAGTGCCGAAGAGTTGCTCAAGCGTGCGGACATGGCCATGTACCAGGCCAAGTCGGCAGGGCGCAATACCCAGCGGTTTTTTGATCCTCAAATGCAGGCGCAGGTCAATGCCCGTGCGCATCTCGAATCAGACTTGCGCCATGCCATTCACGATGGCGAGTTGCAGGTGTACTACCAGCCAGTGATGAATGGCCATGGCCAGCTGCTGGGCGCAGAGGCTCTGGTGCGCTGGCGCCATCCGGGGCGGGGCCTGGTCATGCCGATCGAATTCATCGATCTGGCCGAGCAGACTGGGCTCATTGTGGATTTGGGCACCTTCGTCATGCGCACAGCTTGTGAGCAGTTGGCGGCGTGGGCGGCCAATCCTTCAACCCAATGCCTCACGATCGCGGTCAATGTGAGCCCGCGTCAATTCCGCAACGCGGGTTTTGTGGATGAAGTGCTGGCAATTGTCGACGAAACTGGCGCCGACCCCTCCAAGCTCAAGCTGGAGCTGACCGAGAATCTGCTGCTGGGCGATGTGAACGAAACCGTCTGCCGCATGCGCGAGCTCAAGGAGCGCGGCGTTGGCTTCTCGCTGGATGATTTCGGCGTCGGCTATTCATCGTTGGCCTACCTCAAGCGCCTGCCCCTGGATCAGCTCAAGATCGACCGCAGCTTTGTCAACGATGTGCTGAGCGACGTGAACGACGCGGTCATCGTGCGCACCATCCTGGCCCTGGCCCACAATCTGGAACTCGAAGTGGTGGCCGAAGGCGTGGAGAACGCAGGCCAGGTGGATTTCCTCGTCAGCAATGGCTGCGAGCGCTTTCAGGGTTACCACTTTGGCAGACCAGTGCCGATCAGCGAATTCGAGCGCCTGCACGGCTTTGCACCCTGCGCATAAACGCCTGCCGGTCTTTCATCCGCTCCTTTGAGCAATTTGCTGCGTCTTCAGGCTGGCTCAAATGCTTGGGGCCTGATCCCGGCACAATGGGGGCATGCAAGAACAGATTCTGATTGCGGGTGGGGGTATCGGCGGGTTGGCGGCAGCGTTGGCGGCGAGCCTGGCCGGTACGGAAGTCCGGCTGTATGAACGTGCCCCTGTCTTCGGCGAAGTAGGGGCTGGTGTGCAACTGGGGCCCAATGTGGTGCGCCGCCTGCAGGCCTGGGGTCTGCAGAAGGCTCTGCAGGCAACGGCTGCTTTCCCGCAGGCGCTGGTGTCGCGCCACGCGGTCAGTGGCGAGGTGCTCGCGCGGCTGGATCTTGGGGCTGATGCCATCGCTCGCTACGGCGCTGCCTATGCCACCATTCACCGCGCCGATCTGCATCAGCTGCTGCTTGATGCCGTGCAAGCGCGCGACGGCGTGCACCTCAACCTGGACAACCCCGTCGATTACCACGAAGACAATGGCGAGGTTGTCACCATCACCACCAAGAGCGGCAAGAAGATCGAGGGTGACGCGCTGGTGGGGGCTGATGGCGTCTGGAGCCGTACCCGCTTGCGCATGCTGCACGATCAGCCGCCACGCCAGACCGGGCATCTCGCCTACCGCGCCATGGTGCGGCAGGCCGATCTGCCGTCTGGGCTGCGTACGCAGGATATCACCGCATGGATGGGGCCACGCTTTCATGCGGTGCAGTACCCGGTACGTGCTGGCGAGCTGCAGAACCTTGTCATTATTACCGAAGGCGCGCCACCTGATGACCTGGAAACCTGGGAGCATGCGGCCAATGCAGCGGATCTGCAGCGCAGTCTGGCTGGCGCGCACCGGCAGTTGCAGGAACTCGTGCAGGCCGCGGTTGCCGCAAGTGAAAACCAGTCGCCGTGGCGCCTGTGGCCGCTGGTAGAGCGTGCCCCCGTTGCTGGCCCGCATGAGATGGCACAAGGCCTGGTGGCGCTGCTGGGCGATGCAGCGCACCCCATGCGGCCCTACCTGGCGCAGGGCGCAGCCATGGCGATCGAAGACGCTGCCGAACTGCAGCGTGCGCTCACCATGCACGACCTGGAGTTGCCCCTGCGACTGCGCCGCTATGCGCTCAATCGGTGGGAGCGCAATGCCAGAGTGCAGGCGCGTGCCATCCGCAATGGAGAAATCTTCCATGCCCGCGGCCTTGTGGCCCTCGGCCGTGACACGGCTCTGCGTGCCCTGGGCGCGCGGCTGATGGATGTTCCCTGGCTGTACCGGGGCGATGGCTCGTCAGCGACGATGCTCTGACGGGTGTCTGCCTTTCGGGACGCATGCCTTTGCTTTAGAAATCATAGCTATAGGCGCTCACATCTATTGAATTTCAAAGGCGCATGGCTTTGAGGCGCACTATTTGCAGGCGCGCATAGCTATCTTTTCGGCAAGCGGTGCTCCGCCTATTTGCCGCCTTGCTGCGCCAGCAGGGGTGATTTGGGCAGAAAGCGGAAGCACAGGCAGCCCAGCATGAGCATGGCGGCCACAAAAAGCATCACATATTCATAGGTTTCCGCCTGGTGGTGCTCGGCCCAGGCTGCGACCTTGCCCGATCCCCATTGCATCAGCGCCACGCCCAGAAACATGGCCATGGTGTAGACCGAGAGGGCGCGGCCCGTGGTCTCCTTGGGGTAGGACGAGCGCACATCGGCATACTGCAGCACCGAGTAGCCCGATGCCAGGCCCATCAGCAGGATCAGGGCTACCGTGGCGATTGGATGGTGCACAAAGGCCAGGGCACAAAAAATGCTGGCCATCACGGTCGCGCCGATGATGATGCGGCGGCGGCGCTTGGCGGGGCCCGGGTCAAAGCGGCCAAAGATGGAGGGCACGAACAGCGATATCACCGACACCACCAGCGCCACGTTGCCTGTAGCAACCAGGCTGAGGCCGTAACGGTCGATCAGCATCGGGCTCAGCCACAGGCCGCGCACGGTCAGAAACGATGCATAGCCGACCATGCCCATCAGTGCAATCGCCCAGGTGTGAGGCACCTTCAAAAGGCCGCCAAAGCCTTTGACGGCATTGATCCAACTGGGTTTGGGCAGATCATCGCTGGGCAGCCGCGGCTCGTGCACGCGCCAGAAGATCGCCAGCCACGACAGCGCGCACAGCACTGCCAGCAGCCCGAAGCCAAAGCGCCAGCCCTGGTGCTGCACCAGCCAGGCCAGCGGCGTGCCGGTGAACAGCAGGCCCAGGCCGCCAACCCCCATGCCCACGCCCGACATAAAGGCAAAGCGATCACTGGGAAAGTGGCGCGAGATGAACATGGTGCAGGCCAAAAACGCGGGCGAACAGCCAATGCCGATCAGCAGTTGCCCCAGCATCAGCCAGTGGTAGCTGGGTGCTGCGGCAGAAATGGCCGAGCCCGCAATCGCCAGCGGAAAGGCCGTGAGCACGGTTTTGCGCAACCCGTACAGATCCATTCCCACGCCCATGAACAGTTGCGTGACGCCAAAGGACAAGCCAAACAAGCCGGCAAATGCGCCCAGCGACTCGGCGGACAGCCCGAAATCCGTTCGCAAGCCGTCGGCAATGATGGAGGTGACGGTGCGGAACGCCTGGCTCAGCGCAAAAGCCGATAGCAGCGTGAGCAGCATGGCCCACAGCACGGTGGGGGATGCGGGCGGCTGGGCGGCTGCGGACGCAGCGTGGGATGGGAGTTGGTTGTTGTCAGGCATGGCACAGGCAGGCATTGGCGTGGCAGCGGCGTCGCCAAACGCACTTTGCTATGTAAAAAATAGCAATTGGTGCTTATCAGGCGGTTGCTGGAGGCTGGAAATGCTGCAATCGCACATGCATACTATAGGCCAGACCCGCTGGGTTTGCAGCCCGCGCATGTCACATGCGGCAATCCTGGCAGGAGCGGATGCGGGCGCGAGGCAATGAGCAAAGGCTGCACGCAGCGCCGCAGGGAGCTCACAAATCCGTGCGCAGGCTCCAGATTTCGGGGAACAGCACGACATCGAGCATCTTCTTGAGGTAACTCACGCCACCCGTGCCGCCTGTGCCGCGCTTGAAGCCGATCACCCGCTCCACAGTCGTGAGGTGGCGGAAGCGCCACTGGCGGAAAGCATCTTCGATATCGGCCAGCTTTTCACCCAGCTGGTACAGATCCCAGTACTGGTGTGGATCGCGGTAGACGGTGATCCAGGCCTGTTTGACGCCTTCGCTCTCTGTGTAGGGCTGGGTCCAGTCGCGCTGCAGGGCTTGCTGCGGCACGGCAATGCCTTCGCGCGCCAGCAATTGCAGGGCAATGTCGTACAGCGACGGCGATTCGTAGGCCCGTTGTACCTGCTCCAGCAGATCGGGGCGGTGCGCATGGGGCCTGAGCATGGCTGCATTCTTGTTGCCCAGCGAAAACTCGATGCAGCGGTACTGTGCGCTCTGAAAGCCGCTCGAATTGGCCAGATAGGGCCGCATGGCGGTGTACTCTGGCGGCGTCATCGTCGAGAGCACGGTCCACGCACCCACCAACTGCTCCATGATGCGCGAAACGCGCGCCAGCATTTTGAAGGCCTCGGGTTTGGTATTGACCGACGGATTGGCAATTGCCTGCATGGCGGCGCGCAGCTCGTGCAGCATCAGCTTCATCCACAGCTCGCTCGTCTGGTGCTGCACGATGAACAGCATTTCGTCGTGCGCGGGCGACAGCGGGTGCTGGGCGTTCAGGATCTCGTCCAGGTGCAGGTAGTCGCCATAGCTCATGTCTTTGCTGAAATCGAGCTGGGCGCGCTCTTCATGCACAATGGATTCGGGCTTGCTGGTGGTGTCTCGCATGGTGTGTGTGGCAATGAAGCGGCTTGAATTACAGCGCAAGAATGGCACTGCATCAGAGAGCCGCAAGGCCTAAAGTGGCTGCATCGATTGTACTGAGGTGATTCGCATGAAACCGTCTGCCATTCTCACTTCCGCCTCTGAGCGGGCACAGCAAACCCAGGCTGATCCGCGCTGGGCCGATGTGTGCGCCCGCAATGCCGGTGCCGATGGCCGCTTTGTCTATGCTGTGCGCAGTACCGGCGTGTTCTGCAGGCCCTCGTGCAGCTCGCGCCAGGCCAAACCCGAAAATGTCAGCTTTTTCGACTCTCCTGCACTGGCCCAGGCAGCGGGCTACCGCGCCTGCAAACGCTGCCAGCCCGACGCTCCGTCCAAACCCGGGCATGCGGCGCTGATGGCCCAGCTGTGCCACTGGATTGCCACGGCCGAGGAGGAGCCCAACCTGGCCGATCTGGCCGAGCGCGCGGGCATGAGCCCCTTCCATCTGCAGCGGGTTTTCAAGGCGGCGGTGGGCGTATCGCCCAAGGCTTACGCCAAGGCCCAGCGCCGCGAGCGCCTGCAAGCGGCGCTGGGCGACGCGCAGGAGGCGCCGCGTGTCATCGATGCCATCTTCGATGCCGGTTTTGCCAGCACCGCGCAGCTCTACCGCGACAGCCAGGCCGTGCTTGGCATGACGCCGCGCCAGTACCGCACCGGCGGCGCGGCCCAGCACATTCGCTTTGGCGTGGGCGAATGCAGCCTGGGGCCCATTCTGGTGGCTGCCACGGAGCAGGGCATTTGTGCCATCTTGCTGGGTGACGATGCCGATGCGCTGGTGCAGGAGCTGCAGCAACGCTTTCCCAAGGCGCAACTGGCAGGGGGCGATGCGGCGTTCGAGCGCTGGATGGCGCAGGTCATCGGCTTTGTGGACGAGCCCACGCGCGGGCTGGCGCTGCCGCTGGATGTGCGGGGCACGGCCTTTCAGCAGCAGGTGTGGCAGGCGCTGCGCCGCATACCGGTGGGCAGCACCGTCAGCTACAGCGAACTGGCGCGCACGCTGGGCATGCCGCAGGCCAGCCGCGCGGTGGCGGGCGCGTGCGCCGCCAATGCGATTGCGGTGGCCATTCCTTGCCACCGCGTAGTGCGCAGCGATGGCGAGATCTCCGGCTACCGCTGGGGCGTGGATCGCAAACGCGCGTTGCTGCGGCACGAGGCAGAACTTGCTCCCCAGGCCCTGCGGGTGGCGCGCCATGGCTAAGCGGGCGGCCAGCGCTGGCCAGGCTGCCTTGCCTCTGGGTGATGAGGAGGTATTTGAAGAAAAAATGCCTCCCACGCCCATCCATAAAGCGCCGGTTGCCATGAATTTTGAAGTGGGCGAGTTGGCCCGCCGCCTTGCCCACTACGACTGGCCCGGAATTTGCGCGCAGGTGGACAGCCAGGGCTGGGGCCTGCTGCCGGGTTTGCTGGATGCAGGGCAGTGCGCCCAGCTGGCCGGAATGTATGACGAAGCGGCGCATTTTCGCAGCCGCATTACCATGCAGCACCATGCTTTTGGCCGGGGCGAGTACCAGTACTTTGCCTACCCGCTGCCAGCACAGGTACAGGCCATGCGGGGCGCGCTGTATGCCCGCCTGCAGCCGCTGGCCGAGCGCTGGCGCCAGTTGCTGCAGCTACAAGCCACCCCCTGGCCTGCTACGCACGAGGCCTTCATCGCCCAATGCCATGCGGCGGGCCAGGTGCGGCCCACGCCATTGCTGCTGCGCTATGGTGCGGGCGATTACAACTGCCTGCACCAGGATTTGTATGGCGAGCTGGTGTTTCCGCTGCAGGTGATCGTGCTGCTGTCGCAGCCAGGACATGATTTTGAAGGGGGCGAGCTCGTGCTGACCGAGCAGCGCCCTCGCATGCAATCGCGTGTGCAGGTGCTGCCACTCCAGCGTGGCGATGCGGCCATCATCGCAGTGCGGGAGCGGCCGGTGCAGGGTGCCCGCGGCAGCTACCGGGTGCAGCACCGGCATGGCGTCTCCACCATATTGCGCGGCGCGCGCCACACCCTGGGGGTGGTGTTTCACGATGCGGAGTGAAAACTGCCCATGACACAATTGAAATGCGCGCTATTTGCTATCAAAATGAAAGCAAATCAGCCGATCCACGGTCGTCGCCTATAGTGACCCTCGTATCTGCGCTCTCTTTGCCGCCTTCTGACTGTCCGTCCATGCCCCTGATTCTGGAAACTTTTGCCACGCTGCCTGCCAACTACCGCCCGCAGGATGTGCTGGCCCTGCATGCGCGAGACACCCAGCAGCGCTCGGAGAAAGTGGAGGGTTTGCACATCACCAAAGGCCTGACCTGGCAAGGCCGCCCGGCGCTGCTGCAATTGCAGATACGGCCCGGCCAGGAGAGGCCAGGCCTGGAAAGGCCCGGCAAGGAAGAGGCTGGCCAGGTGCAGGCGCGCCTGTCGATCGACGGGCTGCGCAAGAACAGTCCCGCCGCTGCCAACCTACCGCAACCGGCCCTGCACGGCATGGTGACGCGCATGCTGGGGCTGGGCGATGGAGCTGATCAACTGGAGCGTCAGCATACAAGGCACCCGGTGCTGGGCCCCTTGCTGCGCAACCAGGCAGGCTTGCGGGTACCGGCCAGCAGTACGCCATTTGAAGCGCTGGTATGGGCCATTACCGGCCAGCAGATCAGTGTGGCAGCCGCCATTGCGCTGCGGCGCCGCCTGATAGAAGCGGCTGGCGTGCAGCACAGCAGTGGCATGCTCTGCCACCCCGATGCAGCGGCACTCGCTGCGCTGACGCCGGAGCAACTGCGTGCAGCGGGCTTCTCTGTCAGCAAAATTGCCACGCTGGAGCGTGTTTGTGCTGCAGTTGAGGACGGTTCCCTGCCGCTCGATACCTGGGCTGCACAACCCTTGCAGCCCGACACTGTTCAAGCGCTGGAGGCCGCGCTGCTCGCCATCAAGGGCATTGGCCCGTGGACGGTGCACTATGCCTTGCTGCGCGGCTTTGGCTGGCTCGATGGCAGCCTGCATGGCGATGTGGCGGTGCGCAACGCCTTGGCGCGCCTCCTGGATGTGCCCAGCGTCTCGCAGCGCGAGGCCGAGCAATGGCTGGGCGCATTCTCTCCCTGGCGAGCCTTGGTGGCTGCGCACCTGTGGGCCAGCCTGTCGGCCAAAAGCTATTGACGCCTGGGGGCGTGCCCGCGCGCTCCTCGCAGGCGGGGCAGGCTGCTGGGCCGTTGATCCAACCCCCGCGCAAACCTGTCACGTACCGTGCACCGGCGCAGCCACCAGCAGGATGAAGCGCGCGGCAGCGTCGCCTTCGTTGGCAAAGTGGTGCTCGGTGTCCATGACCAGCTGCGCACTGTCACCTGCCTGCAGCAGCACCGAATCCGCTCCAGTCCAGACCCGGAGCGTGCCGCTTTCGACATAGAACACCTCGCGCGTGCCGGGACGGTGTGGCGCAAAGTGGCTGGAGACCTGGCCGGGCGGCACCTCGTAGTGCAGCAGCTCCAGCCCAGGCAAGGGGCGGGCAAGCGCCAGCCGCACGATGCCGGTGTCCTCGTGCACAAAGCGCGGGTGCTCGCCTGCGCGGGTGATCTGTGCGGCAGCGGGGCTTTGGATCAGATCGCTCAATTCACAGCCCAGGCCACGTGCGATCGCCATGGCATTGCGCAGGCTTACGCTGAGCAGCCCGCGCTCCACCCGCGACAGCGCTCCCGATGTCACGCCGCTCGCCTGGGCCAACTGATCCAGCGTAATGGCCAGTTGCGCGCGGCGGGCGCGTACGGCCAGGCCGAACTGCAGGTCGGAGTCGGAACCGGAAGAAGGGGTTTCAGTCTGCATGGATTGACAAATTTCGTGTAGGAAATATTATTTACCTATATGCAATTTAAACAAGGTCACTACCAATGTACCTGCTATTGAGTGCTTTGCCGGTCCTCGCTGTCATCGCTGGGCTGCTGCTGGGGCTGCGTTCGCTGTTTGCGGCGCTGCTCGGTGTGGTGCTGGCGTTGGCTGGCTGCGTGCTGGCATTTCCGCTGACCGCACAGGCGGCGTTGCAAGCAGTAACGGGCTGGACGCCTGTGCTGGTGGAAGTGCTGCTCATCGTAGGTGGCGGCCTGTTGCTCTCGGAGGTATTGCGCGCTGCGGGCGCACAGAAGGCCCTGGCGCAATGGGTGATGGGGCGTACCGGCGAGGGTGTGGGCGCGGTGCTGCTGGTAGTGCATGGGGTCACGCCCTTTGCCGAGTCGCTGACGGGATTTGGCATCGGAATCACCATCGGGATTCCGCTGCTGGCGCACAGCGGCCTGCCTGCGCGCAAGATTGCCGTGATTGGTCTGCTTGGTTTATGCGCGGTGCCATGGGGGTCGATGGGCCCGGGTACCCTGATTGCGGCCACGATGTCGGGGCTTTCGTTTGACGCCCTGGGCGTGGCATCTGCGTGGATCAGCGTGGTTCCCATGGTGGTGGTGGGTGTAGCTGCGGCATGGCTTGCCAGCGATAGTGGTCGGCGGGGCGCTGCAATGCTGCAAGGGGCATTGTCGGGACTGCTGCTGGCTGCGTCTATTGGCCTCGGCAATATGCTGGCAGGCACATCCGCTGCCGGGGCATTGGGCGCATTGGTGATGACCGTGCTTTGGCTGTGGCTTGGCAGACTGGGCGCGGGGAGCTCTATCCAGGCGGCTGCCCCCTTGAATGCCCTGGGCTGGCGTGCGCTGGCCGCCTATGGCCTGCTGCTGCTCGGGGTGCTGGTGGCAGGGGTGGCGGTACGGGCCATGCAGTGGAGTGGCGCGTGGCATTTGCTAGCATCGCCTGCGGTATGGTTGTTTGTGGCTGCGGCGTGGTTTGCCAAGGGCCTGCCAGCCACCAGCAGCGTGCAGCGGGTGTGGCATTCGTGGCGGCAGGTGGCTCCAGTGACGGGACTCTTCATTGTGTTGGGGGTGGTGATGGCCGTATCGGGCATGGCGGCGCAGCTGGCACACGCCTTGGCGCAAGGCGGCAGCGCCTATGTGTTTGCCGCCCCGTTTGTGGGCGCTCTGGGCGGCTTTGTGACTGGCTCCAACACTGGCGCCAACGCCATGTTTGCGGCCACGCAGGCCGAGATTGCTCAGGCCTTGGGCGTGGCGGTGCTGCCGTTCATGGCGGTTCACAATGTCAGCGCGGCGCTGCTGCTGATGGCATCGCCCGGCAAGGTGGAAATGGCTTGCCAGCTGGTGCCGGGGGGAGCGCCCGGTGAGGCGCAGGCGCAGCGCCCGTGGGTGCAGTCCACCGTGTTGCTGATTACCATGGCAGCGGTGCTGCTGATGGCGGTGCTGAACGTTGTGCTCAGTATGGCTTTGCCCTGACCGGCGCCATGCTGGCGAGCTCTGGCAGCTGCGGCTGGGTCTGGCGGGCCGATGTAGTACTGAGCCAGCGGCCCAGGTGCTTGCGCTGGCAGGTCTGCAATTCGCTCAGCAGCGCGTGGCTGGGGTCTGGAATATGCCAGCGGCTGCGCAGATCGGCTTGCATGCGCAGCAGCAAGTGGGCCGTCATTTCAGCGTCGGCCAGGGCGCGGTGGGCCTTGTCAGCCGGTGGCAATTGCAGGTGACGCACGATCTTGCCCAGCGAATGGCTAGGGGCCTCGGGGTAGAGGCGGCGCGACAGCAATACCGTGCATGCAAACAGGCCTGTACCAAGCTCTTGTGAGGCCGGGCGGCCGGCGCGCTCCAGCTCGTCGCGCCAGAACTTGCTGTCGAACGATGCGTTGTGCGCCACCAGCGGCGCGCTGCCGACAAAAGCGGCCGCCTCGCGCATGACCTCTTCGGCCGGTGCTGCCGCCTGCAGCATGGCGGTGGTGATGCCGGTCAGCTGCGTGATGAAACTGGGCATGTGCTGGCCAGCGTTCATCAGGCTTTGGTAGCGATCGACAATGCGGCCATCCTCGATCATCACGATGCCCACTTCGGCAGCGCGCGCGCCATGCGCCGGGCTCATGCCCGTGGTTTCAAAGTCGAGGATGGCGATGCGTTCGGACATGCAGTGTCTGGCGGGCAGAGGTCAGGTAACCGCGTTGATGCGGTTGAACTCCGCACGCTTCCATTCGCCCGATTCCAGCACCTGGCGCAGGTGTTCCACCGCGTTCCACACGTCTTCAAACCGGGTGTACAGCGGCGTGAAGCCAAAGCGCAGAATGTCCTTGTGCGGGCCCTTGCCGTTGTCGCCCTTGCGGAAATCGCCAATCACGCCACGAGCAATCAATGCCTGCATGATGGCATAGGCGCCGCTGCCCTGGCCGTCGACACCAGCGCCTTCATCGCGCGTCAGGCACACCTGCGAGCCGCGTGCAAAGATGTCGCGCGGCGTGGCCAGACCCAGGCCGTAGCCAGCGCAGCGGGTCTCCACCAGCTCGATGAACAGATCGGTAAGCGCTACCGATTTGCGGCGCAGTGCCGTCATGCCGCCATATTTTTCGGCCTCGGTATACACATCCAGCCCGCATTGCAGGGCGCTCAGGGCAATCATGGGCTGGGTGCCGCACATGTAGCGGCGAATCCCCGCCGCAGGCTGGTAATCGCTGGTGAATGCAAATTGCTCTGCATGGCCGAACCAGCCCGACAGCGGTTGCCAGAACTTGTCGGTGTGGCGTGCATTGACCCAGACAAAGGCCGGTGCGCCCGGGCCGCCGTTGAGGTATTTGTAGCTGCAGCCCACGGCGTAATCGGCATTGGCGCCGTTCAGGTCGACGGGTACCGCGCCTGCGGCATGGCACAGGTCCCAGATTGTCAGAATGCCCTGGGCATGGGCGTCGCGCGTTACCTGGGCCATGTCGTGCATGTGGCCGGTGCGGTAGTTGACGTGGCTGAGCAGCAGCACGGCCACGTCACCCGTCAGGCAGGCGGGCAGCTCTTCGGGCTCGATCAGCACCAGCTCCAGGTTGTGCTGCTTGCACAGTGATTCGGCAATGTACAGATCGGTGGGGAAGTTGCTGCGCTCGCTCACGACCTTGGTGCGCGGGATAGGGTCGGAGAATTCTTGCTGAGACAGGCGAATGGCAGCACTCAGCACCTTGTACAGGTTGACCGAGGTGGTGTCGGTGAACACCACTTCGCCCGGGCGCGCGCCAATCCATGGCGCAAACTGGTCGCCCAGGCGCTGGGGCAGGTCGATCCAGCCAGCGTCGTTCCAGCTGCGGATCAGGCCCTGGCCCCATTCGCGCTGCACTACATCGGCCACACGGGCCGCGGTACCCCTGGGCAGGGGCCCGAGCGAGTTGCCGTCGAGATAGATCACGCCGTCTGGCAGGTCGAACAGATCGCGCAGCGGCGCGAGCGGCTCTTGCAGATCGACTTCGCGGCAGGCTTCCAAGGTGGTCATGGCAATGTCTCTTTGAAAAATAGGCTGTTGACGCACATCTACCCAGCGCCGACAGCTATTGAATTTGTAGTTCAGGAATTCCGGTGATTGTAGGCGCCGGGCAAGGCGCGCAGCACGGCGCGCACCGGCGAGGCGTCGGCCTGCACCAGCTTGAGCGGCAGTGCAATCAGTTCATAGTCGCCCTCGGGTACGGCGTCGAGCACCAGGTTTTCGAGCACGCGCATGTCGTGGCGGCGAATCGTCTGGTGGCTGGGCAGTGCCTTGCTGTCTGCAGGGTCGATGCTGGCCGTGTCGATACCGATCAACCGCACTCCGCGTGCAGCCAGGCGTTCGACGGTATCGGCAGCGTAGCCGGCGAGTGCGGCGTCCCACTGGGTTTGCGGCATCTGCTGGTAGGTTCGCACCAGCACGCGCTCGGGCAGGTCGTTGCTGATGGCGTGCTCCAGATGGCGCCACTCGATCAGCGCGCCGCAATTTATCGCGTGGATCACCCGGCAGCGGCCCAGGTAAGGCGCCAGATCCACATGGCCGATGGTGGCGCCATCAGGAGCGTAATGCAAGGGCGCATCGGCATGGGCTCCCGCGTGGGGTGTGCTGGTGATGCTTGCCACATTGACCGGGCAACCCGGCCCGATGGTGGCCACCCATTCTTGCTGGTAGGGCGTGTCGCCGGGGAAAACCGGCATGCCCACATAGACGGGCGGCGAGATGTCCCATAGCTGCAGTGCGGTGTCGGGTGTGTTTGGCATAGGTATGCAATGTATCAGCGCTGGCGGTACCAGATCTGGTAGACGGCAGCCAGCACCAGCAGCATGGGCACGCCGATCACCGCCGTCATATGGAATACATCGGTGAAATAGGTGGTGACGATGACGGCCAGCATCAATACGGCGCCGAGCAGCGTCAATACCGGAAAGCCCCACATGTGGAACTGCAGGCGCTCGCCCGGGTGTTCGCGCTGCCAGCGCGAGCGGAAGAACAGGTGCGTGACGAACACCATGAACCACGCAAACATGGCGCCGAACATCGAGATGGACATCATCAGCGTGAGCGATTCCTCTGGCTTGAGCACATTGAGCACCATGGCCACCGCCATGCCCAGGCAGGAGACAGCAATCGCACCCATCGGCACGCCGCGGCTGTTGACGCGGCCGAGCGCCGCTGGCGCATAACCGCCGCGCGAGAGGCTGAACATCATGCGCGAGGTGACGTAGAGTTGTGCATTCATTGCCGACAGGCTGGCCACCAGCACCACAAAATTGAGCACGCTGGGTGCGCCCGGGATTCCGACGATCTCCATCACCTTGACGAAGGGACTCTTGTCGGTGCTGGCATGGCTCCACGGCACGATGGCCAGCATCAGTGCCAGCGACAGCAGGTAGAAAAGAACCAGGCGCAGCACGGTGGTCTTGAAGGCCGAGGTCACGGCCTGACGCGGATTCTGAGCCTCGCCTGCGGCAATGGCAATTGATTCCAGGCTGAGGTAGCTGAAGATGGCAACGATCACCCCTACCCAGGTGCCCCACCAGCCATTGGGAAAGAAGCCGCCATCTGCCGTGTAGTTGGAAAACCCGACACCTGTCGGGCGCGAGCCAAACACCACGTAGGCGCCGATGAGGATGAAGGCAACGATGGCCACCACCTTGACCATCGAGAACACATACTCCATCTGCCCGAACGCCTTGACACTGGTGGCATTGACCGCCGCCAGGGCGACCGAGAACAGCGCCACCCACACCCACTGCTCGACATCGGGAAACCAGTACTTCATGTACTTGCCGACTGCGGTTACCTCCATGCCCACGGCCAGCACCACGGCAGCCCAGTAGGCATAGCGCACCACAAAGCCAGCCATGGGGCTGATGTAGTGCTCGGCATAGGCGCCAAAGGAGCCGCTTGTGGGGTGCGCCACGGTCATCTCGGCGAGGCACCCCATCAAAAGCAGGCCGATGAGGGCGCCAATCGCGTAGCTGATGAGAACACTGGGCCCGGCAAAGCCGATGGCGAAGGCGCTGCCCATGAAGAGGCCGGTACCGATGGCACCGCCGATGGCGATCATGGTCATCTGGGCGGCGGTGAGCTGCTGCAAAAGCCCGCGCTCGCGGCGGGCAATGGATTCAAAAGGAGACACGGGAGTGGGCCTGAGTGAGGGTGCCGGGGCGGCCTGGGTAGCCGCTGGCGGATAGGGAAAGCGGCGATTTTAGTTTTTGTGGGAAATCCATGTTGGCTGTTTGCTGCTGGCCGGGTTTTGCCCCGCCGGGCGAGGTACTTTCTTGTCTCGCAACAAGAAAGTACCCAAAGAAATGCGCCCTGTGCTCCTCGGCGCAGGCAGAAGGGGTGAGAGCCGAGCGCAGCGATGGCCCGCGTGGATGTTTGGCTGTCGGGTTGGTCCCTTTTGCATGCGCCTGTGGCGCAGTGAGTTATGCGGCATACCCCGCAAATGCCGCGACACAGGTTGCCCGAAGGCGAAGCCGCAGGGACGCAGGCAGCAGGGCGGCCTTCTTTTGGGTACTTTTCTTGGCCGACAAGAAAAGTGCCTCGCCCGCCGGGGCGAAACCCGGCCAGCAACATGCAACTCAGCCATAGCTTAAAAGCAGGCTATAAGTTCCAAAGCCCAAAGCTCAAAGCCTCAGCGCACCCCCACAATCACATCCCAACTGAGCCCAAATTTCTGCAAATACTTGCGCAGCCGATCCGCATCATTCACCACGCTCCGTTGTGCCCGCGACGCCTGAAACAGCTGGCGCCCCGCATCCGACAAGCTGCTGGCAGCGTGGCATACACGGATCACTGACGCCAGCTGCATCCGGTCAAACAAATCCATCGCAGCAATTGCATCGGCGGGCAACACATCCTCCAGTGCCAGCTCTGCAGGGCCATCGGTCGATGGCTGCAGCGCATCGGGCCGCTGCCACAACCACTGCAACCGGCCAATCTCGGCCTCAACCTGATCCTCGGTAATGCGGCCGCTGTGAGACAAGGTGGCCAGGCGTGTCACGCTGGCGTGCAGGTCGCGGAAGTTGCCGCTCCACAAGGCGGCGGGGCCTTGCGCAAACTGCAGATAGCGCTTGCGTGCCTCGGCGTTGAAGCGCTCGGTGCGGTGGGTCTGCTGGGCGTGCAGCGCAAGCAGGTGGTCGATGTTGGGTTCGATGTCTTCAGTGCGCTGGGTCAGGCCGGGCAGGTTGTAGGTCCACAGGTTGATGCGGGCAAACAGGTCTTCACGAAAGCGACCGGCGCTCACCTCCAGCCGCAGATCGCGGTTGGTGCCGGCAATCAGCTGAAAGTCGCTGCTCACCTCACGGTCCGATCCCATCGGGTAGAAGCGCTTCTCCTCAATGGCCATCAGCAGCATCGCCTGCTCGTCCGCGCCCAGCTCGCCGATTTCGTCGAGAAAGAGAACGCCCCGGTCGGCAGTGCGCAGCAGGCCGGCGCGCTCCGTGGCGGCACCGGTGAAGGCGCCTTTTTTGTGGCCAAACAGCGTGCTGGCGGCGCTGTCGCCGCGCAAGGTAGCGCAGTTCACTTCCACAAAGGCGCCGCTTACCTGGTGGCGCGCCTTCTTCAGTTCATACATGCGCCGTGCAAGAAACGACTTGCCCGCGCCGGTGGGCCCCACCAGCAGCATGGGCGCCTGCGAGCGGCCTGCCACCTGCTCAATCTCTTCGATCAGCCGGTTGAAGCGCGTGTTTCGCGTGGCGATATGGCTTTTGAGAAAGGCCACGCCGTCTTCGCTGGCACGTGCGTGGCGCGTGGCAATGGCGTCGTAGCGCGACAGGTCCAGATCGATCAGCGTGTAGTTGCCCGCAGCGCCATCCATCTGGCGCTTGGGAGGCGAGGCCTGCAGGATGACGCCCGGCATGGCGCGCGATTCGGCCAGCAGGAACAGGCAGATCTGCGCCACATGCGTACCGGTAGTGATGTTGAGCCAGTATTGTGTGGAATCACCATCAAACGGATAGCCGCTCGCCCAGTCATAAAGGGCGCCATACACCTGCTGAAAATCCCAGGGGTCATGAATGGGCAGCTCCACCAGATGGACTTCAGTCTCCGGGCTTACGGCCGCGATATCGGTTTGTATCAACCGGGCCAGGTCGATATGTGATCGCGTATACAGCAGCTCCATCCGTGCAACCACCATGTCTTCATGCTGTGTGATGGCAACTGATGGGCGCCATTTGCTCCAGCGGCCGGCGCCCCGCCCGCTGTCTAGCTGGGTGCCCAGAAAGCCGATGACCGTGATGGATTTCATGCTGCGATGGGGTTTTAATGATGATATTTAATTCTAAGGTAACTATCTAAATAGATAAATTTCTATGGTTGGGAAAACGATGTTTTGAAGCATTGAAAAGTAAATTTCTTTAAAAATCATTTTGTTATGATTTTCAGTGGCAATGGTTCAAAAGCTGGCACGCTTCTAGCAATAAGAATGGCAAGCGCTGTGTGGCGTGAGTCGGGGAAAGCAGGGCGGGGTCCTTGCTTTCCCGCCGGGCCAGAGCCCGCAATGAACCAGACAAACAAGAAAAAGGAAACACCATGACCTACCAACAAATGCAAGTGCCCAACGGCGTGCCGATCAAGATGTGGACCAACGGCGTGCCGGTGGAGCCCGAGGCGCAAAATCAGCTGGCCAACATCTCGCGTCTGCCCGTCGTGTTCAAGCACGTAGCGGTGATGCCCGATGTGCATCTGGGTATCGGCGCCACCATTGGCTCGGTGGTGCCCACCATCAAAGCCATCATCCCAGCGGCCGTGGGCGTGGATCTGGGATGCGGAATGATGGCCTGCAAAACCACGCTCACTGCGAGTGACCTGCCGGACAACCTGGCTCCGATCCGCGCTGCCATCGAGCGTGCGGTGCCTGTGGGTATGACGCCCAAGCGCTACGGTCGCGACAAGGGGAGCTGGGAGACGCCGCCCGAGGAGACCGATGCCGCCTGGACGGGTCTTGTCAAAGAGTTCGAGGAAATCTGCGAGGCGCACCCGCGCATCAAGAACACCAACAACTACAAGCACCTGGGAACGCTCGGCACCGGAAACCACTTCATTGAAGTGTGCCTGGACGAAAACCAGTCGGTGTGGATCATGCTGCACTCGGGTTCGCGCGGAGTGGGTAACGCCATCGGTACCCACTTCATTGAACTGGCGAAAAAAGATGCCGAACTGCACCAGCGCAACCTGCCTGACCAGGACTTGGCTTACTTTGAAGAAGGCGCCGCCTACTTTGGCGACTACGTGAAGGCGGTCGGTTGGGCGCAGAAGTTTGCGCGCGCCAACCGTGAGGTGATGATGATCCGTGTGATCCATGCGCTCAAGAAAGTGATCACCAAGCCGTTCGAGACGCACCTGGAAGCGGTGAACTGCCACCACAACTACGTGCAACGCGAAACGCACTTTGGTGAAGAGGTGTTTGTGACCCGCAAGGGCGCGGTGAGTGCGCGGGCCGGTGAGCTGGGCATCATCCCCGGAAGCATGGGCGCCAAGAGCTTCATCGTGCGCGGAAAGGGTAACCCCGAAAGCTTCAACAGCTGCAGTCATGGTGCGGGCCGCACCATGAGCCGTAACAAGGCCAAGAAGCTATTCACCGTGGAAGACCAGGTGCGTGCCACCGAAGGCGTGGAATGCCGAAAGGACGCCGATGTGATCGACGAGATCCCGATGGCCTACAAGGACATCGACGCGGTGATGGCTGCACAGAACGATCTGGTGGAAGTGGTGTACACGCTCAAACAGGTGGTGTGTGTGAAGGGGTGATGGCCAGGGCCCTTTCCTTCTACACAGGCTTAATAGCGCAAGGCAAAGGAAAAGACCATGAAAAGTAACAAACAGCGCAAGTCGGAGATCCAGCTGCGCCGCTGGAAGCGGATGGAAGCACAGCGTGAAGTAGCGTCGTGCGTACGGATGCCTGCGGGCGTGTTGGCAGCCGACATGGGGCGCCTAGCGCTGATCCATGGCCCGCATTTCTGGCATCCGGGGTACTACAAAGATTGCGCTTATCGATGCCGTGATTGCGGCGCCAATGGTGTTTGGAGCGCGTGTGACCAGAAGTGGTGGTACGAGCAAGTGCAAGGTAGTCTTGATTCCCGGGCTAGTCGATGCCAATCCTGTCGCGCTCGGTACCGTAACTGGCGCCAATCGCACTGCAATGCGTCAGAGATGGCGGCTTTGCGAGAGCTGTGGCGTGATCGACCAGATCGCGCAGCACGCGACCGGGTGGAGCAGGGATTGGTGGCGAAAGATCCTGCGCTACGCAGTCTGGCAGCACAGGCGTTGGCTTGGTGGTGGTACCAATTCGATGACGAGGCCTCGCAAGAGCGACTGGAAGATATGGAACTGGAGAAATCCTGGGCTCCGCGTATCCACCGCATTCTCAAGGGCGAACTGGAACTGCGCCCTGGCGTGCAGCGGGTTTGCCGCGTTGAGCGTCTACAGCAGGCTTGCTTCTGAGTGCAAGCATGTCCTGTATCGGAATCAGAAGATGAGCAAACGTAAAAATAATTATCTGCCTGATGTCAGCGCCTTCCCGGTTGGTGTGCCCACTGAAGTGATTGATGCGGTGAGAGCTTTGTACGAAGCCTGTGCCACGCGCCGTGCGGTCTGGCCTTTGAATGCGTGCATCAGTTGTTGCATGGATGCGAAGATGGCGCGCGAGATGTGCGATGGGGATTTACGTTCCCTGACCGCAAGGCATATCTACGAGTACCAGGATGCAGCGCATGCTGCCGAACAGGATGCAGATGAGTACTTGCATTTTTTGCCCAAGGTTGCAGAGCTGATTTCGCAGGGCGATACCGACATAGTGCGGCATTCAACCGAAATTGCACTTCAACGGCTCGGTGGCTTTGACCACTCCATGCTCAGCTTTGCGGAAAAGCAGGCCATAGAGCGTTGGGCCCTGGCATTGTGGCAATGGTGGCTTGATGCTGCAGGTAATAGCCAGGGGCGATTTTCCTTGATGCACGAATCGGCTGATAGCCTGCTGGTGATGTTTGCCAATGCGGGATTGACGATAGAGCCATTTTTGGCGCTATGGCAACGCAGCGAGAGTGCCTGGGCGGCTGTGCAGTTTGGCACCATGCTTGCACATATGGTGCCAAATGGAAGCGGTATTACCCCATTTGCCAAAGACACTCCTCAATTGGAGCCCAGTATCCGCACTTGGGCTTTTAAGACCGAGGTGTATATGCACTTTGCTGCTATTTGGGCGCAACTTACCGACAGTGATGCCTTAGGCCTTTGCAATGGACACCTGGCGATGGAAGCCTCGGTCTGTGCCACTCTGGGGCCTAGAGTGAGTGCACTGGATTAATGGCGCCCGGCAATAGGTTAAATAAGAGAAGTACAAGAGTCATGCAAACGATAACTACACAAGGCAGAGAGACTCAGTGCCTGCCGACCACAGTCGAAATTGACGGCTCGCAAGGCGAAGGCGGTGGCCAGATTCTGCGCACAGCGCTGGCGTTGTCGGTGATCACGCAAAAGCCGCTGGCGGTGCACAACATCCGCGCAAAGCGCCCCAAGCCTGGCCTGATGCGCCAGCACCTGGCCTGCGTGCATGCGGCGCAGGCCATCAGCGATGCCCAGGTGTCACCCGTGGCAGTGGGGGCAACCGAGCTGCATTTTGCGCCTCGCGCGCTCCGGGCGGGCCAGTACGAGTTTCCTATTTCGGGTGCGGGCAGCTCCATGCTGGTGCTGCAGACGGTATTGCCCGCGCTGTTGCTGGCGCAGGGCGAGAGCGTGGTGCGCTTGTCGGGCGGTACGCATAACCCAATGGCGCCGAATTACCACTTCATAAAGCGTGCATTTGCGCCGCTCGTGGCACGGCTGGGCGCGCGGGTTGATATGGAGTTGCGCCGCTTTGGCTTCTATCCGGCGGGTGGTGGGGAGGTGCTGGCGCATATCGCACCTGCAACTGGCGCGATGCAGCCATTTGATCTGCTGGTGCGGGGTGATCTGCAGAGCGTGGTGGCGGAGGCCGTGTGCGCTGCAGTGCCCAAGGCGGTTGCCACGCGCGAGCTGGATGAGCTGGCACGGCTGACGGGCTGGGATCGCAGCGCCATGCAGCAACTGCCAGCCCGCCAGGATGAAGGTCCCGGCAACATTCTGCTGGCTACCCTGCATTACACGCATGTCACAGAGCTGTTCAGCTGTCTGGGTGCGCATGGCGTGTCGTCGGAGGCGGTGGCGCGCAATCTGTGCCAGCAGATGCGCGATTACCAGAAGAAGCCCGAGGCGGCCGTGGGCGCACACCTGGCTGACCAATTGGTGTTGCTGCTGGCGCTGGCGGTATGGCAAAGCGGAAAGCGCGCGTCTTTCAGCTGCAGTGAGGTGACGGAGCACCTGCGCAGCAACATGGCGGTGATCCAGCAGTTCTTGCCGCTGCGCATTTCCATCGAAACGGCATCGGCTCCGGTGGCGCATATCGCGCCGGTGTAGTGCCTTTGCAGGAGCGGCAGCGATAAAAAAAGCGGTCTAGTACAGACCGCTTTCCAGTTCCGGAATACCATGCCTTTGGCGCGCCCGGTTGCAGGCTTCGCTGCCCGCTGCAAATTCGCGGCAGGGTGAAGGCCGCCATTCGTAGATACCGCAGGCCGCTTGCACGCCGACGGTGCCTGTCAGCGCCGCGCAGCGCGGCCGCGCATAGTCGGTGCCACGCATGCGGCAGGTGAAATCGTTGATCTCGTCTGCAAGGCCTGCGGGCACACGGCCGCCATTGGCATCTGATTCATAGACCGAGAAATCGACGCGGAAACTGGCGCAGCAGGCGCCGCAGGTAAGGCAGGGGTGGGGCATGGTGAGTGGGTAAATTATAGATTTTTGCCTCCCTCTCCGTTGCAAACGCCCCCTGTGTGACCTGCAACCTTGTTGCAACCTGCATCGCGCCCTTGGTCAGCGCTTGGCTGCTGCCATGGCCTCTTTCACCCAGCCATCAAATCTGGCCTGGTTCTTCTTGATCCAGCTGTCCACATGACGGTTGATGTCGGCGGTCTTGTTCTCGCCATTGCGCATCAGCAGGTTCTGGGCAGTGATGTCTTCAATGGGGACTTGTATGGTGGCAAACAGCTTGGCTGCTGCGGGGTTGGCATCGGTCCACTTCCTGTTGGCCAGTATGTACTGGTTGTTCACCTTGAAGCCATAGTTCTTGCCGTTGGGCAGACGGGTATCGTCATCGCCCAGGGCTTTGGGAATGTTGGGCACTTGCAGCCAGACTACATCCTTGCCCGGCTGGAGCACGCCGTTGACCCAGTAGGGCGTCCATACATAGTAGAGCACCGGCTTGCCAGACTGGTAGCGCGCAATGGTGTCAGCGATCAGGGCTGCGTAGTTGCCCTGCCTGTGGGTGATACTGCCTTCCAGGCCCAGGCCCTTGAGGTGTTTGTTGATGGCAAGTTCGCAGCCCCAGCCGGGGTTGCAGCCAGTCAGGTCCGCCTTGCCATCGCTCGGTGTCAAACAGCTTGGCGATCTTGGGGTCCTTGAGCTGCATGATGTCGGTGATCTTGTACTTGTCAGCGGTAGCCTTGTCGATCAGGTAGCCCTGCGCGGCATTGGTGGAGAACACGCCTTCGCGGTAGAACACTTTGGCACCACCATTGCGTTCATAAAAGCTCTGGTGCAGCGGAATCCAGTGGTTGGCCATGAAGGTGGCGTCGCCCTGGGCCACCACCACATGTTCTGTGCCGTTTTCGAGCCCCTTGGGGGCTTTGACGCTGTAACCCAGCTTTTCGAGCGCGCGCGAAACGATCAGCGTCTGGAACATTTCTTCATCGACGGTGCCCAGGAGTGGGAGTACGTCAATGCCCTTGCCCGGCAGATCGGGGGGCTGGGCATGGGCGGCGGTGCTCAGCAGCATGGCGGTGAGAATGCCTGTGAGCGCGGCGCGGCGGGTGTTGTGTTGGTTCATGGTTCTCCTTGGATGAATGCTGCCCTTGGCGCGCAGGTGCGGGCCATTCGAGCCCAGCGGCCTGGACCCGGCGGGCATGAAAAAGCGGCACACACGGTGCCGCTCGGAAGCGAAGAATTATTTGGAGGCGACTGTTGCCTTGGCCTGCTCGATCCAGCCATCAAAGAGCTGCTGGTGGGCCTTGATCCAGCCGTCGGCGTGGCGCTCGATGTCGGCAGGTTTGTTCTGACCGTCCTTCATCGCCAGGTTCTGCGCGTTGATGTCGGCAACAGGCAGTTTCATGATGGCGAACAGCTTGGCCGCTGCGGGGTTGGCATCGGTAAAGCGTTTGTTCGCCACGATCTTTTGCGTGTTCAGCGGAAAGCCGTAGTTCTTGCCATTGGGCAGCGCTGTTTTCGTTTGTGCCTGATCGCCTGGCAGCGCGGTAAACGGCACCTGCAACCAGACCACGTCGCGGCCGGGGCGCAGCTCTGCGCTTACCCAGTATGGTGTCCATGTGTAGTAGAGGATGGGTTTGCCTGCCTTGTAGCGTGTGATGGTGTCGGCCATCAGTGCCGCATAGGCGCCTTGCACATGGGTGACGGTATCGCGCAGCTTGTAGGCAGAGAGCTGATGCTCGATGGCTCCTTCACAGCCCCAGCCGGGTGTGCAGCCGGTCAGATCGGCCTTGCCATCGCCGTTGGTGTCGAACAGCGCAGCAATCTTTGGGTCCTTGAGCTGTTCGATATTGGTGATGTTGTGGGCGTCGGCGGTCTTCTTGTCGATCAGGTAGCCCTGCACGGCGCTGGTGGAGTATTCGCCTTCACGGTAGAGCTTGGCCGCGCCGCCTGCGTTTTTGTAGAACTCGGCATGGAGCGGGTCCCAGTGATCGGCCATGAAGGTGGCGTCGCCGTTGGCGATGGCGACGTGGGCGGTGGCGTACTCCACTTCGCGGATCGGCTGCACGTCGTAACCCAGCTTCTGGAGGGCCTTGCTCACCAGCAGGGTTTGAAAGGTCTCTTCGGCAATCGAGCTTTGCAACGGCTGCACCTGAACGCCTTTGCCTGGCGATTCCTGTGCCTGAGCACCGGTGCCTGCGGCCAGGCCCACGGCAAGCAGGCTGCTGGTGAGGACGGTGCGGGTGTTGCGCAGCGCTGTAGTAAGGGGAGAAGTTTGAAACATGTTGCTCCTTTTTTAATAGCTGCCTGCGCTTGGTAGAAAAACGCAGGCGTTGGTTTTTATGAATGAGTGGAATGGGTGCTCAGTGCGCAGCCGCAGGCCGGGGCTGGTGTGCGCCTTGTGCAGCGTTTGCAGTGGCAGTTGGCGCTACGGGTTCCGGCTTGCGCAGGCTGCGGGCCACGAGGCCCACGGGGCCGGTTTGCCACCAATGGCGCACGCCACGGCGGGGCTGGCCCATGGCCTGGGTGATGCGGTCCAGCAGGATGGCCAGCAGCACGATGCCCAGGCCGCCCACGGTGGCCAGGCCCATGTCCAGTCGGCCAATGCCGCGCAGCACCATCTGGCCCAGGCCCCCCACGGCAATCATCGAAGCGATCACCACCATCGACAGCGACAGCATCAGCGCCTGGTTGATACCGGCCATGATCGAGGGCATGGCAAGCGGCAGCTGTACCTTCCACAGCAATTGCAGGGGCGAGGCGCCATAGGCGCGGCTGGCTTCGATCAGATCGGGCCGCACCTGGCGGATACCGAGGTTGGTCAGGCGTACCAGCGGCGGCAGCGCAAACACGATAGTGACGACCACACCAGGCACGTTGCCAATGCCAAACAGCATCACCACGGGCACCAGGTAAACGAAGGCGGGCGTGGTCTGCATGGCGTCCAGCACGGGGCGAAAGAACTTCTGCGCACGGTCGCTGCTTGCCAGCAGAATGCCCAGCGGCAGGCCAATGATGATGCAGAAGGCAAGCGAGGTCAGAACCAGTGACAGGGTAACCATCGCCTCATGCCAGATACCCAGCATGCCGACGATCAGCAGCGACACGATGGCACCGATGGCCAAGGCACCCCCGGCGAACTGCCACGCCACCAGGGACAGGATGACGACCATCGCAACCATGGGAATGGCGGTGAGCAGGTGTTCCACGCCATTGAGTGTGCCGTCAATCGGTACGCGCACGGCCTGGAAGAAGGGGCGGAAATGCGCAACCACCCAGGTCAGACCGCTGTTGATCCAGTCCTGCACGGGCAGGCTGCCGTCCCACAGCTGGTGCAGCGAGAAGCCGCTGTCATGCACCTGCTGCGCCGCTTGTGCCGCGTGCGATGGGTCGGCCGCCTGCGCGACGGCGTCGGGGCCGCCCAGCCAGTCGGTGTTGCCGGAAACGTCGCCTACGGCGACCCAGGGATCCGTGCTGGCGGTGCTGGCCGTGGAGGCTGCGCCAGCGGTATCGGCAGTAGGGCCGCCGGTGCCCGTCCAGGGGGCTGCGGCGTCGGTGCTGGGCATGGTGTCTGCCCAAGGGTCGCTGGCAGTGTTCTGGGCGATGGTGGTGGCGGTTTTACTCATGCGGCAATCCTGTTCTCGTTGTTGTGGGGTTCAGCGGTTGTGGCGGTGGCTGCTTGCGCGGCAAGCACAGCTGGGTCGGTGGGCGGCACCGGAGGGGTGTCCCGGTCCAGGAAGCGCAGCAGGGTGTTCTTGCTGATCACGCCTGCAAACCGGCCATCGGCTTGCAAGACGGGCAGTGGGCAGGGGGCTTGCGCTACCTGGCCGAACAGATTGGCGACCAGCGCATCGGCGGCAATCGGCTCCACCTTTTTCAGGTAGGCGTTCTGCAGGCCCAGCGGGCCGACATGGCCGTGCAGTGCGCTGCGCAATGAATCGGCCGACACAGTGCCCAGGTACTGCTTGCGCGGCGAGACGATGTAGGCGAAGTCGCGGTCTTCGTCCTGCAGCAGCTGCAATGCGGCGCGGGCGCCGCGCTGATCGCTTTCCTTGACGATGGTGATCGCACGGCGCGCAATATCGCCAGCCTTGAACACGGCTGCCGCATCCACGCCCTGAATGAAGGCCCGCACATAGTCGTTGGCGGGGTTGCGCAGAATCTCGTCGGGCGTGCCCACCTGCTGCACCTGGCCGTCCTTCATGATGGCAATGCGATCGCCAATGCGCATGGCTTCGTCCAGGTCGTGCGAGATGAATACGATGGTGCGACGCTTGACCTCTTGCAGCCGCATCAGCTCGGACTGCATTTCGGTGCGGATGATGGGGTCGAGCGCGGAGAACGCCTCGTCCATCAGCAGGATGGCGGGATCGGAGGCCAACGCCCGGGCCAGGCCTACGCGCTGCTGCATGCCGCCCGAGAGCTCATCCGGGTAGCTCGCGCCCCAGCCGGCGAGACCCACCTGCTCCAGTGCCTGCTCGGCGGCGGCAAGGCGCTCTTGGCGGCCCACGCCAGCCAGCTCCAGGCCGAAGGCGGTGTTGTCCAGCACGGTCAGGTGCGGCATCAGCGCAAAGCTCTGGAACACCATGCTGATGTCCTTGCGGCGCAGCGCACGCAGTTCGCGGTCGCCCAGTTTGTTGATGTCGTGGCCGTCCACCACGATGGCGCCGCTGGTGGGCTCGATCAGGCGGTTGAGCATGCGCACCAGCGTGGATTTGCCCGAGCCCGACAGGCCCATGACGACAAAGGTCTCACCGGCTTCGATGGTGAAGTTGGCGTCAAACACGCCAATCGACTGGCCGGTCTGCTCCATCACTTCTTGCTTGCTGGCGCCTTTGCGCACCAGGTCGAGCGCAAGTTTGGGGGAATCACCGAACACTTTGAACACATGCTCGATACGGATTTGTTTGGCCATAGAGGCACCTCCCTTGTCAGAAGCTGCTTGCGCCAGATTGCGCCACCGCAGGGGCCTCTTGAGGGCGAGGGCGGTGGTGAAACAAAAGCAAATCCGTGATCTGCGATCTTTGAAAAGGCGTAAGCGGCTTGTATGAAGTTGCACATCACCGGGCGCGCACAGTGGTGCGCGAACCCGGAACGGGACCGTGAAAGCCAAACCCTGATGCCGACAGCTCCGCCTGCCGGCGCAGGAGGCGCCAGCCGGGCAAGCCCTCGTGGTGAGGGGCGGGACACATAGTGACCAACAATTTCTGCCTGTACCGGGCGTGCATGCCAGAAGCCAAAAGGCGCCAGTTGCGCTGCTTCAGGGTCGAGCCCGGGGTACAGGGTCTCTCGTGCGCATTGAAAGAGGTCCGGTCAGGAGGACTTTCAATCACGCAAGCGTGGCGGGCACTGTACAAAGGCCACCACGCCGGGGCATCAGGGCCGGAAGCATTCCGGCCGATAGACGGACTTCGGCATGGCGCCAAAGACCCGACGGAGACGATCCGCGCAGACGTTGTGCAGCACGGATTACCTGCATTGCAGGTTGTAAAACATCGTTTTAGTATACGGATTTGAGATAAAAAAATCAAAGGATGATGGTTTCATCCGGGGTAATTAGGGCTGTTTTTGCGGCTGATGTGGATGCTGCCTGACCGGGGTTTGCTATCGTTTTTGTAGTTCTTTTCGACGCTATATGGTTGTATCAGCGGATGCCGGTTGCTGTTGAATTTGTAACAATTAAAGAATAATTTTGTTACAAAAAATCCAGATGCATGGCCGTTAATAGCCATGATTTTGGCAATTTGGCAGCTGATGGCATGGCTTGCTGGATCGATGTGGCCTTTTGCTGCAAATAGCCAGCGCGTTATCGCATTCTTGGGCGTGGCAGTGTTTCTTGTCCTGTGGGAAGCAAAAAGCCCCGGCATGCGGGGCTCTCTGTGGCAGGGAAGTTGCGGCTCGTGCGTTCAGTGTTCGTCTTTGTGTCCATTGGCGTGGCCAGCTGGAGGATGCAGGATGCGGTCCGTCCAAGCGATGGCGATGGCCGAGAGTAGGAACACCACATGGATGATGGTCTGCCACATCAGCACCTTCTCGCTGTAGTTGGCGGCATTGATGAAGGTCTTGAGCAGATGGATGGAGCTGATGCCGATGATGGACAGGCCCAGTTTCACCTTGAGCACCGAAGCATTCACATGGCCCAGCCATTCGGGCTGATCCGGGTGGCGGTAGAGGTGCATGCGGCTTACAAAGGTTTCGTAGCCACCCACAATCACCATGATGAGCAGGTTGGAGATCATCACCACGTCGATCAGGCCCAGTACCACCAGCATGATCACGGTTTCGTTGAGCGAGGTGATCTGCACATCGGGCGAGTAGCCGACGGAGGTGACCAGGATGCGCAGGGCCTCCTGGTTGCCGAAGGCGGCCTCCACCAGATGGAGCAGCTCGACGAGGAAATGCCAGACATAGACCAGCTGGGCAACGATCAAGCCCAGGTATAGCGGCAGCTGCAACCAGCGGCTGGCAAAAATAATCGCTGGCAAAGGGCGCAGGGGAGCGTTTTCAGGATGAGACATGGAGCGGTGGATAGAAGTTGCGAAAAACTTCCTTCGCCTGCCTGAACGGTGAAATGAATGGTTATGGCAGCAGGCGGCGCACAAGGCGCCAGTCTCGTGGCCTGGTGCCACCAGACCGTGCCCGCTGGGACATGCAGCAAAAGAGGGTCGCGCATTGTAGCGAGCGTGCCAGGGTCGGCGTCAAGAAATTTCTGCTCGCCCGTTCAAGCGCAGCGAGACCGGTGTTTGCGCATTGCAGAAGGTACAGATAAGAACGGGTAATAAATGCCGAATTTGCGCAACATGGCAGAGCGCTACTAGCTATGAAAATATGAGTAAAAGAGTTGTGGTTAAAGCCTGCAGCGGGTGCGGTGAAAGCCAAACTCCGGTATGAGCCCTGCTTGTCAGATGCTTGTAAGTGCGAGGGTCCACAGTAGCGGCCAGTTTCATACCTACAATGGTTGCAAAGGAGACAAAGCAATGACCGCAAATTCCCAAGGCACGATTGAATCTGTATTGGTAGAAAACCGTGTGTTCCCCCCACCTGCTTCGGTGTCAGCCACGGCCCGCATTGGCAGCATGGACGCATACCGTGCGCTGTGTCAGGAGGCCGAGCAGGATTTTGAAGGCTTCTGGGCCAAGCGCGCCAAGGAGCATGTGCAGTGGACCAAGCCCTTTACCCAGGTGCTGGACCAGAGCAACCCGCCGTTCTTCAAGTGGTTCCATGATGGCGAGTTGAACGTCAGCGCCAACTGCCTGGACAAGCACGTGGGCACGCCGGTCGAGCAAAAGACCGCCATCATTTTCGAGGCCGACGACGGCGCGGTCACCAAGGTCACCTACAAGGAGCTGCTGGCGCGCGTGGGCGCGTTTGCCAACGCGCTCAAGGCCCAGGGCGTAAAAAAGGGCGACCGGGTGCTGATCTACATGCCGATGACGGTGGAGGGCATTGTGGCCATGCAAGCCTGTGCCCGCATTGGTGCCACGCACTCGGTGGTGTTTGGCGGCTTCTCGGCCAAGGCGGTGAATGAGCGCGTGATCGACGCGGGCGCCGTGGTCATCGTGACGGCCAACTACCAGATGCGTGGCGGCAAGGAATTGCCGCTCAAGGCGATTGTGGACGATGCACTCGCCATGGGCGGCTGCGAATCGGTGAAAAAGGTGCTGGTATTTGAGCGCACCGCCTCGGCCTGGAACAAGGTGGAAGGCCGCGATGTGACCTTTGCCGAGGCGCTGGCCGGCCAGAGCAGCGATTGCGCGCCGGTACCGGTGAATGCCGAGCATCCGCTCTTCATTCTGTACACCAGTGGCTCCACCGGCAAGCCCAAGGGCGTGCAGCATGGCTCGGGCGGCTACGTGCTGTGGGCCAAGATGACGATGGAGTGGACGTTCGACCTCAAGCCGTCTGACGTTTTCTGGTGCACGGCCGACATCGGCTGGATCACCGGCCACACCTATATCGCCTACGGCCCGCTTGCAGCGGGCGCGACACAAGTGGTGTTCGAGGGTGTGCCCACTTACCCGGACGCAGGACGCTTCTGGCAGATGATCGAGCGCCATGGCGTCAGCATTTTCTACACGGCGCCCACGGCCATTCGCTCGCTGATCAAGGCTGCCGACTCGGATGCAAAGGTACACCCCAGAAACTGGAACCTGGCTAGCCTGCGCATTCTGGGCTCGGTGGGCGAGCCCATCAACCCCGAAGCCTGGATGTGGTACTACAAGAACGTGGGTGGCGAGCGCTGCCCCATCGTCGATACCTTCTGGCAGACCGAAAACGGCGGTCATGTCATCACCCCGCTGCCGGGTGCAACCCCGCTGGTACCTGGCAGCTGCACCTTGCCGCTGCCCGGCATCATGGCCAAGATCGTGGATGAGACCGGCAAGGAACTGCCCAACGGCACGGGCGGCATTCTCGTCATCGCCAAGCCCTGGCCGTCGATGATCCGCACGATCTGGAACGACCCGGAGCGCTTCAAGAAAGCCTATTTCCCCGAAGAAATGGGCGGCAGCATCTATCTGGCGGGGGACGGCGCCGTGCGCGATGCCAAGACCGGCTACTTCCGCATCACCGGCCGTATCGACGATGTGCTGAACGTATCGGGCCACCGCATGGGCACCATGGAGATCGAATCGGCGCTGGTCGCCAAGACCGACTTGGTGGCCGAGGCCGCCGTGGTAGGTCGCCCTGACGACATGACTGGCGAGGCCATCTGCGCCTTCGTGGTGCTCAAGCGCGCCCGCCCTACCGGCGACGAAGCCAGGCAGATTGCCAAGGAGCTGCGCGACTGGGTGGCCAAGGAGATCGGCCCCATCGCCAAGCCCAAGGACATCCGCTTTGGCGACAACCTGCCCAAGACCCGCAGTGGCAAGATCATGCGCCGCCTGCTGCGCTCCATCGCCAAGGGCGAGGCCATTACCCAGGACACCAGCACCCTGGAGAACCCAGCCATTCTGGACCAGTTGTCGGAGAACAACTGATCAGGGCAAGAACGTGTTTACGATCTCTACGCAGCCGCGTTGGAGTGCAATCGGGATGAGTTCGAAGCGATGGGCCGCAGCTTGCACCGGGGTGCAAGCAAGGGCCAGCCCACAGAAATCGCCCGATTTCACTCCAACCCAGAGGGGCAGTGGGTTTGGGGACGCCCGGTCAGGGGCGGTCTGCGTCGTTGCAGCGCTTGCCAATAGCACGCTATTGGCTGCGCACCCCGCCTCGCATCCCATCCCTAGCCGGGCGCCCCGCAAAGCCACTGTCGCGGCGCGAGGAGATCGTAAACACGTTCTAAGGCAAGGAAGTGGCGAAAAGGCCTCCTCTTGGAAGAGGCCCCGCCACCCGCTCACCCCCAGCCCGGCTTTGCCGGGTTTTTTGTATCTGTGCATGAGAAATCGGGCTAAATTGGCCGCTAGTGTCCGTCCGTAAAGCACTTTATAGGCAAAAACAATAGCAAACATCCGCTTGCAAACCGCTCCCTTGGCTGACATGACGATAGTGCCCGCTGCGTGGTAAGGTTGGTGCATTGCACAACAACGATGTTCTGTCATGCGAACCATACTTCTTCTCATCATTGCCGTGCTGATCGGCGGTCTGGCAGTGCTCAATTGGGAGACACTGTCCACTCCTTCCGAGGTCAATCTGGGCCTGTCTGTCATCCATGCGCCGCTGGGCGTGCTGATGCTGGGGCTGACGGTGCTGCTGTGCGTGCTGTTCGTGGCCTATGTGCTGTCGATGCAGGGCTCGGTACTGCTGGAGGCGCGTCGCCACAACAAGGAAATGGCTGCCCAGCGCGAGCTGGCCGACCGGGCAGAAGCGTCGCGGTTCACAGAACTGCGCCAGGTGCTGGAGCGTCAGCATGCCGATGGCCAGACTGCCGTGATGGTGCGCCTTGCAGAGCTGGAATCGCACCTGATTGCCCGTGCGCAGGAGTCTGACAACAGCAATGCGGCCTATATGGGCCAGCTGGAAGACCGCATGCGCCACGCTGACACGGGGCCACGCAGCGTCTTGTAACGTGGTTTTGCCACCAGCCCATTTCAAGCATTTCTCTGGCTTTGTGCCAGAGGCATGTAAAAAGCCACCGAAGACGGTGGCTTTGTTTTTGGCATCCGGCGCTTGAAGGATAAACGCCAAAAGCTATTTATTGAATAGCAAGGGGGCTTTGGCAATGCAATCCTTGCATTGAAGGCCCGGTTTATTTGAGCGACAGCACCCAGTTGGCCAAGGTCTTGGCTTCTGCTTCGCTCACCTGAGTGTTGGCGGGCATGGGTACGGGGCCCCAGACGCCGGAGCTGCCTTTCATGATCTTCTGCGCCAGCATGTCGGCTGCACCTGCCTGTCCGCCAAACTTCTTGGCTACGTCCTTGAAGGCCGGGCCAACCACCTTTTTATCCACCGAGTGACAGGCCATGCAGTTCTTGGACTGGGCCAGCGCCTGATCTGCCCACGCAGGGGCACTGGCGCTCAGGGCCAGTGCCGTGGCAATCAGAATACGTTTCATCGTGCAATCTCCTTGGTATGGGGTACATTTCATTCTAATGCTCCCAGCGCTGGAGCATGCCCGCTGTGGGCAATTGCACACGTAGGAGGGATTGCAATGTATTTTTTGATTCTGGGAGTCATACTTCTGTTGCTGAAGTACCTGGAAGTCGGCCCGGTGGCTGCCTGGTCGTGGACTGTGGTGCTGGCGCCTTTTGCCTTGACTGTTCTGTGGTGGGCCTGGGCCGACTGGTCTGGTTATACCAAGCGCAAGGAGATGGAGAAGGAAGACCAGAGAAAGGTCAACCGCATTGCCAAGGCCAAGGAAGCCATGGGGCAGGGGCCCCGCCGCCGCTAGGCCCATTTCGCCATACATTTTCACCATGTGGAACCGCCTTCGGGCGGTTTTTTGTTACATATCGCTTGGCAGGGCGTGTGTTTTGGGGCGGGCGTTCGAGCAACCCGAGCGTCATACAGATACTCGGTAGTGCGCCATAATCTCAGAAACAGCACTGGCGCGCACTCAAGAGGTTCACGCCGACTTGCTCCGCTGGCTGCGGGCCTATCGCCGCAGGCAGCTCCTCGCAAGACAGGCCTATTCTCACTGTTCATCTGTTTTCCCGAGTACCACGATGCCCGCATACCGTTCCAAAACCTCTACCGCCGGCCGCAATATGGCTGGCGCCCGCTCGCTGTGGCGCGCCACCGGCATGAAGGATGGCGACTTCTCCAAGCCCATCATCGCCGTCGTCAATTCGTTCACCCAGTTCGTTCCCGGCCATGTGCACCTGAAGGATCTGGGCCAGCTCGTGGCCCGCGAGATCGAGGCTGCAGGCGGCGTTGCCAAGGAGTTCAACACCATTGCCGTGGATGACGGCATTGCCATGGGGCACGACGGCATGCTGTATTCGCTGCCCAGCCGCGAAGTCATCGCCGATTCGGTCGAATACATGGTCAACGCCCACTGTGCCGATGCCATGGTGTGCATCTCCAACTGCGACAAGATCACCCCTGGCATGCTGATGGCCGCCATGCGCCTGAACATTCCGGTCGTGTTCGTCTCCGGCGGCCCCATGGAGGCGGGCAAGGTGCGTCTGGCAGTGCCTGCTGCAGACGGCAGCAAGACGATCCAGATCAAGAAGCTCGACCTGGTCGATGCCATGGTGATGGCAGCGGACAGCAACGTGAGCGACGCGGATGTGGCCGAAGTCGAGCGCTCGGCTTGCCCCACCTGCGGCTCCTGCTCCGGCATGTTCACCGCCAATTCCATGAACTGCCTGGCCGAAGCCCTCGGCCTGGCATTGCCCGGCAACGGCACGGTGGTGGCAACCCACTCCGACCGGGAGCAGCTCTTCAAGCGCGCAGGTCGTCTGGCGGTGGAACTGTGCCAGCGCTACTACGAGCAGGAAGACGAGACCGTGCTGCCGCGCTCGGTGGGTTTCAAGGCATTCGAGAACGCCATGACGCTGGACATCGCAATGGGGGGCTCGACCAATACCATCCTGCACCTGCTGGCGATTGCGCAGGAGGCGGGTATCGATTTCACGATGACTGACATCGACCGCATGTCGCGTACCGTGCCGCAGCTGTGCAAGGTGGCGCCCAATACCAACAAATACCACATCGAAGACGTGCATCGCGCAGGGGGCATCATGGCCATCCTCGGCGAGCTCGATCGTGCCGGCAAGTTGCACACCGATGTACCCACGGTGCATGCCAAGACCATGAAGGATGCCCTGGATCAGTGGGACATCGTTCGCACGCAGGACGAAGCTGTGCGGACCTTCTACATGGCAGGCCCCGCAGGCATTCCCACGCAGGTGGCCTTCAGCCAGAGCACGCGCTGGCCAAGCCTGGATCTGGACCGCGCCGAGGGCTGCATCCGCTCGTACGACCATGCCTTCTCCAAAGAAGGGGGGCTGGCTGTGCTGCGTGGCAATATCGCGCTGGATGGCTGCGTGGTGAAGACCGCAGGTGTCGACGAATCCATTCTGGTGTTCGAGGGTTCGGCGCACGTCGTCGAGTCGCAGGACGAGGCCGTCGAGAACATCCTGAGCGACAAGGTCAAGGCAGGCGATGTGGTGGTTGTGCGCTATGAAGGCCCCAAGGGCGGCCCTGGCATGCAGGAGATGCTCTACCCCACCAGCTACATCAAGTCCAAGGGCCTGGGCAAAGCCTGCGCGCTGCTGACCGATGGCCGCTTCTCAGGCGGCACCTCGGGCCTGTCCATCGGTCACTGCTCGCCAGAAGCAGCAGCTGGCGGCGCCATCGGCCTGGTGCAGAACGGCGACAAGATCCGCATCGACATTCCCAACCGCACCATCAATGTGCTGGTGAGCGATGAAGAGCTGGCCAAGCGCCGTGAAGCACAGAATGCGCTGGGCTGGAAACCTGCCAAGCCGCGTCCTCGCCAGGTGTCAACCGCCCTCAAGGCCTACGCCAAGCTGGTCACGTCTGCAGACAAGGGAGCCGTGCGCGATATCTCGCTGCTGGACTGAGAGCCCCTTCGCTCCCGATGAAAAGCCGCCCCGGGCACAGGCCTGGGGCGGCTTTTATACATCAGTACATCTGCGTGATTCTGGCGGCCTGGAGACTTAGGCAGTTTTGGTACAAGCCTGCCAGCCGTGCGCCTGTCGCCCTGTTACCAATGCAGGCAGATCTTGCCAAAGTGTTGTGCGCTGATCTGGTGGGCAAAGGCGTCAGCCATCTGCGCCAGTGGGTAGCTGCTGTCGATCACAGGGCGCAGAGGTAGGTGGTCCAGTGCGCGCACGAGATCCTGCTGGTGCTCTCGGCTGCCGACGATCAGGCCTTGTAGGGTTTGCTGCTTGCACATCAGCTCCACGGTGGGCACATCGCCGGCAAAGCCCGTCAGCACGCCTATCAGCGCGATATGGCCGCCCGGTGCGCAGGCTCGGATGGACTGCGGCAAGGTGCCGGGGCCACCCACTTCGACCACAATGTCCGCGCCGCGACCGCCAGTGGCGGCGAGCACGGCATCGCCCCATTGGGGTTGATCGCGGTAGTTGATGACTTCATGGGCACCCAAGGCGCGCAGGCGCTCTGCCTTGGCGGCGCTGGAGGTGGTTGCAATCACCCGCGCACCCATGGCATGGGCCAGTTGCAGTGCAAAAATCGACACCCCGCCGGTGCCCAGTACCAGCACGGTTTGACCAGCTTCGAGGCGGCCATCCACCACCAGGGCGCGCCAGGCGGTGAGGCCTGCCGTGGTCAGCGTTGCAGCCTCTTCATGCGTATAGCCTTTGGGTGCATGGGTAAAGGCGGTGGCAGCCATGGTGACTTGTTCGCGTGCAAACCCGTCCACGCCATCACCAGGCACGGTGACAAAGGTCGATGGCACCTGCTTGCCCGATTGCCACAGCGGAAAAAAGCAGGAAACCACCGCATCGCCCACGGCAAATTCTGACACCCCTTCGCCCACGGCGGTAACGACGCCTGCGCCATCGGCCATGGGAATGCGGCCATCGGCAGTGGGAGAGCGTCCGGCGACGATGGCCAAGTCGTGGTAATTGAGTGAGCTGGCGTGCAGGCGTACCTGAATCTCTCCGGCGCGAGGCGCCGCAGGAGCGGGCAGATCGACCAGTTGCAGGCGATCAAGGCCACCAGGGGCCGCAAGTTGCATGGCTTTCATGGAATTCCTCTTTGTCAGTTTGGATAGCTGGGGCTGCACAACACAGCCGCCCGGCCATCATGCAAGCCATGGCCTCACAATGCCAGAACCAACATATTTGTGGTCTAGTATTAAAAATGTAAGTAATGCATGTCCATTGACTTGCAGCTAGTATCGGGCGATTACGATGCAACAGAGTGGAGCAGTGATGAAACGGTTGAACAGCAAAAGCGGTTGCGCAGTAGAGGTAACGCTCTCTGTCATGGGGGGCACCTGGAAGCCTATTGTGCTGTTTCACCTGCTGCATGGCACCAAGCGCTTCAGTGAACTCGCGCGCGCCATCCCCAACGTCACGCAGCGCATGCTCACCTTGCAACTGCGCGAGCTGGAAGAGGCTGGCATCGTGGCACGTACCGTATACGCTGAAGTGCCCCCGCGCGTGGACTATGCGCTGACCGACATGGGGCGCAGCCTGGAGCCTGTGTTGACCGCCATGCGCGACTGGGGCCTGGGCTATTCCCAGACCCAGGGGGAAGAGCAGGAGCGATTGCAGGTGCAGAGCGTGCAGGCGCGTTGCGTGGCTTGAGATGTCCTGAAAAACGGCGTTGGTACTTTCTTATGGACACCATGAGCTATTAAAAATATAGCAAATGATGGGAAATCGCCGCAGGCCGGTTTGGCGATAATGCCCGCGTTGCATGCCTCCACCGGAGCTTTTTTCCATGATGTTCCGCTTTTCCCCTCTCTCCCCGGCCCGGCGCCAGCTCCTTTGCCGTACTGTCCTGCTGTCCCTTCTGGCGGGAGGATTCACCAGCGGCGCACTGGCGCAGGACAAATCCGCCTATCCGCGCCAGCCCATCAAACTGGTGGTGCCGTTTGCGCCCGGCGGGTCAACGGACATCGTGGCCCGCCTTATCGCCGACGCCATGCATGGCCCGCTGGGGCAGCCCGTGGTAGTAGAAAACAAGGCAGGCGCTGCCGGCCTGATTGGTGCAGAAGCTGTGGCGCGCGCGCAGCCCGACGGCTACACCATTGGCGTGGGAACCATCAGTACCTTGGCCGTCAACACCGTGGTGCTGAAAAGCGCCCGCCATGATCCGCTGCGCGACTTTGCACCCATCACCACACTGGCCCAGATTCCTTCCGTGTTCTCCACCCATCCGAGCCTGGGTGTGGGCGATCTGCAGGGTTTCATCACCACCATGCGCGCCCGGCCGGATCACTACACGATAGGTTCTGCCGGGGTGGGCTCCATCGGTCACTTGATTGCAGAGTCGATGAATGCAGAGTTGGGCATTCACATGCGCCACATCCCCTACAAGGGCCAAGGGCCGGTGGTGAACAGTGCCCTGGCAGGCGAGACGCAGGTGCTGAGTGACCAATACCCGTCTTCCAGCAGCCTGGTGCAATCGGGCAGGCTCGTGCCCTTTGCAGTGGCGGCACCGCAGCGTCTGCCGGCCCTGCCGCAGGTGCCTACGCTGGCAGAAGCTGGCTACCCCGCACTCAATCGGCTGGCCATCACCTGGTTTGGCCTGGTGGCACCTGCGGGCACTCCGCAAAGCGTGGTCGAGACGCTGAACCAGGCCGCGCGTGATGCCTTGAAAACCCCCGCGGTGCGCGAGCGCCTCGCGCAGCTCGGCGTGCAGCCGCTTGGGGGAACGCCTGCACAATTTGCCCGCTTGATTGCCCAGACGCGCAGCCAGGTGGAGCAATTGGTGGAGCAGCGCAGGATTCCGATGGAGTGACCGCGCGGCATCTGTGCCAGGCCCGTTCATGAAGATTTGGTAATGTAGGTACAAACCCCTGGTCATTTGCCTCATCGCGGCCTACAATCCGCGCCGAACCAGTTGAAAAGGAGTTGTCCTGTGGACGTACCAAGTTGTTGGCCAGCCGCCAACGCACCACAGGCAAGGTAACCGCAAACGCCTCAGCTTTGCGCGCTGCCTTGCCAATCAGGCGGGCAGCCTGCGAATCCCTGTAGCTACCCCTGTGTAGCGCACAGGTTTCGCTTGCTCCCATTGAAGAAAACACGATCCAGCAACAGGCAGGGCGCAGCGTTGCCGTGCGCTGGACAGGGGAGCGAACCATGCAAAAACGCACGTTGTTGCGCGCTTGCCGTCGTCTTTTTGCGCCGCAGCCCATCAGGCTCGCGCAGCGACTGCGTCTTGTGCGCCTGCCGCGCGGCGCGGCGCGCCCTGGGCATCGCGGTATCTGCCGCAAGCCGCTGCATGCGCTGGCAGCGGCGCTGGATCCTTTCAGTACGCCATCCCGTTCCCGGATCGGACATTGATGACGGGCGCGGCAGGGCCATAGCGTCTTGCCAACCGTCGCCAACGCAGGGGCTTTGTCCTCGCTTGCCCCGCTGATCTGGGAATGGAATCACCCCTTCTCTTCGCGCGCCCCGTGCGGCTGCATGCCGCTTGCTTGCGCGCTTCATGACTGAGCTTGCCTTGGGCGCGGCTGCGCCTTGCCTGGCATCAAAACGCTTGAAGGAGGGTGGCCATGTTGACCACACTGAAAAATGGATTCGTGAACTTTCTGCGCTCGCGCCACTGGGCAGAGCACTTCCGCCGCATTCCCATGCTCGATCAACTGGCCAAGGCGCCAGCCGATCTGCGCGTGCCTGCTGCTTTGGGCGACCGCCTGCGCAGCGCCGCTCTCGCGGCTGAGGCGGAACTGCTGCAGGGCCTGAACAGCGCGGCTGATGGGCTGGATGCGGCCCAGGTGGATGCCGCGCGTGCCGAGGCGGGCTGGAACACCATCGCGCAGGACAAGCCCATGTCGGCGGGCGAGCACCTGTGGCTGTGCTTTCGCACGCCGTTCAATATTCTGCTGACCTTGCTCGCCGTCGTGTCCTGGGTGACGGACGATTTCAAAGGCACGGTCGTCATCGGCAGCATGGTATTGCTCTCCACGGTGCTGCGCTTTTGGCAGGAAGGCCGGGCCAACAAGGCGGCGGCCTCGCTACAGGCCATGGTGTCCAACACGGCGACTGTGCTGCGCCGCAGGGTATTGGATGAGGGCGAGCCCTCCGATCTGCGCCCAACAGGCTTTCCCACCGTGCCTGCCTCTTTGGAGCTGCCAGTGCGCGAGCTGGTGCCGGGGGACATCATCAAACTCTCTGCGGGCGATATGGTACCCGCCGATTGCCGCCTGCTGCAGGCCAAGGATCTGTTTCTGGCCCAGTCGGCGATGACGGGTGAATCAATGCCGGTGGAAAAATTCGCTCAGCTGCAAGGCGCAGATCAGAGCAACCCCGTGGATCTGGACAACATCGTCTTCATGGGCACGAACGTGGTCTCGGGCGCGGGTACGGCGCTGGTGGTGGCCACGGGCAACATCACCTATCTGGGAGCGCTGGCAGGGCGCGCCACGGCAATGGACCGAGCGCCAACCGCGTTTCAGACTGGTGTCAACAAGGTCAGCTGGGTGCTGATCCGTTTCATGCTCGTGATGGTGCCGCTGGTGTTTGCCATCAACGGCTTCACCAAGGGCGACTGGACCGAGGCGCTGTTGTTTGCGCTGTCGGTGGCGGTAGGCCTTACGCCCGAGATGCTGCCAATGATCGTGACCGCCACGCTCGCCAAGGGCGCGGTGTTTCTGTCGCGCAAGCAGGTCATCGTCAAACGGCTGGACGCCATCCAGAACTTCGGCGCCATGGATGTGCTGTGCACCGACAAGACCGGAACGCTGACGCAAGACAAGATTTTTCTGGCTCGCCATCTGGACGCCTGGGGCGATGAGTCGCACCACGTGCTGGACATGGCCTACCTCAACAGCTACTACCAGACCGGCCTGAAAAACCTGCTGGACGTTGCCGTGCTGGAGCACGCCGAGTTGCTGGAGGTGGTGCGCAACTATGCCAAGGTGGACGAGATTCCCTTCGACTTTGTGCGCCGACGCATGTCGGTGGTGGTGAGCGACGGTGGCGGCCATCACATTCTCATCACCAAGGGGGCGGTAGATGAAATCCTGCAGGTGTGCACCTCGGTGCATGCGGCGGGCGCGGTGATGCCACTTGATGACAGCCTGCGCAGCCGCATTGTGGCTGTGACGGAGGAGTTGAACAACCAGGGCCTGCGTGTGGTGGCCGTGGCCACGCGAGAAAGCGCCGCCAGCCAGCAAAGCTATGGTGTAGCCGACGAGGCAGGCATGGAGCTGTGCGGCTTTGTCGCCTTCATCGATCCACCCAAGGAGAGTACGGCTCCGGCCTTGCAGGCGTTGACGCAGCATGGTGTGCACATCAAGGTGCTGACGGGCGACAATGCGGCCGTCACGGCCAAGGTCTGCAAGGAAGTGGGTATCACCGAACAGGCCATGATGCTGGGCGGCGATGTGGAGCGCATGGATGACGCAGAGCTGGCCCGGGCCGTAGAGACCCACAACATTTTTGCCAAGCTGAGCCCGGCCCACAAGGAGCGCATCGTGCGCATGCTCAAGGCCAATGGCCATGTGGTGGGGTTTCTGGGGGATGGCATCAACGACGCGGCAGCGCTGCGTGCGGCCGACATCGGCATCTCGGTCGATACGGCCGTGGATGTGGCCAAGGAGGCGGCCGACATCATTCTTCTGGAGAAGAGCCTGATGGTGCTGGAGCAGGGCGTGCAGGAGGGCAGGCGCACCTTTGCCAACATGCTCAAGTACATCAAGATGACGGCAAGCTCCAACTTCGGCAATGTGTTCTCGGTACTGGTGGCCAGCGCCTTCATTCCGTTCCTGCCCATGCTGCCGCTGCAGCTGCTGGTGCAGAACCTGGTGTATGACCTGTCGCAGACCGCCATTCCCTTCGACCATGTGGATGAAGAGCTGATTGCCCGCCCACAGCGCTGGAACCCTGCGGACATTGGCCGCTTCATGGTGTTCTTTGGCCCCATCAGCTCGGTGTTTGACATCCTGACCTTTGTGCTGATGTGGAAGGTGTTCGATGCCAATACGCCAGAGAAGCAGACCCTGTTCCAGTCGGGCTGGTTTGTTGTGGGGTTGCTCACCCAGTCGCTGATCGTGCACATGATCCGCACGGCACGCATTCCCTTCATCCAGAGCCGCGCGGCATGGCCGGTGATTCTGATGACGCTGGCCGTGATGGCTATCGGCATTTTCCTGCCCATGGGGCCGCTGGCGTCGCACTTCAAGCTGGAGGCACTGCCTGGCTCGTACTTTGTGTATCTGGTGCTGATCGTGCTGGGCTATATGGGTCTCACGCAGGTCATGAAGAAATGGTATATCCGTCGCTTTGGCTGGCAATGAGGGCCATGTGCCGCTTCTGGCTGCAACGACGGTGAAGACAAGAGGGGATCACGACAATGGAAGCTTTGAAGTTCATGCAGCTCGATTCGCTGCTCAATACCTTGCTCAGCCTGGTCACAGCCTTTGTGCTGGGCACCTTGATCGGTCTGGAGCGCCAGTACCGCCAGCGCACGGCGGGGCTGCGTACCAATGTGCTGGTGGCCGTGGGCGCTGCGATTTTTGTCGACAGTGCCAATACCATTGCCGGAGCCGACGGCGCCGTGCGGGTGATGGCCTATGTGGTGTCAGGGATCGGCTTTCTGGGCGCCGGCGTCATCATGCGTGAAGAAGGCAATGTGCGCGGGCTGAACACCGCCGCCACCTTGTGGGGGTCGGCTGCAGTGGGCGCTGCCGCAGGTGCCGATCTGATCGTGCAGGCCGTGATGGGCACGGTCATGGTGCTGGCGGCCAACACCTTGCTGCGCCCGCTGGTCAATGCCATCAACCGCAAGCCGCTGGATGTGGTGTCCACCGAGGTGACGAATGCCGTCTTTGTGGTGGCCGAGCGGCTGCACCAGCGGCTGGCCTTGGCCATGCTGCAGGATGTGCTGGAGCGCGGCGGCTATCCACCCGGCGACATCGACATCAAACCCTTTGGCGATGAAGAAGTGGTGATTGAGGCAACGCTGGCGGCGCAATCCGTTCATGGGGACGAGATGGATGCGCTGGTGCAGCAACTGGCTGTCAAACCGGGTGTGCGTCAGGCCTTCTGGAGTCCGAGTACCAGAGACTGACGCAGGGGCGATGGCGGCCTGCCAAAAAGAGGTGATGCAGGTTTGCCGATCAGGCCTCAAACGCAAAGCCCACGCCGTACACGGAGCGAATGCACTCAGCCTCGTCGCCCAACACCGCCCGCAGCTTCTTGCGCAGGTTCTTGATGTGGCTGTCGATGGCGCGGTCGCTCACTTCCAGCGCATCGGCATAGGCCAGATCCAGCAATTGGCTGCGTGGGTAGATCTTGCCGGGGTGGCGGTGCAGGATGGACAGCAGCGTGTACTCGCGCCGCGTCAGGCCCAGATCCTGGCCGCGCCAACTGGCCTGGCAGGTGGCGTCATCCAGTCGCCATTCTGAAGCGGCTGCGCTGCTTGCCGTGGCTTCCCCAACCTGATTGCGGCGCAGCACCACCTTGACCCGGGCGACCAGTTCGCGCGGCGAAAACGGCTTGCAGATGTAGTCGTCGGCCCCCATTTCCAGCCCAATGAGCCGGTCCACCTCTTCCACCTTGGCGGTGAGGCAGATGACCGGGCATAGCTGGCGCGCGCGGCATTCGCGCAGGATTGTGAGGCCGTCGGTGCCCGGCAGCATCAAATCGAGGATGGCAAGCGCCGGAGGGCGTGCAATGGCGGCTGCCAGGGCTTGCGAGCCATCGGCAAAGTGCTCGACCTCATATCCCGCATGGTGCAAGTAATCGGTCACGACCGAGGCGATGTCAGCCTCGTCTTCAGCATACAGAATGCGGGGTTTGGCGGTGTTCATGGGGTTGGGTCTATCAATGGCAGGATCACGGTCATGCGCAGGCCGCCCAGTGCGGATGCACTTGCACGCAACTGGCCACCATGGGCCTGCACAATGCTTTTGCAGATGGCCAGGCCCAGGCCTGAGCCACCACTGGCGCGGCTGCGCGAGGCTTCCACGCGGTAAAACCGCTCAAAGATGCGAGGCTGGTCTGCAGGGGCAACGCCAGGGGCACTGTCGTCGATATGCAGCTCGACCCAGCGCTGCCGCGGGCTGCCTGCGGCTGCCGCGTCGTGCACGCTGGCGCTGATGGCCACTGTGCCGGGTGCATCGGTGTAGCGCAGATTGTTCTCAAAAATATTGCCCAGCACCTGATGCAGTTGCGCTGCATTGCCGTGTACCCAGGCAGCCGGCAGGCTGTGCGCCAGGGTGGCCGCTGGCGGCAAGGCGATCTGGGCTTGCACAAAGCGCATCTGCACGGCATCCACCGCTTCGGCGACCAGAGCCCGCAGATCCAGCGCCATCGCAGATGCCGCACGCGGCGCGGTCAGCTGCAAGGCGGGAGCGTCTTGCGGGGCCTGTACCGCGAGTGTCGTGGGGATGGTCGCGCGCATGTCGGCCACCAGCTGGGTCAGGCGCATGATCTGTCGGTGCAGGCGCTCGGCGGTGTTCGCGTCAAACTGGCGGATACCATCCTGTATGGCCTCGATCTCGGCGCGCACGGCAGCCAAGGGGGTGCGCAACTCGTGCGCCACCTGGGTCAGCCATTCGTTCTGCTGGGCCTGGGCTTCATGCAACTGGGCGGCCATGTGGTTGAAGCGGCGGGCCAACTGGCCCAGTTCATCACTGCCTTCGGCGGCAATGCGGTAGTCAAGCTGGCCTTGCGCAAAGGCATGGGCGCCTTTGGAGAGGGCTTCGATGGGCCGGATCCAGCGGCGGCTCAGCCACCAGGACAGAGCGCCCGCCACCACCAGCCCCAATCCGGCCGCAATGGCCAGAAATACCAGGTGCTCCTTCAAAAATGCGCTGTCGATCTGGTTCTTCAGGTCGGCGGGGGGGCCCAGGGTCAATGTGCCGATCAACTGGTGCTTGCCATCAAACAGCGGGTTGGTGGCGCTGGCAGCCTGCGGAGCAACACCGGCAATCAACTGGCCTTTGGCATCGAGCAGGCCCAGGCGCTCGTGCAAGGGGTGGCGTTCAATGGGCCTCAGATCGGGTGTGCGCAGAGGTCCGATGGTGGCTCCCCTGGGCTTGCTCTCGTCGGACGGAGGGGCCACCGGTATGGCGGCCTGGGCGCCGAACCGGGTAAGGGCATTCCAGCGCTCGGCGCTCAGGCCCGACCAGCTTTGCTCCTTGGCATATTCACGCCTGAGCTGGCTTTCCAGGTATTCCAGCCGCCCCAGCTCGATCTGTGCAACGTAAGGCGCCAGGCCACGTTGCAGACTCCAGTACGAAAAGCCTGCAAAGCCCAGCAGCAGACCGAGCAGCAGCAGGACCATGGCAAGCAGGACGCGGGTTTGGAGACGGTTCAAATGCAAGTAGGAAAAGTGGCGGGTTAAAGTAAAACGGGCAGACGCAATGCCTGCCCGGCTATTCTCTTACACAGTGCGTGGTGTGTGCAGGAGTGTCGCAGGGGAGGCCCTTGGAACCTGTTGATGCGATCCAGCGCGGTTACGTGCAGATCGTAAACACATTCTCAGGGGCCGATAGAGGCAGTGCGCATGGCAACCAGCTGGTTGCCGGCTTTGCGGCAGATGGCTTTGGCTGTTTTGCCATTACCCACCGGCAAATCCACTTTGTCGCCTTCCTTCTTGCCCTTGCAAGCCTCAATGGCTTCCTGGGGCGTGGCAGCTTTGGCGGCGGTGGTTGCTGCATGGGCATTGTTGGACAGCGTGCCCAGCAGCAGGGCTCCTGTCATGGCGGCACCCGACAGCAGCAGGCAACTCATCTCGATGGCTTTCATGCACATTCCCTTTCATCAAAAAGATGGCTCTGCGGGAAAACAAAACAATCTGCAAGAGCAGAAGAACTGGAGTGTGTTTTGCACCTGGCTGCAGAGCCAATGGATGTACTTTAGAAGCCAAATGAGGAGGAAATTGGAGAGTGTCTGAGGAGCTTGTGACAAAGCGCAATCGTGCGGCAGGCCCTGCACTGGTGCGCCTTGCAAGCCGGTGGTGCGATGCGCTGCCCGGTACGGCTGCGCAAAGTTATGCAAAGCGGGGGGGGGGAAGTGCTGTGCCTCAGGCTGGGTGCAGATGCGACGCGGGTGTCTGACCATCACCATCATCGGCGCTCTGCTTGCGCGCGGCAATGCGCTGAGCCACGCGATCTGGGGCTGTGAGGCGCCCCTGCTCAAAGGCCACGATATGCCAGCCCGCACATACCTGCAGCAGCTCGCCCGGCTGAAGCAGGAAGTCGGCCCGCGAAGGCTTGCCAAAGGCTTCGTTGCCGACAGCAAAGGTTTCGTACAGCAGCAGGCCGCCAGGAGCCACACTGTTCAAAATGTGCGGCCACAGCGGTCGCCACAGATAGTTGGTCACCACCACCGCGTCAAACCGCTGATGGGACAGTGGCCATGGGCCATTTTCGATATCGGCAACGATCCATTCACCTTGGGTTTCACGGCGCAGGCCATCGATGGCTGCTGCGTCGCGGTCCATGCCCGTCACCTGCAGCCCAAGCGATTGCAGGAGGCGCGCATGGCGGCCAGTGCCGCAGGCCACATCAAGCACCGTGCCGCCGCGAGGAATCAGTGGGGCAAAGCGGGTAATCCAGGCGGAGGGAGGGCTGCCAGAGTGCATTTGCTATTAAAAATGGAGCTTGTTGCGCATGATGGGCGGGCTCACAATGCTGTTTTTCAAGCCACTAGAAGCAGGCCCACACATGGTCTGCCATCCGCACCATGAATTCGGGCTGCGTGTACAGCATGAATACGGCAGCCAGCACCACAGCGGCAAGCGTCCAGCCACCTGCCCGCAGCCACAAACGGCGGCGCGGTGCTGGTGGGGTTGCAGGGGTGGTCATGGTGCAGAGTGTACGCGCTGCGGTATTTATGCGATGGCCGTGCTGCGTTGTACCGGGCTTTCCTTGACAGGCAGGTTCACGAGGCCCGCGAATATGCCCAGCGCAATGGCCACGTACCACACCGCGTCATAGCTGCCCGTGTGGTCGTACAGATAACCGCCGAGCCAGATGCCCAGGAAGCTGCCGATCTGGTGGCTGAAGAACACGAATCCCGACAGCATGGACAGGTGCTGTACGCCAAACACCTGGGCGATCACGCCATTGGTGAGCGGTACGGTCGACAGCCACAAAAAGCCCATCACCGCTGCAAACACGTATACCGACCAGGGCGACAGCGGCACCAGCAAGAAGATGACGATGGCCACTGCACGGATGAAATAGATGCCAGAGAGCAGGTAGCGTTTTGCCATGCGCTGGCCCAGCGAACCTGCGAGGTAGGTGCCAAAGATGTTGAAGAGACCGATCAACGCCAGTGAGTAGCTGGCCACATGCGGTGGCAGGCCGAAATCCTTCAGGTAGCTGGGCATGTGCACGCCGATGAACATGACCTGGAAGCCGCAGACGAAATAGCCCGCAGTCAGCAGCAGAAAGCTGGGGTTTTTAAAAGCCTCAGCCACCGCCTGTGCAATGGTTTGCTGGTGGCCGTTGGCCGAAGCCTTCTTGATGGCATGAAAATTGGGCTCGCGCAGCGCAAGCGCGAGCGGAACGATGACCAGCACCAGCAGCGCGCACACCACCAGCGCGTTGTGCCAGCCCAGGCTGGCAATCAACTGGCCTTCAACTGGCACCATGAAGAACTGGCCGAACGAGCCTGCGGCGGCGGCCACGCCCATGGCCCAGGAGCGCTTCTCTGGCGGTATCTGCCGCCCGATCACCCCGTAGATCACCGCGTAGGTCGTTCCGGTCTGCGCCATGCCAATCAACAGACCTGCCGTCAGCGCAAACAGCACGGTGTTGGGTGCCCAGGCCATGCCTGCCAGGCCCAGCGCATACAGCAAGGCCCCTGCCACCAGTACCTTGGTGGCGCCAAAACGGTCGGCCAGCATGCCGGTGAAGATGCCGATCAAGCCCCAACTGAGGTTCTGCACGGCCAGCGCAAAGGCGAAGGACTCGCGCGTCCAGCCCATCTCCTGCGTGATGGGTTGCAGCCACAGGCCAAAACCGTGGCGAATACCCATCGACAAGGTGACCACGGCACCGCCGCACAGCAGGACGCGGGCGATGGACAAATGTTGTGCGTTGTTGTGTTGCATATGCATATGCCTATCTCGTAATGACGGAATTGTTAACTGCAACGCAGCAAACCAGCTGTCACCCGTATATTGACCGGCCATGTTTCAGGCCCATTTGGGAGCCCGGGAAGGTTTTCGCACGCCCTGGAGCCAATCGTTAACAACTTCTACCTGTTTATTCATACAGCTATCTACAATGGCAGCCGCTAGAATGGAAAGTTATGGCAAGCAAAAACACGTCTACCAGTGAATACGCAGAAGGCTCGATACGCGTCCTCAAAGGACTGGAGCCGGTCAAGCAGCGCCCGGGCATGTATACCCGCACCGACAACCCGCTGCACATCATTCAGGAGGTGATCGACAACGCCGCCGACGAGGCCCTGGCCGGATTCGGCAAGAAAATCCGCGTCTACCTGCACACGGACGCTTCCATTAGTGTGGAAGACGATGGTCGCGGCATTCCGTTTGGCCTGCATCCGGAAGAGCACGCCCCCGTGGTCGAGCTGGTGTTTACCCGCCTGCACGCAGGCGGCAAGTTCGACAAGGGGCAGGGCGGCGCCTACAGCTTCTCGGGCGGTCTGCACGGCGTGGGCGTTTCGGTCACCAATGCACTGGCCACGCGCCTGGAAGTGACGGTGCACCGCGATGGCTCTGTGGCCACCATGGCGTTTGCCGGGGGGGATGTGGTCGAGCCGCTGAAGGTGCGGGCGCTCACCAGCGGTGACCGCAAGCAGGGCACCACTGTTCGCGTCTGGCCGGATGCCAAGTATTTTGAATCCAGTAACCTCCCCATGGGTGAGCTGGTGCATCTGCTGCGCAGCAAGGCCGTGCTGATGCCCGGCGTGAGCGTGCAGCTCACCAACGACAAGACCCGCGACACGCAGACCTGGCAGTACAAGGGTGGCCTCAAGGACTACCTGCTGCAGACCCTGCCGGTCGACCCGGTCATTCCGGTATTTGAAGGCGAAGGTTTTGCCGGCAAGCATGACGACAATTTTGCCGAGGGTGAGGGCGCCTCGTGGTGCGTGGCATTCACCGAAGAAGGCCAGCCGGTGCGTGAGAGTTACGTCAACCTGATCCCCACCAGCGCAGGCGGCACGCACGAAAGCGGCCTGCGTGACGGTCTGTTCCAGGCGGTCAAGAGCTTCATCGAGCTGCATTCGCTGCTGCCCAAGGGCGTCAAGCTGATGCCCGAAGACGTGTTTGCCCGCGCCAACTATGTGCTGTCGGCCAAAGTGCTGGATCCGCAGTTCCAGGGCCAGATCAAGGAGCGTCTCAACTCGCGCGATGCCGTACGCTTGGTATCGGGCATGGTGCGGCCAGCCCTTGAGCTGTGGCTGCACGAAAACGTGGAATACGGCAAGAAACTGGCTGAAATCGCCATCAAGGCCGCACAGACCCGCCAGCGTGCGGGCCAGAAGGTCGAAAAGCGCAAGGGCAGCGGCGTGGCCGTGCTACCCGGAAAGCTGACCGATTGCGAAAGCCGTGACATCGCCTACAACGAGGTGTTCCTGGTTGAGGGCGATTCGGCGGGCGGCAGCGCCAAGATGGGCCGTGACAAGGAAACGCAGGCAGTGCTGCCGCTGCGCGGCAAGGTGCTCAACACCTGGGAGGTGGACCGCGACCTGCTGTTCAAGAACACCGAAGTGCATGACATCGCCGTTGCCATTGGTGTGGACCCGCACGGCCCCAATGACGAGGTCGACCTGAGCGGTCTGCGCTACGGCAAGATCTGCATTCTCTCGGATGCAGACGTGGACGGCTCGCACATCCAGGTGCTGCTGCTGACGCTGTTCTTCAGGCACTTCCCCAAGCTCATCGACGCAGGCCATGTCTGTGTGGCACGGCCGCCGCTCTTCCGTGTGGATATTCCCGCGCGCGGCAAAAAACCGGCGGCCAAGCTGTATGCGCTCGATGAGGCTGAGCTCAAGGGTATCTTCGACAAGGCCGCCAAGGACGGTGTGGCGCGCGAGAAGTGCAAGGTCAGCCGCTTCAAGGGCCTGGGCGAGATGAATGCCGAGCAATTGTGGGATACCACCCTCAACCCCGACACCCGCCGCCTGCAGCCGGTGATGCTGACGCACTCCGACCTGCAGCAGACGCAGCAGGTGATGGGCCAGCTGATGGGCAAGGGCGAAGCCGCCGCGCGGCGCGATCTGATGGAGATCCACGGCAACGATGTGGAGATCGACGTCTGATTCCATACCTCAACCATCCGATGACTTTGTCGGCCTCGCTCGTCGTGCTACGGCACTGCCTTCGCTTTGCCTTCGCGTACTCGAATGGGGGAGAAACGGAATAAGGCAGCCACTACCGCCTTAGCACCACACGGCGCCGCATAAATAGATAAAACCATTGCTGGCGCCCGTCTATCAAGCGCAGAAAGCTATCAAATATGAGTGAACAAACCGGTTTGGATCTGTTGTCCAACACATCGCCGGATGACGGCGGCAGTCTTGATCTGGGTAACTACGCCCAGCGTGCCTACCTGGAATACGCGCTCTCGGTCGTCAAGGGCCGTGCGTTGCCCGATGTGTGCGACGGCCAGAAACCCGTGCAGCGCCGCATTCTCTACACCATGGCGCGCATGGGCTTGGGGTTTTCGGGGGCCAATGCTGCGCACGGCGCCGCTCCCGCGAAGAGCGCGCGCGTGGTGGGCGACACCATGGGCAAATACCACCCGCACGGCGACTCGGCCATCTACGACGCCATGGTGCGCATGGCGCAGGATTTTTCCCAGCGCTACCCGCTGGTCGATGGGCAGGGCAACTTCGGCAGCCGTGACGGCGACGGCGCTGCCGCCATGCGTTACACCGAAGCGCGTCTGGCCAAGATCACCACCTTGCTGCTCGACGAGATCGACATGGGTACCGTCGATTTCGTGCCCAATTACGACGGCAAAGAGGAAGAGCCCGCCCAGCTGCCCGCACGCCTGCCCTTTGCGCTGTTGAATGGCGCCAGCGGCATTGCCGTGGGCCTGGCGACCGAAATCCCCAGCCACAACCTGCGTGAAGTGGCCGATGCCTGCGTGGCGCTGATCAAGAAGCCCGCAATGACGGACGCCGATCTGCATGCCATCGTTCCTGGGCCCGATTACCCGGGCGGCGGCCAGATCATCAGCAGCGACAAGGACATTGCCGATGCCTACCGCACCGGTCGTGGCTCGATCAAGGTGCGCGCGCGCTGGACGATCGAAGAGCTGGCGCGCGGCCAGTGGCAACTGGTGGTGAACGAGCTGCCGCCCGGCGTCTCGTCGCAGAAGGTGCTTGAAGAGATCGAGGACCTGACCAACCCCAAGATCAAGACTGGCAAGAAAGCGCTGACGCAGGACCAGACCCAGCTCAAGGCCACGGTGCTGTCGGTACTTGATGGCGTGCGCGACGAGTCGAGCAAGGATGCGGCCGTGCGTCTGGTGTTCGAGCCCAAGACCGGCAAGACGCCGCAGTCCGAGCTGATCACCTGCCTGCTGGCGCACACCAGCCTGGAGACCTCGTCGTCGATCAACCTGACGATGATCGGCATTGATGGCAAGCCTACGCAGAAATCGCTGCGCCAGATGCTGGAAGAGTGGATCGAGTTCCGCCAGACCACCATCACCCGCCGCTCGCAGCACCGCCTCACCAAGGTGCTGGACCGCATCCACATCCTCGAAGGCCGCCAGCTCATTCTGCTGAACATCGACGAGGTGATTGCCATCATCCGCGCCAGCGACGAGCCCAAGGCTGCGCTGATGGCGCGCTTTGACCTGACGGAGCGCCAGGCAGATGACATTCTGGAAATCCGCCTGCGCCAACTGGCGCGCCTGGAGGCGATCAAGATCGAGCAGGAGCTCAAGGAATTGCGCGAAGAGCAGGGCAAGCTCGAAGACATTCTGGCCAATCCCGCTTCGCTCAAGCGCCTGATGGTCAAGGAAATCGAAAGCGACGCCAAGCAGTTTGCCGATGCGCGCCGCACCTTGATCCAGGAAGAGAAAAAAGCGGTTGCCGAAGTCAAGGTGGTGGATGAGCCCGTCACCGTTGTGGTGTCCGAAAAAGGCTGGGTGCGTGCACGAACCGGCCATGGCCACGAGACCGGCAGCTTCAGCTTCAAGTCGGGCGACAGCCTGTACGGCACCTTTGAATGCCGCACGGTCGACCAGCTGCTGGTGTTTGGTAGCAATGGCCGCGTCTACTCGATCGCCGTGGCGGCGCTGCCGGGCGGGCGGGGCGATGGCCAGCCGGTGACCACGATGATGGAACTGGAAGCGGGCACCCAGATCCTCTACTACTTTGCCGGGCCGCTGCCCGCCAGTCTGCTGCTGGCCTCCAGCGGCGGTTATGGCTTTACCGCGCAGGTCGAGAACATGGTTTCGCGCCAGAAGGGCGGCAAGGCCTTCGTCACGCTGGCTGATGGCGATACGCTGTGCCGCCCATCGCTCGTGTCGGGCACCAGCGGCAGCGTGGAACTGCCCGATGCTACCCATGTGGTCTGTGCCTCGGTGGGTGGTCGCATCCTCACATTCGACATTGCCGAGCTGAACCAGATGGCCAACGGTGGCAAAGGCCTCAAGCTGATCGATCTGGAGGGCAATGACCGCCTGGCGGGCGCTGCCGCCTACACGCGCAGCATTCGCATCGAAGGCATTGGGCGGGGCGGCAAGGCGCGCGAGGAAACGCTGGAAATCCGCAGCCTCAACAACGCCAAATCCAGTCGCGCGAAGAAGGGCAAGGCAGCCGACCTGGGCTTCAAGCCGAACGCGGTGTTCCGCGTGGAGTGACCGACGGGGTCGATACGGGCCCTGCCATATTCAAAAAAGAGAGCTGGCTACGCGTTCCTATCAATGATTCCGCTATGAAAATGGTTGGAGATCAAGGATGGGAAGGTGCAGCCGACTCTCTTTTTGTGATCGAAGAACCTTAGCGCATGCGGTCGTCCGACTTGGCAGAAGGCAGGTGCTGCAGGCCCTGACTGAACCAACCTATGCGTTCGGTAGAGCGCACATCCAGCTGCGGTACATAGGGCTTGATGTCGAGCACTGGCGTGCCGTCCAGCATGTCATTGCCGCGAAAGCGAAGCACGTGGCCATGCACCTGCACCAGTTGCACGATGGACAGGCCGATGCGGTTGGGCCGCGCCGGCGCGCGCGTGGCGAAAACGCCGTGGCTCTCGGTATCCATGAAGGGCACGACTTCGAGCTTTTCCGTCGCCTGGTGCAGATGCGTGAGCAGGATCAGGTAGGCGAAGCCTTCGATGTCACGCAGGCCGGCGGCAAAGGCTTCGAATACTTCCAGTTCACCTTCCGCATCGGCTGCGGCCACGGTCTGGATCGGCATGCCCTGTGTGCTGTGGAAGGGACTGCGGATCGTGCCGATGGGGCGCATGGTGATGATGTCGTTCATGGGTGGCTTTTATTGGCGGCAAAGGGATCGGAGAACTGGGGATTGCTGATGAATGTGTAGTCGGTCAGCGTTTTCAGAAAGGCCACGAGGTCGGACTTGTCCTGAGCCTGCAGGCGGATCTGTGAGATGAGCGGATCCTTGTAGGGGTTGAGCCGGCCGTCGCCTGCATACAGGCCATTGCCCACATTGCGGCCGCCGTCGGCATAGAAGTCGAGCACGGCTTCGAGCGTGCCGATGCTGCCGTCATGCATGTAGGGTGCGGTCAGCTCGATATTGCGCAGGCTGGCTGCACGAAAGCGTCCCATGTCGGTGATCTTTCGGGTGAGTTCGTACACTCCGCGGTTCGGCTCCGGGTAGGCGCCTGTACCTCCGATGTTGAACAGCCCCGTGTTGTGAAACACCGCTGGCGCGTCGGTTGTCGTGGCTGTGCGGAACTGGTCATTGAAGTTCGGGCTGCCGTGGCAGCGCGAGCACAGCGCCTGATCGCCGAAGAAAAGGCGCATTCCCCGCGTCTCCGTATCCGTCAGTGTCACCTGCCCGGCAAGATGGCGGTCATAGCGGCTGTCTGCCGAGATGAGCGTGCGCTCGAAGGCTGCGATGGCCTTGGCAACATGGTCCCAGCTCAGCGGCTCTGGCAGGCCCGCAAACGCTGCTGCAAAGCGTGGCGGGTAGTCGGGATCGCGGCGCAGTCGGGCCAGTACCTCGTCGCGGTTGCCGTCATTCACGCCTAGCTCTACCGGATGGACATTGAACAGCGGCGCGAGCAGTTGCTGCTCCAGTGTGGTCGCTGCCGGATCGGCCCAGTTCAGCGTGCTGTGGTAGGCCACATTGGCCAGGGGCTGGGCGTTGCGCGGGTGTATCTCGCCGGTGGAACCACGTGCCAGTGCCCGGTTGTCGGTAAAGGCGCTGGCCTGTGCATGACAACTGGCGCAGGACTGCGTGCCGTTGCCCGACAACCGGGTGTCATAGAACAGGCGCCGACCCAGCTCCACTTTGGCCGTGTTCATTGGATTGTTTTCAGGCACGACAGGCGGACTCCAGCCGGCTGGAAGACTCCATTGCCAGGGCTCGGTAGCAGGCAACTCGATGGTGCTGCCTGCCGTGGAACCGCCGCCGCAGCCTGCGAAGGTTGTCGCCACTGCCAGGCAGGCGAACATCCAGATCTGCAGGCGTGTTGTACGCAGGGAACGGCCGCATGGTGGGGCGGCGCTATCATGGGGTTGCATCGCTATTCCAAAATATAATAACGATGGTATTTTATTGAATGAATTCAAATCAATGAGGAGCACATGAAAATCATTTCCGCTTTGCGCAACACCTTTGGGCTGCGCCGCTGGTTGCTAGCCGGTATGGCTTCGGGGTTCGTGGCGCTGTCGGCCTGTGGTGGCGGGGGTAGTGACGTGGATCGGGGACCGACCACACTGCCGGTGGCAGCCAAGCTCAATGGCCTGTACTGGGACAAGGTCGAATCCAGGCTGTACCTGACTGACGACACGGCCAACAATATCCGTGTGTGGGACGGCAACCAGTCCTTTCCGGCCTATGCGGCCTTGCCTGCAGCGCCAGCCAGCGGCGCCACGCTGGGACAGTTGACGCGCAGATCTGATGGCGCGTTCTACACCACGCGTTTTGGTTTCGGTACCGATGGCGCAGTCGTCGCCGTTCCCAAGAGCGGCACCGCATTCAACCTGGAGGGGACGGACCCAAAGCGCCGCCGCATCGGCATCACCACGGCACCTGATGGCGCCTTGCTGGATGGATGGTTCATCAAGGGCGGCGCAGGCGCAGTGAGCCAGCTGAGCATGAACGGCCAACAGGCGAGCGAGCGTGAACTGGTCACCGGCCTTGGCAAACCGGTAGGCCTGGCAGTGGCGGGTGACACGCTCTACATCGGCGATCAGAACAACGGGCAACTGCTGTCGTACTCGCTGAGCAAGGTGCGCGCGCAGCCCGCCGGTCTGGCTGACGGCAAGCTCGTGGCCACTTTCACGACGCTCGATGGTATCGACCTGATGACAGCGGCGTCAGACGGTACGCTGTTCTTCGGCGGCTCAGGCGGCAAGCTGTTTCAGGTCAACCCCAAGGGGGAAACCAGTGTGCTGGCGAGCGGCTGGTCCAAGATCATCGGCGTGGCCTACGACGAGTCCAACCGCCGGCTGTTCGCGGCAGTGGCGGCGCCCGATGCGAGCGGCACGGCGAGCGTTCGGATCGTGCCGGTGAAGTGAGCAGGATATGCCTTGGCCGCTTGCCTTGTCTGGTGCAGGCAGCACGGCTGGGGCCAGAAAGGTAGGCCGGTAGCCTGAAGGCAATCCCGGCTGCCATCACCTTGCAGGCAGCAAAACTCGCAGGTGCTCCACGAACGCCTTCACACCTTGCGGCAACTGGCGGCCCGTCAGCGTCTGCAGCTCAATGGAGCGTGCATTCATGCCGCGCTCGCGGATGGCTGCCGTATGCAGCTGGCCCCGGCGCACATATTCGCGCACGGTCACCTCGCCACCCAGCGTGAGCCCGCCGCCGTGCAGCACAAAGCGCACCAGGGCATCGAACTGGCTGCTCTCCAGCACCGGTTCAAACTCCAGCCCGCGCTGCCCGCAGGCAATGTCAAACAGCTGGCGCGCGGTGTTGCCTTCGTCCAGCAGCGCAATCGGGTAGGGATGCATCTGCGCGAGCGTCACGCTGGAAAAGCGGGCCAGCGGGTGATCGGGCGGCATGATCGCAATCACTGGCGAGCTCTGGCGGTGTTGCACATCGATGTCGCGCACTGCGGCGCGGCTGTAGGTGAGGCCGATGTCAGCATCCCCATTGCGCACGGCATGCGTTACCGCAGCAGGTGATGCGGCCGTGAGCTGAAACCGCATGCCAGGGTGTTTGTTGCGGAACGAGGCCATGGCATGGGGCAGAAACTCGAAGGAAAACCCGGCGGACGCCATGACGCGGACGTGACCGCGGCGCAGCCCATGCAATGCCTGTATGTCCGACACCACCTGGTCTGCTTCCAGCGCGTGGCGTCTGGCATGGTGGGCGAGCAGCTCTCCTGCTGCACTGGCCACCATGCCCCGCGGGCGGCGCTCGAACAAGGGGGTCTGCAGCACTTCTTCGAGCGATGCGATCTGGCGGCTGACGGCCGATGCCGAGACATTGAGCCGAAGCGCGGCCTCGCTCACCGAGCCGCTGCGCACCACTTCCAGAAAATAGCGGATGGCGGTGTCCTGTAGATGCTGAGAGGTTTGCATGGCCTGCTTTGCAAAAAACGCAACGATAACCGCAGAAAATTGTGATTGTCGGAAAGTGGATGTTTACCTATGCTGAATTTTCAGACATCCAGGAGACGGACCCCCAATGAGCCAGCACCGTGTTTCTGCCAGCTCCGGCATTGTGGAACTCAACGCCACCCAGCTTTCAGCAGCCATCCATCGCAAAGAGGTTTCCTGCACCGAGGTGCTGCAGGCTTTCTGGGCCCAGATGGATCGGCTCAACCCGCAGGTCAATGCCTTGGTGGCGCCCATGCCCCGCGAGCCGCTGCTGGCGCAGGCACACCAGCTTGACCAGGAGCTGGCGCGCGGCCAAAGCCGCGGGCCGCTGCACGGTTTTCCGCAGGCGCCCAAGGACATCTCACCCGTTGCGGGCATGGTCACCACCAAGGGCTCGCCGATCTTCGCGGGCCAGGTGACGCAGGCCGATGCGGTGATTTTCGAGCGCATGCGCGCTGGCGGCGCACTGTTTGTAGCGCGCAGCAATTCGCCCGAATTCGGGCTGGGCGGCCACACCTATAACCCGGTCTACGGCACTACGCGCAACGCCTTCGATCCTGCGCGCTCGGCGGGTGGCAGCAGTGGTGGCGCAGCGGTTGCCGTGGCGCTGCACATGCTGCCGGTGGCCGACGGCTCGGACATGATGGGTTCGCTGCGCACGCCAGCCGCATTCAACAACGTCTACGGCCTGCGCACCTCGGTGGGCTGTGTGCCGCACGGGCCGGGCGATGAGGTGTTCTTTCAGCAGTTCAGCGTGGCGGGGCCGATGGCGCGCAATATTCCCGATCTGGCACTGCTGCTGTCGGTGCAGGCGGGGTTTGATGCACGGCTGCCGCTCACGCGGCGCAGCGAGGGCGCACAGGACTGGGGCGGGGCGCTGCCGCGCGATTTTCGCGGAGCGCGCATTGGCTGGCTGGGCGATCTGGGCGGACACCTGCCCACTGAACCTGGAGTACTTGATGTGTGCCGCGCTGCTCTGCATGCGTTCGTGGATATCGGCTGCGCGGTGGATGAAGTGCTGCCGCCTTTCGATATGGAGCAGCTGTGGCGCGCCTGGATCGATCTGCGCAGCTTCAGCGTGGCGGGCGCCAATGCGGCCCTGTACGACGACCCTGCCAAACGCGCACTGCTCAAACCTGAAGCGGTGTGGGAGATGGAGCGTGGACGTGCGCTCACCGCCATGGACATCTATGCGGCTGCGCGCGTGCGAAGCGCGTGGTACGAAGTGCTGCGCCGGTTGTTCGAGACCTACGATTTCCTCATCCTGCCTGCCGCACAGGTCTTTCCCTTTGAGGCGGCGCTGGACTGGCCCAAGTCTGTGGGTGGCCGCACCATGGATACCTACCACCGCTGGATGCAGGCAGTGGTTCCCGCCACCATGGCTGGCTTGCCAGCGCTGGCAGCGCCTGCGGGCTTCGGCGCGCAAGGGCTGCCTGCGGGCTTGCAGATCATCGGGCCTGCGCAGTCCGACCTGGCTGTGCTGCAGATCGGCCATGCCTACGATCAGGCCAGCGGCCATGCGCGCGTGGCGAGCCCGCTGCTGGCTTGATGTCGTGTTTCCAGAAAGCGTATCTTCCTAAGGAGATTTTCACCATGGCCTTGTCCCGCTCCCGCTTCATCATCTGCATGGCAGCCAGTGCTGCTGCACTGGCGCTGCCACCTGCCTTCGCGCAGCAGCATTATCCTGATCGGCCGATCAAGCTGGTGGTGCCCTATGCGCCCGGCGGCGCGACCGATATTCTGGGCCGACTGCTGGCCACTTCACTGGGTGAGAAGCTGGGCCAGCCCGTGATCGTGGACAACCGCCCCGGCGCCAGTACGGCGGTGGGTGCGGGGCTGGTGGCCAAGGCGCAGCCTGACGGCTACACACTGCTGCTGGGGGCAGGCTCAACGCTGACGATGAACCCCGTGGTGCGCAAGACGCTGCCCTACGATCCGCAGCGCGGCTTCACCATGTTGGGCGTGGTGGCCGACATGGGCCTGGTACTGGTGGCCAATAACGAGGTCAAGGCCAATACCCTGCAGGAGCTGGTTGTCGAATCGAAGGCCGCGCCGGACAAGTTCTCGTATGGCACTTTCGGCACCGCGTCATCGGTGCATTTTGGGGGCGAGCTGCTCAAATCTGCCACGGGCTTGAGCATGCTGCATGTGCCCTTCAACGGCAGTTCGCCCAGCCTGACCGCGTTGATGGGCGGGCAGGTGCAACTGGCCGTCGATACGGTGGTGGCGACCACGCCGCTGATCAAATCGGGCAAGATCAAACCGATTGCCGCGCTGGGCTCCAGGCGCCTGGCCTTGCTGCCGCAGGTGCCCACTGTAGCCGAGAGTGGCTACCCCGGTTTTGACATGAGTACCTGGTTCACCTTCATGGCACCAGCCGGTCTGCCTGCGCCGGTGCAAAAGAGACTGGAGCAATCGCTGGCCGAGGTGATGGCCGTGCCCGAGATGCAGCGCAAGCTGGTGGACATTGGCCTGACACCTGCCTGGGGGCCGGGTGCGGCACTGCGCGAGCGTGTGGAGCGCGAGCTGCCGCTGATGCGCGAGGTGGCGCAGCGGGCGAATATTCAGGCAGAGTGAGTGTCTGTGCTCGGGTTCGGAATTTCTTCTAAAAGATAGCTGCTGGCGTATATACAGAAAGCGCTGGCAGCCATTCGTTTTAGTTTTTCAGCGGATCAGGCGACCTGTGCATGGAAGGCCTTGTTGGCGATCTTCCAGCCCTGCGCGGTCTTGAGCAGCACGAAATAGTCGGTGAAGGTGATACTGCCGTGCACCAGGGTGACCTTGGCGCTGGCCGCCGTGCCCACGATATCGAGCGTATCGATGGTGCGGCGGCGTGTGGCCTCATCGGCAGCCGGGGTGTTATTGAAGCGCTGGCAGTAGGTATCGAGATCCCACGAGGTGAGCGGGCCCTCGCGCACGCTCTCCAACCGCGCGGTGGGCATGAAGGCGGCACGCATGTGTTCGGCGCTGTCTTCGGCGTGGCCACGCATGTACAGCTCCAGCGGCACGCGCACGGCGGCCTCTTCGGGGTGGCTGGTCAGTCGGGTGGCGGTGTTGCTCATGGTGTTGTCTCCTGGGAAATCGGTTGGGAATCGGTAGGAAATCTGCTGCGAGACCGTGAACACGGTTCCAAAAGACGCTCGCACAGAACAGTGCGGCGCCGTTGGCAGGTACGCGATGCGATGGTAGTGCGCGCAGGCGCTACGATTAGCGCCATTGCGGTCATCAGTGCTTAACGTAGGTTTTTCCACCACAGCGCATTGCTGCGCGGCTGACCAACGGTCAGCACCTCGCCGATTTCCGGGGTTGCCAATGCAATGCCGCGCTGCTCGGACAGCGCCTCCAGGCGGTCCAGAGGATCGCGCCAGCTGTGCATGGCCAGGGCAAAGGTGCTGTTGTGCACGCTGTAGAGTACCTGGCCGCGCACATCGGCGAAGGCCTGCACGGTTTCTTCCGGCGTCATGTGTACCGAGGGCCAGTAGGCGTCGTAAGCGCCGTTTTCCATCAGAGCCACATCCATGGGGCCGAGTTGTTCGCCAATGGTCTTGAAACCGGGGAAATAGCCCGAATCGCCGGTATAGAAAATGCGCTGGCCTCCAGCCTGCAGCACCCACGACGCCCAGAGTGTGCTGTTGCGGTCGTTGAGCGTGCGGCCTGAAAAATGCTGCGAAGGCGTGGCCGTGAGGGTGACGCCCGCATGGGCATCGGCCTGCCACCAGTCGAGTTCGGTGATGCGTTCCGCCTCTACCCCCATGGCGCGCAGGCGAGCACCGACCGCGAGCGGCACGAAATAGCGCTCCACCTTGCCGAGCAGAAATTTGATCGTGGGCTCGTCCAGATGGTCATAGTGGTCGTGCGAGAGCACGAGGCCTGCAATTGGTGGCAATTCCTGCAGCGGCAGCGGCGTGGGGTGAAAGCGCTTGGGGCCGATGAAGCTGAAAGGCGACACGCGCTCGCCAAACACCGGATCGATCAGCCAATAGCGGCCCTGCAGCTTGAGCAGGTGTGAAGAGTGGCCCAGCCGGATGATGTGGTTGGCATCGTCCGCCAGCGCCTGCAGCTGCGCCTGGCTTACCGGCTGCACGGGAATCGGATCCTGCGGTACGGTGCCGGTCTTGTCGCCGAACAGAAAGCGCGACCAGATCTGCAACCCGCCGGCATGGGGCTTGATGTCGGGGTTGGGGCCGTTGCGAAAGCGCTGGTCCTGCGCGGAGTACTGTTGCGAGGCTTGGTAGCGGCGCTGGCTTTCTTCGTCAGGGGTGGATGCGCATGCGGCAATCGAGCAGGCCGTGGCGACCAGCCAGCCGCTGCGCAGGCGTTTGAATCCGCTGCGGGGGCTTGCCGTGGCGGGGGAAGGCGAGGGGGAGGGTGTGCTCATGGAACAGGTTTCGAGTTCTGCGAGCCATGATAGCGGCCTGAAAAAAAGCCGCAGGCGTGCGGCCATTGATACCCATCCCTCATACAAACAGGCTATGCGAGGGCCTTGCGCCCCACGGCCTGTATCAATTGGTTCAGCCGCGCATATTGCTGCTGGAATACCTCATCTGCCTGGGATTGTGCGTTGATCGGCTGGCGCACATTGCGGCCTTCGGATTCGAGCTTGCTGCGGATGGCAGGCGTTGCCAGCGCGGCAGAGACTGCATTGCGCAGTATGGTGACACGCTCTGGCGGCGTGCCTTTGCGTACAAAGTAGCCGCCGCCGATCGTATGTTCGAAATCGGGCGTGTACCGGCTTGCCGAGATGAGTGGCAGGTGCCTGATGGGCTCGGGCAGCGCCTTGGAGAAGCTGGTGAGGATGCGCAGGCGGCCCTGCTGCTGCATGCCGTCGAAGCTGGTCTGGTAGGGCAGGATCGCGAAATCCACCTGTCCGCCAGCCACATCCTGCAGAGCCGGTGCCGCGCCCTTGTAGGGTACGTGCAGAAAGGGCAGCTTCAACTGCGCAGCCAGGGCATCGCCCATCAGGTTGTACATGGAGTCGATGCCCACCGTTGCGTAGGTGAGCGGTTTGTCCTGGCGCTTTTTGGCAAAGTCGATGAACTCGTCGTAGGTGCGGGCGGGCAAGTCGTTTTTCACCAGCAGCACGATGACGGCTTCGGTGGTGGGGCAGGCGAAACTGAAATCCTGCGGCTTGTAACGTGCAGCCGGGTTCAGCATGGGTGCCAGAAAGACTTCGTTGGCCGAACCGTGAAAGAAGGTGTATCCATCACTGGGCGCGGACAGCACCTTGCCCGCACCCAGCAGGCCGGTGCCACCGCCAATGTTCTCGACGATGACTTGCTGCTGCAGTGTCTTGCCCATGGATTCCGCAAAGATCCGCGCAGCCACGTCGCTGGCGCCGCCTGCTGGATACGGCACGATCAGGCTGAGCGGTTTGCTGGGGAACGCGTCGCTCGCCCGCGCAAGCGGCGTGATGGCCGAAAGACTGGCAAGGCCCGCTGTGGCGCCCAGGCCCCGGATGAAATGGCGGCGATGGATGTGCTGCATGAAAGCTCCAGAAAGATGTGCAGATGCGCTGGGCCAACGGGGGCTAGCGCAGATAGCTTTGGACGAGGTGCGACCAGAAGGCTGCGCCAATGGCCAGGGCCTTGTCGTTGAAGTCGTACAGCGGGTTGTGCACCATGCAGCCGCCATCTTCGCCAACGCCATTGCCCAGGCGAATATAGGCGCCGGGGCGCTTCTGGAGCATGTAGGCGAAATCCTCGCTGCCCATGGTGGGCGTGCGCTGGCTCACGTTGTCGGCACCCAGCAGGCGAATGGCGGCCTCGCGGGCGTACTCCGTCTGCGCGGGATGGTTCAACAGTACGGGGTATTTGTGCAGGTAGTCGATCTCGCAGTTCAACTGGTAGCTCTGGGCCTGGCCTTCGACGAACTGGCGGATGCGTTTTTCGACCAGCGTGCGCACCGCAGGATCGAGTGTGCGCACACCGATTTTCAGCAACGCGGATTCGGGAACAATGTTGTAGACCTCGCCCGCCTGGATGGAGCCGACGGTGATCACTGCCGCGTGCGAGGCATCGATCTCGCGGGTGATGATGGATTGCAGGCCCAGCACGATGCTGGCCGCGCACTGCATCGGGTCGATGCCATGGTGCGGCATGGCGCCGTGGGCGCTGCGCCCATGCAGCCGGATGGTGACGCGGTCGAATGAGGCCATGGCGGGGCCGGGGCTGATCGCCATCTTGCCAACCGGAAGGCCAGGGGCGTTGTGCAGCGCGTAGATTTCGTCGCAGGGGAAGAGGTCGAACAGGCCTTCATCCACCATGCGCAGCGCGCCGCCTTCGTTCTCTTCCGCAGGTTGGAAGATCAGGTTCAGCGTGCCATTGAAATCCACCGACTGGGCCAGGTGCCTTGCAGCGCACAGCAAGATGGCGGTGTGACCATCGTGCCCGCAGGCATGCATCTTGCCAGGCAAGGTGCTGGCGTAATCGAGGCCCGTGCGCTCCTGGATCGGGAGCGCATCCATGTCGGCGCGAATGCCGATGGCCCTGCTGCCGTTGCCCTTGGTCAACTGGCCCACGACACCGGTGGAGCCCAGGCCGCGATGCACCTTGTAGCCCAGGTCTTTGAGGGTGCTGGCGACCAGGTCGCTGGTTCGCTGCTCTTCAAATGCGAGTTCTGGGTGAGCGTGGATCGATCTGCGGATCGAGACGAACTGCGGTGCAATGCTTTCAACGGAAGACAGCAGACCGGCGCAGGAGGGAAAGTCTTGGGGCATGGCTTTTGTGGAACAGGCGAGAGGCGGTGTCTGGCATTGTGGAATGAAGTGCCGTGCCGCTTTGTCGCTCAATGGACAAAAGGAATGCCGCAGATGGCGGCGCCGTAGAAACAAAAAACGCGCCCTAAGAACCTGTTCTAAGGCGCGTTGGATTGCTTGCTTTCCCGCAAAGTGGGTTTATTCCACTTCGGCAATCAACTCAATCTCGACGCAGGCCCCACGAGGAACCTGCGCCACGCCAAAGGCGCTACGGGCATGGGCGCCTTTTTCAGGGCCAAACACCTGTGCAATCAACTCGCTGGCGCCGTTGGTGACGAGGTGCTGTTCGGTGAAGTCTTCGGTGCTGTTGACCAGGCTCATCAGCTTGACGATGCGCTTGACGCGGTTGAGGTCTCCGCCCACGGCCGCCTGCAGGGTGCCCAGCAGGTCAATGGCAACGGCACGCGCAGCCAGCTTGCCTTCGGCGGTGTCGATGTTCTTGCCCAGCTTGCCCGTCCAGGGTTGCCCGTTCTTGCTGGCTGTGTGCCCGCTGATGAAGACCAGGTTGCCGGTCTGCGCAAAGGGCGAATAGGCTGCGGCAGGCGTGCGCACGGGCGGCAGCTCGATGTTCAGGGCTTTGAGTTGGTCGTAAACGCTCATGGTCGATGTCCGGTGATGGGTCAAGGAGTGGTTGCAAACCTGATTTGCTATCAAATTTGCATATTTCCCGCACATCGTACCAGCGCTACCGGCCGTTTTGCTATGCAAAAAGACAGCGGCGCCATGCCCAAATGGCATTGGCGCCGCTGGCGAGGGTGTTGCGCCTGGGATCAGGCCAGCTCGGCGATCAGCTCGATTTCCACGCAGGCGCCAAAGGGGATCTGTGCCACGCCAAAGGCGCTGCGTGCATGGGCGCCTTTTTCAGCGCCAAACACTTCGGCCATCAATTCGCTGGCGCCGTTGGTGACGAGGTGCTGCTCGGTGAAATCGCTGGTGCTGTTGACCAGGCTCATCAGTTTGACGATGCGCTTGACGCGGTTGAGATCACCGCCCGCTGCGTGCTGCAGGGTGCCCAGCAGGTCGATGGCCACAGCGCGGGCCGCCAGCTTGCCTTCTTCGGTGGTGATGTTGCGGCCAAATTGCGCTACCCAGGGCTTGCCATCCTTGCGTGCGATGTGGCCGCTCAGGAAGACCGTGTTCCCCGTCTGCACATAGGGCACATAAGCGGCGGCAGGAATGGCCAGCGGCGGAAGGCTGATGTTCAAGGCTTGGAGTTGGTCGTAAACGCTCATGGAGTCCTCGGTGGGTTGGGGGCAGCAGCGCTGCGCCGATTGCAGAAAACGCCAAGTGTGGCACAAATGCATACTGCTTCGGGGCGCAGGCGATGACCTTCGTCATGGATGCCTACCGTTCGTCCGTTCAAGGGCTGGCACCCTGGGTTGAGCGCCGGGGCGCACGCCTAGCATGGCGCCATGCCAAGCGCCTTGTCACCGTCTTCATGCTCTGCTGTGCAGGGAGCGGCTGCGTCTTTTGCAGGGTGGCAAACTTTGGCATGGCTCTGGGGCATTGTGCTGGGCTCTGCGTTGCAGCTGCAGCAATCGGAGCTTTATCCGCAAACGGTGTACGGATGGGGGCTGGGCCTGGGGGCATTGGCCAGCGTGTATTGGCTATGGCGCTCGGGTGCATGCACAAAGCACGATGGATGGCGCAGGTGGGCCGGTAGCCTGGGCGCAATGCTGGCCGCTTGCCTGCTGGCATGGGGGCTGGCGGGCTGGCAGGCCGCGCAGCAGATGGCGCTGCGGCTTGATCCCGCGCTGGAAGGGGCTGATCTGCTCTTGCAAGGCACCATTGCCGCGATGCCGCAGCAAACGGCGGTGGGGCAGCGCTTTCGTCTGCAGGTTGATATGGCAGACGCTGGCGGGCAGCCGGTTGCAGTTCCTCCATTGATCGATCTGGCATGGTACGCGCAGCCCGTTGCGAATGCCATGCGTCGTGGTGCACCTGCTGGCTCTGCAACCATTCCCGCGCTGGCAGCGGGGCAGCGCTGGCGCCTGCCGGTGCGGATCAAGGCGCCTCACGGCAGCGTCAACCCGCATGGGTTTGACTATGAATTGTGGATGTGGGAGCAGGGTGTTCATGCCACTGGCTATGTGCGCTTGCCTTCGGGCGTTCGGGCCGGTGGTGCGTTGCAGCCCGGTCCGCAGTTGCTGGAGGCCAGCAACGCGCACCCGGTGGAGCGCCTGCGGCAGCATGTGCGCGATGCCATGGTACACCGGCTAGCGCCGGTTGCCGATGGCTGGCGTGGGGATGGTGAAGCGATGGGAAATGAGGCTGGCGATGAAGCTGTGGCACGCCGGGCCCGCATTGCCGGTGTGCTCGTCGCGCTGGTTACCGGAGAGCAGCGCGCCATCGACCGGGAGGACTGGCGCGTCTTTCGCATCACGGGCGTGGCCCATCTGATGGCGATCTCAGGTCTGCACATCACCGTATTTGCCTGGGCTGCCAGCACGGTGGTGGGCTGGTGCTGGCGCCGCAGCAGTCTTCTGTGCCTGTGGCTGCCCGCGCCGCAAGTGGCCTTGGCGGCCGGAGTGCTGAGCGCTTTGGCCTATGCCGTCTTCAGTGGCTGGGGCGTGCCCGCACAGCGCACCGTGCTGATGCTGGCGGTGGTCGCGCTGCAAAGGATGAGCGGTCGGCCATGGCCCTGGCATGCCACATGGCTGATGGCGTGCGGCGCAGTGGTGCTGTTCCAGCCCATGGCGCTGCTGCAAGCGGGGTTCTGGCTCAGTTTTCTGGCAGTGGGTATCCTGTTTGCTTCAGATATGGGAAAGGGCGGTGCAGGTGAGGCGTCGGATGGAAGGTTGATTGGCACCCAGCGCCGGTTGCTGGCCCTGCTGCGCGAGCAGTGGATCGTGACGGTGGCCATCACGCCACTGTCGCTGCTGCTGTTTGGCCAGGTTTCGGTGGTGGGGCTGCTGGCGAATGTGCTGGCCATACCGTGGGTGACCTGGGTGGCAACGCCTCTGGCATTGCTGGGCGTTGCGATACCCCCACTATGGGATCTGGCTGCTGGGGCCATGCAGATACTGATGGTGTGGCTGGAATGGCTGGCGCGCTGGCCGCACGCGGCGCTGTGGCTGCCTGCAGCTCCGTGGTGGGCGGCTGTGGCAGCCATGGTAGGCGGCATCTGGCTTGTGCTGCCACAGCCATGGCAGTTGCGCATGTTGGGTCTGCCATGCCTGTTGCCCGCGCTGTGGTGGCAGCCGCTGCGGCCCGCCGAGGGGCAGTTCAGCGTGCTTGCGCTGGATGTGGGGCAGGGCCAGTCAGTGCTGGTGCAGACGGCGCGGCACAGTCTGTTGTATGACGCGGGGCCGGTCTACGGCCCGGGCAGCAATGCGGGGGATCGTGTGGTGGTGCCTGTCCTGCGTGCGCTGGGCGCGCAGGGGCGAGTGTCGGGCGTGCTGGATATGCTGGTGCTCAGCCACGGAGACAGTGATCACACCGGCGGCAGCACTGCCGTGGCAGCGCAGTTGTGGCCCGCGCAGGCCATGGGGTCACTCACACCCCAGGAGCGCCACCAACTGGGCTTGCAGGCGCTGCCCTGGCAGGACTGTGCTGCGGGCAATTTCTGGGAATGGGACGGTGTGCGGTTTGAAGTCCTGCATCCGGACGGACCCTTGCCTGCCAGCGACGGCATTGCACACCAGCGCTCAGGCAACGCGCGCAGCTGCGTATTGCGCATACTGGGGCAACCCCACAAGGGCCATGCGGCAGCGGCTCTGTTGCCGGGTGATCTGGAAAAGCAGCAGGAGCAGATGCTGGTACAGCGGGGCACCATGCTCCGTGCCGATCTGATGCTGGTACCGCATCACGGCAGCAATACCTCATCAACCCGGGCTTTGCTGGCCGCAGTGGGCGCGAGCCGGGCAGTGGCGCAAACCGGCTACCGCAACCGCTTTCACCATCCGGCCGCGCCCGTGGTGCAGCGCTATGCGGACCAGCGTATCCGGTTTCATTCTTCGGTGGAATGCGGTGCGGCGCTGTGGTATTCCGCGGAGCCGGAAGCGTTGCAGTGCCACCGCCTGATTCGTCCGCGCTTTTGGCAGCATACATTGCACCAATTTGGTGCAGATGGACAGAACATCTTCGATAAACCTGCGCCACAGCACGATATGCCTCTTGTGGAATCTATAGACTATGGCAATGGTTCTTTGATATCCGATGAAGGTTAGTACCTAGCTGGCAATGGCGCGAAACTTGCTAAGCTGGTTTGGCGAGAAAGGAAGAGTTGATGCAGAAATTCGACGAGATGTACCAAGGGCTACCCTATGCCGCAGGAGCCGAGCGGGTGCATTACCAGACCTACGCCAAGTGGCTCAAAGAGCAGCCTTTTGACAAGATGCAGGCATTGCGCGAAGAGGCCGAACTCGTGTTTCGCCGCGTGGGTATCACCTTTGCGGTCTATGGCGAGAAAGACGAGGACGGATCGGGCACGGAGCGGCTGATTCCATTTGATCTGATTCCGCGCATCATCCCTTCCCATGAATGGCGACAGATGCAAAAGGGACTGGTGCAGCGGGTAACGGCACTTAATCGGTTCATCCATGACGTCTATCACGACCAGGAGATTCTGAAAGCCGGTATCGTGCCGCGCGATCTGGTGCTGGATAACAGCCAGTACCGGCCCGAAATGCAGGGTGTGAATGTTCCCCTCGATACTTATGCGCACATCGCAGGCATTGATATCGTGCGGGCGGCCGAAGCCGATGGAAGCGGCACCTACTATGTGCTGGAAGACAATCTGCGTGTGCCATCGGGCGTTTCGTACATGCTGGAAAACCGCCGCATGATGATGCGGCTCTTTCCCGGGCTCTTCAGCAGCCACGCTGTTGCGCCTGTGGCCCATTACCCCGATCTGCTGCTCGACACCCTGCGTGCCAGCGCTCCCGCACATGCCATCAACAATCCGACCGTGGTGGTATTGACGCCGGGCATGTACAACAGCGCCTACTTCGAACACGCCTTCCTCGCACAGCAAATGGGGGTGGAGCTGGTGGAGGGGCAGGATCTGGTGGTGCGCGACGACGTACTCTACATGCGCACTACGCAGGGACTGCAGCGCGTGGATGTGATCTACCGCCGTGTGGACGACGACTTTTTGGATCCGCAGGTCTTCCGCCCCAATTCGACACTGGGTTGCGCAGGCCTGATGCAGGTGTACCGCAAGGGCAATGTCGCCATCTGCAATGCAGTGGGGACGGGTGTGGCCGATGACAAATCGGTCTACCCATATGTGCCAGACATGATTCGTTTCTACCTGGGTGAAGAAGCCATCCTGAAGAACGTGCCGACCTGGATGTGCCGCAAGCCGGATGACCTGGCCTATGTGCTGGACCACCTGGAAGATCTGGTGGTGAAGGAAGTGCATGGTGCCGGCGGTTACGGCATGCTGATCGGTCCGGCAGCTTCGCGCGCCGAGATCGAGGAGTTTCGCGCGGTGCTCAAGGCCAAGCCCAGCGGCTACATCGCGCAGCCTACGCTCAGCCTCTCCAGCAGTCCCACCTATGTGGAAAGCGGAATTGCGCCGCGCCACATCGATCTGCGTCCGTTCGTGCTCAGCGGCAAGCAGGTGCAGATGGTACCGGGCGGCCTGACGCGCGTGGCCCTCAAGGAGGGATCGCTGGTCGTTAACTCGTCGCAGGGCGGTGGCACCAAGGACACCTGGGTACTGCGTGGCCCCGAAGATGACTACAGCGAGTGGGAGGGCGGCCAGCAGTGATGCCTGCACCCTGGCCTTCAACCGAGATCATGAATAGCGAAAGAGTTTATTAATGTTGAGCCGCACCGCCGATCACCTCTACTGGATGTCCCGTTACACCGAACGGGCGGAAAACACAGCCCGTATGCTCAATGTCAGCTACGAGACCTCCATGCTGCCGCAGTCCGCGTCTGCCGCCACCAAAGCCTGGCAGAGCGTGCTGTCGATCAGCGAACTGCTGCCTGCCTACTACCAGCGCCACGACGAAGTGACCTTGGAAGGGGTATTGCACTTCATGGTGCGTGATGAGACCAATTCCTCATCCATCTACAGCTGCCTGCAGGCAGCGCGCGAAAATGCCCGCGCAGTGCGCGGTGCGCTGACCACAGAAGTCTGGGAGACGCAGAACCTGACATGGCTGGATATGAACCGGCTGTTCAAGGCCAAGAAGTTCGAGACCGATCCGGCCAAGTTCTTTGAATGGGTCAAGTACCGCTCGCATCTGTCGCGTGGCGTGGCGCTGGGCACCATGCTGCAGGACGATGCATTCCTGTTCTTGCGGCTGGGCACTTTCATCGAGCGCGCAGACAATACCGCGCGCTTGCTGGACGTGCGTTTTCACGCGATCAAGAACGATTATCACGGCACGCAAATGCCGGGCAAAGGCCAGGCGCAGTTTGACTTCTACCACTGGAGTGCCATTCTGCGCAGCGTCTCGGCGTTCGAGGTGTACCGCAAGGTCTACCGCAATGTGATCACGCCCGAGCGTGTGGCCGAGATGCTGATCCTGCGCCGAGACATGCCGCGCTCCCTGCATGCCAGCATGTACGAGGTCGTGCAGATTCTGGAGGCCGTGGCCAACGACCATTCTGCCGAAACCCAGCGCCAGGCAGGCTTGCTGCTGGCAGAGTTGCAGTATGGCCGCATTGACGAGCTGCTGGCCACCGGTCTGCATGCCTACCTGGTGCACTTTCTAGAGCGCGTGCACGCGCTGGGCGGCCGCATCAGCAACGACTTTCTTGCGACTGCAGACTGATAAAGTGAGCAGTCTGTAGCGTCGATAGCGACGAAGAAAAGGAAAAGGGCGCAGGGCGCCCTTTTCGTTTGGATGGTCTGTGCCTGATGCCCGGTGGGCTTATTCCAGCTCGCCCATCATCGACTGCAGGTAGTTCTGTGTGCCGACCTTGTCGATCAGATCCAGCTGGGTTTCGAGAAAGTCGATGTGCTCTTCGGTGTCGTCCAGAATCTTTTGCAGCAGATCGCGCGAGACATAGTCGCGCACGCTTTCGCAGTGGGCGATGCCGTCCTTGATGGTGGCTTGCGCGCCTTGCTCCAGGCGCAGATCGCATGCGAGCGCCTCTGGCACGTCTTCGCCGATCTGCAGTTTGCCCAGGTCCTGCAGATTGGGCAGTCCGTCGAGCATGAAGATGCGGTCCATCAGCCAGTCGGCGTGCTTCATCTCACCGATGGATTCCTCATATTCCTTCTTGGCCAGCTTGTCGAGGCCCCAGTGCTTGTACATGCGGTAGTGCAGAAAGTACTGGTTGATGGCGGTGAGTTCGTTTTTCAGCTGGGCTTGCAAAAAGCCGATGGCCTTGGGGTCGCCTTTCATGGTGGGCTCCTTCTCGGTGTGTCAGTGGTCGATGGGTCTATTGTCGGGGCGAATCGGCGATGCGCCAAACAGGCCAGCGCCTAATCCCCGCGGCCGCGTTCTGGCTGCGTTTAAGGTTGAGTTGTGTTCGCATTTGACAGTGCATGTCTGCACCTGCATGATGCGGCCTTGTCGAGAAGCAAGGCTGTTGTCACATGGCTGTGCTAACTTGCAGAGGTGACATGCAATTTGCTGTGCAGCCTTGCAAATTCGGCAAAAGTCCCCATTGAGAAAGTACGACAGGTCAGGTTTCTGAAAATAGCTTTTGCAAATTAAAACGATCAATTTAATTGACTGGATTAATTCTGCGTATTTTCCTACACTAACTCCTGTCAAGCAATTTTTACCACTAGAAGGAAACAGCAATGTCCCTGATCAATACGCAAGTCCAACCCTTCAAGACCACTGCTTTCGTGCAGCGCGCTGGCGCCGCCAAGGGCGAGTTTATCGACGTGACCGAAGCCGACCTGAAGGGCAAGTGGTCCGTGGTGATCTTCATGCCGGCCGCTTTCACCTTCAACTGCCCTACCGAAATTGAAGACGCAGCCAACAACTACGCCGAGTTCCAGAAGGCTGGCGCAGAGGTTTATATCGTCACCACCGACACGCACTTCTCGCACAAGGTGTGGCATGAAACCTCCGACGCTGTAGGCAAGGCCCAGTTCCCACTGGTTGGCGATCCTACGCACCAGCTGACCAACGCCTTTGGCGTGCACATTCCAGAAGAAGGTCTGGCGCTGCGCGGCACCTTCGTGATCAACCCTGATGGCGTGATCAAGACCATGGAAATCCACTCCAACGAAATCGCCCGTGACGTGTCGGAAACCCTGCGCAAGCTCAAGGCTGCCCAGTACACCGCTGCTCACCCAGGTGAAGTGTGCCCTGCCAAGTGGAAAGAAGGCGAGAAGACCCTGGCTCCTTCGCTGGACCTGGTCGGCAAGATCTGATCGATCTCGCACCGCTGCAAAATAAGTAGCTATAGACGCCCGGGTGCCTGGCGCCCGGGCTTTGTTTTTTCAAAAACTAGAAAATTCAGTCGTTACAAAGTCAAAAGGAAGATCCATGCTCGACAACACCATGAAAGCACAACTGAAAGCGTACTTGGAGCGTCTGACCAAGCCCGTCGAGCTGGTGGCGGCCTTGGGCGATGACGAAAAGTCGCAGGAAGTGCGCGAGTTGCTCGCGGACATCAAGGAACTCAATGACAAGATCACCGTGGTCGAGAAGAAGGATGGCGACGAGCGCAGGCCTTCATTTCTGATCACCAACCCAGGCGTGGATACCGGCGTGCGTTTTGCCGGCGTGCCTCTGGGCCATGAATTCACCTCGCTGGTGCTGGCATTGCTGCAGGTGGGCGGCCACCCATCGAAGGAATCAGCCGATCTGCTGGAGCAGGTCAGGAACATCGATACGCCGCTGCACTTCGAGACCTATTACTCGCTGTCGTGCCATAACTGCCCGGACGTGGTGCAGGCACTGAACCTGATGGCGGTGCTCAACCCCAAGATCACGCACACTGCGATCGACGGCGGCATCTTCCAGAAGGAAGTGGAAGCGCGTGAAGTGATGGCGGTGCCTACCGTTTTTGTTAATGGCGAGCGCTTTGGCCAGGGCCGCATGGAGCTGGCCGAGATCGTTGCCAAGGTGGACACGGGCGCTGCGGCACGCGAAGCCGCCAAGATATCTGCCAAGGAAGCCTTTGATGTGCTGGTGGTGGGCGGTGGCCCCGCTGGCGCGGCTGCGGCCATCTATGCCGCCCGCAAAGGCATCCGCACCGGCATGGCTGCTGACCGCATTGGCGGCCAGATGCTCGATACCGTGGACATCGAGAATTTCATCTCGGTGAGCAAGACCGAAGGCCCCAAGCTGTCTGCGGCGATGGAAAACCATATCCGCGACTACGAGGTGGACATCATGGCCTTGCAGACCGCCAAGCGCCTCACGCCTGCTGCGCAAGAAGGCGGCTTGATCGAGATCGAGACGGAATCGGGCGCCAAGCTCAAGGCCAAGACCGTGATCCTCTCGACCGGCGCGCGCTGGCGCAACATGAACGTGCCTGGCGAAGACAAGTACCGCACCAAGGGCGTGACGTACTGCCCGCACTGCGACGGTCCGCTGTTCAAGGGCAAGGATGTGGCCGTGATCGGCGGCGGCAATTCGGGCATTGAAGCAGCCATCGACCTGGCCGGTGTCGTCAAGAGCGTCACGGTGCTGGAGTTTGCTGCAGAACTGAAGGCCGATGCCGTGCTGCAGAAGAAGCTGGCAACCTTGCCGAACGTCAAGGTGATTTTGAATGCGCAGACCACGGAGGTGAACGGCGACGGCAAAAAGGTGACCGGCCTCACGTACAAGGACCGTACCAACGACGAGATCAAGCAGGTTGCGCTCGAAGGTATCTTTGTGCAGATCGGTCTGCTGCCCAACACCGACTGGCTCAAGGGCACGGTGGGCCTGACGCGCTTTGGCGAGATCGAGATCAATGCCAAGGGCGAAACCAATCTGCCGGGCGTGTTTGCTGCCGGTGATTGCACGAACGTACCGTTCAAGCAGATCATCATTGCCGCAGGCGCGGGTGCCACGGCGGCGCTGTCTGCCTTCGATCACTTGATCCGACACTGAAGTGGAAATTAGCTACAGATGCTTGACTGTCAAGCGCAAGTAGCTATAAAAATGATACTGACCGAATAAAAAGAGGACTGCTTGGCAGTCCTCTTTTTTTGCCGATCCCGTCTCTTGGCTTGGCCCACAAAAAACGGCCCGAAGGCCGTTTGCGGCAATGGCGGAATGCCGATCAGCCCTGCTTGCCAATGAGCAGGTATTCCATCAGCGCCTTTTGCACGTGCATGCGGTTTTCGGCTTCGTCCCAGACGACAGACTGCGGGCCGTCGATCACGTCGGCCTGCACTTCCTCGCCACGGTGCGCGGGCAGGCAATGCATGAAGAGGGCGTCCTTCTTGGCAACCGCCATCATCTCCTGGTCCACGCACCAGTCGGCAAAGGCCTTCATGCGCTTCTCGTTCTCTTCCTCGTAGCCCATGCTGGTCCACACATCGGTGGTGACGAGGTCTGCATCCTTGCAGGCATCCATCGGGTTGCCAAAGATTTTGTAGCAATCCTTGTTATATGGACGGCCACTGAAGGCCAGTTTTTCATCGATCTCGTAGCCGCTTGGCGTGCTGACATGTACCTTGAAGCCCAGCAGATTGGCTGCCTGCAACCAGGTATTGGCCATGTTGTTGCCGTCACCCACCCAGGCCACCGTCTTGCCCTGGATGGAGCCGCGGTGCTCGATGAAGGTGAAGATGTCGGCCAGGATCTGGCAGGGGTGGAACTCGTTGGTCAGGCCGTTGATCACCGGCACGCGCGAGTGCGCGGCAAAGCGCTCGATCTTTTCCTGGCCGAAGGTGCGGATCATCACCAGATCGGTCATGCGGCTGATGACGCGCGCGCTGTCCTCGATGGGCTCGGCGCGGCCCAGCTGGCTGTCGCCGGTGGTGAGGTGCACCACGGAGCCACCCAGCTGGTACATGCCCGCCTCAAAGCTCACGCGCGTGCGCGTGCTGGCCTTTTCAAAGATCATGGCCAGCGTGCGGTCGGCCAGCGTGTGGTGGGTAACGTAGCCCTTGAACTTCTGCTTGATCAGCGCAGCACGCTTGAACAGGTATTCATACTCGTCGGCCGTGAAGTCTTGGAATTGCAGGTAATGTTTCATAACGCTCGGGTTTTGTCGGTAGAGCTTATGCAAACAAGGATGCGCAGCGGGCTTTCCTATTGGCAGGCTGCAGGCTTGATCCGAATTTGCATAAGCCGTGGTTTATTTGCCAGCCAGGAATGCCTTGACCAACGGGGCCAGCCTGGCGACGATTTCGTCGGCTTCCGCTTCCGTCAGGATGAGCGAAGGCACGAGGCGGATCACGGTGTCGGCAGTCACGCTGAACAGCAGGCCTGCCTCTTGCGCTCCACGGGCGATCAGCTCGCCGCAGGGCTTGTTCAGCTCCACACCAATCATCAGGCCCTGTCCGCGCACCTCGACGAAGCCCTCCGTGCCCGCAAACGCCTTGTTCAGCGCGGCTTTCAGGTAATCGCCCACTTTGGTGGCATTGTCCAGCAGCTTCTCTTCTTCCATGATGCGGATGGTTTCGACACCAGCACGCATCGCCAGGGGGTTGCCGCCAAACGTTGTGCCATGGTTGCCGGGCTGGAACACCTTGGCTGCCTTGGGGCCCGCCACGACTGCACCGATCGGCACGCCCGAGCCCAGGCCCTTGGCCAGTGACATCACATCAGGCACGATGCCAGCCCACTGGTGGGCAAACCATTTGCCGGTGCGGCCCATGCCGGCCTGGATTTCGTCCACCACAAACAGCCAGTCCTGAGCGTCGCAAAGCTCGCGCACCTGCTTCATGAAGTCGGCGCGCATGGGGTGCAGACCGCCTTCGCCCTGGATGGGCTCCATCATCACGGCGACGATGTTGGGGTTGCCTTCGGTTGCTTCCTTCAATGCCACAAAATCATTGGCCGGCACGCGCAGAAAGCCGTCGAGCAGCGGGCCAAAGCCATTGCGCACCTTGGGGTTGGCGGTGGCGCTCATCGTGGCAATGGAGCGGCCGTGGAAGGCGTGGTCAAAAACCACGATGACCGGCTTTTCGATGCCCTTGTCCACGCCATACTTGCGGGCAATCTTGATCGCTGCCTCGTTGGCTTCCAGGCCGGTGGAGCAGAAGAAGGCGTTGGTCATCTTCGAACGCTCTACCAGCAGGGCGGCCAGCTTTTCCTGGCCAGGCACATAGTAGTAATTGCTGGTGTGGATCAGCTTGGTCATCTGGTCGTGCAGGGCCGCCACCAGCTTGGCATGGTTGTGCCCCAGCGTGTTGACGGCAATGCCACCCAGCGCATCGAGATATTCCTTGCCATTGACATCCCACACACGCACGCCCTGGCCTCGCTCCAGTGCGACTGGCACGCGGCCATAGGTAGTCATCACATGGGGCTCTGCAGGCTTGACGATGTCGTTCATGGGAAATCTCCACAAAAAAGTAAATAAAAACTCCACAGATACCCGCTAGAGTTGGCTGAGCATCAGGTGGAAGGGCCATTCTAGGTGCTGGGCAATACATCACTAGTGAAGAATGTGCATCACTGCATTGCGCAAGTCATTTTGTGGGGCGGTATACGCTTTGCGTTGATATGCCCCATATGTTTCAAGCCAGGCGTGTAGTGCTGTGCCCATTTCAGCATCAGCAGCTCGCTTTGCACGCGGTGTTGCATGGATATTGGGCAAAACTATGCATTGAGCGCATTTGATGATGTTTTCAAGTTATAGGCCCTGCGCACTTATCTCTTATATAAGAGTTAAAATAACGGTTTGGCCTCGGGCAGTGATCCTCCTGGAAGGCCGTTATCAGAGGTTTCCGTCACATGGTTTCTCCGTCATCTCAAGAGGTTTTCATTTTGGGCATTACCCAGGGTGGAAAGACATTTCGCCCCAGCGACTGGGCGGAGCGCCTGGCTGGGGTGATGAGCCAGTTTCGCCCGGGCGGCATGCGCCCTGGTAGCCACCTGGGTTATTCGCCCTGGTGCATTCCCACCACGATGAACGGCGCCAAGTGCGTGGTGGTCAAGCGCGAGTTGCAGGCCCATGAGCCGATGGCTTGGGACTTTGTGATGAATTTTGCCCGCGACAACGATCTGCAGACGACCGATGCCTGTCTGATCCCGGATGCATCGGCACCCGCTCCCGCAACCAAGGCCTGATTCTCAGGCCTTCTTTTTTGGGGATGCGCGCCATTGGTAAGGCAGACCAGCCTGCCTGTTGGCAAAGGTATTGCCAAGCGTGCTACTAATTTTGAACGCTTGAATGAATGCCAGTGCGAACCAGAACCTATTTTGGTGCTGCAACAACGTAAAAAAGCCGTCTTGCGACGGCTTTTTTACTACTGACAGCGCACCCGTTTACAAACGGCGGGCAGGTGATCTGCCCGTGCGATTGCCTAAGTGAATTAGGCGGCCAATGCCAGGGCTTTCACCTTGGCAGCAATGCGGCTCTTATCGCGAGCGGCCTTGTTCTTGTGGAAGATGCCCTTGTCGGCAATCGTATCCAGCACGGACTGGGCCTTTGCAAACAGTTCGGTGGCCTTGGTCTTGTCGCCAGCGGCAACAGCCTTTTCCACGTTCTTGATAGCGGTGCGGTACTTCGAACGCAGCGAGGTGTTGGCGGCGTTCAGCTTGACGTTCTGGCGGGCGCGCTTGCGGCCGGATGCCAAACGGGGGTTCTTCTTGACTGGCTTGGATGCCATGATGATTTATCCTTAAAAGTCTGCGGATGTTGTCAGTGAACCGGCGATTATAGCGGCAATTTACACAGAAATCCAGGCGCCAGTCCAATCCCTTGGCTGGGCACGGCTACACTTCGCGGGTGTCTCTGTTCAAAGCCGCCTCCACCGTCTCCCTGTTCACGCTGCTCTCGCGTGTGACAGGCCTTGCCCGCGACCTGCTGATGGCCACCATGTTCGGTGCCAGCGCGCTGACAGACGCTTTCAATGTGGCCTTCCGCATTCCCAACCTGTTCAGGCGATTGTTTGCGGAAGGGGCCTTCAGCCAGGCCTTTGTGCCAGTGCTGGCCACCACCCTGGCCAAGGAAGGCGAGGAGCGCACGCGCACCCTGGTGCAAAGTGTGGCAACGGTACTGTTCTGGATTCTGGCGGTGACCTGTGTGGTGGGTGTCGTGGCTGCACCGGCCCTGGTATGGCTGCTGGCGAGTGGCCTGCGCCAGAATGCCCACAGCTATGACGCAGCCGTGCTGATGACGCGATGGATGTTTCCCTACATCGGCTTCATGTCGCTGGTGGCATTGGCCGCTGGCGTGCTCAATACCTGGAAGCGCTTTGTCGTGCCGGCATTCACGCCAGTGCTGCTCAATGTCAGCATGATTGTGGCTGCTCTGTTGCTGGCGCCCTGGCTGCGCGCGCGCGGCATGGAGCCCATCTATGCCATGGCGGCGGGGGTGATGCTGGGGGGCGTGCTGCAGTTGGCCATCCAGTTTCCGGCGCTGCGGCGCATAGCCATGGTGCCGCGCATTGCCTTCAGGCCGTCGGCCATCAGGGCGGCATGGGCAGATGCTGGCGTGCGCCGCATTCTGACGCTGATGGCGCCTGCGCTGCTGGGTGTGGGGGTGGCGCAGATCTCGCTGATGATCAATACGCAGATTGCGTCTTACATGGCAACGGGCAGCGTGACCTGGCTGTTCTATGCCGACCGGCTGATGGAGTTTCCCACCGCGTTGCTGGGCGTGGCATTGGGTGTGGTGCTGACGCCCCAGTTGGCATCGGCCAAGGCGGCGGGAGACGATGCGCGCTATGGCGCGATGCTGGATTGGGGTCTGCGCATGGTGGTACTGCTGGCAGTGCCATGTGCTGCAGCCTTGCTGGCTTTTGCCAAGCCCTTGGTGGCAGTGCTGTTCCACTATGGCGCGCTCAAGGGATCGGATGTGGGGCAGATTGCGCTGGCATTGCAAGGCTATGGAGTAGGGCTGCTGGCTATGGTGGCCATCAAGGTGTTGGCACCAGGCTTTTATGCGAGCCAGGATATCCGCACGCCGGTCAAGATTGCCATTTGCGTGCTGGTGATCACCCAGTTGCTGAATGTGGTGCTGGTACCTAGTTTTGCACATGCAGGTCTTGCGCTGTCGATTGGCCTGGGGGCGATCGTGAATGCGCTGTGGCTGTTGATCGGCTTGCTGCGTCGCGGCAGCTTCAAGCCCCAGCCGGGGTGGCTCATCTTTTTTGCCCGCGTGGGGCTGGCGACCGGCCTGCTGACCATCTTTTTGCTGTGGGGATCGCATACGCTCGACTGGGTGGCGCTGGGCAGCGAACGGCTCAAGCGTGTCGGCTGGCTGGTGCTGTGGCTGTCAGGCTCCGTGGGACTGTACTTTGGTGTGCTTGCGTTGTCGGGCATGAAGCTGCGCAGCCTGCTGCGCCGCTGAGGCAGGCAACTGATAGGCACATTCACAACAGTTGGTGACAGTTGTCGCCCGGATGTGCCCGCACGATGCTATACATTGAAGCTATGGCGCAAGCAGCGCTGCAGAAGCGCCAGAACGTGGTGATTGCACCAGCGTTGTTGCCGGAGCGCTGCAGCAGGGATGCATATGGACTTCAGCTTTTCGATCCCCACCCCGTTGGAGCATTTCGCGTCGCTGGTACAAAGCGATGACAACTTTCCGCTGCTGGAGGCTGCAGCGGCCATTGCCTGCATCGAATATCCGCAGCTTGACATTCAGCAGGTGGTCAACGAGGTGGACCAGCTGCTCAGCCAGTTGCGCGAAAGCCGTGATGCCCACAGCCGCAGTGCACTCACGCGCCTGAAGGTGCTCAACCACCGCTTCTATGCCGACTGGGGATTTCAGGGCAATCCCAATGATTTCTATGCCCCCGACAACAGCTGCCTCAATGCGGTGCTGCATCGCAGACGCGGCATTCCGGTGTCCCTGGCGGTGATCTGGTTGGAGCTGGCCTCCGAGCTGCAACTGCCGGCGCACGGCATCTGTTTTCCGGGTCACTTCCTGCTCAAGGTCAGTGTTGCAGAGGGACAGATCGTGCTCGATCCGCTGTCGGGGCAGTCGTTCTCCAGTTCCATGCTGGCCGAAATGCTGGAGCCCATGCAAAAGGCGTATCACCGTGTCGACGAGGATGATGTTCCCCTGGGGCTTTACCTGCAGGCAGCAACATCGCGCGACATCATCGTGCGCATGCTGGCCAACCTCAAGGAGATCTACCGCAGCGACAAGGCCTGGGCCAAGCTGATCGAGGTGCAGAACCGCCTGGTGCTGCTGCAGCCCACCGAGTGGACGGAGCTGCGTGACCGGGGCTTGGCATATGCAGAACTAGGGGTGCATGACCGGGCGCGCGAAGACCTGCAGCAGTACCTCAACCAGACTGGAGCACCCGATGATGCGGCGCAGATCCGTGCGGCTCTGCTGGATTTACAACGCATGTAACAAACATCAGCTGTTTGACATGTAATTGTCACTGTTTCGTCATACACAGGCGGCAATATAGTGCTCTGAGGCGCTAGCACTACCGAATCCACCGAGGGGTGGATGAGGTGGCGCCAGACCATGCGGTCCTGGTGGCAGGCCGTGTATCGGCGTGGCCGGCTTTTGCGAGGCCTGTCTGCAGACGATGGTTCGGCGGGGATGTTAGCGGCACTTTTTGAGGAAGAGTTGCTATGAAAGACCGTTTTGGAATTTCGCCCGAAGATGTCATGCACAAAATTGCGCGCGACGTGATGGACGATTACGACGAATCCTTGGAGCTGGAGATGGAGGACGGCCTGCTGGGGGCGCCTTTTGCTGCAAGCCTGAGTGAGACCGAATACAAGTACTTTCGTGAGTTGCTGCGCCTGCAGGGCGAACTCGTCAAGCTGCAGGACTGGGTGCAGCACACGGGCCAGAAGGTGGTGGTGTTGTTCGAAGGGCGCGATGCCGCAGGCAAGGGCGGAGTCATCAAGCGGATCACCCAGCGCCTGAATCCGCGCGTAGTGCGGGTGGCTGCCTTGCCCGCGCCAAATGACCGCGAGCGTACGCAGTGGTATTTTCAGCGTTACGTGGCGCATCTGCCTGCTGCTGGCGAAGTGGTGCTGTTCGACCGCAGCTGGTACAACCGGGCGGGTGTCGAGAAGGTCATGGGCTTTTGCACCAGCGAGCAGTACGAAGAGTTTTTCCGTTCGGTGCCCGAGTTTGAAAAGATGCTGGTGCGCTCAGGCATTCGCCTTGTCAAATACTGGTTTTCGATCAGCGACGAGGAGCAGCACCTGCGCTTTCTGGGGCGTATCCATGATCCGCTCAAGCAGTGGAAGCTCTCGCCCATGGATCTGCAAAGCCGCGTGCGCTGGGAAGAGTACACCAAGGCCAAGGAGGTGATGCTGGAGCGCACACACATCCCCGAGGCTCCGTGGTGGCTGGTGCATGCCGACGACAAGAAGACGGCGCGTCTGAACTGTATCGCGCATTTCCTGAGCCAGATTCCGTATACCGATGTGGATCACGAAAATGTGGTGCTGCCCGATCGTGTGCGTCACCCGGATTACAGCCGCCAGCCGGTGCCCGCTTCCATGTACGTGCCAGAAATCTACTGAGGCCAGAGCCAGCGCCAACGCTGTGCAAGCCGTCTGCTGATCGGTGGCTGGCTTCCAGGTATTACTGCGTTCAAGCAAAACGCCTCGGTTTTCCGAGGCGTTTTTTGTGAATGATCTGCTATCTATTTTGTGGCTAAAGGTCTATATCAGCCGCGCGGCAAATAGTTCTTTCTTCAGATAGGCATAAAACAGCGGGGCAGCCACAAGGCCGGCGGGGCCGAAGATGGCTTCGGCCACGAACATCACGGACAGAAGTTCCCATACGCCCATATGCGTTTTTGCGCCTACCACTTTGGCGTTGATCAGGTATTCGGCCTTGTGGATCAGCACCAGAAACGCGAGGCATGCCACCGCCGTCAGTGGCGATACCGACAGGCCGACGGTCGTGATGACGGCGTTGCACACCAGGTTGCCGACGATGGGAATCAGGCCGCCAAAGAAAGTCAGCATGATGAGCGCACCGCTGTAGGGTAGGCGCATGTCGAGCAGAGGCAGGATGCCGAGCAGGAAAACGGCGGTCAGCACGGTGTTGAACAGCGCAATCCAGAACTGCGCAGCCACAATCTGGCGAAAGGCGTCACCAAAGCGTTGCACCCGCAATTGCAGCTGGTAGGCCAGCGGTGCGTGGGACAGGCGGCCGTGGCGCACCGCTGCCAGCGAGCCAATCAGCAAGCCGACAAAAACATACAAAAGCCCGGCGAGCCAGGAGCGGCCCATGTTTGCAATGGTGCCCGCCTTGGTACCCAGGTACTCGGCCGCGCGCTGTTGCAGCTCCTGCGCGCCATCGGGCAGCACATTGGCCAGCTCGGGTGGCAGCTTGCTGCGCAGATCGAGCAAGGTCTTGGCCATGGATTCCAGAATATCGCGGTACTGCTGCGGGGCGTTGAGCAGATAACCCTGCGAGTGGATCAGGCCCAGCGTGACCAGAACAATCGGCACCACGAGCACGATGGTCACGGCCAGATACTCGATCCAGCGGGGCGGCGCCACGTTCAGTGACAGAGGCTGGCGGCTCGCATCAGCAAGCTTGCGTACCAGAAACTGGGTGAAGGTATAGCCGACGCATGCCGCCAGAAGACCCACCAGCAGCCCATTGAGCATGATGATGAGCAGGGCAAAGCCCATCAGCAGGTAGGAAGCCAGGCGCACTCCCCAGTGCACGGGTGGTGGCCGCCAGGGTTGCGGCGCATCGGCAACACCGCCTGCGGGTGGATTGCCCGCCGAAGGGCTGGGTGATGGTGTTGCAGAATCTGGACGCATGGCGGCAATCAGTCAAAAAGCAGGCTGGCCTGCAGGGCCAGCGCTGCCTGACATGGCAACCCGGTGGGGTGCCAGCAGGTGGAATGAGCTTAGAGCGTGTTTACGATCTCTACGCTGCGCGAGGAGATCATAAACACGTTCTTAGCGCACCGTAACAGCTGCGTCGCTGCCGCGTGGGCCAATGCTGCCAATCGTCCACACTTGTTCACCAAGTACGGCAAAGGCGCTCTTGATGGCTTCGGCGCTGTCGGCGGGCACGACCACCACCATGCCAATGCCATTGTTGAAGGTGCGGTTCATTTCGATATCGTCAATACCCGCAGTCTTCTGCAGCCAGGCAAACAGTTCCGTCTGGGGCCAGCTGCCCTTGACCAGATGCGCGCCCAGCCCTTCGGGCAGCACGCGCGGAATGTTTTCCAGCAAGCCGCCGCCGGTAATATGGGCCAGTGCCTTGATGGGCTGCTCGGCCAGCACGCTCAGCACGTTCTTCACATACAGGCGCGTGGGCTCCATGATGGCCTGCTTGAAAGGTTTGCCGTCCAGCGTAGCGGGCACATTGCCCTGGCTTTCGGCGCGCTCGATGCACTTGCGCACCAGCGAGAAGCCGTTGGAGTGCACGCCGTGCGAGGCCAGACCCAGCACCACATCGCCTGCCTGCACGTTCTGGCCGGTCAGAATCTTGCTTTTCTCGACGGCGCCTACGGCAAAGCCTGCCAGGTCGTATTCGCCATCAGGGTACATGCCGGGCATTTCGGCAGTTTCGCCGCCAATCAGCGCGCAGCCCGACAGCTCACAGCCCTTGGCAATGCCGCCCACCACGGCGGCGGCGGTGTCCACATGGAGCTTGCCGCAGGCAAAGTAATCCAGGAAGAACAGCGGCTCGGCGCCTTGCACCAGGACGTCGTTCACGCTCATGGCCACCAGGTCGATGCCCACGGTGTCGTGCATGTTCCACTCAAAGGCGAGCTTGAGCTTGGTGCCCACGCCATCGGTGCCGGAGACCAGCACGGGCTCCTTGTAGCGCTTGGGCACCTCGAACAAGGCGCCAAAACCGCCGATGCCAGCCATCACGCCTTCGCGCATGGTCTTTTTGGCCAGGGGCTTGATGCGCTCCACCAGCGCGTCGCCCGCGTCGATATCAACGCCGGCATCTTTGTACGAGAGAGGGGTAGAGGTAGTAGAAGAGCTCATGGAGGCAATACAAGGGCAAAAAAGCGGAGCACAACCGCCGCGGGCTGGCCACAAGCTGCGATTCTATGACGCCCTGTATACCCGAGGGGGGAGAATGTCTGTGGCAGAGGCCGTGAACATGTTCCCGGGGCTCGGATTGCAGTGCCCAGCCAGGATGAATACGGCATTTGCGCCGCCAGGGCTCTATGTCCGTCTAAAATCAACGAGTTTGCATGCATTGCATCTATGTGAAGGGCGCGGGCCGTGCTGCCAATGGCCGATCCCGCCTGGCTGTTTTGCATGTAAGTGGTCGCTCATTTATCAACCCCTATCGCCCATCCGTACGCAGCCCATGCGTGTCCCATCCGTCTTGATCCATGTCCTGCGCGCCCGCATTCTTGCGTCGCGCGGCGCGGCCATCCGTGCGGGGGGCCTGGCATGAAGCAGATGGCGCTGGATCTGGGCCTGGCCCCCGGGCCCAACCTGCAGCGGTTTTTCCCTGGCTCGAACCAGGCGGCGCTGGAGCATCTGCGCCTGCAGGTGGGTGACGGGTGGGGGACTCCCCGTTCGCCAGTGCCCACTTACCTGTGGGGCGAGATGGGCGTGGGCAAGACCTACCTGCTGCGCGCCGTGGCTGAAGCCTTGCGCGAGCAAGGTGCCACAGTGGGCTGGCTGGATGCGAATACCCGCTTTCCCAGTGCGTTCAACGAGCGCTGGTCGGCGGTGATTCTGGACGAGGTGCATTTTTACAACTCTGTCCAGCAGGCGGCGGCATTCAACTGGTTTGTGAATGCCACCAGTCCGGCCACTGGCGCGCGGCGCTGGGTGCTGGCGGCAGGCGATGCGCCGCCTTCGGATCTGAAGCTGCGTGACGATTTGCGCACCCGGCTGGGCTGGGGCGAGATTTACCAGCTGCACCTGCTGACCGAGGAGCAACGCCGTGGCGTGCTCAAGGACGAGGCACAGCAGCGCGGCCTGACATTGCCGGACGATGTGATGGACTATATGCTCAAGCGTTTTTCGCGCGACCTGGGCAGCCTGATGCAGCTGCTGGACCATCTGGACAATTTTGCGTTGCGCAACAAGCGGGCTTTGACGATCCCGCTGCTCAAAGACATGCTGGAGACGGAGTGATTCCGGCTCCAAGCCCAACCGAGAAGAATCGAGAAGATTTGATGAATACCACTGCCGCTGCCAAGCCACGGCTCGCGCTTTTTGACCTGGACCACACCCTGCTGCCACTCGATTCCGATTACGAGTGGGGCGAGTTCACCCTGCGCAAAGGCTGGTGCGACAAAGAAGAGTTCGGCAGCCGCAATGCCGCATTCTTTGCTGATTACCAGAAAGGCACGCTCGACATCCACGAATACGTGCGCTTTGCCACCGAGGCCATCCGCAAGCTGGGCCGCGATGCAGCCGATGCCGCGCACGCCGTGTTCATGCAGGAGGTGATCGAGCCCCATATCCAGGCTGCGGCGCGCGCGTTGCTGCAGCAGCACCGTGATGCGGGCGACACCATCGTCATCGTCACTGCCACCAACGAGTTCGTGACCCGCCCGATTGCCAAGGCGCTGGGCGTGGAGCACTTGCTGGCAGTCAATCTGGAGCGTGACGCCTCGGGCTGGATCACCGGCGAAATCACCGGCGTGCCCACCATGCGCGCAGGCAAGGTCACCCGCATGGACGACTGGCTGGCAGAACGCGGCCTCTCCTGGGACGCGGTGGACAGCACGTTCTACAGCGATTCGATGAACGATGTGCCGCTGCTGGAGAAGGTCAATACCCCCGTTGCCACCAACCCCGATGAACGCCTGCGCAAGCTGGCTGCCGAGCGCGGCTGGCGCATCCTGGATTTGCTGGAGCCCCATGCATGATCAAGAACATCATTGACAAACTGCTGGGCAAGAGCGCTGGCGCTGGCAAGGCCAAAAACCCGTTTGGCAAGCGCGAGGAAGTGCCTGTCGAGGTGCACCATATCGATCCCAAGCTGGTGGACCGGCGCGCTATCGATGTCTGCAGCACCTTGAAGGAAGCAGGGTTCGAGGCCTATATCGTCGGCGGCGCCGTACGCGATCTGCTGCTGGGCCTGCGCCCCAAGGATTTTGACGTGGCCACCAACGCCACGCCCGAGCAGGTCAAGAACCTGTTCCGCCGCGCCTTCATCATTGGGCGGCGCTTTCGCATCGTGCACGTGGTCTACGGTCGCGGCCGCGAGAACGAAGTCATCGAAGTCACCACCTTCCGCGCCTTTCTTGATAGCTCCAAGGCCGAGCAGGTGCAGGGCAACGAAAAAACCAGCAAGGCCGCTCTTGCGGGCATGAAGCTGGCCGTGGACGAAAGCGGCCGCGTGTTGCGCGACAACGTCTGGGGCCCGCAGAACGAAGATGCGGCGCGCCGAGACTTCACCGTCAACGCCATGTACTACGACCCGCAGACGCAGATCGTGGTGGATTACCACAAGGGCATCCGCGACGCGCAAAAGCTGGTGTTGCGCATGATTGGCGATCCGACCACGCGCTACCGCGAAGACCCGGTGCGCATCATCCGCGCCGTGCGCTTTGCTGCCAAGCTCAGCAAAAAGGGCTTCACCATCGATCCCAAGACGGCCAAGCCGCTGGTCGAATGCGCGCAACTGCTGCAGGAAGTGCCCCAGAGCCGCATGTTCGACGAGATGCTCAAGCTGTTGCAGACCGGCCACGCGCTCGCATCGGTCGAGCAGCTGCGCAAGCTGGGCCTGGCCAAGGGCATCTACCCCCTGCTGGACGTGGTGGTGGAGCGGGCCGACCTGCCCTTTGTGCAGGCTGCGCTGATGGACACCGACCGCCGCGTGGGCGAAGGCAAGAGCGTGGCACCGAGCTTTTTGCTGGCCTGCGTGCTGTGGCAGGACGTGAAGGCGGGCTGGGATGCGCGCCTGGATCGGGGTGAACACCCGTTCCCGGCCTTGCAGGATGCGATTGACGAAGTCTTCAACCTCCGCATCGGTGATGTGTCGGGCCGCGGCAAGCTGGCTGCCGACATGCGCGAGATCTGGGTCATGCAGCCGCGCTTCGAGAAGCGCACTGGCAGCACGCCGTTTGGCATGATCGCCCAGGTGCGTTTCCGTGCGGGCTTTGACTTCCTGCGCCTGCGCGCCGACGTGGGCGAGGTGGACGAGATGCTGGCCAACTGGTGGCAAGAGTTCCAGCAGGCCGACGAGGCACGCCGTGAAGACCTGATCGCCCAAGTGCGCGAAGAGCAGCGTGCCCGGCAAAAAGGCACTGCAGGCGCCAAGCGTAGCGGCAAGAAGCCGGTGAGCAAGCCGCCGACGGAGGACACTGACGCCAGCGCGCTGCAGGCCGTGGCCCAGCAGGCTTTGGATGACGGGCAGGCTCTGGATGCGCCCGCCAAAAAACGCCGCCGCCGCCGCCGCAAGCCAGGTGGTGCGGGACAGAGCAGCGGTGCAGGTGAGTAGTAGCTATAAAATTAATAGCAAAAAGCGCTTTTCCTGCATTTGCAAAGGCATGTTTTCATGAGCGATATTGCATTGCCGCTGGCAGCGCAGGTGCAGCAACAACCGGATGGTGACTGGGCGCCCGCTGAGGGCCATGCTGTCCACGCCTGGATAGGGCTGGGCGCGAACCTGGGCGATCGTGGCCTGGCGATGCAGCAGGCACTGGCGCAATTGGCGGCCACGCCTGGGGTGGCGGTGGAGCGGGTGTCGTCGCTGTACGCGAGCAAGCCGGTGGATTCGGATGGGCCGGATTATCTCAATGCCGTGGCCCAGCTGGTGACCCGGCTGCCCGCCCATGCATTGCTCCTGGTATTGCAGCAGCTGGAGCAGGCGGCAGGTCGTGAGCGCCCTTATCGCAATGCACCGCGCACCCTTGATCTGGATTTGCTGCTGTACGCCAGCCGCGAGACGGTGGTGAACCTGCCCGATCTGCTGGTGCCGCACCCGCGCATGTGGCAGCGCGCCTTTGTACTGTTGCCACTGCAGGAGTTGCAGCCTGCCTGGGTGAGCGATGCGCAACTGCAGCCGCTCCTGGAGCAAGGCGTGGCGCGTGCAGAAGGACCGGCCTGGGCGCTGCCTGCATAGCATCCATCCAGTCCGCAGACAGCAAAATGGCGCCGGAGGTGCGTGGGCGGCGTTGTTGATGCCCCCCTCGATGCAACCCGCGGCGCCATTCCTGGATGGACAGATGGGTGACAACAGCCAGGAGAAAGCCTGGAGGAAAGCATCCTCCCCTTCCCCCGCTGCAGTGGCGATCAGTCCACCTTGGCGCCGGACATCTTCACCACGGATTCGTACTTGTTGCGCTCGGCCGCCATGAACTTGTCGAACTGCGCTGGCGTAGTGGGCACGGGCTCGGCCATCAGACCGGAGAATTTGGTCTTGGTGGCCGGGTCTTTCAGCGCATCGGTAAAGGCCTTGTTCAGGCGGTTGATGACATCGGCAGGCGTGCCGGCCGGTGCCACCAGACCCCACCAGGTATCGATCTCGAAACCCTTGAGCGTGTTTGCCAGTGGCTGCACGCCGGGCAGCATGGGGCTCTCGTGCAGGCTGGTGACTGCCAGCGCCTTGAGCTTGCCGCTGTGGATATTGGCCGATGCTGCGGCGAGATTGTCTATGTTGAAATCCACTTCGCCCGACAACAGGGCCAGCTGCGCAGGGTTGGCGCCCCGGTAGGGCACGTGCACGGCAAAAATACCTGCCTGGCGTTTCATCATTTCGCCTGCCAGATGGCCTGCGCTGCCATTGCCGCCGCTGCCGTAGTTCAGTTTGCCGGGGTTCTTCTTGGCATAGGCGATCAGATCGGCTGCGTTGCTGATGCCCAGGTTTTGCGCACGCTGGGCGTTCATCACCAGCACATTGGGCACACGCACCATCTGCGTGATCGCGGCAAAATCCTTGCCAGCATCAAAAGGCATCTTGCTGTAGAGCCATGGATTGACGGCATGGGTGGCCGTGGCGGCCAAGCCAATGGTCAGCCCATCGGGCGCTGCCTTTGCGACGATGTCGGCGCCGATATTGCCGCCTGCTCCCGCCTTGTTGTCCACCACCACGGTGCCCAATTGGTCCCGAACCCTCTCGGCCAGGATGCGTGAGGTCACATCCAGCGGACCGCCGGGTGCATAAGGTACCACCAGGCGGATCACGGGTTCTGCAAATGCGCCTGGCGCTGCCAGGGTGGATGCGGCCAGCACGGCCGACAACAAGAGGTTTCTGCGTTGCATAAGGTGGTTTCCGGTTTAAAAAAGAGAGCTACTGGCTATTGTTGGTATTGATTTTCAGTATATTTTATTTCTGAAAATCAATATGGGTAAGCACTAGCAGCTATGGTTTTTTTATAACGCCTTGTTTTGCTTGTCTGCTTCGGTCACAAATGAGTCAGCATGGAACGCATCATCGGGCAGTTGGCGTTGGGCGGTAAAGCTCGCACGCGCCGAGTCCACCACGATGGGCGCGCCGCAGGCATACACCTCGTAGCCTGACAGATCGGCAAAATCGTCCAGCACGGCCTGGTGCACAAAGCCGGTGCGGCCACTCCAGCCGTCTTCGGGAAGGGCATTGGATACCACCGGCACGTAATGCAGGCCGGGCATTTCGGCGCAGCGGGCGTTCACCCAATCGCTCATGTACAGATCCTGCGGTCGGCGGCCACCCCAGTACAGCACGGCGGGGCGGGTAATGCCCTTGTGTTGCAAATGCTCAATCAGCGCCTTGATGGGCGCAAAGCCGGTGCCCGACGCGAGCAGCACCATGGGCTTGTCGCTGTCTTCATTGAGGTAGAAGCTGCCAAACGGGCCTTCGATGCGCAATATCTCGCGCTCCTTCATCGCGCCAAACACGTGGTCGGTGAAGAGGCCGCCGGGGGTGTGGCGGATGTGCAGCTCCAGCCCGGGGCCGGTGTCCTGCTGGTGCGGAGCCACGGCCATCGAGTATGCGCGGCGCGCGCCGCCTGCCAGCAGGAATTCGATGTACTGGCCCGCGTGGTAGCGGAAGGTGTCTGCTGCAGGCAATTGCAGGCGCAGCTTGATCACATCGGGCGAGAGGCGTTCGAGCGACTGCACGCGCACCGGCATCTTCTTGACCGGGAAGGCGCTCTCGTCGGTGACATGGCGCGATTCGATCACCACATCGCTCGTTGGCACAGCGCAGCACGGCAGGATCAGGCCTGCTGCTTCTTCCTCGGCGCTCAGCGCGCGGTCGCTGTGGGGGCCATGGACCACGGTGCCGCTGAGCTTCTTGCATTTGCAGGAGCTACAGGCGCCGTCCTTGCAACCGTACGGCAGGCCCACGCCGCTGCGGATCGCGGCAGTCAGGATGGCTTCAGAGGCTTGGGTGGCAAATGCGCGTCCGCTGGGGAGAACCGAGATTTGAAACGCGCTGGGAGAAGAGCTCATCGCACCAAAATTCCTTCGACACAAAACAAGGGCGCCCACGAGCGCCCGAACCTGAAACCATGGGGATGTTGTACCGGCACACCGCATGGACCGATGCGTGGCATGCGTCACGCGGTAGACTGCGGGCCGGATGCAGCCATTGGAGGTCATGGGCCGCATCGCACAGACTGTAAGAGCGTGTTTCTATTCCCCCGAAAAGCTTATTGTGCCTTCAATTCAAAAACCGCAGCGCGTGCGGCGTGTACCACGTGCGCTACCCTCGCGCTTCAAGCGACAGCGTGTTCTGATCATCGGCTGCGGCGATGTGGGCCAGCGCACGGCCCGTTTGTGGCGACCCATGGAGCGCCGGATTTCGATGGAACTGCCCGGTGGCGCTCAATCAATAAGCGCTGATGTACCAGATTTGATAGCAGAAAAAGGTGCGCAGCCCCATCACCGCCTACCCCTGGTACGGGCGCTCACCTCGTCGCCCGAGAAGTGCGCTGCGCTGCGCGCGCAGGGCATTCTGCCGCTGCAGGGCAATCTTGACGATGCGGCCAGTCTGCGCCGGCTGGCAGGGTTGGCGCAGCGCGTGGTGCATCTGGCGCCGCCTGCAGCTATTGCATCGACAGAAGGCGAGACTGTGGCCAGCGTGCTCGATCAGCGCACCCGCCACCTGCTGCGAGCCCTGGTGCGCCGGGCCAATAGCGCGCCAGCACTGGTGTACGGATCGACCAGTGGTGTGTATGGCGACTGGCAAGGCGCCTGGGTGGACGAGGCCCGGCCCTTGAGGGCCACCACCGCGCGTGCGCTGCGGCGGGTGGATGCCGAAAGCCAGTTGCGAGGCTGGGCTTTGCGCTTTCAGGACAGCGGCGCGCGGGTGCATGTGTTGCGCATTCCCGGCATCTATGCGGGCGACCGCGAGGGCGGCACGCCGGTCGCCCGTCTGCTGCGGGGCACCCCCGCATTGCGGGCGGAAGACGATGTTTTCACCAGCCACATCCACGCGGACGATCTGGCGCGTGCTGTGGCGCTGGCGCTGTGGCGCGGCAAGCCGCAACGCGCCACCAACGTGGCAGATGATTCGGCCTTGCGCATGGGCGATTATTTCGATCTGGCTGCTGACCTGTGGCAATTGCCTCGCCCGCCGCGCATCAGCAGGGCGGAAGCGGCGCAGCAACTGAGCCCCGTATTGCTCAGCTTCATGAGCGAATCGCGCCGTGTGGCCAACCGGCGTATGAAGACGGAACTGGGCCTGAAGCTGCGCTACCCCACAGTGCAGCAAGGCCTGGCGGCAGCGTTTCAGCTGTCAAAAGATTTACCAAAAAAATAGCTTATGGCGCTCTACAGATGAGCGCCATAAGCTATCAATAAGGGATCGATTTTCTTGTCAGCAAGCTGCGCTGCCGCCTTGGCTGCGGCAGTTTCGCGGGTTGCTGGGCTGCACGGGGCGGGGAGCCGTCTCGCCAATCTGGCCGCGCGGGTGCGAGTAGCCTTGCGAATCCACGCACTTGAACACATCGCAACGGGTGATGGACGGGGCAGGTTGCACTGGCTGAGGTTGGGGCCGAGGCGGATGTGGGCGCCCATGGGGATAGCGATCCCAGTAATCGTCGGTGACCACGGTTGTCGATGGTGCCGGGCGACTGGCTTCCAGGCGGCCATAGGCTTCCGGGCCCATGCAGTCGAGTTCCATCTGGCGCTTTGCCGCATCCAGCTGCGCCTGGCTGCCCATGCTGCGATCCGTTGCAGCAGCAGAGGCGGCGTTGTAGCGCTCGCGTGACTGGTGGCAGGCGGCCGAGTTGGCGTAATCGGGGCGTTGGCGGCCTTGGCTGCGGGTGGCGGCGTTCTGGGCGGTGCGCTCGTCGGCTTCGAGCTTTCGCTGCTCCAGCTCCTGCTCGCGCCTCTCTGCCTTGGCGCGCAGTGCTTCGCGCTCGCGTGCGCGATCCTGGGCCAGTTCCTCATCGGTCTTGCGGCGCTCGATCTCGGTGGCGCTGGTGCCTCGCGCGCATTCACCGTCGGTATAGGTGACCTTGCCCGTAGCGGGGTCTGTGCAGCGGGTCACCTGTGCCTGCGCGCCATGGGGTCCTGCCAGCCACAGGCTGGCTCCTGCGAGGATGGCCAGTGCCCAGCCTTTACCTCGCAAGGCGGTAGGGGCGGCGGGATGCGATGCAGAAGGCGGGTGCATGGTTTTCAATGTCCGTGCCGGGTGATAGGGGCAAAAGGCGTAAAAGGCGCGTCAGCGCTGCCACTGCGGTGGGCGGGTTTCGCGGTAGCCTGGGGTGAAGCGGCTGCCGCCACCGCTGGGGCGCGATGGGCGCACGCCGCCGCCATCAATGGGGCGGCCAATGTTCGCGCCCGTGCCAGGAGAGACGTAGCTGGGGCGGTTGCCATGGTTGGGCGGGCGGTCATACCCTCCGTGGCCTGGGCGGTAGTAGCCGCCGCCAGGACGGTAATAGGGGCGCCCGCCGCCATACACATAGGTGGGCGAGCTCTCGATCACCAGGGACGATCCGCCGTAGTAGGGATAGCCGCTGTAGCCATAGCCATACCCGCTGGAGTAGGTGGAATAGGCGTCACCGGTGTAGTAGGCGCCATCGACGGGTGCGACGACGCAGCCCGTCAGCAATGCGGCACCGGCGATGGTGGCCATCAGGGTGCCCAGTCGTGCGATAGTCATGTTTCGTTTCTCCTGGTGGCTCGACGGCGGCGAAACCACAAAATCTGTCAATGCGGGAGGGGGCTTGTGCCCTGCCGCACCTGTTTACCTCTCAGCAAGGGTGCGATGGCACGTTGATGGTATCGCTGCCGGAGCGAACCTGGTCGCGGTAGCGGGCGCAATCGGCCTGTTGTTGTGAGCTGCTGCCAAAGCGGCTGCGGTTGTTGTCGCGTTCGCGCTGCTGGCGTTCGCGGTCACGATCTCGGGCCTGGCGATCGAGCTCTCGGCGGCGGTCTTCATCACGGGCGCGCTGATCCCGGTCGCGGTCACGCGCCTGGCGGTCACGATCACGTTCGCGTTCACGGGCCTCGCGTTCACGTTCACGCTCACGTTCGGCACGCTGGCGATCACGCTCGCGTTCGCGGTAATAGCGGTCGTCGTAATAGCCATCCCGTACATAGACGGTGTCCGCTGGGCGGTTGTAACCATAGCCATACCCGCCATCCCCATAGTAGCCATCGCTGCCGGTGGCAACGCAGCCGGTCGCGGCAAACAATGTGCCGGCTATAGCAGCCATACTGAGCAAGTGACGACGATTCATACTGTGGAGCCTTTCATGCGGACAAGGGCGGCGGTGTCAGGGGATGGAAGCCGCCCCGTTAAATACCTCCATGCTAACTGCTGGGTGCGAGGTATGGCGAACATTCGCCCATGTATGTAAATACGCTTGAACACCACAAGGGGTTGACCACCTGAGGCCAGGAGCCGGTGGTTTTGCCTATCTTTACAGAAGCGTGTGCGTGGCAGATTGCATACAAATGATGCGTATTGACGCCCATTCAATGGGAATTGGTGCGCAAAAGCTGTTCGATGTTGCCGGTGCGCCATCGCGTTCGATGTTGCATGGCAGCATTGCGCTTTGCCGTGCCATGCGCGCGTCGCTTATATGCGATTTCGCCGAGGCTGTGTCGCTTTTTTTACAGGAATTCTCCTAATATCGGTGCAGGGCTTTGCGGGACAAGAATCTGGTTCACGCGATCAAAATCTGCGCGGCGGTGGCATGGTGCCATCAGCGGCGCAGCGGGGGATGGCGATCTACTACAGATGCACTTGATGGAGTATTACGCAATGGACAAAGGTATCAAAGCAGCAGTGGCAATGATGGTGGCCGGCATGGCAGTTGCTGCTGGCGCGCAGGAGGTGGTGAAGATCGGCACGATGAGCCCGCTGTCCGGCCCACAGGCCCACTATGGCAAGGACAACGTCACCGGCGTGCGCTTTGCCGTGGATGACTTGAACGCCAAGGGCGTGACAATCGGCGGCAAGAAGATCAAGTTTGAAGTGGTGGCTGAAGACGATGCTGCTGATCCGAAGCAAGGTACAGCGGCCGCACAGAAACTGTGCGACGAAAAGGTGGCTGCCGTTGCTGGTATTCTGAACTCGGGTGTGGCCATTCCGTCGTCCAAGATCTTCAACGACTGCGGTGTGCCTTTCATCACTGGCGCAGCCACCAACCCTGAGCTGACCCGCCCGGCCTACCCCGGCGTGTTCCGTATCATCGCCAACGACAACGCGCTGGGTGCTGCGCTGGCGGGCTATGCAGCCAATACGCTCAAGCTCAAGAACGTGGCCGTCATCGACGATCGCACCGCTTACGGCCAGGGCCTGGCCAACGTGTTCAAGAAGGATGCCGAATCCAAGGGCGTCAAGATCGTCGCTTCCGAATTCACCAACGACAAGGCCACTGACTTCATGGCCATCTTGACCTCCATCAAGGCCAAAAAGCCTGATGCGATCTTCTATGGTGGCATGGATGCGCAGGCTGGCCCCATGCTGCGCCAGATGGTGCAATTGGGCATGACGAACGTGAAATTCTTCGGCGGCGACGGTATCTGCACGGCTGAACTGGCCAAGCTGGCGACCGGCACCAAGACGCTGGAAAACGTGGTGTGCGCGGACGGCGGTGCTTCGCTGGCCAAGATGCCAGGCGGTGTCGAATGGAAGAAGCGCTACGACGCCAAGAACCCTGGTGTGTTCCAGGTCTACAGCCCATACTTCTACGATGCGACCATGCTGATCGTCGATGCCATGCAGCGCGCCGATTCCACCGATCCCAAGAAGTACCTGCCTGAGCTGCGCAAGTCCGAGTACAACGGCGTGACTGCCAAGATCGCCTTCCAGGACAACGGTGAGTTGAAGGTGCCTCTGTACACCCTGAGCCACTACATTGCAGGCAAGAAGACGCCTATCGGCGAATAAAGCCTTCCAGCGCAAGAGAACCACAACCCGCTTCGGCGGGTTGTTTCGTTTCCCCCTGTGCTGACCGCTCTTGCGTGCTTAGAACACGTTCTTAAAACCCGGGCGACAGTGGCTGCATGTTGTGCCGCCTACAATGCCAGTGTCACTCTTAGAGCGTATTTACGATCTTCTCGCGATTGCATTCCAACGCGGCAGCGGTAAACACGTTCTTCGGGATGCACAACATTCTCAGGGCGGGGTGTAATTCCCCACCGGCGGTATCTGTGGCCAGCAATCTGTTGGACTGCAGCAGCCCGCGAGCGCCTGGCAGCCAGCATGGCCGCCGGGGTCAGCAGATCTGGTGAGACGCCAGAGCCGACGGTCACAGTCCGGATGAAAGAGAATCGCGTGCGCCCCATGGCGCCTGCATTGCCGTTGCGCGGCATGCGGGCGTGTGGTGCGTTCGCGTGCCCTGATTCAGGTCAATTTATTGGATACACACCATGAATCAGATGTCCCCCGTTTCCTATTCCATCGGCAAGGCCCAGCGGCTGGCCATTGTCAGCGCGCAGTGGCATGCCGACATCGTGCACCAGGCGCGTGATGCGGCTGTCGCCCAGCTGGCCGAACTTGGCTGGAAAAAAGACCAGATCGATCTCATCGATGTCCCCGGCGCCTTCGAGATTCCGCTGATGCTCCAGCGCCTTGCCGAGAGTGGCCAATACGCGGGCCTGATGGCTTGTGGGCTGGTTGTCAACGGCGGCATCTATCGCCATGAATTTGTGACCACAGCGGTCATTGATGGCCTGATGCGCGTGCAGATGGATACGGGTGTGCCCGTGTTCTCTGCCGTGCTCACCCCGCGTGATTTCCACGACTCGCAAGAGCACCACGATTTCTTCCACCAGCATTTCGTCAAGAAAGGCACTGAGCTGGCCCGCGCCTGTGCCGCTACGGTTGAGCTGCACCGCTCGCTGGAGGTGCAACACACACCCAAGGCGCAGCCCCTGCACAGCCTTGCTGCGTAGGCCGGGCGAACAGCGGCGAACACCAGCGGCCGAATCGTAGACGGGCGAATGGGAGAGACGCCCAAGGCGCTTCAGGAAGCTTGAGGCCAAAGCCGCAGGCCAGAGCTTTCTGCTGGCCGCTTTCTACGACGTCTACGCCGCTGCTCCATAGCTTCCCGGCAGGCGATTGCTTGCCTGGGGACGTAGTCTTTCATGGCCGCGCTGACTCTGACGATTCCTTTTCTCCCGAACCTCGGAACATAGATTCACTTTAACCATACAAAGACAGATAAATTTGCATTTCTCTTTGCATAAAGGTTTCGCCATTTGATCCACGGCAATGATCAATGGAGTGTCGGAAATCGATAATGAAACTTTATAGGACGAGAGATATGAACGGTAAATTTCTAGCAATTTTAATTATTGGTTCCAGCTTGGCTGGTGGTATTGCACGGGCCGAAGAGAATCCACTGGGTCCGCTTGCAAAAATGGTAGGTGTTTGGGAAGGGGATAAAGGTAATGATATTGCCCCTGCACAAAAATCGACTGGCGCTATTGGTTCACCTGCTGTGAGTCCTTATTTTGAGCGCATTTCCATTGTGCCCGGCGCAGGAGCCACCAACGCCAGCGAGCAAGAGCTGGTCACGGTGCAATACCACCAGGAAGTATTTAGAAAATCAGACAAGCAGAAATTCCATGACCAGGTCGGTTATTGGATCTGGGATAAAAAATTCAACACAATTCTCCATTCCTATTGCGTACCTCGTGCAGTTTGTATTACTGCCGAAGGCAAGTTGGAAGATCAGAATAAATTTGAAGTCGGCACCGATCGGGCCATTGCTGAAAGCATTTTCATGAAAAGCAACGGTACAACCCGTATGTTCAGCATGACGATGGCAGTCAATGGTGACGACATGAAATACAACCAGACGACATTGACCACCATTTATGGCAAGGATTTCAGCCATTCTGACAGCAATACGCTCAAGCGTGTAAAGCAATAAAAGCAGTAAAACGATTAATGAAAGCGGTAGAAGCCACTCTCTTCAAAGGAGGGTGAATCAGGCAACTTCTGCATTCCGGCCTCCATTTGCCCTTAGTTTGTGTTGGGCGCATGGAGGCCATTTTGCTGAACGCGCTCTGGTGGTTTTTCATTGTCTCCGGGTAGCGGCGGCGATGGCTTGCGTCTGATTCCAGCCTGCATGCGTTGTGCCGGTGGCGGCATTCGTGATCGCATGGCAGTGACGGGGCTCGCACCTACGGCATTCTGTGGATCGCATTGTGTTTCTGGTGCCCGCAGGTACCCCTTCAGAGAATCCTCTTCGTCGTTCACCATCCTCTCCGGAGGCTTCCGATGCAGCATGGCCTGCGGTTGCCTCCTATCTGTACAGACACTCACACCAACGGCAGGCTGCCGGGGCGAGAGGCATCGCACCAGGAGATGAACGTTGGTGCGAGCACCGCCAAAGCGATGGCGATAGAGACACCGAGGTAGTGACAGGGCCGGCCCGTGCCTATGGGAACAGGAATACAGCAGGCGTTTTTCGTCGCCAGCGGCGCAGATTCGCCGTGCACACTGGCGGGCTGGCTCAGATAATGACGAGTATCAAGATTGTTTGCGTTCCCCAACAGTAATCGGGACTCGGGGGCGTTGCCCATGTCCCAAGGAGCCTCATCGCATGCGATTTTCGCCTTTCCCCGAGGACGCCCCTGACGCCCCTGAGAAATCGCATCTGGATCATTCGCCGGGGTCTGGCCATGAGCGGCGCTCCATTCTGCGCACCTGCATCTGGCTGGCTGCCGGATACAGCGTCGCCATCATCTTTCTCACAACAGTGATGCGCGGCTTTCTGGGGGGTGAGCGCTACGAGCTGACTGCCGCCCGAATGATGCTTTTTGCCCTTGCTCCGGTGATGATCGTGGTGGTATCCCTGGCCTTGCTGTGGAGCAGGGGCCGCAGCCTTCGCACGATGGCTGCCCAGTCTGTGGCACTGTCGCTGGGGGCTGCATGTATTTTTGGTCTGCTGGACCAAAGCCTCAATGTGTACGAGTCGCAGCAGGTTGCATTTGATGTGCGCGATTTCAGCTACAACATGCTGTACGGATCGGCGCTGGTTTTTGGCTGGTGCTGCCTGCTTGTGGCCTACCTCTTCAGTGCAGATTTGATGGAGCGCGAACGGCGCATGCACGCCTGGCGCGAAGAGGCCATGAATGCGCAAATGCGCGCGCTGCGCTATCAAATCAACCCGCACTTTTTGTTCAATACCATGAATTCGCTGGCCGGGTTGATGGAAGAGCGGGCTGTGGATCAGGCGCGGACGATGCTGCTGTCGTTTTCCAGCTATCTGCGTGCCACGCTCACGCTCGATCCTTCTGCGGATATTCCTCTGGAGGAGGAAGTTGCCATGCAGCAAGGGTATCTGGATATTGAGCGCGAACGGTTTTCCGATCGCATGCAGGTGACGGTCGATGTACCAGCATCGCTGGGGAAGGCGCTGGTGCCTGCGCTGGTTTTGCAGCCTTTGGTGGAGAACGCGGTCAAGCACGGGGTCTGCAGCATGCAGGGCCCGGTTCAGATTGTCGTGAGCGCATGCGCTCACGACAACCAGTTGCGGCTGGTGGTGGAGAACGACTTTCTTCCCCCTGCAGGCCGGATGAGTCTTGGCACAGGCATTGGCCTGATGAATGTGCGTGAGCGTATCGCGTTGCAGTTTCCTGCAAGGTCTGCACTGACTACGGAAACCGTGAATGAAGGAGGGCGGTTTCGCGCTACCGTTTGTCTGCCTCTGCGATGGGGTTGACGCGGTGAGCGCAGACTGTTTTGCTGGAGAGGCAAAAAGGGCTTTTGTCGGCATGGGCAGGGCATGCGTCAATTTTTGGCACACTGGCGAGCCGCTTTGCGCCTTGGCGCAGCGGCTTTTTCATCGCCAGGCCGCCCTTGGAAGGGCGACTGCCGCGCAAGGCGGGCAGGTTGGCGGCTCTTTTTGCAATGACTGAATCTTCTCCTTTGACTCGCCAGCAAGCCTGGCTGGGTGTGATCGCCCTGGCCATGGGCGCTTTTGTCTTCAATACCAGCGAATTTGTACCGGTGGGCCTGCTCAGCGACATCGGCGCGAGCTACGGTATGACCACGGAGCGCGTCGGCCTGATGCTGACTATCTATGCCTGGATCGTTGCCCTCACTTCGCTGCCATGCATGCTGCTGACCAAGAATGTCGAGCGTCGCAAGCTGTTGATGGGTGTGTTTGCCTTGTTCGTCGTCAGCCATGGCGTATCTGCCATTGCGTGGAACTACCCGGTACTGCTTGCAAGCCGCATGGGCATTGCACTGGCGCATGCGGTGTTCTGGTCCATCACCGCGTCACTGGCCGTGCGTATTGCGCCTGAAGGCAAAAAACCCCAGGCGTTGGGATTGCTGGCCACGGGAACGACCCTGGCCATGGTGCTGGGCATACCGCTGGGCCGCGTGGTGGGTGAAGCCCTGGGCTGGCGAACTACCTTTGGCGGCATCGGCCTGGTTGCACTGGCGGTGATGCTGGTGCTGTGGCGTCTGCTGCCTCTGCTGCCCAGCGAAAACGCAGGTTCGGCCAAGAGCATTCCGATGCTGTTCAAGCGCCCAGCCCTGTCTGCCACCTATGCTTTGCTGATTGTGATGGTGACCGCGCAGTTCACCGTGTACAGCTATATCGAGCCTTTGATCCAGCGTGCGGCTGGCCTGTCCAACGATGTGACCACCTGGGTTCTGCTGCTGTATGGCGGCATGGGCATTGTGGGCAGTGTGCTGTTCGGCGCTGTGGGTCTGCGCTGGCCGCGGGGCTTTCTGCTGGCGGCCATGGCTGTGCTGACGGCCTGTCTGTGGCTGCTGCTGCCCAGCGCGCAATGGCCGCTGGCACTGTATGCGGTATGCGCCGTGTGGGGCGTTGCCATGCTGTGCATGGTGTTGCCACTGCAGGCCAAGGTGCTGCGTCTGGCTTCGGACGCCACCGATGTGGGCATGTCGCTCTTCTCGGGTCTCTTCAACGTAGGCATTGGCGCTGGCGCCTTGCTTGGTAGCCAGATCGGCACGCACTGGGGCCTGCAGTACCTGGGGCCGGTGGGCGGTGGTATTGCTGTGGCCGGGGTGCTGTGGTGCGCTTTTGCCAGCTGGTACTGGGTGGGTACCTTTGCGCCAAAGCCGCAGCGTTGACAGTGTTGAGCTAACTCCTGACAGTCTCCGGCACCACCAGCTTGCGCGCTTTGCGTGCCAGGTCGATGAATGCGCGCGCAGCGGGCGAGAGCTTGTCAAAGCGCAGAGCCGCAAGCGCGATTTCTCTGCGGCGGGGCGGCTCCAGGCTGCGGTAGGTGATGCCATCTGGCGCCTCCGGTAGCGCCAGGCGGGCCGCCATGGTGACCGCATTGCCTTGCGCGACAAAGCCCATCATTGAGGAGAGTTGTTCAAACCGAAACAGGGTTTTGGGCACGGCGCCTTCGCTTGCCAGGAAGGCATCGATATACGGGCCCGAGCCCGCAGAGGTGCGAATGAACGGCAGGCCATGAAAATCCATGGCGGAGATGGCCGTCTTGCCGGCCAGGGCATGTGAGGATGGAAGCACAGCCACCAGCTCATCCTCTGCGAGGGGCAGGGTGTCAAATCGATCGTCGGGCAGCACGACAAAGCCCAGCTCCACGCGCCGCGCGAGCAGCCATTGCACCACCACGCTGTCTTGCGCTTCTTCAATCTGCACTTCGACGTATGGATGGGCCTGCTGGTAGCGTGCCATGAGCCCGGGCAGCAGGTGCAGCGAGGAAGTGGCGCCAAACGAGGCGATGCGCAGGGTTCCGCGTGCAATGCCGCGCTCTGCAAGGGCTTCCTGCTGCAGGGCGTCCTTTTGCTGAAGAATGTCATTCGCACGGGTGAGCAGCCGTGTGCCTACATCGGTCAAGGTTGCAGCTGCCCCTTCGCGGTCGAACAGGCTGGCATCCCATTCCATCTCCAGTTGCTTGATGGCATGGCTGACCCCACTCTGGGTAATGCCCAGGGCCGTGGCGGCGCGGGAGAAGCTTCCCATCCGGGCCAGCATCGAGAAGATTTCCAGTTGCGCAAATGTCATGAGTGTTTGCTCATTTGATGATGAATGAAGATAAGTGAATAGTAGCGTTCCATGAACGCATCACGGTATTCCACACACTGGTGTCTGGTTGGCATGGCTGCCTTATGGGGCGCTTCCTGGCCCTGGGGGCGGGTTGTTGCACAGGCCATGCCGCCGCTTGCAGCGGCCAGCTTGCGGTTTCTGCTGGCCAGTGCAGTGCTTTTGCTGTGGCTGCGCCGCAGCGGGCGCATTGGCGCGTTGTGGGCCCTCGGCTCGCGGCAGTGGATGGGATTGGCATGCGCTTCTGCCGTGGGCGTGCTTGGGTATTCGGTGTTCTTCATGCTGGCGCTCCAAACCGTACCGGCGGGCAAGGCGGCGATGGTGGTGGCACTCAACCCGGTACTGACCATGCTGTTTGCCGTGTTGTTGTTCCGCGAAGCCGTCAGCATGCCCATGTGCCTGGGCCTGGTGCTGGCCGTGACCGGTGCGCTGTATGCGCTCAGTGGCGGATCTTTGGTTTTCTTGCCATCTTCGGCCGCTGGCGCGGGGGAGTTGCTGCTGCTGGGCTGCGCGGCTTGCTGGGTGGCCTATACCTTGATTGGGCGGATGGTGCTCGCCCGTGTCGATCCGCTCACCACCACGACCGTGACAGCCGCCATCGGCGCCGGACTGTTGCTGGCTGCAAGTCTGGTGCTGGAGGGGCCTGCGGCGTGGCGGAGTCTGGCGGATGCGCCTGCACAGGCGTGGCTCAGCATCGCAGCGCTGGCACTGGGTGCCACGGCACTTGCCTACGCCTGGTATCTGAACGGTGTGAAAGTGCTGGGGGCTGGAGCCGCCGCAGCCTATATGGCGCTGGTGCCTTTGTTCGGCATGGTTTTTTCCAGTTTCTGGCTGAATGAGCCCTTTACCGCATCGCTGCTGCATGGCGGCGCCTTGGCGATCCTGGGCATGCTGCTGATGAACTGGGGCCATCACCGCATGGAGAGCCGGGCGGGCAAACCAGTGCGGTAGTGCCCATGGTTCATGGCATGGCCAATGGTGCAAAGTGTGCCTGCAGTGCCGCCAGCGCGAGGCGAACGCGCGCGGGCAGGGCGTGGCGCTGCGGCGTGATGGCCCAGATGTCCAGGCTGCCGCAGTCCCAGTCGGGCAGCAGACGCAGCAACTGGCCGCGCTCCACGGGCTCGGCAACGTCCAGCGAAAAGAGCCTGGCCAGGCCCAGGCCTTCACTGCACAGCTGCTGCAGGCCTTGTTGCTGGTTGCAGATGATGCGCGGCGTGGTGTGCAACTGTGCACTGGTTCCCGTGGCCAGGTGCTGCAGGCGCAGCTCTGTCACCAGGGTCTTGCCGGTGTTGCGCACGATCCACGGCAAGGTCTGCAGTTGCTGAGGATGCTCGGGTAGCCGGGCTTGCGGGCCCAGCAGGCTGGGCGCCGCGCAGATCCACCAGGGCAGGCGACCCAGCGGGCGGGCCACCCAGCTGGAATCGGGCAGGCTGCCCAGGCGCACGGCGAGGTCAATGCGCTCCGAGACCAGATCGGTGTGCGCGTCGTCCAGCAGCAACTGCAGACGCAGTTGCGGGTGGGCATGCAACAAGGGCGCCAGCGCGCGGCCCAGTGGGGCGGCCAGGCCCAGCACGGCGGCAATGCGCAGCTCGCCCACTGGCTCTTCGCGTTCGGCTTCCAGCTCGGCGCGGGCCTGGCGGGCTGCCTGCAACATGACGGCGCATTGCGCATAGAAGCGTTGTCCCGCTTCGGTCAAGCTGTGCTTGCGGGTGGTGCGCTGCAGCAGAGGCAAGCCCGATTGCGCTTCCAACTGCCGAATGTGCTGGCTGACGGCCGATGCTGTCATGCCCAGAGTGCGCGCGGCGGCACTCATGGAGCCTTGCTCCACCACGGTGGCGAACACGGCCATGCGATTGAGGTCTTCCATGGGGTAATTTTGAAGTAGAGCTAAACAATCATTGCAGAAATTGATGAATTATCAAATGAACGGTCGCAATCTACAGTAGAGGCCTACGCACACCACTGGCGCACCAGACGCCTTCTTTTCATTTTGACCAAGGAATTCACCATGCAAGTCGCACTGATTGGCGCCACCGGATTTGTAGGCGCTGCCGTATTGAACGAGCTGCTGCAACGCGGCCACGAGGTGGTGGCGCTTGCTCGCCAGCCCGAAAAAATCGCCGCACAGCCACACCTGAAAGTGGTGCAGGCCGATGTGATGGACGCCGATGCCGTGAAAAACGCAGTGGCAGGCAGCCACGCCGTGCTGAGCGCCTACAACGCGGGCTGGACCAATCCGCATATCTACGACGATTTCATGCGCGGATCGCGCGCCATTGTGGAAGGTGTCAAGGCGGCGGGCATCAAGCGCTATCTGGTGGTGGGCGGCGCGGGCAGCCTGTTCGTCAACGGCCAGCAACTGGTGGATTCGCCTGAGTTTCCTGCTGCCATCAAGCCAGGAGCCAGCGCAGCGCGTGACATGTACACCGAGCTGCAGAAGGAGCACCACCTGGACTGGACGATGCTCAGCCCTGCCGTGGGTTTTCATGGCGGGTCTGCGGCGCAGGCGCAGGGCCGCACGGGCCACTACCGCTCCGGCAAGGATGAGCCCCTGATGCAGGCGGGCGGGCAGGTCGGGGATATCTCGGTGCAGGATCTGGCGGTGGCCCTGGTCGATGCGTTGGAGCAGAACACGCATCTGCAGCAGCGGTTTACCGTTGCCTACTGAGAATCAGTCGCTGATAGATCACAAAATTAGCTGCTGGCGCCTGTCCGTAAAGCGCCAGCAGCTATTGTTTTGGTAGCTTCAAATGTTCTTCAGAAACTGCGCGATGTGCAAGAGCACCTGCTCGGGCATCTCGCGGTGCGGCATGTGGCGCGCGCCGGGCAGAATTTCGCAATGTCCGCCGCCGCCAGCGAGCCGGGTGATGCGGGCGGGCTGGGCGGCAGAGCCATACTCGTCGAGCTCGCCATGCAGCGCCAGCAGCGGGCTGCTGAGCCGGGGCAGGGTGCTGTCGAGCGACCAGTTGGCAAAGGCGGGGCTCAGCCAGGTTTCGGTCCAGGCGTCCACCACCCAGCGCGCCTTGTCACCATGGTATTTGGCCAGGCGCGCCAGCTGCTCAGACTCTTGAAACCGGGCGCGGGCCTCGCGGATGCCTGCAAGCGTGTGCGACTCCACCAGCGCCTGCGCGGCGATGGTGATCACCGCCCGGCATTCGCTGCCGGCGCGCGCGGCAATTTCCGCCGCCATGCCGCCACCCACGCTGTGGCCCAGCAGCACGTAGCTTGCCAGTTGCAACTGTTCGCGCACGGCCGGAAAGTACCGCACGGCTTCCTGCGCCACAAAATCGAGATCGGGCAGACCATCCCTCGCGTCTGACTGGCCAAAACCCAGCCGGTCATACGCCACCACCCGGCGGCCTGTGGCCTGTGCCAGCTGGGCCGGAAAATCCCGCCACAGGGCGACGCTGCCCAGCGACTCGTGCAGCATCACGATGGGCGCGCGGGCTTCGCTGCCAGAGGGCGTCCATGATTGCGCAAAAAGCCGTCCTTCAGGGGCGTTGATCCAGTGTTGCTGGGTGGCGATGGTCGTCATTGCAAGTGGCTGTGCGCAGAGGCATGCAGGGTGGGGCGAGCGGCGACCGGAGCGGACACCGGGGCGGATGTGTCTGCCGGGTAGACGATGAATTCAAGCTGCATCTGCGCCTGGGCCGGATCAGTCCAGCGGTAGGGCAGGTTATGGATCTGGCATTCGGGCATGCTGCCTATCGGCCAGGCAGCCCACCACCAGGCGTCAGGTGCCGGAGTTTCGGTCGATACCTGCAGCAGCGGCAAACCTTTCGCACGGGCCCGCTCGGCCTTGCGCCAGGCGCAGCCGAGGTGAAAACCGGGGTCATCGGCATCGCAGACCACCACTTTGGCCTGTGGAAAGAGCATGTGGAGCACGCCGCCTGTGGTGTGGTGTTCGGCCAGAATCACCCCATGGCCGTCGAAGCCGGCATTGCGCAAACTGGCGGCGATGGCATCCAGCTGCCAGTTCAGCCGGTCGCCATTGCCTCGCTGGGCATCGCGCAACGGCGCCAGCATGGCAATCGCGCACATCAGCACCAGGATGGTCAGGCACGCCGTCAGATAGCGCCGCGCGCCTCTTGCGTTGTTACCCGCCTGCGGCCAGCGCGACAGCGCCCACAGCGGAGCCATCAGCAGCAAGGGCTGGATCCAGCGGCCATCGAATTTGGAAGCGCCTGCCAGCACCATCAACGCCAATGCCCCCACCACCACGATGGCGTAGTGGCGCAGCAGAGGCTCCACCCAAGGCAGGGAGCTGGTGTGCTTGCTGTCAGCGGATGCGGCGGGTGCAGCGGGTGCTTTCCAGAATTTACCCAGCGTATAGGTCGCCATCAGCAGCCAGGGCAGCACTGCCAGTAGCAAAAAGGCAAGCAGATCGCCTGAGCCCGTGGCCAGGCCGTGCAGGCGTGAAGGCGTGTCGGCGGGGTGCAGTTTGTCGAGCGTGGAGCCGCTGGCCTTGTCCCAATGCTCCAGCACCCACCACGCATGCGGGGACACCAGCACCACGGTGACCAGCGGCGCCAGCCAGAAGCCACGTGACAGCAGTGCGCGGCGCGGGGCTGGCACGGTCAACGCCGCGGCCAGCAGGGCAACGGCCACCAGGACAAAGCTGTACTTGGACAGAACCCCCCAGGCCACTGCCAGACCGATCCATACAAAGCCCAGCGGGCGAGGACTGCGGATATGGCGCAGCACCAGCCACCAGGTGCAGGCAATTGCACAGGTCAGCATGACGGTGTGGGTTTGGTCGCGCAGCAGTTGCCAACCAATGCCTGGCAACCAGGCCAGGCCCGCCGTCGCCAGCCACGCGGTGCGCTCGGGCAGCACCTGGCGTGCCGCCAGCAGCATGAACACAAAGGTCAGTGCGATCAGGGAGTTCTTGACCAGCCCCACTGCCAGGGTGGTCGGCCCCAGTACAAGGTTCACCGCCCATTGCAGCCAGGTATAGAGCGGTGGCTGCGGCCCATAGCCCAGCCGCAGCCGTTGCGACCAGACCAACTGCTCGTTCTGGTCCCACGAGACAGCGGAAGACATCCACAGCCGCGTCATGATCACCAGCAGGGCCAGCGCGGCAATCCACAGCCAGGGCGCCCGGCTGGGCGCATGCGCCGTGGTTCCGGAAGAAGCACTCATTGCCAAAATACAGTCACCATCTGATAGCTCATCGTGATGCCTTGATCATATCGGGCTTGGTGCAGGCGCTGAATCACTCTTGTTTTTATAGCGGCTTGTATTTGTTGGTACTGCACTACGTGGCATTTGTTAGAACCAGCGCGCTACAAGTGGCATCAGCAGCGCCGCCAGCAACACCTGCAGACTCAGGGCGAGGCCTGCGTAGGCGCCGGCGTCGGCGTTTACCTGCAGGGCGCGCGCGGCACCAATGCCATGCGAGGCGGTTCCGAGGGCAAAGCCACGGGCGACCCAGTCCAGATCACTGGTGCCCACACCCAGCAGCTTGAAAAGGGCCCGTGCCGAGAGCGCACCGACCAGGCCGGTCAGCACCGCAAACACGGCGGCCAGTGCTGGCACGCCGCCGATTTTCTCTGCCACCCCCATGGCGACCGGCGCAGTGACCGATTTGGGCGCGAGCGAGCGCAGCACCTCTGGGGTCAGGCCCACGGCCCAGCCCGCAGCCACCGCGACGATGGCCGCCGTGGCTCCCCCGGCCAGAGCGGCGAGCAGAAAACGGCTCCAGCTGCGCTGCAGTTCGGCGCGCCGCTCCCACAGCGGAAAGCCCAGCGCCACCACGGCAGGCCCCAGCAGAAAGTGAATGAACTGCGCGCCTGCAAAGTAGGTGGGATAGGACACGCCTGTCACCATCAGGGCAGAACCCAGCACCACCACTGACCAGAGCACAGGATTGGCCCACGGCGCCTGGCCGGAGCGCACATACAGCGCCTGGGCCAGCACATAGACAACGAGGGTGGCCGTCAGGCCGAACAGCGGCGCAGACGACAGGTACACCCAGAGCTGAACGAAATCAGGCATCGCCAGACTCCTTCTGGTTGCCTGCAAACTGATCTCGCATCAACACGCGCACCAGCAGCACGGTGACGGCCATGCCGGCCCAGGTGGACAGGGCAATCACCAGCATCAGCTTGAGCCCATAGTTGCGCAGCAGATCGAGGTGGGTGATGACACCCACACCCACCGGCACAAACAGCAGCGACAGGTGCGAGAGCAAGAAGCGCGCCGTGGCCTGTACCGGCTCGCGCACCAGGGGTACACCCAGTGCCACCACCAGGAGCAGCATGCCGACCACCGGGCCGGGAAACGGCAGGTTCAGAAGGCGCGCCAGCGCTTCACCAGCGAGTTGCAGCACAAGAAGCCAAGCCATTCCTTGCAGTGCTTGCATGGGAGAGAGCCTTTCAAAGTGAAGAATCGAATCTGATGGGTCAGGCTGCAGCGCAAACAGGCTTTGCCTGCTTGCGTAGCATAGCGCCGCAATCAGGGAGAGGCCGGTTGCACCGGGGCTTGCATCACCCGCGCATAGTGCTGCGGGGCAAACCGCAGCGCCAGCACGGCGACGGCCAGCGCCATGCCCGCCTGGTAGAGCCAGCCGCTGGTCCAGCTGCCGCTCCAATGGTGCAGCTGCGCCATCACGAGCGGTGCCAGCGCCGCCAGAACAAAGCCGCCGCCTTGCATCAATGCGTTCAGGGCGCCAGCCTGGGTGGGGCGGGGCAAATGGTCAAGCGCCAGCACCATGAAGAGCGCAAAGCAGCCGCCCAGCCCCGCACCCAGAATGACCGCATTGGCCGTGGGCATGGCATCAGGCCACAGCGCAAGGCCGGCAAAACCGATGATCTGCGCAGCCAGGGCTGCCAGCATCCAGCCGCGCCGATCGATCTTGCGACGCGCCAGCGCTGGCATGGCCAGGGCCGATGCGGCCTGCGCGACAGAGAGGAGGGCCAGCAGCGACCCGCTTTGCGCGGCCGACCAGCCATGGCCTTGGTAGAAGGGGGCAATCCAGGCCACTGTTGAGGCATAGCCGCCATTCATCAGGCCAAAGCTGATCAGCAGCAGCCAGGTGCGGGGCCGCCGCATCAGCCAGCTGGTGTCGCTGACGGGTACTGCGCTGCCCGTGCGAGGCGCTGCTGTACGAGCCTGAATGCGCGAGAGCGCCCACCATGCCAGTGGCAATGCGGCCAGCACGGGCAACGCCCAGATAGCCATCGCCGCCTGCCAGCCCATGCCCCATTGCATGGCCAGTGGCGAGAGCTGCGCGCCCAGCGCGCCACCGCCCATCAGTGCGGCGGAATACACGCCCATCATCGGCGCTACATGGCCGGGCGACTGGCGTTTGATCAGCCCCGGCAAAGCGCTTTGCACCAGGGCGACGCCCACGCCGCACAGGCCGGCAGTGGCAATCAGCAAGATGGAGGTCGCGTTGCCCGCTGGCGCGAGGCGCAGCGCACAACCTAAGGCAATGAGCAGCAACGATGCGCAGACGGCCGTGCGCGCGCCCAGACGTTGCAAAGCTGCGGGCGCCAGCCAGCCGCCTACGCCCATCAAGGCCATGGGAAGCAGGGTGAGCCAGGAGAAAGCTCGCAAGTCCATGCCGGTGGCTTGCTGTATGGCATGGCCCAGCGGGCCCGGCGCGGTAAGAAACGGGCGCAGATTGAGGGTGACAAGTATCACCGTCAGCAGCCAGAGTGCAGGCTGGATGGCAGGCGCCGCGTGGGCGCCCGGTTGGGTCACAGACGACATGGCCGCTCAGCCCTGCTGCGGCCAGGGGCTGTTGCCGTACAGCTGGGCGGCAGAGATGCCCGTGTCGATGCGGGTAATGGGCAGCGGTGGCGGATTCAACTGAATACCCAGGCGCTGGTAGGTGCCTTCGCTCGACAGGTTGTAGGGCGCGGCATCGGCATTGTCGAACGCAAAGAACACCTGCCTGGCATTGCCTGCTACCAGCGCGGCAAGGCACATGGGACAGGGATGGCCGCTCGCATAGATGCTCAGGCCCGCAAGGCTGGGATTGGCGCGGGCGCGGGTGCCGACGCGGATGGCCTGCAGCTCGGCATGGGTGCTGGGGTCGTGGCTGGCGATGATTTCATTGACGCCCGTGGCGATCACCACACCGTCCTGCGCCAGCACGGCCCCAAAGGGGCGGCCACCGGCAAGGCGGTTTTGGTGTGCCAATTCAACCGCCTGGCGCATCAACGCCACATCACTGGTCTTCTCGATCATTTGCTATTGATCAATGAGCTATTGGTGCTTGATGATCAAGCGCCGAAGCCACTTTTTATGAATATTAACAACAGCGGTCCATTGTGCCTTTGGCGCGCGCACCCTGGGGGGCTCCTTCGCAAAGGCCGAGGTACGAGGATGTGTTTACCGCAGTCTCGGGCAGACTTTTCACGAGCTGCGCTAGCCAAGGCCCTGGCAAAACGGCAAGATGCAGGCATGCGTCCCACCACTCGCCCTGTTCCTGACGATGAAAACTGGCAGCCCGACCGCACGGGCCACGCCTTGTTCACCACCCGCCTGGGGGTGTGTGCTGTTGCCTGGGGTGAGCAAGGCGTGGTGGCCGTAATGCTGCCTGATCCATCGCCCGACACCACGCGCGACCGTGTGCTGCACAGCGCGACCCGGCGCCGCCCGGGTGGCTGGCGGCAGGCATTGTCAGCAGGCAATCTGAGCCCGGCTGCGCTGCAGGCGGTGGCTGGGGTGCAGATTCTGATGGCGGGCCGTGCACAAGGTGCAGAGGGCGCATTGGCCGCCAGGGAGGATTGGGCCTTTGCCCAGCCACGCCTGACTGCGGCAGGCATGGTGTTGCCGGATGTGCGCGCACAGTTCAGCTCCAGCCGCTGGGCTGCCAACGGCCTGCCGCTGCTCGACGACATTCCGCTGGACTGGCATGGCGTTCCTGAATTTGCCCGGCATGTGTACCGGCTGGCACTGGCGATTGCGCCGGGCCACACCCGCACCTATGGCGAGCTGGCCGCCGATCTGGGGGCGGGCGGCGATGCTGAAGGCTCTGTCAGCAGCGCGAACGGCGGCCGGGGCCTGGCGCGGGCCGTGGGGCAGGCGCTGGGCGCCAATCCGTTTGCACCGGTGGTGCCTTGCCACCGCATTCTGGCGGCGCAGGGCGGATCAGGAGGCTTTTCGGCCAGTGGCGGCACGCGCACCAAGCTCAGTCTGCTGGAGTGGGAAGGCGCTGCGCTGGGCGATGGGGCGACACTGCCGCTGTTCTAAAGGCAGGCAAAGCGAGGAACGAAGAAGAGCCGCGATTGCGGCTCTTGATTTTAGGTTTTAGGTTTTAGGGGAGAGGGATGCCTACACCACGCCGCTCTCGCGCAGCTGGGCAATCTCAGCTTGGCTGCGGCCCATCTCGGCCAGGATCTCGTCGGTGTGCTGGCCCATGGCGGGTGGCGGGCGGCGCACCACGGGGGGTGTAGCAGTCAGGCGCATGGGGCTTGCCACGGTGCTGATGGTGCCAATGCCATCACCCGCGTTGCGAGGCGTCTGCACATGCAGGCCGCGCGCCTTGACCTGCTCGTCATCAAAGGCCTCGGCAATGTTGTTGATCGGGCCGCAGGGCACGGCCTTGTCTTCCAGCAGCTTGATCCACTCGGCGGTGGTGCGGGTCTTCATCAGCGGGTAGAGCAGCTCTGCCAGGGCCTTGCGGTTGATGATGCGGTCTGAATTCTTGGTAAAGCGCGCATCCTGCGCCCAGCCCGGGTTGCCGGTGGCGGCGCAGAAGCGGGCGAACTGGCCGTCGTTGCCGATGGCCAGCAGCACATTGCCGTCCTTGCTGGGGAAATCCTGGTACGGTCCCACGCTGGGGTGGATGTTGCCCGCACGCTCGGGGATGACGTTGGCATTGAGGTAACCCACGGCCTGGTTGGCAAGCACGGACATGCCCACGTCAAGCAGTGCCATGTCGATGTGCTGGCCTTCGCCCGTGCGGTGGCGTGCATGCAGCGCCGCCAGGATGGAGCTGCACGAGAAGATGCCGGTGAACACATCGGTCACCGCCACGCCCACCTTCAGCGGGCCGCCGCCGGGCTCACCATCGGGGTGGCCGGTGATGCTCATCATGCCGCTCATGGCCTGCACCATCAGGTCGTAGCCCGCGCGTGGCGCGTAGGGGCCGGTCTGGCCAAAACCGGTGACGGAGCAGTAGATGAGGCGCGGGTTGATCCTCTTGAGGCTTTGGTAGTCGAGCCCGTAGGCCTTGAGGCCGCCCACCTTGAAGTTCTCCACCAGAATGTCGGCATCCCGCGCCAGCTCCACGATCAGCGCCTGGCCTTCTGGCGTGGCCATGTCGATGGTGATGCTGCGCTTGTTGCGGTTGCAGCAGGTGTAGTAGCTGGCCTGGTCGGTTTTTTCGCCGTCATCGGTATGCAGGTATGGAGGGCCCCAGTGGCGCGTGTCGTCGCCTGCAATGGGTCGCTCTACTTTGATCACATCGGCGCCCAGGTCGCCCAGCATCTGGGCGCACCAGGGGCCTGCCAGCACGCGCGAGAGATCGAGAACTTTGATGCCGTCCAGCGGCGCAATGGGTTGGGTCATGGTGTCTCCAGATTGGATAGCTGAGGGCGCTTGTCAGATGCGCGCTATCGCCCGAATTTTTTGGCAAATCCTGCCGATGGTACGGCCAGCTTCGCGGCCACACCATTCGCATCCCGCAAGGGGCTGGTTAAAGGATCGCAAAGCGCAAGGCGCAGAAGGCAGACAACCCACCCACGGCATGGCCTGCTGTGCGGTGGGTGTGTCATGGATTTGAGTCGATTTACCTGCGGGTGCTTGATCGATAAACGCTGATTGCTATTTAAAATATAGCAATCAGGTTGAGCGACAGGCGGCGCAGGGCAGCTGTGGGTGTGCGCTCAGTTGGCGAACGCGGCGATACCCGTTTGGGCGCGGCCCAGGATGAGTGCGTGCACGTCGTGCGTGCCTTCATAGGTGTTCACCACTTCAAGGTTCACCAGATGGCGGGCCACGCCGAACTCGTCGCTGATGCCGTTGCCGCCCATCATGTCGCGCGCCATGCGGGCAATGTCCAGCGACTTGCCGCAGTTGTTCCGCTTGATGAGCGAGGTCACCTCGATCACGTTCTGGTGCTCATCCTTCATGCGGCCTACGCGCAGCGCGGCTTGCAGGCCCAGGCTGATTTCGGTCTGCATGTCGGCCAGCTTCTTCTGGATCAACTGGTTGGCAGCCAGTGGGCGGCCGAACTGCTTGCGGTCCATGGTGTACTGGCGGGCGGTATGCCAGCAGAACTCGGCAGCGCCCAGCGCGCCCCAGGCAATGCCAAAGCGGGCGCTGTTGAGGCAGGTGAACGGGCCCTTGAGACCACGCACTTCGGGGAAAGCGTTTTCTTCGGGCACGAAGACGTCGTCCATCACGATCTCGCCGGTGATCGATGCGCGCAGACCCACCTTGCCGTGGATGGCAGGGGCGGTCAGGCCCTTCCAGCCCTTTTCCAGGATGAAGCCGCGGATCTGGCCGACGGCGCCGCCTTCGGAGACTTCCTTGGCCCACACCACGAATACATCGGCGATGGGGCTGTTGGTGATCCACATCTTGCTGCCCTTGAGCTTGTAGCCGCCGTCGACCTTGTAGGCGCGGGTGGCCATGCTGCCGGGGTCGGAGCCGTGGTCGGGCTCGGTCAGGCCAAAGCAGCCGATGAACTCGCCCGTTGCCAGCTTGGGCAGGTACTTCTGCTTCTGCTCTTCAGTACCGAACTCGTTGATGGGCACCATCACCAGCGACGATTGCACGGAGGCCATCGAGCGGTAGCCCGAATCGATGTACTCGATCTCGCGCGCCACCAGGCCGTAGCTCACGTAGTTGAGGCCTGCTCCACCGTACTGCGTAGGGATCGTGGGGCCCAGCAGGCCCAGCTCGCCCATCTCGCGGAAGATGCTGGTGTCCACCGATTCCTTGCGGAACATCTCTTGCACGCGGGGGGCCAGCTTGTCGCGGCAGTAGGCGCGCGCCGCGTCGCGGATCATGCGCTCGTCTTCAGTCAGCTGCTCGTCCAGGTGAAAGGGATCGTCCCAGGTGAAATTGGCCATGTCTGTGCTCCTTGAATCCGTATGGATGTGTATTGAATGGGTAGAGGGAGGGTGCGCGGCAGTGCATGCCCGCCCGCTCCTGAGCAGCCGCCATCGTAGGTGGGGGAGTGCTTTGACGCAAACGATTGTTTATCATCCAGATATGCCAAAAGATCATTTATAAAATATGGCTGAACACGGGACTTGCTATCAAATTCGTAGAGATGGTTTACGCTGATAAAAGGAGGATGATTCAAATGAAAAGAAAAAATGGCTCTGCAAGATGAGGTGAAAAGGCTAAGTTATGCGCCGAATGATTCCATCGACCCAGGCATTGGCCTGCTTTGAGGCAGCCGCCCGGCACGAAAGCTATACCCGCGCCGCGCAGGAGTTGGCTCTGACGCAGAGCGCCGTCTCGCGCCAGATCATTGCGCTCGAAGAGCAGCTGGGTGTGCAGCTGTTCAAGCGCTCGCGCCACGGCATGGTGCTCACGCCCGCAGGCCACCAGTACAGCCAGCAGGTGGCGCAATGGTTGCAGGGCATCGAGCGCGGCACGCTGGACATCATGGCCCACCAGGGCGCAGGGGGGGCCATCAGCATTGCCGCCGTGCCCACCTTTGCCACGCGCTGGCTGCTGCCGCGGCTGCCGCAGTTCCAGCAGTTGCACCCCGGCGTAGTGGTGCATATCGATGTGCAGACCCGTCCCTTTGTATTTGCCGAGCGGCAGGTGGATGCAGCCATCTACGCAGGCACGCCCGAGCAGGCGAGGCAATGGCCGGGCACGCAGGCCACCTGGCTGATGGACGAGGTCATCGTTCCCGTCTGCAGCCCGCGTCTGCTGGAGCCTGCCATTGACCGTGGCCGGGGCCGTGCCTACCAGCCGGTTGCGCCCCAGGTGTTGGCCCGGCTGCCGCTCCTGCAGCAAAGCACGCGCCCGGATGGCTGGCGCAGCTGGTTTGACGAGGTGGGTGTGGACGCACCGCATGCGCTCGATGGCCCGCGCTATGAGCTGTTTTCCATGCTGGCCGTGGCGGCAGCGCAAGGCATGGGGGTCGCCTTGATTCCGCCGATGCTGATCGAGGACGAACTCGCACGTGGCGAGCTGGTGGTGGCCTGCAACCTGCCCCTCAAGGGCAGCCGGGCCTATTACCTGATCACGCCCCTGGCCACCGATGGAGAGCCGACGCAGGCGGCGCTGGAGGCGTTTGCGCGCTGGCTGGTGGGCAGGGCCGGGAACTGAGTGCCAGGCCGGTTGGCACAAAGCAAGGCGCCAATCGCCGACAATCGCGGGTCATTTCCAAGAAACCCGACAGAGACCTTTCAGGAGTTGCCATGTCTTTCTGCCAAACGCTTTGGCAAGCCAACCATGCCCTGTACCAGCGCACGCTCGATCTGCCATTCAACCGCGAACTGGCCGCCGGTACCCTGAGCCGCGAGCGCTTTCGCCACTACATGATCCAGGATGCGCACTACCTGGTGGCCTATGGCCGGGCGCTGGCCGTGGCGGCTGCCAAGGCAGACAACGCAGAAGGTGTGGTGCAATTCGCCAATGCTGCCAATGAGGCGGTGGTGGAAGAGCGCAAGCTGCACAGCGGCTTCATGCGCGACTTTGGCATCACCGCCGAAGAGTTTGCCGCCACGCCGCTCACCCCGGCCTGCCACCACTACGCGAGCTTTCTGGTGGCCAACAGCTGGTCCGAAAGCTACCCTGTGGCATTGGCAGGGTTGCTGCCGTGCTTCTGGATCTACGCCGAGGTGGGGCGCGATATCCATGCGCGCTCCATGCCGGGCAATCCGTACCAGGCCTGGGTCGATACCTATGCGGGCGAGGAATTCCACGCCATCGTGCGCGGCGTGATTGCCACGATTGACCGCGTGGCGGACGCAGCCGACAGCGCAACACGCCAGCGCATGGCCGAGGCCTACCGCTATTCGGCGGAGCTGGAATGGATGTTCTGGGACAGCGCCTACCAGTTGGGTGGCTGGCCGACGCGTCCCTGAAGGCGTACCTTTAGGCGCATCGGGCGCTCACTGCAGGCGGTCCCCAAGGACTCGCTCAGCGGTTCACCGCCTCGCAGGCAGCGGCGCACTGTCTGCACGCGTCTGCGCAGCGCTGGCAATGGTCGTGGTGGTGCTGAACGCATTCATTGGCGCAGGCCAGGCATACCTCGCCGCATACGCGGGCCAGGTGCCTGGCCATTTCGCTGTTGCGGGCCATGGCAGAGGCGGTCAGCTGGCAGATGGCGGCGCAATCGATGTCCAGCGCAATGCAGCGCGCCATCATCTGCATGTCTTCCTCTCGCAGGCAACCGGCCAGACAGGTATTGCAGGCGGTGGCGCAGGCGTTGCAGGCGTCAATACAGGCTTGGTAGCTGAGGGTAGGGGTCATGGGTATCTCCTGGTGGACGGACGGATGGCTTGCTTTCCGTTGTACTCCGCACTGCAGCAGGTGTGTGTAGGTGATGGGGCTCAGTTGGGGATGATGGAGGCTCCGAGGGCTGGCGGTATCCGGCACCTGCCAGAAAATTAAAAGCAATGAATGGGGGGGCGTGTAAACACTCTGTCGCACTTTGGTAAAGCAGTGCAATGTCGGCTTGTGGATGACACGGTTGGCGGTGTTGGCCTACAAAAAAGGCCAGGGCGCAGGCCTACGCTAGCGGCGTTATCTCACCAGATGCGCAATGGCGCAGACCCCGAAGTCACCTGAATCCGAGGCCTACGAAATACGCATCGCAACCAGAAAAGGAGTTGCCATGTTGTCTCTCAATCCCGTCAAGCCCGATACCGTCTACCACGCTCCCGTTTTTGAGCCCACCGTCGACGAGCTGGCCTTGCTCAAGAAACTGGAGCTGGGCGAAGTGATCTCGATAGCGACCGCCTTGCACGACCATGTCTCCAAACGGCTGTTCGAGTGGGGCATGGTGGATCGCCGCGATGGTGATCTGGCGATCACGGCATTGGGCCTGCAGCAGATTCGCCGTGTGGAATAGCGCCTGTGCGGGCGCACTGCATGTGCAATGTGCGCCGGCTGATACAGGAGGAATCCTCTCACCCGCTGAAAAGGGCAACCGTGTTGGTTGCCCTTTTTTTCATCACCTGCCTGTAAATCCTTACAAATCAATGTGATGAGTCTCTTATCTACAGCTGTGCACAGTGCTTTCCACAGCATTGTGCCCGGCGGGTGGGGACAAGCGGCTGGTTTGTGAATAGCCTGTCTACCGTGGGCGTAAATGGGCTGTGGCGCTCGTCCGGTGTGCGAGGTTTGCTACAAAAACAGGCAGATTTCGCGCAAAAGACCTGTTTTGGTGTGGATAAAACGCGCGCTGCCCAAAATTTGAGCGGGTGGGTGTTTTTGTTGTTTTATCAGCTACTTGCAGTGCTTATCTACAAGCGTTTCCACTGCTTTCCACAGCATTGTGCCCGCCAGATGGGGACAACGGGGCACGCAGGCCGGCTTACCCCGCGTTTTCGACGAGAGGAGCACATTGCTCCTGCAGATAATCCAGCATGGCGCGCAGCTTGGGCGGGATGTGCGGGCCTGGCGCATAGACGGCATAGACCATGCGCGGTGCATAGCCGCCGGTGAGTTGCCAGTCAGGCAGCACCTGCACCAGGCTGCCATCGGCCAGATGGCTGCGCGCCACAAAATCGGCCATCAATGCAATGCCTGCCACTGGCCCTTGCTGCAGCGCGCGCAGCATGCCGTGGCTGCTGGCGATGGTGATGGGGGTATTGAGTCGCAGCTTGGTGGCAGGTGAGGCTGGCGCTTGGGCAGGAACCATCTCCACTGTGTTCTGAAACAGGCCATAGCCCAGGCTCATGCAGCGGTGGGCCAGCAAGTCCTGCGGCGTGGCGATGGGCGCATGCATGCGCAGGTAATCGGGGTGCGCCGCCAGCACATAGGCCATGCGCGCCAGTGGCCGCGCCACCATGCCTGGCGGCAGGGCATCGGCTGCAGCAATGCGGATGGCCAGATCCAGCCGCTCGGCGGTCAGGTCGGCCATGGCATCGGTCATGGACACCTGTACCTGCACATCGGGCCAGCGTGCGCAAAAGCCCGGCAGCAACGGCGCCAGCCACCAGTCGCCAAACACCAGTGGCGCATTGATGCGCAGCACGCCCTGGGGCTGCTCGCGGTGCGCTGCTGCGCGCGATACGGCCAGCTCGGCGCTCTGCAACATCTGCAGGCAGTCGGCATGCACGGCGGCTCCTACCTCGGTGAGCGACAGCGAGCGCGTGGTGCGATGCAGCAGCTTGACGCCCAACTGCGATTCCAGCCGACCCACGCTGCGGCTTACCGCTCCGGTGGTGAGCCGCAACTGGCGGGCCGCCCCGGCAAAACTCTGGTGAGCCACCACTTGGGTGAATACCTGCATATCGGCCAGCGGAAGCGTGTCGGTAGTCATGGCTTTGGTACGTTGAAGATGTTGATTTGAATTCAATAATAAATTGAAATAAAAGTGGATTGTTGATTTTTTGTTGATGAGAGACCATGCACGGCAACTGACAAGGAATCGACAAGGAGTTGGTCATGGCGCATTCAAGTACGGTCTCTCCCGCAGTGGCGGTGCAATCCTCAGCAGCCCAGGCGAAGACCGCCGGAGGCAATTGGCGCATGGTGGCTGCCATGCTGCTCTCGGGCACCATTGGTCTGGTGGTGATCGAAAGCGGCCTGCAGGTGGAGCTGGTGGTATTGCTGCGCTGCCTGCTGGGTGCCTTGGGCCTGGGTGCATGGCTGTGGTGGCGCAAGGCGTGGACGGCGCCCAGCAGCATGGGCCTGTGGATGATGGCAGCAGGCGGTGCGGCGTTGGTGGGCAACTGGGTGGCGCTGTTCCATGCCTACGCCTATGTAGGCATTGCAGTTGCCACGGTGGTCTACCACGTACAGCCGTTCTTGTTGGTGCTGGCGGCAGCGCTGGGGGGTGAGGCGCTGCGCTGGCGCCAATGGCCGTGGATGCTGCTGGCCCTGGCCGGTGTGGTGCTCACCAGCGGTCTGGGCACCGATGCGGCTCTGGCGGGCGAACACGCAGCGGCCGGCCTGCCGGTTTGGGGTGTGCTGCTGGCATTGCTGGCGGCAGCGCTCTACACGGTAACGGTGATTACCACCCGGCGTGTGCAAAACACCGCGCCTGCGCAGATTGCCATGGTGCAGATGCTGGCCGGTGGTGTGCTGCTGGCGCTGTGGCAGGCTCCCGTGCTGGCCGCCATGGCGCTGCAGGGCTGGCAGCAGCCAGCTGGAATTCCGATCAGGCAGACCGTGGCTTGCGTGCTGGTGGTGGGGCTGGTGCACACATCGCTGATGTATGGGCTGATGTACGGCGCCTTCCAGCGCCTGGGGGCTGCGGCCATCGCCATGCTGAGCTTTGTCTACCCTGCCGTGGCGCTGCTGGTCGATCTGTGGTGGTTCGGAGCGCACCCTGCACCTGCGCAGTGGCTCGGCATGGGCCTGATCGTGGTGGCGGTGGTGGGTTATCGCTGGCAGGAATTGCGGGCCGTGCAGCGCTGAGGCGCCAGCGCTCAGACGGGGGACATGCGTTTGCTGCAATGCGGCATTTACTTTTCTTCGCAGTCGGGATAAAGCAAAGGCAACACGGCTGCACTAGGATGCGATCATTCTTCTTTACATGAGGCGTCCTCCTGAGGGGGAGGGGCCTGTTCATGTAACACCACTGATCGATCGCATGCCATGGACCACAATTCCAACAATTCCGCCCATCCTGCCAACTCTCCACAGCCTGCTGCTGCACCGCTGACCAGTCCGGCCCCCAAGCCGCGCAGGCGCTGGGTGGGCTCCACAATTGCCGTGCTGCTGGTGGCGGCGCTGGCGGGCGGTGCCTGGTATTTGGTGCAAAGCAAAAAAGCCGGCAGCGGCGGGCCGGGCGGCCCCGGCTTTGGCGGCCCGGGTGCGATGCGGTCCATGACCGTCACAGTCGGCAGCGCCACCGTCAAGCGCCAGAATCTGCCGGTGACCCTGACTGCGATGGGCACGGTGGTGCCCACCAACACGGTCACCCTCACCACCCAGGTCTCCGGCGTGCTGCGCGATGTGCTGTTTACCGAAGGCCAGACGGTGAAAAAGGGCCAGAAGCTGGCGCAGATCGACCCCCGGCCCTTTGAGCAAGCGCTGATGCAGGCCAAGGGCCAACTGGCGCGCGACCAGGCCCAACTGGACGCCGCGCGCGTGACCTTGAAGCGCTACCAGACGCTGTGGAGTCAGGACTCCATCGCCCGCCAGGACGTGGACACGCAGGCAGCCACTGCCAAGCAGCTGGAAGGCACGGTGATTGCCGATCAGGCGGCGGTGCAGTCCGCGCAACTGAACCTGGGCTATACCAGCATCACCTCGCCGATTGATGGCCGCATCGGCCTGCGCAGCATCGACCCCGGCAACTACGTGAGTGCGGGCGGCACTACAGGCATTGCCGTCATCACCAAGGTGGCGCCGATCGATGTGAGCTTTACCGTGCCGCAAGACCATATTCCTTCAGTTCTCGACGCCCAAAAGCAGGACGCTCGCCTCCCGGTGGTGGCGCTGGATCGTGCGGGCAGCAAGCCGCTGGCAACCGGTGCATTCCTCACCTTGGACAATCTGGTGGATACCGCAACGGGTACCGTCAAGGCCAAGGCGCGGTTTGACAATGCCGACGGTGCGCTGTTTCCCAACCAGTTCGTCAACACCAGACTCACGCTCAAGGACATCAGCACCCTGGTGGTGCCGGTCACTGCCATCCGCACGGGCGGCAATGGTGATTTCGTCTATGTCATCAACCAGGACCGCACGGTGAACCAGCGCACCGTGATCCGCGGCATGAGCACGGTCGAATGGGTGGCAATCAGCAGCGGCCTGAAAGAAGGCGAGTTGGTGGTGACCGAAGGTGCCGATCGCCTCAAGGACGGAGCCAGTGTTGCCTTGCAGGGAGACACGCCCACGCAGGCGCCTGGTGCCAGCAGCGGTCGCAGAGGCAACCGGGGCGAGGGTGGCAATGGCGGCGGTGGAAGGCGCGGTGGCGCGGGCCGCCCGGGCGATGCGCCAGCGGCTCCTGGCGCGCCCGCCAACGGCGCTGCAGCCAATGGCAGCCATGGAGGCGCAGCCATGGGCAACCCTGCTGCGGTAGAGCCCAATGCAGCGCAACCCACCCCGGCAGCGCCTGCTGTAGCGGTACCTGACGCAGTGCCCACGGCCCCCGCCTCTTCTGCGACACCGGCAACGCCCGCCAAGGCGCAATAAGGCGGGCTGATCGATGAGTCCTTCCCGTCCATTCATTCAAAGGCCGGTGGCCACGGCCTTGCTGATGGTGGCCATTGTGCTGTCGGGCCTGGTCGGCTTCAAGCTGCTGCCCTTGTCGGCGCTGCCCGAGGTCGATTACCCCACGATCCAGGTGCAGACCTTGTACCCCGGTGCCAGCCCTGAGGTGATGAGCCGCACGGTGACTGCGCCACTGGAGCGGCAGCTCGGCCAGATGTCGGGGCTGGACCGCATGTCGTCCACCAGCGCGGCAGGCGTCTCCATGGTCACCCTGCAGTTCCAGCTGGGCCTGTCGCTGGATGTGGCCGAGCAGGAGGTGCAGGCCGCCATCAATGCCAGCAGTGCGCTGCTGCCTGCCGATCTGCCCGCACCGCCCGTCTACGCCAAGGTCAACCCGGCCGATACGCCGGTGCTGAGCCTATCTGTCACCTCCAAGGAGCTGCCGCTGACGGAGATGCAGAACATCGTCAATACGCGACTGGCGCAAAAGATCAGCCAAGTCTCGGGCGTGGGCCTGGTCACGCTCGAAGGCGGGCAGAAACCGGCCATGCGCATCCAGGCCAATACGCAGGCGCTGGCGGCCAACGGTATCACCTTGAGCACGCTACGCACTGCCATCAGCAATGCCAATTCCAACACCGCCAAGGGCAGCTTTGACGGGCCCAAGCGCGCCTACTCGATCAACAGCAATGACCAGTTGCTGACCGCCGATGACTACATGAACCTGGTCGTCAGCTGGAAGAATGGCGCGCCGGTCTATATGAAGGATGTGGCCCAGGTGGTGGCCAGTGCCGAGAACGACCGTCTGGCGGCCTGGGTGGATGAGACACCAGCCATCGTCGTGAACGTGCAGCGCCAGCCCGGCGCCAACGTGATTGCCACGGTCGATGCCATCAAAGCGCGCCTGCCTGAGCTGACGGCCTCCCTGCCCGCTTCGGTGGAGGTGAAGGTGCTGACCGACCGCACCACCGGCATCCGCGCGTCGGTGGAACATGTGCAGATGGAACTGGTGCTGGCCGTCATCATGGTGGTGCTGGTGATCTTCTTCTTCTTGCACAGCCTGCGCGCCACGGTGATCGCCAGCCTGGCGGTGCCGATCTCGCTCATCGGCAGTTGTGGCCTGATGTACCTGCTGGGCTACAGCCTCAACAACCTCAGCCTGATGGCACTGACGATTGCGACCGGTTTTGTGGTGGACGATGCGATCGTGATGATCGAGAACATTGCCCGCTACATCGAGGAGGGCGAGACGCCGATGGCAGCAGCGCTCAAAGGGGCGTCGCAGATAGGCTTTACCATCATCTCGCTCACCGTGTCGCTCATCGCGGTGCTGATACCGCTTCTATTCATGGGCGATATCGTGGGCCGGCTGTTCCGCGAGTTTGCCGTCACCCTGGCGATCACCATCCTGATCTCTGCCGTGGTGTCGCTCACCCTGGTGCCCATGATGTCGGCGCGCTGGCTCAAGCACGAAGACACAGGGGCGCACAGCCATGGCTGGGTGGGGGCCGTGCAGCGCGGCTTTGACAAGGTGATCCACCACTACGACCGCGGACTGCAGTGGGTGTTTCGCCACCAGGGTCTGACCTTGGTGGTGGCCGTGGCCACCCTGGCGCTGACCGGGTTGCTGTACCTGATGATTCCCAAGGGCCTGTTCCCGACGCAGGACACGGGCCAGCTCAAGGCCCAGATCGTGGCCGCGCAGGAGGTGTCTTTTTCCCGCATGAGCGCGCTGCAGCAGCAGGCTGTGAGCGCCATCCTGCACGATCCGGATGTGGAATCGGTCAGCTCGGTCGTTGGTGTGGATGCCGCCAACAACACCATGCTGAATACCGGCAGCCTGTCGATCAACCTCAAGCGTCCGCACGATGCGCAGGACGTGGTGATGCAGCGTCTGCGCGACCGCGTGAACCAGGTGGCGGGCGTGTCGATCTTTCTGCAACCTGCGCAGGATCTGACCATCGATTCGCAGAGCGGGCCTACCGAGTACCGCCTGTCGATTGGCGGCGTGAACACCGACGAGGTGAACCAGTGGACGCAAAAGCTGGCCGCGCGCCTGCAGGAGTTGCCCGAGGTGCGCAATGCCACCAGTGATGCCGGTCGCCAGGGGCTGTCGGCCTATGTGAATGTGGACCGGGACACCGCATCGCGCCTGGGTATCAGCGCCAGCAGCATTGACGACACGCTCTACAGCGCCTTCGGCCAGCGCATCGTCTCCACCATCTTCACCGAGACCAACCAGTACCGCGTGATTCTGGAAGCGCAGCAGGGCCAGTTGAACAGCGTGCAGACCCTGGGCAATCTGGCCATCAACGCCAACAGCACAGGGGCCACGCCACTGTCGGCCATTGCACGGATCGAAGAGCAGATGGCGCCGCTGCAGGTCACCCGCGTGGCCCAATACCCCGCAGCCACGCTGGGCTTTGACACTGCGCCCGGCGTGTCGCTGGGCCATGCGGTTGATGCGATCAAGCAGGCGGCGCAGGACATCGGCATGCCCCGGTCGCTGACCATGGAGTTTCTGGGCGCGGCCGGCGCTTACCAGAAATCGCTCACCAGCCAGCTGCTGCTCATTCTGGCTGCGCTGGTATGCGTGTACATCGTGCTGGGTGTGCTGTACGAGAGCTATGTGCACCCGATGACCATCCTCTCCACCCTTCCGTCCGCAGGTGTAGGCGCCTTGCTGGCGCTGATGCTGAGCGGCAATGACCTGGGTGTGATCGGCATTATCGGCATCATTTTGCTGATCGGCATTGTCAAGAAGAACGCGATCATGATGATCGACTTTGCCATCGACGCCGAACGCAGCCAGGGTATGGCGCCGCAGGATGCGATTCACCAGGCGGCGCTGCTGCGCTTCCGTCCCATCCTGATGACCACGCTGGCCGCGTTGTTTGCTGCGCTGCCGCTGATGTTCGGCTGGGGCGACGGCGCCGAGCTGCGCCGCCCGCTGGGCCTGGCGATCTTTGGTGGCTTGATGCTCAGCCAACTGCTCACGCTGTTCACCACGCCGGTGATCTACCTGGCCTTTGACCGCCTCGGAGCACGCTTTCGCCGCAAGCCCCAGACCCCCGCGCCTGGCGGCGGCGTGAATGATGGCGGTGCAGGTGGTGGAGTGGCGGCATGAATCTATCCTTGCCGTTTGTCAAACGCCCCGTTGCCACGGTCTTGCTGACCATTGGCATTGCGCTGGCGGGAATGGCCGCATTCTTTGTGCTGCCGGTGGCGCCGCTGCCGCAGGTGGACTACCCGGTGATTTCGGTATCGGCCAGCCTGTCAGGCGCCAGCCCCGAGAACATGGCATCGAGCGTGGCCACGCCGCTGGAGCGCCATCTGGGCGTGATTGCCGGCGTCAACGAGATGACATCGAACAGCTCGACCGGCTCCTCGCGCGTCACCCTGCAGTTTGACCTCAATCGCAATATCGATGGCGCCGCGCGCGAGGTGCAGGCCGCCATCAATGCGGCGCGCACCGATCTGCCATCCGATCTGCGCAGCAACCCCACGTACCGCAAGATCAATCCATCCGATGCGCCGGTCATCATCCTGGCGATGACATCGCCCACACGCACACCTGGCGAGCTGTACGACGAGGTCTCGAACGTGGTGAGCCAGCGCATCTCGCAGGTCGATGGTGTCGGTGATGTGGAAATTGGCGGCGGTTCGCTGCCCTCGGTACGTGTGGAACTGCTGCCGCAGGCCCTGAGCAAATACGGCATTGCCACCGAGGACGTGCGCGCCGCCATCCAGGCGGCCAACGCCAACCGTCCCAAGGGCGCGATCGAGAATGAAGGCAACCGCCTGCAGATCTATACCCCCGCGCCAGAGCGCAAGGCGTCCTGGTACCAGGGCCTGGTGGTAGGCTGGCGCGACAACGGTGCCGTCAAGCTGGGCGATGTGGCGCGCGTGATCGACGGCCCGGCCAACGTGCACACCATGGGCCTGTTCAACGGCCAGCCCGCCATCCTGGTGCTGATCACGCGCCAGCCGGGGGCGAACATCATCGATACCGTTGACAACGTGCGCAAGCTCTTGCCCGAGCTGCAGGCGCAGCTGCCCAAGGATGTGACCATCCAGGTGGCCAGCGACAGCACCAATTCCATCCGCTCGTCGCTGCGCGAGATCGAAACGACGCTGATGGTGTCCGTGGCGCTGGTGGTGCTGGTGGTGGGGGCTTTCATCCGCAAGGCGCGCGCGACGGTTATCCCGGCGGTGGCAACTGTGGTGTCGCTGCTGGGCACCTTCGCCATCATGTACCTGCTGGGCTTCAGCCTGAACAATCTGAGCCTGATGGCGCTGACCGTGGCAACCGGCTTTGTGGTGGACGACGCGATTGTGGTGCTGGAAAACACCAGCCGTCACATCGAGCAGGGCATGGACAAGATGGCCGCTGCCTTGCTGGGAGCCCGTGAGGTGGGCTTTACCGTGCTGTCGATCAGCATGTCGCTGGTGGCGGTGTTCATTCCGCTGCTGTTCATGGATGGGCAGATCGGTCGCCTGTTCAAGGAGTTTGCCGTTACCTTGTCGGTGGCGGTGATGATTTCGCTGGTGATCTCGCTCACCACCACGCCGATGATGTGCGCGTGGTTCCTGCGCGATGAAGATGCCGTCAGCTCCGAACCCCAGGGCCGCATGGCGCGTGCCCTGGAGGCCGGTTACTCCTGGATGCTGCGCATCTACGAACGTTGCCTGGACTGGGCGCTGCACAGCAAGGCGCTGGTCATGGCCATTCTGGTGGTGGTGATCGGGATGAATGGCTATCTCTTCGTGCATGTGCAAAAGGGTTTCTTCCCACAGCAGGACAACGGCCAGCTGGCGGGCGGCCTGCGTGCGGACCAGAGCATCTCGTCCACGGCCATGGCCGACAAGCTCAAGGATGCGTTGTCCATCATTCAACGGGATCCCGCCGTTGATACGGTGGTGGGCTTTTCGGGTGGCAGCCGTGCGGGTGGTGGCTTCATGTTCATCAACCTCAAGCCCGTGAAGGAGCGCGATGTGACAAGCTTGCAGGTGGTGGCGCGCCTGCGGCCGCAGCTGTCGCAGATCACTGGCCTGCGTGTGTTCCTCAATCCTGTGCAGGATCTGCGCATGGGCGGGCGCTCGTCCAATTCCACCTACCAGTACACGCTCAAGAGCGACAACACGGCAGACCTGAAGAAATGGGCTACGCGCCTTGCCGATCGCCTCAAGCAGGAGACGTTGCTGCAGGACGTGGATACCGACCAGGCGGAAAACGGCGTTGAAGTGTATGTAGATGTCGACAAACAGGCCGCGGCACGCCTGGGCGTCAACTCCAAGGCCATCAACAATGCGCTCTACAACGCATTTGGCCAGCGCGCGGTCGCCACCATCTACAGCGATCTGAACCAGTATTCGGTCATCATGGAGTGGGCGCCCGAGTACACGCGTGGCCCTCCTGCGCTGCAGGACATCTATGTGCCGTCCAACCTGGCGGGTACTGTGGGCACGGCGGCAAACCCGGCGCTCAAGAGCGCCTCGACCGGCAATGTCATCAGCACGGCGGCCGACACCATGGTGCCGCTGTCCGCCTTTGCCAAGGTGGTGGAGCGGCCTGCGCCCACCTCGGTCAACCACCAGGATGGCGAGCTGGCTACAACGATCTCGTTCAACCTGGACGAAGGCGTGGCGCTGAGCGAAGCGCAGGCCGTGATCCGGCAGGCGGAAGCCGATATCGCCATGCCGATCAATGTACGCGGCAGTTTTCAGGGCACGGCGCTCAGCTTTCAGAAGACACAGTCGCAGCAGCTGTACCTGATCCTCGCGGCGCTCGTGGTGATCTATATCGTGCTGGGCATCCTGTATGAAAGCCTGGTGCATCCGGTCACGGTGCTGTCTACCTTGCCGTCGGCAGGTGTGGGCGCGGTGATTGCGCTGATGCTGTTTGACATGCAGTTCACGGTGATCGCACTCATCGGGGTATTTCTGCTGATCGGTATTGTCAAGAAGAACGCGATCCTGATCATCGATTTTGCGCTCGAAGCGCAGCGTGCACGCGGTATCAGCGCCACAGATGCCGTGCGTGAAGCCTGCGTTCTGCGCTTTCGCCCCATTCTGATGACCACCCTGGCTGCCGCGCTGGGCGCGCTGCCGCTGGCCATCGGCTTTGGCCAAGGCTCAGAGCTGCGCCAGCCGCTGGGCATCGCCATCATTGGCGGCCTGCTGGCCAGCCAGGTACTGACCCTGGTGACTACACCGGTCGTGTACGTGCTGATGGACAAGTTGCGCCGCCATGCACCCGATGAGCGCTATCTGAGCCGCACGCATCCGGATGAGGCAGGGCCTGCTCTGGGTTAAGAAGAAACTTATGAAACCACAACTCGAACAACCATCTCCACGCGCCAACGCGCTGGGCGCCAACGCGCTGGGCGCCAATGCGCTTCGCACCCTGGCTCTTGCGCTGTGCTGTGCAGGCGTGCTGAGTGCCTGCTCGGTGGCTCCTGTCTATGAAGTGCCGAGCACACCGGCGCCCGCCAGCTTCAAGGAGGCGGGCGCACTATGGCAAAGCGCGCAGCCCAATGACGCCATGGATCGCGGCGAATGGTGGGCCTTGTTTGGCGACGCGCAACTCAACCAATTGGCCGCGCAGGTGCAGGTGAACAACCAGAACATCGCTGCTGCCGCCGCTGCCGTTGCACAGGCCCAGGCTGCCGTGCGTGTGCAGCAGGCAGGCCTGCTGCCAACCGTCAGCGGCTCGCTCGGGCAGACACGCCAGGGCGGCAGCCAGGCCAGCGGCAGTGGCAGTGCATCGCTGGGCATCAATGCAGCCTGGGATGCGGATGTATGGGGGCGTTTGAAGGAGTCCGTGAGCGCTGCGCAGAGCAGTGCGCAGGCGAGCGAAGCAGATCTGGCCGCTGCCCGCCTGTCGGCAGTGGGCAGTCTGGTGCAGAACTACTTCCGGCTGCGTGAGGCCGATGCGGAGTTGCAGATCCTGCAGCAATCCATCGAGGGCTACCAGCGCAGTCTGCAGATCACGCAGAACCGCTATGACAGCGGTATCGAAGCCAGGACGGCCGTGCTGCAGGCGCAAACCACCCTGACCAATACCCAGGCCAGCGCCGAGTCGCTGCGCCAGTCACGCCAGACTTATGAACACGCGATTGCCGTATTGACCGGCCAGGCACCCGCCCAGTTTGATCTGCCTGTGGCCCCTTGGCGGGTGACCGTGCCGCAGGTGCCGGGGGTGGTGCCTTCGACCTTGCTGGAGCGCAGGCCCGATATTGCATCGGCCGAACGTGCCGTGGCTGCGGCCAATGCGCAGATCGGCATTGCGCAGTCGGCCTATTACCCAAGCCTCAGCCTGTCGGGGTCGCTGGGCCGCACGGGCTCCAATCTGGGTGATTTGTTTAGCGCTTCGGGCTTGCTGTGGTCGCTGGGCGCGTCCATCAGCCAGAGCATCTTCAACGCCGGGGCCACTGCGGCGCAGGTGGATTCGGCCAGGGCCGGGCATGCCGCCAAGACGGCCAGTTACCGGCAGACGGTGCTGGGCGCTTTCCAGGCGGTGGAAGATGTGCTCAGCAACATCGCGGCGTTGAACGCGCAGCAGCCGCTGCTGCAGCAGAGCCTGGATTCGGCTGAGAAGGTGGAGCAGCAGATGCTCAACCGCTACAAGGAAGGGCAGGTTCAGTACACCGATGTGGTGACCGCGCAGGCCACGGCGTTGAATGCGCGCCGCTCGCTGATCCAGTTGCAGCTGAACCAGCAGCTGGCCGCGGCGCAACTGATCCAGGAATTGGGTGGTGGCTGGCATGCGCCATGGATGCAGGCCCCGGATGCAGCAGCGCTGCAGCCCAAGCCTTAGGACAATGGGGATACTGCTGCTGCCTGCGTCTGTTCACCGCAGGTGGGGCAGAAAGTTCCGCCCTGTGCGCTCTACAAAGCTGGCATAACTCATCGGCGGCCCCAGGGTGGCGTTTGCATCGTTGGGCAGCACCCAGGCCCAGGCGCGCTGCTGCTGTTCGTCATACACCAGCTTGTACAGGTGGCTTGGCACCCAAACCTGGTTGCGGCCAATGGTGTGGGCACCGCTGTCGAACAGCGGGCCGGTATACACAAAGACATTGCCGCTGGCACGCTGGGCGTACTTGCGCACGTCGGCTTCGAGCTTGGACCAGATCTTGCGGTTATTGGTGGGGTCTTGCGGCACCATGTTCGACAGCGCAAACGACTGCGCCATGCCGACTTGGGTGCTCTGGTTGGCGGCGGCTGCCATGTGGCCGCGGTCATAGCCGCTGCCCTGGTAATCAGACAGATCGGCCTTGTATGCGGAGCGCAGGCGCGCATCGGCGTAGAAACGGTCGGTACGCTCCTGGCCCGCAGCATGCTGCAGGCGATGGCGATTGAGCCGTTCGATGGTGACGATGGGGGTTTTGGACAGCCCCGAATACAGCACTGCAAAACCATCCGAGCACAGCGCTACCGGCATCCAGCTGGCGCCCACATTGGCCAGCCCGAGCGGGGCGCTGGCGGGCAGCTGTTCTGCGCACTGCGCAAAGCTGTCTGATACGCCTGGGGGTTTGTTGCTGGCCTGGCCTTTGGGCGCAGTCGGCTGGCTGGCCCCGCCGCCGGTCCCATGGCTACCGGATGAAGGTCGCGCAGATTGGCGGCTTTGGCGGGCCAGTCTCAGCAGGTCATCCTGCCAGTTGGCCCATCGGGTCTGCTGGTCTTCCTGCCAGTGGGCGGCATCGCGCACCAGAGGCTGGGCTTGCAGCCAATGCTGCGTTTTTTCTCTGGCCCAGTGGCGAGCGCCTTCCAGTTGCGGGGCCAGCGCGAAAGAGCCTGCCGCTGCTGCTGCGCTATAAGCTGCAATGGCAGCCTTGCCGACCAGCGGGCGCAGCAGCCGAGCGATCAGACCGTTAGAGGATTTGCGGGATGTGTTGCTGCGTTTGCCAGCACGGGATGCGGAGCGGGAGCGGGACGGGGGGCAGGCCATGGATGAACAGACACCAGGGCGCCCAATGCGCCCTTTGCAGGAGAGTCGCAGACAGAAAACACATGCGCAACTGGTGCAGCGAAAGGGTGCTGTCTGCTATCGTAATTGTGGCGGTCTTACAAGCAAGGGCGAGCGTAAATGATGAATTTATTTAAAACATCTCTGCGTGCTTTGGCGCGATGGAAGGGGTATGGGTAGTCTGTTGATGGAATGAGCCGGGAACGCGAGCGGACTGGAGACATATGGCGCAATTCGATATGGAGTTCTCAGTGAAAGTCACGGCTGCGGATGTGCAAGGTGTCGAACCAGTCGGACATATCGCGCAACCGATGGGCAATCAGGTTGCCGACATCGCCCGTGCGCTGCCAGCGCCCCTCCACCGCCAGCAGCTGTGAATGCAGCAGCGCCTCGCGCTGGTGTTCGCGGATCTTGGGCCAGCAGATCACCTGCAGGTTGCCGGTCTCGTCTTCCAGGGTGATGAATACCACGCCTTTGGCCGTGGGGGGCTGCTGGCGCAAGGTGACGATGCCGCAGGCGCGCACCCAACTGCCGTCACGCGCATCGCGCAGGGCCGCATGGGTGCGGAACTGGTGGCGTTGCAGGCGTTCGCGCAACAAGGCCAGCGGATGGCGGCGCAGGCTCAGGCCCAGTGCTGCATAGTCCCAGTGGATGTCTTCCTGCTCGGCGGCAGAGGGTAATTCCAGGTGGGTCTCATCAATGGCAGCGGCTTGCAGCAAGGGGCTGCTGTGCCGTGGCGCGGCGGCTTGCCATAGCTGGTTGCGGCGGTGGCCTTCCAGGCTGGCCAGGGCATCGGCGGCGGCGAGTTGCTGCATGGCAGGTGCATCCAGCCGGGCGCGCAGTGCCAGGTCTTCGGCGCTGATGAAGGGCGCGGCCTCGCGCGTCTGAACCAGGCGCTCACTCTGGGCTTGCGATAGCTGTTTGACCAGCCGCAGTCCCAGCCGCACTGCAGGCTGCGCGCTGCTGCCATCTTCCATGGTGCAGTCCACCATGCTGTGCATTACATCGACCGGCAGCACCTGCACGCCATGGCGCTGTGCATCCTGGATGAGCTGGCTGTTGCTGTAAAAGCCCAGTGGCTGGCTGTTGATCATGGCGGCCAGAAATTCAGCCGGGTAGTGGCATTTGAGCCAGGCACTGAAGTACACGAGGATCGCAAAACTGGCTGCATGGCTTTCGGGAAATCCATATTCCGAAAAGCCCTGGATCTGTTGGAAGATGGCCTCGGCAAACTCTGGGGTGTAATTCCGCTGTGTCATGCCCTCGATGATCTTGGCATGGTATTGCTGCAGGTCGCCGGTGCGCCTCCATGCAGCCATGTTGCGGCGCAGCTGGTCGGCTTCGCCGGGGGTGAAACCGGCGGCGACGATGGCGATCTGCATGACCTGCTCCTGAAAGATCGGAATGCCTAGCGTGCGCTGCAGAACGTGCTCCAGATCATCGCTGGGATAGTTGACTTTCTCCAGGCCTTGCCTGCGCCGCAGATACGGGTGCACCATGCCGCCCTGGATGGGCCCGGGCCGCACCAGCGACACTTCGATGACCAGGTCGTAGTAGTTGCGGGGCCTGAGGCGTGGCAGCATGCTCATCTGCGCGCGGCTTTCGATCTGGAAGACGCCGATGGTGTCGGCGGCGCAGATCATGTCGTAGGTGGCGGGGTCTGCGTGCGGAATGTCGCCCAGCCCGAAGGTGCCGCCCTTGCGCGCGCCAACCAGGTGCAGCATTTTTTGCAGTGCCGTCAGCATGCCCAGGGCCAGCACATCCACTTTCAGCAGACCCACGGCATCCAGGTCGTCTTTGTCCCACTGGATGACGGTGCGGTTTTTCATGCTGGCGTTCTCGATCGGCACCATGCGCGACAGCGGCCCGCGCGTCAGCACAAAGCCGCCGACATGCTGCGACAGGTGGCGTGGAAAGTGGCGCAGGGTCTCCACTAGCTCCACCAGTTGGCGCACGGCCAGATCATCGGCCTGCAAGCCGGCCTTTTGCAGCGCTTCGCTGCGCAGCAGTTCGGCGTCCCATTGCGAATGGTCGCGTGCCAGCAGGTCGATCTGCTCCGCTGCAAACCCGAGTGCCTTGGCCACATCACGGATCGCGGATTTTCGCCGGTAGCGGATGACGACGGCCGTCAAGCCTGCGCGGTGCAGGCCGTATTTCTTGTACAGGTATTGGATGACTTCTTCGCGCCGCGCGTGCTCGAAATCCACGTCAATATCGGGCGGCTCGTTGCGTTCCCTGCTGATGAAGCGTTCAAACAGCACCGTGCTTTCGGCAGGGTTTACCTCGGTCACGCCCAGGCAATAGCAGACGGCCGAGTTGGCTGCCGAGCCGCGGCCCTGGCACAGAATGTTCTGGCTGCGCGCATAGCGCACGATGTCGTGAACGGTCAGAAAATAATGTTCGTAGTGCAGCTCGCTGATCAGGGAGAGTTCATTCTCCAGCTGGGCCTGGGCCTTGGTGGGAATGCCCTGCGGCCAACGGCTGGCCGCGCCTTCGTAGGTGAGTTGGCGCAGGTAGCTGGCGGGGGACAGGCCCACGGGCACAACCTCGTCGGGATACTGGTAGCGCAATTCATCCAGCGAGAAATGGCAGTGCGCTGCGACGGTGAGCGTGGCATCGAGCAGATCGCGGGGGTACATTTGTGCCAGCCGCAAAAGGCTGCGCAGATGGCGCTCGGCATTGGGCTGCAGGCCGTAGCCGCAATCGGTCAGCGGCTTGCGCAGACGGATGGCGGTGAGCGTGTCCTGCAGCGGTTTGCGCGAACGCACATGCATGTGCACATCGCCTGCTGCGACCAGTGGCACGCCTGTGGTGCGGCTGGCAGCGCGCAGTTGCAGCAGCCAGGCTTCGTCGCCCAGGCTGCGGTCTTGCTGCACCGCCAACCAGCAGCGGCCTGCAAAGTGCTCCTGCAACCAGCGGGCCTGGGTGTCGATATGGGCAGCACTTGCCTGGCGGTGCGGGGCCAGCAGCAGCACGCAGTCGTCAAACACTCTTTTCTTGATAGCTGATTGCGCAAGCGCGTATTGCCCTTTGGGCGCTCTTCTTCGCAAATGGGTGATCAGTGCGCACAGGTTGCCGTAGCCGCGCAGGTTGCAGGCGAGCGCGATGAGGGTGAAGGGCGGCGCATCATCGTTGCTGCATTGCACCTGGAACTGGGCGCCAATGATCAGCGGCAGGTCGCATTCGCGGGCCGCCACATGGGCGCGCACAATGCCGGCGAGCGAGCATTCATCGGTCAGCGCCAGTGCGGCATAGCCCTGGCGGTGCGCACGCGCCACCAGCTCATGCGGGTGGCTGGCGCCGCGCAGAAAGCTGAAATTGCTCAGGCACCACAGCTCGGCGTAGCGTGGAATGGTGGGGCGGGGGAGGTCTGCCATGGCAAGGCTCATGCAAAGCGGCCATGTAGAAACCAGGCGCTGTCCTGCGCCGACAGGCGGGTGTGAAAGACCCACAGCAGGCCTGCATGCGCGCTGTATGCCACCCAGTAATCGCGTACAGCGTTGTGTGCGATCTGGGCCATGGGCGGTGGCGTGCTGGCGCCGGGCTTCGTATCAGCCTCGCCATCGCCGGGCAGCACAAAGCCAGGGCTGCGGTGCCACCAGCCGCCTTCGATGCGCTGCGGCCCTGTCAGCAGCTGCAGCGGGCCTTGGTACAAGGGCTGGCTGTTGCCGTCCTGCAGCAGTTGCAGGGGCTCTGCCAGCAGGAAGCTCGGTTGGGGCAGGGGTGGCACGGCGGGTTGTGCGGGGAGGTGTACGGGGGATAGAGCACCAAGCTGGCAGGCGGGTTGCCATTGCACCTGCCATTCGGGCCGGTGGTCGGCCTGCAGTTGGGGGCGCTGCACCTGGTGGCTGCCCAGGCGGGCGGTGATGCGCTCAAGCACCTGCACCAGGCTTTCGCCTTGTGCGGTGGTGTCGGGCAGCAGGCTGGCGCTGGCTTCGTGCAGGGCTTCAGGGGCATCGGCATGCAGACTTAGCTCGCCCACGGGGGCAAGCAATTGCACATGGGCCAGATGCGCTTGCAGTAAGCGGGCCAGATGCCCGACATCGCGTGTGGTGGTGGCCGTGTGCAGCACCAGCTCGCCGCCATCGCCCACATGTTTTGAACGCATTGCGTCGTGGCACCAGCGCAGGGTGCAACTGCGTATCCCTGCCCGCTGCGCGGCAAGCCAGCCGCACAGTTGCAGCAGCAAGTGGCGCGCACCATGCATCAGGCCGTCGGCCTGATCGATACGCATGGGTAGCTCCAGCCGGGCATCAAAGCGAGCGGGCAAGTCTATCCAGGGGTATTGGTCGGGGCGCAGGCCGCAAGCCTGGTCGAGCGCGGCCAGCAGTTCTGCCCCAAAGCGCCTTGCCACGCCGCCGCGCGGCAGGGCTTGCACCGCTCCCAGGCTGGTGCAGCCCAATTGCGAGAGCAGTTGGGCATGGTGTGCGGTTGCATCGAGGGCGGCCAGCGGCAACGGTGCCAGCACTTGAGCGAGTGGCGCGCCAAAGCCGTGGCGCAGGCCGCTGCGTGCCAGGGCAATGGCGGCCAGGCTGCTAGGGGCCCAACTGATGGCGCGCACGCCCTGTTGCCGGGCTTCGCGCAGCAGGCGCCGGGCCAGTTGCTGGCGGCCACCGAAGAGGCGCTGGCTGGCAGACAGCTCCAGCACCAGTGCATCGCCAAACGGCGCAGGGGAGGGCACGCAGGCCACGCGCGGCGTGAACTGCAGTGCCCACAGCGCCAAGCCATGCATATTGGCATCAATGCTGCTGGGCGGTGGCGCGGTCTGCATGTTTTGCAGATGGGGCAGCAGCGCTGCCCAAAGCGGTGTCATGGCGTACAGGAGAGGATGAGGGGGCTGAAAGAGGGGTGAGCGAAGGCGTGGCGGTTGCGTTGCCCAGCATGCGCGGCGTCAGGAACGCTTGCAGGCTGCGCGGAGCGGCAGGCAGATCGAGCGTGCCGGTATGTGCCGGCCCGCGTCGCTTGACGATCTGCAACTGCAGTGACCAGGGCTTGCTGGCATGGGCCAGCAGCCGCAGCGGAGCGGCCGATGCCTGGTGTTGGCCACTGCTGGGCCGAAACAGAAAGACGAGTCCTTCAAATTGCTGCGCGCTGATCTGCAGGCGGCGGATCTGCTCAGGGCTGGCCTGCGGGAGCCAGGCGAGGAGCACGCCTGCCGCATTGGCGCGGATGAGCTGCTCCAGTGCCCAGAGCCGGTCCTGCGGCGTGGAGGTATTGATCCATACGAACTGGTCGGGCGTCAGCCCCTGCTGCGCCAAGCCGCTGGCGTGAGGCGGCAGCGGCGGGCCGATGGCGACGATGGCTTTGCGCTGCTGGCTGTGTTGCTGCAGCGCAGCGGCTGTCAGTCGCCATTCCAGCTGGCCTGCCTGGGGTTGCAGCACTTCCGTCAGGCTCTGGCTGGGCCAACCCTTGCCGGGCAGCTCGCAATCCAGCGCTTCCCATCCTGTGGGTGTGCAGGCCAGTTGCGTGCGCACCATGCAGTCGCCCCGCCAGATGTTGGCGGCAACCGATGGTGGCAGAGCAGGAGCCGGATTGGACGGGATGGAATGCATGATAAATACTGTTTATATATACAGTATAAAGCGACGCGGGGCACTTGTCTGCAATGGTTGGAACGGGGCAGGCTTTCCATATCAAATGCATAGCGCACAATGCTTTGCCAGATGGCGCCGGCAGGATTTTTATTACCATGGCTTGCAGCGCGGGTAAGATCAGGCACACATGCATATACCAGAACCCCACGATTCAGCGGATCGGCCTTTGCCGCCGCATGCTGCGGCTTCGGTGCGGCATACGGCCGTGGCCGATGGCGTAGCCATTGATGGCCTGGCGCCCGTTCCGCATCTGGAGCGCAAGGCCGCTGCATTGCTGCTGTTCACGATGCTGCTCATTGTTGGATCGGCGTTGTACCTGCTGTATGCGCGCGGGGTTTTCGAGCCCAAGCAGGAGCTGATCCTGACAGCCGAAGACTCCGAGGGCGTGACCATTGGCATGGACATGACCTTTTCGGGCTTTCCCATCGGCAAAGTGGACAAGATTGAGCTGGCCCAGGATGGCACGGTGCGCATCCATGTGGCCGTGCCGCAAAAGGATGCACACTGGCTGCGCATCAGCAGCGTGTTCACCCTGGTCAAAGGCCTGGTGGGGGGGACCACGATCAAGGCGTACTCAGGCATTCTGGACGACCCACCGCTGGAAGATGGCGCGGTGCGCGCTGTGCTGCTGGGCGATGCCACGGCCGAGCTGCCGCAGCTGATGAGCAATGCCCGTCAGCTGCTGGAAAACCTGAACATGATGACCTCGGCCGGATCGGCGCTGGACAGCACCTTGGTGCAGTTGCGCATGCTCAGCACCAAGCTGAATGGCCCCGGCGGCGCGCTGGGCGTGGCGCTGGGCGGGGATGAGGAGGCCAAAAAGATCTCCGTCACGCTCGACCGAGCCAACCAGTTGCTCGCGCGCCTGGACGGCCTGGTCAAGAATACGGACAAGCAGGTGTTTGGCGCGCAGGGCGTGATGCCCGAGGTGCGTGCAACCGTGCAGCAGCTCAATGGCGTGCTGGCGGATGTGCGCGGCAGCCTCAAGAAAGTGGACGCCGTGCTGGTGGAGGCGCAGGCTGTAGGCTCCAATACAAAGGACGCCACTTCCAATCTGGGTGACTTGCGCGCCGATGTTGAGGCCAGCCTGCGCAAGGTGGACGGTATGCTGGCCGAGCTGAACCGCAAATGGCCGTTTGCCAAGAAGGAAGCGGAGGTCAAGCTGCCATGATGTCGACGCGCTTCTTCTCTTCTTCTGCTGTACATCGGATTGCTATTGCTCTGGTAGCTTCTAGCGCTTTGCTGGCTTGCGCTGGCGGCCAGAAAGTACCAGATTGGGCCGTCAATGAACAGGGCGCGGTCGAGCGGGCAACCGATGCCTACCTGTCTGGCAACAGCCGCGTTGCCGATGTGGAGTGGCGCCGTGCGCGTGAGGAGGTTCGCCGCACTGCGCGGCCTGACTTGCTGGCCCGGCTGGAGCTTGCACGCTGCGCCGCACAAGTGGCTGCGCTAGATGCGTCGCCATGCAGTGGTTATGAGGCTGTGGCCCAGGATGCGGCAGCGCCCGAGCAGGCCTACGCTCGCTATCTGCGCGGCGCCCAGCAGATGGCAGATATCGCACTGCTGCCCAAAGCCCAGCAGGCCGTGGCAGCGCAGCAGCCTGCCAGTGCAGTCGCGGCACTGGCAGCCATTGACGACCCGCTCTCGCGCCTGGTGGCCGCAGGCGCAATGGCGGTGCGCGGCCCGCTGCCCATGGCGGTGGTGCAGCAGGCGGTCGACACTGCTTCTGCCCAGGGCTGGCGCCGTGCGCTGCTCGCCTGGCTCATCAACCAGCAGCGTCTGGCACAAGAGCAGGGTGATACCGTACTGGCAGCGCAGGTGCAGCGGCGGCTGGATGTGCTGCAGGCGACGCAGAAGTAGCACAGCGCCTGCGCAACCCCTGCGCCTTCCCTACAATCGCTGCCCATGCAACTTTCAACGCTGTGGCGGCAATCGTCCGCTTTTCGCATGGGTGTGTCGATCAGTGTCGCCACCGGGCTGTATGGCATCTCTTTTGGTGCCTTGGGTGTAGCCGCAGGCCTGTCGGTATGGCAGACCTGCGCGTTGAGCCTCTTGATGTTCACCGGCGGCTCGCAGTTTGCCTTCGTCGGCGTGGTTGCTGGTGGTGGTGCTGGAGTGGCCGCGCTGGGCGCCGCCAGCTTGCTGGGTGTGCGCAATGCGGTCTACGGCATGCAGATGGCAGCGCTGCTGGGCCCCAAGGGGTTTGCTCGGCTGCTCTCGGCGCAGCTGACAATCGATGAATCCGCTGCCACTGCCTTGGGCCAGGCAGACAAGACTGAGCAGCAGCGCGGCTTCTGGACGGCTGGCGTGGGCGTCTATGTCCTGTGGAATCTGTTTACCGCAGCAGGCGCACTGCTGGGCAATGCACTGGGCGACCCCAGCCGCTGGGGGCTGGATGGCGCGGCAGTAGCCGCTTTTCTGGGGCTGCTGTGGCCGCGTCTCCAAGGGCGTGAGCCGATTGCGCTGGCTGTGGCGGCAGCAGCAGTTGCCATGCTGGCGGTGCCCATGGTGCCGCCGGGCATTCCGATTCTGATCGCTGCCGTGCTGGGCGGTGTGTGGGGTTACTGTACCCGCAGCAGTGGGCGGGCACCCAGCGCCGCAGGAGGCGCAGCATGAACACGGAAACCATTGCACAGATCGGCGGCCACTGGTGGCTCTGGGTGTTGCTGGCCAGCGCCATTGCCTATGCCACCAAGCTGCTGGGTTACGGCGTGCCCGCACGCTGGCTGCACCATCCGCGCATGGCACGGGTGGCGGGCTCGCTCACCATTGCCTTGCTGGCGGCGCTGACAGCCATGAATACCTTTTCCAGCGGCCACCAACTGGTTCTGGACGCGCGGCTTGCGGCCTTGGCCGTGGCTGCCATTGCGCTGGCGCTGAGGGCTCCGTTCCTGCTGGTGGTGGTGCTGGGAGCCGGGGCGTCGGCAGCAGTGCGCTGGTGGATGTAAGAACGTGTTTACGATCCCCTCACGCCGCGACTGTGGCTTTGCGGGGCGCCCGGCTAGGGATGGGATGCGAGGGGTGCGCCTAGCGGCGCAATACCGCAGCAATAGCCATGCTATTGCGATGATTTGTAACGCCGCAGACCGCCCCTAGCCGGGCGCCCCTGACCGGGCGCCCCCAAAACCACTGTCCCTACGGGTTGGAGTGAAATCGGGCGATTTCTGTGCGCTGGCCCTTGCTTGCACCCCGGTGCAAGCTGTGGCCCATCGCATCGAACTCATCCCGATTGCACTCCAACGCGGCTGCATAGAGATCGTGAACACGTTCTTAGCGCCGTAAAGCGGTTCCAGATACAGCGGTTCAGCACTTTGGTATAATCGACCGGTTTTGCATGGTGCAAGACGCACGTCGCAAGCTTTTCCGGCTGCGGCGCAAGTAACCAAAAATGCCAGCGCAAGCTGCATTTTTCAGAAGGAAAACACATGATCGCCGCATCTATCAAGGCCGAAGTTGTAAAGGCCAACGCACGTTCCGCTTCCGATACTGGCAGCCCAGAAGTCCAAGTGGCTTTGCTGACCGCCCGTATCAACGAACTGACCCCTCACTTCAAAGAGCATGCCAAGGACCACCACGGTCGTCGCGGCCTGCTGCGCATGGTGAGCCGTCGTCGCAAGCTGTTGGACTACCTCAAGTCCAAGGACGCTGACCGTTACACCGCGCTGATCGCCAAGCTGGGCCTGCGCAAGTAAGCCTGGGGTGAGATGAAAACGCCTGAGTTAGTCCGCTAGCTCAGGCGTTTTTTACTTCGGAGGGTGCAAAGCAGAGCGAAGCTGTGTCATTCCAATGCTGCAAAATTTGTAGCTATAAGTGCAGCATTGGAATGGCATCGTGTTCTGTTTGTACCCCTAAATCAAGCCGGGCCTGCGTGCCCAGCTATCCATCAAGGAGTCAAATATGACCATGTTCAATAAAGTGACCAAGACTTTCCAGTGGGGCCAGCACACGGTCACCATGGAAACCGGTGAAATCGCACGCCAGGCCTCTGGTGCCGTGCTGGTCAACATCGATGACACCGTGGTTCTGGCCACCGTCGTTGGTTCCAAAATTGCCAAGGCTGGCCAGGATTTCTTCCCGCTGACCGTGGACTACATCGAGAAGACCTACGCTGCAGGCAAGATTCCTGGCAGCTTCTTCAAGCGCGAAGCCAAGCCGAGCGAGCTGGAAACCCTGACCAGCCGCCTGATCGACCGCCCGATCCGCCCGCTGTTCCCTGAAGGTTTCTACAACGACGTGCATGTGGTCATCCACACCATTTCGTTGAATCCCGAAGTAGATGCCGATATCGCTGCGATGATCGCAGTGTCCGCTGCGCTGTCCGTCTCAGGCATTCCTTTCAACGGCCCCATTGGTGCTGCCCGCGTGGGTTACATCAATGGCGAATACGTGCTCAACCCCGGTCAGACCCAGCGCAAGGATTCGCAGATGGATCTGGTGGTGGCTGGTACCGAAGCCGCTGTGCTGATGGTGGAATCCGAAGCGCAGCAACTGCCCGAAGAAGTGATGCTGGGCGCCGTGGTCTTCGGTCACGACCAAGGCAAGATCGCCATCAACGCCATCCACGAACTGGTGCGCGATGCTGGCAAACCCGCCTGGGACTGGGCTGCGCCCGCCAAGGACGAAGCACTGATTGCCAAGGTGACCGAGTTGGGCGAAGCCAAGCTGCGCGCCGCCTACCAGGAGCGCAACAAGCAAGTGCGTACGCTCGCTTGCCGCACCGCTTACGCTGATGTGAAGGCTGCACTGACGGAGCAGGGCGTGGCGTTTGACGGCGTCAAGGTCGAAGGCATGCTGTTTGATATCGAAGCCCGTATCGTGCGTTCGCAGATCCTGGCTGGCGAGCCCCGTATCGACGGCCGCGACACCCGCACCGTGCGTCCCATCGAAATTCGTAACTCCGTGCTGCCACGCACCCATGGCTCGGCGCTGTTCACCCGTGGTGAAACGCAGGCCCTGGTGATTTCCACCCTGGGTACCGAGCGCGATGCACAGCGCATTGACGCCCTGGCTGGCGAATTTGAAGACCGTTTCCTGTTCCACTACAACATGCCTCCGTTCGCCACTGGTGAAGTGGGTCGCATGGGTTCGACCAAGCGCCGCGAAATCGGCCACGGCCGTCTGGCCAAGCGCGCCCTGGTGGCTTGCCTGCCTTCGAAGGAAGAATTCCCCTACACCATCCGCGTGGTGTCGGAAATCACCGAATCCAATGGCTCTTCTTCCATGGCATCGGTCTGCGGTGGCTGCCTGTCCATGATGGATGCTGGCGTGCCCATGAAGGCGCACGTGGCCGGTATCGCCATGGGTCTGATCAAGGAAGACAACAAGTTTGCCGTGCTGACCGACATTCTGGGTGATGAAGATCACCTGGGTGATATGGACTTCAAGGTGGCTGGTACGACCAACGGCATCACCGCTCTGCAGATGGATATCAAGATCCAGGGCATCACCAAGGAAATCATGCAGGTTGCTCTGGCACAGGCCAAGGAAGCGCGCATGCACATCCTGGGCAAGATGCAGGAAGCCATGGGCGAGGCCAAGGCTGAGATTTCGTCGTTTGCTCCCAAGCTGTATACGATGAAGATCAACCCCGAAAAGATCCGTGACGTGATCGGCAAGGGCGGTGCCACCATCCGTGCGCTGACCGAAGAGACCGGAACCCAGATCAATATCGAGGAAGACGGCACCATCACCATCGCCGCCACCGACGGTGCCAAGGCAGACGAAGCCAAGCGCCGCATCGAGGAAATCACTGCCGAAGTCGAAATCGGCAAGGTCTACGAAGGCCCGGTCGTGAAGATTCTGGACTTCGGTGCCCTGGTCAATCTGCTGCCCGGTAAGGACGGTTTGCTGCACATCAGCCAGATCGCCCACGAACGCGTGGAAAAGGTCACGGATTACCTGCAGGAAGGCCAAGTGGTCAAGGTCAAGGTTCTGGAAACCGACGACAAGGGCCGCGTCAAGCTGTCGATGAAGGCGCTGACCGAGCGTCCAGCGGGCATGCCGGAGCGCGAGCCTCGCGAGCCACGTGAATTCCGCGAACGCGCACCACGCCAGCACCGCGAGCCCCGTGAGCCACGCGTGGGTGCTGAGGGCGATCAGCAACAACAACAGCAGCAGTAATGCCTGCAGGGCGCACCCAAGCTTTTGGGCCTGGGTGCGTTTTTGTTGATCGAACAATGTGAATGATGTGATGTACCAAGGAAGCGCCATGGACAAGATGCGTGCTGTCGAGATGAACGGCTTTGGCGAGCCGGGTGTCTTGAAGCTGGGCGAGCGCCCCATGCCGCAAGCAGGGCGGGGCGAGCTGTGCATTCATGTGGCTGCCAGTGGTGTCAATCGCCCTGATGTGCTTCAGCGCAAGGGCCACTATGCGCCGCCTCCGGGCACGTCTGATCTGCCCGGGCTGGAGGTTGCGGGTGTCATCGTTGCCGGTGATGCTGCAGCCATGGCTGCGCAGGGCCTGAAGCTGGGTGACCGCGTCTGTGCGCTGGTTGCCGGTGGTGGTTATGCCGAGTATTGCGTGGCGCCTGTTGCGCAGTGCCTGCCAGTGCCTGCGGGTCTGTCTGATCTGGAAGCTGCGGCTTTGCCTGAGACCTTTTTCACGGTCTGGAGCAATGTGTTTGACCGTGGCGCACTGCAGGCGGGTGAGACCTTGTTGATCCAGGGTGGCAGCAGCGGCATTGGTGTCACGGCGATCCAACTGGCCAAGGCTTTTGGTGCGCAAGTGATTGTGACCGCGGGCTCGGACGAAAAGTGCCAGGCCTGCCGCGACCTCGGGGCTGACCATGCCATCAACTACAGGACGCAGGATTTTGTCGCAGAAGTCCAGCGCATCACCGCAGGCAAGGGCGTGGATGTGATCCTGGACATGGTTGCTGGCGACTACGTGACCCGTGAGGTGGAAGCGCTGGCGGAAGACGGCCGACTGGTCATCATTGCAGTGCAAGGTGGCGTCAAGGCGGAATTCAATGCTGGCCTGGTGTTGCGCCGCCGCCTGCAGATCACGGGTTCTACCCTGCGCCCCCGTCCTATAGCTTTCAAGGCTGCGATTGCAAAGGCCTTGTTGGCCAAAGTGTGGCCTTTGCTGGCGGCAGGCAAGGTGCGCCCCATCATTCATAGCCGATTCCCTGCGGCGCGTGCGGCCGAAGCCCATGCGCTGATGGAATCCAACCAACATATCGGCAAGATCATGCTGAGCTGGAGCGAGCAATGAAAAAACTGATTGCAGGCAATTGGAAGATGAATGGCAGCCTGGCTGCCAACCAATCCTTGCTGCAAGAAATTCTGCAAGGATTGGGGCAGGCTGCATGCGATGTGGCAGTGGCTGTGCCTGCCGTCTATGTCTCCCAGGTACAAGGCTTGTTGCAGGGCTCTGCGGTACACCTGGGTGCCCAGGATGTATCCGCGCACGACGGTGGTGCCTACACTGGTGAGGTGTCTGCAGCCATGCTGCGCGAATTTGGCGTGCGCTACGCCCTGGTGGGGCACAGCGAGCGACGTCAGTACCACGGCGAAACCGATGCCGTGGTGGCAGCCAAGGCGCAAAAGGCGTTGAATGCGGGTATTACACCAATTGTGTGCGTGGGTGAGACGCTGGCGCAGCGCGATGCCGGTGAGACAGAGGCTGTGGTCAAGCGCCAACTGGCGGCGGTGATTCATGCCATTGGTGCCTGCACGACGGAAATCGTGGTTGCTTATGAGCCTGTCTGGGCCATTGGTACCGGCAAGACGGCGACGCCCGAGCAGGCGCAGGCTGTCCATGCTGTATTGCGCGCGCAACTGGCGGCTGCCAGCACGCAAGCGGCCAAGGTGCCGCTGCTGTATGGTGGCAGCATGAATGCAGGCAACGCCGAGCAGTTGCTGGCGCAGCCAGACATCAATGGTGGCTTGATTGGTGGTGCGGCGCTGAAGGCGCCAGATTTTCTGAAGATTATTGCCGCTGCCGCTTGATAAATGGGCGTAAGCAGCTATCAATTTTGATAAAAGGGTAGATGATGGTAACGATTTTGTTGGCAATTCAGATGTTGGCTGCACTGGGCATGATTGGCCTGGTTCTGGTTCAGCATGGCAAGGGTGCGGATGCAGGTGCCGCTTTTGGTAGCGGCGGCGGTGCTGGCAGCCTGTTTGGCGCTTCTGGCAGCGCCAATTTCCTCTCGCGCAGCACGGCGGTGCTGGCTGCGGTGTTTTTTGCAGCTACGCTGGCGCTGGCTTATTTTGGCAATGCCCGTCCTACATCCGCTGGTAGCGTGCTGGAAGGCCCTGCTGCAACCATTCCGCAGTCCAATGCGCCGGCTGTTGATACTGCGGTGCCTCCCGCAAGCTCTTCGGTGCCTGCACCTGCTGCTCCAGCTGCCGGTGGCGCTGCTGCTGTGCCTGCTGCGGCAACGCCTGCAGAGCCTGCGCAACCCGCAGCGAAATAAGTCAACTATTTTGGAAAGAATCCCCGATATCAGGGTTTTTACAGAGTAGAATCTTGGTCTGTCTGGGAAGTAAATTGTTGCAAAAGCAATTACACCTTGCCAGACCAGTCAAAAACAGCCGTCGTGGTGAAATTGGTAGACACGCTATCTTGAGGGGGTAGTGGCGAAAGCTGTGCGAGTTCGAGTCTCGCCGACGGCACCAACACAAAAAAAGGCCTGCCTGGGTCGCGTCTTGTGCTTACCCAGGTTGGCTCCTGCGGTGAGTACTCAGATGAATCTCGATCAATACCTCCCAGTCCTCCTGTTCATTCTGGTGGGCATTCTTGTCGGTGTAGGTCCTCTGGTGGCGGGATACATTCTTGGTCCCAATCGCCCAAACGCGGCGAAAAATTCCCCTTACGAATGCGGCTTTGAAGCGTTTGAAGACGCGCGCATGAAATTTGATGTGCGCTACTATCTCGTCGCCATTCTGTTCATTCTCTTCGACTTGGAAATTGCTTTCCTCTTCCCCTGGGCAGTGTCGCTGCACGAAGTGGGAATGCCTGGTTTTATCGCGGTTCTCGTGTTCTTGGCCATTCTGGTGGTGGGTTTCGCCTACGAATGGAAAAAGGGCGCGCTGACCTGGGAATAACCGGAAATCACAAAGGTGCACGATGATTGAAGGTGTGTTGGAAAAAGGCTTTGTCACCACGAGCTACGACTCGGTGGTGAACTGGGCCAAGACGGGCTCGATCTGGCCCATGACGTTTGGTTTGGCATGCTGCGCGGTCGAGATGATGCACGCAGCTGCAGCGCGTTATGACATCGGCCGCTTTGGTGCCGAAGTGTTCCGCGCGAGCCCGCGCCAGGCGGATTTGATGATTGTGGCAGGCACGCTGTGCAACAAGATGGCTCCTGCCATGCGCAAGGTGTACGACCAGATGGCCGAGCCGCGCTGGGTGATCTCGATGGGCTCTTGCGCCAATGGCGGTGGCTACTACCACTACAGCTATTCGGTGGTGCGAGGCTGTGACCGCATTGTTCCGGTGGATGTGTACGTCCCGGGTTGCCCTCCTACTGCGGAGGCGCTGATCTACGGCATCATCCAGCTGCAGCAGAAGATTCGCCGCACCCATACCATTGCGCGCGCCTAGGAGTCGGAATGAGTGTTGAACTGATACAGCCGACTGTGCTGCAACAAAACATTGCCCGTGTGCTGGGCGACAAGGCGCGTTCCGTGACCTTGGCGCTGGATGAGGTGACGGTGGAAGTGTCTGCCCAGAACTATCTGGCGACCATGCAGCTGCTGCGCGATGCGCCCGAGTGCAAGTTTGAAGTGCTGATGGACCTGTGCGGTGTGGATTACTCCGCATACAAGGATGTGGGCACTGATGGCCCGCGCTATGCGGTGGTGTCTCACCTGCTGTCGGTGAGCCTGAACCAGCGTGTGCGCGTGCGCGTGTTCTGCCAAGACGATGATTTTCCGGTTGTCGATACGCTGAGCAACCTGTGGGCGTCGGCCAACTGGTTTGAGCGCGAAGCCTTCGATCTGTATGGCATTGTGTTCGAAGGTCACTCCGATCTGCGTCGCATCCTGACGGATTACGGCTTCATCGGCCATCCTTTCCGCAAGGATTTCCCGCTGTCCGGCCATGTCGAAATGCGTTACGACGCGGAGCAGGGTCGGGTGATCTACGAGCCTGTCTCTATCGAGCCGCGCGAGATCACGCCCCGCATTATTCGTGAAGAGCATTACGGAGGCCTGCACTGAGGCATTCGGTCCTCACGATGAAAAAACATGGCTGAAATCAAAAACTACACACTCAACTTCGGTCCCCAGCACCCTGCAGCACACGGGGTGCTGCGTCTTGTGCTGGAGCTCGATGGTGAAGTGGTGCAGCGCGCTGACCCACACATTGGACTGCTGCACCGCGCCACCGAAAAGCTGGCCGAGAGCAAAACCTTCATCCAGTCGTTGCCTTACATGGACCGTCTGGACTATTGCTCGATGATGAGCAATGAGCACGCCTACTGCCTGGCCATCGAAAAGCTGATGGGCCTGGAAGTGCCCATTCGTGCGCAGTACATCCGCGTGATGTTCTCCGAAATCACCCGCATCATGAATCACCTGATGTGGCTGGGCTCTTCGGGCAATGACGGTGGCAGCTCCACCATTCTGATCTACACCTTCCGCGAACGTGAAGACCTGATGGACATGTATGAGGCCGTCTCTGGCGCCCGCATGCATGCAGCCTACTTCCGTCCTGGTGGTGTGTACCGCGATCTGCCGGACAGCATGCCGCAGTACAAGGCCAGCAAGGTGCGCAATGCCAAGTCGCTGGAGCTGATGAACAGCAACCGCAAGGGCTCGCTGCTCGACTTCATCGACGATTTCACAGCGCGCTTCCCCAAGTGCTGCGATGAGTATGAAACCCTGCTGACCGACAACCGCATCTGGAAGCAGCGCAACGTCGGTATCGGCGTGGTCGATGCCGAGCGTGCGCTAAGCCTGGGCCTGACCGGCCCGATGCTGCGCGGCTCTGGTGTGGCTTGGGACATGCGCAAGAAGCAGCCCTACGAAGTCTATGACCGCATGGAGTTCGATGTGCCAGTGGGCACGACGGGCGACTGCTATGACCGCTACCTGGTTCGTGTGGCGGAAATGCGCCAGTCCAACCGCATCGTCAAGCAGTGCGTGGATTGGCTGCGCGCCAACCCTGGCCCGGTGATTACCGACAACCACAAGGTTGCTCCTCCAGACCGCGAAGCGATGAAGAGCAACATGGAAGAGCTGATCCACCACTTCAAGCTCTTCACCGAAGGCTTCAAGGTGCCTGAGGGTGAGGCTTATGCGGCTGTGGAGCACCCCAAGGGTGAGTTCGGCATCTATTTGGTAAGCGATGGTGCCAACAAGCCCTATCGCATGAAGATTCGTCCACCGGGGTTCGTGCATCTGGCCGCTCTTGACGAGTTGAGCCGCGGCCACATGCTGGCTGACGCCGTGATGGTGCTGAGCACCCTGGACATCGTGTTTGGAGATGTTGACCGATGATTACCGAAGCAACAAAAGCACGTTTTGCACGCGAAGTTGCCAAGTATCCGGCAGAGCAGAAGCAGTCGGCCGTCATGGCCTGCCTGTCGATCGTGCAGCAGGAAGAGGGCTGGGTCAGCCAGGAGAGCGAGGCGGTGATCGCCGAATTCCTGGAAATGCCGGAAATCGCCGTGCATGAAGTGACCACCTTCTACAACATGTACAACCAGCATCCGGTCGGCAAATACAAGCTGAGCGTATGTACCAACCTGCCATGCCAGCTGCGCCGTGGCCGCGAGGCGCTCAAGCACCTTGAAGACAAGCTGGGCATCAAGATGGGTGATACCACCGCCGATGGCGTGTTCACCGTCGAACAATCCGAGTGCCTGGGCGCCTGCGCCGATGCGCCGGTGCTGCTGGTCAATGACCGCCATATGTGCAGTTTCATGGATAACGAGAAACTGGACCAGCTGGTGGACGGATTGCGCGCAGCGGAGGACACCAAGTGACGACATCCTCGCAAATTCTCAAGCAGTTCCAGGCAACTGGCGTTGAAACCTGTTTCCACGACCGCCACATCGATCCGCAGATCTATGCGGGCCTGAACGGTACCAACTGGTCGATCAAGGACTACGAGGCACGAGGTGGCTATGAAGCCCTGCGCAAGCTCCTGGGCAAGGATGGCGGCGAAGGTCTGACGCAAGACCAGGTGATCGCCACCATGAAGGAATCGGGTCTGCGTGGCCGTGGCGGCGCAGGTTTCCCTACCGGTCTGAAGTGGAGCTTCATGCCCCGCAACTTCCCCGGTCAAAAGCATCTGGTATGCAATTCGGACGAGGGCGAGCCCGGTACATGCAAGGACCGCGACATCCTGATGTACAACCCGCACATCGTGATCGAAGGCATGATCATTGCCGCGTACGCGATGGGTATTTCGCTGGGTTACAACTACATCCACGGCGAAATCTTCCAGGTCTACGATCGCTTTGAAACTGCCCTGGAAGAAGCCCGTGCGGCCGGCTACCTGGGTGACAACATCATGGGTAGCAGTTTCAGCTTCCAGCTGCACGCGCACCATGGTTTTGGCGCCTACATCTGCGGCGAGGAAACGGCTCTGCTCGAATCGCTCGAAGGCAAGAAGGGTCAGCCTCGCTTCAAGCCACCTTTCCCTGCGAGCTTTGGCCTCTACGGCAAGCCCACCACCATCAACAACACCGAAACCTTTGCTGCGGTGCCCTGGATCATCCGAAATGGTGGCCAGGCCTATCTGGAGTGCGGCAAGCCAAACAACGGCGGCACCAAGATCTTCTCGGTCAGTGGCGATGTGAACAAGCCCGGCAACTACGAGGTTCCGCTGGGCACGCCATTCTCCAAGCTGCTGGAGCTGGCTGGTGGTGTGCGCACGGGTCGCCAGCTGAAGGCCGTGATTCCTGGTGGATCTTCCGCGCCAGTGCTGCCTGCGAACATCATGATGGAATGCACGATGGATTACGACTCCATCTCCAAGGCCGGCTCCATGCTGGGCTCGGGCGCTGTCATCGTGATGGACGACTCGCGCGACATGGTCGAGAGCCTGCTGCGTCTGTCGTACTTCTACCAGCACGAGTCCTGCGGCCAATGCACGCCTTGCCGCGAAGGCACGGGCTGGCTGTGGCGTATGGTGGATCGCATCCAGCATGGCCATGGCCGCAAGGAAGACCTGGACATGCTGGACTCCGTGGCCGGCAACATCATGGGGCGCACGATCTGTGCATTGGGCGATGCGGCTGCCATGCCGGTGCGCGCAATGATCAAGCATTTCCGCCATGAATTCGAAGCAAAGATCAACGCTGCTGAAAAGCAGACCGCTGCTTCTTCCTGATCGCGAGTGAGCATATGGTTGAAATTGAAATAGACGGTCAGAAGGTCGAAGTCGCGGAAGGCAGCATGGTCATGCACGCGGCTGACGCTGCGGGCAAGTACATTCCCCACTTCTGCTACCACAAGAAACTGTCGATCGCGGCGAACTGCCGCATGTGCCTGGTGGATGTGGAAAAGGCTCCCAAAGCCATGCCCGCGTGTGCCACGCCGGTGACGCAAGGCATGGTTGTGCGCACCACCTCGGACAAGGCGGTAAAGGCCCAGCAATCGGTGATGGAGTTTCTGCTCATCAACCACCCGCTGGATTGCCCGATCTGCGACCAGGGTGGCGAGTGCCAGCTGCAGGATCTGGCCGTGGGTTACGGCGGCAGCAGCTCGCGCTACCAGGAAGAAAAGCGTGTGGTTTTCCACAAGAACGTGGGCCCGCTCATTTCCATGGAAGAGATGAGCCGCTGCATCCACTGCACCCGTTGCGTGCGCTTTGGACAGGAAGTGTCCGGCGTGATGGAGCTGGGCATGGTCAACCGCGGCGAGCACTCCGAGATCACCACGGTGGTGGGTGATACGGTGGATTCCGAGCTCTCCGGCAATATGATCGACATCTGCCCCGTAGGTGCATTGACGAGCAAGCCTTTCCGCTACAGCGCCCGTACCTGGGAGCTGTCGCGCCGCAAGTCTGTCTCGCCCCATGATTCCACGGGTGCCAACCTGATCGTTCAGGTCAAGAACAACAAGGTGATGCGCGTCGTTCCTTTCGAGAACGATGCCGTCAACGAATGCTGGATCGCTGACCGTGATCGCTTCTCCTACGAAGCGCTCAACGGCGAAGAGCGCCTGACCAAGCCCATGATCAAGCAAGGCGGTCAGTGGTCGGAAGTCAGCTGGCAGGTCGCGCTGGAATACGTTGCCAATGGCATCAAGGGCGTGCAGCGCGATCATGGTGTCGAGGCGCTGGGTGCATTGGTCAGCCCGCACAGCACACTGGAAGAGCTGTTCCTGGCTGGCGAGTTGGTGCGCAGCCTTGGCAGCCGCAATATCGATTACCGCCTGCGCAATGCCGAATTTGCCAAAGACGACGGTGTTCGCTGGCTGGGCCGCTCCATTGCTTCGCTGTCGGACCTGAACACTGCTTTGGTGGTGGGCTCGAACGTGCGCAAGGAACACCCGCTGTTCGCACAGCGTATTCGCCAGGCTGCCCGCAAGGGGGCGGTGGTTGCCACGATCAATGCCAAGGCTTTCGATCTGGCCATGCCTGTGGCTCACCAGCTGCTGGCTCCTGCCGCGCAATGGGCTTATGCACTGTCGTCAGTCGCTGCAGCCATCGCTCAGTCCAAGGCCATCGAGGCGCCAAACAACGCAGGCACCGTCACTCCTGAAGCCATCGAGATCGCTCGCGCACTGCAAAGCGGTGAGCAGAAGGCCATCCTGCTGGGTAATGCGGTAGCGCACCATGCGCAAGCCAGCACCTTGCTGGCGATCGCCAACTGGATTGGTACCCAGACGGGTGCGACCGTCGGCTTCCTTACGGAAGCGGCCAATACGGTGGGTGCGCAATGGGTGGGTGCCGTGCCGCAAGGGCAGGGCCTCCATGCGGGCCAAATGCTGGCTGGCGGCATCAAGGCAGCCATTTTGCTGAATACGGAACCTGCGTTCGATTCGGCCGCTGGCAGCAATGGTCTGCAGGGCTGCGAGATGGTAGTGAGCCTGAGCCCGTTCAAGGCCAACATGGACATCGCCGATGTACTGCTGCCGGTTGCTCCATTTACCGAGACATCGGGCTCGTTCGTGAATGCCGAAGGCCGCGTGCAGGGCTTCCATGCCGTCGTCAAGCCCTTGGGCGATGCACGGCCAGCCTGGAAGGTGCTGCGCGTGCTGGGCAATCTGCTCGGTGCAGCAGGCATGGATTTCGAGTCGTCCCAGGATGTGCTGGCTGTGGCCACGCGCTCGCAAGACCAGGTTCCTGCTGAGTTGCTCTCCAACAGTACCAAGACGAATATGGCGGTAGCGGCACCTGCAAGCCAGGAGCCCGTTGTCGCAAGCATTTACCAGTTGGATGGAATCGTGCGTCGTGCGCCTGCGCTGCAAATGACTGCGGATGCCCGCCAATCCTCGGAGGTGGTGGCACCATGATTGACGCGATTTACAACGGCGGTCTGACACTGATCGCAGCAGGCTGGTGGTCTACGCTGGTCTGGCCGGTGATTTGGAACCTGATCAAGATCCTGTGCATCGTGCTGCCCCTGATGGGCGCGGTGGCCTATCTGACGCTTTGGGAGCGCAAGCTGCTGGGCTTCATGCAGGTACGCTACGGTCCCAACCGTGTGGGTCCTTTCGGTCTACTGCAGCCTCTGGCCGATGGCTTGAAGCTGGCGACCAAGGAAATCATTACCCCGACGGCTGCCAGCTCCGGCTTGTACCGTCTGGGTCCTATCATGGCCATCATGCCTGCGTTGGCCGCGTGGGTGGTGATTCCTTTCGGCCCTGATGTTGCCTTGGCCAACGTCAATGTTGGTTTGCTGCTGGTGATGGCAATCACCTCGATCGAAGTCTATGGCGTAATCATCGCCGGCTGGGCGTCGAACTCCAAGTACGCCTTCCTGGGGGCGCTGCGCGCATCAGCCCAGATGGTGTCCTATGAAATCGCAATGGGCTTCTGCTTCCTGGTGGTCATCATGGTCACGGGCAGCATGAACCTGACCGAAATCGTGCTTGCGCAGGGCAAGGGCATGATGGCTTCGGCCGGTGCCAGCATCCTGTCATGGAACTGGCTGCCCTTGTTGCCGATGTTCATCGTCTACCTGATCTCGGGCGTGGCCGAAACCAACCGTCACCCGTTTGACGTGGTGGAAGGCGAAGCCGAAATCGTGGCCGGTCACATGGTTGAATACTCGGGCATGGGCTTTGCAGTGTTCTTTCTGGCCGAATACGCCAGCATGTGGCTGGTGTCGATCCTGGCTGTGATCATGTTCCTGGGCGGCTGGCTGCCACCTTTCGAATTCCTGTCGTTCATCCCCGGTTGGATCTGGCTGGCTGCCAAGACTTTCCTGGTGGTGTCGATGTTCATCTGGATCCGTGCGACTTTCCCGCGTTTCCGTTATGACCAGATCATGCGTCTGGGCTGGAAGATCTTCATCCCCGTGACCCTGGTGTATCTGGTCTTTGTCGGCGGCTGGCTGCTGTCGCCCTGGAACATCTGGAAGTAAGCGGAGGCACACAACATGACTACTGCAGTTTCACCCCGCACTTTCTCGGTGAAGGATTTTTTCAAGAGCTTCATGCTCTGGGAATTGATGAAGGGCATGGCCCTGACCGGTCGCTACGCCTTTGCGCGCAAGATCACCGTTCAGTTCCCCGAGGAAAAGACGCCCCTGTCTCCACGTTTTCGTGGTCTGCACGCCCTTCGTCGCTATGAAAACGGAGAAGAGCGTTGCATTGCCTGCAAGCTGTGCGAGGCCGTTTGCCCTGCCATGGCGATCACCATCGAGTCGGATGTGCGTGATGACGGCTCGCGCCGTACCACCCGTTATGACATCGACCTGACCAAGTGCATTTTCTGTGGCTTCTGTGAAGAAAGCTGCCCCGTTGATTCGATCGTGGAGACCCAGATTCTGGAATACCACGGTGAAAAGCGCGGCGACCTGTATTTCACCAAGGAAATGCTGTTGGCCGTGGGCGACCGTTACGAACCTGAAATTGCTGCAGCCAAGGCTGCGGACGCAAAGTACCGTTAAGGCGGCGCTTGGAGACTGATTGAAAAGAGCCCCACATGGACGTCACAACTGGTTTTTTCTATCTGTTCTCGGTGGTGCTGCTATACGCGGCATTCCGGGTCGTTACTGCCCCAAATCCGGTGCATGCTGTGCTGCACCTGATGTTGGCGTTTTCACAGGCCGCTGGTATCTGGCTGCTGCTCAAGGCTGAGTTCCTGGCCATCGTTCTGGTGATGGTGTATCTGGGCGCCGTGATGGTGCTGTTCCTCTTCGTGGTGATGATGCTGGATATCCGCATCGATCAATTGCGCAAGAGCTTCTGGAAGAACTTTCCGCTCGCCGCTGTGATTTTTGCGATTGTGGCCTTTGAGATGGGTGTCGTGCTCATTGGCGGCTTCAGCATGGTGGATGAGCCCAAGGTGATTCCAACGGTGGTGGATGCTGCTGGCAAGGTCATTCCCTACAGCAACGTCAAGGCACTGGGTACGCTGCTGTACACCGAGTACCTGTTCCCCGTGCAGATCGCTGCCGTGATCCTGCTGGTTGCCATGATTGCTGCGATTGCGCTGACACTGCGCCACCGCAAGGATTCCAAGGCGATTGATGCTTCCCTGCAGGTGCGCGTGCGTGCCGAAGATCGTCTGAAGCTGGTGAAGGTGGAGACGGTGAAGCCTGCTGCCCCTGTGGTGCAAGAAGCTGCCGCAACCGAGGAGAAGAAGGCATGACACTGACACTTGGTCACTTTTTGACTCTGGGAGCAATGCTGTTTGCTCTGTCTGTGGTCGGAATCTTTCTGAACCGCAAGAACCTGATTGTGCTGCTGATGGCCATCGAGCTGATGCTGCTCGCGGTGAACATGAACTTCGTTGCCTTCTCCCACTATTTGGGAGACATGCACGGACAGATCTTCGTGTTCTTTATTTTGACGGTTGCCGCTGCGGAGTCGGCTATTGGCTTGGCTATCTTGGTGCTGCTGTTCCGTAACAAATCCACTATTGATGCGGAAGATCTCAATGCCCTGAAGGGTTGAGGCACCAATACTTGCAAGGTTAAGAAGAATGAGTCAAACCCTTTCTGCTTCAACACTGTTGGCGGTGCCTCTGGCTCCGCTCGCAGGATCTTTGCTGGCAGGCATATTCGGTACCGCATTTGGTGGCAACCGTATTGGCCGTGTCGGTAGCCGCTCGCTCACCATCCTGGGTGTGCTGATTGCTTTCGTCATCTCGGCGATGACGTTCCAAAGCGTTGTGTTTGAGGGTGCCACCTTCAATCAGACGCTCTACACCTGGATGACGGTGGGTTCGCTGAAGATGGAAATCGGCTTCATGATCGATTCCATTACAGCAATGATGATGTGCGTGGTGACCTTCGTGTCGCTGATGGTGCACATCTACACCATTGGCTACATGGCAGAAGATGACGGCTACGACCGTTTCTTCTCATACATCTCGCTGTTCACCTTCTCCATGCTGATGCTGGTGATGAGCAACAACCTGCTGCAGCTGTTCTTCGGCTGGGAAGCTGTGGGTCTGGTGTCGTACCTGTTGATCGGTTTCTACTTCAAGAAGGAAACCGCCATCTTCGCCAACATGAAGGCTTTCGTGGTCAACCGCGTCGGTGACTTTGGCTTCATCCTGGGAATTGGCTTGATCGCAGCCTACACTGGCACGCTCAATTACACCGAAATCTTTGCCAAGACCAACGAGCTGGCTGGCATCACTCTGCCGGGTACCACCTGGTCGTTGATGACCGTGATCTGCATCTGCCTGTTCATTGGTGCCATGGGCAAATCGGCACAGTTCCCGTTGCACGCCTGGCTGCCTGATTCGATGGAAGGCCCAACCCCCATCTCGGCACTGATCCACGCGGCTACCATGGTGACTGCCGGCATCTTCATGGTATCGCGCATGTCGCCGCTGTATGAACTGTCGGACGCTGCGCTCAACTTCATCCTCGTGATTGGTTCGATCACTGCGCTGTTCATGGGCATTCTGGGCATCATCCAGAACGACATCAAGCGCGTGATTGCATATTCCACGCTGTCGCAGCTGGGTTACATGACCATTGCATTGGGCGTATCGGCTTACTCGGTATCGGTGTTCCACCTGATGACCCACGCATTCTTCAAGGCGCTGCTGTTCCTTGGAGCCGGTTCCGTGATCATGGGCATGCACCACAACCAGGACATCCGCTGGATGGGTGGCGTGCGCAAATACATGCCCATCACCTGGATCACCTTCCTGCTGGGTAATCTGGCGCTGATCGGTACGCCATTCTTCTCGGGTTTCTACTCGAAAGACGCGATCATTGAGGCGGTGCACGCTTCGAACCTGCCTGCTGCCGGCTTTGCCAACTTTGCCGTGCTGGCTGGTGTGTTCATCACTGCGTTCTACTCGTTCCGTCTGTATTTCATCGTGTTCCACGGCAAGGAGCGCTACGACCAGAACCCCGATGCGCACCATGACGACCACCATGGTCATGATGACCATCATGGCCATGGACACGATGCCAAGCCGCATGAGTCGCCATGGGTTGTGACCTTGCCTCTGGTGCTGCTGGCCATCCCTTCGGTGGTGATCGGCGCCATCGCACTGATGCCCATGCTGTTTGGCGATTTCTTCAAGGGCGTGATCTATGTCGATGGCTCCAAGCACGGTGCCATGGCGGAGCTGGCCGAGAAGATTCACGGTTGGGTGCCGATGGCATTGCACGGCTTTACGGCTGCGCCTTTCTGGCTGGCCTTGGCAGGTGTCGTGGTGTCCTTCATCTTCTACATGGTCAAGCCAGAGATTCCTGCAGCCATCAAGCGCGCTTCGCAGAAGATTGGTCTGTACCAGGTGCTGGAAGGCAAGTATGGCGTGGACTGGGTGTATGAGAACATCTTTGCCCGTGGCGCGCGCGTATTCGGCAATGTGTTCTGGAAGGTGGGCGACCAGGGACTCATCGACGGTCTGATCGTCAATGGCTCCTGGAAGGTGGTTGGCCGTATCGCTGCTCTGGTTCGCTGGCTGCAGACGGGTTATGTGTATCACTACGCACTGGTCATGATTCTGGGCATCTTCCTGGCCATGACGTACTTTGTGCTGCTCAACAAGTAAGGAAGAAGAAAAATGGGATTGTTGAGTCTTGCAATTTGGACCCCCATCGTCTTTGGTGCGGTGGTGTTGGCTTTCGGCAAGCAAGAACAAGCCAAGATGGTGCGCTGGATCGCCCTGATCGGTGCGTTGGCTGGCTTGCTGGTCACGATACCGTTGTACACGGGCTTTCAGCTCGGTACTTCGGCGATGCAGTTTGTCGAGAAGGCCTCCTGGATTCCGCGTTTTGGAATCAACTACTACCTGGGCGTTGATGGTATCTCCTTCTGGTTTGTACCGCTGACGGCCTTCATCACGGTGATCGTGGTGCTGGCTTCCTGGGAGAACATCACGGAGCGCGTCAACCAGTACATGGGCGCGTTCCTGATTCTGTCGGGTCTGATGATCGGTGTGTTCTCTGCACTGGACGGCCTGCTCTTCTACGTGTTCTTTGAAGCAACGCTGATCCCGATGTACCTGATCATCGGTATCTGGGGTGGCCCCAACCGCATCTACGCGGCTTTCAAGTTCTTCCTGTACACGCTGATGGGCTCGTTGCTGACCCTGATCGCGATCCTGTACCTGTACACCAAGGCAGGTAGCTTTGAAATTCTGGCATGGCACCAGTTGCCGCTGTCGATGACAGAGCAGACGCTGATCTTCTTTGCCTTCTTCGCAGCATTTGCGGTGAAGGTTCCCATGTTCCCGGTACACACTTGGCTGCCTGATGTGCACGTGGAAGCGCCTACGGGTGGTTCTGCCGTGCTGGCCGCCATCATGCTGAAGCTGGGTGCTTACGGCTTCTTGCGTTTCTCGATGCCGATTGCGCCTGACGCTGCCCACAAGTGGGCCTGGCTCATCATTGCGCTGTCGCTGATTGCCGTGGTCTATGTGGGTCTGGTTGCCATTGTGCAGAAGGACATGAAGAAGCTGGTGGCTTACTCGTCGGTGGCGCACATGGGCTTTGTGACCCTGGGCTTTTTCATCTTCAACGACATCGGTGTGATGGGTGGCATAGTGCAGATGATTGCCCACGGCTTTGTGTCGGGCGCCATGTTCCTGTGTATCGGTGTGCTGTACGACCGCGTGCACTCGCGTGAAATCGCTGCCTACGGTGGTGTGGTCAACACCATGCCCAAGTTTGCCGCCTTTGCACTGCTGTTCGCCATGGCCAATTGCGGCCTGCCAGGCACCGCTGGTTTCATCGGTGAATGGATGGTGATTCTCGGGGCCACCAAGTTCAACTTCTGGATCGGTGTGCTGTCTGCAACCGCTCTGATCCTGGGCGCGGCCTACACGCTCTGGATGTACAAGCGCGTGTACTTTGGCCCGGTAACCAATGACAATGTCCGCGAGCTGAAGGATATCGGCTGCCGCGAATTCTTTATCCTGGCTGTGTTGGCAGCCGCGGTGCTGTACATGGGTATCTATCCTGCGCCATTCACGGATGTGATGGGTGCGTCGGTTGCAGACCTGCTCAAGCATGTCGCCACGTCCAAGCTGTGATGCCCGGACAGAATTGAGAGACTTGAGATGATTGATAACATCAGCTGGCTGGCTATCTATCCCGAAATCGTTCTGTTGGTGATGGGCTGCGTCATCACCTTGGTGGACCTTGGCGTCAAGAGCCGTGGTCGCACCGTGACCTACATCCTCTCGCTGCTGACTTTGTTGGTGGTGGCTGTGATCACGGGCATGTACGCCAGTGCGGGCAATACCTTCTACGCCTTTGGCAACATGGTGGTTTCCGACTCCATGGGCAACTGGCTCAAGTGCTTTGCAGCCATCGCCATGGCGGTGACCCTGGTGTATGGCCGAGGCTATGCGCGTGACCGCGAAATGCTGCGCGGTGGCGAGTACTTCTCGCTGTCCCTTCTGGCCTTGCTGGGCATGAATGTGATGATCTCGGGCAACAATTTCCTGATCATCTATCTGGGTCTGGAATTGCTGACCCTGTCGAGCTACGCGCTGGTATGCCTGCGCCGAGACAACGCAACAGCCGTTGAAGCTGGCATGAAGTATTTCGTGCTGGGAGCCATGGCTTCGGGTTTCCTGCTGTACGGCCTGTCCATGATCTATGGCGCCACCGGCTCGCTCGATATCGGCGAAGTCTTCAAGGCGGTGAATTCCGGCCTGATTCGTCATCAGGTACTGGTCTTCGGTCTGGTGTTCGTGGTGGCCGGTCTGGCCTTCAAGCTGGGTGTGGTTCCATTCCACATGTGGGTTCCAGACGTGTACCAGGGCGCGCCAACGGCTGTCACCATCATCGTTGGCGGTGCACCCAAGCTGGCCGCTTTTGCAATCGTGATTCGTCTGCTGGTGGATGGTTTGTTGCCACTGGCCATCGATTGGCAGCAGATGCTGGCGGTACTGGCCATCATGTCGCTGCTGGTGGGTAACCTGGCAGCTATTGCGCAAACCAATATCAAGCGTATGCTGGCGTACTCGACCATCTCGCAAATGGGTTTTGTGCTGCTGGGCCTGATGTCCGGCGTGGTCAATGGCAATGTAGAGGCGGCTACCGCTGGCAACGCATACAGCGCCGCCATGTTCTACGTGGTGACCTATGTGCTGACGACGCTGGCCACCTTCGGCGTGGTGCTGCTGCTGGCCCGCGAAGGTTTCGAGAGTGAAGAGATTGCCGATTTTGCAGGCCTGAACCAGCGCAGCCCGCTGTATGCAGGTGTGATGGCCATCTGCCTGTTCTCGATGGCTGGTATTCCTCCGCTGGTGGGCTTCTATTCCAAGCTGGCGGTGTTGCAGGCGCTGGTGGCATCGGGCAGCGGTCTGTACATTGCACTGGCCGTGTTTGCGGTGGTCATGTCTCTGATCGGCGCGTTCTACTACCTGCGTGTCGTCAAGGTCATGTACTTTGACAAGCCCATCACCGCTGCCAAGGTGTCTGCCCCGCTGGATGTCCGTGCGGTGCTGGTCGTCAATGGCGCACTGGTGTTGATCCTGGGCATTGTGCCCGGTGGTCTGATGAAGCTGTGCACCGACGCCGTGCTCCGCGCGCTGGCAAGCTAAGCTGTAATCCTTCTGCAAGAAAGCCCGCATGTCTATCACTGCATCCATCTGGCTCGTGATAGTGGCGGGCTTTGTCGCAGCCAACATTCCTTTTCTCAACCAGCGTTTTTTCGCCATCGGGCCCAAGGGCAGGGTAGGTGGCAAGGCGTTGTGGATACGGCTGGTTGAGCTGCTTGTGCTGTATATGCTGACAGGGGCTCTGGCCTTGCTGCTGGAGGGCAAGGCCGGGCAGCGCAGCTCTCAGGGCTGGGAGTTTTACGCTATCACTGCCACGCTGTTTCTGACTTTTGCCTTTCCAGGGTTCGTCTACCAATACCTGACCCGCAAAAGCCGCTCGGCGGACTAACGCATGAAGGTTCTCAATCTGCGTTGCCCTCTGAACCATGTGTTCGAAGGCTGGTTTGCTTCTGATGCAGAGTTTGAGCAGCAACAACAGGGTGGCTGGCTCAGCTGCCCAATGTGCGGCTCTGCCGAGATCGTCAAAGGCCTGAGTGCCCCACGTTTGGCGCGCAAATCCAACACTGTCTCTGCTCCCGCCCAGCCTACCGCTGGCATTTCTCGTGAGGGGGCTTCGGGTGATGCCGCTGCACCGGTGGCCGATCTTCAAGCCCTGCAGCAGGCATGGCTGGAGGTCTCCCGCCACATTGTGGCCCACACCGAAGACGTAGGATCCGATTTTGCCGGGCTGGCTCGCCAGATGCACGAGGGCGAAACGGAAGCCCGAGCCATTCGCGGTACGGCGACTGCAGACGAGCGGCGCTCACTGGCGGATGACGGCATCGAGATTCTGCCATTGCTGCTGCCTGAGGCTGCAAAACACAGTCTGCAGTAGCCGCCCTCGTTTTACCAAGCCAGCCTCGCCAAAAACAGCCGGTATACACTGGCTGTTTGCATTTTGTGCTTCCCATTTCATAGCATTTGAGGAAGAGTGCCTCCGGGGGCATGCGCCGTACAGCTGCCTTGTATGTCACCCCGATGACTATAAAAAAATGAGCAGCTGGCGCCCACGGGAAAACGCTTACGCATGCGTACTTACAGGCTTTCCCCACTATGACTTGTTGATAGTTTTTCCTAACATGGGCATTGTCGAAGCGGCGTGTCCTTTACGTGCAAGGATGCGCCGAACTTTTTTAAGCGAAGTGGTGCAGTGCCAATGAGTGATGTCATTCTTCAAACCCAGGATCTCACCAAGGAGTTCCGTGGATTTACAGCGGTCAGCAACGTGAATTTGTCCGTTCAGCGGGGATCCATCCACGCGTTGATCGGGCCCAATGGCGCGGGCAAGACCACCTGCTTCAACCTGCTGACCAAATTTCTGACCCCTACCAAGGGCGTCATTCATTTCAATGGTGTCGATATCACCAAGGAAGAGCCTGCGCAGATTGCACGGCGCGGGGTGATTCGCTCGTTCCAGATATCGGCGGTCTTTCCGCACCTGACCTTGATGGAAAACGTGCGGATCGCGCTGCAGCGCCAGTTGGGTACCTCTTTTCATTTCTGGAGCAGCGAGCGCACGCTCGACAGCCTCAACGGCCGTGCCGTCGAACTGCTGGACGAGGTGGGTCTGGCACACATGGCCAATGAGGTGACCCTGAACCTGCCCTATGGCCAGAAGCGGGCATTGGAGATTGCCACTACCTTGGCCATGGAGCCCGAGCTGATGCTGCTCGACGAACCAACGCAGGGCATGGGCCACGAGGACGTGGATCGCGTCACGCAGCTGATCAAAAAGGTATCGGCAGGCCGCACCATCCTGATGGTGGAGCACAACATGAAGGTGATCTCTACCATTGCGGATCGCATTACCGTACTGCAGCGCGGCGCGATTTTGGCCGAGGGCGATTACCAGACGGTGTCTCAGAATCCGCAGGTGATGGAAGCATACATGGGCACGACGGACGGCCAGCTGCAGGGAGCGCACTGAGATGAACGACAAGAATATGACGCCTGCATTGGAGATTTCCGACCTGCAGGCCTGGTACGGGGAATCGCATGTGCTGCACGGCGTGAACATGCGCGTGATGCCTGGCGAGGTGGTGACATTGCTGGGGCGCAATGGGGCAGGGCGTACCTCCACCATGCGCGCCATCATGGGCCTGACGGGGGCTCGCAAGGGCTCGATCAAGGTCAATGGCGTTGAAACCATCGACATGCCGACCCACAGGATTGCCCACCTGGGCCTGGGTTACTGCCCGGAAGAGCGCGGCATTTTCGCCAGCCTGTCGTGTGAAGAAAACCTGATGCTGCCACCCGATCTGAAAACGGGAACGCCGGGCATGTCGGTCGCCGAAATCTACGAGATGTTCCCCAACCTGGCCGAGCGCAAGCATAGCCAGGGCACCCGTCTGTCGGGTGGTGAGCAGCAGATGCTGGCTGTGGCTCGAATTTTGCGCACGGGCGCCAAGCTGCTGCTGCTTGATGAAATCTCCGAAGGGCTCGCACCCGTGATCGTGCAGGCGCTGGCTCGCATGATCGTCAGCTTGCGCGCCAAGGGCTACACGGTGGTGATGGTGGAGCAGAACTTCCGTTTTGCAGCACCTCTGGCGGACCGCCTCTATGTCATGGAACACGGCCAGATCGTCGAGCAGTTTGGTGCCGATGAGCTGGAGGCAAAGATGCCACTGCTCAACACCTTGTTGGGGGTTTGACAAAAATAATAGCTGGCAGCGCGTGATTTGATTAGGTTTGGGGCAGAAGACTATGGATGCCCGCACTCACTAGGCGCTGGCCGCTCTCTTTTTCAAGGCTGGCAGAAAGCAGGACAACAACTGCTGGCCGATCAGGAATGTTTTTACAGGAGACAGATATGAAAGCGAAGCTCAAAACCATTGCACAGGTCACTTGCTTGATGGCCCTTGCTGCCGGCGCGGCCCAGGCGCAGGAAAAGGTCAAGATCGGCTTCATCACGGACATGTCCAGTCTGTACGCAGACGTTGAGGGCAAGAACGGCGCGGTAGCCATCCAGATGGCCATTGACGATTTTGGCGGCAAGGTGCTGGGGCAGCCGGTTGAACTGGTGTCGGCCGATCACCAGAACAAGGCGGACATCGCCGCATCCAAGGCGCGCGAGTGGGTGGATACCCAGGGCGTTACCATGCTGTTTGGTGGCACCAACTCTGGTACCGCGCTGGCAATGGCCAAGATTGCACAGGAGAAGAAGCGCGTCTTCATCGTCAACGGTGCTGGCGCAACGGCTCTGACCAATGAGCAGTGCAGCCCTTACACCGTGCACTACGCCTATGACACCATGGCGCTGGCCAAGGGCACCGGCAGTGCCGTGGTCGAGCGCGGTGGCAAGAGCTGGTTCTTCCTGACCGCTGACTATGCCTTCGGCCATTCGCTGGAGAACGATACCGCAGCCGTCGTCAAGGCCAGCGGTGGCTCGGTGGTGGGTACGGTCAAGCACCCGCTCAATGCCTCTGACTTCTCCTCGTTCCTGCTGCAGGCACAGAACTCCAAGGCCCAGGTGCTGGGTCTGGCCAATGCAGGTGGAGATTTCATCAACAGCGTCAAGGCTGCCAAGGAATTCGGCATCAACAAGACCATGAAGACCGCTGGTCTGCTGGTATTCCTGACCGACATCCACAGCCTGGGTCTGAAGAACACCGAAGGCCTGTTGCATACCGTCAGCTGGTACTGGGACATGAACGACGAATCGCGCAAGTTCGCCGAGAAGTTCTTCGCCAAGACCAAGCGCATGCCTACAGACATCCAGGCTGCAGATTACTCTGCCACGATGAATTACCTCAAGGCCGTCGAAGCCGTGAAGACGGTGGACGCCGACAAGGTGATGGCGCATCTCAAGAGCACGCCTCTGAGCGATTTCTACGGCAAGGGCGTGCTCCGCCCCGATGGCCGCTACGCCCACGACATGTACCTGGTGGAGGTCAAGAAGCAGGCCGAATCCAAGAAGCCTTGGGATTACCTGAAGGTGCTGCAGACCTTGCCAGCGGACAAGGTGTGGACCACCAAGGCCGAATCCAAGTGCGCTCTCTGGAAATAAGCTGAATTCCGGCGCGTGTTCATCCACTGATTCGTGAGCCCCTCATGGAAATTTTTGGTGTTTCAGTTCCGGCCTTGATGAGCCAGCTTCTGCTGGGTCTCGTCAATGGGTCGTTCTATGCCATCCTCAGTCTGGGGTTGGCAGTTATCTTCGGCTTGCTCAATGTGATCAATTTCGCACATGGAGCACTGTTCATGCTGGGGGCCATGTTCACGTGGATGGCCGCATCGTACTTCCAGGTCAATTACTGGGTGATGCTGCTGCTCTCGCCCCTTCTGGTGGGGGTGATCGGCGTGGTTATCGAGCGCTTCCTGCTTCGCCACATCTACAAGCTCGACCACCTCTATGGCCTGCTGCTGACCCTGGGCCTGTCGCTGCTGATCGAGGGCGTGTTCCGCTCGATCTATGGCGTCTCGGGCTTGGGTTATGACACGCCTGAATTGCTCGAAGGTGCAACCAATGTCGGCGTCATGATGCTGCCCAATTACCGCATGTGGGTGGTGGTGGCCTCCCTGGTGGTGTGCTTTGCAACCTGGTTCGTCATTGAAAAGACGCGCCTGGGCGCCTACCTGCGCGCCGGCACGGAGAACCCGCGCCTCGTCGAAGCCTTCGGCGTGAACGTGCCGTTGATGATCACGCTGACCTATGCATTCGGCGTGGGTCTGGCCGCCTTCGCCGGTGTGCTGGCGGCACCTGTCTACCAGGTCACGCCTCTCATGGGGCAGAACCTGATCATCACCGTGTTTGCGGTGGTGGTGATTGGTGGCATGGGCTCGATCATGGGGGCCATCGTCACTGGCCTGGGCCTGGGTGTGATTGAAGGCCTCACCAAAGTGTTTTATCCGGAAGCCTCGTCCACCGTGGTATTCGTGATCATGGTGATTGTGTTGCTGGTGCGCCCAGCGGGCCTGTTTGGCAAAGCGAAGTGAGGGCTAGGGGATGAATTCCAAGAAATTTGCCAAATGGGGATACGGTTTGCTGCTGCTGGGGCTGATTGCGGCCCCGTTGATGGGCGCCTATCCGGTGTTTGTCATGAAGCTGATGTGCTTTGCGCTGTTTGCCTGCGCCTTCAACCTGTTGCTGGGCTATACCGGGCTGCTGTCGTTCGGCCACGCTGCATTCTTTGGTGGCGCCGCCTATATCACGGGCCATACCATCAAGACATGGCATCTGACGCCTGAACTCGGCATTCTGTTTGGGGTGGCATTTGGTGCGTTGCTGGGGCTGGTGTTTGGCTGGCTGGCCATTCGCCGCCAGGGCATCTATTTTTCGATGATCACCCTGGCGCTGGCCCAGATGCTGTTCTTTGCCTGCCTGCAGATGCCGTTTACCGGCGGCGAAGATGGCCTGCAGGCCGTGCCGCGCGGCAAGCTGTTTGGCGTGCTGAGCCTGGAGAGCGACCTCGCAATGTACTACGTGGCTCTCGTCATCGTCGTGCTGGCTTTCCTGCTGATCATGCGTACCGTGCATTCACCGTTTGGCCAGGTGCTCAAGGCCCTGAAGGAAAACGAGCCTCGCGCCATCTCGCTAGGCTACGATGTCAATCGCTTCAAGCTGCTGGCGTTTGTCATCTCGGCAGCGCTGGCAGGGCTGGCTGGTTCGCTCAAGACGGTCGTGCTGGGCTTTGCCACGCTGACGGACGTGCACTGGACCGCTTCGGGCCAGGTCATTCTGATGACGCTGGTGGGCGGCCTGGGTCTGCTGTCCGGGCCTATCGTGGGTTCTGCGGTGATCGTGGCCCTGGAAAACAAGATCGGCGATATCGGCAGCGCGCTGTCGCGCTGGACGGGTGTGGAGTGGTTCAACACCCTGGGTGAATCCGTGACCATTGTCACCGGCCTCATCTTTGTGATCTGCGTGCTGGCTTTCCGCCGCGGCATCATGGGCGAGTTGATCGCCTTCGTGGACCGCCGCAAGAAATAGCACTTTTTGCGCAGCGTCGCTCCGCTGTGGAACCAATGGACAAAGGCCCGCATATGCGGGCCTTTGGTTTGGGTGCGGGTGGATTACTTCCAGAGCTTGCAGGTGGATTCTGCCTTGGTGGTCCACACCTCATCGGGGCTGAGTGTCTTGAGAACCTTGAAATAATCCCAGGCGCCTTTCGATTCCGCAGGGGCCTTCACCTGCATCAGGTACATCTCGTGGGCGTAGCGGCCATCGGGGCGGATGGTGCCCTTGGCATAGAAATCAGACAAGGGCTCCGCCTTGAGTGCAGCCATCACCTTGTCTGAATCGGTGGATTTGATTCTGTCCGCAGTCTTGAGGTAAGTCATCATGGCCGAGTAATCTGCCGCCTGCAGCGAGGTGGGCATCTTCTTGAATTTCTCGAAGAAGCGGTCCGAGAACTTGCGGCTTTCCGGGTTCAGATCCCAGTGCCAGCTGTCGGTGAACATCAGCCCTTCCGTCTGTTTGAGACCGAGGCTGTGGATGTCCGAGCTGAAGAGCAGCAGGCCAGCCAGCTTCATGGTTTTGGTCACGCCAAACTCTCGCGCTGCCTTGATGGTGTTGATGGTGTCACCGCCTGCGTTGGCCATGGCAAGGATCTGTGCCTTGGAGTTCTGGGCCTGCAGCAGAAAGGACGAAAAATCCGATGCATTGATGGGGTGCCTGACCGAGCCAACCACGCGGCCTCCTGCCGCCTTGATCACCTTGGTGGTATCGGCTTCCAGGGCATGGCCGAAGGCGTAATCTGCGGTCAGGAAGAACCAGTCCTTGTCGCCCAGGCCCACAATGGCGCCGCCGGTGCCCTTTGCCAGCGCCACCGTGTCATAGGCGTAGTGCACGGTGTAAGGGCTGCACTGGTCATTGGTGAGGGCCGATGTGCCCGAGCCGTTCACAATGATGAGGCGCTTCTTTTCCTCGGCCACCTTGGCCATGGCGAGGCCGGTGCTGGATGTGGTGCCGCCTACCAGCATCTGCATGTCACGCTGGTCAAACCATTCGCGCGCCTTGGAAGCGGCCAGGTCCGCCTTGTTCTGATGGTCGGCAACCATCAGCTCCACCGGCTTGCCAAGCACCTTGCCGCCATAGTCATCAATCGCCATCTGCAAGGCCAGGGCACCGCCCTTGCCGTCCACGTCTGCATAGACGCTGGACATGTCGGTGATGAAACCAATCCGCACCTTGTCCTGCGCCAGGACACCCTGGGCCACCAAGGTAAGAACACAGCCAGCAGCCGCTGCAGCTATTGCGCGCCTGCGGTGTGGGAGCGCGCGGTGCGAGGGCAGGCGTGGCATTGCAGGAACATTCATAGGAGTACTCCTTGTTCAAAAAAAGACATGCGTACGGCGCGGCGGCCAAGTGCGGGGCACGCATGGGCTGCTGCGCCTCGATGGTTGCAGGCGGAATGGGCAGCGCCTACTGGGGTAAGCACCAAAACAGGGCAAACGATGCATGGGCGGGGGCGGTGCACGCATTGAGGCGGGAGGGCTGGCGCAGTAAGGCTTGAACCGGCTATACTGCACGCAGCTCCGGGGTGTGCGAAAGCGCTGAGATGCGAAAGGCAGTTGCAAGACTGTTGACTAGCGAACCCGACGAACTTGATCCGGTTCATGCCGGCGGAAGAAGAGCGGGACCCTGACGCAGGGCCCTTGGACCAGAGGATGCGGGGCATCCATCCACGGGCACAGCACACCCCAGGCGCCTCGCGCACTGGGGTTTTGTCTTTTTTGGGCGAGTCTTCGGGGCGCAACGGCCTTGGCTGGAGTCGGCAGATTCCAGAGGGAGCCTCAGCATTGGCCAGCCAGTGCAAAGGGCTCCTCCAGTGCAGAATGGTTTTGGCACCAGTCCATCACCACCAGATCAGAGCGGGGCCGGCACTCCACGGAGCGTTTGATGAACTTCATACGCTTTTTGGAGACTGCAATGAACGCCCCCGATTCGATCTTCACCCCCGCCGCAGGCAATGCCCCTGATGCAGCCCGCTTTGCCCAGTTGCTGGCCCAATCCCGTCAGCCTTTTCCGGCATCCACCAAGAGCTATTTGAGTGGCGCCATCCACCCGGAGCTGCGCGTGCCCGTGCGCGACATTGCGCTCACCAATGGCGAGCAGGTCAGCGTGTATGACACTTCGGGGCCGTACACCGATCCCTCGGCGGTGATCGATGTGCGCAGCGGCCTGCCCAGCGTGCGTGGCAACTGGATCGAAGTGCGTGGCGACAGCGAATACTACGCCGGCCGCTTGCGCGTTGCGCTGGACGATGGCGGCAAGCGCGGTGAGGAAGATGCACGCGTGGCCCAGCTGCGCGCCGAGGCTGCCGCGCTGCAGCGCCAGCCACGCCGGGCCAAGAGCGGTGGCAATGTCACCCAGATGCACTATGCGCGCAAGGGCATCATCACGCCCGAGATGGAATATGTAGCGCTGCGCGAGAATGGCCGCCGCGAATGGATGGCCGAGTACCAGCAAGATGCGGCGCGCGAAGCGCGCCTGGCTGGCAACAGTCTGGGCGCAGCGATTCCGAAGATCATCACGCCCGAGTTCGTGCGCGACGAGGTGGCGCGCGGCCGTGCCATCATTCCGGCCAACATCAACCACCCCGAGATCGAGCCCATGGCTATCGGGCGCAATTTCAAGGTCAAGATCAACGCCAACATTGGCAACTCGGCTGTCACCTCCAGCATCGAGGAAGAGGTCGAAAAGCTGGTCTGGGCGATCCGCTGGGGCGCGGACAATGTGATGGATCTGTCCACCGGCAAGAACATCCACACTACGCGCGACTGGATCATCCGCAATTCGCCCGTGCCCATTGGCACCGTGCCCATCTACCAGGCGCTGGAGAAGGTAGGCGGCATTGCCGAGGACCTGACATGGGAAATCTTCCGCGACACGCTGGTCGAGCAGGCCGAGCAAGGCGTGGACTACTTCACCATCCACGCAGGCGTGCGCCTCGCATACATCCACCTCACGGCCCAGCGCCGCACCGGCATCGTCTCGCGCGGCGGCTCCATCATGGCCAAGTGGTGCATGGCACACCACCGCGAGAGCTTCCTCTACGAGCACTTCGAGGATATCTGCGACATCATGAAGCAGTACGACGTGAGCTTCTCGTTGGGCGATGGCCTGCGCCCGGGCTGCGCGTCCGATGCGAATGACGAAGCCCAGTTTGCCGAGCTCAAGACGCTGGGCGAGCTGACCCAGATCGCATGGAAACACGATGTGCAGACCATGATCGAAGGCCCGGGCCACGTGCCCATGCACATGATCCAGGCCAACATGACCGAGCAGCTCAAGCACTGCCACGAAGCGCCTTTCTACACCCTGGGGCCGCTGACCATCGACATCGCCCCCGGCTACGACCACATCGCCAGCGCGATCGGCGCAGCCATGATCGGCTGGTTCGGCACCGCCATGCTGTGCTATGTGACGCCCAAGGAACACCTGGGCCTGCCCGATCGTGACGACGTCAAGCAAGGCATCATCGCCTACAAGATCGCAGCGCACGCGGCCGATGTGGCCAAGGGCCACCCGGGCGCACGCTCGCGCGACGATGCGCTCTCTCAGGCGCGCTTCGACTTCCGCTGGGAAGACCAGTTCAATCTGGGCCTGGATCCCGACACGGCGCGTGCGTTCCATGATGAGACGCTGCCCAAGGACAGCGCCAAGGTGGCGCACTTCTGCAGCATGTGCGGGCCCAAGTTCTGCTCGATGAAGATCACCCAGGAAGTGCGCGATTTTGCCAAGTCGCAAGGCGTGGCAGCGGAGCAGGGCATTTCGGTGGGCATGCAGGCCAAGGCGGAAGAGTTCAACCGCACGGGCGGCGAGTTCTACATTCCGATCGCATCGGATACGACAGCGCGTTGAACCGTGTGAGGTAGAGCCGAAAATAGCGGCCAGCGCCAATCCGTCAAGCGCTGGCTGCTATTTATTGGGTAGCAACTACCTGAAGATGCCGTTAACTTAACTTCAGTCTGCCAGCTCGTGCAGTACCTGCGTGTACAACTCCAGATCGCTGGCCGAAAAGCAGCAGAACACCACCGATTGCACGCCGGGCGCGTTGCCTGCACATGCCTTGACGGTTGCCACAGCAATGCGCGCCGCCAATGTAATGGGGTAGCCATAGATGCCGGTGCTGATGCTGGGGAAGGCGATGGTTTGGGCGCCCACGCTTTCGGCCAGGGCCAGCGAGTGCCGGTAGCATGCCGCAAGCAGCGACGCTTCATCGTTTTCGCCATTGCGCCACACAGGCCCTACGGTGTGGATGATGTGCCTGGCGGGCAGCCGGTAGCCACCCGTGATCTTTGCATCTCCCGTCTTGCAGCCGCCCAGCAATCGGCATTCGTGCAGCAGCTCGGGCCCAGCGGCCCGGTGGATGGCGCCATCGACCCCACCGCCGCCCAATAGCGACGAGTTGGCGGCATTGACGATGGCATCCACCTGCAAGGTTGTGATGTCGGCTTGGATGGCAGTGGTGAGCATGGCAGGAGTCCGGCAATGAGGGCCTCTACAAAGGCGGTTTGCAGAGGGGCCCCGGGGTTTCATCGTAGCGTGTCCTCCAGGGGGGAGTCACCTGTGTCTTGCCACGAAAGTGTCAGGCTCATTTGCTGCACTGCACTAAACTTGCCTTCAGTGACGGCCTATCGCCTGTGATTTCCATCGAAGAAAGACCCAGCCATGAATGTCTCCCAAGCCATGAAAGAGCGCCGCTCGGTGCGCGCGTTTTTATCCAAGGCCCCTACGGCAGACCAGGTGCACAGCCTGATGAGCGATGCGGCGCAAGCAGCATCCGGAGGCAATCTGCAGCCCTGGCGTGTGGTGGCGCTGGCAGGCGCGGCCTTGACGCAGCTCACGGATGCCATTGCTGCGGCGCAGCCCGATGAGGAGCAGGTCAGCAACCTGTCGTATCCGCCCAATCTGTGGGAGCCATACCGCAGCCGACGTTTCAAGAACGGTGAGGATCTGTACAAAACCATTGCCATCCCGCGCGAGAACAAGGCGGCACGCCTGGAGCAACTGGCCAAGAATGGCCAGTTCTTTGGGGCACCGGTGGGTATTTTGGTGTTTGCGGATGAGCGCATGGGTTACGCGCAGTGGGTGGATCTGGGCATCTACCTGCAATCGCTCATGCTGCTGGCCACCGAGCGGGGCATGGCCACCTGTGCCCAAGGCTTCTGGCGTCGCTATGGCAACACGGTGGAGCGCGTGCTCAAGGCCCCCGAGCCTTACCGTGTAGCCTATGGTGTGGCGCTGGGCTATGAAGACACGCAGGCACCGATCAATACCTTACGCGCCGACCGGGCGCCATTTGCCGAGTGGGCGCAGATGCGTGGTTTTGAGTGAGTACTTTTTGATGAAGGTAGCAGCTGGCGCTTGTCCGTAGCACGCAAGTGCTTTCATTTCATAGCAAAAAGCCGCAAGGGTCTCTTGCGGCTTTTGTGTTCTATTTTTGTTCTTTTGTGCTGCTTGGGCTTGCGATTTGGGCGGGCTTACTTCCAGATGGGGCAGTTGGCCTCTTCCTTGCTAGCAAACAGCGTGTCGCCAGGCAGTTCCTTGATCAGCTTGAACGAGTCGTGCTTGGCCTTGGATTCCTCGGGCGTTTTCACCTGCAGCAAGTACATGTCGTGCACATAGCGGCCATTGGGCTGGATCTTGCCCTTGCCGAACATGTCGTTCAGCTCCATTGACTTGAGCGTGGCCATCACCTTGTCGGCATCCAGGGTCTGGGCCTTTTCCACGGCCTTGAAATAGCTCATGGCCGATGAATAATCAGACGCATGCAGCGAAGTGGGCATCTTGCCGGTCTTTGCATAGAAGCGGTCAGTCCATTTGCGCGCTTCGGGGGTGCGGTCCCAGAACCAGCTGTCGGTGAACATCAGGCCGCCAGCAAGCTTGAGCCCCAGGCTTTCCACCTCGTTGGCGAACACCATCAGTGCCACAGGCTTCATCTTGGGGGTGACGCCAAATTCGCGCGCGGCCTTGAGCGAGTTCATGAAATCGCCACCTGCATTGGCGAGCCCAAGAATCTGCGCCTTGCTCGCCTGCACCTGCATCAGGTAGGACGAAAAGTCGTTGGCGTGAAAGGGCGCGCGCACCGATTTGAGCACCTGCCCGCCATTGGCGGTGATGACCTTGGTGATGTCGTTCTCCAGCGTGTGGCCGAAGGTGTAGTCGGACACCAGCAGAGCCCAGTTCTTGCCACCTTGCTCTGCCACGGCCTTGCCCGTGCCGCGTGCAATGGCTGTGGTGTCTGAGTTGTAGTGCACCCAGTATGGCGAGCAGTTGGCGCCGGTGATGCCCGAGGAATATGCGCCATTGATGAGCAGCACGCGCTTTTTCTCATTGGCCACCTGGCCCATGGCAAGAGCCGTGGCGGTGTTGGTGCCGGCAATCAGCAACTGAACGCCCTGCGTGTCCACCCATTCGCGCGATTTGGTGGATGCGATATCAGCTTTGTTCTGGTGATCGGCAGAGATCAGCTCGATCGGCTTGCCCAACAGCTTGCCTCCAAAGTCGTCAATAGCCATCTGAATGGCTGCAGCGCCGCCCTTGCCATCGCCATCGGCGTACTGGCTCGACATGTCGGTCAGAAATCCCAGGCGAACCTTGTCCTGAGCGTGGGCCGTGGCAGCCAGCAGGCTGCAGGCCAACGCACAGGCCGTCATGGCGGGGTGCAGGGCAAGGGACGAAGGCTTGAACATGGACGAATTCCTTTGTGATCGATTGGAATGGATAGGTGTCTGCATGCATGCTAGAAGCATTGTTTCTGGCGCGTGATAGTGAAAACCGTTGCATCGCCGTCTTCCTGTCGCCCAGGTTACGTTGTCTGAATATTGATGATCTGGATGTTTTTAATTCCTGTGCGGATAGCAAAAGACGCACCGGCGAAGACGCAGTTGTCTGTCAGGGGAAAGGTGCGTGTTTTCTTTCATGATCATGTCATTGATTGTTGCAAAACTCTCGCCTTTCTTTTGGGGATACTATGCGACGCCTACCTCTCGTGGCGGCAATGGCTTCATTGCTGACCTTGTCCTTTCAAACCACACTCGCCGCCGACAGGGCCGTGGTTGCAAACATGCAGCCTCTGCAGCCGTTACAGGCGCTGGAGGCCAGGCTGGCCAAAGCCGATCCCCAAGGCCAGGTCTATCTCGACAAGGTATTCAATGACAAGGCTGCAACCGGCCTGCCTGCTGGCTGGCGCACGCCTGGCTGGAACAAGGGCACGGCCGCCATTGATGCGGCCACCGGCAACCTGCTGATCGACGGTACTGCCAACGACACGTCGATGACTGCCGTCATGTTGCCGGTGGAACTGGAGACGCTGTCCAACTACCGCATTGACATGGAGTTCACCTTCGACAAGGTGAACAGCAACACCCGTTGGGGCAGCGTGATGTACCGCAGTTCTGCGGAGGGCGGCTCCCCAGCCTATGAGCCGTATCACCAGTTCGCGATTCGGCAAAACGCCACTGCCAGCAACGGTACCGAATTTGCCTTCCGCAAAGCCGGTGCATGGTCGGTGAACAGTACCAAGGCTTTTACCGAGGCGATCGACAAGAACAGGACCTATATCGCCAGCGTGGTGGTGTACGGAAACCGCGTGCGCCAGTACCTCAATGGTGCGTTGCTGCACGATGTCGTCATCACCACAGGGCTCACCCAGGGTGGCATCGGCATGCAGACGGCGGGGCTGGTCATGCGCGTCAAAAGCCTGAAGGTGACCGAACAGCTGACCCCTTTGCCCGATCTTGACATGCCTGTCACCGTACAGGACACCGGTACGCTCGCTGCCATGGCACCTACCCTGGTGCAGGCAGCCCATGCAGGCGTGGCGTTGGACGGTACCGGCGTCAGCAGCACCTTGCTGAGCCTGGACAGCGCGCTCAACCTCAAGGACGCCAATGGCGCTGTGGTGGGCACCCTCAAGGCGCACTACGAGCAAGCTAAGCGCAACACCATACCGCTGTTGCGAATCGACGATGCGGCCACTGTGAATGCGCTGGTGGCTTTCTCCAACGGTGTACACAACCTGGCCGACCTGACGCTGCTGTCTGGCGATGTGGCACTGCTCAAGCAGGCGCGCATGGCGCTGCCCAGGGTGCGCACGGCTGTGGATTTCAGCCAGCGCAATCTGGGCACGTCGACGCAGGATCTGCTCACGATCTCGGGCGACACCAACCGTGCGGGCGCCAAGATCGCCATCTTGCCCGCGAACCTGAGCAAGCGTGATTTCGTGGCCCGCTTGCAGCGCCTGCTGATCACGGTATGGACAAGTGCCGAAGCGGATACGCCTGAGCAGGCAGCGCGCATTCTGACCAGTGGTGTCAACGGCGTGGTGTCGGCCAACAGCGCGGCCTATGCGGAGGTGCTGCGCAAGCTGCCTGCCAACACGCTGCTGCGCAAACCGCTGGTGATTGGACATCGCGGCATGCCCAGCCGTGAAGACGAAAACACGCTGGAAAGCGCCAGGGCCGCGGTGGCCGTGGGGGCGGATGCAGTGGAAAACGACATCTACATCACCTCCGACGACCACCTTGTCATCATGCATGACGACACGGTCAACCGCACGACGACTGGCACTGGCGCAGTCGAGGGCATGAGCCTCGACCAGGTCAAAGCTTTGCGTACCAAGGGCAAGGGCTACCAGGTGCCTACCATGCGCGAATATTTCAAGGCCTTCAAGGACAAGCCCATCACCCACGTGATCGAGCTCAAGAGTGCCAACCCGCGCATCATTGCCCAGCTCAAGAAGGAAATGGCGGAAGAAGGCGTGGCGGACCAGTCGGTCGCCATCTCGTTCAGCAGCGATCAGCTCAAGCGCAGTGCCGAGCAGATGCCGGAGTTGACGGGCGGCTTTCTCAACAGCATTGCCGACAGTGCCGATGTGACCAGCAGCGTGCGCAACGTGCTGGAAGCCACCCAGGCCAATTCCTCCACCTTCAACCCCAGCTATGGCGCCATCAGCCAGCGCACCATGGAAGCGGCAAAGCATCGCGGTGTCACATTCTGGCCATGGACGGTAAACACGCCGGCAGATTTCTACAAGTACTACAGCTGGGGCACCCATGGCATCACCACCGATCACGCCTATCTGGCCAGCGACTTCCCGGTGGAGATCGCTGCAAAGCCACAGCAAGGCGTGCTGGCGCTCAACACGCCGGTGAGCGTGGAGGTTGATCTGCTCACGCAGCTCCAGGCCAATAGGGCTGCCGTCGCCAATGAGCTGGTGTACCTGGGAGGCACTGCCGCTGTGGCACAGAGCAACGGCGGCTCGCTCAGCTTCAGCACGGCTGGCACGGCCATCGTCATGCCCGGCTACCGCCACAAGATGGATGCCAACTACAGCTATGTGATTCTGGGCAAGCCCGTGACGCTGATCGTTGGCGATGGCAGCCATGGCGTGATTGGCGTGCCCAATGTGGCATCGGCGGGTAGCGTTGCATGCTCCAGCGCCGTACCCGGCCAGACCAGCAGCTGTACGTTAGTGCCGCAGCCGGGCTACCAACTGCTAGGGTTGGCTGCAAGCAGCAACTGCCCCGCTGGCAGCTGGAATGCAGATCGCTCCGTCTACACCACGGGCACGCTTACCGGCCAGTGCCAGCTTCAGTTTGATTTTGTGGCCCGGCCTGCGACGGCATCGCTGGCGCCAGCCGGCAAGGTGGGTGATGTGCAGGCCCGTGTCAGCGGCGGTGGCGCAGGGCTGTGGGCGTTCGATGCGGGCAGGCCAGTGGCAGTCAGCGCTGCTTCGCAGCCGCCCCAAGGCGTGGGCTTTCCGTTTGGTCTGGTGAGCCTGCAGCTCACCGGTGGGCAGGCGGGGCAAAGCGCCACGGTGGAGCTGACCTATCCCGAGGCGCTGCCTGCAAACGCCAAGTACTACAAGTTCGGCAAGACGGCAGACAACCAGACGGACCACTGGTACGTGTACCCCAACGCCAGCATCAGCGGCAACAAGGTGGTGCTGACCCTGACGGACGGCCAATTGGGCGATGACGATCTGGTGGCCGACGGTGTGATCCGCGATCCGGGCGGTGTTGCGGTGGTGGCGGGCGACCCCGTTACGCCATCGGCGCAGGCCACGCCGGTTCCTGCCCTGGGTCAGGCGGCTTTGGCACTGTTGTCGGGTGGCATTGGTATGCTGGCCTGGCGCCGCAAACGCAAGGCTCAGGCCTGATCGCGGCGTTGAAATGGCCTACAGATGGCTCGCCCCCGCCAGTTGCTTAAAGCCCTGGCGGGTTTTTCTTGCCGCAGCCGGATGAGGCGCGGCCGGATTTAGCTGCGAGGAGCGCGGATTGCGTTCTTGGGCCGAAAGGCCTTGCACACCGCGTCTTGTGTTTCCAGATAGGGGCCGCCGATCAGATCAATACAGTAAGGTACGGCGGCAAAAATGCCCGGCACGAGTTGCGTACCGTCGGCGTCCTTCAGGCCTTCCAGCGTTTCTGCAATCGCCTTGGGCTGGCCGGGCAGGTTGATGATGAGGCACTGGCCTCGGATGACGACGACCTGGCGCGACAGAATGGCCGTGGGCACGAAGCGTAGGCTGATCTGGCGCATCTGCTCGCCAAAACCAGGCATTTCCTTGTCTGCCACGGCCAGGGTGGCTTCGGGCGTCACATCGCGCAGCGCAGGGCCGGTGCCGCCCGTGGTGAGCACCAGGCTGCAGCCCGCATCCACCAGCTCGACCAGGGTCTGGCTGATCAGCGCCTGTTCGTCGGCGATCAGGCGGGCCTCGTAGTCCACCGGGTTGTGCAGCGCACGACCCAGCCAGTCCTGCAGGGCGGGCAGGCCTTTGTCCTCATACACGCCACTGCTGGCGCGGTCGCTGACCGAGACAATGCCAATCTTGATGGAGTCGTATGCAATACTCATATTTTGATAGCTGGTTGTGCGCATCAATCATGCGCTGGGGGCTTTTCTCTCTCAATCCTCGTCGCTGGCGTCGACATCGGCAGCGGATGCCTGCAGGCGTGCGGCGTGGGCGGCCATCACATGGTCTCGTACCAGCTGGAACAGCTCGCGGTATGCGCGGCCCTTGCGTGCCGCCTGGCCGGTGGATTCCTGCACGTTGGCTTCGTGGGCGCCGGGCATATCCTTGCGCGCCTGGCGTACCAGCGAACGCAACTGCTGGATATCGGTCTGCGGCGCCTCGTTGATCCATTGCGCCACGGCATCGTCGTCTGCGATCATGCGATCACGCCACTGCTCCGAGGCATGCAGCAGTGCCTTTTCGATGCCTGAGCCTTCTTTCTGCTCGGTGAGCGCGGCATTGATGGCTGCCACCTCGCCTTCGTCGAGCCTGCGCATCAGCTTGCCGACGAACTGCATCTGGCGGCGCTTGCCTTCAAAGTTGGTGATGCGTTTGGCCTCGGCCAGCGCGTTCACCAGGATTTCAGGCAGTTGCAGGCGGTTGAAAAGATCGCTGCGCAGCGTGAGCAGTTCCTTGCCCAGGTCCTGCAGGGCGTCCATTTCCTTCTTCAGATCGGACTTGCTCGACTCGGTCGTGCCTTTGAGTTCGGCCTTCAGCTCGATATCGAGTTCGCTGCCTTCGGCCACGAACTTGCCGCGAACGAAATAGCCTTTTTTGGGTTTGCGTGACATGGTTGTGCTTTTGTTCAAAAGGCCACAGCCCGGCAGGGAGGTGCTGAACGGGCCGCTGCCTCTGCTGCGCACGCTGGTTGCGCAGGTCGTTCAGCCCATCTCATTGCCAGGGCGATGGCGGTTATCAGTATCATAGCGGGCAGTATGAAAAAAACCGTATCCAGCTCCAACAGCCAGGGCGATGCCCAGGCCGCCAGCGGCTTCAGTTACAGCCGCGCATTTTTCAAGGACCTTGTCGAGCAGGCGCTGTCGCATGCCAAAACACTGGGTGCCACCGATGCCGGAGCGGATGCCTCCGAAGGCGCTGGCCTGTCGGTCAGCGTGCGCAAGGGCGAACTGGAGACGGTGGAGCGCAACCGCGACAAGTCGCTGGGCGTGACGGTGTATATCGGCAAACGCCGAGGCAATGCCAGCACCTCCGATTTCTCGGCCGAAGCGGTAAAGCGCACGGTGCAAGCAGCCTACGACATCGCCCGTTTCACGGCCGAAGACCCGGTTGCCGGCCTGCCCGATGCAGCCGATATTGTGCCAGCAGCCGAGCAGCGCGAACTTGACCTGTTCCATCCGTGGGCTATTGACAGCGAAGCAGCCGCCCAACTGGCGCTGCAGTGCGAAGCGGCCGCCTTTGCCACCGACAAGCGCATCACCAACAGCGAAGGCGCTGGCGTATCGGCCCAGCAGAGCCATTTCTACAGTGCCCATACCAACGGTTTTGCCGGTGGCTACGCCAGCTCGCGCCACAGTATTTCGGTGGCGCCCATTGCAGGCAAGGGTGCCGACATGCAGCGCGATGCCTGGTACAGCAGCATGCGCCGCGCGCAAGACCTGGCCGATCCTGCTGTCGTCGGGCGTTATGCTGCGGAGCGCGCCTTGTCGCGTCTCAACGCACGCAAGATCCCCACGACCGAATGCCCGGTGCTGTTTGATGCGCCGCTGGCTGCGGGTCTGGTTGGCTCATTGGTGCAGGCCATCAGCGGCGGCGCGCTGTACCGCCGCAGCTCCTTCCTGCTGGGCTCCTTGGGCAAAAAGGTGTTCCCCAAGCACATCCAGCTGGTGGAAGATCCATTTGTCATGGGCGGCAAGGGCAGTGCGCCGTTTGATGACGAAGGCGTGCGCGTCAGCAAGCGCCATGTGGTGGAAGACGGCAAGGTCAATGGCTATTTCCTCTCCACCTATTCTGCCCGCAAGCTGAGCATGAAGACCACGGGCAACGCGGGCGGAGCGCACAACCTGCACTTCTACTCCTCGAAGACGCGGCCTACCGATGATCTCGCTGCCATGTTGCAAAAGCTGGGCACCGGCCTTTTCGTGATCGAGTTGATGGGCCAGGGCGTGAACCCGGTGACGGGCGATTACTCGCGCGGCGCGAGCGGTTTCTGGGTTGAGAATGGGCAGATTGCCTTTCCGGTGCAGGAAATCACAATTGCCGGCAACTTGAAGGACATGTTCAAGGACGTTCTGGCCGTGGGCGCAGACGAGTACTGCGCAGGTTCCAAGACCCTGGGCAGCATTCTGGTTGGCAAGATGAAGGTGGCGGGCTCCTGATGTTCACCGGCATCATTCAGGCGGTCGCCACCATCAGCGCCATCGACGACCAGCCCGGCCTGCGCACTTTCACGGTGGTCTTTCCGCCAGATTTTTGCCAGGATCTGGCCGTAGGCGCCAGTGTGTCGCACGATGGCGTGTGCCTGACGGTGACCGAACTGGTGGACGCGCAGCACGCACGGTTTGATGTGATGCTGCAAAGCCTGAACATCACCACCCTGGGCCAGTTGCAGGTAGGCTCGTCCGTCAATGTGGAGCGCGCCGCCAAGGACGGGGCCGAGATTGGTGGCCACCCGCTGTCCGGTCATGTGGATTTCACAGGCACCCTGGCTGCGATCCGCGAGTTCGACAACAACTACGTGATGCGCGTGGCCGTGCCCGAGGCCTTTCGTCGTTACGTATTTGCCAAGGGCTATATCGCCATCAACGGCGCCAGCCTGACGGTTGCAGAGGTGAACCGCCAGGAGGGCTGGTTCGAGGTCTGGCTCATTCCAGAAACCCGCCGCATGACGGTATTTGAAGCCAAGCGTGTGGGCGATGGCCTCAATATCGAGATCGAACGAGGCACGCAAGTGGTGGTGGATACGGTCCGCGAAGCCGTGGACGAAAGCCTGGGCCAGCTCAAACCCTTGCTGGAGAGCCTGCTGCGCGAGAAGGGCCTGTCGCTGGACGATCTGGTCAAGCCGCCGCAGTTGCCACGGGGATAGGGGCCAGGCTCAGAGCGCTCCCAACCTGGCCTGCCGCAGCCTTGGCCCGCCAAAATACCCGCATCAGCGGGTATTTTTCATGGTTTGAGCTTGGAGGGCAGCAGCAGCGAAACGCACGCTGCAACCAGCAGCAGCATGGCTGCCGCTCCAAAGGCAATCCAGTGCGTGCCAAACTGCTCGAAGGCCCAGCCGCCGAGCCAGCTGCTGATCATGGCGCCGATCTGGTGGCCCAGGTAGGCCCATCCGTACAGCAGGCCCACCAGTTGGATGCCGTACAGATCGCCCAGGATGGCAGAAGACGCGGCAATCGAGCCAGCCCAGACAATGCCGCCAATGGCAGCCACTGCATACAGCTGCCAGTGGTGAACGACCGCCACCAGGCCCACAAAGCCCAGGCCGCGTACCAAGTAGATGACGGCGAGGATGTAGCGGCGCGGCACCATGTCGGAGAGCTTGCCCAACGCCAGGGTGCTGAAGATCGCCACAAAGCCGATGAGGCCGATGCCGCCCGCGCTGCTGCCTGCGTCAAAGCCATGGTCCATCAGCATGGGCATGCCGTGGGTGCCCAGCAGGTTCATGCTGAAGCCGCAGGCAAACAGGCCCAGGAATATCTGCCAGAACGGTGCGGTTGCGATAGCCCGGGTAAAGCTGATTGCTTCTGACTCTGTAGCTGCTGGCGATTGATGGGTGAGCTTTGACTGCCGTTTTTGTTCAATTTGCGTAGCAGTCAAATCGGTGTTTTCCGGGGCTTCGTCGCGCACGATCCACAGCGCCATGGCACCGATGATGAGTGCAAACACCACTGCAAACCCCAGCAGGGTGCGCTGCCAACCCCAAAGGCCGATGGTGGTGGTGAACACGGGAGTCATCACTGCGATGCCAGCCATCGAGCCCGTGGACAGAAAGAACAGCGCCATGCCACGCTGGCGCGTGAACCAACGGCTGATCATGGGTGTGACTGCCACCGGGCTGGTAAAGGCCAACCCGAGCGACAGCGCGACGCCATAGGCCCAGAAAAAGCTCCATGGCGTGCGGGCGTTCACCGTCCAGAGACAGGCGAGCACGACAATGGCGGTGCCCGTGAGCAAAACGGTGCGCGTGCCCTTGCGCGCCACCAGCCAGCCTGCAGCCGGCATGCCCAGGCCATAGCAGAGCATGCCGACTGCCACGATGGACGAGAGCAGGCTGCGGCTGAAGCCCAGATCCTCCGACATGGGCAGCATGAAAGGGCCAATGCCCATGCGCATGCCAACCGTGAGCAGCGTGAGGACGGTGGAAGCTGCGACGATCACCCAGCCGAAGTAAAGGCCGGGCGGCGGAGTCGGGCCCGGGGGCACGGAAGAGGGGAGCGCTGTCATGTCGCGGTGGCTGCAGGACGCCCGCAGGCGAGTCTGCGCAGCAGGGATGAATAACCGCAGATGATAGGCCGGGGCGTCAGATCGGCAAGCATGCCCGGCGGCAGGATGTCTCCCAGGCGGCACCGCTGGTGGGCGCTCAGCGCTTGTGCATGGCTTGGGCCGTGGTATCGGGCACGGGCAGCAGCATCAGCAGTGTGCGGTTGTAGTCTTCCACCACCATCAATTGTCCCAGGTGGTTCAGCGCGAGGCCCGTGGGGCGGCCCAGCGGGCGCATGTTTCCGTCTGCCGTCCACCCGGTCAGCCATTCCACCGGTTTTCCGCCTGGCTTGCCGTCCTTCTGGCGCGCAAAGCCCACAACCCGGTGGCCCTGAGGGCCGTGCCAGGCCACCAGCAACTGGCCATGGAAGGGGCTGGTAATCGGAGTGGCGAGCAGATGCAGCGGCGCTGCGTGTGCAGGCCACAGCATGCGGGGCATCTTGGTGGAGGCGCACCGGACGCGCTCGTTGTAGCCGCGTGCCACGCGCTGCTGGCCCACACAGTAGGGCCAACCGTAGTCTGCACCTGCAACCAGTTCGTTCAGCTCTTCTGGCGGCTCGTTTTTGTCGCGGTAGTCGATATTGTTTTCGCCTTGCCACAGACTACCCGCAGCCGGGCCATCGGGCAGCGTGGCAAGCGCCACCGAATTGCGCAGACCGAGTGCAAAGGGTGCAAATTGCCGCACAGGCGGCTGTCCTGCTACTGGCGGGTTCTGCAATACCGCGCGCCATACCGCGCCACGGAACTGCATGGCCTCCCGCTCGGGGCACGGATAGGCCAGCTCACCCTGCGTGCTCTGGCAGCGGTCGGTGACCGAGCCCATGTTGACATACAGGCTTCCATCCAGCCCGAACGTGATTTCCTTGAGCGGGTGGGCCCCATCGTTGGGCAATGCGTCCAGTACCGTCTGTGGCTGTACGGGCTCGCCTGCGATGGGGACCGGCGTGCGCCAGATTCGGCCTGCCTCGCCGATGTAGATCTGCGCATCCGGGCCGCGCACCAGTGCCAGGGGGCGATCCAGCTTGTCTGCCAGCACCTTGACCTGTGGGCGTTGCGCGGGTGTGGCAGCGGGCTGCGCAGGCAGTGTCACCTCCAGCAGCCGTCCCTGGTGGGGCACCCAGCTGCCCATGTCAATGATCCACAGGCGGCCGGGGCTGATCTCCAGCACCCGGCGCGGCGCGCGCAGGCCATCGCGTTCATCGGCGACCAGGGCCACGCAGGTTCCTGCCGGGCTGCTGATGCTCACGCGCTCGTAGCCGCCGCAGCTGCCTTGCGGTGTGTAGCCCCGCGCCTGCACTTGGGGCGCGCAGGCCAGCAAGGCGGCCAGCGCAGTGGCTGCGCGCAGCCCTGTCAGGCGCTCAGGCCAGCAATTGCGCAATGGCCTGGCCCACATCGTCTGTCTTGGCCTGTCCGCCCAGATCGGGCGTGCGGGGACCGCTCAGAATGGTCTGGCTGATCGCGTCTACGATGGCATCGTGTGCCTGCCGCCATGCGCCCTGGCCGTTGCCCAGGAAATCCAGCATCAGCGCCACGGACCAGACCATGGCAATTGGGTTGGCGATCTTCTGGCCATAGATATCGGGTGCGGAGCCATGCACGGGCTCGAACAGCGAGGGGAAGTTGCGCTCGGGGTTCAGGTTGGCCGATGGCGCAAGGCCAATGGTGCCAGTGGTGGCGGGGCCCAGATCGGAGAGGATGTCGCCGAACAGGTTGGTGGCCGCCACCACGTCAAAACGGCCGGGCTGCAGCACAAAGCGGGCGGTGAGGATATCGATGTGCTGTTTGTCCAGCACCACATCGGGGTAGTTTTTGGCCATGGCTTCGGCGCACTTGTCCCACCAGGGCATGCTAATAGCAATGCCATTGGACTTGGTGGCGAGGGTCACATGCTTCTTGCTGCGGCTCTGGGCCAGATCGAATGCGAACTTGAGCAGGCGGTCTGCGCCCTTGCGGGTGAACACAGCCTCCTGCAGCACCATTTCACGGTCCGTGCCTTCGAACATGATGCCGCCCAGCGCGGTGTACTCGCCTTCGGTGTTCTCGCGCACCACATAGTAGTCGATGTCGCCCGGCTTGCGGCCAGCCAGCGGGCAGGGCACGCCATCAAACAGGCGCACCGGGCGCAGGTTGATGTACTGGTCGAACTCTCGGCGGAACTTGAGCAGTGAACCCCACAGCGAGACGTGGTCGGGCACGGTGGCGGGCCAGCCCACGGCGCCGAACAGGATGGCATCGAAGCCTTGCAACTGTGCCTTCCAGTCGTCGGGCATCATCTGGCCATGTTGGGCAAAGTAGTCACAGTGCGCCCAATCAAAGTGCTGCATCTCCAGCGGCAGGTCGAAGCGCTTGGCAGCAGCTTCCAGCACGCGGATGCCCTCGGGCATCACTTCCTTGCCGATACCGTCGCCAGCCAGTACGGCGATACGTTGTTTCTTGCTCATGGATCGTCCTCTAGGTGTCTTGGTGGCACGACCTGCCCGCAGTGGCAGGCCTACAATGGCGCGTCCTTGCCATTTTGCAAGGAGGATGCCAGCTATGCCACGCATCCTAGCGCCATTGGCATGGGCTGTGCAGCATTTGCGGGACAGCGCGTGCGCTTGCTGCGGTTTTAGCTGATCTGCCGTGTCTCACCTCCCTTTTCCTCCTGAATTTCTGGCCGTGCTGGCCGCTGCCTGCTGGGCGATGGCTGCGCTGTTTTCCGCGCCGGTTTCGCGCAAGATGGGGGCTTTTGCCTTTACGCGCTGGCGCATGGTGTTTGCCAGTGTCATGCTGGGCGGCTGGGCCACTGTTGCGGGCAGTTGGAGCACGCTCAATCCCACGCTGATTGCGGTGCTGGTGCTCTCGGGTTTTATCGGCATCTTTATTGGTGACACGGTGCTTTTCGCCTGCATGAACCGGCTCGGGCCACGCCGCTCAGGCATTCTGTTTGCCACGCATTCGATGATGTCTGCCGTGCTGGCTGCGTTGTTTCTGGGCGAGCGCATGAGCGGCACTGCCATGGTGGGCTGCGCCCTGCTGGTGGGTGGGGTGATGACGGCGATTGCCTTTGGCTCGCGCGCGGGCAGCGCTACGGAATGGGAGGCCACGCGCGGCCGCCTGGCGGTCGGTGTGAGCCTGGGTCTCCTGGCCGCGTTGGGCCAGGCGCTGGGCACCTTGGTGGTCAAGCCGGTGATGGAGCCGCAGGTCGACCCGGTCGCTGCATCGGCCATCCGCATGGCGGCGGGTTTTGGCTTTCATGCATTGCTGCTGCTGGTGCGCTGGCAGCCTGCACGTTTGCAGGCGCCCATGGCGCGGCGTGATTGGGGCTTGGTAGCGGGCAGCGCCTTTTTGTCGATGGCGCTGGGCATGACGCTGATTTTGGCTGCGCTCCAATACGGCAGCGCGGGCCTGGTGGGCATGCTGTCGTCGATTTCGCCGATTTTGCTGCTGCCGCTTCTGTGGTGGAAGACCCGCGTGCCGCCTACTTTTGGGGCTTGCCTTGGCGCTGTATTGACGGTGGCGGGCGTGGCGCTGATTCTGTCGCGCAGCCTGTAACGCCGTACAGGCTGCGCGCATAGCTTATTTGATCAGCTTGACGGAGCCCGACAGGGTGACCGACACCATGGTGTAGCCAGCTTCCAGGCCGACAGGTTCACTCGCATCAGCCGATTTAGACATGGCCATGGCGTAGCCGCGGTTGGCACGCATCATGGGCTGGCTGGAGCCGCTTTGGTTCAGGTTGATGTTGCCGTATTCGTAGCGTGCAAACCCCATGGCGCTGGCGGTGACCTTGGCCTTGGCCTCAAAGGCTTTGACAGCTTCAGCAATCAACTGGTCCTGTGCTTTTTTGCGGGCAGCGTCCGACAGTCGAAAGCCAGAGCCTGCCAGCCGCGCCTTGTCCATCAGGGCCGCCATGGTCTGGCCGACTTGGGCGGTGTCGGTCGATTCGATTTGCACATTGAAGTTGGTGCGCCAGCTGGAGATCTTGCCGTCCTTGTTGTAGACGGGCGTGGTGAACAGATTCTCGGTGGTGACCTGCAGCGAAGGCGATTTCTTCACAGTGGCGAGCACGTCGGCCAGGGCGGCTTTGCCCAACTGTTGCGCCTGAGCTTGGTCTTTTGACTCTTTCTCCACGCTGAACTGCGCCCATGCGGTGTCTTCGGGCACGCGGGTGGTTGCTTCGGCGTCCAGCGTCAGTGTAGGGCCGGTATCGGCTGCGTTGGAGTTGTTGGTGTGGTTCTGAGCCATGGCGGTGGTGGTGACAAATGGGGTGGCGGCAATCAATGCGGCGGCAGCCAGCAAGCGTATTTTTTTCATGAAAACTCCTCATAGAAAGGCAGGGTTCGTCATCTGCCCTTTGGGTGATGCCTCGGTGACCCTGGCGATGGTAGTTGCAGCCCGGCCCATAGCTGTGCAGGCGAATCCCGCATTTGGCTGGGGCGTGCCTGGTCTGCACACTGCAATGGAGTGTGACAGCGTAGGGCTTCGATAGTTCCGCGCCTGTAGGAGAGCTGCCGCAATGTCCCTGGTTAATCTAATTTCACATTGGCTGCTTTCACCACGGCTTCCATGCGTGATTTTTCTTCACGGATGAAGGCCGTTGTCTGTGCGGGGGGCATCAGCTGGATATCGTAGCCCTGTGCCACCAGTGCTTGCTTGGCCTCGGGGGATCCCACACCTTGGACAAAGCCCTGGTAGATGCGCTGGCGCTCCGCGTCAGCGAGCCCTGCTGGCGCGATGGCGGCAATCCAGCCATCCAGCACGTAATCCGGCAGGCCCTGTTCAGCGATCGTGGGCACATCGGGCAGGGCGCCCGACCGTTTGGCGCTGGTGACTCCCAGCGCACGCAGCGCGCCGGTCTTGACATGCGGCGCTGCTGGCGCAACCGCCACCACGCCCAGTTGCACCTGGCCGCTGAGCAGGTCATTCATCAGCTGGCCCATGCCACGGTACGGGATGTGCGGAATCTGCAGCCCGGCCTGTTGCACAAACATCGCTGCGCCCAGGTGCAAGATGGTGCCATTGCCTGAAGAGCCGTAGTTGAGCGTGCCGGGGTTGGCCTTGGCATAGGCGATCAGCTCCTGCACATTGCGCACGGGCAGCTTGGGGCTGGCAACCAGCACGAAAGGCGTACTGCCGATGATGGTGATGGGCGTGATGTCGTTGATCGAGTCGAACGGAATGTTCTTGTACAGACTGGGGTTGACGACATGGTTGTTGCTGATGATACCGATCGCCGAGCCATCCTTGGGTGCGCGCACCAGCTGTGCGGTGCCGGTGATACCCCCCGCGCCAGGCAGGTTCTCGATCACCAGAGTCTGGCCGAGCGCCTTGCCGATGCTGGGGCCGATGGCGCGGATAGCTCCATCTGCACCCGAGCCCGCCGACAGCGGCAGGATGACGCGCAGCGGCTTGTCGTGCGGCGCGGCGGCCTGGGCCTGCGGTGGCACTGTGCTGGCAGCGGCACAGGCGATGGCGGAGGCCAGCCACTGGCGGCGGGTGATGGATGGGGATGCTTTCATACCTTGTCTCCTGCATGCGAGTCTACGCCCGTCTGGTAATTAATGGTTGCTATCAAATAGAGAGCATTTTTCTGCAACTAGCCCGCAATGGCTCCTGTGGTGCGCAGCGTTGCAATTGCTGCTTCGTCATAACCGAGGCTGTGCAGCAGTTCCCTGGTGTGCTCGCCCAGTTGTGGCGGGTTCAGGCGCACACCCAGGCGCTCGCCCGCCAGGCGGATGGGAAGCAAGGTGGTGGGCGCTTGCTGGCCTGCACGCTCGCCATCCGTGAGGCGCACATCGGCCAGGCCGCCCGTAGCAAGCAGGTGGGGGTCGTTCAACAACTGCTCGGGCTTGCTGATAGGGGCGTAGGGCAGGCCGTTGTCCTCAAACCGTTGGGCAATGTGGGCTGCAGTCATCGGCGCAAAGCGCTGGCGCAGCTCGGGCAGCAAGCGGGGGCGCAGGCGCACACGGCTGTTGTTGGTGGCGTACTGCGGATCGGCCAGCAGATCGCTCCAGCCAAAGGCGGTGCACATTGCCGCCCACTGCGCGTCGCTGACGGCGGCCAGAAAGATCTGCTCATCGTTCTGCACCGTGAAAACGTCGTACACCGACCAGGCAGAGATGCGGTTGGGCATGGGCTCGGCGGCCTGGCCGGTCACGGCGTACTGCATCATGTGCTGGCCCACCAGGAACACATTGTTTTCGAACAATGCGGAATCGATCTCCTGGCCCTTGCCGGTCTGCGCCCGCTGCATCAGCGCAGCCATGGCACCGATGGCGCCAAACATGCCTCCCATGATGTCGTTGACGCTGGTGCCCGCGCGCAGCGGGTCGCCGGGGCGGCCCGTCATATAGGCAAGGCCTCCCATCATCTGCACCACTTCGTCGAGCGCGGTGCGGTGCTCGTACGGCCCGGGCAAAAAGCCGGTGTGGTTCACGTAGATGAGACGGTCATTCAGCCTGCTGAGCGCTGCGTAGTCGAGACCATACTTTTTCATCACGCCGGGCTTGAAGTTTTGCGCCACCACATCGGCCGTGCTGGCCAGTCGGATTGCCGCTTCCAGCCCCTGTGGCTGGCGCAGATCCAGGGCGATGCTTTTCTTGTTGCGGTTGAACATGGGGAAGAATCCTGCACCCGCGCCCAGCAGGTGGCGGGTGCGGTCGCCTTCGACGGGCTCGACCTTGATGACGTCTGCCCCCAGGTCTGCCAGCACCATGCCGCAGGTGGGGCCCATGACCATGTGGGTGAATTCGACCACACGCAGGCCTGCAAGTGGCAGAGAGGGTGGAGCGTCGGGCGGAGATGGGTGACTCATGATTTGCTAGCTGTCAGCGCTTTGTGTAGGAGCGCCAGATTGGGTTTTGTTGAAAATCTTTGTGAAAACTCAGGCCGTGGCCGCGAGAGGGGCTGGCTTGGCACCTCCGTCAATGACGCCGGCCTGCCACAGGCTGCCGTGCAAGGTTTCGCCGGGCAGCCAGTGCTGCAACTGCTGCCGCAATTGCAGCAAGGCGGGTGTCTGTATGCCGGTGTCCGCGCCCATGCGTTCGAGCATATAGGCGAGATCTTCGGTAGCCACATTGCCGCTGGCGCCGGGCGCGTGGGGGCAGCCTCCAATGCCTCCCAGGCAGGCGTCAAAGCCACGCATGCCGGTTTGCCAGGCTGCATAGGCGTTGGCCAGGCCCATGCCTCGGGTGTCGTGAAAATGCGCATAGCGCAATCTGTCGCCCACCAGATGCAAGGCCTTGTCAAACAGGCGGCTGACCGAGGCAGGATCGGCATAGCCCACGGTGTCGGCCAGGCTGACGCGGTCGGCGCCAGCATCGAGCAGGGCCTGCAGCAGGCGCAGCACCTCGGCTTCGGCCACTTCGCCTTGCAAGGTGCATCCGAAGGCGGTGCCTACCCCGCCTTCGATGAGGGCAGAGACGCCAGATGCATCGCGCGCTGCGCGAATGCGGGCGACTTCTGCCACCACTTCATCGGGCGACTTGCGCAGATTGGCCAGACTGTGGGCATGGCTGGCCGACAGCGGCACGATCATTGCGTGCGCGCCAGCTGCCAATGCACGCTCCGCACCCTTGAGATTGGGCACCAGCACGGATGCCACCAGGCCCGGCAGCCGCAGTGCATGTTGCAGCACTGCCTCGGTATCGGCCAACTGGGGCAGCAGCCGGGCGGGCACCATGGAGCCAACCTCTATTTCGCGCACTCCGGCGGCGTAGGCGGCATCGATCCAGATGCATTTTTCGGCAGTGCTGACGATGGTGGCGACGCTTTGCAGGCCATCGCGCAGGCCTACCTCGCGGATAGTGGCGGAAACGCCAGAGGGGTGTGCGGTTTGCAAGAGGCTGTCTCCGTGGGTTGTTCTGGCTTGGATTCTAAAATTTCCAAAGCGTCAGCAATAATCAATTTGAGAAGCTATATAGTTCCAAAATGGAAAATCTAAAAGCCTGCAGCTATGCGCAGTTCCACGCCTTCAGGGCTGTTTGTACAGCTTGTGGACGCCGCGGGAGTTTCGCCCATGCATGACCTCAGCCTGTTGAACCTGCGCCTGTTTGTGCAGGTGTGCGAGCAGCGCAGCATTGCCAAGGTGGCGCAGTCAGAGGCACTCGTGGCCTCGGCCATCAGCAAGCGCCTCGCGCAGCTGGAACATCAGATGGGCGCTGATTTGTTTCTGCGTGAGAAGCGCGGCCTGCGGCCCACCGCTGCAGGGGAGACTTTGCTGGAGCATGCGCGCACCATGCTCGCGGCGGCCAACCACATGCAGCAGGAGATGGCGGCCTACAGCAAGGGCGTGCAAGGACAGGTGCGGGTGCTGGTGACGGCCTCGGTGATGGCCGAATCCCTGGCCGAAGATGTCGCCTGCTTTTTGCAGCAGCCCGCGCATGCCAACATCCGCGTGACCCTGGAAGAATGTGTGAGTCCTGACGTGGTGCGTGGTGTGCGCGAGGGGCGCGCTGCCATGGGTATCTGTTGGGATGCGGCTGATCTGGCTGGCCTGCAGACGCGACCCTACCGCAGCGACCGGCTGGCTATAGCCGCCCACAAGAGTCACCCGATTGCACAGCTGAGCGAGGTGCACTTTGCCGATGTGCTGGACTATGAACACGTCAGCATGCCGGCATTGAGCGCAGTACAGATCTTGCTGACCCGCGCCGCTGCGCAGGAAGGCAAAAGCCTGCGCCATCGCGTGCATGTTTCCAATTTCGACGCTGCCTTGCGCGTGGTGCAGGCCAATCTGGCCATCAGTGTGGTGCCGCGCGAGGTGGCGCAATCCTATGCAGCCAATACCGATGTGCGCGTGATTCCGCTTGCGGACAGCTGGGCGCACCGGCGGTTTGCGATCAGCTGCAGGGATGAGAGCCAGTTGTCTCTGGCTGCAAGGGCGCTGCTGGAATACCTGAGTGGCTCCAGCAAGGCATCGGTCGGCGTCTCGCGCTGAGGCGATTGAAGCCGGTGATGCCATGGTGTCGTTGAGGATGCCTCAGTAAAAAAGCCTTCTGTGCAGCGCGCAGAAGGCTTTTGTCATTGCGTCAACGCTTAGTTGCTCTTGAAAGTGGTCAGGTACGAGAACTTCTGGCCGGTTTCCTTGATGGTGAAGCTGTATTGCAGCTTCACGGTCTCGCCGTTGGTGTAGGTGCTGCGCAGGGCAAATGCCAGAGGCTGGCCCGCCGTCACGACCTGACCGTCGCGCAGGCCATCGAAGGTGGCTTTCACGGGAGAGTCGGGTGTCAGGTTTTCCGTCTTCAGATCGGCAATGGTGTAATTGGTGCCATTGGCCACCAACTTGTAGCCGGCCACTTTGTAGGTGGTACCACAATTGCCTTCGCAGCTGACAGTAGAAGTTGGCGTGGCGGTGTAAGGCCAGGTCACCAGGTTTTCCGTGGTGTCGTCAGTACCGGTGCTGCCAATGCTGTAGAGCAGGATGTTGTTGATGGCCTTTACGTTGATGGTCGTTTGGGCCGCCTGGCTGTTGTCCTTGCCATCATTGACGACCAGGACGATCACATATTGGCCGACCTTGTCTGCCAGAAAGCTGGGCTTGGCGCTGGTGCTTGATGACAGGTATGCCGTGCTGCCCTGCGGTGCGGAAACCAACGCCCACTTGTAGGTGATGGGGTTGCCGTCTGCATCGGAGCTGCCGCTGCCGTCGAGATTGACCGTTGTGCCGTGGACGGCATTGGTAACCTCTGCAATCGCCGCGACCGGAGGCTTGTTGGGCTTGGGTGCGGGTTGCTCGGAGTCATCATCAGAGCCGCTCGTGCCGTCGTCGATCGATGGGTCGAGATACAGCGGGCCTGCTTGAACCAGATTGCCCTTGCCATCTGCGATTCGCATGATGGTCAACTCTGGCGAGGTGTCGGGCAGAGGGCCGCCGTCGCCCAGAATGGCGCGTGCGGCACCGTAGAAGCCGGTTCCGATGCGGATACGCTGCTGGTCACCGGTTAGCGTCTTTGGCTCGCAGGCAAAGCGGAATTCCAGCCAGTAGTTGGAGAAGCAGGTGTAGCCCGCTTCCTTGTCCTCCACAACACCTTCACCAGTTTTCACCAGATTCAGGATGCGGTATTTGGCTGCGCCAGCGTGAGGAACCAGTGCCCAGGTACCGACCAGGCTGTCGACACTTTCCACATTCACGCCAAAATAGTAGCGTTGCATGCGCAGAGGATCTTCCTGCGGGAACTGGACGAGACCGGTTGCAGAGGTGGCAAACGTCACCTCCGAGATTCCTGCATAGCCGTCCTCGACAGCATTTGAAGGTGGGCCACCCAGATAACGGCCATCCCTGTACTGCAGCAACCGGATGGAGGGAGTGTCCGGGGTGGGGATCGTGCTGGGGCTGTGAACCTGCAGTCCAATATGGAAGGTTGCCTTGCCGGTGTTCGTGTAGTTGTAGATCGGCATGAACAAGGTGTGCTTGGCATTCGTAGGCTTTTGCACATCCAGGGAGATGCCTCGTCCGGCCTGGCCGGTGACTTCCTTGGTCACAATCCAGGTGCCAGCTTCGGGCAGGGAATTGCGGCGGAAAAGCTGGTCGATGACCAGTTTGTTGTCCTTGATGGTATAGGCCACCTTTTCCACCCGGGCGCCCAAAACGCGGTGCTTGGTGCCACCAGTGCCAACGGTGATGGTGCCGTGCAGCTCATCGAGGCTGCGCTCCATGGTCAGCGTGGTGGGCTGGCGGGTGAGGGTAGTGCCGCTGCTGTTGAGCTCTTCGCCCACGCAGGCAAACAGGTGGTTGGCACCCGTGTAATTGCACTCCATGAACCCATACTGTTTGGGTGTGGCGATATCAAAGCGGCGAACCGTGAATTTGTTGCTTTTGGCATATGGCCAACCGGGATCCATGTCCGGGTTGAGTGCCAGCTGCGAGCCCAGACCGATGTCGGCAAAATAGGTCTTCACCGGCTTGTCATTCTCATCGAACTCCACCATGGCCCAGCGCTCGGAGTACGCGGTATCGGACCATTGGGCCTCCGGCATGCTTTCGTAGTTGAAGCGCTGCATCCGCTTGATTTTCTCGCCAGGCAGCTTGATGGTTGCAGTGGTGCGGCTCGTGAATTCGATCTCGACATTCCCTGCATTGGCAGCTTCCGTGCCATTTTTGGGGGCGCTGCCAAATGAAGGGCCGTCCTTGTATTGCTTCAGGGGGGCTACCACTTTGTTGTCAACCACAGGGCCGGTGGCCATGTGGAAAGTGGCAGAACCGTCTTGGTTGTAGTTGTACAGTTGCATCAGGAAGATGCCATCCTGTACATCGATACCCATGCCACGGCCAGGTTTGCCTGTCATTTCATTGGTGATGATCCAGTTGCCGTTCTGTGGCGTGATCGTGTTCGCGGCCCAGCCTGCAGAAAACGCGCAGGAGATCAGTGCAGCGGTAATGCTCTTTGTAAACAGTCGCATGGGTCTCTTCAATAAAATGACAAGCAAAAAATTGGCAACACATTGTCTGCGCAGCCAACCGGGTATTGTACGACAGCCCATATTGGAGCTGAAAAGCGGGCAATGGGTCTTAAAGTGCGACAAATTGAAACCGACCCGACGACCCGCCTGCAAAGGGCCTCAATGGCTCAGTGCCGCCTTGACAGCAGCGGACACCAGACCCATGTCGGCTTTGCCCGCCAGTCTCGTTTTGACCACACCCATGACCTTGCCCATGTCGCCAGGGCCTGCGGCGCCAACTTCCGCAACAATGGCTTGAACGGCCGCAGTGACTTCTTCTGCGGACATGCGCTGGGGCAGGTAGGCCTTGATCACTTCGATCTCGGCTTTTTCCTTGTCGGCCAGATCCTGGCGATTGGCGGTTTCGAAAGCGGCAATGCTGTCTTTGCGCTGCTTGATCATCTTGTCGACGATGGCGATGATCATGGCGTCATCCAGCTCGACGCGTTCATCCACTTCCTTTTGCTTCATGGCCGCTTGCAACAGGCGAATGGTGCCCAGGCGCTCCTGGTCCTTGGCACGCATGGCGGTTTTCATGTCTTCGGTGATTTGTGCTTTCAGGCTCATGGCTTTCTCCTTTTAGAACGTGTTTGCGAGCAAGCTTCGGCCCATCGCTTCGAACTCTTCCCGATTGCACTCCAATGTGGCTGTCTAAAGATCGTCAATACGCTCGCAGGGTGAGCTGGAGGTTCGGGCAGAAGTCTGCCGAAGTTGTGTGGCTGTGCCTGGAGGGCTACGCCAGGAAATAAAAAACCCGCGCCTGGCGTCCCGAGCGCGGGTGGTGTCACAACCAGGGCATTCAATGCGCCGGGCGTGAAAGCTGCGATCAGTACAGCTTCTTGGGCAGCTGCATGCTGCGAACGCGCTTGTAGTGGCGCTTGACGGCAGCTGCCTTCTTGCGCTTGCGTTCAGCCGTTGGCTTTTCGTAGAACTCGCGAGCGCGCAGGTCGGTCAGCAGGCCCAGCTTTTCGATGGTGCGCTTGAAGCGGCGCAGAGCAACGTCAAAGGGTTCGTTTTCTTTTACACGGATAGTCGTCATTAGCTAATGTTTTCCATTGGTGCCAACAGCGGGTTTTGGGGAAGATCGGGCCCCAAAGCCTTGAATGGCGGTTGTGCCCTGTCATATTGACTAGTATTGGCAGACAGGGCTTTGCCAGCAAAGAGCCTGAGATTATAACGGGTTTTTGTTGCAATGCAATGGTTGTCCGGCTCGGGTTGCAGCCTGGTGGCGTTGGCGAATGCCCAAGGCCGCGAGCAGTGCCGCCATGGCCACAAGGCCTGTTGTCGTATTGCTTGGCACGGGCGCTGGGCCAGCAGGCGCTGCGTTGCTGCGCAAGGTATTGGTGATAGCCGTGCTGGCCGATTGCCCGCCCGTCACGCTGATCGTTGCCGGGGCAAAAACAGGTGTGTCCCATGTATAGCCAGAAGGCGCTGCAGGTAGTGTTTCTGTCAGTGTGCAGTTGGCGTCTGCTGGAATGGTGGCGAGGGTGGCCGTTTGGCTACCGGCTGCGGTGAAGCTGAGACTGGTGGAGTAGGGGGTGTTTGCCGCTGGCTTGTCGCAGGTAGCCGTGAAGCCGAACGTGAGAGGCCATGTCACCGGTGCTCCGGCAGGCAGCGGCGCCAGGGTCTTGGTGATGAGCGCGGTGCCCAGTGCTGGAGGAATGGTCTGCAGGCGGTTGGTGATGGTGCTGCTGGCTGTCTGGCCCGCAGCTACGGTAACGCCTGCAGGGGCGAACACGGCGGCATCCCAGGCGTGCGCCGCAGGTGCAGCGGGCTGTGTTTCGCTCAGGCTGCAGACTGCACCCTCTGGCACATTGGCGATGGTGGCGGTCTGGCTGCCGGCGGAATTGAAACTGGCGCTGGCTGTGTAGGTAGACCCCGCTGTCGGCAGGTTGCAGGTAGCGGTGAAGTTGAAGTTCTGCGGCCAGGTCACAGGTGCACCTGCTGGCAGTGGCGCCAGGGTCTTGGTGATGGCGATGCTGCCGGTCGTTGGCACCAGTGTGTTGGTGAATGCCGCAGAGGATTGGGCACCTTCGGTGATGGCTACATTGACCGGGGCCGCAGGAGCGACTTCCCAGCGGAAACCGGAGATGGCGGCGGGTGCCTGTTCGGCAACGCTGCAGTTGGCGCCTGCAGGGATGTCTGTGACCGTGGCGGTTTGCGTGCCTGGGGCACTGAATGCAAGCGGAGCAACCGCATAGTTCGTGCCTGCCGTAGGCTTGTCGCACGTGACCGTGAACTGGAAGTTCAGAGGCCAGGTCACAGGAGCCTGTGCGGGCGGCGGTGCGAGTGTCTTGCTGATCGCGATGCTGCCCGATTGCGCGGCGCAGGAGCCAGTGGGAGATGTAGCGGCGTTGACCATGATCGAGCCCAGCTTGCCTACCGGCGGATTGCCCGGCAGGGTAAGCGGGTTGACGTCGCTGATGGTGAAGATGCAGGCGCCGTTGCCACTGAAGGATTGCGCCCGCGGCACGATGAGGGCCGAGACGTTGTTGATGCGGGTGTTGTTGGCAACGTCCGCAGCGGTTGGCATCGTTATCGTGGGGCGGGGTGAGGGGTCCCCGGGCGATGCCGTTTGCGGCGGCATGTACAGCACGTTGTACGCGGGTACGTTGTCGAGCGCCCGGTAGTCGTAGACCGTCATGGGGTTGAGCGAGCTGAAAGAGCTTGCCAGCGGCGTGGCCCCATTGAGCACGACACTGCCTGGCACTGTCGTGAGCGAGCTGTTATTGAACAGTGTGCCTCTCGAAATATTCCAACCGGTTGCCGCATTGATGATGGGGCTGGTTATCTGGTCAATATTGGGTGCGCATGCCGAGCATTGGTCGGGATACAGAAAGAATGCATTGGCCGCACGGGTCTGAATGGCCGATTGCAATGTGCTCACACTGGTCGCGTTGAAGCCGCCAAATACAGCGGTGAGCACCACAATGTCATATTGGCCGCCGCTTGGCGGAATGAAGTCGCTGGCCGTTACCGTTGTCGGGTTACCGCCGGCTCCGGTGATGTCAAAATTCTTCTGTGTGACATCCGCTGCAGTGCCGCCCAATGCGGTGACTGCCGCCACCATTTCGTTGTAAGCGCCGTCCGCATAGGGCTGGCTCAGAGCGGTGCCTACCGCACGAGCATCACCAATGATCAATACCTTGGGGACCTGTGCTGAAGCCATCGATGCCGCGCCAATGAAAAGCGCACCCAAGGCCGCCCGAAGGGCTCCACGCCCGAATTGGTTTGATATGGAGGACATGAACACCCTGTATCAAGTTTGTAATATTTAGTTATTGTAGGGTGAGCAGATTTTTAAAAATTGTGATTTCTAATCAATTATTCATTATTAATAAATTGATTATGAAGATAAGGATTTTGCACAGGCAGCCGCGCTGGCCCAGGCCCATTGAAAGTTGTAGCCGCCCAACCATCCGGTGATGTCGACCACTTCGCCAATGAAGTACAGCCCCGGCACGCGTTTGGCTTCCATGCTTTGTTGCGATAGCTCGCTGGTATCTACGCCGCCCACGGTCACTTCCGCTTTTTTATAGCCTTCGGTTCCTGTTGGTGTCAGCTGCCAGCATGTCAGGCGTTCCGCCAGGCGCAGCAGGGCCTTGTCGCTGGCCTCGGCAATCGGGCGCTGCCAGTCCGGGTCTTGTGCTACCCATGCATCGGCAAGGCGCGCCGGTACGATGGCCGCCAGTTCATTGGCGATCAGCTTGCGGGAGCGTTGCTTGGCGGCGAGCAGGTGCTCTGTCACATCCAGTTCTGGTGCCAGGTTGATGTCAATCGGTGTACCGGTCTGCCAGTAGCTGGAGATTTGCAGTATTGCGGGGCCGGAGAGACCACGGTGGGTAAAGAGCAGGTCTTCGTTGAACTCCATGCGCGTCTTCCTGCTGCCCGTGCCAATCACCACGGGCAGCGCCAGGCCTGCCAGTTGCGCGTAAGGGGCCCATGATGCGCCGTCAAAGGTCATGGGTACAAGGCCGGGCTCGCGGGTTACCAGCTTCAGCCCGAACTGCTGGGCCAGCCGGTAGCCCAGATCGGTGGCGCCAATCTTGGGAATGGAGAGGCCGCCAGTGGCGATCACGAGGTTGGTTGCCTGCACGCGCCCACGGTCAGTATCAATTTGATAGCGAGCGACGCTTGTTGCATCTGCACTATCTGCCATTTTTTCTACGTTTTTGACGGTGCAGGGCTGCCAGCGTTCCACATGGCCAGCCTGGCATTCGGCCAGCAGCATGGCGATGATGTCTTCGGCAGAGTGGTCGGCAAACAGCTGGCCTTTGTGCTTTTCGTGGTGGGCAATGCCGTGCTTGTCGACCAGGGCGACAAAATCGGCGGGTGTGAAGCGCGATAGTGCCGAGCGGCAGAACTGCGGGTTCTGGCCGACAAAGTGCTTGTGCGGTGCGCGTACATCCAGATCGCGGTTGGTGAAGTTGCTGCGTCCGCCGCCCGAGATGCGGATTTTCTCCGCTACCTTGGTGGCATGGTCGATCAAGAGGATCTTGAGCCCGCGCTGTCCCGCTTGTGCGGCGCAAAACAGGCCGGCAGCGCCGGCGCCGATGATGACCACGTCAAATTGCAGAGAAGCGTTGGATGGGGACATGCTGGAGTGCTATTGAAAAAAGAGCTTGCTGCGCTTGCTGGACGCACGATTAGCTTAATTTCCTTGAAATTAATCATCGTGCTGAACCACATTCCCCCAAAAAACCGCCTGGAGGGTCCTGCCAATGGCAGCGCGCACGAGCGACGTGCGGCATCTGAAAAGCCCTGCATTATCGGCGATGCGTACGCCCTCACATCGCTCGCCCGAAGCGGGCCATGCAGTGCCATGCTTTTTTCAGGGTGGGGCCATCGTAGCGGGCGGGGTGCGCTGCCTGCGCATGGCCGAGGGTGGCGGGGGTCAGGCACGGGGGCTCTGTACTGCCCAACTGAGCGAGCATGTCGCGCAAGGCATCTGCAATCTCTGTGCCTCGGTAGGCGGCGGCCTGCGCCAGCATGGCGGAAGTCAAGCGGTAGCCGCCGTGCCAGAGCACTGGCACGCCGCAGCGCGCGGCCGCTGCCGCCGCAGGGCTGCCCTTCAGGCTTGGGTCGAGCACGATCGCGGTCACATCGCGCTCCAGTACCAGGCCTCCATGCACCTGGGCTTCGACGTAATGATCCAGTGGGTCGGGCAGCGCGAGGCACTGCAACTGTTGCCAGTCCATCTGTGGCCACAGGCCCATATGAGTGGGCTGCCAGTAGCTGTCAGGGTCGCAGAAGCTGCTGCGCATTGCCAGCTGTGGATGCAGCACCAGGTAGGCGCTGCCAAAGCGCGGCGCCGCGCCGTAGCCGGTGCTGCTGGCGTAGCCCAACAGGGTGATATCCACGGCCCCGTACACCGGGCGCTCGTCGGGGGCGGATGCGTCATAGGCGCCTGCGAACCAGTCATGTTCCCATTGCCAGCGCTGGCCACCGGTCTGGGGGCTGTAACTGCCATTGCTCCAGCCGCTCTCAAACTGTGACTGGTAGCGGCCACTGGCAGCCAGCTGCTCCATCACCGGCTGGCCCAGGTGCAGCCAATCGGCATGAAAGTGGATGTGGATGGGAGCCAGCGGCGCCGTACCGCAGCGGCTGGCGCCACGGCTTTGTACGGCTTGCAGCGCCTGCAGCTGGGCCGGCTGCAATGCAGGGGATGCGGGCTGGGGGACAGGTATTTGCATGCTGGCTTGAGCATAGCAGCCGTTGGCTGGGACCCATTGTTTGGGTAGAGAGTGTCGCTTTTTGCCGCAAATCCCTACAATTCGCCCATGCGTCTTCCTCACCACCAACTCACGATGACTGTGCTCATGTCGCCCGACATGGCCAATTTCTCTGGCAATGTGCATGGCGGGGCCATTCTGCGCCAGCTCGACAATGTGGCCTATTCCTGTGCCAGCCGGTATGCAGGGCGCTATGTGGTCACGCTAAGTGTGGACCAGGTGATGTTTCTGGAGCCCATCCACGTTGGTGAGTTGGTGTCGTTCTATGCGAGTGTCAACTACACCGGTACTTCGTCGATGGAAGTTGGCGTCAAGGTGGTGGCCGAGAACATCCAGCAGCGCAGTGTGCGCCATGTCAACAGCTGCTTTTTCACGATGGTGGCGGTGGATGACAACCGCAAGCCAGTGCCGGTACCTCCACTGCAACCTGAAACCGCCGAGGAAAAGCGCCGCTGGAATGCAGCCATCACCCGCAAGGAGCTGCGCAAGGAGTTGGCGCGGCGCTTTGCCGAAACCCGGCAGACCGATGTTGCGCCAGGCTGAGGGGGCGGGCTGTCATTCATTGCACGCCACACCGTCCCCTCCAAAATGTAAAAGAAGACTCAAAAACGCAAAAGCCAGCGAAGGTGCTGGCTTTTGTATTTTCAGGCGCTGATAAGCGCGCTTGAATGCGGGTGGTCAGCGCGCCTTGTTGGCATCTGCCGGATTGGCGGAGAAAACGCCATCCACGCCCACCTTGTAGAACAGCTTGTATTCCTTGCTGGCGTCGCCCGCAAAATCACTGGCCAGCGTGCTGACATCGCTCGAGAACTCAAACGGGTGCACAAACAGGTTGGCTGCGTGGGCATTTTTTACCAAGTCGGAGGCGGTCATCATTACGCGGTCACGGTAGTCCAACTTCCCGTCATTGTTCAGATCGTCGGGCTGGCCATCATTGTTTTTGTCCAGATAGGTGGCTGAGATGACATACGGCTTCCATGGCGAGATGCCATTGGCATAGGTCTTGATCTGCGCCAAGCCTGCCGCGGTAACCATGTCGGCATAGGTGGTTGCCGTGCCTGCCACTGTGAAATCATACGGACGGTCATTGGGCGGCGACAACTGGAGCACGCCCCAGGGTGTGAGGCCGCTGGCGCGAATCATCTGCACCAGACGGACCTGGGTCTTGGCGCGCAAGGTCTTGAGGTGCTGCACTTCCGACGAGCGGATCATCACGGGCGAGGTGGCTGACGTGTTTCCCGCCTGCTGCAACGCGGCGACCAGCTTGTCTTCCATGGGCAGCCCCAGTTTGCTGTGATAGGTGGGGTTGCGGGTATGCAGGTAGAGGCCGGGCGTGCGTGTCTGTCGTTTGGCCCAGTCGAACACCTGCGCAAGCGACTGGATGCGGAAGCTGTTGGCATCGGTCGTGGTGCTGGTGCCCGTCGGATTCTTGAGGCGCAATGTCTGCAGCTCTGCCAGCGTGAAATCGGATGCGAACCATCCGGTGGTGGACACATCGTCGAGCAGTTTGGTCGTCTTGCGGTTGGAGAACTCGGAGTGGGTGGCGATGTCAGTGATGTTGGTGATATCGGGAGAGCCCAGTGCCACCAGGGTGCCGTCCTTGCTCATGACCAGATCCACCGCAATGAAATCGGCGCTTTGCGTCATGGCCTGGGTCATGCTTTCGAGCGAATTGGCGGGCTGGTTGCCAACGCTGGCCAGAGCAAAGCTCTGGGGGCGTTTGCCATCCAGTGTGGGGTATTCGGGGTTGCCTGGGGTTTCGCCGCCGTCGCCCGGGCCTACGCCAAATTCGGTATTGCAGCCGCTGATGAGCGCCGCACACAGGCCGGTGACGGCGATGGTTCTCAAGCGCCATGCTTGTTGCGTTGGCTTCACGGTTTCTCCTCGTTTTGTTAGTGAGGCCAGCAGTTGGCAGTTGGATGGTCTGCTGGCGGGCCGTAGCTGCCATTGCACGAGAGCCCGGGGCATCATGCAGCAGTTTTACGGTTGCGCTGCACGCCGTGGTGCACGAGTGGGCAGCGCCTCGCTATCGTAGTCGTAAAAAGAGGAAGTATTGTGGAGTGCGGGATCGCCGCCTTGTTGCGGATCAACGGACCGCTCGGCTTGAGCCGCCAAAGCGGCGCAGTGGACGATGTCGCCCACCACGATGATGCTGGGGCTGCCTAGCTGCTCGCGCGCCATGGTGGCGGGCAGCTCTGTCAGTGTGGTGATGGCCTGGCGCTGCTGGGGAAGGCTGGCGTGCTGCACGATGGCTACCGGCGTATCCCCAGGCAAGCCCCGCAGCAGGCCCTGGGTGATGCTGTTGGCGCCAGCCACTCCCATGTAGATGACAAGGGTGAGCCGGGCGCTGTGCGCAGTTTGGGCAAGCTGCGCCCAATCGGGCCCCGCGCCGCCAGGTTTGGCATGCCCGGTGATGAACACCACGCCTTGCGCATGGTCGCGGTGGGTCAACGGCGCCCCCAGGCTGGTGACGGCGGCAAGGCCAGCCGTGACGCCGTTGATGATGCGGGGTGAGACGCCATGGGCGCGCAGAAATTCCACTTCTTCGCCGCCTCGGCCAAAAATGAATGGATCGCCACCCTTGAGGCGCACGACCTGCTCGCCGCTTTGCACCTCCTGCAGCATCAGCCGCTGGATGAAGGCCTGCGGCGTGCTCTGGCAACCGCCGCGCTTGCCCACGTGCACAATGCGCGCGCTGGGTGCTGCCCATTCCAGCACGGCGTCGTTCACCAGATCGTCCACCAGCAGCACCGTGGCCTGCTGGATGGCCCTGGCGGCGGCAATGGTCAGCAAGTCGGGGTCGCCCGGCCCGGCGCCCACCAAGGTACAGCTGCCGACAGAAGGGGCCGCGGCTGAGGGCAGGCTCGTGTTGTCCGGCCGCACGAAAAGCTGATCATTCATGGTAGTGATACTCCTGATTTGATAGCTGAATGTGCATGATCAATGGGTGTTTTATCCGTATTTTTTATCAAATCTACCAGGCTGCGTATGTGCTGCACCTGCTGTGCAAGAGCGGCAGGCACTGGCAGGCGGCCTGCGAGTACAGCCTCGGTATAGCGGGCGGTACTGTCGGCATCGATGGCATCGGGCAGGCCGGGTACATCGCTGTCGGTACCTGCGGCACGTGCCTGTAGCACGTGGTGGTGGCCTTGTACAAATCCGTCGTACTGGGGCGTGCGGCGCGGGTCGGCGCAAACCTCGCCTTCCAGGCCGCGCGAGAGCAGAGCGTTGACACCCAACTGGGAGAGCGTGCCTTGGAGCATGGGCAGGTATTCGGGGTGGGTATAGCTGCCAAGCAGCAAGGCGGAGCCCTCCACCGGCTGCAGCAGCTTGGCAACGCTGTGGCCTGGGTTGCGCAGACCGATCACCTGGCGCACGGCCAGCAGCCGGGCCAGGCCAGGCAGCAAGGTCGCTGTATGCATGGCGGTAACCTGGGCCGCAGAGATTGGGCTGGTTTGCGGCTCGGTGACGATGCCCAAGCGTTGCAGCACGGTAAACACCGAAGTTCGGCTGGTTTCAGTCTGCATGCCGTGCACCAGCACCGGCAGGCCTTCGCGCGCCAGCAGCAGCGCCAGCAATGGCGTCAGGGTGGGCAGGCGGCGTGCGCCGTTGTAGCTGGGGATGATGATGGCCGCGCCATGCGATCCCTGAGCGCCTCGCACTCGAAGGCGCGTGATGCGCGCATGCACGGCATCCCACAGGCCGCACATTTCTTCGGCAGTCTCCCCCTTGATGCGCATGGCAATGCAGAAGGCACCGACCTCATAGTCGCTGACGAGGCCGTCCAGAATCTGGCCGAGCAGGTCAGCGGCCTGCGCGCGATCAAGCGCCTTGGCGCCACGCGCCCCGCGCCCGATCTCTTTGATGTAGTGCTGTATGGCCATGATATGCAGGAATGTTTGGCATATTATTTTAGGTTTTATAGATGAAAAAGTAATAAGAAAAATCATGCCTATCGGCATGCGGGGTATGCACCTTGCGGCCTTGTTCCGGTGCAATGGTTTGGGGAAGATGCATTTGTCACGCCAATCATTCTGAGTACGGCGACAATTGACGAAGTTTTGCGCTGTGCGCAGCTGCAAAGCGGTGGCAAGGGCCTAATATCGGCGGTCTGAGCCAATGCCTTTTTGGGCGCATGAAAGGAAACCCTATGTCCGTATCTCCATCGATGGTTGAAGAGCTGTTGCAACAGTTGCAGGGAGCTCCCATGCAGCAGATGGCGCAAAGCCTGGGTGAGAGCGAAGCCCAAACCGAGCAGGCCGTGCATGCGGCCATTCCGATGATGCTGGGCGCCCTGGGCAACAACACCCAGAACGCGGCAGGCGCCGACGCCTTGTTCGGGGCGCTGCAGCGTGACCACGCGGGCGGCCCGGATCTGGGGGGCTTGCTGGGCTCGCTGCTGGGCGGTGGCGCAGGTGCCGGGCAGGTCGGCGGCCTGGGTGGCCTGGGAGGTATGCTGGGTAGCGTGCTGGGCGGGGCCATGGGCGGCGGTGCACCAGCGGGCGGCAACCCCGCTGCGCTCGATGGTGGCAGCATTCTGGGCCACATCTTTGGCGGCCAGCAGGACCAGGCTTCCAGCAACCTGGGCCAGGCTACCGGCCTTGGAAACAATGCAGGCAATCTGCTCAAGATGCTGGCGCCCATCGTGATGTCGTTCCTCGCGCAGCGCGTGATGGCTGGCGGCATGAATTCATCCGATCTGGGCAATGCCCTGGGTCAAGAGCAAAGCCGTGTGCAGCAGCAAGGCGGCCTGGGTGGCGGCCTGCTGGGGTCTTTGCTGGATCAGAATGGCGACGGCAAGCTGGATGTGGGTGATCTGATGAAGATTGGCGGCTCGCTGCTCAGCGGCCGCCGCTGATCGCAGCCGCATTCGCCAGAATATTCAAGTATCCCCAATACCTTCCCGCAATGCGGGGTGGTGTTGGGGATTTTTCATGTCCGCCCCTTGAAGCGCCTACACTTTCGCCCCATGAGTTTGTTGATTTTGGGAATCGAATCGTCGTGCGATGAAACGGGTGTCGCCTTGGTGCGCACGCAGGATGGTGGCGCGGTGCCGCAGCTGCTGAGCCATGCACTGTACAGCCAGATCGAGATGCACCGTGCCTATGGCGGCGTGGTGCCGGAGCTGGCCAGCCGCGACCATATCCGCCGTGTACTGCCCCTGACCGAAAAGGTATTGCAGGACGCGGACTGCGCGCTCGATGATATCGATGCCATCGCTTTCACACGCGGACCAGGCCTTGCCGGTGCGCTGCTGGTGGGCTCTGGCGTGGCCTGCGCCATGGCTGCGGCGCTGGACAAGCCTGTGCTTGGTGTGCACCACCTGGAGGGCCATCTGCTGTCGCCATTTCTGAGCAATGATCCGCCGCAGTTCCCGTTTATCGCGCTGCTGGTATCGGGTGGCCACACGCAACTGATGCGTGTTGACGGCGTGGGCCAATACACAATTTTGGGCGAGACCATTGATGATGCAGCAGGCGAGGCCTTTGACAAATCCGCCAAGCTGCTGGGCTTGCCGTATCCGGGCGGTCCAGAGCTCTCGCGCCTTGCGCAAGGCGGTGACCCCGAAGCCTTCAAGCTGCCGCGGCCGCTTTTGCACAGCGGTGACCTGGATTTTTCATTTGCAGGCCTGAAGACTGCCGTGTTGACCCAGGCCAAGAAGCTGGGCGACACACTGGATGCGCGCAAGGCCGATCTGGCCGCTTCCACGCAGGCGGCGATTGTCGACGTACTGGTGAAAAAAACCTTGAATGCGCTCAAGGACACAGGCATGAAACGCGTGGTGGTTGCCGGTGGGGTGGGCGCGAACCGCCTGCTGCGCGAGCAGTTGAATGCCGCCTGCGCCAAGCGTGGCGTGCGCGTGCACTACCCGGAGCTGCACCTGTGCACCGACAACGGCGCAATGATTGCGATGGCCGCTGCCATGCGCATCCAGGCAGGGCAGCAGCAGGCCGAGAAGATCTACGCTTTTGATGTGAAGCCGCGTTGGCCGCTCGATTCCATCGTGGCAGCGCCACCCGCCATGGTGTAGCTGATCGCCTCTGCCTTCAGGCAGCAAGACGGGGCCGCATGGGCCCCGTTTCGCTTCTGGGAGGTCGCTTCGTTACTGGATGCTGAGCGTCTGCACCGTGGGCTCTGGCTGGTGGGTCGCCAGGGTCAAGGTCAGCACACCGTTTTCCAGCGCTGCCTTGGAATGGGTGGCGTCAATCGCTGCGGGCAGTTTCCAGGCGCGTTGCACGTTGCGCGGTGCACCTTCCACGCTGCTCAGCCGCACGGTCTTGTCCTGCAGTGCAATGGTCAGCTGCTCTCGGGACAGACCTGGCACATCGAGCTGGATGGTGAACACATTGGCTTCCTGGTTGACCGTCTCGTTGGCTGGCGTGGAGGTGGTGGTCTGCAGGAAGCGCTGCAGGGCGGCATCCATGGCAGCGGGCGAAACAGCAAATGCGGAGCGGTGCAGCAGAGGGCTCATGATCATCTTCAATCCTTTTCTATCAGTGCAGCACGATTGCTGCTCAATGACTGGTAGTTGGATGGAGAAGCGTTGATTTCAAGAGAAATTCTCTGCTTTTTATTTTTGCAGGACTGCTCTTGAAACCCTTTCGATGGCGACCATATTGCGCGCTACGGCGTGCTGAAGTTGGCGGGATCCGGCGTGCGCTGCTGGCGCGCCTTGTTGCGCAGATAGGCCTTGGCAGCGGCTTCGGCTGCCGGTGAGTTGCTGCTTTCGCTGCTGGGCTCCTGTGCCTCGGTGCCGGTATCGGGCAGTGCGGGCGCGCCAGTGCGCGCGCGTTTGATGGCCTGGCCCAGCTCGATCACCGACATGGCGTAAAAGCTCGACAGGTTGTAGCGCGTGATGGTGTAGAAGTTCTGCGTTCCGGCCACGTACTGCGGTTCGCCATCGCCATTCTTCAGCTCGATCAGCGCCAGCAGGCCGCTATGGCTGTTGCCTGGCGGTGCTATCTGCACGCCGTTTGCGGCCATGTCGGCGGCACTGAAGCTGGGCTTGATGTCGGGCTCAAGCAAGGTGGTCAGTTGCGCGGGCGTGCTGCGCAGCTGCATGTCGTAATAGGCGGGCATGCCGCGTTGCCAGCCATGGGCGACAAAGTAGTTGGCGACCGAGCCAATGGCATCGGCCTTGCTGGCAAAGAGGTTGATCTTGCCATCGCCATCGAAATCGACGGCGAAGTTGGACCAGCTGGTCGGCATGAACTGTGGCATGCCCATGGCGCCCGCGTAGCTGCCCACGGTGTCGAACGGGTTGGTATTGTTCAGGTAGGCCGTCGTCAAAAATTGTTCCAGCTCGCCGCGAAAGTACTGGGCGCGGTCTGCCGCGCGCGGGTGGCTCGCAGGGTAGTCGAATGCCAGGGTGGCCAGCGCATCGACCACACTGAAATTGCCCATCTGCTGGCCATAGATGGTTTCCACGCCGATGATGCCGACGATGTACTCCGCAGGCACTCCATAGGTTTGCTCGGCGCGCGCCAGTGTGGCCTCGTTTTCGTTCCAGAAGCGCAGGCCTGCGCGGATGCGGATGGGCTCGACAAAGCGGCTGCGGTAGGCGCGCCAGTTTTTCACTCCGGCCGGACCTGTGCGCGGGGTCATCAGGCGTTGCACCGTGGGGTTGAAGCGCGCCTGGTTCAGGCTGGCGCGCAGCCACGCCTCGTCGATGTGGCGGCGAGCGGCTACTTCGCGCACAAAGGCGTCTGCCTCCGGGCGGCTGGCATAGGTCTGCGCTGAAGCGCTGGCTTCGCTGTCACGCGGTTTCTTGGGGGATTTCTGCGCATGGGCGCCTGCCAGGCAAGCGGTGGCGGCTATTAAAACAATAGTACTTTGGAGAATACGGTGCATGGGGCTTTATACCTTGTGGGCTTGCGTTGCCAGGCTGGACCAGGGCAATTGTCGTAACTGTTTGCGCAGGGCGGCTAGCGTGTGCTGTGGTGCGGCCGTGCCTGCTGGCATGGCATAGCGCAGTTGCTCCATGGCCTGCAACCATTTGGCAAAGGCGCGGGCATCGGGAGAATCTGGTATCTGGCGGCGGATGGCGCTTGCCAGGCTGCGTGGTGTGCTGCTGTCGCTGCTGGCGATACCGGCCTTGGCCAGGCGCTTGCGCGCCTGCGCGATCAACGCCAGCCAGGGATCGGTGTGGCGGCGCTGGTATTGCAGGGCGGCGGCCACGATGAGGGCGCAGGCCATCACCAGAATGCCCAGAATGCGTACCAGATCCATCCAGTTGGGGCTTTGCAGGCCCAATTTGCCAAGCAGATCCATCTGATCGCGTTGGGTGTAGTTCAGCACCCATTGGTTCCAACTGTTGTTGACAGCCTCCCATACGGCGCGCATGCGCTGCAGACCGCTGATGGCGGCGGGGCTGTTCACGTTGATACCCATGAAGTTGCTGGTATTGAGGCGCTGTGCGGCACCCACGCGGCCCGGACTGACAGCACCGGTAGGGTCTACACGCACCCAGCCGTCCTGCTCGCCGAGCCAGACTTCAGCCCAAGCATGCGCATCAGCCTGGCGAACGATCCAGTAGCCGTCCACGCTGTTGCGCTCGCCTCCCTGGTAGCCGGTCACGACCCGGGCAGGCACGCCCGCGCTGCGCAGGGCCACCACAAAGGCGGCGGAGATGTGCTCGCAAAAGCCCTCTTTGCGGTCAAACCAAAACAGGTCGGCCGCCTGGCCACTGTAGATGCCAGGATCGAGCGTGTAGGTATAGCCGCCAGTGCGCAGCTGTGCCAGCAAGCGCTCTACCAGCTGCCGGTCACGGTTGGGCGCGTCGCCAATGTCTGCCACGAGTTGCTGCACCCAGGCCCTGGTGCGCGGATTGCTGGCTGCGGGCAGGCGGCGATTGAAGGCCAGTTCCCGCTGGCCCGCCTCCATGCCGAAACGGTAGCTGGTATGGCTTTGCATGGCGATGCGGGTGACTTCCGCAATCGGGCGGTTGCTCAGCCACTGCAGATCGCCAGTGCTGTAGGAGCGGCCGCGGGGCAGCACAGGTGGTGTGCGGGTCAGATCCAGCGCCAGCAGCCAGGGTTTTTGGTGTGGCTCCAGTGTCAACTCGTAGCGCAGTGGCTCGCCATCGGTCACGATGTCGTCAAACAGCTTGTCGTCGGTGGCGCGAAAGCTGGGGGTAGCGCGCCAGGTAGTGCCGTCAAAGTCTGCCAATACCGGGCCGCGCCAATAGAGCTGGCTGGCTGGCGGTGCCTGGTTGCCGGGGGTATCGAACCTGACGCGAAATGCAATGCCTTCGTCCTGCGCCAGAGATGCCATGTTGCCGACCGTCATCTCATCAGAGAGCCCTGTTTTGCCGGTGTTGGGATTGGGTACGCCCCACAGCGGAGCCATGCGCGGAAAGAGCACGAACAGGGCCAGTGTCAGCGGCGCGCCGATGGCAATCATCTTCAGCGACAGGCCTGCTGCGTATCTGAGTGAAGGCTGGCCCACCGGCATGTGCGCGTTGACCAAGGCGGTCAGCAGGCCCAACAGGCCAATGGCAATGGCCAGAGCGGTAAGCAGCGATTGCGAATGCAGAAAATTGGCCAGCAGCGCAAAAAAGCCGAGAAAGAACACCACCATGGCATCCCGGCGGGCGCGCATCTCCAGCGTCTTGAGTGCCAGCAGCATGCTGACGAGCGTGACACCGGCCTCCGAACCGACAATGGTTTTGTAGCTGGCAACCGTGGCGCCCACCACACACGCCAGCAAGGCCACCAGCACCCAGCGGCCGGGCAATGGTTTTTGGCGTACGGCGAGCGCACCGCGCCACAGCAACAGGATGTACGCAAGTGCTGTTGCCCAAATGGGCAGGGATGCCGCAAGCGGCAACAGTACCCAGGCCACGACGACGAGCAGAAACACGGTATCGCGCGCCTCGCGCGGCAGACGAGGCATTGCGAAGCGCGTGGGAGCAGGCGATGGGGAGAGGTTTTGTGCCATGTGCCCGCCTTACGCCAGTGCCAGTGCCCGCAGGCATGCGAGGCGGTGCTCAGCGCCGGCGTCAGGCGTTATCTCGACGCTGCCGGTCTGTGTGCGCAAACCGTAACGCAGGCTCTGCTGGTCTGCTGCGAGCACCCAGGCGGTGAGGCGCGAGAGCTGAGCCTCGCGCTCGGCAAGGCCGGTGTGGCTGGCGTCCAGCCACAGGTCCTGCTGGGCCTGGTGCTGGTTGTCTCGCACCACAAATTGGCTGCTGCCAGTGCCCATCTCGGTTGCCATGGCACTGGCGGCTTTTTTCCACACCACCAGCTTCAATGGGTCACCGCGCCGGTAACCGCGCACGCCATCGAATTCGCCACTGGCTGCGCGCAGGCTGACACTGCTGCCGATGCCTGCATCGGTGATGCCCAGTGGCAGTGGCGGTGGATGAGCCTCCGGGCTGGGGTAGACCAGGGCATTCTCACTGCTGCGGAAAACGGTCCACATGCGGAAGACGCCCAGCGGAAAGCGGGTTTCCACCACGACAGCAGGCAAAGGCTGCCAGCCGCGCTGCTGAGCCAGTACCGCAAGCTGCACGGTGGTACTGGCCTGTGCGCCTACGTCGGTCATGCTGTAGTCCTCGTCCTGGTAGTGCCGCACGCCCAGGGCGTAGCGTGCGCGGCGGCTGGGGTTGTCAATGCGCAGCTCCACGCGCAGCGCCTGTCCGGCAAACTGCGTCTGCGGCGCATGCAGCGACAACTGCAGGCCCAGCAGGTTGCGGTAGCCAATGCCAATCGATACCAAGGCAGCTCCAGTCAGCATGAATGTCAGCAGAAAACCCAGATTGAGCTGAAAGTTGATGCTGGCCACCAGCAGCACCAGCAGGGTCAGGCCCAGCATGCAGCCCGCGCGGGTGGGCAGCAGGTACAGATTGCGGCGTGTGATGGTGTGGGTGCTGCTATGGGCCAGTTTGCCCAGCCACCACAGGCGCATGCGCTGCCGCCATTGTTTGGGCCAAAATGGGCTTTGGCGCACATCGGTAAAGCGCAGACTGCTCACTTTATTGCAGCGGCACGCTGTCCATCATGGCGCGCACCTGCTCAACAGCGCTGCGGCCTGCGCTGCTTACCGGCACCAGACGGTGCGCCGTGGTCTGCGGCAAAATGGCCTGCACATCATCGGGGGCGACATAGTCGCGGCCATGGATCAATGCCTGTGCCTTGGCTGCGCGGATGAGTCCAATACCTGCACGTGGCGACAGACCTTGCACAAACCACCGTCCTGAGCGAGTGGCTGCAATCAACGCCTGCACGTAGTGGATCAGTGCATCGCTCGCGCGAACACTGCTCACCTCCTGCTGCAGGAACTTCAGCTCGACCGCAGAGGTGAGGGCCGGCAGCTGGTTGGCAATGTCGCGGTGCCCCTGGCCCGCCAACAACTGGAACTCGGCTGCCTGGTCGGGGTAGCCAAGCGAGATGCGCATCAGAAAACGATCGAGCTGGCTCTCGGGCAGGGCGTAGGTGCCCAACTGCTCCAGCGGGTTCTGTGTAGCAATGACGAAGAAGGGCTGCGGCAGCGCGCGTGTGGCGCCTTCGACGGTGACCTGCTTCTCCTCCATGGCTTCCAGCAGGGCGCTTTGCGTCTTGGGGCTGGCGCGGTTGATCTCGTCGGCCAGCAGGATCTGGGTGAACACGGGGCCCGGGTGGAAGACGAAATTCTGCTGTTCGCGCTCATACACCGACACGCCCGTCAAGTCGCTGGGCATCAGGTCGGCGGTGAACTGCACCCGCGAGAACTGCAGGCCCAATGTGCGCGCCAGTGCGTGTGACAGCGTGGTCTTACCCACGCCAGGTACGTCTTCGATCAGCAGGTGACCTCCCGCCAGCAAACAGGTCAGACAATCCTGAACCTGAGCCGGTTTCCCCACAATCACCGTGTTAAGCTGAGCCAATAATTTTTGTATGGTGTGCTGCGTTTGCATGCCATAACGATATACGACAAAAACAAGCAAGGAGACGAAAGCGGTGTCCAAGACAGGTTATTTCACACATCGCGACTGTTGGATGCATGACATGGGCCCGGGCCACCCAGAGTGTCCGCAGCGGCTCGATGCCATTGAAGACCGGCTTTTGATGACGGGCGTGGGTGACGCGTTGGAGCGGCGCGACGCGCCCAAGGCCATGGCCTCTGATCTGGAACTGGGCCACGACCGGTTGCACATCGCCGCGATCCGGGGGCTGTCGGAAATGGCGGCAGACAATCAGGCGGTAGGCGGCCCGGCCACCCTGATGCTGGATACCGATACCTCTGTCAACGCCCACACCTGGAACGCGGCCCTGCGCGCTGCCGGGGCGGCATTGGCTGCGACCGATGCCGTGATTGGCGGCGAGATGGAAAATGCCTTCTGCGCGGTGCGCCCGCCCGGTCACCATGCCACGCGCAAGCAGGCCATGGGATTTTGCTTTTTCAACAATGTGGCATTGGCGGCCAAGTACGCGCTGATGCGCCACCAGCTGCAGCGTGTGGCAATCGTCGATTTTGACGTGCACCACGGCAATGGTACCGAAGACATCTGTGCGGGTGATCCGCATATCCTGATGTGCGGCATCTTCCAGCATCCGTTCTACCCGTTCAGTGGCGACAAGAACCCGGCGGACAACCTGCTGAACGTGCCGGTGCCTGCCTATACCAAGGGCATGGATATCCGCGAGATTGTGGAGACTTACTGGATGCCGCGGCTGGAAGCGTTCAAGCCCGAGATGATCTTTGTAAGTGCCGGCTTTGATGCCCACCGGGAGGACGACATGGGCCAGTTGGGCATGGTGGAGGCCGACTATGCCTGGATCACGCACCGCATCAAGGACGTGGCGCGGCGTTTCAGCAAAGGGCGAATCGTCTCCTGCCTGGAGGGCGGTTACATGATGACGCCGCTGGCGGCCAGCGTGGAGGCCCACATCCGTGTTCTGGCCGATTTGTGAGGTTGTGAGGTGAAGCTGTGATGACGGATACCGCTGTTCTTTTGCAGACCCGCGATGCGCGGGGCGTTGTGACCCTGACGCTGAATGACCCCGCACGTTTCAATGCGCTGGGCGACGAAATGCTTGCCGCATTGCAGATGGCGCTGGCGGCCATTGGCAAGGACGAAACCGTGCGTGCCGTGGTGCTGGCGGCCAATGGCCGTGCGTTTTGCGCGGGCCATAACCTCAAGGACATGGCTGCGCACCCGGATCGCGTCTGGTACCAGGACCTGTTCAACCGCTGCACCAAGGTCATGCTGGCCATTCAAAAGCTTCCGGTTCCGGTGATCGCACGGGTGCAGGGCATGGCTACGGCAGCCGGTTGCCAACTGGTTGCACAGTGCGATCTGGCTGTGGCCAGCAGCGACGCCAGTTTTGCCACCAGTGGTATCCACTACGGCCTGTTCTGCGCCACGCCCAGTGTGCCGTTGGTACGCAATGTCCCCATCAAGCGGGCAATGGAAATGCTGTTGACGGGCGATTTCATCAGTGCGCAAGATGCGCTGGCGCAAGGGCTGGTCAACCGGGTTGCCAGCCCGGACCAGCTCGACGCCGAGGTGGAGCAACTGGTTGCCGCAATTGTGCGCAAGCCGCGTGTGGCCGTCAGCATGGGCAAGGCCTTGGTCTACCAGCAGCGCGAATTGGGCCTGGAGGCTGCTTACCAAGCGGCCAGCCAGTGCATGGCAACGAATATGATGGACCCTGATGCACAAGAGGGCGCGCAGGCCTTTGCCCAAAAGCGCAAGCCGGTCTGGCCGCAGGGCTGAACAAACCCCGTGATGGACAGCAAAGGCGGCATGTGCACGGCATATGCCGCCTTTGTGTTTTGGCGTCAATCTTTTCTAGGGAATGGAATGACTACCGCGTGGTCATGGAATGGTCTATGGATATCTTTGAGAAACTGATTCACGATTTTCGCCAGGCCAGCACCTTGCTGGAGCTGGGGGTGTTGCTGGCTTGCCTGGTGCTCGCTGGTTTGTTGGCCCGCGCCTTGTACCGCCGCTACGATGGCGGGCCATCTGTATGGTTTGGCGCTTCAGCCTGGGGTGGCGCCCTGTTTCCACTGCTGGCTCTCTTGTTCACCGCAGGGGCCCGTATGGTGGTGGAGCACTACCAGCCCGTGTTTCTGCTGCGTCTGGGCGCGCAGATCCTGCTGTCGCTGGCGGTCATCCGGCTGGTAGCGCGCGTGCTGGCCAAAACCTTTCCACACTCCACCGTGGTAAGGCTCATTGAGCGCATCTTCTCCTGGCTGGCCTGGGGTGTCGCCGTGCTGGGTATTTTGGGCGTGCTGCCAGCTGTTACGGGCGAGCTCGATTCGATCCGCTTTGCGTTTGGAAAAACCTCAATCTCCATCCTGGAGCTGCTGCAGGGTGTTCTGTCGGTCGGAATCGTGATGATCGTGGTGCTGTGGATTTCGGCCACATTCGAGCAGCGGGTGATCGACGACATGGTCAGCGATCTGTCCATGCGCAAGATGGCCGTCAATCTGACGCGGATGGTGCTGATCACGGTGGGGCTTTTGGTTGCCTTGTCGCTGGTGGGGGTGGATCTGACGGCCTTGTCCGTGCTGGGCGGGGCATTGGGCGTCGGCCTGGGTTTTGGCATGCAGAAGATCGCCTCCAACTACGTCAGCGGCTTTCTGGTGCTGATCGAGCGGGCCCTGCGCATTGGCGACAACGTGCGCGTGGATGGCTTTGAAGGCCGAATCACCGATATACGCACCCGCTACACCGTCATACGCGCCGGCAACGGGCGCGAATCCATCGTGCCCAATGAAACCCTGATCACGCAGCGGGTGGAAAACCTTACCGCCGCCGACCAGAAATTCAACCTCACCAGCAATATCGTGGTGGCCGCCGACTGCAATGTGGCCCAGGTGCAGCAGATTCTGCAGGAGGCGGCGACGGCGCAGACGCGGGTGCTCAAAACGCCAGCGCCTGTTGCCTATCTGGTCAACTTTGCCGCTGATGGGCTGGAATTCAGCCTCAGCTACTACATCAACGACCCGGTCAATGGGCAGGCCAACATCCGGTCGGCGGTCAATATCGCCATGCTGGAAGGACTGCGTGCCGCCAAGATCGACATTCCGTTCCCGCAACGGATTTTGCATATCCAGAACAATGCGGGCGGTGCAATACCTGCCGCGCAAGGCTGATGCACTGCCAACTTGTGCGGAAAATGGAGCAGTGCGCAGTGATGCGCAGATAATCAAGGCGACGTTGCCGATTGGGTATAAAAAAGCACGATCGTGCTAATTTGTGCGATGATCGCTTCAGCCATTCCCGTTGTCAGGTGGATGCAAGCAGCAGGCCAACTGGCGCAGACCCATTTCAAATAACTCAGGAGTCGAGGTTTATGAAAGTACTGGTACCCGTCAAGCGCGTGGTGGACTACAACGTGAAAGTGCGCGTCAAGAGCGATGGCACGGGAGTGGACATTGCCAACGTCA
>NZ_JACHKZ010000003.1 GCF_014207855.1 Comamonas odontotermitis | reverse complement strand
CGCCCACGCTTATCGGCTGTTAATTTTTAAAGACCTATCCAACACCACCAGCAAGCATCTCTCGATCTCACCAGCCCTCTTGGACCAACTCGCTGCAATCAGCGAAGCCTTGCATTGTAGCACAGGTTTTTGCAACTTCATCAAGCTGCAAACAAATTCTTCTGCACCTCAACTTGTCGCCAACACCAAAAAACAAACCTTGCGAACCGCGCTCTTTCGAGTCTGGCAGCTTCGCAAGGCGTTGTGCTGTCGATGGATCGTATTGTATAGGGTTTCCACCATGCACGGGTGAAGTTGGCGAAAATTTTTTATTGAACCCGCATTGCATGACTTGGCGATGGCAGCGCTGCCGCAGTTTGCATGGCATCGCCCACTGATCCCCCTCATCCAAGGCCAGCGCCCGGCACACCAGATAATAGGGCCAACATGGCATTGATTACCTTATTAGATGCGCAGCTGGCCTTTGGCCATGTTGCTTTGCTGGATCACGCAGATTTCTCCCTGGAATCGCAGGAGCGCGTTGGGCTGATCGGCCGCAATGGCGCAGGCAAGTCTTCGTTGCTGAAGATTCTTGCCGGCCTGGAGAGAGCCGACGACGGGTCTTTGCAGGTGCAGAACGGCGTACGGATCGCGTATGTGGCGCAGGAGCCGAATCTGAATCCAGCGCACACGATTTTCCAGGCGGCGTCCGATGGACTGGCCGAGATTACCGCCGTCCGCGATCGCTACTTTGCTGCTGCTGAAGGGGAGGATCTGGACGCGCTGCAATCGCAGATTGAAGCGCATGATGCCTGGAATTGGGAACAGCGGGTAGAGGAGACGCTGCAACGCCTGCATCTGGATGGTCAGGCGGTTGTAGCCAAGCTTTCCGGAGGTATCAAGAAGCGGGTGGCCTTGGCCCAGGCTTTGGTCGCCCGGCCTGATGTTTTGTTTCTGGACGAACCGACCAACCATCTGGATCTGGATTCGATCGCCTGGCTGGAAGATTTGCTCAAGGAGTTCAAGGGCAGCGTGGTCACCATTACCCATGACCGCGCTTTTCTGGATGCAATTGCCACGCGCATTGTGGAGCTGGATCGTGGTGAGTTGCGCAGCTACCCAGGCAATTTTGCGCAGTATCTGCTTCAAAAAGAAGAGCAATTAGCCCAGGAGGCGGTGATCAACGCCAAGGCCGACAAGCTGCTGGCTCAGGAAGAGGTCTGGATCCGCAAAGGTGTAGAGGCACGCCGCACACGCAGCCAAAGCCGTATCGAACGCTTAAAGACGTTGCGCGCCAACCGTGAATCGCGCCGGGAGGCCCTGGGCAGCGTGAAGATGGATATTGCTTCAGGGATGGGCAATGCCTACCAGGGCAAGATCGTTGCAGAGCTGACGAATGTGAGCAAAGCCTTCGGTGACAGGCAGATTGTGCGCAATTTCAGCACCACGGTGCTGCGCGGTGACAAGGTAGGCCTGATCGGCCCCAATGGCGCGGGCAAGACCACTTTGCTGAAGATGATTCTGGGCGAGTTGGCGCCCGATAGCGGCAGCATCCGCCAAGGTGCCAATCTGCAGGTGGCGTATTTTGACCAGATGCGCGATGCCATCAATCTGGACGCAACGCTGGAGGATTTCATCAGCCCTGGCAGCGAATGGATAGAGATCGGCAACCAGCGCAAGCATGTGAAGAGCTATTTGGGCGATTTTCTTTTCTCGCCCGCCAGAGCCAATTCGCCGGTGCGCTCCCTCTCAGGCGGCGAGCGCAACCGCCTGCTGCTGGCCCGGTTGTTTGCGCGCCCGGCCAATGTGCTGGTGCTGGACGAGCCAACCAACGATCTCGACATCGATACGCTCGATCTGCTGGAAGAGCTGCTGCAGCAGTACGATGGCACGGTGTTCCTGGTCAGCCATGACCGCACCTTTCTCGACAATGTGGTCACCAGCATCATTGCCGCAGAAGGCGATGGCCATTGGCGCGAATACGAAGGCTCGGTGCAGGACTGGTTGATCCAGTCTCGCCGCGCGCGCGATATTGCCGAGCAGCAAGCCAGTGCCCAGGCCAGCAAAGCCGCCAAAGAGGCCAAAGCCGCGGCGCCGGCGCCAGTCACTGCGTCTGCCACCACGCCTGCGGCCCAGCCCAAGCGCAAGCTCAGCTATAAAGACCAGCGTGAACTCGATCAGCTACCAGCTCGCATCGAGGCTCTGGAGACCGAACAGAAAGCGATCCAGGCTGAGCTGTCCGACGGCTCACTCTACAACAGCGATTACGAGCGTGCCGTGAGCCTGCAGCAGCGCGATGCCGTGATTGAAGAGGAGCTGCTGGAAGCGCTGATGCGCTGGGAAGCGCTGGCAGGCTAGCTCCCGAAGCCTCAAAAGCAAAAGGCACACCAACAGCTCGCTGGTGTGCCTTTTGCTTGATGAAATCATGGCCGCCGTGCCACGCGGCCTTCTGCTGCCGTGCTTACTCCCACGCCCCCAGCCCTGTCAAATTACCATGTTGATCCCGAATGCGCATGGCGGATGTGGTGCGGTTATTGGGCTGCAGCGCAAAATGCGCCGTCCCCAGCACAGCGCCTTTGCCGGCATCCGCATGCCAGTCGCAGATGATTTCGGCCGATGCTGCAATATTTTGTACCGGCCGGCACTGCACAGCGCCATCGGTGCTGGTCACCACATCACCCTGCTCCTGCTGGAAGGTGGTTATCCGCGCCATTGGCGTGCCCGCTTGTCCGTTGGACGGCTGGAAGTTGAGCAACCACTGGCCACTGAGCCTGCGAGCCAGTGTGGACTGGTCTTCCAGCACCAGGCGAATGGTGCTTTTCTGTTTTTCTTCGGGGAACTGAACGACGCCTTCTGTGCGCATGCCACGCTTGGTGCGGTCATCCAGGCGGTAGAAGCCCAGCGTCATGTCGCCCGGGCTGTTGACCAGGACAGCGGACTGCATGGGCCCGCCAATGGCTCGCCCACCTTCGTATCGCTGTAGGGGCATCCGCACTTCCTGCTCTTCGTAGCTGCCGCTTCCCATGTGAAAGGTTGTGTTGCCATTGCTCAGGTAGTTGAACACCTGCGCAATCGCAAGGCCATTCTGTACGTCGACAGCAATTCCTCGCCCGGGCTTGCCATTGATTTCATCGGTCACTATCCACGTGCCATTGGCAGGCACCTGAACATCGCCGGAGTAGCAGGAAATATCCTGCATGTAGGTGTAAGAGCCATCCGCGCAGTCACCCCATGCACTGATGGAGCCTCCCACCATCACTTCACCTTGCACCCCAAAGCGCCCACCTACCGCGCCAGTCGTCTCGACCACGCCTTGCACGTCCGGCCCCGTAATGCGAAATGAAGCATGATTCACTCGAACATCCGAAGGAGCCACCACTGCCGGCTCTTGGGCGGTGCAGTCATAAGCGTCCATCGACTCCCGCCGCGCGCACGCCAGCACCTGCTGCGAAGCGCTGACCTCAGCAGCCGTGCGCTTCAACAGCAATTGGCGCTGCCCGCTAGCAACACTGACCAGCTGCGCCTCCCAAGCCATGGCTGGCTGACCGTCGCCAGCCAAGGCCACCATTCGAAAACTGCGCGGCAAGACAGTGGCTGGTCTCACATACGAGGCTTCAAATTCCGGGCTCATCGCAGCAAAGCGCTGGATTGCCAGTTCCGGCTCGCCAGGAAACTGCACGACGCCGCGCAGGCCATCGGTGAAACGCAACACCACATTCCCCAGAGATTCACGCAGCTCAGCAGAGCGCGGCTCGCTGCCAAATGAGCGCCCGCCCACATAGCGAATCAGCGGAGCCGTGACGGCATTTCCGTCGAAAGTGCCCATGGCCGTGTAGAAGGTTGCCGCACCCGACGCCTCGTATGCAAACACCTGCATCAGAAATGCATTGCCCTGTACGTCGATCGCGAGGCCCCGCCCCGGCTTGCCATTGAGCTCGCTCGTTACCACCCAGGTGCCTGGCTGCGGGGTGAAACTGCGCGCTGCCTGGCTGGGCACGGCCCCCACCAAGCTGGCTGCAATACATAGCGCCTGCAATGCGCGGCGTACTTTCATGAGAATCCCCTTTTTTGTTTCTTCAATAAAAATCGGTCGCCAGCGCATCTATAGAGAACACCCGGCATTCAAAAACCATAGCAAACCTAATTTGCTTCACCTACCCATGGATTGTCTGCCCTACGGGTCTGCGATCATTTTTCTCTATCTTATCGGGAGAATAGAGATTAATGACCAATGTCTTTCCAGCAATTGCCCAGAGCGCACCATAACTTCAGTTTTGATAGCAATTGATTCGCTCCAGACACTCAGGGCATTGGCACGCCATCTGCCTATGGAAACTCCGCCCGCACCCTTTGGTAGGTGTGCCAGAACGTCGCATCCTGCGTACAGGCGTAGTTGATGCGCATGAGCGTGGAGGGCTGGCGGCTCGCGTAGAACAGGGTGCCGGGGGCGATGAGGTAGTTTTCGTCCAGCATGCGCTGGGCCAGCACTTCGGTGTCCATGCCGGTATCGACCCAGCCGAACATACCGGCCGGCTCGGTCACAAACTGGCAGCCCGCCTGCTGGGCCAGTTGCACACTGTGCTTTCTGGCCTGCACAAGGCGGTTGCGCACACGCTCGATATGGCGGCGCAGTTGGCCGTTTTCGATGCACAAGGCCATGGCGCGCTCCATGATGGCTGGACTGGTGAGGGTGGACAGCAGCTTGGTATCGAGCATCCGGTCCACCATATCGGGCGGAGCCGCCATGTAGCCAACGCGCCAGTTGGGCGCAAGTATCTTGGCAAAGCCGCTGATGTAGATGGTGCGGCGCAAGCCGTCCAGCACCGACAGGCGTGTGGCATGCTCAGGTGCGATATGGCTGTAGGTATCGTCTTCCACCACATAAAAGCCGAATTCCTTGGCCAACTGCAATATATGGTGTGCCGACGCCGGGCGCAGACTGTAGCTGGTGGGGTTGTGCAACACGCTCACGCTCACATAGAGTTTGGGCGCATGGGTTTCGCAATAGCGGCGCATTGTGGCCAGATCCGGGCCATCCGCGCCTCGCGGTACGGGAAGCACCTGCATGCCCAATGCAGCCAGACGGGCAAACTCCACGGACCAGCCTGGCTCCTCCACCATCACCGCATCGCCAGCTTTGAGCAGCGTTCGGCTGACGATGTCCAGGCCCTGTGTCGCGCCCACGGTGGTCATCACCTGGTCGGCAATGACCGGCAGGCCCAGGGTTTTGAGCCGGTCTGCCAGCAGGCCGCGCAGCATCTCGTCGCCCATGGGTACCCCGTAGCCCCAGGACATGGTCCGCAACTCTTCCAGCCCCACCACCTTGCGCAACGCCGATTGGAGAAACTGGTTCTGCAGCCAATCGGCAGGCAGCATGCCCGCACCCGGCTGCGGGTGCGTGGCCTTGTGCATCATGCCGCGGATGAGCGATGTGGCATTGATACGCGCCGACGCCGCAGGCAGGGAAAGCGATACGGCATCTTTCAGTGTTTTGTTTTTGATAGCATCCTGCGCTTTATTTGCGGTCGCTTTTACCGATTTTTCAACATAATCGCGCACATAAAAACCGCGTTGGCGACGCGATTCGATCAAGCCCTGCGCCTGCAGCACATCGTAGGCGGCCACCACCGTATGCGGGCTCACACCTTGCTGCACGGCACAGGCGCGCACCGAGGGCAGTCGTGTGCCTGCAGGCAGCAGCCGTGAACGGATGCGCTCAGCAAAACGGGCTACCAATTGGTCGGTCAACGTGTGGGTGGTATCGCGGGTCAGCATGGTGTATCAGCGTTGGCACCAATACAGTTTGCGCACTTGGCAGTACATCTGTATTGGTACTGTATTGGTCTCGCCTCTATAGTAATCACAAGTACAGCGAGCGGCAATTGCCCGATCGTCTTTCGCGGCCCCTCAGGCGTGGCGAGCTTGCCACCCTGTCCCGGCAGCGATGCCGTGGTGGTGCGGCGCTTGCCAGAATGACGAATCCGCTGATCTGTTCGACCGAAAGATGACTACCACCATGACCGTTGTCGATTTCACCGCCTTTTTGGTTTTGGCCACGGCGATGAGCTTTACGCCCGGGCCCAACACCACCATGGCAGCCGCCATGGGCGCCAACTGGGGGCTCAGGCCTGCCATGCGCTTTGTATGGGGCGTTCCGGTGGGCTGGTGCGCGTTGCTGCTGTTATGCGCGAGCGGCGTCGGCGCGCTGGTGATGGCCGCACCAGTGATGAAAACCGCCATCAAGGCGGTTGGCATTGCCTACTTGGTGTGGCTGGCCTACAAGTTGAGTGGCAGCGGCAAGCTCGCCGAGGCCAAGGACGCCAGCTTGATCGGTTTTTGGCAAGGCGTGTGTTTGCAGTTCGTGAACGTCAAGGCCTGGCTGCTGGCCCTGGCCATTGTTGCAGGCTGGATTGTCGGGTTCGAGGACCAGCTCATGCGATTGGCCATCGTCGTGCCCATCATGTTGCTTTACGCATTTGCCAGCAATTTGCTGTATGCATCTGTCGGCGCGCTGCTGCGTACCTGGCTGGCCCAGGGCCAGCGCCTGCTGTGGTTCAACCGCGCCATGGCACTGGTGCTGGTACTGACTGCCGTCTGGATGATCAAAGCCTGAGCCAGCCCCATGATGACAGTACACCGCACCCTAACCCCCGCCGTCCCATGGCTGCAGATTGCCGGGATGGCAAGGCGGAGCTCCGCATGGCGGTCCAGTGCCCCTGCCACCAGACGGACAATGACGATGATCAACACGCCAGCCACAAGCTGGCAGGCGGTAGCCGCCCGCCGAGCGCACTCCCGGACGCCCGGCAACCGCCCCTTTGCAACCTCAAGAGCCGCTGTTTCACAGCCTTGTCATTTGAGTATTTGATTTGATGTATTTGGCGATGCGCCGTGCAGGCGGCGCACCCAGACGAGGAAGAAAATGAATAACTGGACCCTGGCAAAACGTGCCTCCACCATGAACCCTTCGGTGATCCGCGAGATCCTGAAGGTGACCGAAAAGCCCGGCATCATCAGCCTGGCAGGGGGCCTTCCATCCCCCAAGACCTTTCCGATCGAGGCTTTCAAGAGCGCTGCGAACAAGGTACTGCTGCAGGACGGCGCTTCCTCGCTGCAGTACGCTGCCAGCGAAGGCTACGCCCCGCTGCGCGAATTCATTGCCCAGCAGCTGCCATGGGACGTGAGCCCGGACCAGGTACTGATCACCACCGGCTCGCAGCAAGGGCTGGATCTGGTGGGCAAGATCATGCTCGACGAGGGCAGCCGCTTGCTGGTGGAAACACCGACCTACCTGGGCGCCCTGCAAGCTTTTTCGCCCCAGCAGCCGGAAGTGGTGGGCGTGGACAGCGACGAACACGGCATGATCCCCGCTGATCTGGAGCGCAAGGTAGGCACAGGCGCGCAAAAGGCCCGCCTGATCTATCTGCTGCCCAATTTCCAGAATCCCACGGGCCGCACCATGGATGACGTCCGTCGCCAGGCCGTGGTGGAGCGCCTTGCCCAGCTGGGGGTGCCGTTTCTGGAAGACAACCCCTATGGCGACCTGTGGTACGACGAGGAGCCCGCCGCGCCGCTGACCGCCCGCAACCCGGAAGGCGGCCTGTACCTGGGCTCGTTCTCCAAGGTGCTGGCTCCGGGCCTGCGCCTGGGCTACATCGTGGCGCCCAAGGCCATCTACCCCAAGCTGTTGCAGGCCAAGCAGGCCGCTGACCTGCACACCCCGAGCTTCAACCAGCGCATGGTGGCAGAAGTGATCAAGGACGGCTTCCTGGACCGGCATGTGCCCACCATTCGCGCGATGTACAAAAAACAGCGCAACGCCATGCTGGCCGCCTTGGAGCAGCATTTTGCGGGCCTCGATGTGCAATGGACCCGGCCCATCGGCGGCATGTTCCTGTGGATACGCATGCCCCAAGGCATAGATACCGTGAAGATGCTGCCCGCCGCCGTGGAGCGCAACGTGGCCTATGTGCCCGGCTCTGCCTTCTACGCGGCCAACCCGGACCACCGCACCATGCGCCTGTCGTATGTGACGGCCTCCGAGGAGCAGATCCACATCGCCATCAAGGCCCTGGCCGACACCGTGCGCGCCACCTTGGCGCAGCAATAGACTCTGCACCCATTTGGCCAGATTGCCTTGCAAAGGCCTGGCCACTGCTTTGCCCAGGGCCCAGCCTTGAGCGCCGGGCAAAGCCTCTCCCATCACCATCCGAAAGCCACTCATGCTGAAAATCTGGGGCCGCATCTCATCCATCAATGTGCGCAAAGTCGTCTGGGCCGCGCAAGAGCTGGGGGTGCCGTTCGAGCGCATCGACACCGGCGGCAAATTTGGTGGAACGCATACGCCCGAGTTTCTGGCCCGCAACCCCAATGCCATGGTGCCAGCCATCGAAGACGGCGAAGGCGCCTTCCAGGTGAGCCTGTTCGAGTCGAACGTGATCGTGCGCTACCTGTGCGCCCGCTACTCGCCCGGCGTGCTGTATCCGGCAGCCCTGGCCCAGCGCTTTGATGCCGAGCGCTGGATGGATTGGCAACAGACCACCTTGAACCCCGCCGGGCGCGATGCCTTCATCCAGCTCATCCGCGTAGCCCCGGCGCAGCGCGATGCGCAGAAGATCGCTGCATCCATTGCCGCGATGGAGCCTTTGCTGCAGCTGCTGGACCGGCATCTGGCCACCCACGCCTACCTGCAGGGCGACCATTTCGGTATGGCCGACATCCCCGTAGCCTGCGACGTGCACCGCTGGTGGAACCTGCCCGCCGCCGATTACCAGCGCCCCCACTACCCACAGGTGGAACGCTGGTTTGCCGCACTTCTGGCCCGGCCATCCACGCGGGGCGTGCTCGATGTCACCCTTGAGTAAATTCAAAGAAAATTAGCCAGCAGCGCACGACTGGTACGCGCCATCTATTCAATTTCCATAGCAAAAAAAAACATACCGCCATGCACCCACGCCGATTCACCCAGCTCGATGTCTTCGCCGATCATGCCCTGCAAGGCAATGCGCTGGCCGTGGTGCTGGATGGCGAAGGCATCAGCGATGCAGCCATGCTGGATTTCGCACGCTGGACCAACCTGTCGGAAACCACCTTTCTGCTGCCGCCTACGGCTGAAGGCGCAGCCGCTGGCGCCGACTACCGTGTGCGCATCTTCACCCCGGCGGGCGAGCTGGCCTTTGCGGGCCATCCCACCCTGGGCAGTTGCCAGGCCTGGCTCAACGCGGGCGGCACGCCGCGCCGAAACCAGGTCGTGGTGCAGGAATGCGCCAAGGGCCTCGTCACCATTGCGCGCGCTGCTGCCCCCGGTAGCTCGGGCATGGAGGGTCTGGCATTTGCCGCGCCGCCACTGCAGCGCAGCGACGTGCCTGCCAATCTGCAGGCACAGGTACTCGCTGCTCTGCAATTGCAGGCCGATGATCTGATCGCCGCCCAGTGGCTGGACAACGGATCGCGCTGGATGGGCCTACTGATGCGCCATATCGATATCCTGCCGCGCGCCCTGCCCAATGCGGCTGCGCTGCGTGCGCTGGGCGTCAAAGCCGGGCTGTGCGCCATCCACCCGCAGGGCAGTGGCGCAGACGACAGTGCCGAGCCCGTACTGGAAGTGCGCGGCATCACACTGACCGCCCATGGCATTGCCGAAGACCCCGCCACCGGCAGCCTGAACGCCAGCCTGGCCCAATGGCTCAGCGCTGCCGGGCACATTGCCTTGCCGTACCGCGTGCAGCAAGGCGCAGCGATTGGCCGTGCAGGCCGTATGCGCCTTATCGCTGATATGGCCAATATGGCCGATGCCAGCGGCCAGATCTGGGTGCAAGGCCAGGTGCACAGCGTTGTGACGGGCCACGTCACTCTTTGAATCTTCAAGAAAGGGAGTTCCCCATGCGTACACGCGCCTTCATGCAGGTCGATGTGTTTTCCGAAACCGCGTACCGCGGCAATCCGCTGGCCGTGGTGCTCAACGGCGAAGGCCTGAGCGACGAGACCATGCAGGCATTTGCCCGCTGGACCAACCTGTCAGAAACCACATTTCTGCTGCCGCCCACCCAGGCAGGAGCCGACTACCGCGTGCGCATCTTCACGCCGGGCGGCGAGTTGCCTTTTGCGGGCCACCCCACCCTGGGCAGCTGCTACGCCTGGCTGGCTGCGGGCGGCAAGCCCCGCAAACCCGGCACCGTGGTACAGGAATGCGCCAAGGGGCTGGTGCCATTGCGGATGAATCCGCAAACCGACGCCACAGACGCAGACGCAGGCGGCCAGCTGGCCTTTGCCGCGCCCTCACTTGAACGCAGCAGCATCAGCGATGCCGAGTTCATGTCCCTGCTACAGGCTGCTGGCTTGCGTGCGGACCAGGTCGTCGCCCGGCAAAAGCTGAACAACGGCCCGCTGTTCTGGGCCCTTCTGGTCGATGAACCCGATACCGTGTTTGCGCTGCAACCCGATGTGACAGCCCTGCATGCACTGGGCGCAGAGCTGGCCGTGGCAGCGCGCTACCCCCAGGCTGGCCGGGCCCTGATCGGCCGAGCCAGCCGCGAAGCCCGTGCGTTTTCAAGCAGTGCGCCCGCCAATCCCGCCACCGCGGCCGACCCCGACCTGGAAGTACGCGTATGGTTTGACACCGGCACCACGATGAGCGAAGACCCCATCACCGGCAGCCTGAACGCGAGCCTCGCGCAATGGCTGCTGGCCGACGGCCACATCGAAGCGCCCTACACCGCCAGCCAGGGCATCAACATGGACCGGGCAGGCCAGGTATTCATCACGCAGGACGGGGGCGGCCAGGTCTGGGTTGGCGGTCAGGTCACTGCCTGCATCAGCGGCACGGTGCAGCTATGAATCCACCCACCTCCACTTCGAGAATCGCTCAACTCGACCATCTGGTGGTCATGGCCGCCACGCTGGAAGAAGGCGTGCAGTGGTGCGAAGACACGCTGGGCGTCACGCCCGCGGCGGGCGGCCGCCACGCCTTCATGGGCACGCACAACCGCCTCCTGCGCACCAGCAGCGAGGCGTTTGCGGCCTCGTACCTCGAAATCATTGCGATCGATCCCGAGGGCGCTCCACCTTCCGCCCCGTTTGACAAGCGCTGGTTCGACATGGATGCCGCCTGGCTGCATGCGTCGGTCGCGCAGCATGGCCCGCAGCTGATCCACTGGGTGGCGCGCGTACCCGATATCGCTGCCAGCACCGAGGCCCTGCACGCATTGGATTTGCCTGCGGGCGCGCCGCAGGCGGCCAGCAGGCAGACGCCACGCGGCCTGCTCGAATGGCAGATCGGGCTGCGCAGCGACGGACAGCGGCTGCTGGGCGGCTGCCTGCCCACCCTGATCCGCTGGGGCGCCATCCACCCCGAAGCCAGTATGCAGGGCCAAGGCGTGCAACTGCTGGGCCTGGAGCTGCAGCACCCGCAGGCCGATGCACTGCGCGCCGCCCTGCTGGCGCTGAATCTGCCGGTGAATACCCCGATACAGGTGCAAATCAGCGCCCAGCCTGCCCTGGCCGCACACCTGCAAACCCCCAAAGGGCGGGTAACGCTACGCAGTCGCGCCACAGCCCTGCCCCAGCCACAATGACAGCCGGAGCCTCCATGCCGCATTCCGCCTTGCCCAGCCTCGCCGATATCGAAGCCGCATCCCGCGTGGTCTACGACCAGTTTCAGCCTACGCCGCAATACCACTGGCAGCTGCTGAGCGAAAAACTCGGCGCCCATTGCTGGCTCAAGCATGAAAACCACACGCCGGTGGGTGCCTTCAAGATCCGCGGCGGTCTGACCTATTTCGCGCAGATGGCCGTCCGCAACACCTTGCCTGCCGAAGTGATCAGCGCCACCCGGGGCAACCACGGCCAGAGCATCGCCTGGGCTGCGCGCCGCCATGGCGTGCGCTGCACCATCGTGGTGCCGCATGGCAACTCCGTCGAAAAGAATGCCGCCATGCGTGCGCTGGGCGCCAGCCTCATCGAGCATGGGGATGATTTTCAGGCTGCGCGCGAGCATGCCATTGCGCTGGCGGAGCAGCGTGGCGCCCACATGGTGCCCAGCTTCCATGCAGACCTGGTGAGCGGCGTCAGCACCTATTGGTGGGAGTTTCTGCGCGCCGTGCCCGATATGCATACGGCCTACGTGCCCATTGGCCTGGGCTCCGGCGCCTGCGCGGCGGTGGCAGCCAAGCTGGCCTTGCAGCACCCGGTGCGCATCGTCGGCGTGGTCAGCACGGGTGCCACCACCTACCGCGACTCCATTGCCGCTGGCGAGGTGGTGGAGGCTGCGGTCACCACACAGATTGCCGACGGCATGGCCGTGCGCCGGGCCGACCCACAGGCGCTCGCCATCCTGCGCCAGCACCTCGATCGCGTGGTGGCGGTCAGCGACGATGAAATCGCCGCCGCCATGCAACTGCTGTTCACCAGCACCCACAACGTGGCTGAAGGCGCGGGCGCCGCTGCGCTGGCCGCCGCACTGCAGGAGCGAGCCGCCATTGCAGGGCAGACGGTGGGCCTGGCCCTGACGGGCGGCAATGTCGATGCGGCGGTGTTTGCACAGGTACTGGCGCCATGACACAAGCGGCCGCAGCCGCTAGCCGGGCCCAGCTGTGCAACAATCGGGCGCTTGAGAGACGCGTAGCACGCCAGCAGCGAGGATCTGCCCACCGCAGCGGCAGACCTTGCGACCCACCATGAGCCTATCCACCACATCGCCCCCTCCCGCCTCCACCATTGCTGTCGTCATTCCCAGCTACAAGGTTACGCGGCACATCCTTGCGGTCATCCAGGCCATCGGCCCGGAGGTGGATCGCATCTATGTCGTTGACGATTGCTGCCCCGACGGCAGTGGCCGCTACGTGCAGGAGAACAACCGCGATCCCCGCGTGAGCGTGCTGTTCAACGAGGTGAATCTGGGTGTGGGCGGCGCGGTGATGGCGGGTTACCGCGCGGCGATCGATGATGGCTTTGACATCATCGTCAAGATCGATGGCGACGGACAGATGGACCCGAGCCTGCTGCCGCGCTTTGTGGCGCCCATTGTCAGTGGCCGGGCCGATTACACCAAGGGCAACCGCTTCTACAACCTGGAGAAGATATCGCGCATGCCCAAGATCCGCATCCTGGGCAATGCGGTGCTGTCTTTCATGGCCAAGTTCTCGTCGGGGTACTGGAGCAGTTTTGACCCAACCAATGGCTACACCGCCATCGCTGCCAGCACTGCGGCCCAGTTGCCCCTGCACAAGATCAGTCGCAGCTATTTCTTTGAAACCGACATGCTGTTCCGGCTGAACACCGTGCGCGCCGTTGTTGTGGACGTGCCCATGGACGCCAAATACGAGACGGAATTCAGCAACCTCAAGATCACCCAGATCCTGGGCGAATTCTTCGCGGGCCATATCCGCAACTTCTGCAAACGCATTTTCTACAACTACTACCTGCGCGGCATGTCGGTCGCATCCCTGGAGCTGCCATTGGGCCTGGGCCTGATTGGCTGGGGAATGGGGTTTGGCCTGTACCAGTGGGGCAAATCGCTTGCAATGGGCATGGTCACGCCTGCGGGTACCGTCATGTTCAGCGCGCTGCCCCTCATTCTGGGTGTGCAGCTGTGCCTGGCCTTCATTGCCTTTGATGTAGCGGCGGAACCTACCAATTCGCAGCGCAGCACAGGGGCACTGCCTTAGAACGTGTTTACGATCTCCTCGCGCTGCGTAGAGATCGTAAACACGTTCTAAGCGCCTGCGGGCGATCTCAGCGCGGCGGCTGGGTAACGCGCCAATCCAGCTGGTGTATTTCCTGCAGCAGCAGGGCCAGTTGCTGCGCCGCAGCATCGACCACGGCCTTGCCTTTTTCAGCCGTGGCGCCCGCCGCGTTGCCAACGGCCCCGCAGGCGTTGTAATCTTCGATGGCCCATCCCATCTTGGCGCTCTTGCCGTTACCCAGAATGGGAAAGCGCCTCGCGCGGTCCTGCGATGTGGAATGAAAGCAGCCTGCATGCTCCATGCGCACCTGCGCAGGTGCCAGATGCAGCATCATCGAAGTTTCGATCTCGCCGCCATGGATGCCAAAGCGGTGCTCATCGGCGCTGAACAACCCGGTGACCGCAGCGGGCAGCGGCAAACCACCCCAGCTGCTGCTATACACCAGCATGCCGTGCGCCATGCGCAGCTCGCGCGCCACGATGTCCATCACCGCCACCTGACCGCCATGCGTGTTGAACATCAGCAGTTTGCGGATGCCCGCGCGCGCCACGGCCTGGCCCATGGCCGTCCACAGATCGATGATCAGCCGAGGCGGCAGGCTCAGGGTGCCTGGAAAGCTCAGGTGCTCCGTGCTCAGGCCCACGTTCTGCGCGGGCAACACCAGCACCGGCACATCGGCGGGCAGCAAGGGCATGGCTGCATCCACAATGCCTTTCAGCAAAGTGGCATCGACCGACACGGGCAGGTGCGGGCCATGCTGCTCGATGGCCGCCACCGGCAACACCGCCACGGTGCGCGCAGCCAGGCCAACGGCCTCGCTGTCAGTGAATTCTCGGGTGCTGATGTCTTTCCACCAGCGCGATGACCAGTTGACGGTGCTCATTTACTGCTGCTGTTGCTGTTGCTGCTGATCGCTCCAGAGCCGCCCGCCCGTGGCCCAGTTGTGGCGCGGTACATCGAAGAAGACGATATCAACGCCGTCAGGCGATCCGCCCAGGGTGCGTACGGTGGCTTCGGTCAAGGCTTCGGCCAGCGCGCGCTTTTGCTCCACGGTACGGCCCTCGAACAGTTCTACACGAATGGTTGGCATGCAAGGGTCTCCGTTGGTCATTCAATCGCGGCCATCCTGCCTGTTGCGCTCCATGCGGCGCAGCAGCGAAGGCCATGGGCCGCTGCCATGCAGCAAGCACCAGCGCCGGTACGCGGCAACCGGCCAGCCCGGGGGCTTTCATGCTGCTGTCGTGGCCAGGCAGTATCTTGGGAGATTTTGACATAGCGCGGCCAACTCCCTGGCTTCCTCCTGCGATAGGCATGAATGCCCCTTCTCCGCTCGCCTCTGTCAGCATTGTTGAGCTTTCCCTGACAATTTGTAGAAACTATCAGAAATCGGTTTCTCTAAAATCGGATCAGCGTTTTTTCAGAGAAAGTTCACCATGTCCACCTCCTCCCGCCGTAGCAACTCCAGCGCCCAGTCGCTGGCAGCGAAAAGTCTGGAGCTCTCCTGGGCTGCGCCCCAAGTGGTGGCCCAGCGGGTGAGCCGCATGATGACAGCGGGCCCAAGCCCTTCTGTGCGCGACCAGCAGGAGTTCTACCGCATGGGTAGCGAGAAGGTCGTTGCCTTCTACGAATCGTGGATGGGCATGTGGACGCAGGCCTGCACCTCGTACTGGCAGGCCGCTGCCAGCATGGTCGCAACCCCTGAACTGCTGACGCCCACGGCCAGCAACCCCTTCGCACCATTCGGCGTCGGCAAGGCCACCAAGCGCATCGTCAAGCAGCAGGTGCATGCGGTGACCGATGTACTGAATGCAGGCATCACCCCCGTGCACGCCAAGGCGGTAAGCAACGCAAAGCGTCTGTCGCGGACACGCAAGCCCTGATCCGAAAAAAAGCTTCTGGCGCCTCATGGAAAAGCGCCAAAAGCTCTTATTTTTATAGCATTCAGGAATTTTCAGGCTGTTCCTGCTCCTGCCGCTCTTCGGCCATCTGCTCCTGCTTTTCGTTCTGCTGCAGCGCCCACATATCCGCGTAACGCCCACCTTGCGCCAGCAGTCTTGCATGGGTGCCACGCTCGACGATGCGGCCTGCATCCATCACCAGAATCTCGTGGGCATCCACCACCGTTGACAGGCGGTGCGCAATCACGAGGGTGGTCTTGCCGCGCGCGGCCTGCTGCAGCTCCTGCTGGATGGCGCGCTCATTGGCGGAGTCGAGTGCCGAGGTGGCTTCGTCAAAAATCAGGATCGGCGGGTTCTTGAGCAGGGTGCGGGCAATGGCAACGCGCTGCTTCTCGCCGCCCGACAGCTTCAGGCCCCGCTCGCCCACGCGCGTGGCATAGCCGTCCGGCGTAGCAGCAATCATGCCGTGGATGCGCGCAGCCTGGGCAGCCTGCACCACCTCGTCGTGCGTGGCCCCGGGGCGGCCATAGGCAATGTTGTACTCCACCGTGTCGTTGAACAACACCGTGTCCTGCGGCACGATGCCGATGGCGCGGCGCAGGCTGTCCTGCGTGATCTCACGAATGTCCTGGCCCGCAATGCGGATGGCGCCCGCCTGCACATCGTAAAAACGGAACAGCAGGCGCGCCAGCGTCGATTTACCCGCGCCGGAAGGCCCCACCACAGCAACCGTCCTGCCCGCGGGTACAGCAAAGCTCAGGCCTTGCAGGATGGGGCGGTCCGGGTGGTAGGCAAAGTGCACATCGTCAAACCGCAGCTCGGGTTCGCCCTGCAGTTGCAGTGGCTGCGCGCCGGGCGCATCGGCCACCTCGCGCTCCTTGTCCATCAGCGTGAACATGCGGTCCAGATCGGTAAGGCTCTGCTTAATCTCGCGGTACAGCGTGCCTAAAAAATTGAGCGGGATGTACAACTGGATCATGAAGGCGTTGATCATCACCAGGTCGCCCAGCGTCAGCCGGCCATCCACCACCCCCTGGGTGGCGCGCCACAGCATGGCAACCAGCGCCACGGCAATGATCAGCTGCTGGCCACTGTTGAGCACGCTCAGGCTGCTTTGGCTTTTCAGCCGCGCACGGCGCAGCTTTTCCAGGTCCTCGTCATAACGCACGGCTTCAAAGCGCTCGTTGTTGAAATATTTGACGGTTTCGTAGTTCAGCAGCGAATCGATCGCCTTGCTGTGCGCCGAGGAATCAATCAGGTTGGCCTCGCGCCGGTACTGGGTGCGCCACTGCGTGACCGTAACCGTGAAAGTGATGTAGACCACCAGTGCCACGATGGTGATGAGCGCAAACCAGACATCGAACTTGATGGCCAGAATGCCCAGCACCAGCACCAGTTCAATGAAGGTGGGCACGATGCTGTAGAGCGAATAGGAGATGAGCGACTCGACGCCTTTGACGCCGCGCTCGATATCGCGCGTCATGCCGCCGGTCTGGCGCTCCAGATGAAAGCGCAGGCTCATGCCGTGCAAATGCTCGAAGGTCTGCAGGGCAATGGAGCGCGCTGCGCCCTGCGTAGCCTTGGCAAACACCAGCTCGCGCAGCTCGCCAAACACCGAAGTCAGCAACCGCAGGCCGCCATAGGCCAGCAGCAGGCCAACGGGTACCACCAGCAGCGCCTGGGCGCTGCCGGGCTGGATGCCCAGTGCATCCACCACATGCTTGAGCAGCACCGGCACGCCCACATTGGCAACTTTGGCCCCCACCATCAGCAGCAGGGCCGCCATCACGCGCCATTTGTAAGCCCACAGATAGGGCAGCAGGCGCTTGAGGGTTTCTCCATCACGAGATTCGGGTTTACCCTTGGTTTCGCTAGGGCTTGCGGGGAGAGAGGCTTCCTGAAAACGGCGCATGGGGGACAATTGTGGGATTGTTGTATCCCCTGATTGTGCCCATGAATACCGTCCGCACCACGTCCTCCGATTTGCCCACTGACAAGGAGCTGGTGCTGCGCGTCATCCCCATGCCTGCCGATTGCAATGCCAATGGCGATATCTTTGGTGGCTGGGTGATGTCGCAGGTCGATCTGGCAGGCTCGGTGCTGCCCCTGCGCCACTCGCGCGGCCGTACGGTGACCGTGGCCGTCAATGAGTTCATCTTCAAGCAACCCGTGCGCGTGGGCGACATTCTGTCGTTCTATGCCAAGCTCACCCGCGTTGGCACCACGTCGATGACCGTGGCCGTGGAAGTGGTGGCAGAGCGCCTGTCCAAGCAGGGCCAGTTCATCAAGGTGACCGAAGCGACCTTGACTTATGTGGCGATCGACGAGCAAGGACAGCCTCGCAAGGTGCCGCCGCTGTCTGCCTGATGACCAGAGCTGCTCCAATGCAAAAGCGCTGCCGAGGCAGCGCTTTTTCATGGCTATTCAATCATTCAATCAGCAGCTGCCAGCGCTTATCAGACAGGCGCCGCAGGCTGTACTGACCATAAGCCGTATCAGGCCACGCTTTCTGCAGCCTTTTCGGTCTTGGCGGTGCTGCCCGTGCTCGCAGTGGGCTTGCGCGTGCTGCCTGAGCATTCGATCTCGCCGGTCAACTGGCCACCTTCTTCGATGATGACCTTGCCGTAGCGGATCTTGCCGTGCACACGGCCGCTGCCAAAGATCACCAGCTTGTCACGCACCGTCAGATTACCTTCAAATTCGCCGTGAATCTCGGCAATGTCGATCTCTGCAGAGCCCCGGAACGCGCCCTCGGCAGCAATCTGGATCACGCGCGAATCCATGGTGGCCTCGACCGTGCCTTCCACCACCAGGGTGTCGCAATCGGTGATCTCGACGCCCTTGAGCTTGATATTGGGGCCAACAGTCAGTTTGCTGCCGGTGCCGGCGGTGGTATCGGTAGAGGTCACGGCGCTGGAATACGAAGAAGTGGTGGAGTCATCGGACTTGTTGGACAGATTGCCCCCCAACACCGAGCTGGCCGAACCAGCGGCCGTGCTGGGCAGGGTGCTGCCGGAAGAGCTCGATGACGAGCCGCCCATGAACTTGGATGCGGAATTGTCGTTGTCACGGCGTCCGCCGAAGAAAGGGTTTTGTACAGCCATCGGATCTCCTTGTAGAAAATGACACCCCACGCTTCCCATTGCGTGCGGTTCGTAGCCCCTCCACGAGGGGCGTTTTTCATCCTGGGCGGCCCGGCGATGAAAAAACAGATCAATGCTATTCAATTTATAGCTATTGTGTTAACAAAATTTGACACTAGTCGTAACAAGGCACGCGTATTGCCTCGTTTGCTATCAATATTTTCATAGCACCGACAGATTTCACAATTCCCAACAAACACCTAGGTCCATATAAATAATCGTCAGGAGACGATGTAAGCCGCCGTGGCCGTCGCCAGCACCTGGCCGGTGCTGTCGCAGAAATCCGAGCGCGTCGTCGCCACGCGCGAGCCCAGGCGCAGCACACGCGCCTGCATCGCAAACGGCCCGTGCGTGCCGGGGCGCAGGTAATCCACCCGCAGGTCGATGGTGCCCAGCTTGCCAAAGCGCATCAGCCGCTGCATGACCGGCTCGCCCACATGCTTGGCGCCCGATGCTGCCATGACTGCAATCCCGCCCAGTGCGTCCAGGCTGGCACTGATCACGCCGCCGTGGATGCGTTTGAGCCCGAAGTGCCCGATCAGCTCGTGCCGCATCTCCAGCGAGGCGAGCAGTGCATCGTCCTTGACCCCCACGAGCTTGAGCCCGAGCAACTGGTTGAACACGATGCGCTCTTCAAAGATCTCGCGCAGGCCAGCGATATAGGGCTCGTCCAGCCCTTGCATCGATACGTAGGCGGGGCTGGGGGAATGGGCCGGTAAGTGGGCAGGCGAGGCGGCAGCGGTCATACATCTCCGTGGTTGAAAAGGCAAAAGATCCTTGAGTGAGTATGCATACAAACCGCGCTGCGGAGCAATCACGCATTCGCCCAGGTTTTCACTCATGAGACGTACCAGACAGGCCACCGTAGATGGAGGAACCTACTGCGCAAGCGGTGCTTCATCGCCCGCCCTGCCCTGCGTTGCGCTAGACTGCCTGCCATTCCGCAGACTTGCCATGCCACTACCTCCCGCCTCCCCTGCCCCTCTTGCCATGCAGCGCCCACCGCTGCGGCTGAGCTGCGTCGTGCCCGCCTACAACGAGGCAGCCAATCTGGAAACCTTTTTGCCCGCCCTGTACGAAGCGGTGCGTCTGCTGTCGGCAGAATGCGAGATCGTGCTGGTCGATGACGGCAGCAAGGACGAAACGCAGGCACTCGCACTGCACATGGCCGAGCGCCTGCCGCTGCAGTACGTGCAACTGTCGCGCAACTTTGGCAAGGAGGCGGCCATGAGCGCGGGGCTTGATTACGCGCGCGGCAATGCCGTGTTGCTGATCGACGCCGATTTTCAGCACCCGCTGCCCTTGATCGCCGAGATGGTGCAGTTGTGGAACAGCGGCTACGACATGGTGTATGGCGTGATCGCCGACCGGACCGCCGAGGGCGCCGCCAAACGCCGTGGCACGCAGCTGTTCTACTACCTGATGAACCGGGACAGCCGGTTCCGCATTCCGGAGAATGCGGGCGACTTCCGCTTGATGGACCGCAAGGTGGTGGATGTGCTGCGCCAACTGCCCGAACGCAACCGCTTCATGAAGGGGCTGTATGCCTGGGTCGGCTTCAAAAGCGCGGCCCTGCCCTTTGTGCCCGATGCACGCCGCAGCGGGCAATCCACTTTCAACCTGCACCGGCTGGGGGCGCTGGCGTTCGAGGGGCTGACCTCGTTCACAACCATTCCGCTCAAGGTCTGGAGCTTCATTGGCTTTTGCATCTCGCTTGCAGCCATTTTCTACGGCGTCTACATCACCGTCGAAACCTTGATCTTTGACAATCCCACCGACGGCTGGCCCACCCTGGCGGCCAGCCTGATGCTGTTCTCGGGCGTGCAGTTGCTGTCGATCGGCATGCTGGGCGAATACATCGGCCGCATCTACGACGAAGTCAAGCGCCGACCGCTGTATGTGGTGGACCAGCATGTGGCCACCCATGCGCTGCCCGTTGCAGCCCCTGGCACCGGTGGTGAAGGCGCAGCGCCAGCCGCCTCGCGTCCGCCGCAGGCATGATGGCGGCCTTGCTTTCGCTGCTGCGCCGTCTGCCCCAGAGCCTGCAGTTTGTCTGCGTGGGCGGCGCAGCGGCGCTCACCCATCTACTGGTAGTGGCCCTGCTGGTGCAGGGCCTGGCCTGGGCACCACTGGCAGCCAACGTGCTGGGTTTTCTGGTGGCATTCTGCGTGAGCTATGGTGGCCATGCAATGCTCACCTTTTCAGAGCATCAAGCGCCCCATCGGCAAGCACTACCGCGTTTTTTTCTGGTCGCCTGCTGCTCGTTTTTGCTGAATGAAGTGCTGTACTACATCGCCCTGCACCAGTGGCACCTGCACTATCTGTGGAGCCTGTTTGCCGTGCTGCTGATCGTGGCCATCGTCACCTTTGTGGCCGCCAAGTTCTGGGCCTTTGCCAGGAGCGCCGCATGAGCCGCACCATTGTGCTGTGCGCAGACGACTATGCGCTGCACCCCGCCGTCGACGCCGCCGTGCAACAACTGGCCGAGCAGGGCCGTCTGTCTGCCACCAGCTGCATGACCACCGCACCGCGCTGGCGCGAAGCGGCGCGGGCCCTGCCCGCCTTGCGCAGCAGGCTGGACGTGGGGCTGCACTTCAACCTGACCGAAGGCCACGGCGTGCAGCCCGGCACCACCATCGGCAGTGTCATCGCGCAGGCCTACACCCGTCGTCTGCCCGCAGCCCGCTTGCGCGATGCCTGGCGCGAGCAGCTCGACGCTTTTGAAGATGCCCTGGGCATGCCGCCCGATTATGTCGATGGCCACCAGCATGTGCACCAGTTGCCAAGCGTGCGCGCAGCCATGGTGGATGAGCTGCAGCGCCGCTACGGCGCAGACGCCGGGCAGCAGCTCTGGATTCGCTCCACGGCACCAGCAGGCCGCCTGCGCTGGCAGCCCAAGGCCGCGGTGATTGCGCTGCTGGGCGGCTACACGCTCACGCGCCAGCTGCATGCACGGCACTGGCGGATGAACCGGGGTTTTGGCGGCGTCTATGGCTTTGATGCGCCCACGCCTGCCGCGTATGGCGCGCACATGGCGCAATGGCTGACGGCCTGCGCTGACGCAAGCCTGCTCATGTGCCACCCTGCCAATGCAGAGGTAGAGGGCGACGCCATCGGCAGGCAGCGGCCGGTGGAGTTCGCTTACCTTCAATCGCCAGCGTTTGCCGATGCGCTGGCAGCGCAGAAGTGCAGCATCTGGCAGGCGGATCGCATCATTTCATAAAAATAGCTGCCAGCGCCCTTTCATCAAGCGCCAGCAGCTATGCTTTTATGAGCAATATATCGTCTCTTTGAGCCTGATGCCGCTGCGCGGCGCCATGGCTTTCAGCATTTGCTGAAATCCGGCTTTCTTTTCTCGAGGAAAGCGCTCATTGCCTCTTTGGCTGCGGGTTGCTGCAGCAGATCGGCAAACAGCTTGCCTTCTTCGGCAATGCGTGCCTGCACCGCTGCCATCTGGCCACTCTTGAGCAGTTTTTTGCTCGCCAGCAGCGAGCCCATGGGCTTGGCTGCCAGTTTGGCCGCCTGGGCCTGGGCGATGGCGTTGCATTCGGTGGGTGGCACCACGCGGTTGACCAGGCCCACTTCCAGTGCGGCCTCTGCCATGAACGGATCGCCCAGCAGCAAGGCCTCGCTGGCGCGCTGGTGGCCCATCAACTGGGGCAGCAACAGGCTCGATGCGCCTTCGGGGCAGAAGCCCAGGTTGACGAATGGCAGCGAAAACATGGCGTTGTCGCCCGCGTAGACCAGATCGCAGTGCAGCAGCATGGTCGTGCCAATGCCGACCGCCGGGCCGCAGACCGCCGCCACGATGGGTTTGGGGCAGGCGGCCAGTGCCTGCAGAAACTGGAAAGGCGGCGCATTCTCGTCCGGCTTGGGGCCGTTCAGAAAATCGCCCAGGTCATTGCCTGCGGTAAATACCGTGGCATCGCCCTGAAACAGCACCACGCGCACATCGCCGCTGGTGGCGGCCTGCTGCAGCACGCTGGCCATGGCCAGGTACATGGCGCCGGTGATCGAATTCTTCTTGGCAACGCGGTTGAAGGTGATGGTGCAGATGCCGTTCTCGGCCAGCACCAGGATGTCGTCGCAGGTGGATTGAATGCTCATAGTTATCTCTCCAATATCTAAGAGGCACGCGCGCCGGGCGCTTGCCTCTGTTCGGGCGCCGATGCTAACCGATCCTGCGCCCTCCATTTACTCTTTGTAATAGACCAATTGGTGGCTCGTTGCGAGCAAGGTGCCGCCCGGCGCCCAGATCTGCGCCGTCTGGTCGAAAAAGCCGTCACGAAAGCCCTGGCCCTGCGCCTGCGCCAGCACCGGCTCGCTGCCGACCTGCCGCAACTCGTCCTCGCTGGCGTGGAAGTACACGCTGAATGTGACCGTACCAATCGGCACCCGCTTGGCGCGGCGCAGCCAGATGCGCGGAAAGAACACGTCGCACAGCGCCGTCAGCGCCTGCACGTCCAAGGGGCGCGGCGGCTCGTCACTGACCCACATGCGGGTCAGGCTCGGGCTGATTGCACCGTCCCACTGCTCCGGGTAGCTGCCCAGGAGCGGGCGCACGTTGTAGCGCGAGAGCCATTCCACGCGAAAATCGGTGACGTAGCGCGCCACTTCGCCAGACGGCGGCACCTGCGGCATGGCGCATTCGTCGTCCGACCAGGTCTTGCGCGCCAGCGCCGTCATCGCGGTGGCAGTCGTGGTTGTGGACCAATGGCCTTGCGCGTCCTTTTCGCGCATGGTGATGATCCAGTGCTGCGTGGAGCGGTTGGTGCGCGCGGGAATGGCTTCAATCACCACCTCGCCCTCACCCACGGCCCCAGCAAAATTCACCGTGATCGCCACCAACTCGCCCAGGCGATCCGGGTGCTGCAGCACCGCCTGCGCCATCTGCGCCGCGGTGATGCCGCCGTAGGGCCCGACCATGTTCCAGTAATCCTTGCTGGCGCGTGTGGCGAACTGGTTGGCGCCAGCAGGCTCCATCGCCATCGCCCGGTCAAAGGGATGGTCGCCTACAGAAGTGAAGAGGTTGCTCATTGGGACAGTTTTCGCAAGAAAAGTGAAGAAAGGCTCCAGAGCCTTGCGCGCACCCATCGCGCGCTAGCTGCCTATTTATGGCAATTGGCAGTTGCATTTTCTGCCACTTTCAGCAACACCTGATTTGTACCACTCCCACCCCGCCAGGCGTGCCGTCTGCGGGACAGCACGCCTGCGCTGGAATCTGTCAGCGCACTTACACGCGTTCCAGAATACCGGCAGCTCCCTGCCCCATGCCCACACACATGGTCACCATGCCGTACTTGAGCTTGTTGCGTTGCAGTGCATGCACCACCGTGGCCGCGCGGATGGCACCGGTCGCGCCCAGCGGGTGGCCCAGTGCAATCGCGCCGCCCATGGGGTTAACCTTGGCCGGGTCCATGCCCAGCTGCTCCATGACGGCGAGCGACTGCGCGGCAAAAGCCTCGTTCAGCTCGATCCAGTCCATGTCCTGCAGCGACAGGCCTGCATTGCGCAGCGCAGCGGGAATCGCCTCGATTGGCCCAATGCCCATGATCTCGGGCGGCACGCCCTTGCTGGCGTAGCTGACAAAGCGCGCCAGCGGCGTCAGATTGAAGCGCTTGAGGGCCGCCTCGCTCATCACCAGCAGCGCACCTGCGCCATCGCTGGTCTGCGAACTGTTGCCGGCGGTGACCGAGCCGCGCGCCGCAAACACGGTGCGGAGCTTGGCGAGGCCCTCGATGGAGGTATCGGGACGCGGCCCTTCGTCCAGGCTCACGGTGCGCGAGCTGCTCACCGCTTCGCCCTTGGCGATGTCCACGCCACGGTCGGTCACGGTGATCGGCGTGATTTCTGCCGTGAAATCGCCCGCCTGCTGCGCAGCCAACGCACGCTGGTGCGATTGCAGCGCAAATGCGTCCTGGGCATCGCGGCTCACCTTCCAGCGCTGCGCCACCTTCTCGGCCGTCAGGCCCATGCCGTAGGCAATGCCCACGTCGCCTTCGCGCTCAAAGATCGAAGGCGACAGCGATGGCGAATTGCCCATCATGGGCACCATGCTCATGCTCTCGACACCGGCGGCAATCATCACATCGGCCTCGCCCACGCGGATGCGGTCTGCCGCCATCTGCAGCGCTGTGAGGCCCGACGCGCAGAAGCGGTTGACGGTAACGCCTCCCACTCCTACCGGCAGGCCTGCCAGCACCGCGCTGATGCGGGCCACATTCAGCCCCTGCTGCGCCTCGGGGATGGCGCAGCCGCACACCACATCCTCGATGGCCTGCGGATCGAGCCCGGGCGCCTGCGCCAGCACGGCTTTCATCGTGGTGGCCAGCAGATCGTCGGGGCGCATGTTGCGCAGATAGCCTTTGTGCGACTTGCCAATCGGCGTGCGCGTGGCAGCAACAATGTAGGCGTCTTGTACTTGTTTCATATCGATCTCTCAATGATCCAAACAATGCTCTTGGGTTCGTGGCTGAGGAAGCGTAGCGAGCAGGACTCAGGCAAGGCGGACGGAGCACAGCCACCGGAGCGCACTTGCTGTGCGTGAGGATGGCGAGCACCGCCCAACGCCGCATGAGGCCTGCGCAGTAGCTTCATCAGTTACGAACCGGTTTTCCGGTGCTCAGCATGCCCAGAATGCGCTCCTGGGTCTTTTCCTTCACGATCAGGTCGGTGAAGGCCTTGCGCTCCAGCGCCATCAGGTATTCCTCGTTCACCAGCGTGCCTGCGTCCACATCGCCGCCGCACACCACATCGGCCATGTGGCTGGCAATCAGCATGTCGTGTTCGGTGATGAAGCCGCCTTCGCGCATGTTGACCAGGGTGCTGCGCAGGGTCGCAGCACCGCTGCGGCCCGCTACCGGGAAAGGCTTGCGCTGCGGCGGGCGCCAGCCCGACTGCGCCATGGCCTTGGCCTGGGTGAGCGCCACAAACAGCAGCTCGTCACGGTGCGGCACGATCACATCGTCAGCCTGCAGGTAGCCCAGGGTTTGCGACTCCAGCGCGCTGGTGCCGACTGTGGCCTTGGCGGCGGCCGTAAAGCCGTTGGCCAGGAAGGGCAGCAGATCGTTGCCGGTCGAATATTGGGCATGGCGCGCGGCCTGGTAGGCCACGTTGGTGAGGCCGCCAGCGCCGGGCACCAGGCCCACGCCCATTTCCACCAGGCCAATGTAGCTTTCCATGTGCGCCACGCGGCGTGCGCAGTGCAGCAGCAGCTCGCAGCCGCCGCCCAGCGCCATGCCATGCACCGCTCCCACCACGGGGATCTGCGCATAGCGCACGGCCAGGAAGAGCTGCTGCATCACCTGCTCGATCTGGTCGATGGCCATGGGGCCCTGCAGTGCAAAGGCGGGCATCATGGCCTGCAGATCGGCGCCCACGCTGAACGGCGCATCGCCCGACCAGACGACCATGGCGTCGAAATCCTTCTCCGCGAGCGCCAGCGCGGCCTGCAGGTCTTCCATGACATCGGGGCTGATGGCGTGCATCTTGGTCTTGATGCTGAAGACCAGCACCTGGTCATCCAGCGTCCAGGTGCGCGAGGCCTTGCTCTCGGTCAAGGTTCGGCCTGCCGTGCGCCAATCCTGCGCGGCGTCGCCCGCCTCGCCCAGCACGCGCTCGGGGAAGATCTGGCGCGCATATACCGGCAGATCGCGGCGCGGCACAAAGCGGTTTTCGGCTGCGCTCCACGATCCCTGGGGCGTGTGCACGCCGCCAGCATCGGCCACCGGGCCTTCAAACACCCATTGCGGCAGGGGCTCGGTGCTGAGCGCCTTGCCCGCGTCGATGTCTTCCTGCACCATCTTGGCGACCTGCAGCCAGCCCGCTTCCTGCCACAGCTCGAACGGGCCTTGCTGCATGCCAAAGCCCCAGCGCATGGCCAAGTCCACATCGCGTGCGTTGTCCGCTATATCCTTCAGGTGCACGGCAGCGTAATGAAAGCTGTTGCGCAGAATGGCCCAAAGAAACTGGCCCTGCGCGCCCTCGCTACCCCGCAGCAACTGCAGGCGCTCGCCTGCAGGCTTTTTCAGCATGCGGGTGTAGACGTCGTTGCACTTCTCGCCCGAGGGCACATACGCTTGGTGCTCGGGATCGAAGCGCTCGATGCCCAGCTTGGTCTTGCGGTAAAAACCCGCCTTGGTCTTTTGCCCCAGCGCGCCATCTGCTATTAATTTGGTAATGACGGCAGGCGTTGCGTAGCTGGCGTAGAACGAATCGGTCTGCGCGCTCAGCTGGGTTTGCATCGTGCCGATGACATGGGCCAGGGTGTCGAGGCCCACCACATCGGCAGTGCGAAAAGTGCCTGAGCTGGCCCGACCGAGCTTCTTGCCAGTCAGGTCGTCCACCACGTCATAGGTCAGGCCAAAGCGATCGGCCTCGGCAATGGTGGACAGCATGCCCGCCACGCCCACGCGGTTGGCCACGAAGTTGGGCGTGTCCTTGGCGCGTACCACGCCTTTGCCCAGCTGGGTGGTGGCAAAGGTTTCCAGCTGATCGAGCACCTGAGGCTCGGTAGCCGCAGTGGGGATCAACTCCACCAGCTGCATGTAGCGCGGCGGATTGAAGAAATGGATACCGCAGAAGCGATGGCGCAGCTGCTCGGGCAGGGCTTGCGACAACGCGGTGATCGACAGGCCCGAGGTGTTGGATGCCAGGATCGCATGGGGTGCGACGAACGGCGCGATCTTGTGGTACAGATCGCGCTTCCAGTCCATGCGCTCGGCAATCGCCTCGATCACCAGGTCACAGTCCTTGAGCAACTCCAGGTGCTCTTCGTAGTTGGCAGCCGCTATGAGATCCGCTTCTGCCGATACGCCCAGCGGCGAAGGCTTGAGCTTTTTCAGGTTGGCAATCGCTTTCTGGGCAATCGCGCTCTTGGTGCCTTCCTTTGCCGAAAGGTCAAACAGCACCACCGGCACGCGCACATTGACGAGGTGGGCCGCAATCTGCGCCCCCATCACCCCGGCGCCGAGCACCGCCACTTTTTTCACCACAAATCGGGACATGGTTACTCCACTTTTGATAGCTGCCAGCGCTTTCTAGTTAGCCGCTGGCAACCAGTTTCATTCAAAATCTATTCGACACGCGACCAGGTCTGCGTGCGGCCGAACGGGCCGATCGATCCGCGCACATCGAGCTTGCTGCCGTTGTCGGCAGGCGTGAGCTTCAGGCTGTAGGTGCTGCCGTTTTCCGGGTCAAGGATCCGGCCGTCTTCCCACACAGCCTTGCCTTCTGCCTTCTTGGCGCCGCGAATGATCTCCAGCCCCACCAGTGGCTGGCCCTTGCGGTCGTCGGTGCAGCGGTCGCATACCGCCTTGGGGTCAGCACCCTTGCGCAGCAGCTTTTCCACCTTGCCGCTGAGCACGCCGCCGCTGTCGCTGATGCGCACCTCGGATTTGGGCTCGCCGCTTTTCTCGTCGAAGGTGCGCCACAGGCCCACCGGCGACATTTCGGCAGCGAGCGCTGGCAGTGCCACCGCCAAGCTGCCAGCCGCCATCAGCAACGGTTTCAGCAAGGTTTGCATCACGGTCTCCTTGGGTCTTTTTTGGCAGTGCCGCAGGTGTTAAGCCAGCGCTGCGTCGGTGTTCATCAAGAGCTTGCTGCCGGTGCGCATGGTGCGCACGCGCAGGCCAGCCTCGGGGAAGAGGCGCGCAAAGTAAAAGCGTGCCGTCTGCAGCTTGCCTTCGTAGAAGGTCTTGTCTGCCGCGTCGCCGCCTGCCAGCGCACGCAGCGCGGTTTGCGCCATACGCGCCCACCAGTAGCCCATCACCAGATGGCCCATGACGCAGAGGTAGTCGACCGAGGCCGCACCCACTTCGTCAGGGTTTTGCAGTGCTTTGAGGCCCAGCTCGGTGGTGATGCCTGTCATCTGGCCAGCCAGTTGCGCCAGCGGGTTGATGAAATCGGCCATGCGCTCGTTCACGCCTTCTTCTTCGACCAGACCCTGCACCAGCTTGCCCAGCGCCTTGAGCGCCGCGCCCTGGTCGCCCAGCACCTTGCGGCCCAGCAGGTCGAGTGCCTGGATGCCGTTGGTGCCTTCGTAGATCATGTTGATGCGCGCATCGCGCACGAACTGCTCCATGCCGGTTTCGTGGATGTAGCCATGGCCGCCAAACACCTGCTGGCACAGCACGGTCACATCAAAGCCCTTGTCCGTCAGGAAAGCCTTGAGGATGGGCGTGAGCAGCGCCACCTGTGCGGCATTGGCCTTGCGCACGGCTTCGTCCGGGTGGTTCAGCTCTTCATCAACCAGGGCCGAGGTCGCCACCATCATGGCGCGGCCGCCTTCGCTGTAGGCCTTGGCGGTCAGCAGCATGCGGCGCACATCGGGGTGCACGATGATCGGATCGGCGGGCAGGTCCTTGGCCTTGGTGCCCGAGAGGCTGCGCATCTGCACGCGATCCTTGGCATAGGCCAGCGCGTTCTGGTAGGCCACGGTCATCAGGCCCAGCGACTGGTTGGCCACGCCCAGGCGGGCGGCGTTCATCATCACGAACATGGCTTGCAGGCCCTTGTTGGGCTGGCCTACCAGGGTGCCCACGGCGCCATCGATGGCGATCTGCGCGGTGGCGTTGCCGTGGATGCCCATCTTGTGCTCCAGACCTGAGCAGCTGATGGGGTTGCGGGCACCGATCGAGCCATCGGCATTGACCAGGAACTTGGGCACCAGGAACAGGCTGATGCCCTTGCTGCCCTTGGGCGCATCGGGCAGGCGGGCCAGCACCAGGTGCACGATGTTGTCCGTCATGTCGTGTTCACCGGCGCTGATGAAGATCTTGTTGCCGGTGATCTTGTAGGTGCCATCGGCCTGGGGCTCAGCCTTGGTGCGCAGCAGGCCCAGGTCGGTGCCGCAATGGGGCTCGGTCAGGCACATGGTGCCAGTCCATTCGCCGCTGGTGAGCTTGGGCAGGTAGAGCTTTTTCTGCTCGTCCGAGCCATACACATGGAGCGCCTCGTAGGCGCCGTGCGACAGACCGGGGTACATGGCCCAGGCCTGGTTGGCGCTGTTGAGCATTTCGTACAGGCACTGGTTCAGCACAAAGGGCAGGCCCTGGCCGCCGTAGGCGGTGTCGCACGACAAGGCTGCCCAGCCGCCTTCCACATACTTGGCGTAAGCCTCCTTGAACCCCTTGGGCGTGGCCACGCTCGAATCCTCAGGGTTGCGGGTACAACCTTCAACGTCGCCCGACAGGTTGAGCGGCTGCAGGACTTCGGCGGCGAACTTGCCAGCCTCTTCCAGGATGGCATCCATGGTGCCGGTGTCGACATCGGCATAGGCTGGCAGCTGGGCAAAGCGCGCGGGCAGGCCCAGCACTTCTTGCATGAGGAACTGCATGTCGCGCAGTGGTGGGGTGTACTGAGGCATGGAATGTCCTTTTTTATGAAATCAACGCAGATTCGGAAGCCGCCACAGCAGGGGATGCGGGCAGTACCGGAGGGATTGGAGAGGAGACGGATAGCAAAGGCGCCAATGCGGCGTCGATCAGCGGCGCATCGCGCTCGCTGTCCACCGCGTAGCGATGGAGCACGCTGCGCAGTGCGCGCGTGGCATGCTGCAAGGCCTGCGGGCCGTGCAGAAAACGGGTTTCGTAGTGCAGGGAGAGGATGATGCCGTGCAGCTCGAACAGCACCTGGTCGGGCTCGACTTCGGTCAGCAGCTGGCCCTCCTTCTGGGACTGGGCAATTGCGCGGCGCATGGCGTCCATCCAGATGCTGACCGATTCAGCCAATGCATCGCGCACATCGCCCGGGCGATCGTCGAACTCCACCGCGCCACTGATGTACAGGCTGCCATAGAGGCGACTGGCTTCGCCCTGCTGGGCGGTGCTGCCCATCCAGCCCGTCACCATGTGCAGGAGACGGGGCAGGCCGCGCGGGGCTGCCAGGGCGGGACCGAAGATCTCGCGCTCGAAACGGGTGTGGTATTCACGCACGACCGAGCACTGCAGCTCTTCCAGTGAGCCAAAATGGGCAAAGACGCCCGATTTGCTCATGCCCATGGCCAGGGCCACCATGCCCAGCGACAGGCCATCGAGCCCTTCCTGTGCGGACAGTGCGAGCGCTGCATCCAGAATGGCTGCGCGGGTTTGCGCCCCTTTGGCAAGTTTCGTGGTTTCGTTGTTTTCAGTGGTGATTTTGGACATACATCAAAAATAGCACGGTCGTTCTATTTTTTGATTTTTGCACAATCCCTGCCCCTTGCCAATGCCTGTTTTGCAAAGCAAGGGTAAACCACAGGCCCCAATGGCAAAAGGCGCGCAACGCGTTTGCAGCACCGCTCAAAAACACAATAAAAAAGCTGCCAGCGCTTTTCTAATCAGCGCTGGCAGCTATATTTTTTGATGCAACCCGTGGAACGGGCGTGGTCAGTGTGCCATCAGTCCCAGGCACGCATCGATCTGCTCGGTAGGCAGCTTGCGGAAATCCGACCGCGCAAAGCGTTGCAGGCGGCCGATCAGGAAAGACATATAGACGCTGGCACGCACATTCGCATCGACGGTGGGCGTGGCTGAACCGTCTGCCCCCGGCACGGTGCGCAGGCACTGGCGCAAGGTGGTTTCGATGCGTTCAAAAAATTGCTGCATGCGCTGCTGCAGACGCGGATGCTCGGACTGCAGGGCATCGCCCATCATCACCCGTACCATGCCCGGGTTGCGTTCGCCAAACTGCAGCACCATTGAGACGACGCGCTGCGCCTGGGCAATGCCTTGCTCCACGGTCTTGGCAGGGTCAGGTACCTCGCGGCCCGTGATCTGCACCGCCAGGGTGAATACGGACTGCTCGATGAAGTCGATCAGTCCTTCGTACATCTGCGCCTTGCTGGCGAAGTGACGGTAGAGCGCAGCTTCGCTGATCGACATCTGCGCCGCCAGGGCCGCCGTGGTGATGCGGTCAGCACCCGGCTGCTCCAGCATCGCGGCCAGCGTTTGCAGAATCTGGATCCGGCGCTCTCCGGGTTTTGGGCGTTTGCGGGTTGGCACCGGCGCGGCGTCGTCTACCGGCGCTTCAATAACGTCGGCGGCGAATGAAGATTCTTGATCGGACATGCGTTGTTTGAGGCTGTGCCCGGCGTAGTCTCCCAACATCGCCAGGCTATTTTTTCTAGGCAGCAATCATGCTTTTTTTACTCTCAGAGACTGTGTATCAGCCTGTGGAGCCTGTAACATCTTACTGCAAAAAACCTGCAAAATCATGGCTGAAATCGCGCTTATCACTGGATAAGCCCATGAATTACGCAATCAAATGTATCAATAACTACGAATCATGGTGCCATAAGCCGTGTCGGTCAGGATCTCCAGCAGCATGGCGTGGGGCACGCGGCCATCCACAATGTGCACGGCGTTCACACCGCTCTTGGCTGCATCGATGGCACCCGCCAGCTTGGGCAGCATGCCCCCCGAAATCGTACCGTCTGCGATCAGATCGTCAATCTGGCGCGAGGTCAGCTCGGTGAGCAACTGGCCTTGCTTGTCCAGCACACCAGGAATGTTCGTCAGCAGCATCAGCTTTTCAGCTTGCAGCACGGTCGCCAGCTTGCTGGCCACCACATCGGCGTTGATGTTGTAGCTCTCGTTGCCTTCACCAAAGCCGATGGGGCTGACCACTGGAATGAAGGCATCGTCCTGCAGCGCCTTGACCACGCTCGGATCGATCTGGAGGATATCACCGACCTGGCCCACATCGTGCTCCACCGACGGGTCTTTGTTGTCCTTGAGCTTGAGTTTTTGTGCACGGATCAGGCCGCCGTCGCGCCCGGTCAGGCCCACCGCCTTGCCGCCCGCCTGGTTGATCAGGCCCACGATGTCCTGCTGCACTTCACCGGCCAGCACCCATTCCACCACTTCCATGGTTTCGGCATCGGTCACGCGCATGCCTTGTACGAACCGGCCTTCCTTGCCCAGGCGCTTCAAGGCGTTTTCAATCTGTGGCCCGCCACCATGCACCACCACCGGGTTGATTCCCACGAGCTTGAGCAGCACCACGTCTTCGGCAAAATCAGCCTGCAGCTCAGGATCCGTCATGGCATTGCCGCCGTACTTGATGACCATGGTCTTGCCATGGAACTTGCGGATGTACGGCAGCGCCTGCGCCAGGATTTCTGCCTTGTCGCGTGGAGCAATAGATAGAGGTTGGGTCGTCATGGTTGCAGGCCTTTATAGCAGGACGGGAAGGTTCAAAACGCGCATTGTGCCCCAATCTATGCCACCGACGAAGATTAACGAATCCAGCCGGGCAGCTTGAAGCGCACAATCACCAGGTACGCGGCCACATAAGAGATGCAGAACAGCGCACAGAACGCAATCAGCACATAGGTGTTGCGCCAGAACAGCACCGCAGGCACCACCGTCAACAAGGTGAAGGCCCATAGATAGGGTGCCGTGCGGTTGTTGCGGCGCAGCATCTGACGGGCGGCATTTTCGTCCAGCACACTGCGCACGATGCGGCGATAGATCAGCTGGTGCAAATGCAGGGCATCTGCCATGCCCGGCGAGTCGCCTCGCGCCAGCTTGCGGTAGATGGAGAACATGGTCTCCCATACCGGATAGATCAGCAGCAGCATCGGAAACCAGGGAGAGACGATAGGGTGGCGCTGCACCAGGGTGATGCTGCAGAACGCGATCACGATGCCCCAGACATAGGCGCCACCGTCACCGGCGAACAGCTGGCCCATGGGGTAGTTCCAGAACATGAAGCCCAACGTGGCGGCCGCAGTGATCACCAGCATGGCAGCCAGCTCGCGGTCGCCCAGTTGCAGCGCCACATGGGTGAGCGCCGCACAGATGATGAGGGCCACCATGCCGGCCAGGCCGTTGTAGCCATCGATGATGTTGAAGGCATGGGGCAGGCCCGCGATCGCCAGCACTGCGAGCGCCATGCCCAGCCAGGGGGCAGCACTCAACAGGGCATCGAGCCAGCCCAGACCCAGGCGCGGCACGGTCATGCCCAACAGGTAGACCGCCAGCAAGCCGGTGGCCAGTGTCAGCACCAGGCGGTAGCGCACCGTCATGCGTTGGGTCATATCCTCGGCGATACCACCCGCCACCGCTGGCAGCATCGCTATGAAAAAGTAGAGCACCCAGGTGTTCCAATGCAATGCATTGCTGTAGTAGCCCCACCAGTTCTGCACCCCCGCCACACCCACCGTCAGCACCATGCTGACAAACATGGCCAGGCCGCCCAGCCGGGGGATGTGACCCATGTGAAAGCGCTGGGGCAGATCTTTGCCGTAGCGCTTGGCGTGCCCGCGTACCCGGCGCACGATGAAGCCCGCACCAATCAGCGCGAACAGAAAAGCCACCACTGCCAAGAGAATCATTGTTTCGTCATCGTGAGTGCCGCAGCCGGCAGGCGCCGCAACAAAGGGCGCGAGCGCCAGAACACCGCCGAAGTCCATAACTGCAGCAGGCTGCGAATATGCCACAAAGCATGGCGCATGCGCCGGTGGCTGGCCCTCTGACCTGCATGTTCCACCGTGGCGTCTGCACGCGCCAGCGTGAAACCGGCCAGGCGCAGGCGCAGGCAGAGGTCTACATCCTCACAGTACATGAAGTAGGCGGGGTTCAATCCGCCAATGCCACGCCACGCCTCGGCGGGCAGCATCCACATGGCGCCGTTGACCCATTCCGCACGTGTTTCCCGTCGGCGCACCGCATAGCGCAAGAGCAGCGACCAGGGCGTGGGAACCTCGCGCTCGCTGTCCTGCACCGCGCCTGTTCCATCAACCTGCGTGGGATAGGCCAGGCCGACGCCGGGGCGACGCGCCGCCTCGATGAGCGCGGGGAAAGGATTGTCCCGGCTCAGCATGACATCCGGGTTGACGATGCAGACAAAAGGCTCGCTGGCGCCTGCAAGGGCCGCATTGTGGTTGGCCGAAAAGCCCAGGGGCGCGGGATTGTGCCGAATCTCCAGCACAAATGGCCAGCCACCCGGGGGCGCCTGCAGCGGCGCCTCAGGCTGGTTCAGCGTCAATACGACACGGCTTACCCCGTCTTCACCCAGGCGGGCGAGATCTTCCAGCAGGCGCTGCACCATGTCCCGATGCCCGTGGCTGACGACGGACAGGACAATGGCAGGATGCTGGTGTGGCGGATTCGGCATGGCCTCGTATTATCCCCTGCCGTTGCAGGGGCAGCGGCCATGGCGGGCCTCAGTACAGGCGCAGCGCCAGCAATATGCGCAAAATCAAGGTATCCACGGCACTCATGCGCCAGTAGAAGCCCTGGATAGCCACGCGAAATGCGGCTAGCCATTGCCTGCGCGATCGAAGCAGCATCTGCAGTTGGGCTCGTTGCTCGTCTTTCAAGCGGGCTCCATGGGCGCGATCGAATTCCGCCAGTTGGTCCAGCCAGCCGGGGCCGGCCTGGCGCAAGCGGCGCGCAAAGCGCTGCACGCGCGCCCACTGTCCCCGCAGGCCCTGCTGCTGCATTCCAATGGTGTTGCTTGCGTGCTGCCTGTAAAGAATGTGGCTTTGCGTATCGAACACCACCGTGCCAAAGGCAGAAACAACGAGGTAGGCCCACCAGTCATGCGCCAGACAGTACCTGGGCAACGACGAGAGCACCAATTGGCGCGCAGAGGCATTCAGTGCTACGGTGCAGCCTGTGGCGATGTTCTGCACCAGGGCGTTGCCCCAGCCGATCTTGTCAGCAGGATAGTCGGGCGACGGGCCGATCGCCTGCAGCTCCCTATTGGTGTACTGGGTGCGCGAGCAGTACAGCGCCGGGCCGCTCTGTGGCGCCAGTGCGGCCAAGGCGCTGGCGACCTTGCCGGGAAGCCAGACATCGTCCTGGTCGCAAAAAAAGTAGAAATCGTAGTCATTGCCCGCAATTTGCAACAACTCATGAAAACTGCCGACAAAACCAAGATTGCCACCCGCCGTGACACGGATGTTGGGGTGCGCCGCCGCATATCGGTGGACAATGGCAAGCGTCGCATCCGACGAGCCATCGTCGCGCACCCAGAGATCGCATGCTGCATGGGTTTGCACCAGCAGTGAATCCAGTTGCGCTGACAGAAACTGCTCGCCATTGAATGTAGACAATAGAATTGCCACTCGATTTTTCTTGTCAGTCATTCATCCCTACCTGCCTGGCAGGCCTACTTCGGCAGAATCTCTAGCCATTTCCTATCCATGACCCGCGAACACCACGTCTACACACGTCACATCGATCCACAAGAGCGGACGTCGCTGTCTGTGCTGGCCGGCAAAATACGTCCAGGCTCACGTGTGCTCGATCTGGGCTGCGGCCCTGGTGTGCTGGGCCAGCACCTGCAGCAGCATCTGGCCTGCACCGTCGACGGTGTGACTTTCAGCGCTGAAGAGGCCGAGCTGGCCAGGCCCTATTATCACGATGTCGCTGTGGCAGATTTGGAACAGATCAATCTTGCAGAGGCATTCCTGCTGCGCCAGTACGACTATATCGTCTGCGCCGATGTTCTGGAGCACCTGCGCCATCCCGAGCAGATTCTGGCCGATTGCCGTGCGTTGCTGGCAGATGGCGGCCAGATTCTGGTCTCAATCCCCAATGCCGGGTACTGCGGTCTGGTGATGGAGCTCATGCAGGGCGAATTGCGCTACCGCGAGGAAGGGCTGCTGGATGCCACGCACCTGCGGTTTTTCACCCGCCAGTCGCTGCTGCGCCTGCTCCATGCCGAGCAATGGTGTGTGGAGTCGCTGGAGACCATCGACCGCCCGCTGGATGAATCGGAGTTCGCACGCACCACCGCCGACAGCCTGCCGCCGGCAGTCATGCAGTACCTGCTCTCGCAGCCCGACGCGCTCGCCTACCAATTTGTTGCCAGCGTACGCCCTGCCGATGACCCCGCCGCCGTTCAGTCGCATGCACTGCTGGCCATGGGCAACCAGAACAATGCGGCGCAAGCGAGCTTTACCACCAACCTGTACTGGGCCGATGCGGATGGCTACAGCGAAGACCGCAAGCTCATTCAGAAAGGCCATATCGGCAAGCCGCAGCAAAGCATCCGCTTCACGCTGCCCCGGTACGACGCGCCCACACCCACCCTGCGCTGGGACCCGGCGGACCGCCCGGGTTTTCTGCACATCCACGATATCCGCCTGTTCGATGCCAGTGCTGGCCTGCGCTGGCGCTGGGGCGGCGCTGGCGACCAGAGCTTCGCCCAGGCTCCGCACAGCGAAATGGTGTGGCAGCCCGCGCCAGCGAGCGCTCCGGGCTCCGCCCTCGCCCTGCTAACTGGCAACGATCCCTACCTGCGCCTGCCGATACCCGCAGATGTGTTGCACCAATGCCTGCAAACTGCAGGCGCCGTGCTGGAAGTGACGGTAGGCTGGCCCATGTCTGCCGACTACGCCGTGCTGGCAGACAGCGCGCAGCAGCTGGAAACCCGCCTGCGCTACGCCGATACCGAGGTGATCCGCGCCCAGCACGCCGAAGGCCGGGCGCATGAACACATGCGCGAACTGCAGGCCCATATCCAGGACCAGCGGCACAACCTGGAAGCGAGTATCGGGCAGCAGCAGGAACACATTCAGGCGCAGCAGACCCACATTGGCAACCTGCAGACGCACCTGAACAATATTGAAGGCTCCGAGGCCTACCGCATAGGCCAGAAGCTCGCCCGCGCCAAGGCAAGGCTGCGCGGCAGAACGCCGCCTCCGGCAGCCGTTGTGTCCATTCCCGCTGCGGCCGCCCCTGCCGTACTGGCAGAAGAAGTTGCGAGCCTGGGCGATGAAGTACAAAACGAGATCGAGATCAATGCCTCCATCGTGGCCGAACCAGCCCAGGAGCCAGTGCCCGAAGCCTTGCTGCACGATGCCGCACGCCCTGTTGCGGCAGAAGCCAGCCAGCCAGCCAGCGCTGTGGACATCATCGTTCCCGTCTACCGGGGCCTTGCGGACACCCAGCGCTGCCTGCAATCCGTGCTGCAGGCCGCCACGCAAACCCATTGCCAGTTGATCGTCATCAACGACGCCAGCCCCGAACCCGCCTTGAGCGAGTGGTTGCGTGCGCTGGCGGCGCAGGACAGCCGCGTCACCCTGCTCGAAAACGAAAGCAATCTCGGCTTCGTGGCCACGGTCAACCGCGGCATGGCCCTGCACCCTGACCATGACCTCGTACTGCTCAACAGCGACACCGAAGTCTCGCACGAATGGCTGGACCGCTTGCGCGCCGCCGCCTACAGCCAGCCCGCCATTGGCAGCGTCACGCCGCTGTCCAACAACGCCACCATCTGCAGCTATCCCCGCTTCTGCGAGAAGAACGCCCTGCCCGCAGATGCCGACCTGGTGCGCCTCAACCACCTGAGCGCTGCAGCCAATGCAGGCCGCACTGTCGATATCCCGACCGGCGTGGGCTTTTGCATGTACATCCGGCGCGACTGCCTCACGCAGACCGGCCTGTTCGATGTCGAGCACTTCGGCAAGGGCTATGGCGAAGAGAACGATTTCTGCATGCGCGCCCACCACCTGGGCTGGCGCCACCTGCTGGCGCTGGACACCTTCGTCCTGCACACCGGCGGAGTCAGTTTTGGCGACAGCAAGACGCCCCGCGAGCAGGCCGCCTACCAGACCCTGCTGCAACTGCACCCCGAATACGACGCGCAGGTGCAGGCGCACCTCAAAGCCAATCCCGCCCAGGCCGCGCGCAATGCCATCGACAAGGCGCGCCTGCGCCAGCACCCGCTGCCCCGCATTCTGATGGTGCTGCACAACGCAGGCGGCGGCACCTTGCGCCATGTGCACGAACTGGCGCACAGCCTGCGCGACCAGGCCGTCTCGCTGGCCTTGACGCCGCTGGAAGACAACTACATCCGCCTGCAGTGGCTGGACGCCGCCGAGGGCTATGACGAGGAGTTCCACTGGCCCACCCAGTCGCAGGAAGTGGTGGCGCTGCTGCGCGAGCTGGGCGTGCGCCATGTCCACTTCCACCACTTGATGGGGCTCAACCTCGAAATCATGCGCCTGCCCCAGCTGCTGGGCGTGCGCTACGACTTCACGGCGCACGACTACTACCCCATCTGCCCGCAGATCAACCTGATGATGCCCACGCACAACCCGCGCTATGCCGCGCTGGGCGTGGCGCAGTGCCCGCAATGCTCGGGCGAGCACCCCGCACCGACAGGCGAGTACATCGACGCATGGCGCATGCGCCACCGTCTGTTCCTCAACCAGGCACGCTATGTTCTGGCGCCAAGCCGTGACGCCGCAGAACGCATGCTGCAGTACTTTCCCGATGCGCCCGTGCGGTACGTCACCCACCACGACATCGCCGACCCGGCCGTGCTGCCCGTGCCGCAGGGCAAGCCGCTGGCCGCGCACAGCCATCTGCGCGTCTTCATTCTGGGCGGCGTCAGCCTCGCCAAAGGCGGCGATGTGATGGAGGCCGTGGCGCTGGCGGCTGCACGCGCCAACACGCCGGTGGAGCTGCATCTGCTGGGCTACCCGCACCGCCGCATGCGCACGCAGCCGCAGGCAAGCCTCACCATCCACGGCCCCTATGACGATGCCGACCTGCCCGCGCTGCTGGCCCGCCTGCAGCCCGATGTGATCTGGTTCCCCGCCCTGTGGCCCGAAACCTACAGTTACACCCTGAGCGCCTGCCTGCAAGCGGGCGTGCCGGTGATCGCACCCGACATCGGCGCCTTCCCCGAGCGCCTGGCCAACCGCCCCTGGACCTGGGTGCAGCCCTGGAGCACCTCGGCCGACGAATGGCTGGCCTTGTTCCAGAGCATCCGCGAACGCCACTTCGTGCAAGGCACGCCGCCATTGCCTGCGCCCGCTGCGCCTGCCGAGCTCTTTGGCCCGCGCCTGCAACCCTGGAGCTACACGCACGATTACCTGACAGGTATTGCAGCCCCTTGATTTTCAATAAAATATGCCTCTGGCGCCGACCTATACAGCGCCATTAGCTATAAAATAAAGAGCAATCATCTTGTCCTCTCCACTCTCCACCTTGCGCAGGCTGCCCCACAAGCTGCGCCAGCTTGGCCGCAGCCTGTACCTGCTGGCCGCCGATCCACGCCAGCTGGGCAGCAACAGCCGCAAACTGTGGCACGCCTGGCGCGCTGGCGGCACGCAAATGCTCAAGCACCAGTTGCTGTCGCTGGGCCACCCGGATGCACCCACCATCCCCGTGGCACCGACCGACGCCTGGCAGGATTACCAGCAGCGCCTGAACGATGACGTGCTGCCCGTGCTGCGCGCCGAGATTGCGGCCATGGCGCAGCCCGTCTCCATCTCCATCCTGGTGCCCACCTACAACACCGACCCCGCCATGCTGACCGCCATGGTGGAGTCGGTGCGCAGCCAGATCTATCCGCACTGGGAATTGTGCATTGCCGATGACGCATCGCCCAAGCCGCATGTGCGCCAGATGCTGCAGGAGCTGGCGGCGCAGGAGCCGCGCATCAAGCTGCACCTGGGAGAGACCAACCGCGGCGTCTCACACGCCACCAACCAGGCGCTGGCGCTGGCAAGCTCGCCATTCGTCGTGCTGCTTGACCATGACGATCTGCTCCAGCCCCAGGCCATCTACCGGGTGGCACAGTGCGTGTTGGCCGATGATCCGGACATGTTGTATTCGGACGAAGTACTGGTCAGCCCCGATGCCAGCCAGGTGCTGCAGTACTTTCACCGCCCGGCCTTCTCGCCCGAATACCTGCGCAGCCACCCCTACATCGTGCACATGGTGGGCTTTCGCACTGCCTTGCTCCGCGAGTTGGGCGGCTTTGACGAAGCCCTGACGATTTCGCAGGATTACGACCTGATCCTGCGCGTGAGCGAGGCCGCCAGCCGCATCGCCCACATTCCCGAAATCCTGTACCAATGGCGCACCCACACCGGGTCTGCCGGGCATGAAAAGATGGCGCAGGTGATGGCCACCTCCACCGCCGTGCTGCAGCGCCACCTCGATCGCACCGGCCAGCAGGCAAGCTCGGCGCCCGGCGTGTCGTTCAACTTCTTCGAAACCCACCACCAGATTGCGGCAGACCAGCGCATCGCCATCATCATTCCCACCAAGAATTACGGCCATCTGGTGCGCCAGTGCGTGGACAGCATTCGTGCCACCGTCAAGCAGGCGCAGTACGACCTGATCGTCATCGATCACGAATCGACCGAAGCGGCCAGCCTCGACTACTTTGCGCAGCTCGCCCAGGACGGCACGGCCACGGTGCTGCGCTACAAGGGGCCGTTCAACTTCTCGGCGATCAACAACTGGGCGGTGCGCCAGCTCACCCGCAGCTATACGCACTACCTGTTCTGCAACAACGACATCGAAGCCCTGCACGAAGGCTGGCTGGAGCAGATGCTGTCCCAATGCCAGGACCCGAGCGTCGGCATGGTGGGCGCCCAGCTCCTCTACCCCGACCGCACCTCTATCCAGCACGCAGGCGTCTGCGTGGGCGCTTTCGGCATTGCCGAGCACTATGGCAAGTTCCTCAAGCTGCCGCCGGATCGGGTGGACATCGCTTTCATGGGCCGCCTGGTCTGCACGCACGAAGTCTCGGCCGTTACCGCAGCCTGCCTGCTGATGCGCAAGGAGGCCTTTGATGCCATCGACGGCTATGACGAAAAGCTGGCAGTGGGCTTTGGTGATGTGGATCTGTGCCTACGCACCCTGCAGTTGGGCTGGCGTGTGCTCTACTGCCCGCAGGCCACACTGATCCACCATGAATCCATTACCCGCGGCAAGGCCGAAGGCTACGATCCCCACCCCGAGGATTCCGCCTTGTTCGCCAGCCGCTGGCGCGATTTTCTCGACGCAGGCGACCCCTACCACCACCCCGCGTTCGAAGTGCGCCATACCTGCTGGCTGGTACGCACCCCCATGCGCTGCGAGCCGTCGATCAACCGCCGCCTCTTCAACCGCAGCGGGCTGGCCCAGCGCATGCAGCATCTGAGCTACAGCTTGAGCGAATCCCAATCCACCGCTGAAGCGGCCTGAAATCAGTGCATTCAAATACCAGTGCATTCAAATAGAAATCGGCGCTTAACCCATACGGGATAAGCGCCGATAGCTATCAAAATCACTGAAAAAACCGCCTCAAACAGGCCTTTGCAGCAGCAGGAAGATTTCGTTGTTGGTCAGAATATCGCGCGGGTAATGCTGCAGCAGCGCCTGCGGCACCGGCGCTGGCTCATAGTGGCGGCGCTCCTCACGCGCCACGCCAAAACCTGCCTCCACCGCAATCGCCACCAACTCATCGGCCGTCAGGCGGTTGAGTTCCTGGTATTCCTTGAACACAAAACGCTTGTACCCGGCCGGGCCAAAATCGGCAAAGCCGAAATCAACCTCGTCCGGGCTGAGCGCACCGTCATAGGCCTCAATCACCTGCCACAGCGCCTCTTCATCCACCTGCAGGTGGTGCCAGGGGATTTCGTCATAGCGGCGCAGGTGCGAACCATAGGCCGAGTAAAACAGCGGCTCGATCTGCAGGAAGAAGTAGCCGCCCGGCTTGAGGCAGGCACGCAGATCCTTCAGGATGGGCAGCAACTGGTCGCGTTGCACGTGCTCGAAGGTGGACCAACTCATGATGCCGTCATACAGCGGCGCCTGCCCGGCCAGCGGCGCGCCAGGCTCGATGGTCTGAAAGCTCAGGGCCTTGGGGATGGCTTGCATGCCCAACTGTTCATGCGCAATGCGCGGCAGCTTGGTGTATTCCTGCCTCACATCAATGCCATGAATGGCATTGGCACCGTGCCGAAGCACCAGCGCAAGATCGGTGATGCCGTCTCCGCAGCCAAACTGCAGCAGCCGCGCATTTTTCAAATCCAGCGCGCCGCCCAGCCACTGCTGCACCACATCGGCCGCATAGTGGAAGTGGGAGCGAAACCATTCATCGGTGATGAGGCCATCGTTATAGGCGGGCAGGCCAAACCGCCGCTCGTGCAGCTGGGCCAGCCGGCGCATGCGGCTTCCGCGGTTCATAGCGGTTTGCGCAGCACGTACACATCCTGGTGATTCCAGAACTGCACGGGTGCGAAGTATTCGAGCTTGTCCGCGCCTACAGTCTCTGCAATGCGGGCGCGCACAAAGGCCTCAGTCGTGAAGGCCGTGCCGTATTCGTTGGCATCGATCGCATGCGATTCGCTGGACGGGGCAAAGAAAAAGCCCTCTTCGTCGAGAGGCACACGGTCAAAATGGGCCGCCTTGATGCCGTGGGTGCTGAATACCAGCACGCCCCCGGGGGCGACGACCGCGTACAGGGCCTTCAGCCAGCGTGCCCAGGTGCTGCGCGGCAGGTGGCTGAACAGCGAGAGAACGAACACCGTGTCGTAGCTGCGCGGGGCCGCCAGATCTTCGGGAACGCTGGCAGACAGAAAGCCTTGCACGCCAAAGGTGCGGGTCGCAAACTCCACGGCGTCCGGCACCACATCGGATACCGTCACCTTGCCCGCCCCCAGCAGCTTGACCAGGTGGCGGGTAAAACGGCCGTGGCCGCTCGCAAACTCCAGAAAGTGCTGGCTTTGCACCAGGGGCTCGCCCACACGTTCCATCACGGTCATCAGCTCGGCCAGGGTGCGCCAGCCGTCGGCAAAGTAATCGCGCAACGGGTTGATGCTGCTTGGGTGCCCGGCAAAAAAACCGAAGATATCGTCTGAGCCCGAAATGGTGCAATCGAGGCCCGTCATGTTGTGGAACGATCCGCTCAGACCGTGCTGCTCGATCAGCGCATGCGCTGCAAGCATGGTGTCCTTTTCGGCCCGCGCGCTCAGCAGCAGAGGCGAAGCCGCTACGGGATCGCCAGCCGCCAGCAATTGCCGGGCTTGCTCCAGCAGGTGTTGCCCGGTGCTGGCATGGGTGGATGTGGTGGTGGTCATATCTCTATTTTTTATAGCAGCAGGCGCTTTCTGGGTAAGCGCCTGCTGCCATTCATATCCGAAGCATCAGCTCCATTCGTGCGGCAATCGTACCAGCCCGGGAAGGGGCTTCGGGTAGATGAAGCGAAACACCGTGTACTGGAACCATTGGTCGTACACGGCCAGACCCGACCCATCGAACAGAAACGCGCTCACCACATAGTCACCGCTGTGCAGCGGCAAATCGGGGAAGGTGAGGACCGACTGCCAAGTGCCATCGGGCTGCAGCACCGGCAGCGCGCCGTCTTCATGGGTGGCCAGGCAGGCAATGCCCACGCCCTTGTTTTGCTCGATCATGAACCCGATGTGGGGACACTCCGACCCGTTGCCACGCGCGCGGATGGTGACGACCAGATCATTGCCCTGCAGCACCGGCGGCGTATCACCGCTCAGGTGGGCGATCTCGACGGACAGCAGGCAGGCATTGCCCGTCTCCTGCGCCTGAGGCGCATTGGGTCGCTGAACGACGTAAGGCTCTGCCTCTTTGACACAGCCCTCCGGGGCGCCTGCCTCTGGCAGCTCGGCAGTCTGCTCCATGGGCGGCAGGCCCAGGTTCGCAACGCCGGCTGGCGCATCATCGCCCCACTGCAGCCGATCCTTTTCTTCCTTCAACTGGCGGGTGCGCACATCGTAGGCAGCGAGCGCCGCCTCGGTCTCCCCGAACATCTGCACCTGGCCCTTTTCCAGCCACAGGGCAGCATCACACAGATGGCGGATATGGTAGGGGCTGTGGGAGCAGAACAGGATCGTGCACCCCTTCTTGCGAAAGTCGAGAATCCGCTCGATGCATTTCTTCTGAAAGCTCTGGTCACCCACGGCCAGCGCCTCGTCGACGATCAATACATCCGGCTGCACGGCGGTCACCAGCGCGAATGCAAGGCGCACATTCATCCCGGAGGAATAGGTCTTCACCGGTCGGTCAATGGCATCGTGCAGCTCGGAGAAAGCAATGATCTCCGGCTCCAGCTGGCGCATCTCGTGTTGGTTGATTCCAATCAAGCTGCCGGCAAAGTACAGATTCTCGCGCCCAGTGAAATCACCATGGAACCCCGCACCCAGCTCCAGAATGGCGGTGATCCGCCCGGTGCGCTCGATGGTGCCGGTAGAAGGCTGCATCGTGCCGGCAAGCAACTTCAGCAGCGAACTCTTGCCTGCACCGTTGTCGCCAATCACGCCAATGCATTGGCCACGCTGCAAGGTAAAGCTCACATCGCGCAAGGCCCAGTGACTGCGATGGGTGGCGCGTCCCGTCAGCAACGCCTTCACACGCTGGCGCGGTGAATCATAGAGCTTGTATTCCTTGCCCAGGTTCTTGATCACCAGTACAGGCTGGGCGGTTGTCTCGTTTGTTGTCATAGCCAATCCACCAGTTGATCCCGGCTTCTGCGCACCAGCAAATTCACGACCACGGCAAGCAGACCGATCCATACCAACCCGCCAAGCCATACCGGCCACTCGGGCCACTGTCCTTGCAGCAATATCGACTGATAGCCTTGCACATACGATGCCATCGGATTGAGCCACAGCAGCCAGCGCCACTCCGCTGGAAACATGGAAACAGGAAACAGAATCGGCGTCAGATAGATACCCACGGACAGCGCAAAACCGACCAACTGCACGGTATCGCGCAAGGCTGCTGCAAAGATTGCCAGAGCGTAGGCCAGCAACATCGTCATTAGCAGCTGCATCGCCATCAGCGGCAGCAAGGCCAGTACGCCCCATTGCATGTGGTGCAACGGCGTGTAGCACAACGCCACCAGCAGCATCAGCGGACCAAAGATGATGGAGCTGGCCAGCACCGACCGCACAGGAAACAAGACAGGAGGCAGAGGATTCTTTTGCAGCATGGCCCCCGCCTCCAGAAGGCTGCCCATTCCACGCGCAACGGCGTCGCAAAAGGCCATCCAGGGCAATGCTCCGACGATCAGAAATGTGCCTACGGCATGGGTTTTGGCACCGTCTCCAAGGCGCATGGAAAACACAATGTCAAATACCAGGTAATAGGCCGCTACCGACAGCAGCGGCTGCAGATAGGGCCACAGAACCCCCAAAGCCGTTCCCGCATGGCGGGCCGCAACCTCTCGCCGCGTCATTACGCCAATCAACTGGCGACTGGCTACGAGCTCACGAATATTCTGCAAAAGCGAATGCATATGGTTTCCAAGGCCCGCCCATGCGGCCGGAGCCAGCGCATAAAAAAGGAGAAGGCCCTGCCCTCTCCTTCTTGTTGCGTCAAAATTTGTATCGGCTCAATAAAGAACGCAGCTTACTTCTTGTCGGCAAAACGGGCAGAAAATGCCTCCATATTGGCACGGTTCCAGCTTGCTGCCTTCAGCACTCTTTCCACCTCGCCCTGACGTGCAGTTTGCAGGGACTGCTGCACATACTGCTTTTCCAGCTCAGGACGCACTTCTTCAAAAGACATGGTGCGGGCTGGCTTCTTTTCGAATAACTTGATGATGTGGTAGCCGAACTGGCTCTTGATCACCGGGCTCAGCTGATTGGGTTTTTCCAGCGCGAAGGCTGCAGCCTCGAATTCAGGCACCATTCTGCCATGTGAAACCAGACCCAGATCGCCACCCTTGACGGCGCTGGATGCATCAGAGGAATTGTCTTTGGCCAATTGCGCGAAATCTGCACCCGCTTGTGCCTCTGCCAGCAGCTTTTCGGCCTTGGCCTTGGCTGCGGCATCATCTTCCTGGTTCATCACCAGAATATGCGCGATGTGCACTTGCTCAGGAGCCTTGAAAGTCTCTTTTTTCGCGGCATACGCAGCTTTGGCTTGTGCCTCAGCCAGCTTGTTATCCGGCTTGTGCTCGGCATTGAATTTTTGCAGATAGGCATCTGACAGTATCTTGTCTGTTGCAATCTTGATCGCGGCCGCGATCTCAGGTTGGTCTGCCAGGCCGCTGGATCGTGCCGTTTCCGCGATAGCTCGCCTTACATACAGCGCTTCGACCATCTGCGCCACGCTTTCTGGCTTGGCCAAAAAGCTGCTACGCATCTCTTCAGGCATGCGCTTGGCATCGTTCAATACATCGCTCTCATATATCGCAGTCGCAGGCCCTTGCAACAACACGGCGTTGTTGTTGCCCTGGGCAATCGCAGCCACGCTGGCGCCTCCCAATGCCACAACAATACCTACCGACTTCAACCAATTACGCATGAGCACTGTCCTTTAACCAAAACTGCAAGGATAGCAAAAAAGCACCAACCGCCCCTGGCATTGACCACAAAGCGATTGGCAACAAAAGGAAAAACAAAAAGGGCGGAGATTGCTCTCCGCCCTGTTGGCTAGTTTCCTAAGCACTTACCAAACAGGTCTTACGACCTGCGGGGCAAATTACTTAGAGAAACGGTGAGGCCAGGTGATACCGTAGGTACCGCTGAAGCCGTTAGCAGCGCCACCGCTGTTGGTCAGCTTGATGAACGAAGAACCAACCACTGGGAATGCATTGTTGGAACCGTAGTTGACCTTGCCCCAGCCGTTTTCGTATTGAACAGCAGCGGTTTGACGAGCAACCGTAGCGCCCAGAACGGAAGCACCTGCATCCTTGAATGCCAGCACGTTCACTTCACCGCACAGACGGATCTTCTTAGCGGTACCTGGAGACACAACAGCACCGTTGGTCACCGACGATTCTTCACGATCGTAGAAGGTGTTGCTTGCGGTGTCCACGCAGATGTTGCCATCAGCGTCAACAGAGGTGATGCTACGAGCAAAGAAAGGCTGACCGTTAGCAGGGTTCAACACAGCTGGGTTGAACACTTGGTAAGCGTTGTCCTTGGTAGCTGCAGCGTAGTTTGCACCAACGCTGTAACGACGCAGAGGCATAGACAGCACCCAGTCAGTCTTCGCATCGATCAGGGTGTCGGTTGCGAACTGGTTGGCCACGCCATTGTTTGCCACTGCAGCGGTCAAGGTCGAAGCTTGTTGTGCAGGAACGCCAACGTTGTTGGTCAGGTATGGGGTCGACAGGTCTGGCAGGTCGTAGTTAGCGATCTGGATCAGCTTGTTCTGAGCGACGTTACCCTTGTCCACTGCGGTCGAGATGAACAGTGGGTCAGCGGTGTACAGGTCGGTGTTACCAACTGCTGGCGACAGGTTGTCTTGAGGGAAGGCAACGAAGTTACCGCGGGCGTTAGCACCGTTAGCGTCCACAGCCTTGATGGCGGTAGCAGCACCCGAGAACGTGGTGGTTTGGTTCACGTTCAGGATGTACCAGTCACCAGTCAGACCACCGGTAGGCGTGTCGTAGCCCAGGGCGGTAGCGTCAGCTGCCTTTTCTGGGTTGATCGACAGGGTCTTAGCCAGCACTGCTTCGTCGCAAGAAGGTGCGCCGCCGCTCTTGTGCTTGATGGCTGGGTACAGCGTGCCCGAAACAGTGCTGGGAGGAATGTCAGCCATGTTCAGGATTTCGATGTAGCCTTCCTTGGTGTTGTTCACACGCTTTTCAGCAGACCAGCTGTCAGACAGACGGTCTTGAATGAACGACTGCTTCACCTTACGGATGTCTGGGTACATGCAGCTGTTGTCAGCGGTCATGAAGTACGAACCGTTGGCATCAGCTTGAACGGAACCGGTCCACACGTCGTATGGCGACAGGAACACGGTAAAGTCCAAGATATCGTCAGAGTTAGCAGCGCCGCGGAAGCGAACCTTCAGAGCCTTGCCGTTCTGCGTGTCGGTGTTCACCACGTGAATCACAGACATGTTGTTGTTTTGCGTGGTGAAGTAAGGCACCACCAAAATGTGACCTGCGCCACCGTCGTTTTGCTCGAACGCGGTTGCCGTAGCAGCGGTCAAAGCGTTGGCGGAGCCAGCAAAGCCGCCAATCATGGCAGCAATGCTCAGGGCCAGAACATTTTTCTTCATAAACACACTCCAGTTAAAAAAAGTTAGTCAGCGCAACTACCACGATTGTTTACGCTAAGAAATAATAGCATAGCGCTCCGACCGGATGCAAAGCAAGTTCGCTGTTTTTTGGAGATAGCTGTAGACTAATTACAACAATCCTAAACCAACTTGCCATGCACGACCCGTCTCAAGGCTCCATGAACAGTTTCCACTGACCGTCTTCGAGCAACCAAGTTTGCTTCGAATACACATCAATGGTACCGATCTTTTTACCAGGCAGCGGCGGATTGACCTTTAAATTGGTGCCGACGTCGCATTTTTGCGCATCGCACTCCACCTTTTGCACCTCTGCTCCAACAGCAAAGGTGGCCATGTGCCCCTGTTTGAACTTCTGCTCGCTCACAGCTTGCCGGAAGGCATCATTGGCGAACCCATAGGCGGTGGTCGCATCGCCCTTCAGGCGCGCATCCCAATAGGCTTGCGCACGCTTGGTCACGATTTGCTCCGGTGTCCCCGAATCCATGGTAGCGCATGCGCCCAGCGACAAGGCAGCCATGATCATGGCGCCTGCACGCATCGCACCCTTCGCAGAAAAGCGAGTCTTCATTACAATTTCTTTCATAAAATGAATTAGCTGATTGGATTACTGAGTTACCAACGGTTGGATCGTCGAAGCAGGGCGGCGAGGCTCCGCCTTCTTGAGGCTACCCAGCAGATCATCATCGTTCAAACCACGCAAGCGATCACGCAGCTCCTCACTGACTTCTCGCACGTCGACGTCTGTACGTACTACACGAGGCGTCATGACCAGCAATAGTTCCGTGCGGGCGGTGCTCTTTTTGGTACTGCTAAATGCCTTTCCAATCACAGGAATGTCCTTGAGCAGCGGAATACCGCTATCCGAATCTTCCGTTCTGTCCTTGATGAGGCCACCCATCACAATCGATTCGCCAGAGCGGACAGCCAGCTTGCTGGTGAGTTGCCGGTTCGAGAATTTGGTTTGGTTGGACGCTGTGTCAATACCCGCGCTGTCGATGACAGACTGGTCAATCTGCAAGCTGACCATGTTGCCGGAGTTGACGGAGGGCGTGACGTTCAAAATCACGCCAGTATCTTTCAGCTGGTAGTTTTGGGTAATGTAGTTGCTACCAGAGTTGTTGATGTAATCCGCCGTTCTCACCGGGATCTGCTCGCCCACGGAAATAGTGGCCGGATGGTTGTCCATCACCATCACAGAAGGGCTGGAGAGCATTTTTACCTGCCCATTGCCCGCAATCGCACTCAACCGTGCGGCAATGCCTTGCCCGCTAAAGAGCGAATAGGTAAAGAACTGGCTGCCACTGCCGCCCCAGAGAGCGCCATTGTTGGCACCTGCATTGTCGGCGGACAGGCTACCGAAATTACCGAAACCCGTGTAATTCTGCCCATTGGCACGTATGCCATTGTTCTTGAACAGCCATTCCACGCCATATTGCAAGTTGTCGTTCAAGGTGACTTCGATGATGCTGGCCTCGATCAGCACCTGAATCGGCGCCACATCAAGGCGCTTGAGCGACGCCTCGATCTTGCGGTATTGAGAACCAGTACTCCAGACCAGGATGGTGTTGTTGAATTCGTCAGCCACAACGCGGATATCACCAATCGCAGTTGCCGTGATGGTTGGAGCGTTCGCTTGCTGCTGGGCGTTCTGGTTCAAGCCAAATCGGTTGCCACTGTTGAAGCCCAGGCCCGAAGAGGTGCCCAGGTTGCTGAAAGAGCCAGGTGTGCGGTTCACGTTGTTGTTCAATCCAGGGGCTACACCAGAGGTCATATTGCCTGCAGCACCCGCTTGCTGCCCGCCAAAAATGCCGTTCAGTACTTGCGCCAAGTATTTTGCATTGCCGTTCTGGACGCGATAAACATACAGCTCAGGCTCGCTGCCGCCATAGCCTGGAACATCCAGGCGGCGAATCCACTTCTCGGCCTCGTCCAGATAAGCTGCCCGCGGCGTGATGACCATGAGGGCATTCAGTCGCGGAATCGGTAAAACGCGCAACGCGCCATAAAGCGGATTGGATTCCCCCAGAGACGACAGCAATGCTGCAGCAGCTGCCGCATTGCCACTCAATGGGGTATTCGACCCCGCTGTTCCAGTGGCTGAAGGTGAGGCTGCCTGCCCGGGACGCCGGCCAGCCGCAACGCTGGCAGAGTTGCCGGCAATTCCACCGCTGCCTCCGGCCGATTGCTGATTTGCTCCACCGGTTTGTCCACCGCTGTTGACCATCTGCAAGGCCGCAGAAACCTCTTCAATGGAAGCATGCTTGAGGGGATAAATGCCCACCGACATGCCTTTGAGCAGGTCCACATCGAAGGTTTTCACCATCTCCATCCAACCTTCGGACTGGGTGCGATTTCCTTGCATGATGATGACATTGCGCACTGCATCCACCTTGACGACAGCTTCGGGAGGTGCAATGGGCTTCAGGATATTGGCCATTTCATTGGCACCAATATATTGAAGAGGAATCACAATCACGCCATAACCTGGGGCCATGGAGCCTGGAGCTCCAGCCACGCGCACGGCACCCACCAGGCTGCGCAGCACTTCTGGCTTGCCTACCTGGTATACACCACGCGCATCACGCACCATCGCCAGCCCGTTGGCCTGCAGCGCAGCTTCCAGCAGGAACACCGCAGTATCTGGCTCGATGGCATTGCGAGTGGTCAAGGTAACCGTTCCCTGCAAGGGTGGGTGCATGACGAAGTCTAGCTTCAGCATATCGCCCAGGATGGTGCGTACCACCTCCGCGACAGGAGCTTCTTCAAAGCGGAAAGTCACCGGCGCCCCCTTGGGAATGGGCTCCGACTTGTCAATATTGAGCACCTTGTCAGTCCCGCGCATGATACGGGGCTCGGTGGATTGCTCGTCATCACCACTCGAAGGCTGCTTGCCGTTAACCAGGATCGCAGGCGCCTGCAGTACCGGCACCTGCGCGTTTCCAGCGGGCGCAGCAGCGACAGCACCTCCAGCTGCTGGAGTCTGGGCATACCCTGATTGCAGGATGAGCACCTGCCCAAGTGCCAAAAAGAGCGCGGTGCGACGCAAAGTGGAAGTCGTCATAGTTTTAAACCCAAAAATCGATCAATACATCATTGCCAGCCAATTTCGGCCCGCGTCATGGTCTGCTTGCAGAGCGGGAGCCACCCAAGGTGGGGCCTCGGCGTTGCGGCTTTGGCTCTTGTCCCTCGGCATTGGGCGCAGGCAATCCCCTCTGTGCCTCGGGCGTCTCTGCGCTGGGGCCAAACCCCGTCTGCAGCTTGGCCTTTTGCAAGGTGATCTCCTTGGTGATGCCGTTGCGCGTGAAATAAACCCTGTTTTCGGCCACTGAATTGAGCGTCCAGCCATCCAGAACACCACGCAACGGCAAGGATTTGTCTTTGCCTTGGAAGTGGATGATGATTCCGCCTGATTTGCCTTGGTCGCTGATATATACGCCCGTCAGGACAGCATCAGCCAGGTAGTCGGGCGGTGGTGGAGGTGCCTCGACGGGAGGCGGCGGAGGTGGAGGTGGAGGCCGGCGGGTCGGCGAAAAAAGCGGCCGATCCAGCATTGCCAGAAACTGGCTTTGGTCCATGGGCTGGGGCTTGCCAAGATGAGGGACGACATCATCAAAATTGGACTTCTGTGCCCGCGGCGCTTCCCAGTGTGCATTACGCAATTCACCATTGGGTTTGAACCACAGCCACGCCAACACCAGGGTCAGAACAACGTTGAGGGCCACCAGGGCCCAGCCTAGATAGCGCTTCATGTACGCTCCCGCAGCACGCTCAGGTTCAATTGCAGTGTCAACCGCGGCGCTATTTTTTCATTCATCGTCTGCAAATTACCCTGATTGCGTACTTCAACATCGCCAAGCAGCATGACGGGAAGCTGTTCGACCAATACCGCCAACGCACTGTCCACAGCAAGCAACTCGCCTTCGGCGCGCACCGTGAGCGGAATACGGTCAAAACCCTTTTCCTCCTTGGCCTGCAATACCTGGCTGCTCACAACCGTCAGCCCCGCCTGTGTGAGCAAATCCCTCAGTTTTTGCTGCACTGCGTTACCCGTCTGGGCCACATCCTGGGAGGCTGGATATACGTACTCGGCGCGAATGCGCAATGCCCGCTCGAGTGCCTGGTCGATTTCCTCGCGCTGCATGTCAAGGCCTTTGAGGCGTGCGTAGCGAGGCTCCAGCTCCGAGAGCTTGGATTGCGCCCAATGGTGTTTATTGGCGATATATCCACCCAGCAACACCAACGGTGCAAGAACCAGCACCAAGGTTCCCAGCAAGATCAGCCACTCTTTGCGGGTAGGTTTGATGAAATGTGTCATTTGCGCGTCTCCTGTGCAGGCGCAGGCTTGGAGCCGCCAAGACTAGGCCCCGATCTGGAGCCGCCAAGGGTCGGCCCTTTGGGCGCGTTTGCGCTGGAAGGCGGCGCAGATTGTGGGGGAGTTGGCTGCGGAGTTGCGGGAGCAGCTGCAGGAGCAGGCGCAGGAGCCGCACTGAGCGCCGCTGGCGCTGCGGCGGGAGCCTCGTTGCTTGCAGCCGCCGGCTGCGCCCCCGCTCCATCGGCCGGTGCCGGCTGGCTCGGTGGCGGCGGATCCTCAACCTTGAGGGTTGGCCCAAATACCCGGTTATCCAGTGTGAGCTCAATCGTGAAAGACTCTCTGTTGGCACCTGCCAGGCGAGTTGCCGCACTGGGCGCACGAACATCCTTCACGCCCTCTTCATTGCTCAGCTTTTGCATGAGCGTTGACGAGTTTTCCGTGAGGCCCACCAGGGTGACCTTGTTGCCCTGGACTCGCGCCGATTGCAACGCCGTGTCGTCTGGAAGTATTTTTGTCAGCATGCTCAGCACCTTGACACTGTCCACTCGTTCGGCAAGCAACTCCGACAGTGCAGCGACCTTATCGGCGCTCTGCATCAATTGTTCACGCTTGCCCACTACATCTGTCGTTTTGGCTGCCATGCCTTCGTAGGCGTGAACAGCCTCAATCGCGCGCAAGCGCAACTGTGCCGTTGGCGTAAGGGCAAGGGCAATACACAGAAGAGCTGCGACACCAACGCCCACCGCGTTGAGCATCAACTTCTTTCGGCCAGCGGCGGCGCGGGCGCCTTCGCCAAACCCGTGGATCACGATAGGCTGGCGCTGCGGAGCAAACACCCAGACTTCCGGCTGCAGCAATGGTTTGGCGTTCTCGGCCAGGGTCTGCTGGCGCTCCGCTATCTTGCTCTGGATATATGGCTCTACCTGGGTGCGAGATGCCAGCACCAGTTGCATGCGCACAGCCTGACTGCTTCGTGAAAGCTCCGCGTATCCCCACAGAACATCTGCTGCCGCAAAAGGGCTGATGGCCTGCACTTCCAGCTGCGCAGCACTGGCACAGTCCTGCGGATCCAGTGCTGGCAGCTGCAAGGTCTTGCGCAACACCATGCTTTCAGGGATTTCAACCGCCCAGAATTCCGGAGCCCGCTTGCCGTCAGGCGCCGGTGATCCGCTCTCCCATACAACCACCGGATCGCCTTGTGTTGGCACCAGCGTCAGCGCCTGCTCTGGACGCAGCCAGCTCAAAGGCGGCCATTGCGGAGCCTTTTGCCAAGTTTTTAATACATCGGCTTTCAACTGGTTCAAATCCAGTCCAAAAAAGCGCGAGTCTGTGGAAAGTGCCATACCGTTTCTTTGTTTGAATCAGGACGCGGGCTGCAACATCTGACGTGCTTCGAACGTGTACCAAGGCAGTCCGTCACGGGTGCGGGAGCCAAAGTAGACGCTGCGATCCACGAGAAAAAATCGGCCGTCGGCCATGGGAACCTTGGCCGTTACACGGTAACGGCGCTGTGCGCTACCTGCGCGAGAGAGATTGCCGTCCAATCCGGTCGTATCCACACTGGCCCCATCGCCAGAGGCGCGAGCGGCCAGAATCTGATTGACGACTCCCTCATTGCCGTTGGCCAGAATGCGCAGCACCTCGGGCGGCGCCGCCAACGGATTGACAGCTGCACCGCCCGAGCCCGAACTGGAGGCGGTGATCAGCGGCGCGAGTCTAGCATAGAGGTCGTAATCGATCCCCGGGATTTGCATGAGATCCTCAATCGCCTCGAAGCGCTCCGGTCTGCGGCCATCGAGCGAAGATCGCTCCCGCCGATCCAGGATGCTGATGGCGATTTCCTGTGCAGGCCCTTCGGGAACCCCGCCCCCAATGGTCAGCAATGCCGTCAATAGAGGCAACGATGCACCATTGATATTGATCAGGCCGCTTAAGGGCATTACGCTGACCGAAATCTCCGCGCCTTGGTAATTCACCGACGTATCCGTCCACTTCCAAACCACGTTTCGGTCTGCCACAAGCTGCTGCAACACCAGCATGACCGCAGCATCGCCCATGGCATGTGCTGTGACGCGGTCCTTGGCGACACCCACCATGCGCGCCTCTTGCCGCACCACTCCGCTGACGCCAGTCACCATCAGGCTCAGAGCGGCCACGAGCCACAATACGGCAATCAACGCCATGCCGGCGTGCTGGCCAGCGCTGTATGCCTGGCTACCCTGCTGAAGGGATCGCTTGCGCCCAAGTCTCATGATGCACTGCCCCCCAAAGAGGCACCGCCGCCGCCCCCGCGCGGGTCTCCTGCGGGCATGACGCGCATTTGCACGACCAGGGGGGGCAATACACCCTGCTCGGAGCTCATCAATATCTGCACCGCTTGAGGCAGTTGATCCACGACGCCCCAGTCACTGCCCCATTGCGGAGGGTCGACAACCGCATTCAGATATTGAAAGGAAACCCCTGTTGCATGGGCGAGCACCGGATAGCTCTCGGCAGTTGCCCAGTTGGGCAAGGTTTGTTGGTCGATCCACGGCGTATAGCTCAGAACCACGGCAGGAGCGCCCAGATAATCTCCCATGGCCAATCGAAAATGATAGCGGCCACCCACCCCATAACGCGCTGGCATGATGCCCACCCAGGTCATGGTCTGGGCAGCCCCTGAAAAAAAGAACTGCGACTTGGCTGCATCGCCCATCCCCTGCTCCTGCAGGCCCTGCACCCTTTTAGCCGAAATGCGCGACAGCACAGAACGCAGGAAGTCTGTGCTGGAGCGAGCTTCGTCCATGCGGTCAAGCCGGTTGTCGATACTCGTTTCCGTTCGCCCCATCGTGCCCATGGCACCGGCCAAACCCAGCATGATGAGCGAGAGCAGCGAAAGCGCAACCAGCATCTCCACCAGCGTGAAACCGGCGTAGGCACGGCGCTCAGCTTTTGTGCCGTGGTCGTGGTGTGCAAAAGAGCGGCGTCCATCCATCATGGAGCACCCCTGTTTTCTGCCGGGTCTGGCGGACGGCGCTGGGCGCGCAGGGTGCTCAGCTCAAAACTCTTGGGCTTGTCGCCATCGCTCCAACTGACAACGATGCGCACCTCGTGCAGAAGAGGAATATTGGGAGCCTCGCCCACGTCGGTTTTGAAGGGTGCGCTTTGAATGCTCCATTGAAAGCCATTGCTTTCTCCAGACTCGTTCCAGCCACTTTCATACACCGAATCCCGTGAATCCATCAATGATTCGGCCAGTTGCACTGCATATTGGTGATGACCGAGATCACCCACGCTGCGCGCATTGCTGCCAGTTGCACGATAGATCATGCCAAGGGATATCGCCATGATGGCCAGTGCCACGAGCAGTTCAAGCAAGGTCATGCCTCGCTGCGCCCGGCGATTGGCAGGACAGGGTACGGTGCGCGTCATCATTGCAGCAGGGGCTCCTGGGTGACGCGCCCCGACAGCCAGTCAACACGCAGGCGCGTGCCTGCGCCTGTCTTACGCAGGATTTCAACGCTGCCACCCGTCGATCCGCCGGAAGCCAGAAACACGATGGAGGCAGAGCCGCCAGGAACAAACTCCCGGTCCGCCACAATGGTGCGCAAGTCAACGGTTTCAGGAATTTCCTTGACAGCGCCGGGCACGCCGTACTCGCGGGACTTCAAATCCACCGTGAAGCGCACCGGCACGCCCTCCGAAACTGCGGAGTATCTGGCAGAACGCAACTGCGTGATCAGGCTGCGCACCGTATCACGGTACTGCACACCCTCCTTGAGCCGGTCATAGGCGACCGGCGCCATGGCCACCACCAAGGCCATGATGGCGAACACCACCATCAGCTCGATCAGAGTGAACCCCCGATGTGCTGATGTTCTGCGCACCGAAGTGCGCAAAGGGCGATGCAACCACGGCAGAAGAATGGGCACGGACGTTTCCGGTCGAGCGCTGCCTGGCGCTTATTGCGCGTTGCGGATGTCAGCGGCCTCGCCTTCACCGCCGGGCTGGCCATCCGAGCCGAGGGACAGCAATTCCACCTTGCCATTGGCATAGCCATAGCGGTATGGATTGCCCCATGGGTCAGAGGGCACGCCGCCAGTCAGATACGGGCCATTCCAGCCGCGGACATTGCCAGGCTGCTTGGCCAGCGCCTCCAGCCCCTCTTCCGTGGTGGGATAACGGCCCACGTCCAGCTTATAAATGTCGAGTGCCTTTTGCAGGTCGGCAATCTGGACACCGGCGGTTTTGGACTTGGCGCCGCCCAACTGGCTCAGCACCTTGGGACCTACCAGGCCAGCCAGCAAGGTCAGGATCGCCAGCACCACCAGCAGTTCAATCAGCGTAAAGCCGCGGCTTTTACGTTGCAGTTTTTGGGTAAATAAAGCCTTCATGGCAGGCACTCCTTGTTGAATCAAAATATTAGACGGCCAGATCATTGACGGACAAGATGCCCATCAAGATCGACACAATAATGGAGGCGATCAGGATACCCAGCACCAAAATCAATACGGGCTCGATCATGGTCAAGGCACGTTTGATTCCGGTTTCCACCTCGCGGTTCAAGATATTCGACAGCTCCAGCATCATCTGACCGAGCCGCCCCGTCTCCTCACCCACCCGCACCAGATTGACAGCCAGAGGCTCGAACACGGTGGTCGTATTCATGGCCTGCACCATCTTGCCGCCCTCCTTGACGATGGGCGGAATCTTGGCCAGCTCGGTCTGGATGATGCGGTTGCTGACCGTATCAGTCGCAATGTGCAGCGCCGTGAGCAGCGGTACACCGTTCCCCAGCAAAGTGCCAAGTGAGCGGGAGTACAAAGTTAACTGGTACTTGAGCGCCAGACGGCCGAGTACCGGCATGCGCAGCAAAACGCCCTGCCACCACATCCGCCCCTTGGGGGATTGGAACCAGCGGCGCAGCACATAGACCGCCAATGCAACCACGATCAGGATGATCCACCCATTCTTGCGGAAGGCCTGGCCGATCGTCATCACGATCTTGGTCGGCGTAGGCAGCGCATCACCCATGTCAGTGAACAGCTTTTCAAACTGCGGCACGACAAAGCCCAGCATGGCAACCAGCGACAAAATGGCCACCGCAACCAGAATCATCGGGTAGATGGTGGCGGAAATGACGCTTTCCTTCAGGGCGCGTTGGCGCTCCAGATGCTCCACCAGCCGACCAAGCACCGCCGACATCTGGCCGCTGGCTTCGCCCGAGCGCACCATGTTGATATAAAAGTCTCCAAACAGCTCCTGGTGCTGCATCAGCGCCTTGGACAGCGGAACACCGCCCTTGACAGCTTCAAGCACGCCAGTCAGAAGCTCGCGCATGCTGTCCTTGTAGGACATGTCGATCAGCACGCGCAGCGCGTTGTCAAGCGCCAGACCCGCCTTGAGCATGATGGACAGCTCGGAGGTCATCGCCAGCACATCTGCGGCCTTGGCCGGCCCCTTTTGAGATTTGGTGGCCTTGGCTTTGACAATGGCGTTGGCAGCATCGGCCTTCTTGTCGGCCTTGCCCCCTGTGGGCATCAGGGCTGCCGCGTCGGCCGCATCGACAATGCGCACCGGCGTGAGCCTTTGCGCACGCAAATGCTTTTGCACCGCCGCCACGCTCGGCGCCTGGAATGTGCCGCGGACTTGCTCGCCGCTGGCGTTGATGGCGTGCCAGGCGAAATCAGCCATCGACTTGGTCCTGCGTTACGCGGGCCACTTCGTCCAGCGTGGTCATGCCCGAAGCCACCTTGCGCAAGCCGTCTTCATACAGACTGAGCATGCCGGCCCTGGACGCCAGCGCAAACAGCTCGTTCGAATCCTTGCCCGCATTGATGGCATTGCGCATCGGCTCATCCAGCACGAACAGCTCGTGGATGCCCGTACGCCCCTTGTAGCCCGTCTGGCGGCAGGCATTGCAGCCGACGGCGCGATAGATGGGTTGACCAGTCTGGCTGAAACGTGCCAGACCGGACCGTTGGCGAACTTCTTCGCCGGGCTCGTATTCTTCCTTGCAGTTGCTGCACAGGGTACGCACCAGGCGCTGCGCCAGCACACCATTGACGGAAGAGGTGATCAGGTAGCTCTCCACCCCCATGTCCTGCATACGGGTGATGGCACCTGCTGCGGTATTGGTGTGCAGAGTGGACAGCACCAGGTGACCAGTCAGTGCAGACTGCACGGCAATCTGCGCGGTTTCGCCGTCACGCATTTCACCGATCATGATGATGTCCGGATCCTGCCGCAGAATGGAGCGCAATGCGTTCGCAAAGGTCAGGTTGATCTGCGAATGCACCTGGATCTGGTTGATGCCTTCGAGCTGGTATTCCACCGGGTCTTCCACGGTGATGATTTTGTTGGCCTCGGCATCGATCTTCGACAAGGCCGCATACAGCGTAGTGGTCTTGCCCGAACCCGTGGGCCCCGTCACCAGCAAAATGCCATGCGGGCGCGCCAGCAGATCGTTGAACTTGGCCAGGGTGTCCTTGGAAAAGCCCATGGTTTCGAGCTGCAGGCGCACGCTGGCACGGTCCAGCACACGCATCACGATGCTCTCGCCATGCACAGTGGGCACGGTGGAGACACGCAGATCCAGCTCACGCCCTTTGACGCGGGTCTTGATACGGCCATCCTGTGGCAAGCGGCGCTCGGCGATGTCCAGATGCGCCATCAGTTTGACACGCGAGCCCACTGCCGCCGACAGGCGCGGCGGCACCAGCTCGCCTGGGTGAATCACGCCGTCCACGCGGTAGCGCACATGCAGCCCGTCATCAAAAGGCTCCAGGTGAATATCGGAAGCCCGCAAATCCGTTACTTTGCCAATAATGCTATTGACAAGACGAATCACCGGAGCTTCGCTCGCCAGGTCTTTCAGGTGTTCGACAAAATCGCCGACATCCGCGCCATCGCCGAAAAGGCCGTCATCGTCTTCCTCGGCCACTTCGGGCTCGGGTTCCTGCAGCGCCTTCTCAATATCGGCTTCCAGCGCCAGATGGGGCTGAATCACCAGCCCCGTGGACATCTGCAGTGCCTTGATCACAAATGGATCCTGCGGCGCTGTCATGGCCACATCCAGCACGCCGTTTTCCAGTTTCAGTGGAAATACGTGCTGGGCATGCTGAAACTCCGGCAGCAGGCCGGGCACTTCAATGGCTTCGGGGGGGAAATCCGTGCCGAGCGTGAACGGAATCTGCAGCTGGCGCGCCAGCGTCTGCATCAGGTCCATCTCGGAGACCAGGCCCAACTGCACCAGCACCTGCCCGATGAGGCTGCCCATCTCCTGCTGCGCCTGCAAGGCCCGCTCCAGATCGCGCGGCGATAGCTTGCCCGCCTGCACCAGCATTTCGCCCAGCAGGGGTCGCGCCACCTCAGCCTGGCCGGCGGCGGTTGCAAAGATGGGCTCATTCAGAGTGCTGGTCGTCATGCTTGTCGTTTTTCAAGGCCTGTCACAGGCGAATGGTCGCCCCTCCATGCCATAGCGTTCTAGTGTAGGAGGCAGGCATGGGAGACATTTGGGAGGAACTGCAAAGATCAGACAAAAACCTCGGCCTGGGCAAAGGGCACGCCCTGCTGGTCCTTGGCAGACAGCTGCGGCACGATATCACCCAGGTTCCAGTCAATGGCCAGATCGGGATCATTCCATGCAATGCAGCGCTCGTGCGCAGGCGCATAGTAATCCGTTGTTTTATAGAGAAATTCTGCCGTCTCGCTGTAGACAACGAAACCATGGGCAAGGCCGGGCGGCACCCACAGCTGGCGCTTGTTGTCTCCGGACAACTCTACCGCTACCCACTGGCCAAAGGTGGGCGAGCTTTTTCGGATATCGACAACCACATCCAGAACCGCGCCCTGGGTCACCCGCACCAGTTTGCCCTGCACCTGCTGCAGCTGGTAGTGCAGGCCGCGCAGCACGCCACGACTGCTCTTGCTGTGGTTGTCCTGCACAAACTCGTAGTGCTTCCCCACGGCCGCATCAAATGCCTTCTGGTTGAAGCTTTCAAAGAAGAAACCGCGCGCGTCGCCAAAAACCCGGGGCTCGATGAGCTTGACGTCGGCAATCCTGGTATCAATCACTTGCATGTCGTGCTCATCCCCTGGCTTCTTGCAACAGGCGCTGCAGGTACTGGCCATAGCCATTCTTGGCCAGCGGCTTGGCCAGCGCCGCCAGTTGCTCGCTGTTGATGTAGCCGCTGCGCCAGGCGATCTCTTCCGGACAGGCGATCTTCAAGCCCTGGCGGCTTTCCAGAGTGGCGATGAACTGCCCTGCCTCCAGCAGGCTGTCGTGCGTACCTGTATCCAGCCAGGCATAGCCGCGGCCCATGATCTCCACACTGAGCTGGCCTTTTTCCAGGTACAGCCGGTTCAGGTCGGTGATTTCCAACTCGCCGCGCGGCGATGGTTTGAGGCTCTTGGCCAGTTCCACCACCTGGCCATCATAGAAATACAGGCCGGTGACCGCGTAATGGCTCTTGGGTTTGGCAGGCTTTTCTTCCAGCGACAGCACCTTGCCCGCCTGGTCGAACTCGGCCACCCCATAGCGTTCCGGATCGGTTACGTGGTAGGCAAACACGCTCGCGCCATCGCCGCGCTGCATTGCACTGCCCAGCAGCTTGTAGAAATCATGGCCGTAGAATATGTTGTCACCCAGCACCAGCGCACTGGGCGCGCCGTTCAGGAACGATTCACCGATCAGGAAGGCCTGCGCCAGCCCGTCCGGGCTGGGCTGCACAGCATATTGCAGACGGATGCCCCACTGGCTGCCGTCGCCCAGCAACTGCTCGAAGCGAGGCGTGTCCTGCGGCGTGCTGATGATGAGGATTTCCTTGATTCCGGCCAGCATCAGGGTGGAAAGCGGGTAATAGATCATCGGCTTGTCATACACCGGCAGCAATTGCTTGCTGACAGCCAGAGTGGCCGGGTGCAGACGGGTGCCCGAGCCGCCCGCGAGGATGATGCCTTTGCGTTGTTGGATTGTCATTTACAAAATTTCCCGCAGCATGCGCTGTACGCCGACCTGCCAGTCAGGCAGCGCCAAGCCAAAGCTTTGCTGTAATTTCTGGGTATTCAAGCGAGAGTTGTTGGGGCGTTTGGCGGGTGTAGGGAAGGCCGAAGTCGCCACCGCCTGCACTTCGCGCGCCGTGATGCCAAGTGCCGGATTGATCTGCCGGGCCTGCGCCAGCACAAACTGGGCATAGCGGTTCCAGGTGGTCTCGCCGCCAGCCACCAGGTGGTAGATGCCGCTCAGATCCTGCTCGCCCGCCATGGCTGCACGCAGCGCATGGGCGGTCACATCGGCAATCAACTCAGCCCCTGTGGGTGCACCCCATTGGTCGTCGATCACCGCCAGCTTGTCACGCTCCTGCGCAAGACGCAGCATGGTTTTGGCAAAGTTGCCGCCGCGCGCCGCATAGACCCAGCTGGTGCGAAAGACAAGATGTCTGGCGCCGCTCTTGGCAATCGCCTGCTCGCCTTCCAGCTTGGTCTGGCCGTAGACCGACAGCGGGCCAGTAGCATCACTCTCCTGCCAAGTCCGGGAGCCGCTGCCGTCAAAAACATAGTCGGTGCTGTAGTGCACCAGCCAGGCCTCCAAAGCCTTGGCCTCGCGCGCCAGCACACCCACCGCTTCGGCATTGATGGTGCGGGCGGCATCCGCATCGCTTTCCGCCTTGTCGACGGCGGTATAGGCCGCAGCGTTCACGATGACGTCGGGCTTGATCGCCCGCACAGCCTCGGCCAGCGCGACCGGCTGCAGCAGATCGCCGCACAGCGGGCTGCTGTTGCGATCCAGTGCCACCAGCTCGCCCAGAGGCTGCAGGCTGCGCTGCAGCTCCCAACCGACCTGGCCGTTCTTGCCGAGCAACAAAATCTTCATTCCACTACCTTTCGCCGTCGATGAATATAAAAACGACCGCTGGCACAATCCTGTCAAGCGCAAGCAGTCTTGTTTTCATAGCAAATCTCAAGCGTACTGTTGATTGACCCAGTCCTTGTAGGCGCCTGATTGCACCTGCTGCACCCAGTCCTGGTTGTCCAGGTACCACTGCACGGTTTTCTGGATACCGCTGTCAAAGGTTTCGGCAGGCTTCCAGCCCAGCTCCTTTTCGAGCTTGCGCGCGTCGATGGCATAGCGGCGGTCATGGCCCGGGCGATCCTTGACGTAGGTGATCTGCTCGGCATAGCGCTTGCCATCAGCCCGGGGGCGCAGCTGGTCGAGCAGGCTGCATACACGCTGGACGATTTCGATGTTGGGCATTTCGTTCCAGCCACCGACGTTGTAGGTCTCGCCCAACTGGCCGCCTTGCAGAACGCGGCGGATCGCGCTGCAGTGGTCCTTGACGTAGAGCCAGTCACGGATCTGCATGCCATCGCCATACACAGGCAGGCTTTTCCCTGCCAGTGCATTCACAATCATTAATGGAATTAGTTTTTCAGGAAAATGATACGGGCCGTAGTTATTAGAGCAGTTGGTGGTGAGCACCGGCAGGCCGTAGGTGTGGTACCAGGCACGCACCAGGTGGTCGCTGGCCGCCTTGCTTGCGCTGTAAGGGCTGTTGGGCTCGAAGTTGTGGGTCTCGGTAAAGGCCGGGTCGGCCTTTTCCAGGCTGCCATAGACTTCGTCGGTCGATACGTGCAGAAAGCGGAAGCCGCTCCTGGCGTCGCCCTCCAGGCCATTCCAGTAGGCGCGCGCTGCTTCCAGCAGGCGCAGGGTTCCCACCACATTGGTCTGGATGAAGTCTTCAGGTCCGTGGATCGAACGGTCCACATGGCTTTCGGCCGCGAAATGCACAATGGCGCGGGGCTTGTGCTCGGCCAGCAGCTTGTCCAGCAGCGCTCGATCGCCAATATCGCCTTGCACGAAGATATGGCGCTCATCACCCTGCAAACTGTGCAGATTGTGCAAATTGCCTGCGTAGGTCAGCTTGTCGAGATTGACCACAGGCTCCTCAGAGCCAGCCAGCCAGTCCAACACAAAATTCGAGCCGATAAAGCCGGCGCCTCCGGTGACGAGAATCATGGGCAATATGGGTAGTGAACGATAACCGCCCATTATCGCACTGCCCTTCCCCAGCGGACCGCGAGCATTCGCAAAGCCTCAGCCCACTTGTAACGAGGTTGACCAATACCCCGGATTACTACTATTTTTATAGCTATAGACGTCTATTTTTTCCTGACACCGCTGTCAAAAAAGCTGGATTTTTCACCGGCTACTCAGGCTGCAGCACCGAAGCGGCTCTGCGCAATGTGCAGCAAGCCGTCAAAAATCAGGTTTTCCACCAGCTCGAACGGACGCGTCATGCTGGGCATCATTTTCCAGCCAGCGCCGCCAGTCATGACACACGCAGGCTCCTCGCCGCAGTGCGCAATCACGTGCTGCACCATGCGCTCCACCGCTCCCGCAATGGCATAAGTGCCGCCACTGGTGAGCGCATCACTGGTATTGGTAGGGAAGGCACAGACATTGCCCGTGGGCACATGCAGGCCAGCGGTGCCCGCTTCCAGCGCGCGCAGCATGATGCCGTGGCCGGGCAGAATCAGGCCGCCCAGGAACCTGCCGCTCGCATCGATGGCCTCCACCGTCACGGCCGTACCAACCATGACCACAACCACCGGCCGCTGTCGCCCTTGTGCCAGCACATGGTGCCAGGCGCCGATCATGGCAATCCAGCGGTCCGTGCCCAGCCGGGACGGGTGGTCGTAGCCATTGGTCAGGCCCGCCTCTTGCGTGGTCGAGACCACCCAATGGGGCGAGACATCCCAGATCTCCAACTGCTCCTGCACGCGGCGGCGCACCACATCGCCCGCCACCACGCAGCCCAGCATCTGCCGGGGCTCAGGCAGCTCCGCCCAGCTGCCTTCGGCCAGGCGTTCGATGTTGTCCAAAAACTCCACGCCATGGGCAAGCACGGCCGCACCCGGGCGCGGCTCGTCATACATTGCCCACTTGAGGCGCGTGTTCCCTACGTCAATGGCCAGAAATTGCATGGGCGGCATTATCAGTCTTTTTGCATTCATCCTTTGTTGCACTTGCAACATCTACGGCAATTACCGGCTTGGCACCGGTAGTGCGCACTGCGGGTACTGTGAATTTTTTTCAAGCGCCCTTCGCTGACATTGCCTTGGCGCCAAAGCCGTTTATATTGAGTAGTTCCTGCAACCAACCTTCAAGGAGTCAATCAATGGGACTGTTCAGCTTTATCAAGGAAGCCGGTGAAAAACTGTTTGGAGGCAAAGAAGCCGCTGCCGCCCCTCAGGACCTGAACGCCACAGCAGGCGCAGCGATCGAGAAGTACATCGGCACCCAGAACCTGGGCGTGACCGATGTCAAAGTCGCCTTTGACGCAGGCAAGGTCACCGTGACCGGCACTGCCCCCACGCAGGCTGCCAAGGAAAAGGTAACCCTGTGCTGCGGCAATGTCTCGAGCGTGAGCGATGTGGACAACCAGATGTCCGTCACCAACCCCGAACCCGAAGCCAAGTACTACGACGTGGTCTCTGGCGACACGCTATCGGGCATCTCCAAGAAGATGTATGGCGACGCCAACAAGTACATGGTGATCTTTGAAGCCAACAAGCCAATGTTGAGCGACCCCAACAAGATCTACCCAGGCCAGAAGCTGCGTATTCCTGCGCTGTAAAGCTAGAGCCTTTAGGCCCATCAAAAAACCCGCGCAGGCTTTTCTTGCGCGGTTTTTTTATTGGGGCGGGTGTCATGCAGCTCCGGACTGCAGAAATCGGTCCACCAATTGGCGCAGGTCCTGTTCGGCCTTGTAGATGACCGCCAGGTACTCCTGGTTGTTGATACCCCAGAGCGACGAATCCATCTCGGTCGTGTGCGCCACCAAAAATGGCAGGGTCGTCACCACACGCATCTGCGCCTTGGTCTGCAGATAGGTGTCAATGGTGTTGGTATGCGGATCACGGACATTGGCGTCCCATTGGGCAAGCGCCTCCAGCGCCGGGCGGGTGTAGATGTTGTGCACCATGCTCGTCATGCGGTCGAGCACCACAAAGGTTTCGCCGTCGCGCTGCTGCACATCCAGCACCTGAGTGTCGGGGTGGATCTTGGCAATCAATCCGGCAAAAATGTCCCACTCCCCTTCGTGCTGTTGCAGCCAGGCATCGACCTTGCCGCGGCGCAGCGCGTAATCAGGCGGCATCTCCACATCATCTTCCATCACCTCGATCCGAGGCACGCCAGCCTGCAAGGCCTTGCGGGCAAGGTAGTGGTAGCTCATGGCGCACCCCAGCCAGCCAGGGCTGTGGCGCACACCGTCAAACACTGTGACATCGTGCGCAAGGCCAGGCAGCGTCTCGTGCACAAAATGCGCGCGGCGGCGATGGGTTTCGGGCATGCTCAGCACCATGCGCTCACCCGGTAACGGCTGATTTTGCGTCATGGCATCCCATTTGGCGGTATCGATCCGGCCCAGTGCATACAGCGCGCGGCAAGCCATGAACTCAAACTGCCGGGCGCTGCGCAGCACCTCCTGCTCCACGGCGAGGCGCACCTCAGCCGGTGCAATCGTGATTTGCTGCAGCAGCTGCTCCACCGCCTTGACCAACGCCGACGCATCGCCAACCGGCGCCACGCGCACGGCGCCGCTGTTCACCAGCGCATGGTAGGCGTCAATATCGGCACTGCTTTCCGTCACCACGGGCGTGCCCAGGCTCAGGCATTCGTAAATGCGGGTGGTCTCCAGCAATGCGCCTTCGTAGTAGTGGATGTTGACCACGACGCGCGCCTGGCGCACGGCCTGGCGCAAGGCCTCGCCAAAGAGATTTCCCTCGATGCGAACCGTGAAGTGGCGCTGCAGCTGCTGCAGCATCTCCTGGCGGCGCGGCGCGTTGACATCGCCATAAAACAGCACATCGCATACCGGCTCAGCAGGCTGCAAGGCGGGCTCGCCGCTGGCTTGCAATGCCTGCGAGTAATCGGCCACGCCTCCAATGGGCACCAGAAAGGTGTGCGGGTAGCGCACGCCCTTGCCTTCCAGAAAGGCCAGATTGGCGGGGGCATAGTCCCAGGCCGACAGGGAGTTCTCCAGAATCGACAGGTACTCGGGCGTGAACCAGCGCGGGCTGACGCTTTGCTCCATCTGGAACACGATGCGCTTTTCACCCGGAGGCAATTGCCGAAACATCTGCGGACACACCACGATGTACATGTCCAGCACGTAGCCTTGTGAGGGCACTTCCTGCAGCACGGTAACTTCAAAGCCCGCCTTGCGCAGCACCTGTGCCAGTGCATGCGCCACAAACTGGGTATGTGCAGTTGCCAGGACACCATAGCTTCGGTTGCGCCCGGGCAGCAGTGGCATGGGCTGCGGAGCAACCCCTTGTGAACGCTGGATGCGCCGACGCAAGCTGTGCCGCACCCTGCGCACCAGCGCCGGTTCGTACGGCGCCAGCTTTTGCTTCAGGCGGAAAAGCGCACTTTTCAACGAGCGCAGCGCATCCTTGACCTGCCACAGCGGGGTCAACTGGCGAGCCATGGCCTGCATCTGCTGGCTTTGCTGCTCGATCTGCCACTGTTTCTGGGCAGCCTCCAGCTCCAGCGTCCGCATCTGGGCGGTTTGCTGCTCGATGTGCTGCTGCTTGCGGGCGGCTTCCTGCTCCAGAGCCTGTATCTGCTGCTGCGTGTGACGGCCAGCCTCATCCAGCGTCGCCTGCACTTGCTCAGCACGGCTTTGCCACTGCTGGCGCGTCAGCTCAAGCGCGCGGATGTCGCCATCCTGCTTTTCAATCCAGGCATGGCGCTGCTGCCCCGCAGCCTCCAATTGCCGAGCCTGCTGCTGGGCATCAGCCAGTTGGAGACCCAACGCCTGCATCTCAGCCCGGTATTCAAACCGCGCGCCCAGCGCACCAAACACCGCCTGCACCCGGCTTTGGAGCGCTGCATGGGTCGGGTCGCAGAGGGTTCGCAGCAGCGCTGGCTGCTCAGGCCCCACCAGCAGCACGCCCAGGCCATTGCTGTGCGGAAAGTGCAGGCTGGGGTAGCGATCCTTCAGCTCTGCCCACAGCTGGTGTACGCCAAAGTCGTCACGGTAGACATTGCTGTCATGGAAGAGCACCACGGCGCGCTTGCTGAGCTTGGGCAACCAGCTCTCGAAATCATGGCGAACGGCTTCATAGGTATGCAGGCCGTCAATATGCAGCAGATCGACACTGCCCTCCGCAAAACTGCCCAGCGCTTCGTCAAAGCGCATGCGCATCAGTGTGGAAAACCGCAGGTAATGGGGGTCGTGGTGCTGCCGCAGACTGGTGTAGATATGCTCGCCATAGGCCCCAGCATGGGCATCGCCCTCCCAGGTATCTACCGCATAGGCACGGGTGGGCAGCTGCTGCGCCACAATCGCCTGGCAAAAGGCAAGGTACGAGATACCCGAGTACGCACCCAGCTCCACCAGTACATCTGGCCGTGCCACTGCCACCAGCCAGGCCGCAAACGGAATATGGCCTGCCCATGGGGCGGGGTGGGTGAGGTGATGGGGCTCCATCAAGGCTGCAGGAGGCAGCCATTCGTAATCCGCAGAGGCCTCGCGCAGGACATCGGTCATTGGTTTCATGTCGAAGAACTCTTTTCGTTGTCGCTGCCGGTACGCAGCTCGATGCCCCGCATCGGAATCCCCAAGAGGCCCGTGGCCACGTTGGTGGATTCGGATTTGAAGTGCACGGCATCCTGAATCCAGTGGTGCTGGACATGGTCGTGCTGCGAGCCATCGGCCAGCGCAATATCGATGGCGTAATGGCCCACCGGCATGCGCGGCATGTCAAAACTGAACTCGGCCAGCAGTTGCTCGCCTGCGGCGCAGGCCACGGGTTGGCCCAGGTAGGTAAGGTAGCTGTTGTCGCCAAATACAGCCTGGCCGGTCCGGTCTTTCACGACAAAGCCGACGATTGGTGATTGCAGCGCCTGCAGGCATTGCGCCTGCACCCGCAAAGTCACGGGCTCGCCGCCCACTACCCAGTGCAAAGGGCGGCGCTGCGCGTCCATCAGCCACACATCGGTGATGCGGGCGCCCCCCAAGCCAAAAGACATGGCTTCGGGGTTGAAGCGGAACACTTCGATATCGTTGCGCAGCGGCTCGCTGCGGAAAAAATCTTGACGCTGGTCATGAAAGAGCAATTGCACCGCTTCAGCCTGTGGCACGGCCAGGCCCGCTGCGGCGCTTTCGCCCTGCTCTGCCTCGTAGCAGGCCTGCATGTACCGGTCACAGACCTCCTTGGTCGGTCCCACCTGCATCACGCGGCCCTTGTCGATCCAGACCGCACGGTCGCACAGGCTCTTGATCGCGGCCGTATCGTGGCTCACAAACAGCAAGGTGCCGCGCTGCATGAAGTTGCGCAGGAAGCGCATGCATTTCTGGGTGAAAACGGCATCGCCCACCGCAAGCGCCTCATCCACCACCAGAATATCGGCATCCACATGGGCGATCACGGCAAACGCGAGGCGCACATACATACCGCTGGAATAGGTTTTGACCGGCTGCTCCATGAACTCGCCGATATCGGCAAATGCTGCAATCGAGTCGAAGCGCTCGGTGATCTGCGCATCCGACAGCCCCAGCAGCGCGGCATTCATGTAGACGTTGTCGCGGCCCGAAAACTCAGGGTTGAATCCGGCCCCCAGCTCCAGCAGCGCCGCGATGCGGCCGTGCGAGCGCACCTCGCCGCGGGTTGGCTCCAGCGTGCCGCACACCATCTGCAACAGGGTGGATTTGCCCGAGCCATTGCGGCCGATGATGCCGACCGTCTCGCCCTTGCGCACGCGCAGGTCGAGGTGGTGCAGCGCCCAGAACTCCCGGTAGTAATCCCGCGCAGGGCGCCCCACCATGCGCGACAGGCGCGGCAGCACAAACTGCCGCAGCCGGTCGCCCGGCTTGTCGTAGACGTGAAAACACTTGCCCAGGCCGTCGATCTCGAGCGCCATCGTTTCAGAGGACATCGGCAAATCCCTTGCGTGTCTTCTGGAACCAGGCAAACCCCAGCCAGGCCACGATGGCACAGACCGCCACACTGATGGCCCACGCTGCCCAATCCGGCGCGCGCCCCCAGATCAGCACTTCACGCGACTGTTCGATGAAAAAGGTCAGCGGATTGAGCCACATCACGGCCTGGAACTCTGGCGGCAATGCCTTGACGGGAAAAAAAATCGGAGACACGAACATCAGCATGGTCGTCAACACACCGGTGATTTGCTTGAGATCGCGGGCAAAAACGCCCAGCGACGCAAAAAACCAGCCCACCCCCAACGTCAGCAACACCAGCGGCAACCAGATCAGCGGCAGCAGCAAGGCCGTGGGCGGCACCCCGCCGTTGAGCACCAGCAAGGCCAGCAGCAGCACGGCCAGGCTGGCCAGCGACTGGATCAGCGCCGAGCATACGGCCACGATCACCAGAATCTCCAGCGGAAACACCACGCGCTTGACGTAGCTCACATTACCCAGAATCAGTTGCGGGACGCGGTTGAAGACGTCGGAGAAGAAGCTGTACACGATGAGGCCCGAAAACAGCACCATCGCAAATTGCGTCTTGGATTCGTTCAGGTCACCCCAGCGCGCCTTGAACACCACCGAGAACACAAAGGTATAGATCACCAGCATGCACAGTGGAATGATGAGCGACCACAGCCACCCCACGACCGAACCCGTGTAGCGCTCGCTCACATCGCGGCGCGTCATCTTCTTGATCAATGGCCAATGCGTGCGAACGCTGGCAACCATGGCCGCAGCAGACGCTGCGCTGCCAGCACGAGCTGTCAATGTAAAACTCCGTTAACTATTGAGGGGGCAAGTTTACCGGCGAGACAAGCCCAGCGTGGCCTTTATCGGAGCTGCGGTTACACCTAGCCACGCTTATGCTGCCAAATTATTGATTTTATTGAAACCAAGGCAGACCATGCAGGCGCCAGCCACCCAATCCGCCTCGCTGGCCCTGGCTGTTTGCGTCACCCTCGAAGCCTTCGAGGATGTTATATGCCGCTAGCCCCAGCTCGGTAGCGCGTTTTGCGGCGGCCACAGAGCGCACGCCACTTCGGCACAGGAGCACGACTTTTTTCCCCGCCTCCTTCTGGGCAACCGCCTGCAACTGGGCGTCAAAGTCAGGGTTCATTGCCATGCTGGGCCATTGCTTCCAGGCGAGTGGCACAGCGCCCGGCACCTGCCCCACCCAGGCGCGCTCGGCATCGGTGCGCACGTCCACCAGCACGGCCTCGCCACTCTGCACCCAGTGCCACGCCAGCTCTGGTGCAATGTCGCCGGCATAGCCGGTGGCGGGATGGATCGTTTGCTGCTCTGCGGTCAATGTCATGGCGGTACCTTTTCAGTCTCCATGCGGGCCCAGGCGCGCCCGCTCTACACACAATGCTGGCTTGGCGAGGATGCACCGCGTGCACGCCTCATCCGTACGCACAAATTACTACAAATATGATAGCTGACCGCTTTGACTGCGTTGTGCGCTATCGCATGGTTTGATGAGAAAAACAGTGCTCAAGCGGCCAGATCCCAGGGGGGTGCAGGAATGGATTTGAGCTGCTCGCGCAACGCCCGGTGATCGGGCACCACCTCCGCCACAGTGTCCCAGAACCGCGGGCTGTGGTCCATCACACGCAAGTGGGCCAGCTCGTGTGCCACCACATAGTCGATGATGGCTGGCGTGTAGTGCATCAGCCGCCAGTTCAGACGGATGGAGCCATCGGATTTGGCGCTTCCCCAGCGGGTTTCGGCGCTCGACAGCCGCAGGCTTGTGTAATGCACGCGCAAAAGCGGCGCAAAGTGCGCGAGGCGCGAGAGGAAATGCTGGCGCGCGCTTTTCATGAACCATGCCTGCACCAGATCCCGGATCTGCGCCCGCCCCGCTGCGCGCGGCAGCGCCAGGTACAGGCGCGAGGGGCTGCCGGGCAGCTCGCTCTCCACACGCCAGACGGCGCCGGCACGCGCTACGCGCTGCTCGCTGTCGATCACCAATTGCAGCGGCTGCCCCAGAAAGGGCAGCGTTGCGCCATCTTCCCAATGGATGGTCGCGTTCAGGCTATGGGCGCGGCGGCGCTGCATTTCACCCAGCTTGCGCACAATCCAGGCACTCTTTTCCTGCAAGGCTTCGTCAATGCCATTCTGAGTGACCCAACGCGGCGCACGCACCACCAAACCGTCTTCCCCCACCAAAAATCCAATGCTGCGCCGCTTGGCACGCTGAAGCAGGTAGGCGACATGGGTGTCACCCAAGAGGACAGCACGGTTGGCAGCCGGATGCTCGAACGCCTGGGGCAGCAAGGTGTGCACCAGCGGCTCAGTTGCCGGTGCCAGCGTGCGTGCGGGTGGGACAGGCGGCAGCGCCAATCCCGAATCAGCTTCTGAAACAGGGGCAGCCTGCGCATGTGGAGTGGCCGAATCCAGCCATTTTTGCGGCATGGTTGCTGCGGGTGCGGCGTTTGCTGGCGGCACCGTGGACGAGGTCTGCTCCACCCTCTCCAGCCCCGCCACAGGCGTCTGCGCAGGCGCCTTGGGCTCGCTGCGCTCCCACAAATCCAGCGCCAACTGCACGAGGCGGCGTACGTCTGCAATCATGCCAGCCTCCGCCGCACCATGGATGTGCCATCCGCCTGCCCACCCCAGGAGAATCGCTGTCGCCTCCTGGATGACGCTTTTTTCAGCTTGCAGCGCTTTTTTGGCGAGATATAGCCAGCAGCGCTTGTTTTACAAGCGCAAATAGCTATTATTTTTATAGTGATCTGCGACGAAATGGAAGTATCGCAAACAGGCAAGTGGGCGTTCTCCGGTAAAAATCAATCGGCGGCCATATCGGCAGCGGGCGCGGCAGTCGCTTGGGGAGCACGCGCAGACAGCGGCGGCTTGCCCACATAGGCATCCGGGTCTAGGCGACGCATTTCTGATTCGATCCAGAACTCCACCTCGGCCATCAACTCGTCATGCTTGCGGCCCTTGCTGTCGATGGGCTTGCCGACCGATACATCCACCGTGCCAGGTGTTTTCACAAATGCCTTGCGTGGCCAGCACTTGGCCGAAGTCACCGCAATCGGCACCACCTGCGCCCCCGTCATGATGGCCAGGCGGGTGGCGCCCGTCTTGTAGTCGCCAGCCTCTCCCCGAGGAATACGTGTGCCTTCTGGAAACATAATCACCCAGATACCCTGCCCCAGCAGGCGCTTGCCCTGTTCCACCACCTTATGGAAGGCACGGCTGCCGTCCTTGCGGTCGATGTGGATCATGTCCAGGCTGCCGATCGACCAGCCAAAGAAGGGAATCTTCAACAGCTCTTTCTTGAACACATAGGCAAGTGGTACCGGCATGATGGCCGGCATCAGAAAGGTCTCGAACGTGGACTGGTGCTTGCACAGCAGCACCACCCCCTTTTCGCTGCCGGGTTGGCCGCTCACGGGAAGATTCTCCATCCCCTGCGTACGCACCTTGATGCCACAGAACCAGCCTGCGCTATCAGCCGCCAGCTTGAGCCAGCGCCGCGCCACTGTATAGCGCGCCATGCTGTTGGCGCCGCATACGCGCAGCAACAGAATGGTCAGGGTGAATGGAATCACCGTCAGGCTCATAAAGAGCGTATGCAAGATCGATCGAATCAGGGACATGGGTCAAGTGGAAAAGCGGTACACAGCGGGCGCCAGAGCAGGCGCGCAGGTCGGCAGCATCCGCCAATGGGCGGGCGCGGCCCGGACACGCGGTCGTCAGCGCATGATCATATCGGAAGCGAACCCTCATTGACTTGCGATACGAAGGACCTTGAACCATTCAACCGCCCGGCAGTCCTCAGGCGCAGGGCCTGACCCAGAGCAGGCAATCTGCACTTGCTGATCATTCCGCCTGCACCCAAGAACGACCGAATACACACAATACATTGATAAATATAGAAATAAATTCATCTACCCACAATATATTCAGCAATATTCACAGACTTGCACACAGATTCTTCAAACAACCCAAAATTTCCACAAATCGATTACGCATCAATAATTTATCGTGGATAAATCAGCTGTTTCAATAATAATTGTGAATAAATAGTGCTGAAAGATACCGTCAAGCCCAACTTCACCCGCGCGGTGAGCGAGCACTTATGCACACAATGTGGAAAGCAGACCTGATAGCACAAAACAAGGCACGTGATTTTGAACGCTCCTCAGGCCCGCATATAACTTATTGATAAATAGGAATAAAAATTTTTGTCATTCTGAGCCCATGACAGGGAGACAATCTGTGCTAAGCGCTTGACCTCCCGAGGATTGCATGTATTTCAACAAAGTTATCCACAAATCCATCGCCGATTGTTGATTTACCTCGAAATTTGCCTTGTGGGTAAGTTGTCCTACAATTTTCTGGACATCCTGCCGGGGCTACACAACTGGTAAAAATACCTAGGGATCCTCAGCAAAACTCCCTGCCGTGGTCTGAACGCGGTCTCGGGCGATCCGAGACCATCCCAGTTGGCAAGGGTCTTGCAGGGGCTCCCTGGCCCAGTACCCTCACATTGGCATCCATCTCCAACAAAGGGCACCAAGCCCTACACTTGGTGCTTCGGCTCCTTTGCCCGCATCTCTCTGCATTTCGTGCCTCTGCTCCACATCGCCGTTCACACGCCTGCCCATAGCGCCATCAGCGCCGCCAGCGAACTGCTCAGCTACCGCAGCGAGCAGTTGCTCCCTCGTGGCAGCCTGGTGCGCGTGCCGCTGGGCAAACGCGAAGTGCTGGGCGTTGTCTGGGGAGAAGACACCGACTATGCCGGCGAGGCAAGCGCACTCAAATCTGTTGCAGCCGTGCTCGAAGGCATTGCCGCTTTGCCAGAGAGTTGGCTGCGTCTGGTGCAGTTTGCCGCACGCTACTACCAACGCAGCCTGGGTGAGATGGCCATTACCGCGCTGCCACCCGCCTTGCGTGATCTGACGACAGAGCAATTAACCCGCCGGCTCAAACGCAAAAGCCAGGTGCAGCCAGAGAGCACCACTGCCGACACAGCGCTGGCCCTCAACCCAGAACAGGCTGCGGTTTGCGCACAGATCAGCACCAATGAAGGCCCGTTTCTGCTTTTTGGCAGCACCGGTAGCGGCAAGACCGAGGTCTACCTGCACCAGGCTGCACAGTTGCTGCAGCGCGATCCAACTGCCCAGGTGCTGGTGATGGTGCCCGAAATCAACCTGACCCCGCAGCTGGAAGCCCGCTTTCAGGCACGCTTTACAACGCAGTTGGGCCAAGGCTCCGTCGTCAGCATGCACAGCGGCATGACGCCCCCTCAGCGCCTGAAAAGCTGGCTCGCCGCCCATACGGGCCAGGCCCGCATCGTGCTGGGTACGCGCATGGCGGTGTTCGCATCCATGCCGCAGCTCCAGCTCATCATCGTCGATGAAGAGCACGACCCCAGCTACAAACAACAGGAGGGCGCACGGTACTCGGCACGCGACCTGGCCATCTGGCGCGGCCATGATCTCGGTGCCAAGGTCATACTGGGATCGGCCACCCCGTCGCTGGAGAGCTGGTGGGCAAGCCGCCCTGCAGGAACCGCAGGGCCGCAGGATGGCGGTGGCCGTTACCTGCGACTGGTCATGCCCAGCCGTATCGGTGCGGCCGGCATAGGTGCGGCCGGCATAGGTGCGGCCGGCATAGGTGCTACCGGCGCAGTTGCCACCGGCTCTGCGGCGGGCGCCATGCCTCGCCTGCGAATGGTAGACATGCGGCAGCAGCCGCGCCGCACGGTGTTTTCCGAGGCGCTGCTGCAAGCCATTACAGAACGTGTGGAGCGCGGCGAGCAGGCCTTGATCCTGCTCAACCGGCGCGGTTTTGCCCCGGTACTCTTCTGCGGCGATTGCGGCTGGAAAAGCGATTGCCCCCATTGCAGCGCGCACCAGGTCTTTCACAAGAATGACCGCACCCTGCGCTGCCACCACTGCGGTTACACCCAGCGCGTGCCGCACGCCTGCCCCAGCTGCGGCAACCCTGACATCCTGCCGCTGGGCAAGGGTACCGAGCAGCTCGAAGAAGAGCTGGAGCGCCTGCTGCGCAACGTGCAGCGTCCCGACGGCGACCCGGCCCGTATCGCACGCATCGATGCCGACACCACCAGGGCCAAGGGCGCGCTGGAAGAAAAACTGGCCCATATGCATGCGGGCGATGTCGACGTGCTGGTTGGCACCCAGATGGTGGCCAAGGGGCATGATTTCCGGCGCGTCACCCTCGTGGCAGCCGTGCAACCTGATGGCGCGCTGATGTCCAGCGATTTTCGTGCGCCAGAACGACTTTTTTCATTGCTGCTGCAGGCAGCGGGCCGTGCCGGGCGTGATGCGGCCTACGTGGCGGCGCAAGGCAGCAAGGTGGAGATGTGGCTGCAGACCCTGCAGCCCGACCATGCCGTGTACCAGGCGCTGCGCCGCTGGGACTACGCAGGCTTTGCTGCCCAGCAACTGGCAGAGCGGCGCGATGCGGCCATGCCGCCATTTGCCCACCAGGCCATCATCCGTGCCGATGCCCGTACACAGGAAGTGGCGCAGGGCTTTTTGCGGGCCGCTGCAGCTGCCGCAGCGAGCCAGCCACTGCCCGGAGCGGACGACGTATTTGTCTACCCGCCCATCCCGCTGGCCGTGCAGCGCGTGGCCAATATAGAGCGGGCGCAGATGCTGATCGAGAGCCCGTCGCGCAAGGCCTTGCAACAATTCCTGCGCGCCTGGCAGCCCACACTGCACTGGCTGCGCAGCCACCCCGAGCACAAGGCCTTGGTGCGCTGGCTGGTGGATGTCGATCCGCAAGCGATCTGATCCATGGATCTGATCCATGACATTGGGCGCTCTCCAGGCCCGCGCTACCGGCCCTCTTATTGAAAGAATTCTCCAAAACCGCTGACCGCCAGCGAAAAGCTGACAAAGGCCAGCGCCGTACTCACAAGAATGATGTGTGCAATACGGCCGTTATGCGCGCCATAGCGCTCAGCCAGCAGGGTGACGTTACTGGCGCTGGGCAGCGCAGCCACCAGCGCCAGCACCAACACCGCAAAGGGCGGCATTGGCAGGCCCAGCGCAATGGCGGCATGACCCAGCCCCAGCACCAGCATGGGGTGCACAAACAACTTGACCAGCGCCAGCGGCACATAGCTGCGCGGCGCGGCGTATTCGGCCTGCACCATCTTGGAGCGCGCAAGCACCGCCCCCACGGCAAACAACGCGACCGGCGTGGCCGCGCTCGCCAGCAGTCCCACCGTCTTGTCGATGGCTACGGGCAGTTGCCACTGCTGGTAGGAAGCAAGCGCACCCAGCAGAATCGACCAGGGCATGGGGTTGGAGAGCACGCCCTTGAGCGCCTTGCCCAGCGCCGGGCGGATATTGCCCGCAGCGCCATCCATGCGGGAGAGTGCCAGGCCCAGCGAGGTCGTCATCACCATGTCCACCAGCATCGACAGGATCGCGGGCCCTGCGGCAGCCTCGCCCAGCAGCGCCACCAGAAGCGGCAGCCCCATGAACCCGGTATTGGGGAACGCCGTGACCAGGGCGCCAGAGGCGCTGTTGTTCCAGTCCAGTCCGCCTTTGCGCGAGAAAAATACGCAGCCGCCCACCATCAACAGCTGCACCAGCATGTACAGCAGCAGCGTTGGAATATTCATCAACTGCGCAAACGGCAGCGATGAACCTGCCTTGTACAGCATGCACGGGAGCGCAAAAAACAGCACAAAGGCATTCATCCCCGCAATGGCTGGCAACGGGAATACGCCGCGGCGCGTAGCCAGATAGCCGCACAGCACGAGCGCAAAGAATGGAAAGGTGACAAGAAAGACAGAGAGCACCGGCGTATTGTGCCGACGCCTCTGGCCTGCTGCTGTAGCGCGAGGGACCAGCGTGCGTTTTCAGGCACGCGGGGCGATGGGGCTGGAGCCGCTCACGCGGCACATCTGCATCGCAGAAAGAAGAATCGCACGCGACGAGGACAACCCACATACCAACAAAAAAAACTGCCAGCGAAGCACTGGCAGGTTTGGGAGATGGGCGCAGCGACAGGCGCTGCCGGGCCGGGTCAGATCGACACGAGCTTTTCGACCTCCGCGCATTTGCGGCGGGACAGCGCCAGATTGCTGCGCTGCTTGTCAAGCACCAGATACAGGAAGAGGCCTTCCTTTTGCGCCATGGGGCGGATGATGTGGTATTGGGTGCCCAATGTGATCAGAATGTCGTCAATCGAGTCATTGAGACCGAGCGACTTCATCGTCTTGAGCTTGGCGCGTACTACTTCGGTATTGCCCGCTGCAGCCAGCTCCAGATCCAGACCTGAGCCCGCGCTGCCCAGCAACATGCCGCTGGCACTGTCCACCAGTGCCGCACACATGGCGCCATCAACGGTGAGCAGTTGTGTCAAAGCTTCTTGTACCGATGCCATTTATCTCCCCTTTACACACTGGCTGATTATCGTCGCTGGCGCATTCGGCCAATGCAACGCATGGGCCAGCTCCTCCCCTGCCGACGCCAGGTTGGCGCCGCCATCAGGTTTTGTTCATCTCTGCACCGACTTCCGCTGCCGCCCATAGCACACGGCCGAGGATTGCGCTGGTGTCGAGCACCATGCACAAGATACATGGGAATTCGGATGATACCGATTGAAACACAACTACGCCACTGTCTGTTTCAAATGTGAGGCGCTTGCAGCCGGCGTGGTTGATTTCCCGGCCCACAGCGCGAGCCATGGCCATCAGCGAACCGGCCATGGCCGACAGGCGGTTGAGCTGCAGTTCGCTGTTCGTGCGCAGCGACGCGATTTCAAAACCATCAGGGGTGCTGAGCAGAGCAACACGAACCCCGTCCACGGGGCCAATCAATTTTTCGAGTGCCTGTTGACCAGCGGTGACAACCTGGGCAGGGATCATGGGTTGTGATGCGGTCATGAATTCTCGCTTTGCAAAGACAGCATGGAAACTAGAACACTCATTACTTCCAACATCTGGGCGCGATCCCGGGGGTCGGCTTGCAGCACGGGAATCACGCCATAGCCGGCAGAATACACGCCCTGCGCGAATGTTTCAATTTGTGTAGCACCGGCGTCACGCGCGCTCAGAATCAAGGTGACAGGTGCCGTCTCCAGCTTGCTGATTTCACCGAGGATATGCGTGGTTTCTGCAAGGCTGCTCGTCGCGTTCACATCGGTCATGATGAAAACACCCATGGACACCGACAGCACCCATTGGCGCACAAAGCTGAACCGCTCCTGCCCGGGGCAGCCACAGATCTGAACACGCTCGCCCTCGCCGAGGTCAATCTCGCCAAATTCGGTGCCTACCGTGGTGAAATCCTTGGTATGGGCCGCAAGATCGAGATTGCGTACGTCCGAATGAGACATCAGCTCGCCACACAGCGAACGCACAGCAGTGGTCTTGCCAATGCCCATGGGCCCGCACAGGGCAATGCGGGGCAACGCCAGCTTTTGCCGCGCGCCCCAGTCCAGTTCCTGAATCATGCCGCCTTACCTCCTCCGCGGATCCATCGGCTCAAACGGCCAAGTAATCCGTTGGAGTGTACCGGCTCACGGCGTACCGAAGAAGCAATTGGGCGCTGTGACGAGATGGCCACGCCACGCAGGACACCGCGCTGCCCCAGCTCCACCAGCAGATGGCGGGCAGTCGCAGAATCGAGCCCGCTATGGGTACAGATCTGGGCCAGGGACACGGGCTCGCGCGACAGCAGGGCCAGCGCCCGGATGCAGGCACCGGTGTTGAATGGCGCACCCATCGACACCCAGGACTTGAGCTGGTGAAGGTATTCCTGCTTGGCTGCTGGCGCAGCCTCGGCTGGCGTAGGCTGGGCGCGTTCGCTCCTGGCGATCACTTTTTGCCGCGCCTCCCAGTCCAGCAGAAACACGGCTGCACGGTCCAGGGTATCAATCAGGTCGCTGAGCGTGTAGTTCACTTCCAGGCGTCCGGCCCAGGAGGCATTGCCCGTGAGGTTGCCCCCCACATGGCCCACGGTGACCACACAAGGACTGTTGCCCAAAGACGAAACGACATCGGCCATGCCCTGGTCTACCAACACCAATTGGGCACGATCTCGAGGCACCTCTTTCCAGGGGAGCACCGACTTGCGTGCAGCCACCCCGAACAGCTGCACAAAGCGGTGCCTGACGTTGGGGGTGAGCAAATCTGCGGAAATACCGGCGGTCTGCATGGATGTGACTCGTAACTTATTGTCTAAATTTATTAGTACTTTCGTCGAACAACAACGACACTATCGCACATTCTAAAAGCTTGTAAGTTGCATGCAAGCCTTTCGTCAATGTGCATTGCCTCTACCTACATTGATTGACATTCCGCCCTGCGAATTGTGTGCTTTTTGTAACAAAAATATATACAAAGTCCCGTACCTGCAATCGGCCAGGCTTGCGGCTATTCTTCTGCACTTTCCGCATTCTTATCTGCAAGGTTTCATCGCTCCATGGCAGCAGGCCTCAATCTCGCCCAATTGCAAGCAGTGCATTACACGCAAGGCCCCTGCCTGGTGCTCGCGGGCGCGGGCTCGGGCAAGACACGTGTGATCACGCACAAGATTGCCCGGCTGATCGAGACCGGCCTCGCGCCACGCAAGATTGCCGCCATCACCTTCACCAACAAGGCCGCCGCTGAAATGCGCGAACGCGCCAAGGGGCTGATCGGCAGAGCCGCCAATGATGTGCTGATATGCACCTTCCATGCCCTGGGCGTGAAGATGGTGCGCGAAGACGGCCATGTGCTGGGCCTGAAGCCCCAGTTCAGCATCCTCGACAGTGACGACGTAGTCGGTATCCTGAAGGATGCGGCTGGCGGCACCGCAGACGCAGCCACCGCACGCCAATGGCAGTGGACGATCAGCAAATGGAAGAACATGGGCCTGGATTACAAGGCGGCCCTCGCCCAGGCCGCGGACGACAACGAGCGCGCCATTGCCGTCATCATGCAGCGCTACGAAGAGCGCCTGACCGCCTACCAGAGTGTGGATTTTGACGACCTGATCGGCATGCCGCTGCGCCTGCTGCGCGACCACCCGGCCGTGCGTGCCAAATGGCAGGCCCACCTCGGCCATGTACTGGTCGACGAATACCAGGATACGAACGCCACCCAGTACGATCTGCTGAAACTGCTGGTGGGCGAGCAGGCCCATTTCACCGCCGTGGGTGACGATGACCAGAGCATCTACGGCTGGCGCGGCGCTACGCTGGACAACCTCAAGAAACTGCCGCTGGATTTTCCGCAGCTCAAGGTCATCAAGCTGGAGCAAAACTACCGCTCCACCAGCGCCATTCTGCGCGCGGCCAACAATGTGATCCAGCCCAACCCCAAACTGTTTCCCAAGACACTGTTCTCGGAACTGGGTGAGGGTGAGCCGGTGCGCATCGTCGACTGCGACACCGAAGAGCACGAGGCCGAGCGTGCCGTAGCGCGCATCATGAGCCTGCGCGCGAGCGCCAACCCGCCGCCGGACTGGAAGAACTTTGCCATCCTGTACCGTGCCAACCACCAGGCCAAGCCGTTTGAAAAGGCCTTGCGCCGCGCCAACGTGCCCTACAAGGTCTCAGGCGGCACCAGTTTTTTCGACCGCGCCGAGATCCGCGACCTGTGCGCCTGGTTCCGGTTGTGGATCAACAACGATGACGACCCGGCGTTCCTGCGCGCCATTACCAACCCCAAACGCGGCATCGGCCACACCACTCTGGGTCGGCTGGGCGAATTCTCGAAGGCGCACCACTGCAGCATGTTCGGGGCGCTCTTCAACAGCATGCTCGAAGACGCCATGCCCGCCAAAGGCCGCGAAAGCCTGCTGGAATTTGGCCGCTACATCAACGACCTGGAATACCGGGCACGCCAGACACGCGGAGCCGAGGAATCACTCGCCTTTCTGATGGAATGGCTCAAGGAGATTGGTTACGAACAGCACCTGTACGATGCCGAAGACAGCGAAAAGCTCGCGGCCGCGCGCTGGACCAATGTGCTCGAATTCTGCGAATGGATGGCCCAGCGTGCGGGCGGCCAGACCTCGACGACCGCCGACGTCACCACCACCAGCGAGACCAAGAGCCTTCTGGAAGTCTCGCAGACCATTGCCCTGCTCTCGACCATCAGCGAGCGCGAAAAGGAGCAGGACATGGTGGTGCTCTCGACCTTGCACGCCAGCAAAGGGCTCGAATGGCCACATGTCATGTTGATCGGCGTCAATGAAGGGCTGCTGCCCTTCAAGTTGGACGACGACGATGGCCGCCAGCAAAAGGTGACCGACGACGTCGCCCTGCGGCTGCAGGAAGAGCGCCGCTTGATGTATGTGGGCATCACCCGCGCGCAACGCTCGCTGGCCGTGAGCTGGACCAAGCGCCGCAAAAAGGGACGCGAGCTGGTCTCCGCCCTGCCCAGCCGTTTTATTGAAGAAATGGGGCTGGACCAAAGCACCGCCCGCGAAGACCCCCGCGAAAAGCTGCGCAAGCTGCGTGAGGAATTTGCCAAAAAGGCGCAAAGCGCCAGCAACAGCGCCGGTCCCGGCACCTCTTGATTGACATGAAAAACACTATATTTTTAATAGCTGCCACTGCATTATTGTTAAGCGCCTGCGCCACAAATCAGCAAAAACCGCGCCCCGCTTGCCCCACGGCGGCCCAAACCGATCAGCCCGAGCTGCTAGGCCGCTGGACAGCCACCATGGCAGGCCAGCCCGGCCCGATCCAGCTGCAGCTGGCGCCTCACCCCGAATGGAATGGCACGGTCAAAGGAAGCATTGCGCGCCCTGCGGGTCGCTCTGTCGTCGTGGGAGATGTCAACCAGGGCAAGCTGACGATGGAAGAATCAGCTGATGGAAAAAAAGTAAGCGGCACATGGCTCGGTGATGTGGTGGAAGGCAGCTGCGGCCGTGAGATCCGGGGTGACTGGCTGGATGACCAAGACAACACCGTCCCTTTCGTCATGCGCAAACAGCCGCAATAATGTGCGACCGCGCAACCCCACTCGCATCTGCGCGCACCTTGCTCAAACACCCATGAAAACCATTTTCTTTGCGCGCACCCCGCTGGCGCTGGCCAGCTCTGCCCTGGGCGCCTGCCTGGGCCTGCCCGCAGCCTGGGCGCAAAACGCCCCGGCCTTTGCGGCCAATACCACGGATGCAGCCTGGCGCCAATGCACCTTGCAGCAGGACGGCAGCGCACGCCTGGCCTGCTTTGACCAATGGGCGCAGCAGCAAAGCGGCAAGCCTGCGGCGATGGAGCCCACACCAGCCCCATCCATGGCTGCAGCAACGGCTTCGGCTGCTGAGCCCGCATCTGCCAGCACGGGTCTGCGAGTACCACCCACCGCGCTGGCTGCGGCTGAAGACCTTCCGCCTTCCATCGGTGGCTGCCGTAACAATGCCTACACCGAGATGTCACGCTTCTGGGAACTGGAAGCAGGCACCGATTGCGGCAAATTCAGCTTCCGCGGTTACCGGCCGCTGTCCGTGTCGGTTGCGGCGGCAGACCATGTCAACCAGCAGCCAACCTCTGGCAACCCCGCCAACTCGGCCCCCACCGCCGAGCCTTACCAGAAGCAGGAGATGCGTATCCAGCTGTCGGTACGCACCAAGCTCGCTCAAAATCTGCTGACCGATCCCAACGGCAAGCTGCGCGATTCGCTGTGGATCGGCTACACCGGCCTGTCGTACTGGCAGGTGTTCAACTCGGACATGTCGCGCCCCTTTCGCACCACCGACCATGAGCCCGAGATCTTCTACGTCTACCCCACCACGGCGCAATTGCCGTTTGGCTGGCGCTGGCGCTACAGCGGGGTGGGCCTCGTGCACCAGTCCAATGGCCAGAGCGATCCGCTCTCGCGCAGCTGGAACCGCACCTACCTGATGACCGGGCTTGAGCTGGACAACCGGCTGCAGCTGCAGGCCAAGGTCTGGCACCGCATCAAGGAAAGCGCCGAGGACGACAACAACCCCGGCATCCAGAACTACATTGGCCGCGGCGAGTTGAAGCTCGGCTGGAACGTGAACCAGCGCAACTGGATGGGCCTCACCGCCCGAGGTTCGCTCAACGGCCATGGCAAGGGATCGGGGCGCGTGGAGTGGATGCACACGCTGGGCGAAGGCTGGATGGGCGGCAAGAGCAATCTGCGCCTGCACGCCCAGTTGTTCCACGGCTATGGCGACAGCCTGATCGACTACAACTACAAGCGCACGGTGTTCTCGCTGGGCTTCAGCCTGCTGGACTTCTAAAAGTCTTTTTTAGGCTGACAACCGCACCAGCTGCTGGCACAGATCCGATTGCGGATCTTCCAGCCCGTGCAGCACCGAAAAATGATCGCACCCGGGCAAGGCTGCGTGCCCCGACACATTGCCCACGGCCTGCCAGGCTGCATGCATCAGCAGGGACTGGCGCTCGAACTCGCTTTGCTCGCGCTCGCCCCACACCAGGTGTATGGGCGTGGCACAGCTGCGGGCGCCAAACGCGGGAGAGTTGCGAACGATTACCCCCTCATCAAGCTGAATCAGGGGCTGCAAGTAGCTGTAGCGTAGCGGAGCGATGTCGTAGATACCGCTGATCAACAGCGCACCGCGCAACGGGTCATCGGGCAGACCATAGTCTCTGGCCCAAGGCGTTTGCAGGCACATGGCGCCCAGCTGGCCGCCAGCAGAGTGACCTCCCACCACCACCCGGCCAGGGTCGCCGCCATAGGCTTCGATATGACGAAAAACCCATGCCAGACTGGCGCGACACTGGCGCACGATTTCATCGATGCCGACCTGCGGACACAGGGCATAGTTCACCACCACCGTGCAAAAACCCAAGGCCTGCGGCCCCCAGGCGACGCAGCTGAATTCTTTGGAAGTATTGGCCCGCCAGTACCCGCCGTGGAAGAAGATGAACACCGGCGCCGCCGCACCGCCGGGCGCGGGGAAAATATCCAGCGTCTCGGCCAGGGTGGCTCCAAATGCAATGTCCAGCTCACAGCGCAGTTGCGCCCGGGCAAGGGCGCTGCGCTGCACAAAATGCTGGCGCGCTGCTACCGGGTCTGCCACGGGCCGCAGCGGATCGTAGGCTGCATCGATCTGCGTCTGCGATTCAAAATCGCGGTAGAGCCTGGGGGGCGAGATGGCCACGGCAACCGCCTGTTCAGCTCGCATCCGGCACCACGGCCGTCACCTCGATCTCGACCTTGGCACGGTCTTCAATCAAGGCCGCCACCTGCACCGCCGTCATGGCGGCGTTGAAGCTGCCGATCAACTCACGGTAGGCCTTGCCGATCTCGGCCTGCTGGGCCAGGTATTCTTTCTTGTCGGTGATGTACCAGGTCATGCGCACGATGTGTTCGGGCCTGGCGCCGCCTTCTTCGAGCACGGCCACAATGTTCTGCAATGCCTGACGCACCTGCCCCGCCAGATCATCGGTGTGGAACACGCCTTGCGCATCCCAGCCGATCATGCCGGCCACGAACAGCTGGCGCCCGGTGACCGTCACGCCATTGGCATAGCCCTTGGGCCGGGGCCACCCCTGGGGAAGTAGTACTTGCATAGCGATTCCTTTCCAGATCAAAAAACTATTGCGCGCCGTCGCCCGCCATCCAGCGCTCAATCGCCGCGCGTATGGGACCGGGCACGGCCACAGCTGCGTGGCTGTCCAGGTTGGTAAAGACCAGCACCTTGCGAGCCATGGCACGCAGCACACCATCTCTGCCCACGCAGCGCAGCACCAGCTCCAGCGAGCGGCTGCCCAACCTCTGCACAGCCAGATCCAGGTGCACGGCATCGCCCATGCGGGCAATGGCGCGAAAATCGCATTCCAGATGCACGATGGGCAGGCCCGTTCGCTCAGGCCCCAGCATCTGCGCGTAGGGGTGCATGAGCGCCTCGTTGAACCAGTCTTCCACCAGCCCGTTGAACAGCACCAGGTACTGCGGGAAGAAAATGATGCCCGCCGGATCGCAGTGTGCAAAGCGGATACCCAGGCTGCTGCGGAAAAACGGGCCTTGCTCGGGCCAGGTCAGGGCTGCCATCTCAGATTCCGATATAGCGCTGCCAGACCTCGGGCTGGTCTTGCAATTGCGCAGAAGGGCCCTGCCACACCACCTGACCGCGCTCGATGATCGTGTGGCGATCGGCCAGACCCATCAGGCGCTTGACGTACTTGTCAATCACCAGAATGGTCTGCCCCTGTGCACGCAGGGCAGCAAGACAGCTCCAGATTTCTTCGCGGATCAATGGCGCCAGGCCCTCGGTGGCTTCGTCCAGAATCAATAGGTGTGGGTTCGTCATCAACGCCCGCCCAACGGCCAGCATCTGCTGCTCTCCGCCCGACAGCCGGTTGCCCAGATTGCCCGAGCGCTCCGCCAGACGCGGAAACAGCGTGTACACCCGCTCCAGCGACCAGGGGTTTTCCGAGGCGTTGCGGTTGGCGGCAAAGGCCAGCAAGTTCTCCTGCACGGTCAGATTCGCAAAAATCTGCCGCCCTTCAGGCACCACGGCCATGCCCATGCGTGCAATGCGATCAGCCGCCAGCCGCTCGATGCGCTCGCCCCGAAAACGGATGCTGCCGCTGCTCGCCGGGGTGATGCCCAGCAGGCTGCGCACCGTCGTGGTCTTGCCCATGCCGTTGCGCCCGAGCAAGGTGGCCACCTCGCCCGCTCCAATCTGCATATGCATGCCAAACAGCACCTGGCTGCTGCCGTAGCTGGTCTGCAGCTGCTCAACTTCCAGCAGAGCCGTCATGGCGCCACCTCCTCTGCCTCATCGCCCAGATAGGCGCGTTTGACCTCGGCATGGTTGCGAATCTCTTGGGGCGTACCGCTGGCAATCACCTTGCCAAACACCAGGGTCGATATGCGGTCGGCCAGGCGGAACACCGCATCCATGTCATGCTCGACCAGCAGGATCGTCGTATCCCGCCGCAGCTGTTGCAACAGCGTCACCATGCTTTCGGATTCTTCGGGCCCCATGCCTGCCATGGGCTCGTCAAGCAGCAACATGCGCGGCCGCGTGGCAAGAGCCAGCCCCACTTCCAGCTGGCGCTGCTCGCCATGCGCAAGCAGGCCGGCCGGCTGCTGCAGCTGGGCCGCCAGCCCCACCCGCGCCGCCACCTCGGCAGCCAGCGCGTAGCGTGCGCTTTCATGGCGCGCGGGACGCCAGAAGCGCCAGCTGGAGCCATCGCGCGCCTGCACGGCCAGCGCAATGTTCTCCAGCACCGACAGGCGCTTGAAAATACTGGTGATCTGGTAGGAGCGCACCAGTCCGCGCTGCACCCGCGCGGGCATCGCCACGGCGTGGATGGCATCACCCGCAAAAAGAATCCGGCCTTCATCGGACGCGAGAGCCCCCGACAGCTGATGGATCAGAGTGGTCTTGCCTGCACCATTGGGGCCGATCAGCGCATGGATTTCGCCAGCATGCACATCAAAGCTGGCATGGTCGGTGGCCGTGAGCCCGCCAAAGCGCTTGACCAGACCCTGCACCTGCAGCAAAGGCGTCGCCACTGTTTTCATGGTTTTCTCCACATGCCGCGCCGCAGGCTCAGCAATCCATTGGGAGCCACCAGCACCACGATTAGCAATACCGCGCCCAGGCCCAGTTGCCAATGCATGGTATAGGCCGCCAGCACCTCTTCCAGCAGCAAAAACACGGCTGCACCCAGCAGGCCGCCATACAGATGCCCCACCCCACCCAGAATGACCATGATCAGCAGAATGCCGGACTGCGTCCACTGCAGCATGCCCGGCCCCACAAAGCTGCTCTGGTTGGCCAGCATGGCGCCCGCCAGCCCGGCAAAGGCGCCCGCAATCGTGAAAGCCGCCAGTTTGTAGCGATAGACCGGAAATCCAATCGCGGACATGCGGATCTCGTTTTCCTTGATCGCCTGCAGCACATGACCAAACCGCGCATTGAGCATGCGCGCCATCAGCAGCACGCAGAGGCTCACCAGCGCCAGCACCACATAGTAGAAAGTCGTGTCGTCGCCCAGATCCAGCCCCAGGCCGATGTGCGAACGGGCAGGCAGCGACAGGCCATCGTCTCCGCCCAGGGCCTTGAACGACATGATCAGGTAATACAGCATCTGCGCAAATGCCAGCGTGATCATGATGAAGTACACCCCTTGCGTGCGCAGGCTGATCGCGCCCACCACCAGAGCAAAGCCTGCCCCCAGCAGCATCGCCAGCGGCCAGGCCAGCCAGGCGGAAGCCACGCCTTGCTGCATCAGCACGCCGACCGTGTAGGCGCCCAGGCCCATGAAGGCCGCGTGGCCGAAGCTGACCATGCCACCAAACCCGAGGATGAAGTTGAGGCTTGCTGCGGCCAACGCAAACACCAGCACGCGGCTGGCCACGCCAATATAGAAATCCTCGTTCATCGCGCGGGCGAGCAGGGGCAAGGCCACGAGCAGCAGAAAAACAGGCAGCATCACCCGCCAGTGGAGGCGATGGTCCAGGATGCTGTGCCGCGCGGGGCCGCTGGCAGCCGAATAGGGAGCAGAGGTGTCAGTCATGGGCGGGAAACAGGCCTTGGGGTTTGTAGAACAGCACGGCTGCCATCAGCACATAAATCAGAATCGAAGCCACAGCCGGGCCCGCATTCGCGGCAACGTCCGGCCCCATGGTTTTCGCGAACAGCAGAGGCACCAGGGTTCGGCCCGCCGTGTCGACAACGCCCACCAGCAAGGCACCCAGCAGTGCGCCCCGTATCGAACCAATGCCGCCAATCACGATCACCACGAACGCCAGAATCAGAATGCTCTCGCCCATGCCCACCTGCACCGCCAGCAGCGGGCCGAGCATCCCGCCCGCCACGGCGCACAGGGCTGCACCGAGCGCAAACACCAGAGTGAACAGGCGACGCACGTTGGCCCCCATGGCGGTTGCCATTTCGCGGTTGGCGGCACCGGCGCGCACCTGCATGCCAAAGCGGGTCCGCGTGACCAGCAACCACAGCAGCAAAGCAACCAGCAGGCCTACGCCGATGATCAGCAGGCGGTATGCAGGGTAGGAGAAGCCGCTCATCAGCTCCACCGGTCCGGCCAGGGCCGCAGGCGGGTTCAGCATCAAGGGCTGCGCTCCCCAGATGATGCGCACGATTTCGTTGCTCATCAGCAAGATGGCAAAGGTGCCCATCACCTGCGACAGATGGTCGCGGTGGTAGAGCCTGCGCAAAATGGTGCACTCCAACAGCACGCCCACCACCACCGTGGCCAGCACGCCCAAGCCCAGGCCCAGCCAGAACGAGCCCGTGGCCTGGCTGAAGGTGGCCACCAGATAGGCCCCAATCATGTAGAGCGAGCCATGGGCCAGGTTGATCATGTCCATGATGCCGAAGACGAGCGTCAGCCCGGCTGCGAGCAGGAAAAGCATCAGACCGAACTGCAGTCCGTTGAGCGATTGCTCCAAAATCAAGATGGCGTTCATCGAAGTCGGCTATTCATGAAGACAGGGCCCAGGGCACATGCGACTGGCGTGACCCACATGCGGGCACCGGGCAAGGGCCGCACAGCGGCCCGGGAGCTTGCTCATAAGTTCTGCATCTTGCAGTCCTTGACGTAGGCATCCTGGTGGTTCTTGAACACCGTGCCCACCGTGCGGTTGGTCAGTTTGCCCTGGGCATCCTTGGTCACCACACGCAGGTAGTAATCCTGCACCGGAAAGTGGTTGGTGTTGAACTTGAACGCACCACGCACCGATTCGAATTTGGCCGCCTCCAGCGCCTTGCGCAGTGCAGCCTTGTCGTCGAGCTTGCCCTTGACATCGCGCACGGCAGCATCCATCAGCTTTGCAGCGTCATAGCCGTGCGATGCATACAGAGACGGCATGCGGCCAAACTCCTTCTGGAAATCCGCCACAAACTTCTTGTTTGCCGCGTTGTCCAGGTCATGCGCCCATTGCGAGGTGTTGAAGGTGCCCAGCATCGACTCACCCACCGCTCGGATCACGTCTTCATCCGCCGAGAAGCCCGGGGCGTACAGGGTCATGTCCTTGGACAGACCAGCGCCGACGAACTGCTTGATGAAGTTCACACCCAGACCGCCGGGCAGAAAGATATACACGCCGTCGACATTGGCCGCGCGCATCTTGGAGAGCTCCGCGCCGTAGTCGAGCTGGTTGAGCGCGGTATAGGTCTCCATGCCAATCTCGCCCTTGTAGAAGCGCTTGAAGCCCGCGATCGAATCCTTGCCTGCCGGGTAATTGGGCGCAATCAGCGCCACGCGCTTGAAACCCTTGTCCTGCATGGTCTTGCCAGCCGCCTCATGCAGTGCGTCGTTTTGCTGCGACACATTGAAGAAGTAGGGATTGCACTGCGCCCCGGCGTATTGCGATGGGCCTGCATTGGGGCTGATGAAGAAAGTCTTGTTCTGAAAGGCCGGTTGCCCGACGGCCAGCATCACGTTCGAGAACACCGTACCCGTCATGAAGTCCACCTTGTCGCGCTTGAGCAGACGTTCTGCAGTCTGCTTGGCCACTTCAGGGTTCTGCTGGTCGTCAACCACCACCACCTCGGCTGGCAGATTGCCGATCTTGCCGTTCATGTGCTTGACGGCCAGGTTGAACCCGTCGCGGATATCGACGCCCAGCCCCGCGCCCGGCCCGGAGAGCGTGCTGAGCAGGCCGACTTTCACCTGGTCTGCCGCGTAGGCACTGCCAGCCATCAGGGCACCGATGGACAGGGCCACCAGACTGTGTTGCAAGGAATGGCGCTTCATGGTTTTCTCCTCGTTGCTGTTCGTGAAAATTTCACCGAGCCGATACTATGCCGGGCTGTGCAGCCGAAACCGTTGTAGTTTTCCCGTAGCCGTGCGCGGCAATTGATCTACAAAGGCTATGGCACGCGGGTATTTGTAGGGCGCGACGGTGCGCTTGACGAAGTCTTGCAGCTCTTTGACCATGGCTTCGCCCCCCGCGTGCCCAGAACGCAACACTACAAAGGCCTTGACGATCTGGCCACGCTCGCTGTCGGGCACGCCAATCACTGCACATTCGGCGACGGCAGCATGGGCCATGAGGGCGTCTTCCACCTCGGGAGCTGCGATGTTGTAGCCCGCAGAGATGATCATGTCATCGGTGCGCGCCTGGTAGATGAAGTAGCCGTCGGCATCCATCAGATATGCGTCACCCGTGAGATTCCAGCCATGCTGCACATATTGGGTCTGACGGCTGTCAGCCAGGTAGCGGCACCCCGTGGGGCCCAACACGGCCAGCCGGCCCACGGTGCCAGGCGGCACCTCGTTGCCCTGCTCGTCCACCACCTTGGCATGGTAGCCGGGCACGGCCTTGCCCGTGGCGCCGGGCCGCGTGTCTTCCTCGCGGTGCGAGATGAAGATATGCAGCATCTCGGTGGAACCAATGCCATCGATGATCTCGATGCCCGTCGCATCCTTCCACAATGCGCGCGTGGATGCCGTCAGCGCCTCGCCCGCCGAGACACATTTGCGCAGCGGGGTACTGCGGATGAGCTCGCCCTGCTGGGCCATGACGCGGTACGACGTGGGCGCCGTGAACACCACCGTGGCGCCAAAGCGCTCTATGCCGTCCGCCAGCTGGGCCGGTCCCGCCTTCTCCAGCAACACCATCGATGCACCGATGGACATGGGAAACAGCACCTGGCCGCCCAGCCCGAAGGTGAAGGCAATCGGAGGGCTGCCAACAAACACATCGTCGGCATGGGCGCGCAATATGCTTTGCGGCCAGCAAGCGCAGATGGCCATCACGTCGCGGTGGAAATGCATGGTTGCCTTGGGCACGCCCGTGGTGCCCGAGGTAAAGCCCAGCAGACAGGTATCGGTGGCCGCCGTCTCCACGGCGTCGAAATGCGGCGAGGCTTGTGCCATGAGCGCTTCGAGCGAATCGTCGCCCTCGGCCCGAACATTGAAAAAGCGGATCGATTGCAGAGCCGGGCTCTTCTGCTGCGCCCCCAGCACCTCGGCGCGCTGCGCGTCGTCACACAGCGCATGGCTGATCTTGGCGATATCGGCGATGGTAGACAGCTCCTTGGCACGCAACAGGGGCATGGCCGCCACCGCAATGCCACCGGCCTTGACCACACCGAACCAGCAAGCCACCAACATGGGGTTGTTGGGGCCACACAGCAGCACACGGTTGCCAGGCACCAGCCCCATCGCCCCGGTGAGTACGCTGGCGATGCGGTTGGCCCGGTCCTGCAAATCGGCATAGCTCCATCGCACGCCCTCGGCCTGTATGCACAGCCGGTCGCCGCGTCCTTCTCTCACATGGCGGTCCAGTAACTCAGCCGCACAGTTCAGTCGTTCAGGAAACTGCAGCTCGGGCAGTTCAAACACATAGTCGGGCTGCAGCTCGGCGGGTGGCAGATTGTCGGCAGCAAAAGTGTCGATATGGGCGGTGTAGGGCATGGCTTGGTCTCCTAGGCCTGTACGCTCTTGAGCAGCTCGCGTGCAATGATGAGCTGCTGCACCTCGGTGGCGCCTTCGTAGATGCGCAGCGCACGAATCTCGCGGTACAGACGCTCCACCGGCTGATCGCTGACCACGCCCAGCCCGCCCCAGATCTGCACCGCCGCGTCGATGACCTGCTGCGCGTTCTCAGTGGCCGTCATCTTGGCCATTGCCGCTTCGCGCGTCACGTTCTCGCCCTGGTCACGTTGCCAGGCCGCGCGGTAGGTGAGCAGCGCCGCGCTGTCGATCTGCGTGGCCATCTGCGCGAGTTTGGCCTGGGTGAGCTGAAAATCAGCAAGCACGCCGCCGAACATCTTGCGCGCGGTGGCACGCTGCAGCGCCTCATCCAGCGCGCGGCGTGCAAAACCAAGTGCGGCTGCAGCCACCGAGGTGCGAAACACGTCCAGTGTGCGCATGGCCACCTTGAAGCCTTCGCCGCCCGCGCCCACGCGCTGGGCCACAGGCACCCGGCAATCGGTGAATTTCAGCCGCGCCAGCGGGTGCGGCGCGATCACATCGATGCGCTCGGCGATCTCGAAACCCGGCGTACCCGCATCGACGATCAACGCCGAGATGCCGCGCGAGCCCGGTGCCTCGCCCGTGCGCACAAAAACCACGTAGAAATCTGCGATGCCACCGTTGGATATCCAGGTCTTCTCGCCATTGATCACATAGTGGTCGCCATCGAGCCGTGCCTCGCAGGCCATGGCCGCCACATCCGATCCAGCCTCGGGCTCGGACAGCGCGAAGGCAGCAATCGCCTCGCCCGTCGCCACCTTGCCCAGATAACGCTGCTTCTGATCTGGCGTGCCTGCCAAGCTGATGGCGCCGGAGCCCAGGCCCTGCATGGCAAAAGCAAAGTCGGCCAGGCCATTGTGACGCGCCAGTGTTTCGCGGATCAGGCAGATGGCGCGCGTGTCGATCTGCGGGCCTGCGCCACCATGCGCAGCCCCTGCCACCGCATGGCGCAACCAGCCGCCAGCGCCCAGAGCCTTGACCAACTGGCGGCAATCACCGTCGGTGTCGCTGCTGTGCACATGCGCTGCATGCCGGGCCGCCCAGGCATCGAGCTCCTGCGCCAGTAGCGCGTGGCGGGCCTCAAAGAAAGGCCACTTCAGATAGCTACTGTCTGCCATGTCAGTTTCCTTGGAATTGCGGCTTTTGCTTGGCGACGAACGCATGGTAGGCACGCGAGAAATCTTCGGTCAGCATGCAAAGGGCCTGGGCCTGGGCTTCAGCTTCGATGGCCTGCTCCACCGTCATCGCCCATTCCTGGTGCAGCATGGTCTTGGTGATGCCATTGGCAAAGGTCGGGCCGGCAGCCAGATCGCTGGCCAGCCTGTGCGCCTGCTCCAGCAAGGCATCGGGTTCGCACAGGCGGTTGAAGAAACCCCAGCGCTCGCCCTCTTCGCCGCCCAGACTGCGGCCTGTATAGAGCAGCTCGCTCGCCCGGCCCTGGCCGATGAGGCGCGGCAAGATGGCGCAGGCGCCCATGTCGCAGCCCGCCAGACCCACGCGGTTGAAGAGAAAGGCCGTCTTGCTGCGCGCCGTGCCCAGCCGCATGTCAGAAGCCATCGCCATGATGGCGCCTGCACCGGCGCAGACACCATCGACGGCAGCAACGATGGGCTGCGGGCAGGCGCGCATGGTCTTGACCAGCTCGCCCGTCATGCGGGTGAACATCAAAAGCTCAGGCGCCTTGAGCTGCACCAGCGGGCCGATGATCTCGTGCACATCACCGCCCGAGCAGAAATTGCCGCCCGCCCCCACCAGCACCACCGCCTTGACATCCTGCGCCCACTTGAGGTTGTGGAACAGATCGCGCAGCTCGGCGTAGGACTCGAAAGTCAGCGGGTTCTTGCGCTCGGCGCGGTTGAGCGTGATCGTGGCGACGCCGCCTTCCACCTGCCACAGAAAGTGCTGTGCCTGGTAGCCCGCCAGCTGCTGGTGATTACCCGCCACCAGGGCAGGATCGATTGTGTATTCACTCATCTTGGTCTCCATTCACATCACTTCGCCGCCTGCCACCGCAATGGCCTGGCCGGTGACGGCGCCAGCGCCCGGGCCGCACAGCCACAGCACGGCGTCGGCCACCTCCTGCGGCTGCACCAGCCTGCCCTGGGGGTTGCTTTTGACGAATTCAGCCATTGCCTGCTCGGGCGAACGACCGGTCTTTTCCACCACGCGCGCAATGCTCTCTCGCACGATTTCGGTCTCGGTATAGCCGGGGCAGACCGCATTGACCGTCACGCCCTTGGTGGCAAACTCCAGCGCCAGCGAGCGGGTCAATCCCACCACACCGTGCTTGGCCGCACAGTACGCCGCCACGTAGGCGTAGCCCGCCAGCCCCGCCGTGCTCGCCACATTGACGATGCGCCCATAGCCCGCTGCCGCCATCGCGGGCAGCACCTGCTGCATGCACAGCATGGAGCCCGTCAGGTTGACGGCCAGCATGCGCTGCCACAGCGCCGTATCCATCTTCATGAACGGAGCGCTCTGCGCCTGGCCTGCATTGTTGACGAGGATATTGACAGCGCCTTGCGCATGCACAGCCTGCGCAAAAGCCGTCTTCACCTCAGATTCCTGGGCGACATCGGCCAGCTCCATGCGGCATTGCCCGGGGAATTCATCCACGAGCCTGCGCAGCGGCTCGGCCCTGCGCCCCAGCACCGTAACCCTGGCTCCACGCGCCAGCAATTGCCGCGCAATCGCCTCGCCAATGCCCTGGCCCGCGCCGGTCACCAACGCGTGTTGATCGTTCAGATCACCGCTCATCTCAGTGCCCCCCGGCCGGAGCCACCGCGCCAGCTTGCTGCGCCTTCTCGCGCTCGAACAGGGTTTCCATCTGGCGTTTGCCCTGATAGTACGGCTTGGGCCAGGCGATGGCGGTGTAGCCGATCTTGGCCGCCTCGGTCAGCGTCCAGGCCGGGTTGGCCAGGTGCGGGCGGGCTACGGCGCACAGATCAGCGCGGCCCGCTGCGATGATGGAGTTGGCGTGGTCTGCCTCACTGATCGCCCCCACGGCCATGGTGGCAATGCCTGCCTCCTGGCGAATGCGGTCAGCGAATGGCGTCTGGAACATACGGCCATACACCGGCTTTTCCTGCTTGCTGACCTGGCCGGACGAGCAGTCGATCAGATCCGCACCTGCGGCCTTGAAGGCCTTGGCAATTTCTACCGCCTCTTCGGGTGTGACACCGCCCGGCACCCAATCGTGGGCCGAAATGCGCACGGACATGGGTCGGTCTTCGGGCCAGACGACGCGCACTGCGCGGAACACTTCGAGCGGATAGCGCAGCCGGTTTTCCAGACTGCCGCCATATTCGTCGTCGCGGTGATTCGTCAGTGGCGAGATGAAGCTGGAGAGCAGGTAGCCGTGGGCGCAGTGCAGCTCCAGCCAATCGGCGCCGATATCGGCCGCCATCTGCGCGCCATGCACGAACTGGGCTTTGACTTCGTCCATGTCCGCGCGTGTCATCTGCCGGGATATCTGGCTCACGCCTTCCAGGTATTGCTGGGGCGAGGCAGAGAAGATGGGCCAGTTGCCCTCGGGCAGCGGCAGATCGGTGCCATCCCAGGCCAGGCGCGTCGATGCCTTGGCGCCCGCGTGGCCGATCTGCATGGCGAACTTGGCATCGGTATGGGCATGGATCCAGTCAGCAATGCGCTTCCAGGCCACTTTCTGCGCTTCGCTATACGTACCGGGGCAACCGGGAGTGATACGCCCCTCAGGGCTCACGCAGGCCATCTCGGCAAACACCAGCCCTGCGCCACCCATGGCACGCGCACCCAGGTGCACCAGGTGGTAGTCGCCGGGCACGCCATCCACCGCCGAGTATTGGGCCATGGGCGATACCACGATACGGTTCTTGAGCGTGAGACCGCGTAGCGTATAAGGCAGAAACATCGGCGGCGGCGCCTTGCCTGCCTTGCCGTCATCGATGTGCACACCATTCTTCTCGGCCAGCCATCGCTCATAGCCACCCAGCCATGCCGCATCGCGCAGGCGCAGATTCTCGTGGCTGATGCGCTGGCTGCGCGTGAGCATGGAGTACATGAACTGCTCGGGCTCGAACTGGTCGCAGTAGCGGCGGCCACAGGCCTCGAACCACTCCATCGCATTCCAGGCTGCGTTCTGAATGCGCAGTGTCTCCACACGGCGCGCTTCCTGGTAGGCAGCGAGTACTTCGGGGATACGCGATGGCGCAGCACCCAGGGCCTTGAACTGGCGCGCCAGCTCGATCGCGTCTTCAATCGCCAGCTTGGTGCCCGAGCCAATGGCAAAGTGCGCCGTGTGCACGGCATCGCCCATCAGCACCACATGGCTGCCCTTGGTATTCTGGAGCCACCACTGGTCGCACACCACGCGCTGGAAGTTGATCCACGCCGAGCCACGCAGATGGCGCGCATTGGTCATCAGCTTCTCGCCCTGCAGGTTGTCCGCAAAGAGCTTTTCACAGAAGTCGATGGATTGCTGCTGGTCAGCCGTATCGAGACCACTGGCCTTCCAGGTGTCTTCGGTGGTCTCGACGATGAAGGTTGAAGTCTTGTCGTCGAACTTGTAGATGTGCGCCTGGAACCAGCCATGCTCCGTACGCACGAAATCGAAGGTGAAGGCCTCGTAGACCTTGTTCGTGCCCAGCCAGATGAAACGATTGGGGCGGGTGACGATGTCTGGCCTGAAAGTGTCGGCATATCGGGTGCGGATGCGCGAGTTCACGCCGTCGCTGGCGATGATGAGGTCGGCATCGGGATAGTCTTCATCGGACTGCACATCGGTCTCGAATACCAGCTTCACACCCAGTTGCTCGCAGCGCGCCTGCAGGATGTTGAGCAGGTGCTTGCGGCCAATACCGACAAAGCCGTGGCCGCCAGAGCGAATCCTGCGGCCCTTGAACAGCAGCTCGATGTCGTCCCAGTGGTTGAAGGCCTCCTCGATCTGCGCAGCCGTGGCCGGATCCCATTCGCGCATGTTGTCCATGGTTGCGTCGGAAAACACCACACCCCAGCCAAAGGTGTCATAGGGCTTGTTGCGTTCCACGACGGTCACGTCGTGCGAAGCGTCCATCTGCTTCATCAGCAGTGCAAAGTACAAACCTGCGGGACCGCCACCGATGCAGACAATTTTCATCGCGACCGAGCTCCTTCAAATTGCTTTATGTCTAAATTATTTATGAATGAATATTTGAATAGAATACGAAGTAACCCTGAGTCTCCTGTGCCCGCGTTGAGGCACGATATCCCTATGGCCGCCATTCCAGATATGCATTCGATTGCTGCTACCGATGCGCCCGGGCGCGAAGCCGGTTTGTCACACGACGACCACCAGGCCGTACGCCTGTGGCTGCGCCTGCTCACCTGCAGCACCCAGATAGAGCAAGTGATCCGCAGCAACCTGCGCACGCAGTTCGGCACCACCTTGCCGCGCTTTGACTACCTGGCGCAGCTCAGCCGCTTTCCCAAGGGCCTGCGCATGAGCACCTTGTCGGAATACCTGATGGTGACCGGCGGCAACATCACCGGCCTGACCGACCAGCTCGTGGCCGAAGGCTGGGTGGAAAGAGTGGCGGATGGCGATGACCGGCGCGCCATGATCGTGCGCATGACGCGCGACGGTAAGAAACACTTCAGCACCATGGCGCAAGCCCATGAGCAGTGGCTCGACCAGCTGCTGGCCCCACTGGGTACGCAAGCAGCGCGCGACCTGTATGACCAGCTCGGCAAACTGCGCCAGACCCTGGCACAGACAGATGGCCTCGCCTCTTCCAACTGATGGGTGCCCTGGCAATCGCTCATTTTCGGGATATTTCACGGCATACGCATTTTTCGCCATTAGATATGCAATAAGCTTCGTTGCATTTACCTGGCAGGCCTCTCAAAATAATTCATATTGATTTTCAACATGGGAATTCGCCATCCAATGGGTGCCCATGGCAATATCAGCATGAATATCCTCCTGATCAGCAGCAGTCCGACGCTGCCCTCCCGCTCTACCGCATTATTGGCAAGCTTTGGTGAAAAGCTCAAAAGCATCGCAGGCATCCACACCTCATCACTGTCCATCCGCGACCTGCCCCCGCAAAGCCTGCTGCACGCCGACTGGAACAACGCCCTCCTGGCCCAGGCCATTGCAGCGGTAGATGCAGCCGATGCCCTGGTCATTGCCACGCCCATCTACAAAGCGGCCTACAGCGGCCTGCTCAAGGCATTTCTGGATCTGCTGCCGCAATACGGGTTGCGAGACAAAGCCGTTCTACCGCTGGCAACGGGCGGCAGCCCCCACCACATGCTCGCACTCGACTATGCGCTGCGCCCGGTTCTGCAGTCCATGGGCCCGCGGTTGGTGCTGCCCAGCGTGTATGCCACCGATGCACAGATCACCGCCCAGACCTTGGGCGGCTACCAGATTGCACACGACATCCACGCCCGCCTTGATGAGTCTCTTGCTCTGCTGACCCAGGCACGGCCCTACATCTACAGCGCCGCCAAGGATCAGACACCCGCAGCGGCATAAAGCCCCACCAGCACCTCTTCAAAAAGCCTTGAGCCCCATGCTCAAGGCTTTTTTCTATGGGCTAGCATTATCAAAAATTAATCAAGATCCGCATAAAACCTTAACGAATAACCAAATACCAAAAACTACTCAATTCAAACATATAAATCAATTTACGCATGACCATCTGCGAATAAGTAGCAGCAGCAATGAATATTGAAAGATATTATTTTTGACATATTCACCGCTACCAGCCTAGCGCTACTTTTTCATGACATACCGCCTCTCGCTGCTCGACAAAAGCCCTATTCCGCCGGGCGCCACCGCCGCCTTGGCGCTTCGATCCACCCTGGCCATGGCGCAGCGCGCCGAAGCGCTGGGCTACCACCGGTTCTGGGTGGCAGAGCACCATGGCAACCCCCAGGTGGCGGGCTCCGCCCCCGAAATCCTGGTCGCCTGGCTGCTGGCGCATACCAGGCGCATCCGCATCGGCTCGGGCGGCGTCATGCTGCAGCACTACAGCCCCTACAAAGTGGCCGAAGTTTTCAGGTTGCTATCGGCCCTGGCGCCTGACCGGGTGGACCTGGGCATTGGCAAGGCGCCTGGCGGTCTGCCGCAGTCCACACGCGCCCTGCAAGCGCGCCACGACCGGTCGCAGCCGCAGGGCTTCGACAGCCTGCTCAGCGATCTGGACGGCTTTCTGCGTGACGACTTGCCCGCCGGGCACCCGTTGGCGGCATCGCGCGCGCTGCCTGCGCCTGGCACCTTGCCCCAATGCGTGCTGCTCGGAGCCTCTCCCGACAGCGCCCACCTCGCATCGCGCCTGGGCTGGGGCTTTTCCTACGCAGGGCACTTCAACGACGACCCGGCCCTGCTCACCCGCACCACGGCCGCCTACCGCACGAGCAGCGGCCGCGCGCCCTCGATGGCCGTCTATGCCTTTGCTGCCTATGACCGCGCCAAGGCTGAAGAGCTGGTTGCAAACGTGCGCATCTTCAAGCTGCATTTGCCCACCGGCCAAAGCTTCAACCTGCAAAGCCGTGAAGCTGCCGCAGAGTTTGCACAGCAAGCCGGAATCAGCGACTACCGGCTGGAAGAGACCCGCCCCCATGTCATTGCGGGCACCGCTGATGACGTGCACGAAGCGCTGACGGCCTTGCACCAGCAACACGGCATCGATGAATTCGTCATCGACACGCCGGTTCCATTTTTTGAAGAACGCCTGGCATCGATAGAGCTGATAGCCAAGGCGCAACCCGCCGTTGCCGAGCTGGCGGCCGCCTGACGTTTTACCGAAAGTCCACCATGAGCAAATCCCCCATCCGTTTTGGCCTGATGCTGCACGGCGCAGGCGCCCACATGAATGCCTGGCGCCACCCCAGCGTACCGGCGGACGCCAGCGTCAACCTGCAGCACTACATCTCACTCACCCAAAAGGCCGAAGCCCATGGCATTGCCTTTGCGTTTGTCGCCGATGGCCTCTACATCAACGAAAAATCCATTCCGCACTTCCTCAACCGTTTCGAGCCCATTTCCGTCCTCTCGGCGCTGGCCACAGTCACCAGCAAGATCGGCCTCGCAGGCACGGTATCCACCTCCTACAGCGACCCCTTCACCATCGCACGGCAGTTCGCCTCGCTCGATCTGATCAGCGGGGGCCGCGCAGGCTGGAATGTGGTCACCACACCGCTCGAAGGCTCGGCGCTGAACTACAGCCGCAAGCACCCCGAGCATGCGCTGCGCTACCAGATCGCCGACGAGTACCTGCAAGTCACCCAAGGCTTGTGGGACAGCTGGGACGACGGTGCCTTTGTCCGCAACCGTGATAGCGGCCAGTTCTTTGACCGCAGCAAGCTGCACACGCTCGATCACGAAGGCCGCTTCTTCCAGGTGGCAGGGCCCCTCAACATCCAGCGCTCGCCCCAGGGCCAGCCCGTGATCTTCCAGGCAGGCTCATCGGATGCGGGTATCGATCTTGCTGGCAAATATGCCGACGCCGTCTTCACGCATTCGCCATCGCTGGAGGAAACCCGCGAGTTCTCGCGCAAAGTCAAGGCCAGTGCCATCAGCCATGGCCGACTGGCCAGCGATGTGAAGATATTCCCAGGCATCAACGTGGTGACCGCCGCCACCGATGAAGAGGCCAACGCCAAATACGAACGCGTGCGCAACCTGCTGGGTATTGACGAAGCGCTGGCCTACCTGGGCCGCTACTTTGATCACCACGATTTCACCCAATACCCGCTGGATGCGCCCTTCCCCGAGCTGGGCGACATCGGCCGCAACAGCTTCCGCTCCACCACCGACCGCATCAAGGCCGATGCCAAGGCGCAGGGGCTGACCCTGCGCCAGGTGGCCCTACAGGCGGCTACGCCCAAATCCAACTTCGTGGGCTCCGGCAAGCAGATTGCCGAGCAAATCACCCATTGGGTGGACGCAGGCGCCGCAGACGGCTTCATCCTCCAGTTCCCCGTCAGTACCGAAGGCCTGGATGACTTCGTCACGCACGTGCTGCCTGTGCTCGAAGCCAGTGGCCGCTATGAACGCACGCTGACCGGCCAGACCTTGCGCGACCATCTCGGCCTGCCGCGCAAGGCCAGCCGGTACGAAGCGGCGGAAGACACGCTCGAATCCCGACGGGTCGCCTGATGAACAGCGCCACCATCACCGAACCCGTCGCCCAGCCACGCAGCGCACACCGCCTGCGGGTGGAAAACGGCATTGCCCGCCATGCGCAGAGCTTCATCGCCCTGCGCCGCGATATCCACCAGCACCCCGAGCTATCGTTTCAGGAGCATCGAACCTCCGCCCTGGTGGCCAAGGTTCTGACCGAATGGGGCTACGAGGTATTCCCCGGCATTGCCGGCACGGGGGTGGTTGGCCGTCTGAAAAAGGGCCAGGGCAACAAAACCCTGGGCCTGCGCGCCGACATGGATGCGCTGCCGATCCAGGAGGCCACCGGCCTGCCCTATGCAAGCCAGAACGCAGGTGTGATGCATGCCTGCGGCCACGACGGCCACACCGCCATTCTGTTGGCAGCGGCCCGCTTTCTGGCCGAGCAAGGCGCGTTCGATGGCACGCTGCACCTGATTTTTCAGCCTGCGGAAGAGCTAGGCGCAGGCGCCAAAAAGATGATCAGCGAAGGCTTGTTCGAACGCTTTCCCTGCGACGCCATCTATGGCCTGCACAACTGGCCCGGCGTCGGCGCCGGGCACCTGGGCTGCGTGGAAGGCCCGGCCATGGCCTCCATCGACTACGCCAAGGTCACCATCACCGGCCAAGGTGGCCACGGTGCCGAGCCGCACCAGGCCGTCGATCCCGTGCTGGCGAGCGCGCACGTGATCACCGCCTTGCAAAGCGTGGTCTCCCGCAACGTCGATCCGCTGGAGATGGGCGTGGTCACGGTGGGCTCCATCCACGGTGGCCATGCGGCCAATGTCATCCCCGATCAGGTGGAGCTGCAGCTCACGGCGCGCTCGTTCAAGCCCGAGGTGCGCAGTACGCTGAAAAACCGCCTGCGGGCATTGGCGCAAGCCCAGGCGGAAAGTCTGGGGGCGCAAGCCCATGTGGATTTCAAGAATGGTTTTCCGCCTGTCATCAACCACCCGCAGGAGACGCAGTTTGCGCGCGATGTAGCCGTGGATGCGCTGGGTGAGGATTTTGTGGATTCGCACTTTCGCCCACGCACGGCCAGCGAGGACTTTGCCTACCTGCTGCAGGCGCGGCCCGGCAGCTTCCTGTTTCTGGGCAATGGCGATAGCGCCTCACTGCACAACCCGCGGTATGACTTCAACGACGCCATTCTGGCACCGGCCGCTGCCTACTGGGTGCACCTGGTAGAGCGCTTTCTTGCCCCATGATTCGAGGAGTTTTCATGCGCTCTGACATCTTTGTCTACACCAGCTTGCAAGACCCGCGCGCCCAGCCTTTGATCGAGGAATTGGGGCGGGAGTATGAAAGCCGCTATGGCGATTTCTATCTGCAGGAATCTGGCGTGCCAGAAATCCAGCGCTACCCCGCCGAGGTATTCACACCGGCCCAGGGCGGCAACTTTCTGCTGCTGCTGCGCAGCGGCCACGCGGTCGCGGGTGGCGCGTTCAAGCGATTGGATGCGAACACCGCAGAGTTCAAACGCATCTGGACGGACAGCCGCCTGCGTCGCCAGGGATTGGCAAGTTCAGTCCTGGCTGAGCTGGAAGCGCAGGCCCTGCGCCAGGGCTACCAACGGGTTTTTCTCACCACGGGTTTTCGCCAACCCGAAGCCGTGGGGCTGTACCTGGGCCATGGCTACCAGCGCCTGTTCGACCCGCGTGCCGATCTGCAGGCGTTGCGAAAACTGCCTTTTGAAAAACACCTGACATCCGTGCCCAGCAGCCATGCACACAGGCCCTCCACCAACGCACTGCAAGCGTCCCAGCTCGCCCGTGCCTGAGCCCTCTGAGAACCGAGCTACACCATGAACACCACCACCCTGGCACCACCCAACGCCGCCATTGATGAGGCGCCCACAGCTGCAGCGCCTGCATTCCGTCGCCGCGACTATGCATCGCTGCGCATTGTTCCGGCGCGCTACCCTGCACGCACCATTGGCACCATCATTTCGCTGATTCTGATTGGCGCCGTCCTCAACTCCGTACTCGGCAACCCACGCTGGGGCTGGCCGGTCTTTGCAGAATGGTTTTTTGCCGAACCCGTGCTGGTGGGGCTGGGCCGCACACTCATCCTGACAGCGCTGGGGGCTGCGCTGGGCTTCACGCTGGGCACCGGCCTGGCATTGGCCCGCGTCTCGCGCTCGCCCTTGCTGCGCGCGCTGGCCTGGACGTTTGTGTGGATCTTCCGCTCCATCCCGCTCATCGTGCTGCTGCTCATTCTGAACAACCTGGGCTACCTGTACGAGACCGTATGGCTGGGTGTGCCTTTTACCGGCATCACCTGGGCCGAGTGGAGCACCACGCAGCTGGTCACCCCGTTTCTGGCAGCGGTGATCGGGCTGACGCTGAACCAGGCAGCCTATTCCTCCGAGATCATCCGTGGCGGCATTCTGTCGGTGGACCAGGGCCAGCATGAGGCCGCTGCCGCGCTGGGCCTACCGCGCCGCCGCCAGGCCTTCCGCATTGTGCTGCCACAGGCCATGCGCTCCATCCTGCCTTCTGCGTTCAACGACATCATCGGTCTGGCCAAGGGCACATCCAATGCCTACATCCTGGCCCTGCCCGAGCTGTTCTACACCATCCAGATCATCTACCGCCGCAACCTGGAGGTGATTCCGCTGCTGATGGTGGCGACCGTCTGGTACCTGATCATTCTCTCGGTGCTCTCCGTCATCCAGGCGCAGGTGGAGCGCCACTATGCGCGCGGCGCGCTACGCCAGCTGCCGCCCACCCTGCTGGGGCGCGCCTGGGCCTGGTTGCGCCCGGCAGCAGCGCCTTCGGCACACGCAGCCCCGGCAGCCACCGAAGAGCCCCCGGCGCGCACCGCTGCATGGACCCACTCCAACACCGTTGGCGGACATGTCGAGGTGCAAGCCGTCTCCAAAAGCTACAACGGCGTTCGCGTGCTCAACAATGTGTCGCTGCACGTTCCTTCGGGCAGCGTAACGGTCATCCTGGGCCAGTCGGGCTCCGGCAAGTCCACCTTGCTGCGCTCCATCAACCACCTGGAGCGGGTGGACAGCGGATTCATCGCCATTGATGGAGACCTGGTGGGCTACCGCCAGGAAGGTGACACCCTGTACGAACTCAAGGAAAAAGACATTCTCGCCCGCCGCGCCGATGTGGGCATGGTGTTCCAGAACTTCAACCTCTTCCCGCACCTGAGCGTGCTGGACAACGTGGCGGAAGCACCTGTCTCGGTGCGTGGCCTGCCCCGTGCCGAAGCCGAGGCACTGGCCCGCGAACTGCTGGCCCGTGTCGGCCTTGCTCACAAGGCAGACGCTTTCCCCCGCCAGCTGTCCGGCGGCCAGCAGCAGCGTGTGGCCATCGCCCGGGCATTGGCGCTCAAGCCCAAGGTGCTGTTGTTTGACGAGCCCACCTCGGCCCTCGATCCCGAGCTGGTCAACGAGGTACTCGATGTGATCAAGGAACTGGCCCGCACTGGCACCACCTTGCTCATCGTTACCCATGAAATCGGCTTTGCCCGTGAGGTGGCGGACACCGTGGTCTTCATGGACCAGGGCCGCATCATCGAAAGCGGCTCTCCCCACAAAGTGCTGCAGCACCCCGACCACCCCCGCCTGCGCGAGTTCCTCGCCAAAGTGCTGTAGATCGCCAGACCATTCCCTTTCACTGACATCGAAGAATCGAGAACATGCAACGTCGTCATCTGATCCACACCACAGTCGCTGCGCTGTCCCTGCTTGCACTGCCTGCCTGGGCGCAGCCCGCCGCTCCTGACCTGAGCCCCGAGCAGGCTGGCCGCCCCCGGTCTGGCAAGGTAGAAGAAGCCATCCGCCAACTCAACCCGCAATTCAAGTTTGCCAAGGAGGGCGCTCTGGTGGTTGGCACCACCACGGGCCGCCTGCCGTTTGGTGCCTATGCCACCGACAACAAAACCCCGGTGGGCAATGCCCCGGATATTGCGCAACTGGTGGCCGACAGCCTGGGCCGCAGGCTGGAGCTGGTATCGGTGGCCTGGGCCGACTGGCCGCTGGGTCTGCAATCGGGCAAGTTCGATGTGGTGATCTCCAACGTCACGGTGACCGAAGAGCGCAAGGAGAAATTCGATTTCTCGACCTACCGCAACGACACCCTGGGCTTTTACGTGGCCAAGAACAGCAAGGTCCAGGCCATCAAGGAGCCCAAGGACGTCGCCGGTCTCAAGGTGATCGTCGGCGCCAGCACCAACCAGGAGCAGGTGCTGCTGCGCTGGAATGAGCAGAACATCAAGGCCGGCCTCAAACCGGTGGAAGTGCAGTACTACGACGATGACGTGGTGCTGTATCTGGCACTGGCCTCGGGCCGCGCAGATACCTATTTCGCGCCCAATGGCATTGCGGCCTACAACGCCCGCGATGGAAAGACACGACTCGTTGGCCTGTTCTCGGGCGGCTGGCCGCAGTCGGCAGAAATCGCAGTCACCTCGCGCAAAGGCTCGGGCATTGCTGATGCCATCACCACCGCACTCAATGCGCAGATCGGCAACGGCAACTACGCCAAGGCGCTGGAGCGCTGGAGCCTGCAGTCCGAAGCCATCACCACATCACGCACCAACCCGCCCGGCCTGCCTCGGAAATGAAGCCCGCACCCACCATGCCCACCCTCAAGAATCTCCACCACCGCCTCGCCTTGTTCGCCGTTCTGTCAGTCTGCAGCGCCTTGCATGCCCAGACCACGGTGGACCTGAGCCCCGAGCAAAAGGGGCGCCTGCGCGCGCCCAAGGACGAGGCCGCAATTGCAGCCCTCTCCAAGGACTTCAAATTCGTGAAACCCGGCGTGCTGACCGTGGCCATCCATCCGGCCGCGCCGCCTACCGGCACCTATGCCACCGATGCAAAAACCATCGTGGGCTTTGACCCCGACTTCATCCTGCTCATCGCCGATGCGCTGGGGCTGAAGCTGGATCTGCAGCCGATTGCCTGGGCAGACTGGCCGCTTGGGTTGACTTCGGGCAAATACGATGCGGTGATCTCCAACGTCGGCGTGACCGAGCAACGCAAGGAGAAGTTCGATTTTTCGACCTACCGCCTGGGCCTGCACGGCTTCTATGTCAAAGCTGGCAGCAAGATCACCTCGATCAAGGAGCCCAAGGACATTGCAGGCCTGCGCGTGATATCGGCATCGGGCACCAACCAGGAACGCATTGCACTGGAATGGAACCGCCTGAACATTGCCGCAGGCCTGAAACCGGCCGAGCTGCAGTACTACGACGATGAAACCGCCCGCACGCTCGCCCTGGTATCCGGCCGGGCAGATGTGAACTTCAACCCCAACGCGCCGCAGGCCTACCAGGCGGCCAGGGATGGGCAGATACGCCTCGTGGGCACCGTCAACGCAGGCTGGCCCAACAAGTCGGATGTGGCCATCACCACCCGCAAAGGCAGTGGCCTGGCTGATGCTTTGACGCAGGCCGCCAACGGCCTGATCAAAAGCGGCCAGTACGCGCAGGTGCTGGACCGCTGGAAGCTCGCTGAAGAGGCCCTGCCCCGCTCGGAAACCAATCCACCGGGATTGCCCAAGTTCTGACCCATGCCTTCAACCTTCTTTATGCAGGTCTCTCCATGAGCATTCATATCTCCCGCATCGCATTCCTCACACCGGGCAACTATGCGGAAAACGCGCCCTGGTCAGGACTGGAGCACACGCTGCAACTGTTCGAACATGGTGAGCAGCTGGGCTTTGATGGAGGCTGGGTGCGCCAGCGCCATCTGGAGCCCGCCGTGTCCTCTGCCGCCACGCTGCTGGCTGCGGCAACCCAGCGCACACAACGCATGGAGCTGGGCTGCGCCGTCATTCAGCTGGGGTACGAGAACCCTTTCCGCCTGGCCGAAGATCTCTCCACCGTCGATGTGCTCTCGCAAGGCAGGCTGCAGGTCGGGGTAAGCGCCGGGGCGCCCAACCACGGCGACCTGCTGGGCGCGCACCTGTATGACGGAGATCCCGCTCACATCGACTTCTCGCACGAGCGCGTCGCGCGCCTGCGCCGCAACCTGCAAGGGCTGCCCTTGGGGCCTGACGGTGCCGTGGTGCAATCGCCCGCCGGCCAGCACACTGCGCGCATCTATCCACACGCAGCGGGCCTGGCGCACCGGCTGTGGTATGGCGGCGGCTCCCTGCATTCGGCCGAGTGGGCCGGTCGCAACGGCTTGCATCTGCTGATCGGCAATCTGAACCGGGGCGAGCACAGCGACCATTTCTTCGAGACGCAGCTGGCCCAACTGCAGCGCTTTCGCAATCACTGGACGGCGCCACACGCCCCACGGGTGGCCCTGGGCCGGGTGATCGTGCCCACCGACAGCGCCGATGCGACCAGCCGCAAACGCTACCAAACCTTTGCCGAAAGCCGCCATGCGCGCACGCTGGCACCGCAGGGCGAGCGCCGGGTGTTGTTTGCACGCGATCTGGTAGGGAGCAGTGCGCAGATTCTGGAATCGCTCCTGGTCGACCCGGTACTGCCTTTGGTTGACGAGCTGCGGCTGGAGCTGCCCTACAACCTGCCCCATGAGGATTACCTGCAGATCCTGAGTGATTTCACCGAGCGCATTGCGCCCGCCCTGGGCTGGCAGCACACCCACGCGCAGCAGACCGTGGGCGGCTGAGCGCAGCAAAGCGCGTGCCGGTGGCTTCAATCGTCTGTAAACGGCACTTTCACGATGGTGACAGGCACCTGGCTGTGGCGCACAAGGTCGCTGCCCACCGAGCCCAGGAAGATGCGCGAGAGCGTGCCTTCACCAGTAGAGCCGATCAGGATCATGGCGGATTCGTGCTCTTCGGCAATATCCAACAGCGTCGGGTAGACATCGCCGATGCGCACGTCCACCTCGTATTCGACACCAGCGGCACGCAAAAGCGCGACGGCCGGTGCCAGCAAATCCATGCCCGCATCCACACTCGCATTGGCAGCCGCTGCGGGCCCGACAGTGGCCAGCTCCGTCAGGGTTGCACTTTCCTGCACATGGCCGAGCACCACCTGGGCGCGCAGACCCTGGCCGATCAGATGCAGCCCGTGGCGCACGGCCTCCAGCGAATGCTCGGATCCGTCTACCGCAATCATCATGGTCAACATGGCTCGCTCCTTTTTCTGATGGCAATGGGCCCAGTGTAGACGCCTCAGCCACAAAGCCTGAGACACGAGCACGGCAAAATCTGCCACCCAGCATGGCTCCTGGCACATCTGCGAGAATGCGCGGTTATGCTGCAATTTGACCTGCTCAAGACCGACCCGACCAGCCACGCGCGCCGTGGCACGCTCACGCTCAACCATGGCGTGGTGCAGACCCCCATCTTCATGCCCGTGGGCACCTATGGCACCGTCAAGGGCGTCATGCCGCGCAGCCTGCACGAGATGGGTGCGCAGATCATCCTGGGCAATACCTTCCACCTGTGGATGCGCCCGGGCCTGGACATCATGAAGAGCTTTGGCGGCCTGCACGGCTTCGAGCAGTGGGACAAGCCCATCCTCACCGACTCAGGCGGATTTCAAGTCTGGAGCCTGGGCGCCATGCGCAAGATCACCGAAGAAGGTGTGCATTTCGCCAGCCCGGTCAATGGTGACAAACTGTTCATGTCGCCCGAAGTCAGCATGCAGATCCAGACGATCCTGAACTCCGACATCGTCATGCAGCTCGATGAATGCACGCCGTATGAAACCAACGGCAAGAAGACCACCGAGGCCGAGGCGCGCAAGAGCATGGAGATGAGCCGCCGCTGGGCCAAGCGCTCCAAGGACGAATTCGAGCGTCTGGGCAACCCCAATGCACTCTTTGGCATTGTGCAGGGCGGCATGTTCAAGAACCTGCGCGAGGAATCGCTGCAGGCCCTGGTCGAGATGGATTTTCCCGGCTACGCCGTGGGCGGCGTCTCGGTGGGCGAGCCCAAGGACGAGATGCTGGACATCATGCAGCACACCCCCCACCTGCTGCCAGCCAACAAGCCCCGTTACCTGATGGGCGTGGGTACACCGGAGGATCTGGTGCAAGGCGTGGCCGACGGCGTGGACATGTTCGACTGCGTGATGCCCACGCGCAATGCGCGCAACGGCACCATCTTCACACGCTACGGCGATCTCAAGATCCGCAACGCGCGCCACAAGAGCGACCACCAGCCCATCGACACCACCTGCACCTGCCACGCCTGCGCTGGCACGGCAGGCGTGAGTTGGGACGACGGCGGCCGGGGCGGCTTCAGCCGAGCCTACCTGCACCACCTGGACCGCTGCGGCGAGATGCTGGGCCCCATGCTCACCACCATTCACAACCTGCACTACTACCTGAACCTGATGCAGGAAATCCGCAACGCGCTGGACGCTGGCACCTTTGCCGAGTTCCGCGCCCGCTTCAAGGCAGACCGGGCCCGCGGGGTGTAAGCCCCTTAGAACGTGTTGACGATCTCTACGCAGCCGCATTGGAGTGCAATCGGGATGCGTTCGAAACGCTGGGCCGCAGCAATCGCCCGATTTCACTCCAACCCGTAGGGACAGTGGGTTTGGGGGCGCCCGGCTAGGGGCGCCCCGCAAAGCCACTGTCGCAGCGCGAGGAGATCGTAAACACGTTCTTACGCCAGCCACTGCCATGAACCCATCGGTGGCTGGCACACCAGGGGAACCATCTTTGTGCCCTGCACGATACAGCCGGCACCTGTTTGACAAGGATTGACATTCGTCAATAAGCAATCGCTCCCCTTCTGCCCGGCTTGTTTTGAAGCCCGCGTGGAGCACATCACCCAGGAGCAAGCTGTGGCTTTTGGCCCTAGGGCATCCGCGCCCTTTTGGTTATGCGGAAAGTGCAGCAAGCCTCTGGGGCACTACCTGCACGCGCAAGAAGCTATATTTTTCATAGCTAAATCACCATTCATGGCAAGATGGAACAGCAGCAGGTGGCTCCTGTTGCGCTGTGGCGGCATCTACCCCATGCACCTTCTGGTATGCATTCAGAAGCGCACTGCACTCCAAGGCTGATGTGCATCAAAATGTTCGTAAGCATGTATATTCCCAACATCTGCTTACACCCCCATGTTGCTCACTACCTCCGCCACCCCCATGAGCAAGCCGCATAGTGGCCGCTTGCTGGCCTACGCCTGCGCGGCAGTGTTTGCCGCATGCCTGCTGGGGATTGTGCTGCGGCCGATTGGCTTCCTTTCTGTGTTCTGGCCAGCCAATCAGTTGCTGCTGGTGCTGCTTCTGCGCTATCCGCATGTGCTGCTGCAGCCTCTGGGCATGGCGGCTATCTTTGTGAGCTATGTCGCGGCGGATGTGCTCACCGGCAGCAACCTCTGGGTATCCACGGGCTTTTCCGTGGCCAACATGGTGGGAGCCGTATCCGCCTGGTGGGTCATGCACAAGCACTCCAAGCGCGATCTGCAGATGGAAGGCCAGTTCTCCGCCCTCCTGGTGTTGTATGGCAGCGGCGTGGCCGCCACGGTATCGGCAGCCATTGGCGGGCCCGTCAGTGCCTATGCATTCAGCGTTCCGCTGCTCAAGGGCACCATGATGTGGTGGACCGGCGAGTGGATGAACGCAATGATTCTGTTGCCTTTTCTGCTGGCACTGCCTTCGGCGCGCAAAGCCACATTGCCACAGGAGGCACTGCCCTTGCCTGCGATTGTGCTGCCCGCCGTTGCAGTGGTGGCGCTGGAGGCAGCCAGCTATGCCGTAGGCGCCAAGATCGGCTCGCTGGCGTTTTCGCTGCCCGCCCTTCTTTGGTGTGCCCTCAGCTACCGTATTCTGACCACCACCATCATCACCATGCTGGTGTTTGCCACGAAGATCATCATCGCCTCCTGGATCGACTTCACGCCGATGCACTTCGTGGACGTAGCCACTTTTCGCCTGGGCGTGACCATGCTGATCCTGGGCCCGCTGTCGGTGGCGGGCGCGCACGCCGCACGCTCCGAGCTGCTCAACCGCCTGCGCTACCAGGCGCACCACGACAGCCTGACGGGTGTTCTCAGCCGCAATGGCTTCGTGCAGGCAAGCAGCCTGGTGCTTCAGCGTCTGGCACACGAGCGCGGATCGCTGGCAGTGCTAATGCTTGATTTGGATCATTTCAAGCGCGTGAACGACACCCACGGCCATGGCACAGGCGATCACCTGCTGTGCGAGTTCGCCCGCACTGTGGTCCATACCTTGCGTCCCCAGGATGTGTTTGGCCGTATCGGCGGCGAAGAATTCGCTGTGGTGCTCCCGCACATCAGCGCCCAGGACGCCGCCACGATTGCCGAGCGGCTCTGCCTGGCGGTTCGGGCGGGCAAGTTCCAGACCCTGAGCAATGAACCACTCTCCGCCACCGTCAGTATTGGCGTCGCCCATGTGGCGCAGCTGTCGCCGCGCGATTCCATCGAAAACCTGCTGCGTGACGCCGATGTGGCGCTCTACCAGGCCAAGAGCCGCGGCCGCAACTGTGTGATGCTCGGCCCTGCACGCTAAAAACGATAGCTGCCAGCGCACGTCAATCGCTCGCTGGCAGCATGTTTTTCTTCGTATCTGTTTATCGTTTCAGCGGGCTATTGCACCAGTTGCGGTGCAGCCGCAAGACCGCTCCGCTGCAAAAACTGCAGAACTGAATCCACCGTCGTGGTTTCAATATGGCCCGCAAAGCGCTTCTCGGGCGGATGGTCGTCAAAGGCAATATTGGCGCGCGTCATGCGGCCGCCCAGGCGCGTCATGGTGCCAATGCGCAAATCGCTGGGCTGGTAGCCTTGCAGCTGCAGCCATGCCTGCGCCTGGCTGCGGTTGTGAACGGCAGGCTCCATGGCCTGCGCCAAGGCTTCCAGCGCCCATTGGTTGCTTTGCTGGTAACGCTGGCTCCATGGATAGGCCACCATGCTGTAGTGCGACTCATGCAGCTGCAATGGCTGCTCATTGCCAGAAAGCGCGAGCAGCAGTTTCTGCTGCACGGCAGGCGCAGGCACCATCAGCACAGCCTGGTAGCGCCACAGATCGTCCAGAAAGAACTCCCCCAGGCCCTGCCGGTACACATGCGATGCGGCAGTACCGCAGTCATTGAGCTTGTGCACCACGCGCCAGGCGCCCGTGGGCGATTTGTAGGCCCAGCCCATGTGCGAATACTGCAGCTGGTACTTGCTCAGATCCTGCCCCTGGCGGCCCAGCAGTACCACCTGCGCGCCGCTGGCATCCAGTGCCTGCGCCACGTGTTGCGCCAGGTTCAGGCTTTTGCGCACGCTCTCTACCGTCGGATTCTGCGCTTCGCAGGTGCGCCCGGCCTGGGCGCCCGCTGCGGCCAACAGAGCCGCCGCCATGAGGGTGATGCGGAATGGTTTCATCATCGCTATCTCCTTGGAACGTACTTACAGGCGCTCGTTGTAGAGCAGCGCCTTGCCGATTTCGTTCGGGATGAAGGCGATCACTTCACCAGCTGTCGACAGCAGCACCCCCGCGCCGACCACGCTCACCAAGATGGTTGTGCCCACGCTCGCAGCACTGGCGCCCAATGCGCCTGCCGACAGCTCAATGCTGGCGGCTGCGCCATCCGAAGCACTCTCCAGCAGCAACACCGTGCCCTTGGCCGATGCCTTCACGCCCTTGACAACCAGCTTGGAGCCTTCGACCGACAAAGCCACGGGCAGCGCCACAACGGCGGTGGATGCGCCCACCGACACCGCAGTTCCCACCACGACCGACGCAATGGGCAGCGCCGATAGCATCAGCGAAGCATCGCTTTGCGCATGGGCGGCAGGCGCCGCGGCCAGCCCCAGCAGCAGGGCGGCGCCCGCAATGGCGGCGGTGGCAGTACGGTGCAGTCTGGCAAGGACAGGGCTTTTCATGGTGTGCTTCCGTGTTGGCTGATGCATGAGACCCGCGTTCACACGCGCTCCTGGCTGTTGCTCACTTCATGGTTGCGTTGCTCGCTGCGCATGGCGCGGGCGCTGTACAGGGCTGCAGCCAGATCCGATTCATGCTTGTCGCGCAGCATCTTGGCCAGGGTGAAGGCCGTGGTGATCATGTACAGCCAGCTCACGCCCAGAAAAGCCTTGTACGTGGGGTTGATGTCCATGCCCAGCAGACCCCAGCCGGTCAGCCCCATGGCGATGGCAAAACCGCCCCAGACCACAAAGCGCCACATCGGGGTGTCGCCAGCCGACTTGCTGCTGTCCGATTGCTTATCCCGCACAAACTTGGCCAGCACAAAGGCCGCCGAGAGACAGAACATATAACCCATCACCATGAACGCCTGCTCCAGGTGTTGCCCTGGCAACCAGGCCAGGCCGATTGCGCACATTGCAATCGCAATACCAAACGAAATCCATACCTGGTATTGCCATGCACGGGTGTCACGTTGAACAGGGTTGAATGAGTGAGACATGTGTGATCGGAGCATCCGGGCCCCGCGTTGGTTGAACACGGCGCCATCATGCAATCGATCCGCCACGCCAGCATCCCTGTTTAATGCCGGTAGCGGCTTTCAGCAAAATCAGTATCAAAAAACAATACTTTTAAGCCACTCAACTGTCGCAGGGTCATCGGGTTGAGAAAGCCTTCCATGGCATGATCGAGCCCATTGCATCCCCGCGCCAGACAGGAGACCGCCGTGCGCCAGCCGCCTACCCACTTGCCCTCCACCCCGCAAGCCGATCCCGCCGAACTGGCCGAATGGTGTGACGCCTTCGATGGGCTGCTTGCCGCCTATGGCGCAGCACAGGGCAAGGAGCAAGCGGCCGCATTGCTGGATGCGCTGCTTGCCCACGCCCGCAAGCGCCATGTGGCGTGGAAGCCCTCGGGCAATACGCCCTACGTCAACACCATCACCGTGGACGAGCAACCGCCCTATCCGGGCGATGTGGAACTGGAAAAAAAGCTCTCGGCCATCCTGCGCTGGAATGCGCTGGCCATGGTCGTTCGCGCCAATGCCGCGCACGGCGAGCTGGGTGGCCATATCGCCAGCTATGCATCGGCGGCCGATCTGTTCGAGACCGGCTTCAACCATTTCTTCCGCGCCGATGACGGCCACCAGGCAGCCGACCTGGTGTACTTTCAGCCGCATTCGTCGCCCGGCGTTTATGCGCGCGCCTTTCTGGAGGGGCGGCTGGGTGAAGACAACCTCAGCCACTACCGCCAGGAGCTGGTAGCCGCCAGCAAGGGCATCCAGGGCCTGTGCTCCTATCCGCACCCTTATCTGATGCCGCAGTTCTGGCAGTTTCCCACCGGCTCGATGGGCATTGGCCCCATCAACGCCATCTACCAGGCGCGTTTCATGCGCTACCTGGCGCACCGGGGCCTTGCCGACACCGCTGGCCGCAAGGTGTGGGGTTTTTTTGGCGACGGCGAGATGGACGAACCCGAATCCATCGCGGCCCTCACCCTGGCTGCGCGGGAAGGGCTGGACAACTGCATCTTCGTCATCAACTGCAACCTGCAGCGGCTCGATGGCCCGGTGCGCGGCAACGGCCGCATCGTCGATGAGCTCGAATCGCTCTTCAGTGGCGCGGGCTGGAATGTCGTCAAATGTCTGTGGGGCTCCGAGTGGGATGCGCTTCTGGCGCGCGACCACAGCCATGTGCTGGCGCGCACCTTTGCACACACGGTCGATGGCGAGTTCCAGACCCTGTCGGCCAACGACGGCGCCTTCAACCGCGAGCATTTCTTCAACCAGAGCCCCGAGCTGGCCGCCCTCGTCGCCCACCTCTCCGACAGTGACATCGACCGCCTGCGCCGGGGCGGGCACGATCCGGTCAAGATCCATGCCGCCTTTGCCAGCGCCGCCGCGCACAGCGGCCAGCCCACCGTGGTGCTGGCCAAGACGATGAAGGGCTACGGCATGGGCAGCATCGGCCAGGGCCGCATGACTTCGCACCAGCAAAAGAAACTGGGCGCCGAAGACCTGCTCGCCTTCCGCGACCGCTTCAACCTGCCGCTGACCGATGAACAGGCAACCTCCGCCGCTTTCCTCAAGCCCGCAGACGGCAGCGCCGAGATGCGCTACCTGCATGCGCGGCGCCGGGCGCTGGGCGGCTTTCTGCCCGCACGCAAGACCCAGGCCCCGCAGGTGGCGGTGCCCAGCCTGCAGGCCACCGCGCAGTTTGCGCTGGAGGCCGATGGCAAGCCCATGAGTACCACCATGGCCTTTGTGCGCCAGTTGGGCAATCTGCTCAAGGACAAGGAGCTGGGCCCGCGCATCGTTCCCATCGTGGCCGATGAAGCGCGTACCTTTGGCATGGCGGGGCTGTTCCGCCAGGTCGGCATCTACGCGCCGTTCGGCCAGCTCTACCAGCCGGAAGACAATGCATCGATGCTGTTGTACCGCGAGGAGACCACGGGCCAGATCCTGGAAGAAGGCATCAGCGAGGCCGGTGCCATCTCCTCGTGGACGGCCGCGGCCACCAGCTACAGCACGCACGGCACTGCCATGCTGCCGTTTTTCATCTTCTACAGCATGTTCGGCTTCCAGCGCGTGGGCGATCTGATCTGGGCCGCTGCCGACCAGCGCGCCCGAGGCTTTCTGATCGGCGCCACCAGTGGCCGCACCACCCTGGGCGGCGAAGGCCTGCAGCACCAGGACGGCAGCAGCCTGCTGACGGCCTCGACCGTACCCAACTGCAAAAGCTACGACCCGGCCTTTGCCGGAGAGCTGGCCGTCATCATCGACCACGGCATGCACCGCATGCTGAAAGAGCAGTGCGACGAGTTCTACTACATCACCGTCACCAACGAAAACGTGGCCAACCCCAGCCTGCCGCCTGAAGCGCATGAAGGCGTGGTGCGCGGCATGTACCTGCTGCAAGCGGGCAAAAAAGAGAGCACGCAGCGCGTGCAGCTCCTGGGCAGCGGCGCCATCATGGGTGAAGTGCTCAAAGCCGCCCGCATCCTGGAGGAAACGCATGGTGTGGCCGCAGATGTCTGGAGCGTGACCAGCTACACCGAACTGGCGCGCGATGGAGAAGCCCAGCTCGAAGCCTGGCGCAATGCCCCGAATGGCCAGCCGCTGCAGGCGGGCTGGTTTGCCCGGCAGTTGCAGCAATCGCATGGCCCCATCATCGCCGCCAGCGACTATGTGCGTGCCCTGCCCGAGCTGGTGCGCGCCTACCTGCCCGCCGATGCGCAGGGCCTGCCGCGCCAGCGCTACTACACGCTGGGCACCGATGGTTTCGGCCGCAGCGATTCGCGCGCGGCCCTGCGCCGCCACTTTGCGGTGGATGCGGCAGCCATCGTGCAGACCTATGTGCGCAGCCAGCAACAGTAAAGCTTGATCTGGGCAAAAAAGCCAAGCCGTTGTGCGCAGCCGCCCAGGCCTGTGCACCACTCCTGATAACTCCTGAATTGATAGCTATTGACGCTTACCAGTTAAGCATCAATGGCTATTTTCATGCAATTTCTGCCGCCGACTGCCTGGTGTACAGCGCAGTAATTGCCCCAATACCGCCCGTCGCTGTGCGTGCCAGTATCAGGCCATGCGGCTGCCGCATTGGAACAACATCACAACATCAGGAGCAACTATGCAACGCACACGCCTGGCGCAGGCCTTGGCCACTTTGGGACTGCTGGGTTTGACAGCCGCCATGGGTACCGCCCATGCGCAGGACAAAGTCAAGATCGGCTATATCTCCGACATGTCCAGCCTGTACGCTGACCTCGAAGGCAAGGGCGGCGCCACCGCCATCCAGATGGCCATCGACGATTTTGGCGGCAAGGTGCTGGGCAAGCCCATCGAACTGCTCACCGTCGACCACCAGAACAAGGCCGACATTGCCGCCAGCAAGGCGCGCGAGTGGATCGATACACAGAACCTGACCATGATCTTCAGCGGCACCAACTCCGGCACCGCCCTGGCGCTGGCCAAGGTGGCCGATGAGAAAAAGCGCGTGATGATCAACAACGGCGCTGGCTCCTCCGCCCTGACGAATGAGGCCTGCACCCCTTACTCGGTGCACTATGCCTACGACACCGTGGCCCTGTCCAAGGGCGCGGCCGGTGCCATCGTCGACAACGGCGGCAAGAACTGGTTCTTTCTGACCGCCGACTATGCCTTCGGCCATGCGATGGAAGCCGACGCCTCCAAGGTCGTCAAGGCCAAGGGCGGTGCCGTGGCAAGCGCCGTGCGCCACCCGCTCAATGCCTCGGACTTCTCCTCCTTCCTGCTGCAGGCGCAGAGCTCCAAGGCCCAGGTGCTGGCACTGGCCAATGCGGGCGGCGACACCATCAACGCCATCAAGGCAGCCAAGGAGTTTGGCATCGACAAAACGATGAAGATCGCCCCGCTGCTCGTCTTCTACAGCGACATCCACAGCCTGGGGCTGAAAAACACGGCGGGCATGCAGTTCGTCACCAGCTGGTACTGGGACATGAACGACGCATCGCGCAAGTTTGCCGACGCCTACATGAAGAAAACCCAGCGCCGCCCCACCGAAATCCAGGCTGCCGACTACTCGGCCACCATGAACTACCTGAAGGCCGTGCAGGCCGCCGGCACCACCGATGCCGACAAGGTGATGGAGACCTGGCGCGGCATGAAAATGGACGACTTCTTCGCCTCGGGCTCCATCCGCGCCGACGGCAGCTACATCCACGACATGTACCTCGTCCAGGTCAAGACGCCACAGGAATCCAAGGGCACCTGGGACTACTACAAGATCGTCAAGAAGCTGCCCGGCGACGAGGTGTTCACCACCAAGGAAGAAACCAAGTGCGCGCTGTGGAAGTGATCTGACGCGCCGTCCGCCCACCCATGCCTGGCACCCGCCAGGCATTTTTCTTGAGGGCCTGCCATGGCACACAGCCCGCCCGCAAGGCGGTATGGAACCAAGAGCAGCCCTGTGAGGCGGGTGACAGGCCTTTTTTCATCGTCCCCCATAATGGATCCGCAATCCGCAGAAAAGGAATTCCCATGCCCCATTCTCCCAATGCCGATTTCGACTCACTCCTGCCCGGCCGCGCAACTGCCGCTGGAAGCACACGCCGCAGCGCGCTCCAGATGGCGCTGGGCGTAGGTTACGCCGCAGCCGCTGCGCCTGTCATGGCACAAACGGCCATCAAGACATCCGATGCAGGCCTGACGGCAGGCACCATCCAGTACACGGTCGATGGCTTTCAGGTCAGCGCCTACCGTGCAGCGCCACAAGGCAAAACCAACCTGCCTGTGATCCTGGTAATCCAGGAAATCTTTGGCGTGCATGACTACATTGCCGACACCTGCAGGCGCCTGGCCAAACTGGGATATCTGGCCATCGCTCCCGAACTGTTTGCCCGGCAGGGCGACCCGCGCAAGTACACCGAAATCAGCCAGTTGCAGGCCGAGCTGGTCAGCAAGGTGCCCGACGCGCAAGTCATGAAAGACCTGGATGGTGCGCTGGAATGGGCCGCTACCAATGGCGGCGACGTGAGCCGCGCAGGCATCACCGGCTTTTGCTGGGGTGGCCGTATCACCTGGCTGTATGCGGCCACCGGCAAGGTGAAAGCCGGCGTGGCCTGGTACGGCCGCCTGGAAGGCACCGCAGGCAGCCTTCAACCCAAGCACCCCACTGATATTGCAGCAGACCTGAAGGCCCCTGTGCTGGGTCTGTACGGCGGCAAGGACCAGGGCATTCCGCTCGATTCCGTCGACGTGATGAAGCAGGACCTGCAAAAAGCCGCCAGCGCAGGCAACGCAGCAGCTGGAGCCTCCAGCTTCCACATCTACCCCGATGCGGGCCATGCCTTCCACGCCGACTACCGCCCCAGCTACCGCAAGGACGCCGCAGAGGACGGCTGGAAGCGCATGCAGGATTGGTTCAAGGCCAAGGGCGTTGCATAGGCAGCAGCAAGCTCTGCTCAGACAAAATAGCTGTCAGCGCTTTACCATCAAGCGCTGACAGCTATTGTTTTTACATCATTGCATTCCCACGCCCCTGCTGGCTGCGGCGAGCCTGGGATTTGCAGCAAGCTCAATTCAGCGGGTTGTCGCGCCAGAACAGATCCCACGGATCCATTTCCTTGCCATCTGGCCAGCGGCACAGCGTGTTCTTGCCCTTGGGCGTATCGACCAGGGAGCCGCCCATCTGCACGCAGTAGGCCGAAGCCGGACTGCGCGGGCCCTTGTAGGTGGTGGCATACGACTCCTGCTTTTTCTCGTCGGGGTCTTCCAGCGGCTTGAGTCCAGAGGAGCTGGTACAGGCTGCCAGCACGGCAAGCGCCAGCAGCGCAGCAGTGCCTTTTGCAAAGCGAGCGATCAAAATCATCTCCATTCCTTCTTGCAGCGGCCAGGCATGGAAATGCCCAGGCAGACTGCGTTGCAAATGGAGCCATTATCCCAAAGCGGCATCAGGCCCTGAGCCATTGCCGCATGCGCGGATATACAGGTGCGCCAGCCGCCAGCCCCGGCCCCGGCAGCCAAGCAAGCCCCGCATGCACGAGGCCCGATGCTCCCAGATAGATGCCCATCTCAAAATTGATGCGCAGGCCAGCGGCATGGCCGCGGTAGCCGCCCTCGTGGAACAGCACCTGCGGCGGCAGTTGAAGGTGCATGAGCGCCGCCCAGGCCCATGCGGTAGCCTCGATCTCGCCCCCATGCTCAATGGCGGGCAACTGCTCCAGGGCGTCATCCATGAACGGTCGCAAGGCTGCAGGTACGACCGCCAGGTGGCCCGCTTCGTGCAGCAGGTCACCGGGCCAGCGCAGCTGCTGCCGATCCACGACCAGGCAGCCTTGCACAATGCGCATGCCTGGCAGAAAGCAATCGCAGGGCAGAGACTCCTCGCGCACCTCCAGTCCGATCTGCCGCAGAAACTGCAGGATGCGCTCGGTGATCTGCGCATCGTTCAGGACAGCGGCGCCAGCGCTCATCGGTCCAGCAAACTTCGCACGCTTTGCTGCAGACGCTCAGGTTGGCACTGTTCGGGCGGCAATGGCTCGCCGACACGCAGCGTCACCCGGTTGAACAGGCCGCGGCGGAAAGGCCGGGTCATGGCGCCCTGCGGCTCTACCCTGCTGAAGTACGAACCCCACAGGTTCGACAGCGCCATCGGCACCACCGGAACCTGCAGACCGTCGGCCTTCGCCTGCTCCAGAATCTTCATCATCCCGCCCTTGAACTCCTGCAACTGACCGTCGCGGGTGATCGCTCCTTCCGGGAAGATGGCCAGCAGATCGCCTTCGCGCAACACCTGAGCGGCGCGGGCAAAAGCTGCCTCATACACGGCGGGGTCTTCCTTCTGCGGCGCAATCGGAATGGCCTTGCACAGGCGGAACAACCACCCCAGCAGCGGAGTGCGGAAGATGCGGTAATCCATCACGAAGTGGATGGGGCGCGGGCTCGCTGCCATCAGCAGGATCGGGTCGACAAAGCTCACATGGTTGCAGGTAAGCAGCGCGGGCCCGCTGGTGGGAATGTGGTGCGCGCCTTCCACCTTGAAGCGGTAGACCAGGTGTGTGGCCACCCAGGCCACGCAGCGCAGCAGATACTCCGGCACCAGAAAGAAGATGTAGCCCGCCACGATGGCATTGGCGATACCGGTCATCAAAAAAATCTGCGGTACGCTGAAACCCGCACCCAGCAATGCGCCCGCGCTGACGGAGCTGGCAATCATGAACAGCGCATTGAGAATATTGTTGGTTGCGATGATGCGGGCGCGGTGCGTGGGCTGGCTGCGCATCTGGATGAGCGCATACATGGGCACGCTGTAGAGGCCGGCAAACAGCGACAGCAGCAGCAGATCGGCCATCACCCGCCAGTGCGCCGCCTGCGACATGAAGGCGCCGATATCCATCAGCGGCGCCGCAGGCAGACTGCGCGATGCAAAGTACAGATCAATCGCAAACACGCTCATGCCGATGGCCCCCATGGGCACAAGGCCGATTTCCACCTGACGGCGTGACATCACCTCACACAGCAAAGAACCAATGCCAATGCCGATGGAAAACACCACCAGCAGCAGCGATGCCACATGCTCGTTGCCATGCAGCACTTCCTTGGCAAAGCTGGGAAACTGGCTCAGGAACACGGCGCCAAAGAACCACATCCAGCTGATGCCCAGCAGCGAGCGGAATACCACCACATTGCCCTTGGCCAGCTTGAGGTTGCGCCAGGTCTCGGACAGCGGGTTCCAGTTGATCTGCAGGCCCGGATCGGTGGCCGCCGCCACCGGCACGCCCTGGGCCATCAGGCGGCCCACCAGCGCCAATGCGATGCAGGCAACGGCGACCGATGCATGCCCGATTTGCGGCAGCGCCACCAGCAGGCCACCCACCACATTGCCCAGCAGAATGGCGACAAACGTGCCCATCTCTACCATGCCATTGCCGCCCGTCAACTCGTCATCGCGCAGCACCTGGGGCAGATAGGCGTATTTGACCGGGCCGAACAAAGTGGAATGCATGCCCATCAGGAACACGCAGGCCAGCAGAATCACCGGGCTCTCGATCCAGAAGCCGATGCCGGCAATCAGCATGATGCCGATTTCCAGATCCTTTACAAAGCGGATCATGCGGTGCTTGGGAAACTTGTCGGTGAGCTGCCCCGACGTGGCCGACAGCAGCAGAAACGGCAGAATGAACAGCGCGCCAATCACCAGGCCCGCCATGGAGGGCGGCATCCACGCCACCTGCAACTGATAGGTCACCATCACCGTGAAGGCGAACTTGAACAGGTTGTCGTTGGCGGCGCCCGCAAACTGGGTCCAGAAAAATGGTGCAAAGCGGCGTTGGCTCAGCAAGGCAAACTGGTTGGGGTGGGCGGGCGCATCCGCAGCGGCGGCACTTGTTTCCTGACGGCTCATTCCTGGGGTCTCCTGGCTGGTGGTATCGATCATGGCTGAGGCCCTTGCACCAGCGTGGGCCTGATTGTGCCTGCGGCAGACCCAGGCTGGCGCTCTGCGTTGCGCACACGCCGCACCATCAGCAAAAGCGGCACCAGTGCCAACGCTGCCGCCACATGCTTCAACGCATGGCCACCCACCCAATGGTGGCTGATGCTCCAGACAAAGGAATCGCCCAACTCCAGCACCTTGGCCAATGCATACCAGGCCACGACAGCTCCCCATGGCCACACCACACGCCCAGCAGCCGACGCCACACCGGCTGCAGAGAAGTGCTGCCACAGCGCCACCGCCAGCAGCAGCACCATGCCCGCCCCCTGCAGCACCGCCCAGGGCAGCAATTGGCCGGTTTGCAGCCTACCGGCCCGAGCACCAACACCAGCACGGCAGTCACCACGGCCACCCGCAGCGAAAGCACCGACTGCAGCGCCAGGCCCAATACCCCGGCAAACACAGGCACCATGCCCAGGCGATCCCAGAACACGCGCCAGTCATCAGGCATCAGGTGGTAATAGCTGGAGCCAGCTGCAGTGAGCAGCAGGCCGCCAAACACCAAAGCCAGCCAAGGCAGGGCGCCGCTGGCACGCACCGCAGCCGGAGCCTGCAGGACAGCGCGCCACAGACCCAGCGCACCGACCATCGCAAACGGCAGGTTGCTGAGCACGTCCAGCGCGTTGCGCAGGCCCCCTAGCGCACGCTGGTCTGCAAAGTCATGGTAATGCGCAGCCTGCGGCACGTGGGGGCCCAGGCAGGCCAGCGCCAGCAAAACGGCGTAGCCCGCATACAACAGCCATTCGGTAGATGTTGTGCCGTGTGAGACGGATGAGGTTATGGGTGTATCAGTCATGGCCGCAACTGTGGCGGGGCGCCATCATTGCGTCTCGAATTCATGCAGTGATCGCCTATGATGACGCCCAGAGTAGCAATTTTCGATACTATTTCGCAAATCCATGAGCACCACTGCTGACCTGGTCACTGCCCTGAAGAAGGAACTCAAAGCCGCACAAATGACCTACGCCGACCTGGCCGATGCGCTGGGCATGGCAGAGTCGAGCGTCAAGCGCATGCTGGCCAAAGGCGATATGCCACTGTCGCGCATTGATGCCATCTGCCATGTGCTGCGGCTGGATTTTGCCGACCTGGCGCGGCGGGTAGCCGACAACCAGCCGCTGATCAAGGAGCTGACGCAGCAGCAGGAGCAGGCGGTGATTGCCGACAAAAAGCTGCTGTTGATGGCGATCTGCGTGCTCAGCCAGTGGACACTGGAGCAGGTGCTGGCCACCTACCGCCTGACCGAGGCCGAAGGCATCAAGTACCTGGCACAGCTGGATCGCATCGGCATCATCGAGCTGCGGCCGATGAACCGCTACCGCCTCAAGCTCGCCAAAACCTTCCGCTGGCGCCCCCATGGCCCGGTGATGGAATACTTCCGCGAGAACGCGCTGCACGATTACTACTCTGGCACCTTTGACAAGGCAGGCGAAGGCCTGATGCTGGTGCACGGCTCGATCAGCCGCACCCTGGCCCCAGCCTTTCTGGAGCGGCTGCAGCGCGTGGCGCAGGACTTTGCCCAGCAGCATTTGACCGACCAGCGCCTGTCCGAGAAGGAACGTGAAGGCTACACCCTGCTGCTGGCGATGCGGGGGTGGGAACTGTCGGTGTTTACCGCCATGCGCCGCACCGGAACCGGAGGCGAGCGGTGACCGCTGCGCTGTCATCCCATATCTGCAAAGCACACTTCAAAAACGATAGCAAATTGCGCTGACACAAATTGTGCTGACCACTCAGGCGTCAGCAGCGCTTTTCACGCAACTTCTTGCGTAAACACCAGCAGTGCGCCGCTGTAGCGGTGCAGTTGCTGGCCCGCGATCTCGCCCTGGCTGAAAAAACCGATCAAGGGGATATCGCCCAGTACATGGTGCAGCAACTCCAGCTCGCCGTTTTCCGAGCCAAAGTAGCCGCCACCGCGGCCGGTGCAGCTGATGTAGATGGCACCGGCGATGGCCCGCTCCTGCCCGGCGTCCGGCATACCTTCCGACCCCGCGGCGAGTTGCAGGCCGCCTGCCATCAACGGCTGGCCATGGGCAGGCGCCAGAGACTCACGCAGTTCGGCACACATGCGCAACAGATCAGCGCGGGCTGCGGTCCAGTTGCGCTGGCAAAAGCGCAGATATTTCTGCTCCAGTGCCGATTCGGGCAGCACAATCCCACCCCGGCGCATATCCACGCCAAGCAGCGAGCAGACGCGGGCCTGCGGCGCCAATTGGCCGTCATACACGCTTGGAGGCCGGTCCGTGCTCTCCAGCGCCACCTGCATGTGACGCATCTTGCGCGTTGCCAGCTCCGGATGGGTATCCATGCGCACCAGCATGATCTCCTCCAGCACCTCCAGCGCCGGGCGGCCATCCAGGGACAGCAGCACATTGTCTTGCAAGGCAGTGATGCGCATGCGCTCACCAATCGGCTGACAGCCCTGCGTTACGGACTGCAGGGCCGCTGCATCGGCGCTGAAGGCCAGACCCGAGATACCGCCATGGAAAACACCGCTGTGCCTGGGCTCCAAAGCCTTGCTCCATGCCAGTTGCACAGGAGCCAACGAGGCGGAGCACAGCCCTCCCAACAATTGGCCAGCACCCGTGCGCGCAGCCAGCTCTTGCAGCAGATCGGGCAAATCAGGCAGATTGGCATCCGCATGCACCAGGGCCTGCTGCCAGGTGCTTGAAAGGGCCGCCGACGCACCCTGGGGAAGCGCCTCTGCACGCAAGGGCGCAATGCCAGAGAACACGCGATAGGCGTGGCGCGGCAAATCCAGCAGCATCACGGCAAGCGCGGGCTCTGTCAGGTACTCGGCATGCGTGGCCATGACACCGGCCCCCACCGCACCCGACCAGTCGCTCACTTCGGGGAATTCATCCTGCAGGGCTTCAAGCAGCGCCTCGGCGTAGCTGGCAAAGGCGTCGCTGAAATACGCAACACCCAGGCTGGGGTTTCGGGCGTAGCCGCTTTGCGCCATGCGCCCGCGTATCTGGGCCACCACCAGCGAGACAGCCATGCGCCAATCGGGATGGGTTGCGTGGCCATAGGGAAACCGTTTCATACGGATCATTCTACGATCCGTCCGTCGACACCGCAGTGTCAGCCATGACCGCTTCGGGGTCGCTACCCACCCGAATCACAGCCATGACCAATCCGCAAACCGCGACCTATTTTCGGCCCGCCAGCGGCTTCTTTGCTGCAGCGCGCTTGGCGGGAGCGCGCTGCGCAGCCTTCTTGCTGGCAGGTACTTTGGCGGCTGGTTTTTGGGTGCCCCCCCTCTTGGCCTTGGAAACACCGCCTGCAGCACCCATGGCCTCCATCGCCGTAGTTGCCGCTTCTTGGGTGGTGGCTGCGTGCTGCATGGCGTGTTGGGTCACATCCTGCACAGCCTGCTGCGCAATATGCTGAAACTGCTGGGTCAGGGCACTCCACCACTGCAGGGGATCTGCGCCTGCGCTGCCCGAAGCGCTGGACGCTTCCTTTTTAGCAGACGCTTCAGAAGGCGTGCTTGCAGCCGCAGGCGGCTGTGCAGCGGGTGGCTGCGCAGTCTCTTGTGCGGCAGGAGCATTCGATGCTCCACTCCCCTGCCCAGGCGCCGCGGCACCCGCCGCCGAGCCTTTGGCAAACTGCTGCCAGTTCTGCACCACTGAAGTAGCCCAGCTATCGACAGGAACATTCATCGTCTGCAGCGCGGAAAGCGTCATCTTCTGCACTTCCATTGCCTGGATAGTGGCGGCCAACGCGCGCTGGTTCTGCTCCAGCCAAAACAACACGGTTTTGAGCTCGCTGATGCGCTTTTCCAGATCATCAACGCTCAAGGTCGGTGCAACCCAGTCGCTCCACTGGGGGAATGCCGAGGCACTGCTTGCCACCCCGCCCTGAGCCAGTTTCTGCAAAAAATCAAAGCCGGGTGCAAAAGGATTGAATGAATCGCCGCTCGTCGCCATGAAAATAGCCTCCTGTTGTTACCGCTGTTTCCGCCCAAGGCGTTGTGGCAGCTTATCCGATCAGCCAGCCGCTGGCTATCCGCTACTCCCCATCCCATATCGTTCACTATGCAAAGCCTTTTTCACCTTGCTTTCCACGTCCACGACCTGAATGCCGCCCGGCAGTTTTACGGTACCACCCTGGGCTGTACTGAAGGCCGCAGCACCGATACATGGGTAGATTTTGATTTCTTCGGCCACCAGATCTCTTGTCACCTTGGTAAACCATTTGAGACCACCAACACGGGCCACGTGGGCGACCACCTGGTGCCCATGCCGCATTTCGGCCTGGTGCTGGAGCTAAAGGACTGGCAGCAGCTGGCGCAGCGCCTGCGGGACGCCCATACCCGATTTGTGCTGGAACCCCAGGTTCGCTTCGAAGGGCAGCCGGGCGAGCAGTGGACGATGTTCTTCTACGACCCCAGCGGCAACCCTATTGAGGTCAAAGGCTTTCGCTCACTGAAGCAGCTCTACGCCAACTGACAGCAAGCGCGGAGCGAGCCTGCAGGGTTGTCTTGCCAATGTAGCCCGCCCTGCCAAAATGCGGGCACAAAAAAAGCCAGCTGAAAAGCTGGCTTTAGGTGTTCTGGTTGCGCGAGAAGGATTTGAACCTCCGACCTTTGGGTTATGAGCCCAACGAGCTACCAGACTGCTCCATCGCGCACCGCAATTATAGCGCGATACGGGATGGCATTTCTGCAGTTTTACGCTTTTCCTGTTTATTTTCTTAGCTGCAATTCTTATAGCATGCAGCTCAATGGCACGGACGGGATTGCAGTCCGTGTCTGGGCGCGCATTCGCTGCCCCGCAGCAACAAAAAAGCCAGCTGAAAAGCTGGCCTTAGATGTTCTGGTTGCGCGAGAAGGATTTGAACCTCCGACCTTTGGGTTATGAGCCCAACGAGCTACCAGACTGCTCCATCGCGCACCGCAATTATAACCCAGGGATTTCCTTGATATGAAGCGTATTGCCACATTTTGGAAATATTTTGCAGTGCACCACAAGGAGGACTCTGTCCACGCAGCTGCTGACAGGCTGACAAAAGTAACTGCCTCCAAAGCAACTCCAATGCCCGAATATGCGATCCGCCAAAAAGAAAAAGCCCACCGAGGTGGGCTCTCTCATCAGCTCACAAAAGCTTATTCAGCTGCAGCTTCGCCAGCTTCTTCAGCACGGTCCACCAGCTCGACATACGCCATAGGAGCGTTGTCGCCCACGCGGTAACCCATCTTCAGGATACGGGTGTAACCGCCAGGACGGTTGGCCGAGCGAGGGCCCAGCACGTTGAACAGCTTGGTCACGCTGTCGCGGTCGCGCAGACGGTCAAATGCCAGACGGCGGTTGGCAACGGTGTCCACCTTGGCCAAAGTGATCATGGGCTCGATCACCTTGCGCAGTTCTTTGGCCTTGGGCACAGTGGTCTTGATGGCTTCGTGCTCGATGAGCGAATTCATCATGTTTTGCAGCATCGCCTTACGGTGAGACGAGGTGCGGTTCAGTTTACGGAGGCCGTGTCCGTGACGCATGGTGCTTTTCCTTTTAAATCATTGATTCAATCAAACAGCCGTATCAGGTACTGTCTGACGCACTACAAATGGGCTTTCCCGAAACGGGAAAGCCCACCATTATAACTTAACGCTTTTCCAAACCGGCTGGAGGCCAGTTTTCCAACTTCATGCCCAGGGTCAGACCACGGGAAGCCAGTACTTCCTTGATCTCGTTGAGCGACTTGCGGCCCAGGTTAGGCGTCTTGAGCAACTCGTTCTCGGTGCGCTGGATCAGATCACCGATGTAGTAGATGTTCTCAGCCTTCAGGCAGTTGGCAGAACGCACGGTCAATTCCAGCTCATCCACAGGACGCAGCAGAATTGGATCGAACGTGGCGTTGTTGCGTGCCTGACCACCAGGCTGGTCGAACACGTCGAGCGCGCCGCCTTCCAGTTGGGCAAACACAGCCAGCTGTTCCACCAGAATCTTGGCCGACGAGCGCACTGCATCTTCTGCAGCGATGGCGCCATTGGTTTCGATCTCGAGAACCAGCTTGTCCAGATCGGTGCGCTGCTCCACACGAGCGGATTCCACCGTGTAGCTCACGCGCTTGATGGGCGAGAACGAAGCGTCCAGCACAATACGGCCGATCGACTTGGTCGACTCGTCACCGTAGCGGCGAACGTTACCGGGCACGTAACCACGGCCCTTTTCCACCTTGATCTGCATGTCCAGCTTGCCGCCTTGCGACAGGTTGGCAATCACGTGATCAGGGTTGATGATTTCAACGTCGTGCGGCGTCTGGATATCAGCGGCCGTCACCACACCTTCGCCATCCTTGCGCAGGCTCAGGGTGACTTCATCACGGTTGTGCAGCTTGAAGACCACGCCCTTGAGGTTCAGCAAGATGTTGACCACATCCTCCTGGACGCCATCGATGGACGAGTACTCGTGCAGCACGCCTGCAATGGTTACTTCCGTCGCTGCATAACCCACCATGGACGACAACAGAACACGGCGCAGGGCATTGCCCAGAGTGTGGCCATAACCACGCTCGAACGGCTCCAGCTCCACCTCGGCACGATTGTGGCCCAGCTGTTCTACGTTAATTGTCTTGGGTTTCAGCAAATTGGTTTGCATGCAAACTTCCTCTCAATACCCCCGGCTCGTTACACCGGTAAGGCTGGTGAAGCACCAGAACCGCGATGCCTCGCGGTTCTGGGACGGATACTTCTGCAGTCGAAAACCGACCGTGGAAATTAACGAGAATACAATTCGACGATCAGCGATTCGTTGATGTCAGCACCGAATTCGTCGCGGTCAGGAGCCTTCTTGAAGACGCCTTCAGCCTTGTCAGCCGACACTTCCACCCAAGCAGGGAAACCCACTTGGCCAGCCAGTTGCAGCGATTCCACAACGCGAGCTTGCTTCTTGGACTTTTCACGCACGGCAACCACGTCACCGTCCTTGACCAGGTAGGAAGGAATGTTGACGGATTGGCCGTTCACGGTGATGGCCTTGTGCGACACCAGCTGACGCGCTTCGGAGCGGGTCGAGCCGAAGCCCATACGGTACACCACGTTGTCCAGACGGCTTTCCAGCAGGCTCAGCAGATTGGCACCGGTGTTGCCACGGCGACGATCGGCTTCAGCGAAGTAGCGGCGGAATTGCTTTTCCAGCACGCCGTACATGCGCTTGACCTTCTGCTTTTCACGCAGTTGCAGACCGTAGTCAGAGGTACGAGCACCAGAAGTGCGGCCATGTTGACCTGGCTTGGTGTCCAGCTTGACTTTGTCCGCGATCGAGCGACGTGCGCTCTTGAGGAACAGGTCTACGCCTTCGCGGCGGGAAAGTTTGCCCTTAGGGCCAATAAAACGTGCCACTTGAATATCCTTTTTTCAGCTACCGCATAAATGCGGGAGCCGCCAGAGCACCATGCACTGGCGGCGGTGGGCTTATGGTGAATTAGATACGACGGCGCTTTTGAGGGCGGCAGCCGTTGTGAGGCACTGGCGTCACATCGGAGATCGACGTGATGCGGATGCCCAACGCACCCAAGGCGCGAACCGAGGATTCGCGACCTGGGCCAGGGCCCTTGATCTCGACGTCCAGATTCTTGATGCCTTGTTCCATGGCAGCACGGCCGGCCACTTCGGAAGCAACCTGGGCAGCAAAAGGCGTCGACTTGCGCGAGCCCTTGAAACCCTGGCCACCAGACGAAGCCCAAGACAGAGCATTGCCTTGGCGGTCGGTGATCGTGATGATGGTGTTGTTGAACGAAGCGTGAACGTGTGCAATACCGTCAGAAATGTTCTTGCGAACCTTCTTACGTACACGAGCAGCTGCGTTGTTTGCAGGAGACTTAGCCATTGTGTACCTTCAATCTCTTATTTCTTCAAAGCCGCTGCGCCCTTGCGCGGACCCTTGCGGGTGCGGGCATTGGTGCGGGTACGTTGACCACGCATGGGCAGGCCACGACGATGACGGAAACCGCGGTAGCAGCCGATGTCCATCAAACGCTTGATGTTCATCGTGGTTTCACGACGCAGGTCACCTTCCAGGGTCAGGTGAGCAATCGCGTCACGGATCTTTTCCAGATCAGCGTCCGTGAAGTCCTTCACTTTCTTGGCGTAGTCGATACCCGTGGTTTCGCAGATCTTGCGAGCGGTGGTACGACCAATGCCATAGATAGCGGTCAGGCCGATCTCCGCATGTTGGTGCGGAGGAATGTTAATACCAGCAATACGTGCCATTTGCGTCCTCTAGTCTTTCAATCAACCTTGGCGCTGCTTGTGGCGCTGGTCGGTGCAGATCACGCGTACGACACCCTTGCGACGGATGATCTTGCAGTTACGGCAAATCTTCTTTACCGAAGCTGAAACTCTCATTTCATTCTCCTAAAACTTCCATCCGCTCCAGTCTGTGACGGCATTTCAAATTTTTAGCCCGAACAGACTGGAGGGCACACTTTCCTGTCGATCTCAGTTTTTGGCTGAGGCCTTGAAGTTCGCCTTCTTCAGAAGCGACTCATACTGCTGAGACATCATGTAGTTTTGTACCTGGGCCATAAAGTCCATGGTCACCACCACGATGATCAACAAGGAAGTGCCACCGAAATAGAACGGAACGTTGTACTTCAGGATCAAGAACTCTGGCAGCAGACACACAAAGGTGATGTAGATCGCCCCTGCAAGTGTCAAACGCACCAAAATCTTATCAATATAGCGTGCTGTCTGATCCCCTGGTCGGATACCGGGAATAAAGGCACCACTCTTCTTCAGGTTATCGGCCGTTTCGCGGCTGTTGAAAACCAGGGCCGTGTAGAAGAAGCAGAAAAAGATGATCGCTGCGGCGTAGAGCATCACATAGATCGGTTGACCAGGAGTCAACGTACCAGCGATGTCCTTGAGCCAACGCATCGATTCGCCAGCGCTGAACCAGTTCACAACCGTAGCAGGCAGCAAGATGATTGATGAAGCGAAGATGGGAGGAATCACACCTGCCATGTTCAGCTTCAGGGGCAAGTGCGAAGACTGGCCACCATACACCTTGTTTCCAACCTGACGGCGCGCGTAATTCACCAAGATCTTGCGTTGACCGCGCTCGACAAACACGACGAAGTACGTCACGGCTGCCACTACGAGGACGATGAAGATCGCGGCAATGATGCTCATCGCACCAGTGCGCACCAATTCGAGCAAACCGCCGATGGAGCTGGGAAGACCCGCAGCAATACCAGCGAAGATCAGGATCGAGATCCCGTTGCCCAAACCACGTTCTGTGATCTGCTCACCCAACCACATCAGGAACATCGTACCGGCGGTCAGGCTGACCACGGCAGTAAGACGGAACCCGAATCCAGGGCTAAGAACCAAACCAGCAGTGCCTTCCAGTGCAACGGCAATGCCAAGCGACTGGAACAATGCAAGGGCCAGTGCACCATAGCGGGTGTACTGGGTAATCTTGCGACGGCCGGCTTCGCCCTCTTTCTTCATCTGCTCGAATGTCGGGACGACATAAGTCATCAATTGCATGATGATCGATGCCGAGATGTACGGCATGATCCCCAGTGCAAACACGGTGAAGCGCGAGAGCGCTCCGCCCGAGAACATGTTGAACAGATTGAGAATGCCACCCTGTTGGCTATTGAACAGCTGCTGCAACTGGTTTGGATCGATACCAGGCACCGGGATATGAGCCCCGATGCGGTAGACGATCAGCGCCAGCAACAGAAAAACCAAACGACGACGCAAATCGCCGTACTTACCGGTCTTTGCAATGGTTGCGGTGTTCGTAGCCACTGATGATTCTTTCAGAAAAGGTTAGGCGATGCTGCCGCCAGCGGCTTCGATCGCAGCCTTGGCGCCAGCGGTGGCACCGATGCCATTCAGCTTCACGGCCTTGGTGAGTTCACCAGCCTTGATCACCTTCACGACCTTGGCCAACTGACCAACCAGGCCAGCTTGCTTCAGCACTGCCAGATCCACTTCTGCAGCGCCCAGACGCTCCAGAGCAGCCAGCGACACTTCAGCGTTGAACTTCAGCGTGGTCGACTTGAAACCGCGCTTGGGCAGACGACGCTGCAGAGGCATTTGACCGCCTTCGAAGCCTACCTTGTGGTAGCCACCCGAACGCGACTTCTGACCCTTGTGACCACGGCCGGCGGTCTTACCCAGACCCGAACCGATACCACGACCTACGCGACGCTTGGCGTGCTTGGCACCTGCTGCAGGCTTGATGCTATTGAGTTCCATCATCAATCCTTTCAGAGAACCTTCACCAGGTAGGCGATCTTGTTAATCATGCCGCGCACTTCGGGAGTGTCCTTCAGTTCGCTGATGCTGTTCAGCTTGCGCAGACCCAGACCACGCACGGTGGCGCGGTGATCTTGCTTGGTACCAATCGGGCTACGCACCAGTTGGACCTTCACAGTTTGTTGCGTTGTCATAGTGACGACTCCGATCAGACGAACAGGTCTTCAACCGACTTGCCACGCTTTGCTGCCACTTCCGAAGGGGTTGTGGAGTTGTTCAAAGCGTCGAAAGTGGCGCGAACCATGTTGTAGGGATTCGACGAACCATGGCTCTTGGCCACGATGTCGGTGATACCCAGAACTTCGAAAACGGCGCGCATCGGGCCGCCGGCAATGATACCGGTACCCTTGGGAGCAGGAGCCAACATCACGTTGGCAGCGCCATGGTGACCCATCACGGTGTGATGCAGGGTGCCGTTTTTCAGCGACACCTTGATCATGTTGCGACGGGCTTCTTCCATAGCCTTCTGCACAGCAGCAGGCACTTCCTTGGACTTGCCCTTGCCCATGCCAACGCGGCCATCACCGTCGCCAACCACGGTCAGTGCAGCGAAGCCGAGAATACGACCACCCTTCACAACCTTGGTGACGCGGTTCACCGCGATCATTTTTTCGCGCAAACCGTCGTCACGACCTTCGTCTTGCACTTTGGGGGAAAATTTAGCCATTTCTATCCACTCCGCTTAGAACTGCAGGCCGGCTTCGCGGGCTGCATCAGCCAGAGCCTTCACGCGGCCGTGGTATGCAAAACCTGCACGGTCGAAAGCAACCTTTTCAACGCCAGCTGCCTTCGCCTTTTCAGCGATGCGCTTGCCGATGAGAGTCGCTGCTGCGGTATTGCCACCCTTGCCGGAAGCGCCCAGGTTGCTGCGCACTTCGGCTTCGGCCGTCGATGCAGTAGCGATTACCTTGGTGCCGTCGCCGGAAATGATCGTGGCATAGATATGGAGGTTCGTACGGTTCACCGTCAAACGCGCAACGCCTTGGTTGGCAATGCGGATGCGGGTCTGCAGGGAACGACGAAGACGCTGCTCTTTCTTGTTGAACATCATGCAGCTCCTTATTTCTTCTTAGTCTCTTTGATCGTGACCTTCTCATCCGCATAACGGATGCCCTTGCCCTTGTAAGGCTCGGGAGGACGAACGGCACGAATCTCAGCTGCCAGCTGACCAACGCGTTGGCGGTCAGCACCCTTGATCACCACTTCCGTAGGGGTAGGGGTGGCAACGGTGATGCCAGCAGGCATTTCAAAGTTGACTGGGTGGGAGAAACCAACGCTCAGGTTCAGCTTGCTGCCAGAGGCTGCAGCCTTGTAACCCACGCCAACGAGAGACAGCTTCTTCTCGAAGCCCTTGCTCACGCCAACCACCATGTTGTTCACCAGCTGACGCATGGTGCCGCTCATGGCATTGGCTTCGCGGGAGTCGTTCACTGGCTCGAAAGCCAGCTTACCGTCGCTATTGGTCACCTTGACCAGGGCGTTAGGAGTCAGAGCCAGCGTACCGCCGGCGCCCTTCACGCTGATCTGATCTTCCTTGATGGAGACATCCACACCTTGGGGGATGCTCACAGGCATTTTTGCTACGCGGGACATTTCAGTATTTCTCCTTCAATGCCACGGTTAAGCCACATAGCAAAGCACTTCACCGCCGACACCGGCAGCGCGCGCTTTACGATCGGTCATCACACCCTTGGGCGTGGTCACGATTGCAACGCCCAGGCCATTCATGACTTGTGGAATTGCATTGCAGCCCTTGTACACACGCAGGCCAGGACGGCTTACGCGCTCGATACGCTCGATCACTGGGCGACCGGCGTAGTACTTCAAGGTAATTGCGAGTTCAGACTTGCCATCTTCGGTCTTCACGTCGAAGCCGTCGATGTAACCCTCTTCCTTCAGCACCTGGGCGATGGCAACCTTCACTTTGGAAGATGGCACCGACACGGTGGCCTTGGACACCATTTGGGCGTTGCGGATACGGGTCAGCAAGTCAGCGATTGGATCACTCATGCTCATGTTTAATCTCCTGACTGCTTACCAGCTGGCCTTGGTCACGCCGGGGATGGCGCCGACAAATGCCAGTTCACGAATCTTGGCGCGGCCCAGACCGAATTGACGGAAGGTGCCACGGGGACGACCCGTGATTTCGCAACGTGCACGTTGACGATTGGGGTTTGCATTGCGAGGCAGCTTCTGCAGGCCCAGACGGGCTGCTTCACGCTCTTCGTCGGTGCGCTTGCTGTCACCGGCGATTGCCTTCAGTTCTGCATACTTGGCTGCGTACTTTGCGGCCAGCTTTTCACGCTTCAGTTCGCGTTGGATCAGTGCTTGTTTAGCCATGCATCACCTCAGTTCTTGAACGGGAAGCGGAAAGCCTGCAACAAAGCCTTGGCTTCGTCGTCATTCTTCGCAGTCGTCGTAATGCTGATGTTGAGACCACGCAGTGCATCGACTTTGTCGTACTCAATTTCAGGGAAGATGATTTGTTCTTTGACGCCGATGTTGTAGTTACCACGGCCATCAAAAGCGCGGCCAGAGATACCACGGAAGTCACGCACGCGTGGCAGCGCCACGGTCACGAAACGGTCCAGGAACTCATACATCTGAACGCCACGCAGGGTCACCATGCAGCCGATAGCCTGGCCTTCGCGGATCTTGAAACCAGCGATAGCCTTCTTGGCCTTGGTCACCACAGGCTTTTGACCAGCAATCTTGGTCAGGTCAGCCACAGCGTTGTCCATCACCTTCTTGTCGGAAACGGCTTCGCTCACACCCATGTTCAGGGTGATCTTGGTCAGGCGAGGCACTTCCATTGGGGAGGTGTAGCCGAACTTCTTCATCAGTTCGGGAGCGATTTGCTCACGGTATTGTTTTTGCAGTCGTGCAACGTTTGCCATGTCTTACTCCTTAGGCTGCCTTGATTTCAGCGCCATTGGACTTGAACACGCGAACACGTGCGCCGTCGGCGTTCACCTTGATGCCCACGCGGTCACCCTTGCCGGTTGCCGCATTGAAGATCGCCACATTGGATTGGTGGATAGGCATGGCCTTTTCCACGATACCGCCGTTGGTGCCCTTCATGGGGTTTGGCTTGACGTGCTTCTTCACCAGGTTGATGCCTTCGATCACCAGGTGGGAGTCATCAGCGCGCAGCGTCACAACGCCGCGCTTGCCCTTGTCGCGCCCAGTCAGCACGACCACTTCGTCGCCCTTGCGAATCTTGTTCATGGTGCTGTCCTTAGAGAACTTCAGGGGCCAGGGACACGATCTTCATGAAGCGCTCGGTACGCAGTTCACGCGTCACGGGGCCAAAGATACGGGTGCCGATAGGCTCCAGCTTTGCATTGAGCAACACTGCAGCGTTGCCATCGAATTTGACGAGCGAACCGTCAGCACGGCGAATACCTTTAGCGGTACGCACCACCACAGCACTGTAGACCTCGCCTTTTTTGACGCGGCCACGTGGAGCAGCTTCTTTCACGCTCACCTTGATAATGTCACCAACGCTCGCATAGCGACGGTGCGAACCACCCAGCACTTTGATGCACTGGACAGACTTCGCGCCGGTATTGTCGGCAACCTCGAGTCGAGATTCTGTCTGGATCATTTCAATATTCCCAACTTGCACCAGCAGACCGGACAGCCCAATAAGAATTAATCCTCATGGACAGCCAAGCAGCCAGTCAGTCTTGGGCCCGTCGTCCACACCGCAACCATTTACGATGCTTCTCCTGGGCAGAAACCTCACGCATGAATTCAGTCTGGTCAAACGAAATGACCGCCAAATTACGCGCGAAGCTGATTATTCTGACAGAGTGCGCCCCCTCTGTCAAGAGCGCAACCACTGTCTGGCTGCGCTTTGGCGGTTTTACGCCAGTTTTTTGCCGGTGTACTGTTGTGCCAATGCCAAAAATGCCTCCAGCGCAGGATCTGACCCCAATTCCTCGCGCAGGATTTCTGCCACGCGAGGGGCCAGCTTGGCAGCCAGGCGCGCATCCAGAAACAGCATGCGGCTGCGGCGGGCCAGTACATCTTCAACAGTACGGGCGTATTCGTAGCGGGCCGCAAAGCGCACCATGGCTTCGCTCAAGCCATCGGCCAGCCAGACGGATGCCCCCGGCAGGGCCTCGATGACCGCTGCCTCGCTGCCATAGGAGTGCATGCCCTGCCCCATGTGCATGCTGTGCTGCGACCGGCCCGAAGCGGGCGACCCCACCAGCGGCAGGTTCACCGTCACCCCGCCAGGCTTGCGCGGCAGCTCTCCCGCGTTGAAGCAGGCTTCGAGCACGTCTTCTGCCATGGCGCGGTAGGTGGTCCACTTGCCCCCCGTCACGGTCACCATGCCTGATTTACTGGTGAGCACGGTGTGCTCACGGCTGATGCCCTTGGTGTTTTCGCCATCATCGTCCTGCGGCTTGGCCAGCGGGCGCAGGCCGGCCCACATGCTGCGCACGTCGGCCAGCGTAGGCTGGCGGCTGAGGTATTTGCCCGCTTCGCTGAGGATGAAGTTCACTTCTTCGTCAAACGGCACCGGCTCGCGCGCCAGATCATGGCGGGGGGTGTCGGTGGTACCCAGGATCACCTTGCCCAGCCACGGCACGGCAAACAGCACCCGGCCGTCAGCGGTCTTGGGCACCAGAAGCGCATGGTCACTGGGCAGGAACTCACGGTCCACCACCAGGTGCACGCCCTGGCTGGGAGCAACCATGGCTTTGACTGGTTTACCCAGCATCTGCGCGTCTTCCTGGCGCAGCTGGTCCACCCAGGGGCCGGTGGCGTTGACCACGCAGCGGGCACGCACGGTGTAGGCCTGGCCGGTTTCCGCATCCTTGCATTCCAGGCCGACGACACGTCCGCCCTCCTGCACCAGTCCGGTCACCGGGCAGTAGTTGATCAGTAGCGCGCCCTTGGCCGCAGCAGTGCGCGCCAGCGCCAGTGCCAGGCGAGCGTCGTCAAACTGTCCGTCCCAGTATTTGACGCCGCCCTTGAGGCCTTTGCCCTGCACCGTTGGGAGCAGGCTGCGGGTGGCGCCAGCCGACAGGAATTGGGTCGAACCCAGCCCGGCCTTGCCCGCCAGCGCGTCGTACATCTTGAGGCCGATGCCGTAAAAAGGCGTGTCCAGCAGACGGTACGAAGGCATGACGAAAGCGAGCGGCTGCGCAATGTGCGGCGCATTGTGCAGCAAGGTGGTGCGCTCGTGCAGCGCCTCGCGCACCAGCGCAATATTGCCCTGCGCCAGGTAACGCACGCCGCCATGCACCAGCTTGGTAGCGCGCGACGATGTGCCCTTGGCAAAATCCATGGCCTCCAGCAGCACGACCTTGAATCCGCGGGCCGCCGCATCCAGCGCTACACCCAGACCGGTTGCCCCTCCGCCCACCACGGCCAGGTCAAAAGAAGGCGTCTGCGCCAGCTGCTGGAGTAGCTCAGCGCGAACCGTTGCTTGGGGAGAGATCGAGGTATTCATGAACAGGAAAACTGGTAATCAGACAGCGGTATGCCCGCGTTGCGTTTCCTAAATTTTCGCTCTTTTTCGTTTTTGATGCAATCCAGCGGGAAACAATGATTCGTTTTTGATAGATTTTGATCGAACGTAACAAATCCTCCACGAACTGGCATTCAAGGACAGATGTCTTGGTTGACAAAAAAGAAGAGCTGTCTGCGCTTGTTTTTATGGAGTTTTAGATATTTTTGTAGCCCAAAATCGGTACCACTTTGCGTTGATAGCTATCGTTTTTGAGTTTCTGACATTGCGCCGCCAGCGCGGCACGGTCGGCCAGCCTGCGGTAAGGAGCCAGCAGCGGCCTTGCCTCGCTTCGCTGCCGCGCGGCCCAAGCTCCGCCAACACCACCCTGCGCCTCTGGAGCGTGGGTACCCGGTCTTGCCCCTGCAGCCAGTCTGCAGTTGCTGGTTTGCAGGGTGATGTCAGCGGTCCGCATCAGCGCACCTTGCCTTCCTTCCAGGCGCTCAGCAGCTTGTTGTACTCAATGGTTTCACCCTTGGGCTTTTCGTTGGCCAGCTTCTTCCAGGGGGCATGCGCATCGCTCAGCCATTTGTTGGGGTCTCCCTTGGGGTTGAGCTTGGGGGCGCAATGGGCCATGCCGGCGCGTTGCAGGCGAGCCATCACGTTGTCCATCTCGTCGGCCAGGTTGTCCATGGCCTTCTGTGGCGTCTTTTCGCCCGTCACGGCCTCGGCCACGTTCTTCCACCACAGCTGCGCGAGCTTGGGGTAGTCGGGCACGTTGGTGCCGGTCGGCGTCCATGCCACGCGGGCCGGGCTGCGGTAGAACTCGACCAGGCCGCCGAGCTTGGGTGCCATGTCGGTCAGCGCCTTGGACTGGATGTCCGACTCGCGGATCGGCGTGAGGCCGACAATGGTCTTCTTGAGCGATACGGTCTTGGAGGTCACGAACTGCGCGTACAGCCAGGCAGCGGCGGTCTTGTTGGCGTCGTGGCCGTTGAAGAAGGACCATGAGCCCACGTCTTGGTAGCCGTTTTGCATGCCCTGCTTCCAATAGGGGCCGTTCGGCCCGGGGGCCATGCGCCATTTAGGGGTGCCGTCCGCATTCACCACGGGCAGGCCGGGCTTGGTCATGTCGGCGGTAAAGGCGGTGTACCAGAAGATCTGCTGCGCAATCTGTCCCTGGGCTGGCACGGGGCCAGCTTCGCCAAAGGTCATGCCCATGGCTTCCTTGGGCGCGTATTTCTTCATCCAGTCGATGTATTTGGTGAGCGCATAGACGGCCGCGGGCGAGTTGGTGGCTCCGCCGCGCGAGACCGAGGCACCCACCGGCGTGCATTTGTCGTCGGCCACGCGAATACCCCATTCATCCACCGGCATGCCGTTGGGGTTGCCGATGTCGGCCGAGCCCGCCATCGACAGCCAGGCATCGGTAAAGCGCCAGCCCAGCGACGGGTCTTTCTTGCCGTAGTCCATATGGCCGTAGATGGGCTTGCCGTCGATCTGTTTGACATCGTTGGTAAAGAACTCGGCAATGTCTTCGTAGGCACTCCAGTTCAGCGGCACACCCAGGTCGTAGCCGTATTTGGCCTTGAACTTGTCCTTCAGGTCCTTGCGCTCGAACAGGTCGGCGCGGAACCAGTACAGGTTGGCGAACTGCTGGTCGGGCAGCTGGTAGAGCTTGCCGTCGGGCGCGGTGGTGAACTTGGTGCCGATGAAGTCCTTGATGTCCAGGCCCGGATTGGTCCATTCCTTGCCTGCGCCTGCCATGTAGTCGGTCAGGTTCATCATCTTGCCGTAGCGGTAGTGCGTGCCGATCAGGTCGGAATCACTGATCCAGCCGTCATAGATCGACTTGCCAGACTGCATCGAGGTCTGCAGCTTTTCGACCACGTCGCCTTCCTGGATCAGGTCGTGCTTGACCTTGATGCCGGTGATTTCCTCGAAAGCCTTGGCCAGCGTCTTTGATTCGTATTCATGCGTGGTGATGGTCTCGGACACCACGGCAATTTCCTTCACCCCCTTGCCCTGCAGCTTCTTGGCGGCATCGATGAACCACTTCATCTCGGCCGCCTGCTGGTCCTTGCTCAAGGTCGAGGGCTGAAACTCACCGTCAATCCACTTCTTGGCATCGGCCTCTGCGGCCCACGCGCCGTGCATGGCGAGCATCGCCGCTGCCGCCGCCAATGCTGTGTATCGCATCTTCATGAATGTCTCCTAGGTGGCGCTTCCCCGGGGTGTCCGATCGCGGCTCCGGGGAGGCGGAGAGCCGGATACGTTGAAAAATACCGTTCAATCTCTCTGCCAGCAGCTAACCCTTGCGCATGATCAAGGCCAGCAGCAGCATCGACAGGACAAAGCTGATCCACACCGAAGGCTCTGCCTCCAGCGACATCCATTCCTGCAGCTTGCCCGCGATACCGACAAAAACAAGGTTGACGTAGGCGGCGGCCAGAAGGCCGATGAACAGTCGGTCTCCGCGCGTGGTGGCAATGGGCAGCCAGCCCCGCCGCAGCGTGGTGGGCGATTTCAGCTCCCAGATGGTCATGCCGATCAGCATCAGCACGATGCAGGTGAAAAATACCGCCACCGGGGTGGTCCAGACCATCCAGTCAAACATGGCGCTTCTCCTCTTTCATTCCGATGCCCGTGGCGTCCGCACCGCCCGGCTTCACACGCGCCCCATCGCAAAGCCCTTGGCGATGTAGTGGCGCACAAACCAGATCACGATGGCGCCGGGCACGATGGTGAGCACACCCGCGGCCGCCAGCGTCGCCCAGTCCATGCCCGAGGCGCTGACGGTGCGCGTCATGGTTGCCACGATGGGCTTGGCGTTCACGCTGGTCAGCGTGCGCGCCAGCAGCAGCTCCACCCAGCTGAACATGAAGCAGAAGAACGCCGCCACGCCTACACCTGCCTTGATGAGCGGCAAGAAAATAGTCAGAAAGAAGCGCGGGAAGGAGTAGCCGTCGATATAGGCGGTTTCATCGATCTCGCGCGGAATGCCGCTCATGAAGCCCTCCAGAATCCACACGGCCAGCGGCACGTTGAACAAGAGGTGCGCCAGCGCCACGCCCAGGTGCGTGTCCATGAGACCCACGGTGCTGTAGAGCTGAAAGAAGGGCAGCAGAAACACAGCTGGCGGCGTCATGCGGTTGGTGAGCAGCCAGAAGAACACGTGCTTGTCGCCCAGAAACTGGTAGCGCGAGAAGGCATAGGCCGCAGGCAGCGCCACGGTGAGCGAGATGACCGTGTTGATGGCCACATAGATAAGGCTGTTGATATAGCCCGAATACCACGACTCATCGGTAAAGATGCGCACGTAGTTGGACCAGGTGAACTGCTGCGGAAAGAACGAGAAACTCGAAAGAATCTCCTCATTCGTCTTGAAGCTCATGTTCACCATCCAGTAGATGGGCAGCAGCGCGAACACGATGTAGAGCACCAGGAAGATGCTGCGCTTGTGAAACCGCTTGTCGTTCATGTCAGCCCCTGCGCTCATTGCTCCACCTCCGCTTCCTGCGTGCCTACGCGCTGCATCCAGTTGTAGAGCACAAAGCAGAACAAGAGGATGATGAGGAAGTAGATCAGCGAGAACGCCGCCGCAGGCCCCAGGTCGAACTGGCCCACGGCCTTCTGCGTGAGGTACTGGCTCAGAAAAGTGGTGGCATTCCCCGGCCCGCCGCCAGTCAGCACAAAGGGCTCGGTGTAGATCATGAAGCTGTCCATGAAGCGCAGCAGCACGGCAATCATCAGCACGCCCCGCATCTTGGGCAGCTGGATGTAGCGAAACACCGCAAACTTGCTCGCACCATCGATGCGCGCTGCCTGGTAATAGGCGTCGGGGATGGAGCGCAGCCCGGCATAGCACAGCAGCGCCACCAGAGGCGTCCAGTGCCAAACATCCATCACCAGCACCGTAAGCCACGCATCGGTGGCACTGCCGGTGTAGTTGTAATCAACGCCTAGCTTCTGCAGAGTGTGCCCCAGCAGGCCGATGTCGGCACGGCCATAGATCTGCCAGATGGTGCCCACCACGTTCCAGGGGATCAGCAGCGACAGCGCCACCACCACCAGCACGGCGGAAGACTTCCAGCCCTTGGCGGGCATGGCCAGCGCCAGCGCAATGCCCAGCGGAATCTCCACCGCCAGCACCGCCAGCGAAAACGTGATCTGTCGCCACAGCGCCGAATGCAGCTCTTCATCGCGCATCACCGCAGCAAACCATTCGGTGCCGACGAACACGCGCCGCTCGGGGTCGATGATGTCCTGCACCGAGTAATTGACCACCGTCATCAGCGGCAGGATGGCAGAAAACGCCACGCACAGGATCACCGGCAGGATCAGCCACCATGCCTTCTGGTTGACCGGCTTGTTGGAGGGGTTCATGCCATCAGCTCCTCATTGCGGTAGTAGCAGGTGTGCGGGTTCACCACCTCCAGCCAGACCGTGGCGCCAGGCGCGGGCAGCGCTGTATCGGCCATGAAGCGGGCTTTCAGGGCCTGGCCGTCCACCGTGGCAGTCAAGAGCATATGGGTGCCCACATCCTGCACACGCAGCACCTGCGCGGGCACGGCACCGGCAGAACCGGCGGGCGCCAGGCGCATGTATTCGGGCCGGATGCCCAGATGCAGCGCCGCCTGCGCAGCGGCTGCGCCCTCCAGCCCTGCGGGCATCGCCATGCGCTGGCCCGCCACCCACATGCCGCCCTCAACACACTGCAGGGGCAGGAAATTCATGCCCGGCGAGCCGATGAAGTGCCCGACAAAGGTGTGGCTCGGGCGCTCAAACAGGGCCTCGGGTGCGCCGACCTGCATCACCCGGCCACGCGACATCACCACCACCTGCTCGGCAAAGGTCAGCGCCTCCACCTGGTCATGGGTCACGTAGATCAGTGTGAGCTTGAACTCCTGGTGAATCTGCTTGAGCTTGCGGCGCAACTGCCACTTCAGGTGCGGATCGATCACCGTCAGCGGCTCATCAAACAGCACCGCCGCAACATCGGGCCGTACCAGGCCCCGGCCCAGCGATATCTTCTGCTTGGCATCGGCCGACAGGCCTGCCGCCCGCTGGTTCAGCTGACCGCTCATCTCCAGCATCTCGGCGATCGCACCCACGCGCTTGCGAATCTCAGCCTCCGGCACCTTGCGGTTGCGCAGCGGAAAGGCCAGGTTCTGCTCCACCGTCATGGTGTCGTAGATCACGGGAAACTGGAACACCTGCGCAATATTGCGCTGCTGCGGGGTCTCCTGCGTCACATCGCGCCCGTCAAAAAGCACCTTGCCATGCGAAGGCGTCAACAGGCCCGACATGATGTTGAGTAAGGTCGTCTTGCCGCAGCCCGATGGGCCCAGCAGCGCATAGGCACCGCCATCGGCAAACTCCATCTGCAGCGGCAGCAGGGCGTAATCGCTGTCCTGCTGCGGTTGAGGGCGATAGGCGTGCGCCAGATCCAGGGAAATACGAGCCATGGCTTACACCTCTTGCGCCGCACCGGGCCACTGTGACGACGACCGCTGTGGCTGATGCTGCTGTTGCGGCAACTGCAGCAGGGCGCCGCCCTGATTGCCTGCGCGCTCAGTCTCAAAAACATAGCAGTCTGCGGGCGCCAGATAAAGACTGACCTGCTCATTGGCTGCCAATTTGTGCACACCCGTCAGCTGCGCCACCCATCCGCCCCAGGGCAGTTGCACATGCACAAAGGTGTCCGAGCCGGAAATCTCCACCAGATACACCTGACCATGCAGATGGATGTCGCCCGGGCGCTCCTGCAGCCGCAGCGCGCTCGCTCGCGCGCCCACCACCACTTCACCGGCTGCGGCAGTGGCGGGCAGTGGCTGCGCCAGCGGCAGCGTAGCGCCTTGCTGCAAGGCCAGTTGCGCGCCGCCAGCCTGCACCTGCGCCGTTACCAGGTTCATCGGCGGATCGCTGAAAGCCCGCGCCACACGCAGCGAGCGCGGAGCGTGGAAGACCTGGGCCGTCGGCCCGTACTGCAGCAGCTCGCCCGCATCCAGAACCGCGGTGTAGCCGCCCAAGAGCAAGGCCTCGCCCGGCTCGGTGGTGGCATAGACCACAGTGGAGCGGCCCGCCTCAAAGAGCTGGCTCAGTTCATCGCGCAAGCCTTCGCGCAGCTTGTAGTCGAGGTTGACGAGTGGCTCATCCAGCAGCATCAGTGGCGCATCCTTGGCCAGGGCGCGCGCCAGGGCCACACGCTGCTGCTGGCCGCCCGAGAGCTCGGCAGGCAGGCGATCCAGAAACATATCGATGTGCAGGCGCTCAGCCAGGCTACGTACCTTGCTATCAATTTCAGAGTCGCCGCGCAGCCGCAGGGGAGACGCAATGTTCTGCGCCACGGTCATCGAGGGATAGTTGATGAACTGCTGGTACACCATGGCCACATCGCGCTGGCGCACCGACACGCCGGTCACATCCTGGCCATCCACCAGCACGCGGCCGCTGGCCGGTTTGTCCAAGCCCGCCATGATGCGCATCAAGCTGGTTTTACCCGCCTGCGTTGCGCCCAGAAGCACCGTCACAGCATTGCTTTGCAGCGATAAATCCAGCGGATAGAGCCATGTCTGCCCTCCGACCCGTTGGACCACATTCTCCAACACCAGCTGCATCATCGCCTCTCTGCTCCGAATGTAAGAGCAAGCCTGCAAATCTGTGAAAATGAAAGCCTTGCGCTTTCGAATTCGTTCATTTTTGTTCTTTTGAACGCGCCTCCAATAGAAAGTTACCCTAGTAAGGGTTCGTTTTAATTCGATCTACAGTGTTTGGGAGCAAACTGCCGCAGACGCCCACTGCTGCGCCCGCGCCCTCCCCACTGCCCCTACCTACACCTCCTGCGCTGTGAACACCAATCCACGACAACTCCAATTGATAGACGAGGTGCGCCGCCGCCAATCTGCCACGGTCGAGCAGTTGGCAGACATCCTGGGCGTCACCCTGCAAACCGTGCGGCGCGACATCCAGAAACTCGCAGACACGGGGCTGCTGGTGCGCTTTCACGGGGGCGTGCGCGTGCCCAGCTCCACCACCGAGAACCTCGCCCACACGCAGCGCGAATCGCTCAATGCCGATGGCAAATCGCGCATCGCCAAGGCCGTCGCTGCCCAGGTGCCCAACAACTGCTCGCTCATCCTGAACATCGGCACCACCACCGAGGCCATTGCCCGCGCCCTGATGCAGCACCGTGGCCTGCGCGTCATCACCAACAACCTCAACGTGGCCGCCACGCTCAGCAGCAATGCCGATTGCGAAGTGATCGTCGCCGGCGGCGTGGTGCGCGGGCGAGATCGCGGCATCATCGGCGAGGCGGCGGTGGATTTCATTCGCCAGTTCCGCGTCGATATTGCGCTGATCGGCATCTCGGGCATCGAATCAGACGGCAGTCTGCGCGACTTTGATTTCAGAGAAGTGAAAGTGGCGCAAACCATCATGGAGCAGGCCCGCGAAGTGTGGATGGCCGCCGACCAGAGCAAATTCGGCCGCCCGGCCATGGTGGAGGTGGGGCCGCTCTCGCGCATTGACCGCCTCTTCACCGATGCGCAGCCGCCCGAGCCCTTTCCACGCCTGCTGCAGGACGCCAACGTGCGCTGCACCGTGGCGTGAAACATGAACACCCCCCTGAGCCGCTGCGGAACGCCCCTTGCCTGGCTGCTTTGGCCGGGCCGCTCCAGCGCCAAAGACGTGCGTAGCACGCAATGAATCACGGAAAACCTATGACCTACTTGCTTGCCCTTGACCAGGGCACCTCCAGCTCCCGCTCCATCGTGTTTGACGCGCGTGGCAACATCGTCGCGCTGGCCCAGCAGGAGCTGCCGCAGATCTACCCCAGCCCCGGCCATGTGGAACACGACCCGCTGCAGATCTGGGGCACGCAGCTCGCCACCGCGCGAGAGGCCCTCAAGAAAAGCGGCATCAGTGCCAGCCAGATCACGGCGCTTGGCATCACCAACCAGCGCGAAACCACCGTGGTGTGGAACCGCAAGACCGGCCAGCCCATCCACAATGCCCTGGTCTGGCAGGACCGGCGGGCAGAGCCCGTGTGCGCCCAGCTGCGCGAAGATGGCCACGCCGGCCTGATCCAGCAGAAGACCGGCCTGCTCGTCGACGCCTACTTTTCCGCTACCAAGCTGCAGTGGCTGCTCGACCATGTACCCGGCGCGCGAGCCGCCGCCGAGCGGGGCGAGCTCGCCTTTGGCACCGTGGATACCTGGCTCGTCTGGCAGCTGACCGGTGGCCGCCGCCACGTGACCGACGTGAGCAACGCCAGCCGCACCATGCTCTTCAATGTGCACACCAACCAGTGGGACGACGAGCTGCTGGCACTCCTGCGCATTCCGCGCTCGCTGATGCCGGAGGTGCAACCCTCGGCCAGCCACTTTGGCGATACCAAGGACGATTTTCTGGGCGCGCCCATCCACATCGGCGGCATGGCGGGCGACCAGCAAAGCGCCCTCTTCGGCCAGGCGTGCTTTTCTGCCGGCATGGCCAAGAACACCTATGGCACCGGCTGCTTCATGCTCATGCACACCGGCAGCGCCTTCCAGACCTCGCGCAATGGCCTGCTGACCACCAGCGCCGCGCAGGTATCTGCTGCGCCCCAGTTCGCACTCGAAGGCAGCGTCTTCGTTGGCGGCGCCGTCGTGCAATGGCTGCGTGACGGCCTGCGCGCCATCGAACACAGCGGCCAGGTGCAGCAACTTGCCGAAAGCGTGCCTGACAGCGGCGGCGTCATGATGGTGCCTGCCTTCACCGGCCTGGGTGCACCGTACTGGAACGCCGATGCACGCGGCACCATCACCGGCCTCACCCGTGGCACCACCTTGGCCCACATCGCCCGCGCCGCACTGGAATCCATCGCCTACCAGAGCGCCGCCTTGCTGCAGGCCATGAGCCGCGACGCCGTCGCCAATGGCGGCCAGCCCGTGACCGAGCTGCGCGTGGACGGCGGCGCCTGCGTCAACAACCTGCTGATGCAGTTCCAGGCCGACTTGTTGGGCATTCCCGTGGTGCGCCCTGCCTGCGTGGAAACCACCGCGCTGGGTGCAGCCTATCTGGCAGGCCTGGCCACTGGCGTGTACCAGGGCACCGATGAGCTGTCGGCGCTGTGGAAGGCCGAGCGCCGCTTCGTCCCCACCCAGGACAAGGCCCGCGCCGACGCCCTGATGGCACGCTGGGAACAGGCCGTGCGCCAGACTACGGCGCAATAAACCCCACAACTATCAATTTGATAGCTGCTGGTGCTTCAGAAGCGCACACCGGCAAACAAAATCACTCCATAAAAAAAGGGATGCATCCGCATCCCTTTTGCTTTGAGCCGTTGGCCTGCTCAGTCGTCCTGGCCTGCCAGCAGCGCCTTGTGGATCAGCGCGCCAATGACCGCGCCAACGATCGGTGCCAGCCAGAAGAGCCACAGCTGCTCCAGGGCGATCGATGGACCGAACAGCGCAGGGCCGGTGCTGCGTGCGGGGTTGACCGAGGTGTTGGTCACGGGGATCGAGATCAGGTGGATCAGCGTCAGGCACAGGCCGATGCTCATGCCTGCAAAGCCGGCAGCGGCCTTCTTGGCGGTAGAGCCCAGAATGACCAGCAGGAAGACGGCCGTCAGCACCACCTCCGTCACCAGCGCAGCCACCATGGAGAACTTGCCCGGCGAATGCTCGCCAAAACCATTGGTCGCCAGATCGGTGACCGTGGCACCGGCCTTGCCGGAAGCAATCAGGTACAGCACAGCGGCTGCGGCAATCGCGCCCAGCACCTGGGCAATGATGTAGCCTGGCAGCTCAGACGCCTTGAAGCGGCCCGCCACCGTCAGGCCCACGGACACTGCCGGGTTGAAGTGCCCGCCCGAGACCGGGCCGAAGGCATAGGCGCCGGTCAACACCGTGAGACCGAAGGCCAGCGACACGCCCAGCAGGCCAATACCGACCTGTGGAAACGCGGCGGCCAGCACGGCGCTGCCGCAGCCTCCGAAAGTCAACCAAAAGGTTCCTAAAAATTCCGCCGACCATTTTTGTGCTTGGGTTGCCATTGCATCACTCCTCTTGTTTACGTACGGGCGCAGCCATCACCCTGGCTGTTCGCTTCCAGGCGCGATGATAGGAACCCCGATGCCCCCGCAACACCGGGAAAATGTGAACAATTGCCGGACAGCACTGCGGCATCTGCAGGAATTTATACGCCAACAACATATGCGGCACAACCATCACATTTTTATTACAAAACGCTCCTGGCTTGCCATTGCCGTGGTAGCAGGCGTTCTGGCCGGTTGCGGCCATCCCGCAGTCCTCCAACCAGGCATCGGGTTTGGTGCAGACGCACAAGTTTCGCCCTCATCGCCGCCTGTACCACCATGTACGGACCAAGCCAGCTTTCACCTGCTGGGCGAGACGCGCTGGGGCCCCGATGTGCAGTTTGCCAGCGTGCCCGTGGGCGGCCTCTCGTCCATCGACTACAACGCCACCGATGACCGCTACTACCTCGTCAGCGATGACCGCGCAGCGCATGACAGCGCACGCTTCTACACCGCTCGCATTCACTATGACGCCAGTGGCCTGCACAGCGTGCAACTGGATGACGCACGCCACCTGGGCGCCCCCGACGACCAGCCCTACGCCCCCAAGCGTGCCGCACGTGCAGGCGTTGCCGTGCCCGATCCGGAAGCGCTGCGCGTGCTGCCCGGCAGCCAGCGCATCGTGTGGAGCAGCGAGGGCGATTTTGCACGTGGCTTCGGGCCAGAGTTGAATGAAGCCACGCTCGATGGCCGCTGGCAGCAGGCCTGGCCGCTGCCGCCACAATTGCAACTGCCCGCCCGCAACAGCGGCAGCATCGGCCCGCGCAACAACATGACGCTGGAGGGCATGGCCATCAGCGATGATCAGAAAACGCTGTGGCTGGCCATGGAAGGCGCCTTGAAGCAGGACGGACCGCTGCCAGCACGCGGTGTGCCGGGCGGCCCCTTGCGTATCACCCAGTACGACATTGCCACGCGCCAGCCGCAGCGCCAGATCGCCTACGTGCCTGACGCCCTCCCCGTGGACAACCTCACGCTACCCCTGGTGGCGGTGAACGGCGTCAGCGAAATCCTGGCGGATGGGCCTGGGCACCTGCTGGTGCTGGAGCGCTCCTATGTGCTGGGCACGGGGTTTTCAGCACGCCTCTACCGCATTGCCACCGATGCGACCAATACCCTGGCCATGGACGCACTGGTGCCCGGCCAGTTTGAACCTGCCTCCAAGACCCTGTTGCTGGACCTGGCCCAGGCAGGCCTTCAAACGGTGGACAACATCGAAGGCATGACCTGGGGCCCGCGCTTGGCCAACGGCCAGCGCGTATTGCTTCTGGTGAGCGACAACAACTTCAACCCTGCCGAGGTGACGCAGTTCATCGCGCTGGCCGAAACCCCGACCTGCCCGCGTTGAAAAACCTTGAGAGCGGTCAAGCAAGCACGGGAACAGCAGCACGCCACGGACCGATCATCCAATGATTCGCTTGTCCGCCGTCAACATGCTCATCTCGACAAACTTCGAGCCCATGTGGCTGCGTGGTGTGAAGGTGACATCAAAGCCGCCAAAGGACTGGCGATCCAGCGTCTCCAGGCCGGCGATCAGCCCGTCGCGCGTCGGCGCCCTGGCGCGCTTGAGCCCCTCCACGAACACCTTGGCAGCCAGATAGCCTTCGATGCTGGCATAGGTGCCTGCAGCCCCGCCGCCTTTGCGCATGGCCTCCTGATACTCGCGCGCCAGCGCCGACGAGCCGCTCGTGGGCGAGGGCACAACCTGCGAGACAACGACGCCCGCGCCTTCCTTGCCCAGCTCGTTGGCCAATGCCTCTGCCCCCACAAATGACACGTTGTAGAACGTGCCGCTGAAACCGGCCTTGCGCGCCGCACGAATGAAGGCCGCGCAGGATTTGTAGGTGCTGACCTGCACCACGGCATGCGGTTGCGCGGCCACAATGGCGCGCACGGCCACGTCCACATCGACCGAGTTGCGCTCCACAACGCCGGTGGCGACCGGCTTGAGCTTGTGCTGCGCCAGCGCCTGGGTCACGCCATCGAGCCCGGCCTTGCCATAGGCATCGTTCTGGTAGAAGACGGCGATCTTGTTGTTGCCAATGGTGGTGAGGTGGCGCACGATCTGCGCGGTCTCGTCGTTGTACGAAGCGCGCACATGGAACACATTGCGCTGAAACGGCTCGCGCAGCGACATCGCGCCGCTGAACGGGGCAATGAAAGGAATGCTCTCGGCAGCGGCCAGCGGCAGCGCAGCCAGGCTGGTGGGGGTGCCGATATAGCCGAACAGTGCAAACACCTGCTCCTGAATCAGCTGGCGCGTGTTGGCAGCCGTGCGTTCGGGGTCGTAGCCATCGTCCAACTGGCGAATCGTCACCGGACGCTGGCCGCTTTGGGCGTTGTACTGGTCCAGATACAGCTTGGCGCCCTGGTGAAACTGGATGCCCAGTTGCGCAGCGGGCCCGGTAAATGGTGCCGACTGGCCCAGCACCAGCGGCGCATCTGCGGCCTGTGCACGGGGCAAACCCATGCTTGCCAAAGCGGCAGATCCCGCCAATACCGAAAAATGCCTGCGGTTCAAACTCGTCATCTCTTCTCCTCGGGAAAGGGGGTGGCTACCTTGGCGCCATCAAACTGCAATAATTTACTAAAAATTCTGCTCAATTGTTATTTCAATCGCTACCGAGGCTATCCCTGCCATGGCGGGCTTGTTACACGTCAAGCAAAACACGGGGAATTCGCTCCTTGGTGACGCATGGCGGGTAAGTCGGCTTTCAGCGCATGGCAGGCACGCGCAAAACCATCAAATTGCATAGCAAAAACCCGCTTGTCGGCTTGGAGTTGCCAGAGGCATTTGGGCCGCGCCACAGCCACCGCTATAGTTCACGATGAAACGCGCTGACCCGTTCCCCAGCGCAGCCATCCTTCCTGCCGACCTTCTTTTTCCTCATGATCATGAGCACCACAGACTTTTCCCAATTTCCCCCCATCGCCTTCATCGGCGGCGGCAATATGGCCAGCGCCATCATCGGCGGCCTGATCCGCCAGGGTGTACTGGCCTCGCGCATCATGGTGGTGGAGCCTTATGAGCCTCAGCGCGCTGTGCTGCTGCAGCAATTCGGCATCAACGCCCTGCCTGCGGCCGACGGCTCGCTGGCCAGTGCGCAGGTCGTGGTGTGGGCAGTCAAGCCGCAAACCTTCAAGGATGCGGCCGCTTCGGTCGCGGCGTTCACGGGTCACGCCCTGCATCTGAGTGTGGCCGCTGGCATCCGCAGCAGCTCCATCGCCACCTGGGCCGCCAACGAACATATCGTGCGCGCCATGCCCAACACCCCCGCGCTGGTAGGCCAGGGCATGACAGCGTTGTTCGCGCGCCAGGGCGTGACGCCCGCGCAGCAGGCGCTGGCCGAGCAGATCATCGGCACCACCGGGCAATTCATCTGGGTGCAGCAGGAGTCGCAGCTCGATGCCGTAACAGCACTCTCTGGCTCCGGCCCCGCCTATGTGTTCTATTTTCTGGAAGCCATGCAGCAAGCCGGTGTGGAAATGGGCCTGCCCGCCGAGCAAGCACTGCAGCTGGCGATCGGTACCTTCACCGGCGCATCGCAGCTGGCCGCGCAGTCGAGCGAGCCGCCTGCCGTGCTGCGCGAGCGGGTTACCAGCAAGGGCGGCACCACCTTTGCGGCGCTGGAGAGCATGCGGGGCAGCCACATGGGCGCTCATTTCATCGCCGCCATGAAAGCGGCCGAAAAGCGCGCCGTGGAACTGGGTGACGAATTCGGCGCCTGAAAAACCGGCTGGTACTGGTGCGGGCCTTGGCCTTCCGCGCGGCGAGCACCCGCACCGCCCCAGCTGTGCTTTACGGGTTTTGGCGCACAGATGAAACGCAAAGCGTATATTTTCACCAAAACACAAACGCAAAGCGTATAATTCTGCCCGTTCGCCATTTACCGGAGCCCATACATGGACAGCCAGCAGGATTTCCTCCGCGACGCAATGCGCCGTTTGAACTTGACGCGCGATGCATTTGCCGAGCGCCTGGGCGTGCGGCGCCGCACGCTGGACACCTGGCTGCTGCCCGAGGCCTCGGGTGAAGCCCGGGCCATGCCCGACATGGCGCAGAAGTTCGTCTCCGAAATCCTCTCACGCGAAGCTGCCGGCACCGACACGCAAAAGCACAACCGCCCGCTGGCCGAGCGCATGTCGGCAGATGGCCGCCCGCAACTGCTGTCCGTCGCGCAGCTGGAGCGCGAAAGCCTCGAAGAGTTGTTCCGCATTGCCGATGTGATGCAGCCGATTGCGCGCCGCCACAAGGTGTGCCGCGTGCTGGAAGGTGCCGTCATGGGCAGCCTGTTCTTCGAGGCCAGCACCCGCACCCGCGTGAGCTTTGGCGCCGCCTTCAGCCGACTGGGCGGCTCGGTCTGCGATACGACTGGCTTTACCTTCTCGTCGATGGCCAAGGGCGAATCCATCTATGACACCAGCCGCGTGATGGCAGGCTATGTGGATGCACTGGTCATCCGTCACCCCGAACAGGGCTCGGTGGCTGAATTTGCCCGCGCCACCAACATTCCGGTCATCAATGCCGGCGACGGCCCGGGCGAGCACCCCAGCCAGGCGATTCTCGACATGTACACCATCCAGCGTGAGTTCTCGCGCCTGGGCAAGCTGATGGATGGCGCGCATATCGCCATGGTGGGCGACCTGAAGTATGGCCGCACCGTGCATTCGCTGATCCGCCTGCTGTCGCTGTACAAGGGCATGAAGTTCACGCTGATCTCGCCCGCATCGCTGGAAATGCCTGCCTACCTGGTGGAGCTGGCCTCCACCAATGGCCATGTGGTGGAAATCTCCACCTCATTGCAAGACCTCAAGGGCGCAGACGTGGTGTATGCCACCCGCATTCAGAAAGAGCGCTTTGCCGGCGAGAACATCGAGGGCTACACACCCGAGTTCCAGGTACAGAAATCGCTGGTGGACGCAGTCTGCAAACCCGACACCATCATCATGCACCCGCTGCCGCGCGATGCCCGTCCCGGCGCCAACGACCTGTCGACCGATCTGAACCACGATCCGCGCCTGGCCATCTTCCGCCAGACCGATAATGGCATACCAGTTCGTATGGCTTTGTTCGCGGTTTTGATGGGCGTGGAGAACCAGATTTCCCGTAATTTACGAGATGTCACCTGGCGTTCTCCGGCTTTTGTTGGCCCTGACGATGCAGTGTTTGACACTTTGGATTAAACTCTGCTTTACACAACACCATGATTTGAGACATTTTTTCTAAATATGTCCTCAAGCAACTACCACACTTAACGGTTTTTTCCTGCGACTCCAGTGTTAGCGGCCATCAATTGATGGCCGCTTTTTTCTGTGCTTTGCCTATGAATTTGCAGGAAAAAATCACCCAAACCACCCATTCCTGCCATCGGTATTTGCCGCAATAGCGGCGCGCGGCGCAATCAGCGAACAGCGTATCCCAGCACCACACCGGCAAACAGCGCCACGCCGATCCAGTGGCTCTTGCTGAAAGCCGTAAAGCACCCCTCGCGCGTGCGCGTGCGGATCAGACTGTAATGCCACACCATCTGGCCCACAGCCACAGCCACGCCCGCCCACCAGGGCCAGCCCAGGCGCTGCGGCGCAATGGCAGTGATGGTGAGGGCCAGGCACAGCCCAAAAAACCCCATGATGGCAGCCACATCGAAACGACCCAGGGTGATGGCCGAGGTCTTCATGCCAATCTTGAGATCGTCGTCACGATCCACCATGGCGTACTCGGTATCGTAGGCAAGCACCATGAACATATTGGCCAGCCACAGCAGCCACGCCGTGAGCGGCACCGTGCCCTGAACCGCTGCGAATGCAATCAGCACCCCGAAGTTGAAAGCAATGCCCAAGAACGCCTGCGGCATGGCAAAAAAGCGCTTGGTAAAAGGATAGAGAATGGTGAACAGCACCGCAGGCACCGACCATGCGACAGCCTCCCAGCGCGTGGTGAGCACGAGCCCCAGCGAGACCAGCGCCAGCACCACGCCCACCATGGCCGCCTCGAACACCGAAATCTTGCCCGTGGTGATGGGCCGGTTGGCCGTACGCTTGACGTGCTTGTCAAACTTGCGATCAGCAATGTCGTTGATGCAGCAGCCCGCGCTGCGCATCAGAAAAGTGCCCAGCACAAACACGATGAGCAAATGCCAGCCAGGAAAACCGCCCGATGCCACCCACAACGCCACCAAGGTGGGCCACACCAGCACCAGCCAGCCCGCCGGCCGGTTGAAGCGGATCAGATCGAGATAGAGCGAAAACCGCTCGGGCAGAGAAACAGAAGGGCGGGATGCTGCGGACATAGGCGCCCAGCATAGCGCGCAAGCGGTATCCCAGGCAGGCTCTCGATTCTTCAGGGCTGCGCGCGGCCCCGCTCCAGCGCCCATATGGCCAGACCGAGAATTGCCAGGCCCAGCAATCCGCCGCCCACCACATCACTGGCAAAGTGCGCTTCCAGCCAGATGCGGCTGGCGGCAATCAGCGCCACCAGCAACGCCAACCCGGTGCCCAGCACCACCCGAGAGCGGCGCGGCAGGCGCCCTCGCAGCAACCACCACAACAGGCCATACACCACGACGGAGCCCGCCGTATGGCCGCTCGGAAAGCTGGCGCCCGAAGTCACCAGTTCATGCAACGCCTGCGGTCGCGCACGGTCAAAGGCATTTTTCAACACCCGGGTGGACAGCCCGTTCAGGCCGATGGCAAATACCCAGATCTGCAGCGGCAACCAGCGCCGCCGCAACGCCAGAAGCGCCGCCACCAACACCGACAGCATCCCCAGCCACAGTACATCGCCCACATCCGTCACATGGCGCAGATAGGCACGCGTCGAAACACTGACATGCTGCTGCGACCACTGCTGCGCCGCCTCGTCCCAGCCCACCAACAACGCATGCAGTGCATGGGCCGGATCTGCCAGCCCCCACCCCAGCAGCAGCACAGCCGTCACACACAACGCGGCCCCCGCCAAGAGCCATGGCGACAGCGGCGGCGCCACGGGTGCATCGGCCCCCAGTTGCATGCGCAGCCGCTGCTGTGCACGCAGAGGTTGTGTTGCCTTTAGCCAACAATACGCCCCCAGCAGCAACCATAGCGACAGCAAAACCGGTATCCATGGATCAAGGTGTGCCAGCCCCTGGGCCACCTGCTGCGCCGCCTGCACCGGCACCATGGCCTGCGCGGCACCAGCGGGGAGCAATGCAACGCACAGCCACCAACCAGGAACACGGGTGGGCGCGCGGCCCACCGCTCGCAGCGGCGAGAACACAGACGGGAAGAAGGGACGACAGCGCATGCTGCCATCATAGAGAGGGCAGCAATTCCTCAGCCAACAATCGCCTTTGAGACTTTACTGGCAAGCGCTATTAGCTATGTTTTTAAGAGTGACCAGGTAAAAACAAACCCCATGCAGGCGGGCCTGGCATGGGGTCGTGTTCAAAGGCGGATGAGAGCGTAAAAGCTCAGGACTGCAACATCTCCACGCCGGGCAGGTTGCAGGCGAAGATGGCGTTGCGCAATGCGGCAATCGCTTCGTAGCGGGTAAAGCTGCGACGCCACACCAGCACCACGCGGCGCTTGGGCGCTTCGCCGTTGGAGTCGTCGGTCAGCGGGATGTAGCGGATGTGGGTCTCGTCCGATTTACGGCGGCGGATGCCCTTTTCCAGCGCGTCCTTGGGCACCGACAGGCGCGGCACGAGGGTCACGCCCATACCGGCAGCCACCATGTGCTTGATGGTCTCCAGCGAGGAGCCTTCAAACGTGCGACGAATGCCTTCGGTATTGCTGGAGTAGCGGGCAAACTCAGGGCAGACTTCCAGCACATGGTCCCGGAAGCAGTGTCCCGCGCCCAGAAGCAGCATGGTTTCGTTCTTGAGTTCGCTTGACGAAATGCTCTCACGGGAGGCCAGCGGATGCACACTGGGCACAGCAGCGTAGAAAGGCTCGTCGTACAGGGGCGCCATGGCCAGACCGGTATCCGGGAAAGGCTCGGCCACGATGGCGCAGTCGATTTCACCGGTACGCAGCATCTCCAGCAGTTTGGCCGTCATGTTCTCATTGATCATGAGCGGCATCTGCGGAGTGCGTTCGATCGACTGGCGCACCAGTTCGGGCAACAGATAAGGGCCGATGGTGTAGATCACGCCCAGCGTCAGGACACCGGCGAGCGGATCCTTGCCGCGCTTGGCGATTTCCTTGATGGCCGCGGCCTGGTCCAGCACGATCTGCGCCTGACGCACTATCTGGTCGCCCAAGGTGGTTACGGAGACTTCAGAGGCGCTGCGTTCAAACAGCTTGACCTCGAGTTCCTCTTCCAGCTTCTTGATCGCAACCGACAAAGTGGGTTGGGACACGTAACACGCGTCGGCAGCACGTCCAAAATGCCTCTCGCGTGCCACGGCAACAATATATTTGAGCTCTGTAAGTGTCATGTCGGTTTTTTATAAGAATCGCTGAATAGTACATGCGTTCAGTTCCGAAGAACAGAGCACTGCGTTGAGATTCTGAAAAGACGCAAGCGTACATTTGTACCCGATTCTGGCCGAAACCGGTTTTGGAAATGTCCTACAGCCAAAATAGGAATTATCTATTATGGATGTTTGCGAGCATTTGCTTATAAGAAAAACCAATATCCATGACAAAACGCAATGAATTCACGGGATCTGCGCTCAAGCCTTGAGGTATTCCGCCTTGCCACCGAGCCAGCGTGATACATGGGTGATGGCAAGTTCGGGCCAGCGGTCCAGCATCTCAGGGGCCAGTTCGCGCGCCCATTCAAGCAGATGTTTGTCCGCCTCCAGATCGGCAAATCGCAGCAAGGGCGCACCGGACTGCTTCGCGCCCAGAAACTCTCCCGGGCCGCGAATTTCCAGATCGCGCCGGGCGATCTCGAACCCGTCGCTGGTCTCGGCCATGGCTTTGAGGCGCTCTTTGGCCGTCTCCCCCAGCTTGCCGCTGTCGCCCACTGCGTACAGCAGCACGCAGGCAGAAGCCGCAGCACCTCGTCCCACGCGCCCGCGCAGCTGGTGCAGCTGCGAGAGGCCAAAGCGCTCTGCGTGCTCAATCACCATCAGGCTCGCATTGGGTACATCCACGCCCACCTCGATCACCGTGGTTGATACCAGCACGCCCATGACGCCCGCGGTGAACAGTTCCATCACCGCCTTTTTTTCTGCCGTGGGCATGCGTGAATGCAGCAGCCCCACCATGACTCCAGGCAGGGCCTCGCTCAGATCGGTGTGGGTGGCCGTGGCGTTGCTCAAATCGAGCGCCTCGCTCTCCTCGATGAGCGGGCACACCCAATAGACCTGTCGCCCCTGAGCAATCTGATCGGCAATGCGCGCCACCACTTCGTCGCGCCGGCTGTCACTGATCAGTTTGGTGACCACCGGCGTGCGGCCCGGCGGCAGCTCGTCGATGGTCGAAACATCGAGGTCGGCGTAGTAACTCATCGCCAGCGTGCGCGGAATGGGTGTGGCGCTCATCATCAGCATGTGCGGCTCCATCCCCGTTGAAAGCAGCTTCTGCCGCAGCGCCAGCCGTTGCGCCACGCCAAAGCGGTGCTGCTCGTCGATCACCGCGAGACCCAGTTTTTTGAACTGCACCTGCTCCTGGATGACGGCATGTGTGCCCACCACCAGAGCGGCCTCTCCACTCTCCACCAGCGCCAGCATCGCGGCGCGTTCCTTCTTTTTCTGCGCGCCGGCCAGCCACGCCACCTTCAGGCCACGCGGCGCCAGCAGCGGCTCCAGCCAGCCCACCAGCTTGGCAAAGTGCTGCTCGGCCAGAATCTCGGTGGGCGCCATCAGCGCACATTGCCAGCCCGCATCGATGGCAATGACGGCCGACAGTGCCGCCACAATAGTCTTGCCCGAGCCCACATCGCCCTGCAGCAGGCGGTGCATGGGTACATGGCGCGCCAGATCACGGGCAATCTCTTCGCACACGCGACGCTGGGCACCTGTCAGCGAAAAAGGCAGCGCCGTCAGAAACTGCTCATGCAGATTGAGGTGGCCGCCTTCCATGCGCGGTGCCTGCAGGGCCGGGGCACGCAAGCGGTCACGCTCGCGCTTGGCAGTCAGCTGCGACAGCTGCTGCGCCAGCAACTCCTCAGCCTTGAGGCGCTGCCAGGCCGGGTGGCTGTGGTCTTCGAGCGCAGCAATCGATACATCGGGTGTCGGGTGGTGCAAAAACTGCAGCGCATCGCGCAAGCTGTATGCCTGAGATCTTCCGTTTTCACCTAAATAGCGCGCGTACGGCAACTCCACGCCAGGCGGCAGGGTTTCGCTCAGGTCGGCGCGCTGCAGGCCGCTAATGACGGCACGGCGCAAGTACGGCTGCGGCAGACCAGCCGTGGTGGGGTAGACCGGCGTGAGCGACTGGGGCAGTTCGCCACCCGCCTGGCGGAAAGCTGGGTGCACCATCTGCCTTCCCCAGAAACCGCCCTTGATCTCGCCGCGAATGCGCAAGGTGGCGCCCACGGACAGCGTCTTTTGGTGCGATGGGTAAAAACTGAAGAAGCGCAGCTCGCACTGGTCGCCATTGGCGTCTTCCACCTGCACCACCAACTGGCGGCGCGGGCGCATCTGTATTTCACTGGAGATGACGGTTGCCTCGATCTGCGCCACCTCGTCGTCGCGCGCATTGCGCAACGCCACGATGCGCGTCTCGTCTTCGTAGCGCAGTGGCAGGTGCAAGGCCAGATCGATATCGCGGATGAGCCCGAGTTTGGCAAGCGCCTGCTGCGCCGGGTTTTTCGCTACCGCCTTGGCGGGCACCACTGCAGCGCCGTCGGCCGCAGCCGCTTTGCGCGGGCGGCCGGGTTTGCGTGCCTTGGGTGCGGCACTGGCAGCAGCAGAAGATGCAGGCGTTGCAGGCATGGACGGGCTCAATCACTGCCCATTCTGGCATGGTTTGCACAGCTACTGGTTATAAATCCAGTAAAAACACTCTCATATTGGTAGCTGGCTGCTCCAATCTGGCATAAGTTGGATGCCGTTTTGAAGGGGTATCGCACGCGGGCAGCACTGTGGCATGGATCCAAAGAAATGCAATCTGTTACTGCGTTTCCCTCCGATTGGAGGGTGCGCTCACAGACCAGAACCTGTAGATTGGCGCGCTTCCGTGCAATGCCTCCACTCCCAACAAGGTCTATCTGCCATGCCGCCCGAACTGCTCGTCAAAGATGCCAATGCACAGTTGCTGCATTCACTGATCGTGAAGGACGGCCTGTTCAGTGTGGGCCGTGAGCCTGGTTGCGCCATAGTTCTGCCCGCGCCCGACATCAGCCGCCGCCATGCGGCCTTCACGCACAGCAGCCGTTTTGGCGTGCTCGCAGTAGAAGACCACGGCAGCAAAAATGGCACCTTCGTCAATGGCCTGCAAATGCGCCGCTGTGTTTTGTACACGGGCGATGTGGTGCGTGTGGGCAATTACCTCATCCATGTGCGCGCCGGCTCATCCGGCCCGCCTGGCATGGGCGATGCAATGGCCCGGCGCGAGAGTCGTGTGGGCGATGTTGCCCTCTGATATCACCACCTTTTAGCGCCGCATCCGCTGGCGGCGCAGATAGCGCTCCCACAACTCGAAAAACAACTCGCTGAGCAGCGCCAGCACCGCTGCAGGCAGGGCACCCGCCAGCATCAATGCGCTGTCGTTGAGCGCCAGGCCCGTCACGATCCGCTCGCCCAACCCCCCGGCCCCAATGAAGGCCGCAATGGTGGCGGTGCCGATGGCAATCGCGCATGCGGTTCGGATCCCGGCGATGACGGTAGGCATGGCAATCGGCAGTTCCACCCAGCGCATGCGCTGCGGGTGCGTCATGCCCAGTGCCGATCCTGCGTGACGCAGACCGGGCGACACCTCGGCTAGACCCGCGCAGGTGTTGCTCAGGATCGGCAGGATGGAATATGCCGTCAGCGCCACCAGTGCAGGAATCCGCCCGATCATCCCCAGCGCAGCAATCAGCACCGCCAGCAGCGCCAGCGACGGAATGGTCTGCATGACACCCGCCGCCCCCAGCGCCAGCGCGCGCAGGCGCGTGTGCGGAAACAACGCAATCCCCGCAGGCACTGCGATCAATGCTGCAGCCCCCACCGAGATCAGCACCAAAAGCAGGTGCTGGCCGGTCAGCCGCCACAGGTCATCGGCCACCAGGCGCTGCCACAGTTGCGCAGCAAAGCCGGAGCGGCTGCCGGCTTTATCCGCAACGGGCGCAGCGCCCTTGGCGCCTCCTGCCAGAAACTGCTGCGCAATCGCTGCAAAGCCCTGGCCCTGCAGCTCGGCCTGCGCGTTCATGTGGATCATGCCCGCCTCGCTGATGCGGCCAGCGAGTGGCTGCAGCGCGGCCCACGCGGCCGGGTGCTTCTGCGGCAAGTCCTGCCGGTACAACAGCACGGCGTCGTAGCGCGGAAAATACTGGCGGTCGTCCTCCAGCACCAACAGCCCCAGATGGTCTATCTTGGCATCGGTCGTGTAGATGTCCATCACATCGATGTGCTGCTGCGCAATCGCCTCGTAGGCGAGGCCATGGTCCAGTCCCTGCGGCTGCGCCTGCAGGCCATAGCGCTGCGCAAGACCCTTCCAGCCATCGGCACGGCCCACAAACTCATTCGACAGGCCATAGCGCAGCGTGGGATGGCGGGCCAGATCGCTCAGGCTGCGGATGCCCAGCTTGCCGGCCATATCGCGTCGCATGGCCAGCGCATAGCCGTCATTGAAGCCCAACGGCACGCCCACCGCCAACCCCAGCGGCGCCAGCGCGCGATTCAGATCCTGCAGCGAGGTATGGGCTGGGTCCTTGACGATCTCCTGCGCAATGGTGCCGGTGTACTCGGCATACACATCGATCTGCCCGCTCTTGAGCGCCTCGTACACGATGGCGGTATTGCCCAGACCCTGGCGCACCTCGGCGGTAGTGCCCGCAGCCCGCGCGGTCTGCGCAACGATTTCGGCAAGGATGTACGACTCGGTAAAACGCTTGGAGCCCACCCGCAAGGGTTCGGCCTGGGCCCAGGCCGACAGTAGCAGACACCAGGCCGACAGGGCGGCCACGAGCAGTGGGTAGGCACGCTTCATCGGGCCACTATAGCAAGTAGTGGGTGGATGCGTCTGTAGGTGGCGAGGCTGGGGTAGTGGCTGGCTGTGGGGGCGGCTGTACGTATGTATGTACGCATGCACTGCAGGCGCATGGTTTTCTATTGGGGATTGCTGGCCGGGTCTCGCCCCGGCAGGCGAGGCACTTTTCTTGGCGGCCAAGAAAAGTACCCAAAAGAAGGCCGCCCTGCTGCCTGCGTCCCTGCGGCTTCGCCTTCGGGCAACCTGTGTCGCGGCGTCTGCAAAAGGGGCAACCCGACAGCCCGTGTCGCCTCTCCCCCACCCTTCTGCCTGCGCCGAGGAGCACAGGGCGTGGGCTGGGCAGTTGCACCGTAGAGTGCAACTGCATCGTGAACTGATGCACCGCATCTGTTTGAACGGAGTGTAAAGCGCACAGTGAGTTATGCGGTGCAGCCCACGCCCGCGCACCGCAGGTTGCCCGGAGCGAAGCGCAGGTTGCCCGGAGCGAAGCGCAGGTACGCAGGCAGCAGGGCGTATTTCTTTGGGTACTTTCTTGTTGCGAGACAAGAAAGTACCTCGCCCACCGGGGCGAACTCCTGGCACCTGCGCGCCAGCGCAGAATCACATCAACGTGGCAGCGATTCCACTTCCTTGGTCCAGCGGTCAATCAGACGCTTGCGCTCGGCAGATTTTCCGTACTTCTCGAAGTCGTACTTGATCAGCTTGACGTCGTCCATGGTCGGAATGCGCGGATCCATCTTGAACGTCTTGTTGGCAGGCACCTGGTAGCTGCCCACCTTGGCGCCAACGGCCTGGCCCTCGGGGCCCATCAGCCAGTCGTAGTACTTCTTAGCGTTGTCCATGTTGCGCGCCCCCTTCACCAGCGCAATGCCGCCCACCTCGTAGCTCGTGCCTTCGCAGGGCGCATGCGTCTTCACGGGGTATTTGTCGGCCTTCCACTTCTCGAAATTGAACATGAAGGTAATGCCCACACCCACCTCGCCCTTGGCCACATTGGGCGCCTGTGCCTGGCCGCTGCGGGTGTAGGTGGTCGTGTTCTTATGGAGTTTCTTGAGGTAATCAAACGCCTGGTCTTCGCCCATCAGCTGCACCAGCCCTGCGATCACCGTGTAGGCCGTGCCGCTGGAGGCGGGGTGCGAAATCTCCACCTCGCCCTTGAACTCGGGCTTGATCACATCGGCCCAGCACAGCGGCTCGGGCAGCTTCTTTTTCTTCAGGATATCGGTGTTGTAGCCAAAGCCGATGGCCGAGCTGTAGAAACCGCCCACCTGGTTGCCCGACATGGCGTACTGGCGCACGCTCCAGTCGCGCAGATCATTGATGTAGGCGGGGCGGTATTCGGCCAGCAGGCCTTGCTCGGCCGCCTGCAGGAAAGGATCACCCGTGCCACCCCACCAGATGTCGGTCTTGGGATTGTTGGCCTCTGCGCGCAACTGGGCAGCGATCTCGCCCGTGCCCTTGTGCGCCTGGTTCACCTTGATGCCGGTCTTCTTGGTGAACTCCTTGGCCGCAGCTTCGCACCACGGTGCATCGGTACTGCACAGCGCATTGACCACGCCTTGCGCCTGGGCGCTGGCGGCGAGTGCGGCCAGCACGGCGGCGGCGGAAAGACTGCGGATGTTGAAGGGTGCCATGGGCTTGCTCCTGGTTGTGTTGTTTGAATACGCTGGAAAAACGGTTTGCAATTTGGAAATCGGGCGGATGGCAACATCCCACCTCGGCGCCAATTGTGACAAATTTATGACAACTCTCGGCGTTTCCCGCGCAACCTGCTGTGTCACTTTTGCGGTGGCACAATCGCCCCCTTGTTTGATCCCTGTGAGCTGCGGGTGTGTACCGCCTGCAAGAGCCGAAGATGACTGCCTTTTCCGGTGCGCGCCGCACCTTTCACCTGAGCGATTTCGATTTCGAGCTCCCTCCAGAGCTGATTGCCCAACACCCCGCTGCCGAGCGCAGCGCCTCGCGCCTGCTGGACGCGCGCGAGCCCGAGCTGGCCGACCGCCACTTCTACGAACTCCCCGATCTGCTGCAAGCGGGCGACCTGCTGGTCTTCAACGACACCCAGGTGATCAAGGCCCGCGTGTTTGGCGAAAAATCCAGCGGCGGCAAGATCGAGTTGCTGATCGAGCGCGTGCTGGACGGCAACGAAGTCGTCGCCCACATGAAAGTGAGCAAGAAACCGGCCATCGGTGGTGTGCTGCACATGGTGGGCGGCAAGAAGGCGGGCGGCTTTGACGCCATGCTGATGGGCCGCTGGCCCAACGAAATGGGCGCCCTGTTCCGCCTGCGCCTCGACGGCCCCCATGGCGAAACCCCGTGGGAGCTGATGCAGCAACACGGCCACATCCCGCTGCCGCCCTACATCGAGCGCGAACAGCAATCGGGCCAGGACCCGAACCAGGCCGAAGACGAAGTGCGCTACCAGACAGTGTTTGCCAAAAACCCCGGCGCCGTGGCGGCACCCACTGCCGCGCTGCATTTTGACGACAAGGTGCTGGCCGCCCTCGAAGCCAAAGGCGTGGAGCGCGCGAGCGTCACCCTGCACGTCGGCGCAGGCACCTTCCAGCCAGTCAAGACCGAGAACCTCAAAGACCACCAGATGCATAGCGAGTGGTACAACATTCCACTGCCCACCCTGGCAGCGCTGGAGCGCTGCCGCCAGCGCGGCGGCCGTGTGGTTGCCGTGGGCACCACCACCGTGCGCACGCTCGAATCATGGGCGCGCACCGGCCAGCTCTCGGGTGACACCAACATCTTCATCACGCCCGGCTTCCCCTACCGCGTGGTCGACATGCTGGTCACCAACTTCCACCTGCCCAAAAGCAGCCTGATGATGCTGGTGAGCGCCTTTGCGGGCTACGAACACATCATGGATCTGTACAAGCACGCAGTCGCCCAGCAGTACCGCTTCTTCAGCTACGGCGACTCGATGCTGCTGCAGCGCAAAAAACACATGGCCGCAGGCGAAGAGGCCCAGCCTGGCAGCGAAGAGCCCACACCCGCCGCACCTGGCGCTGCAGCTGCATGATCTGATGGCGTGATGGCGTGGTGGACTGATGGCCTGGCCCACCACCCAACCCAAAAGCTGCTGTCTTCAGCAGCTTTTTTTATGGGCATGTAGCACTTAGCCCCCGGCCGATGCATCGCCCCCCTGGGTCGACCCATGGCGCACGTACAACTGGAAATCACCCACCTGCACCACGTCGCCGGTGAACAGTATCTTGCGCTTGACCCGTACCCCGTTGACCAGGGTGCCGTTGGTGCTGTCATGGTCCTCTACCGTCAGAATGCCAAAGCGCTCGCGCAGAAAGAAGGCACCATGGTGGCGGCTGACGCTGGCATGGTCCATCACGATGGCGCTGCCGGGCTCACGGCCAAAAGTGGAAAAGCCGTCCTCCAGGAACAGCGAGCGCAACGCAAGCCTGTTGTGCTCCTTGATCAGCAATTCGGTGGTCATGGGAAGATAGTTGGAAGGTGTTTTGTATCAAATTGATATTAATTATACTAATTAGTAAAAATTCCAAAACATGGAATTCTTGCTACTTACTTGTTAATTAAACAATTTCACAATAAATCATCAAACGTACTTGCTGTCAATGTCTGCCGCTTATAGGCAGGGCATTACCTATTTCTCTGCCCTCCATCCTTGACGGAAGCGATGGAGAACGGTCAGAAATAGTCGCAGAACCGCCGCCCGCCCACTTCATGCACACGCACATCGATGGCGTACAGGTCGCTCAGCACCTCGTTGCACACCACCGTCTGCGGCGGGCCCTCGCGGTACAGGTGGCCGTCTTTCATCGCAATGATGTGATCCGCGTAGGTGGCCGCAAAATTGATGTCGTGCAACACCACCACCACGGTCTTGCCGGTGTCCCGCACGGCCCGGCGCAGCAGCTTCATCATGCCCACGGCATGGGCCATGTCCAGGTTGTTGAGCGGCTCGTCGAGCAAGATGTAGCGCGTGTCCTGGCACAGCACCATGGCGATGTAGGCCCGCTGGCGCTGGCCGCCTGAGAGTTCGTCGAGAAAGCGCGCCTCCAGCGATTCCAGGTTCAGATAGGCCAGAGCCCGGTCCACATGGGCCTTGTCCTCTGCGCTCAGCCGGCCCTTGGAATGTGGAAACCGGCCAAACGCCACCAGATCGCGCACCGTCAGGCGCAGCGCGCTCTGGTTGTCCTGCCGCAGAATGGCCAGAATGCGAGCCAGCGCATCACTGGCCGTGGTGGCAATGTCCCGCCCCTCGATGCGCACCTGGCCCGATGTCATCGGCACCAGGCGGCTGATCAGGCCCAGGGCAGTGGATTTACCCGCTCCGTTGGGGCCGATGATGGCCGTGAGCTTGCCTTGCGGAATGCGCAGGTCCACCCCATGCAGCACTGTGGTGGTGCCATGGGTTTTGCACAGGTTTTCTGTTTCGATCATGACTTTCTGACTCTCCAGCCTTCGGCTCTCAATGCCTGGTTTTTCGCACCAGCAGGTAGATGAAGGTGAGCCCGCCCAGAAACTCCACCACGATCGACAGCGAGGTGTTGAAGCCAAACAGACGCTCCAGCACCATCTGCCCACCGACCAGAAGCAGTGCCCCAAGCAACACGGTGGCCGCCAGCGTGTAGCGGTGCTGGTGCGTATGCATCAACTGGTAGGCCATGTTGCTCACCAGCAGGCCAAAGAAGGTGACCGGCCCCACCAGCGCGGTGGAGACCGACACCAGAATGGCGATCACAACCAGGATGCCCATCACCGCGCGCTGGTAGTCCACACCCAGGTTGATGGCGACCTCGCGGCCCAGCGCCAGCACATCCAGCACATGGCGCTGGCGCCATACCCACAGGCCCATGGCCGCAATCACCACGAGCGACAGCGCGAGCAGCGGACGCGAGACGGTGTTGAAGTTGGCAAACAGGCGATCCTGCAGCACCACAAAATCATTGGGGTCCATCACGCGCCAGACGAAGTTGTTCAGGCTGCGGAAGAAGATGCCCGCCACAATGCCCACCAGCAGCAGCAGATGCAGGTTGCTGGCCTGCCCGCGAAACAGCCAGACGAACAAAGTGGTGGACAGCACCACCATCAGCCCTACATTCATGCCAAAGCGCGCCAGCTCGGGGATCTGCATGGCAGCCACACCTATGGTGAACGCCAGCACGGACTGGATCAGCTGGAACAGCGCGTCAAAGCCCATCACCGCGGGCGTCAGGATGCGATTGCCGGTCACCGTCTGGAACAGCACGGTCGATACGCCAATTGCAAACGCCACCGTCCACAAGGTAGCCAGCTTGGTGCCTCGCAGCGGCAGCACAAAGCTCCACTCGGCCTGCACACCAATGGTCATGAACAGGCCACTGGCAAGCAGCGCCAGCGCCAGCAGCAGCCACAGGCGACGGACGGGTGTGCCTAACAGCGACAAATTTGCAGCTTTTTTCATAGCTGATGGCGCATCACCTGCAAGCGCTGCAGGCATGTTTTGCATGGATGCCCTGCTCACATCAACCTCCCACGCGCTTGCGCCGCGCCAGCAGCAGGGCGAGGAACATGGCACTGCCGATCACCCCCATCACCGTGCCGATCGGCACCTCGTAGGGCGCAATCACCAGGCGGCCGATCAGGTCGCAGGCAAGCGCCATCAAGGCTCCGGCCCAGGCTACCCACAGTACCGACTTGCGCACGTTGTCGCCCACCACCAGCCGCACCAGGTTGGGCACAATCAGGCCGACAAACGGGATGATGCCCACGGTGACGATGACCGACGCCGTGACCACCGACACCACGGCCACGCCCTGCGCCACCAGGCGCTTGTAGTTGAGCCCCAGGTTGGTGGCAAAGTCCTGCCCCATGCCGGCCACAGTAAAGCGGTCGGCCGCCACCATGGCCACGATGGTGACCGCCAGCGACAGCCACAGCAGCTCGTAGCGGCCTTGCACGATGGCGGAAAAATCCGCCGTCATCCACGCGCGCGCCGTCTGCATCAGATCAAAGCGGTAGGCGATGAAGGTGGTGGCCGATTCGATCACCCCCGACAGCACCAGCCCCACCAGCGGCACGATCAGTGCCGCCCGCAGGCGAATGCGCGAGAGCACCGCCAGAAACAGCGCCGTGCCCGCAAGCGCAAACACCGCAGCCAGCCCCATCTTGGCAAAGACGGGCATGTCCGGCCACAGCAGCACACCCACGAGCATGCCCATGCCTGCGGATTCGGCGGTGCCCATGGTCGACGGCTCCACGTAGTGGTTGCGCGCCAGCATCTGCATCAGCAGGCCCGCCACGGCCATGGCGCTGCCAGCCAGCAATAGCGCCAGCGTGCGCGGCACGCGGCTGGCAACCAGCACCTGCGTGGCCAGGTCGTCTTCGTTGTGCGAGAAAAGGCGCACGATGGTGGCGACCGACACATCGCTCACCCCCACCAGCAAGCTGATGAAGGCCAGAACGGCCAGGGCCGCCACGGCGGGCAGCGCGAAAGCCAGCGGGCGCAGCACCGGGCTGCGCTCGCTGCGTGGCGCTTTCAAAACCATGTCTGTCATGCTGTGGCTCGCGGCAAGGCTGGCTGCAGCCCGGCCATCAGGCCTGGGAGAATGCGTTGATCAGCTGCGTCACATCGTCGTGGAGCGAGCCGGGGCTGGCGTTGCCCAGCAGGTACCAGTTGGCCGAGTTCAGATAGACGATCTGCTTTTTTCGGGCCGCCTTGGTGGCGTTGACCAGCGGGTTGTCCAGCAGCTTGGACGCCGATGCGCCTTCGCGGCCAATGGCGGCATCGCGGTCCAGCACGAACAGCCAGTCCGGATTGGTCTTGAGGATGAACTCGAACGAGATCGCCTGGCCGTGGCCCGCCACCTGGATGTCCTTGTTGGCCGGCGCAATGCCGTACACATCGTGCAGCATGCCAAAGCGCGAGCCAGGGCCGTAGGCGCTGAGCTTGCCGCCATTGGTCATCACCATCAGGCCCGTGCCCTTGCCTGCCGTCAAGCCCTTGAGCTTGTCGATATCGGCCTGCATGGCGGCGATGAGTTCATCGGCCTTGGCCTCGGCGCCCACCATCTGGCCCAGAATCTTCAGGTGCTTGAAGGCGCTTTCCACCGGCTTGGCATTGTTCACCGTCAGATCGAGCGTTGGCGCAATCTTGGACAGCTCGGCCACCTTCGCTGCCGAGCGGCCACCGGCCACGATCACATCGGGCTTGAGGCCCTTGACCACTTCGTAATTGGGCTCGAACAGGCTGCCGATACGGGTGAAGTCCTTGCTGGCGTACTGCTCCAGCACCTCGGGGAACTTGACGACATCGGGCACGCCCTTGACCTGCGCGCCCAGCGCTCGCAGGCAGTCGAGCGCCGCCAGATCGAACACCAGAATGGTTTTTGGTTTGACGGGCACCTGCACCGCACCATTGGATTGCTGCACCGTAAAGCTTTGCTGCGCCAGGGCCGAGCCCGCCGCCCAAGGCAGGGTCACCAGCGTGCCCAGCTGCAGGAGCGACTGGCGGCGGTTGACGGAAAACGTCGAAGCCCCCGAAGAGGACAAGGCAAAGCGCGACATGGAACATCCTTTGGTCGGTGAGCTGGCAGCCCATGCATGCATCCGACCCAAGCCCGTATCGCTACGTGATGCTATTGATTGCTCTCCAATTCATAGCTTCTTGCGCCCGCCACATATGCCCCAGCGGTTGATTTACTGGAATGATCGCAATCCCCGTGAAAAATGGACACCGCTGTACACGATTTGCACAAAATTAACACGCATGCGAATAATTCTCATTTAATGGTAACACGCTGTTGCTGCCTCAACCAAACGCAAGGCCTTTATTCCTGCATGGCGCGTGCGGCTTTGGGGGGTGTCGCAGGCCGGACAGCAGCGCCGCAAAATGGCCTGCCCCGGGCCTGCGCAGGCTCGCCAACGGCGGCAGGCTTTTTACAATGGGAGCGCCATCGCGCCAGCCCTTCGACTCCGCAGGAGACCGGTTGCCGCGCCTTGCACCAGCCCGCGTGACTTCCCCGACCGCCTCCCCCGCGCCTGTGGCCCTGCGCCCAGGCGATCTGACCTTGACTGCCTCCGCAGTACCGCAGTTGCCCACCAGCAATGTGGCGCCAGTGACCACGCCCCCGCCTTCGGCCCCCCGCCCTGGCAAGGGCTCGGCCTTCACCGGCATTGCCCTAACAGTGACGGCCTGCGCCTTTTTCTGCCTGCTGGATACCGGCTCCAAGTATGTGGGCGCCGTCTTGCCGCTGCTGATGGCGCTGTGGCTGCGGTACGCGCTGCAATCCATCTTCACCCTGGGCTGGGGGCTGGCACAGAGCGGTGTGGATATCTTCCGCACCACGCACCCGCGCTTTCAGGTGATGCGCGCCGCACTGTTTTGCAGCAGCAATGCCTGCGCCATGATGAGCCTGCGCTACCTGCCGCTGGCCGAGTTCACCGCCGTGGTAGCGATGACGCCGCTCGCCATGACCCTGGTGGCCGCGCTGTGGCTGCGCCAGCCGGTCAGCCCCCTGCGCTGGGTGCTGGTGGCCATGGGCTTTATCGGCACGGTGGTCATCATCCGCCCCGGCGGCGCCAATTTCAGCGGCGGCGCCCTCGTCTGGCCTCTGCTGCAACTGGCCGCCAATACGGCCTACCAGATCGTCAGCAGCCAGATGGCCGGCAAGGAGCGGCCGCTGACCACGCAGATCTACACCAGCCTGCTCGCCCTGGTGCTGACCACCGCAAGCCTGCCCTGGTTCTGGCAGATGCCGGACACCGCAGCCCTGTGGCTGGGCGCACTTGCCATGGGCGTGGGCAGCACCATTGGTCACTTGATGTTGCTCAAGGCTTACGAACATGCCAAGCCGGCAACCATTTCGCCCTTCCTCTACAGCCAAATCCCCTTTGCGGTGTTCTCCGGCTGGCTGCTGTATGGCCACATCCCAGACCATTGGGCGGTGCTGGGAATGGTGGCCATTGCCGTAGGCGGCGCACTGAGCGCGTGGCTGTCGGTGCGGGAATCGCGCTAGCTATTCATTTCATAGCTGTTCGCGCTTTACAGATGCGCGCCAGCGATGCATTCATTCATTGTTTGCAGGCCCCACACTGCGGCCAGCAAAAAGCCCCGCCAAGGCGGGGCCAGAAACTGTCACAACGCAATACGCATCAAGACGCCAGCTTGCGCACCTTGAAGGCTGCAAAAATCTGCAAGAGGCCGTACACGAGAGCGCCCACACCAATCCAGATCACGCCAACGATCAAGCCAGCCAGCGGCGCGGCCAGCATCAGGCCGCCCAGAATGACGCCCAGCACGCCGCCCAGAATCAGCATCCACTCGTTGTCGATCTCCTCGCGCACGCGAATGGCGAACACGATGCGCATCACGCCCGAGACGATGAACCACACCGCCATCACCATGACGATGCTGGCCGCCATCGAGACCGGGTTGGCAATCGCCATGACGCCAAAGGCGAGCGAAATCAGCGCGTAGAGAACCATCCAGCCGCGCGAAACCCCGGCGTTCTTGCCAAATGCGCCAATCAGGCCCACCACGCCTTCTGCCACCGCCAGAATGCCGATGGCCCAGGTCAGGCTCGCCCCCATCGACAACGGGTTGACCAGCGCCATCACCCCAAACAGCGCAGAGACGATGCCAAACAGCAATATCACCCACCAGCTGCGGCCAACGGTGTGCCGCAACGAATCAGACAGCGGAAGATTGGTAGCCATGGTTCACTCCTTGTGGATAAAACCATCCGATTATCCAAAGGCCTGCGCGGACGGCACGTCGTCCAATGCCGCAACATGCGTCGCATTGCCACGGCGTCCTCACCTGCTTCTACAAGGGGCTTGCTGGCACGCTATAAAAAAAGCGCCGCAGGCAATGGCACTGCGGCGCTGGCTGGAGTGTTCGACGGTCGCTGCTCAGTAGGCGACCGCCTGGCCGTCCTTGCGCGGGTCGGAGCCCGCTATGTAGTGGCCGCCTTCTCGCAGAATCAGCTGCGCGCCGCCAAAGGCAAACACGCCATTGCCTTCTTCGACCGTGATCTCGTGGCCGCGCGCACGCAGCGCCTCCACCACCTGCGGATCAAAGCCGGGCTCGACCGAGACCTTGTTGCCCCCCGTCACGCGCCAGCGCGGAGCATCGGCAGCGGCCTGCGGGTTCTGGCCGTAGCGCAGCACGCGCACCGCCATCTGCAAATGGCCCTGCGATTGCATCGGCCCGCCCATCACGCCAAAGGCCATCTGCGGCGTACCGTCGGCATTCATCGCAAATGCAGGAATGATGGTGTGCGAAGGCCGCTTGCCCGGCGCCACCTGGTTGGCATGGCCCGCCTCGGTCGTAAAACCGGCGCCACGGTTTTGCAGGCTGATACCGGTGCCCGGCACCACCACGCCTGAGCCAAAACCCATGTAGTTGGACTGGATGAAAGAGACCATCATGCCGCTCTCATCGCACGCGCACAGGTACACCGTGCCGCCGGGCCGGGGCGCGCCATAGCTGGCCACACGGGCCTGGCTACGGTCGATCAGCTGCGCGCGCGCTGCCAGATAGGCGGGATTCAGCAGCTCCTGCTGCGGCTTGACGCGCATGTGGTCGATATCGGCGTTGTATTGCGCCAGATCGGCCAGCGCCAGCTTCATCGCCTCGATCTGCAGGTGCACGGTCTCTGCGCTGTCCAGCGGATCGCTGCCGATGCCCAGGCTATCGAGCATGCCCAGCGCCATCAGCGCAGCGATGCCCTGGCCGTTGGGCGGAATCTCGTGGATCACCGAATCGCCAAACGGCTGGGACACCGTGCCCACCCAGTCGCAGCGGTGCGCTGCCAAATCTTGGACAGTCATCACGCCGCCATTGGCCTGGCTGTGCGCCGCCATCTTCTTGGCAAGCGCGCCCCGGTAGAAGGATTCGCCCATGGTCGCGGCAATTTCTTCCAGGGTCTGTGCATGGGCTTCGCTCTTGAACACCTCGCCCGCCTTGGGCGCGCTGCCACCCGGAGCAAAACATTCCTTGAAGCCGGGCTGATCGCCCAGCTTGGCCAGGCCCAGCGCCCACAGCTTGGCAATGGTGGGCGAGACGGCAAACCCGTGGCGCGCGTAGTCGATGGCCGGTTGCGCCACCTGTGCAAAGGGCAGCTTGCCAAAGCGGCGGGAAAGCTCCACCCAGGCCGACACCGCGCCCGGCACGGTCACGGCGTTCCAGCCTTTTTCGGGAATGCCGCCCAGCTTGTCGAAATACGCAGGCGTCCAGCCTGCGGGCGCGCGGCCCGATGCGTTCAGGCCATGCAGCTCCTTGCCGTCCCACACAATCGCAAAGCCATCGCTGCCGATGCCGCAACCGGTGGGCTCCACCACCGTCAAGGCCATGGCGGCTGCCAGCGCAGCGTCTACCGCGTTGCCACCGGCCAGCAACATGCGCAGGCCAGCCTGCGCCGCCAGGGGCTGCGAGGTGCTGACCACGTTGCGGCCCAGCACCGACGAGCGGTGCGATGCATAGGGCAGCGCCCAATCATGAATGGTTGTCATGTCTTTGCCTTCTTATTCCAAAGTAATGCGGTTGTCCTTGATGACCTTGGCCCAGCGCGTGCTGTCGGCCTTCACCATATCGGCAAACTGCGCAGGCGTGCCGGGCTTGGCCACATCGGCGCCCAGCTTGGCCAGATTGGCGGCCACCTCTGGCGTCTGGATCGCCTTGTTGAAGGCGGCATTCACCTTGGCCACCAGCTCGGGCTTCATGCCTGCAGGGCCATACACGCCAAACCAGGTGACAGACGAATAGCCCGGCAGGCCAGATTCCGCAATCGTGGGCAGATCAGGCGCCAGCTTGGTGCGCTGCTCGCTCGTCACCGCCAGCGCACGCAGGCGGCCGCTGGCCACGTGCGGCATGCCGGTGGGGATGGAGTCGAACAGCATGTGCACCTGGCCGGTGGCCAGATCGCTGATGGACTGCGCCGTGCCCTTGTATGGCACATGCGTCAGCTGCACGCCCGCCTGCGCCGCAAAGGCGGCGGTGTTCAGGTGCACGATGGTGCCGTTGCCGCTGGTGGCGTAGTTGAGCTTGCCAGGGTTGGCCTTGGCGTAGGAAATCAGCTCCTGCACATTCTTGACAGGCAGCGACGGCGTGACCAGCAGCACGCTGGCGGCATCGGCCACATGGGCGATGGGGGTGAAATCCTTGTCTGCCTTGTAGGCCAGCTTGGGCATTAGGTGCGGTGAGATCGCATGCGTGCTGCTGGTGGTAAAGAGCAGCGTATAGCCATCGTTGGGCGCCTTGGCCGCTTCTGCGGTGCCAATGGTGCCGCCCGCGCCGGGGCGGTTGTCGATCACCAGCGACTGACCCAGCTCGTGCGCCACCTTCTGAGCCACCACGCGCGCCACCAGATCAGTGGCGCCGCTCGCCGGGAAGGGCACGATCACGCGGATCGCGTGTTCGGGCCAGCCACCGCCCTGCGCCAGCGCAGCTTGCGGCAGCGCCGCGAAGGCGGCCAGGCCCGCAAGGCCCAGCAGAGTGGTAACTGCATCCCGGCGCGATGGAGAGTGCTGCACGCGCTGCTGAGGGCTATGGAAGGAGCTGAGAGATGGGGTGGTAGTGCGTGGCATGAAAAGGCTGCAAAAAAGCAGAAAAGCGGGAAAAGCGTGGCTGACAACAAGGTACTGCGGGGCGCCGAAGGCGTACCGCGCAAGTACCGGATACCAAAAAGCCCTGCCCCGCCATTGGCCCTGCGTGCTTAACGCCAGCCATCGCGCCTACCTGGGTGTTTGTGTGCGCTGCGGTGTGGTGCTTCTGAATCAATTCAAGGCATTGATAGTAAAAGCAGCGGGGGCGAGGCGCCATCACTGATTTGGCAAGGGCTGTTTGCCGATTCGGCAATGCAATAATTGCAATCAACACATTTTCAGCAACACCGCCATGCCCACGCGCCATCCTTCGCACCTGCAAGACACTGCTCTGCGCTACTTCTACGAGGTGGCGCAGTGCGGCACGGTGAGCGCAGCCTCTGCCAATCTGCATGTCGCCAGCTCGGCCATCAGTCGCCAGATCAGCGGGCTGGAGGCCCAGCTGGGAACGCCCTTGTTCGAGCGCCACGCCCGGGGCATGGTGCCCACAGCGGCCGGGCTCATCGTGGCGCAGCTGGCGCGCCGCATCAGCCTGGACGCCGAGCAGGCCATTGATGCCATCAACGCGCTCGACAGCCTGCGCGCAGGCACCGTGCGCATAGCCACCTCCGACGCCTTTGCCAACGAGCTGGTGCCGCAGGCCTGCGCCGCCTTTCAGCGCCAGCACCCCGGCGTGCGCTTTGAGGTGACCATGGTGCCGACCTTGCAGGTCTCGGCCCGGGTGCTGGCAGGCGATGCCGACATCGGCCTGCGTTTCAGCATGTCGCCGCTGCAGAACATTGCCGTGGTCTACCGCCAGAGCGCCCCCGTGCTGGCAGTGCTGCGGCCCGACCATGCACTGGCCCAGGAAGCCACGCTCACGCTGGCCGATCTGGCCCGCCATCCGCTGGCGCTGCCGCCAGCCGAAACCACTATCCGTCAGATGATCGACCTCGCCTGCAGCCGCCAGGGTCTGCAGCTCGACGCAGTGCTCACCACCAACCACGCCAAGACCTTGCTGAACTTTGTGCTGCACAGCGGCGGCGTCACCGTATCGAGCGAAGTCGGCGCACGGCACATGCTGGAAGCGGGGCTGTTGGTCGCCAGGCCGCTTTCCGATGCGGGCATGGATCTGCGCGACATCGAAGTGCAGACCCTGGCCGGGCGCCAGCTTCCAGTGGCGGCCAAGGCGTTTCTGGATCTGCTGGTAGCGCAACTGGCGCCTTGACGCCAAAAGCTCCCTTTTTTTAATAACAAGTAGCGCTTATCCATCAAGCGCCAATCTCCAATTTCCGCGAACTAACCGGCCTGCTGCGCCTCTCGAAACGCCTTGGCCTTGCCAAAATGCCCGTTGCCAATGAACGGCACCGGCGGCCGTAGCGCGGACAGTGGCGAGGGGTGGTTGCTCGTCAATACCAGATGACCCCGGTCTTGTGGGATGAAAGCGCGCTTGGCCTGCGCATGGCTGCCCCACAGCATGAAAACCACCGGCCTGTCGCCCTCTGCCACCTGCCGGATGACTGCATCGGTCAGCTGCTCCCAGCCCTTGCCACTGTGGCTGGCAGCCTGCCCTTCTTCCACCGTGAGGCAGGTGTTGAGCAGCAGCACGCCATGCGTCGCCCATTTCACCAGGCTGCCGCCCGGCTCTGGAAACGGCGGAAACGGCACGCCCAGATCGCGCTGCATTTCCTTGAAGATGTTCTGCAGCGATGGCGGCAGGCGCACGCCCGGTGCCACCGAAAAGGCCAGCCCTTCGGCCTGTCCCCGGCCGTGGTATGGATCCTGCCCCAGAATGACCACGCGCACCTCCTCGGGCGGCGTGAGCTCAAGCGCCCGCAGCGGCTGCGGCGGAAAGATAGCCGCGCCCGCATCCAGGCGCTGCTGCACAAACTGCGTGAGCTGCTGGCCCTTGGGGCTTGCAAAGAAGGCGTCCACCACGGGCTGCCAGCCCGGGGCGACCTGGTGATTGTGAAAGGCTTCGGTTGTCAGTTGCATGGGCCGCATTGTGCACGCTGCAACGCAGGCCTTAGAACGTGCTGTGCGATGGATGCAACGCCACTGGCAGCAGAATCTGCACCGAAAAACCCGGCCGCGTATTGCGAAATCGGAGTTGCCCCCCATGCAAACGCACAACAGCCTGCACCGACGCCAGGCCCAAACCAGTGCCAGGTTGCTGTTGCTGCGCCCGAAAAAAACGCTGCGACAGCTGGGGCAGATCGGCGTCGGCCACGCCCGGGCCATCGTCCTGCACCACGATTTCCACATGCGCCACAGCCCCATCATCGGCGGCTGGTACACGGCGCGCCTGCAGCACGATGTGCGGGCCAGCACCATCGCGGGCCCCGTATTTGATGGCGTTCTCCACCACATTGGCCAAGGCGCTGGCCAGCAGATTGGTATCGCCCAGGGCAAGGCACGGACCTTGCTCGTGTTGTTGCTGTTGCTGCTGGTTGTGCAACTGCGGCGCAGGCAGCTGCAGTGCCATGCTTCCGCCCTGCTCCTGCACCAGGGGCTCGTACAGCTCGTGCAGCTCCACCAGCAGCGCCGCCACATCGACAGCGGTAAAAGCCTGGCGCAGCGCACCGCTTTCCACCTCGGCAATTGCCAGCAACTTGTCGAACACCACGCCCAGCTCCGCCACCTCATCGGCCACCAGGCCAAGGGTGGCGCGCTGGTCTGCAGGGCCTGCGTGCTCTGCCGCGCGCAGGCGCAGCAGAATGCGCGTCATCGGCGTGCGCAGGTTGTGCGCAATGGTGTTGGAGACGTGGCGCACACCATCCATCAGATGCTGCAATCGCTCCAGCATGCTGTTGATATCACGGCTCAGAAGAGCGAACTCGTCCTTTTCCTGCCGCTGCACCGGAATGCGCTGCGCGAGGTCTCCCGCTGCCACACGCGCCATGGTGCTGCGAATGCCCGAGGCGCGTGCATCGACCAGGCGGCGAAAGCTGACCGCCCCCACCACCGCCATCAACAGCGCAATCAGCACCACCAGGCCGCTGGCACGCGCAAACAGGTCTTCGATACCGGCCTGCGCCTGCATGTCGCTGCCCACCACCAGATAGTTGCCATCAGGCAGCAAAACCGCCTGCACGCGCCCGACCACCTGGCGCCCCATGCGCTGTACCGTGAGTTCGCGCATGCCCAGCTGCGTCAACCGGCGCGCAGGCACGATGTCTGCGTTGCCGATGATGGTCTTGCCTTCGGGGGTGAGCAGCAGGATGATTTCAGTATCGGTATTGATACCGTCGCGCAACAGATGATCGACCTCGCTATGCAGCGCGCTGACGCCATGAACGGCAGCATAGTCCTGCAGGCGCTTGAGCTGGGTCGTTGCGTACTGGTCCAGCCGGTTGCGCAACACGCCCACCACCTGCACATAAAACACCGCCAGAACCACCGCCACGGTGAACACCAGCATCGATCCATAGCTCAGCGCCAGGCGAAAGGCCAGAGAACGCCAGGGCAGCACCCGCGCCATCACAGCCCCTTCGCCAGCAGTGCACGCGGGTCGGTCGTCAGGCAATAGCCAACGCCTCGCACGGTATGGATGAGCGCCAGCGCATGCCCCTTGTCCACCTTGGCGCGCAGGCGGCTGATATGCACATCGATCACATTGGTCTGCGGGTCGAAATGGTAGTCCCACACCGATTCGAGCAGCATCGTGCGCGTGACAATCTGGCCCGCATGCTGCATCAGATAGGCCAGCAGGCGAAACTCGCGCGGCTGCAGCGCCAGGGCCTGCCCGCCGCGCTCGGCGCTGCGCGTCATCAGGTTGATGCGCAAGTCCTCCACCTGCATTTCGCGCGGCTTCTCAACGGTTTGCGAGCGGCGCATCAAGGCTTCTATGCGCGCAACCAGCTCGGAAAACGCAAATGGCTTGGACAGGTAATCATCTCCGCCCGCCTTCAGGCCCCGCACCCGTTCATCGATCGACGACAGGGCGCTGAGCACCAGCACCGGCGTCTGCTTGCCCATGGCGCGCAAGGCCTGCACGATCTTGAGACCGTCAAAATCACCAGGGAGCATGCGGTCCAGCACGATCGCATCCCACTCTTGCCCTACGGCCAGCGCCAGGCCACGCACGCCCTCATTGCATACGCAGACCTGCGCGCCTTGCTGGCGCAGGCCATCCGCCATGAAGCCCGCGTTCAGCGGGTCGTCTTCGACGATCAGATATCGGTGGTTGGACAAGCTGGTGACGACTCCCATGCGTGAAACTATACCTGCGACAGGCTGGCTAAAGATGAACGCCCTCGGCCGTGCCCTTGGCAGGATCAGTGCTGCAGTTGCGGCACATTGCCACTGGCCACCCGCACGCGCCACTCGGCATCCAGCATGTCCTTGACCAGATCGAGATGATCCATGCGGCGCTCGCGCAGCGTATCCAGTACATCGATCAACTCCAGCACATTGCTCTTGCCCAGCTGGTATGAATCCTGCGCCATGCGGCGCAGCTGCTCCAGTTGCGACATGGCCGCGGACTCAAACGCCTCCAATGCATCGTTGGCCATGCGCAGTTGCTGAAGGCTGCGCAGCAGCTCGGCCTGCGCAGCCACCTCGGCTGCCTCCTGCTTGTACTGCGCCTGCATCTCGTCGGCGCGCGCCTTGTCGATAGCGCCCTGCTTGCGGTCGAACAGCGGAATGTCCACCGAAACACCAACAATGCCATAGCGCCCGTCCTGCCGGTGGTTGACACGGGTGTAACTGAGCGACGGCGTGGGAATCGCTTCGCGCTGTTGCAGCGCAATCTGCTGGCGCGACTGCTCCAGGTCAGCGGCCGCTGCCTTCAACGCTGGCAGACGGCTGCGCGCCTGCTCCCACAATGCATCGCTGCTGGCATAGGCGCCCAGCTCCACCGGCTTGAGCGAGCCCAGCGCCACAGGCTCCCAGCGCGGCAGGGAGGCCAGCGCCGCCATCTTGCTGACGGAATCCTTCAGCGCCGCCTGTGCCTTGCGAATCTGCACGTCCATCTGCGCCACCTGCAGCGCAATGCGGGCCCCGTCGTACTGGCTGCGCGCACCCGCCTCGATCTGGCCCCTGACGATCCGGGCCGCACCCGACAGATCATCACGGGCGGCCTGCCACAGCGCCAGCCGGCGCTGGGCTACCAGCACCTCGTTGAACGCGGCGGCTCCATCACCCAGCACGTCCTGCACACTCCCTTCCAGCTGCGCAGCGGCCACATCTTCAGCCTGGCGCGCGGTTTTCACCCGCTGGCTCAGTTGGCCAAAAATGGGCAGCGGCTGCTGGATGCCCAGGTCCTTTTCCAGCCGCTGCCGACTGGCCGACACCGTGGGATTGGGCCAGGTGCCTGCTGTCGTGGTATCGGCTCTTGCTGCATCGATGCGCGTGCGATCTGCCTTGATTTGGGCGCTGTTGCGCGCCACAAGCTGCAGGTACTCGTTCAGCGTGACCGAGGCGGGCGCGGTCTGCGCGCCAACCGGGACGGGCTGGCCATTGGCATCGGTGGAAACCTGGGCAGATGCCATGCCTGCGGACAGCGCAAGAAACAGCGCCAGGCTCAGGGCTCTTGGCATGGATTTAGTTGGCCGAACGCTCATCTTCTTCTTCCTGGGTCATCATGGTTTTGGGGCCCAGCACGGCGTACAGCACCGGCAGCAGCACCAGGGCGATCAGCGGCAGCACCATCATGCCGCCCACGATCACCGACGCGAAGGGGCGCTGGGTTTCACTGCCCACGCCGGTGGACATGGCCATGGGCAGCAGGCCCAGCAACGCCAGCAGCGCCACCAGAATGACCGAGCGCATGCGCTCGGCCGTGCCCTCCACCAGGGCCTGCAGCAGCGGCAGGCCGGCGCGGCGGCGCTCTTCCACACTCGACAGCACAAGCAGCCCCACCAATGCCACCTGGCCGAGCAGCGCGATGAAGCCGATGGCCGCGCTGATCGACAGCTCGATATGCGTCACATGCAGAGCCACAATGCCGCCCACCATGGCGAACGGCGCGCACAGCATGATCACGCCTGCGCTGCGCGCGCGCCCCAGCGCACCAAACAACAGGGCGTACACGATCAATAGCGACAGCGGCACCACCACCTTCAGGCGCGCGGCGGCGCGCTGCTGGTTTTCCCACTCGCCGCCCCACACGGCGGTGTAGCCCTCGGGCATCTTCACGTTCTGCGAGAACGCGGCCAGCGTGTCCTTCACCACCGAGCCGATGTCCCGCCCTTCCACATTGAACTTCAGCGCCATGTAGCGCGCATTGCCTTCACGAAAGATGGAAGAGTTGCCGATGGCCACCTGCACGTCGGCCAGCGCGTGCAGCGGGAACGACTGGCCCTTGGGTGTGGGAATGGCGATGTCGCGGATGCGGGCCTCGTCCATGCGGTTGACGTAAGGCAGGCGCACACGCACGGGTACCGGGTATTGCCCTTCCCACAAGGTGGTGACCACATCGCCCGCCAGCGCCATCTCCAGGGTCTTCTGCGCGGTATCCATGTCGATCCCCTGGCGCGCAAGCGCGTCGCGGTTGAAGGTGACGTGTACCTGCGGCGCCGGGGCATCGCGGTACAGGCCCAGGTCCACCACACCGGCAATCGGCTGCACCACATCTACCGTCTTTTGCAACAGCGCGCGCAGCTGCGGAATCTCCGGCCCGAAGATCTTGAGCACCACCTGGCCGCGCGCGCCGGAGCTGGACTCTTCCACGCTGTCCCGAATGGGCTGCGCAAAATTGAAGGCCACACCGGGTATCTCCCGCAGGCTCTCGCGCATCTGTTCGATCAACTGCGGTTTGGTCAGGCCCTGAGTCCACTGCTCATGGGGTTTGAGGCGCACCAGTACCTTGGCCAGATTCAGGGTTTCATTGTCGGTACCCGATTCAGGACGGCCCTGCTCCGAGATGACCGAGATCACCTCAGGGTACTGGCCCAGGCGCAGGCGCACCTCGCGCAGCACTTCCTGGCCTTTTTCCAGCGAGATGGATGCAGGCATTTCCACCAGCACATAGGCATCGCCCTCGTCCAGCTCGGGCAGGAACTCCGTCCCCAGCCAGCGCCCGGAATAAGCGGCCACTGCCAGGATTGCCACGGCAACCAGGGCCACCAGCCAGCGCGCGCGCGGCAATTGCAGCACCTTGCCGATCCAGCGCTCGTAGCCATGCTGCGCATGCTCGAACACCTTGGGCTCCTCCACCATCACATGCCTGGGCTTGAGCAGCAAGGCGCACAGCGCGGGCACCAGCCCCATGGCAAACACCAGGGCGCCCAGCAGCGCAAAGGTATAAGTCATCGCCAACGGGCGAAAAATGCGGCCTTCGATGCTCTGCAGCGAAAACACGGGAATCAGCGCCGCAATCACGATCGCCATCGCAAACAGCGTGGGCTTGGCCACGGCTACAGCCGAGTCGATGATGATGTGGCGCATGTCGGCCTGCGTCTGCGGCTTGCGCTGGCGCGCATTGCGGATAATGTTCTCGGCCAGCACCACCGCACCGTCGACCATGATGCCGAAGTCGATGGCACCCATCGAGATGAGGTTGGCCGGCATGCCCAGCCAGTGCAGGCCGATGAAGGCCACCAGCAGCGACAGCGGAATCACCGTGGCCACAATGATGGAGCCGCGCAGGCTGCGCAGCACTAGCCACAGAACGCTGACGATCAGCACCGCGCCAAACAGCAGGTTGTGCTGCACGGTAGCCAGCGTGTGGCCCACCAGGGTCGAGCGGTCGTAGCTCGTCACCATCTTCATGCCTTCGGGCAGCTCGCCGCCATTGAGCTGATCAACCTTGAGGTGGATCTGGTCGAGCACGCGCGAGGGGTTCTCGCCCCGCTTGAGCAGCACAATGCCTTCGACCACATCATCGTGCTCGTCCATGCCCACCGAGCCCTGGCGCGGCGTGTGCGACTGGAACACCCGCGCCACATCGCCGATCGTCACCGCCTGCTCGCCGCGCATCGCCACCACCACGCGCTGAATATCCTCGGGCTTGCCCAAAAGGCCAATGCCGCGCACGATCAGCGATTGCTCGCCGCGGCGCAGCAGGCCGCCGCCCACATTGCGGTTGGACTTGGCCAGGGCATCGCCGACGTCTTCCAGCGAAATATCCAGGCTGTAGAGCTTTTGCGGATCGACCTCGACATGGAATTCCTTGACGAAGCCACCGATGCTGACGATATCGGCCACGCCTTGAATCTGCTTGAGCACGCGGGTAACGTGCCACTCCTGCTCGGTGCGCAACTGGGCCAGCGTGTGGCGATCGCTTTGCAAGCGGTAGTAGTAAATCTTGCCCAGAGGGGTGTAATCGGGCGCCATCTCGGGCGTCACGCCCTGCGGCAGATCGGCCTGGGGCAAGCGTTGCGCCACTTCGGCACGGGCCTTGAAGCTATCAGCGTTGTCGTCGAACACGAGGTTGATCATCGACAGACCGAAGTAGCTCTCCGAGCGCAGCGACATGAGACCAGGCGTGCCGTTGAGCTCGCGCTCCAGCGGCTGGGTGATCTGGCGCTCCACCTCTTCAGGTGCCAGGCCGGGCGCCTGGGCAATCACGCCAACCTGAACGTTCGTCACATCCGGATAGGCCTCGATGGCGGTGTTCAGGTAGGAATACACGCCATAGATGGCGATCAGCAGCGTGGCGCACAGCGCCAGCATGCGGCGGTGCACGACGAAGGAAATCAAAGAACGCAGCACTTGAATGTTTCCAGGTTATTGCAGTTCCAGATCCATCGAGGACGCGAAGGCAAAGCGAAGACAGTGCAGTAGCACGGCAAGGCTAGGCGCCCCCGCAAAGCCGACAAAGTCATCGATGGATATGGAAATACATTTAGAGCATCTGGCTGGCTGCGCCGTCCAGCAGCAGCCCACCACGCACCACAATCCGGTCGCCAGCCTTGAGCCCGCTTTGCACCGGCACCATGCCGCGCAACGGCTGGCCCAGCACCACGGTGCGCGCCTCGAAAACCCCGTCCTCCACCTGCACGAAGACCAGTGAGCGGTCGCCATCCTTGATGAGCACCGCCGTCACCGGAATGAGCATCTGCTGCGTGGCGGCCAGCGGTATCTCCACCGACGCCTGCATACCAGGGCGCAGGCCGGGAGCTTGCGTTTTCATGTCGATCAGCACGGTCGCGCGGCGCGATTCCTTGTCCAGCACCGCACCGATATTGCGCACGGTGCCTGGTGTGGCAAGCGCCAGCTGCTGCACCTTGACCACCGCATCGGCGCCCACGTGGATGCCCGCCAGGTCCCCCTCGAAGGCATCGGCTACGATGCGCATCGCCCCCGGATCGCCCACCAGAAACAGCGCAGCCCCCGACTCCGCTGCCGCGCCGGGCACGGCATTGCGCTCGGCAATCACACCAGCCCGTGGAGCGCGCAGCACGATCTTGTCGCCGCTGCCGGTACCCAGCAAGGCCGCCACGCCCTGCGCGCGCGCCAGCTCCTGGGAGGTTTCACGCAGCTTCGATTGCGCCGCGCGCAGCTCCATCTCTACACCAACGCCCTTGGCCACCATGGTGCGCTGGCGCTGCTCTTCCACTGCAGCCAGCTCCCTGGCAGTGCGTGCGGCCTCCACTTCGTAGCGGATGCGTAGCGCCTCCGGGCTGACCAAGGTTGCCAGCGTGTCGCCAGCCTGTACCTTGTCCCCCACCTGCACATTGACCGACACCACCCGCCCTTCGACCGGAATGGCGACGGCCGCCACCTTGTCATCCTGGAAGGCCACGCGCGCGGGCATGGCCACGGTCTGTGCGGCGCCAGACTGGGTCAGGCTCACGATGTCCAGCATCTTCAGCGATGCGGGCTGCAGCCGCACCTGGCCAGGCGCGAGCGCAGCGGCCTTGGGCTGAGATGCGCCCGCCTCTTGCGCAGCAGCATCACTCCTGCCGCTGCAGCCAGACAATGCCAGCGCCATGCTGGCAGCCGTGGTGGCCCACACCAGCCCTCGGCCGGTGTGGGAGTTGAAGAGAAATTGCATCCTTGCCCCTGGTGTTCTGTCTGGTCATGTCGCCGCGTGGCGCGGACTCCATGCTAGACAGGCCCCTGGGTGCTCGGCATTACCGACGGATTACCGTTTGGTTAGTTTTGTCCACGTGTGTACACACCGGCACTGGGCTCTACTTTCCGCTGGCAGATTCACACGCCTCTTGCACCCGGCTCCAGTTGGCTGGCTGCAACAGCGCCACCAGTCCGCAGGCGAGCGAGCCCTGCCAATGCACATAGTCGTGACCGGTGTTGTGCTCCACCTGCGTCACGCGGTAGCCTTTGGCGCGCAGCACGTCGCCCAGGGCGCGGCTCGTCTCCAGAATGCCCGCCTGGCCGCCGCGTGCGCTTTCATACCGGCCCGCGTCAAAGTAGAACTCCACCGGCAAGCGGGGCGCAGCCTCCCACCAGCGGGCCAACGCGTTGGGCGCTTCGCCCGAGGGCGACCACCAGTACGAGCCCGACAGGCTCAGCACCTTGCCAAATCGCCCGGGGTACTGCAGCGCCACGTAGCTGGAGGCCAGACCGCCATAGCTGGACCCGGCCAGCACCGTGCGCGCTGCAGGCACGTCAACGCCCTGCGCAGCGAGCCATGGCATCAGCTCCTCGCCCATCATGCGGGCAAAGGCAGGGTTGGGCGGCAGTTCCTTGCCACGCAGCGTACTGCTGGCATTGGCCACCAGTACCACGGCGGTGTTGGGGATCAGCCGGTCGGCAACCAGGTTGTCCACGATCTGCGGCGTGGGCACGTCGTGCAGGTAAGCATGGGCATCAAACAGCACCAGCACGCTGCGCTGCGCCGCGGGCGCCTGCGACCAGCCCTTTGGGCGGTAGATCCATACATCGCGCCCATTGCCCAGCGCCTGCGAGGTGAACCAGTGGCGCTGCAGATCGCCGCGCGGCACGCCTGCACGCTTCTGGCCCCACGGCTGGGGCGGCGCATCGGCCAGTTGCAGCACAGAGCGGCCCTGGTAGCGATCCACCGGCGGCGCGCCGTCTGCTCCTGCGCCCCAGGTACGGGCATTGAAGGGGTCGCGCTGCAAGGTGGCGAGAATGCTGCGCCGCTGTTCCTGCGCCGGGGCATCGATATTGGGTACATCGGGCGCAAACCCGTAGCTCAGCCGCACATCGCTGGGCATCACAAAGCTGGCCCACCATACGTCGGATGCGCCCAGGCGCTGCAGCGATTCATGGTTGCCGCTGGGCGACCCGAACAGCCGCACGCTACGCTGCGCGCCGCGCCACACAAAGGTGACGAGGCGCTCGCGCTCGCTCCATGGCTCCACCAGCGGCGCGCCGTGTTGCGCCACCTCCTGCCAGAAGGCTTCGGCATTGCCCCCGGCCTGCAGCTGCAGGGCCAGCGCCTGCAGGCGTGGGCTTTGCAGCGGGCGCTCGGGCAGTTTCACCTGCTGGTCGGAAGCAGGCTGCCAGGCCTGCTCCAGCAGCAGGCGATATTGGCCATTCTCCGCGGCAGCGCCCGTAGGCTGCACGCCCCCAGCTATTGTTTTTGCGGTAGCGTACCCAACAACCGGTGCATCACTGGCGTGCAACACCAGCTGCTCGCCCGCCTGTACCTGCCAGGTAAAGCCTTCGCCTCGGGCATCCTTGCCCAGCAGCCGCCGCACGTGGCGGCCCTGCGCATCCTGCACATCCAGTTGCAGACCGGTGGCATCGATCTCTCCGCGCACCACACTGCCTGCGGGCAGCGCGCGGGCATCGAGCTGCCAGCGCTGCTGCGTGCCCGGGGCGAGCTGGCCTTGCACAGCCGTGCCAACCGCCAGCACGGTCGAGGGGGCGGCGACCTGGGCGGTCGATGGTGCGGTTTCAGTAATCATGCGGTCGGGCGCGACGCAAGCCGCCAGCAGGCCAGTGGCAGCCAGTGCTGCGGCAATGCGGTCGGCGGATTGGCGCCATGGCTTCAGATAAAACAAGGCATCAGCGCTCATTGACAATGCGCTCGCAGCTATCATTTTTAAAAGTCCACAGAGGCGCTGACACGGTAGGTGCGCGGTGCGCCCACGGTCAAAAAGTTGTCGGCAAAGGCACCTGCCCAGTACTTGCGGTCAAAGGCGTTGTCCACATTGGCGCGGAACACGGTTCTTTTGCCTGCCATCGTGGTGGCATAGCGCGCGCCCAGGTCCACGCGCGTCCAGCTGGGGGCGCGCAAGGTGTTGGCGGCGTTGACCCACTGCTTGCCGGTGTGCACCACGCGGCCGCTCAGTGCTGCGCCAGGCAGACCCGGAATGTCCCAGTCGCCGCCGAGGTTGGCTGTCCAGCGCGCCGCGCCAAAGGCGTCGTTGCCGTCGTTCTTGCCGCCTTGCGTGCCCGTCAGCCGGGGCTGCAGGTAGGCGATGCCGCCCAGCACACGCAGGCCACGCAGTGCCTCGCCCGAGGTGTTCCATTCCACGCCACGGTTGCGCTGCTCGCCGCCCAGTTGCAGCGTGTTGGTGGCGCTGTCGATCACAGTCGATGGTTTTTCGATCTGGAACAGCGCCAGCGTATTGGTGAATGCGCCCGCGCGCCACTTCACGCCCATCTCCATCTGCTTGGTCTTGTAGGGCGGAAACACCTCACCCGCGTTGGCGTAGGTGGAGCCCACTTCCACGCCCGGGCTCAGGCCCTGGATGTAATTGGCGTACAGCGATACGTCATCTCCCCAGGGTTTGACGACGAGGCCCGCAGCGGGTGTCACGGCTGATTCGTCGTAGCCCTTCATCTTCTGGTGCACGCGCTGGTGGCGCAGGCCCAGCGTCAGCAGCACCTTGTCCTGCGCGAACGAGAGCGTATCGGCCAGTGCCAGGCTGGTGATGTCGTTGTCGTTCTCGCGCCGCGTTCCCTGGCGCGCCGGTGCCATGATGGGGTCGACCGGATCGTAGATGTTGGTGGTGTAGTTGGGGCTGACGGTGATCGGCAACGCGCGGCCACTCTTCTGGTTCATGAAGTTGTAGGCCACCACCACCTGGTGCTTGACTGACCCGGTCTCGAAGCTGCCGCGCACGCCGGTCTCCCAGGCCGTGGTGTTGGTGAAGCCTTCGAGGTTGTAGGTCTGGCCCACGGCCGAGCCGTCGCCCACCGCATTGAGCACCACGCGCGTGCCTGTCGGCTGGCCCTCGTAGTGGTGCAGCGCGCGGCCCGCGCTGCCGAATAGCTGCCAGCGGTCATTCAGATCAACGCTGCCACGCAGCACCACACCTTCGTTCTCGACCACTGAATTGACGCCCCGGAACAGGTTGTTGCGGCCATCGGGCGCGGCGATCAGGTGGTCCATCTTGGCAAAGCTCACCATCACCGGACTGCCGTTGTTCATGTGCGCGCGGTAGTGGTAGGCGTCCAGCCCCAGGCTGAAGCGGTCACCCTGGTAATCGAGCGCCAGCGCGCCCAGGTTGCGGCGGCGCTTTTGGTCGTCCACCGAGGTCTCGCCATTGCCCAGCAGGCCGTTAAAGCGGATGCCCAGGCGGTTTTCCGGCCCGAAGCGGCGCGATACATCGGCATGCGCCTGTAGCTGCGAGCCCGAGGTGAAGGAGGTTGTCACTCGCGTGAGCGGCTGCGCGGTGGGCCGCTTGGTGACGATGTTGACCACACCGCCCACGCCCCCAGCCGGAGACATGCCGCTCAGCAGCGCGCCCGGTCCCTTGAGCAGCTCAACGCGCTCAATGAACTCCGTAGGGATGTTGCTGTCCGGCGCAATGCCGTAGAGGCCATTCATGGCCACCTCGCTGGCGTTGATGTCAAATCCGCGGATCAGGTAGTTCTCGTTGATGTGACCGGTGTTGGTGGTAAAGCGCACCGAAGGGTCGTTTTCCAGCACGGCGGCCACGGTGGATGCATTCTGGTCCTGCATCAGCTCGCTGCTGTACGCGGTGATGTTGAAGGGCGCATCGATGGTGTCGACATTGCCCAGCAGGCCCAGGCCTGCTGCCTTGCCCACCTGGCCGCCAGGTGCGAGGCGCGGCAGCTGGCTCTTGTCTTGCGCAGCCTGCACCTTGACTTCACTCAAGGTGGCCTCAGGGCTATTTGGGGCAGTAGGCGCTGCGGGTGCAGATTGCGCCCATGCGGCAGGAGAGATGGCGAGCATGGCAGCAGCCACGCCATGCAAACGGCGCGCCTTGTGCGCGCCCAGGAGTTTGGTTTTCAAGGTAGACCTCTGCGGTGGTGTCATTCCGCCTTCCCACCCGGTGCGCGAAAACGACACAAGCTGTACCCGGTATGGCTGGCAGGTCGTCAGAGCGGTCGCTGGGTAGAAAGATGGATCAGGCCTGCTGGCTGGGCACACGGCAGAAGTCTGCTTGGCTGAGGCAAGCGTGCGAGTCGCCGTCGAGGGCTTTTCGCAGAACGGAAAGCCATGGCGATTCGCACCCATTAATGAGAATAATTCTCAATAAATGTTAACACAGGTTTACAGCTTGGTGGCGCAGTTCACGGCAATATCTGCGCATGTCATCTTTCACCTTCACTTTTGCAAAGGCCGCATTGGCGGCCGCTTGCCTGTCTGCCGCCGCGGTACACGCCGCGCCGCAAGCCGCCACGGCTATCGAAATTGACGGCCTGTTTTCAGCCCTGCTCACATCCGGCTGCGAATTCAACCGCAACGGCAGCTGGTACAGCGCCAAACAGGCCAGCCAGCATCTGCAGGGCAAGTACGACTACCTGCTCAAGAAAAACCTGGTGCCCACAACCGAGGCCTTCATCGACCGTGCCGCCAGCCAGAGCAGCATGTCGAGCAAGCCCTACCGGGTGCGCTGCCCCGGCCAGCCCGAGACCGACAGCAAACAGTGGTTTACCGAGCAGTTGGAGCAGATTCGCGTCAGAAAATAGCTCCATGATTTAAAAAAAGAGCTGCTGGCGCACCAAGGTAGCACGCCAGCAGCTCTTTTTTTGATAGTGTTTTAAGCGCGTTCGACCGGATTGGCAAACAAGGCTGCCAGCGCCTCTCCAGGCTCATCGGCACGCATGAAAGCCTCACCCACCAAGAAAGCGTTGATGCCGGCATCGCGCATGGTCTTCACATCGTCACGGGTCGTGATGCCCGACTCCGTCACCAGCAGGCGGTCGGCAGGCACATGCTTTTGCAGATCGAGCGTCGTCTGGATGCTGACCTCGAAGGTGCGCAGGTTGCGGTTGTTGATACCCACCAGCGGCGTCTTGAGCTTGAGGGCGCGCTCCAGCTCGGCACCGTCGTGTACCTCCACCAGCACGGCCATATCGAGGCTGCGCGCGATCTGCTCCATCTCGGCCATCTGCGCGTCATCCAGACAGGCGGCAATCAGCAGCACGCAGTCGGCGCCCATCGCCCGCGATTCATAGATCTGGTAGGGATCGACCATGAAATCCTTGCGCAGCACCGGCAGCAAGGTACTGGCACGCGCCTGCTTCAGAAAATCGGGCTCGCCCTGAAAAAACTGGCGATCCGTCAGCACCGACAGGCAAGCCGCTGTCGCGTTACCGTGAATTTTGGCCTTGTTGTTGCTATTGCCCACCATGTAGCTTTGTGCAATGTCGGCCGGGTCAAAATCTGCGCGAATGACGCCCTTGCTCGGACTCGCCTTTTTGATTTCGGCAATCACCCCCGCCTCACCCGCAGCGATTTTGGCGCGCAAGGCCCCTACAAAATCGCGCGTCACGACGCGGCTTTCCGCATCGCGGCGCATGCCTTCAAACGACAAGCGCTTTTTCGCTTCGGCCACTTCTTCGACTTTGACGTCGCAGATTTTCTTCAAGATATCGGACATAGATATTACTTTCTTCAGGCGTTGGCGTATTGCTGGGTGAATGCCACCAGCGCTTTGAGCTTGGCCAATGCAGCACCACTGTCGATTGCCGCGCGGGCGCGCTGCAGACCGTCTTCGATGGATTCGGCCACATTGGCCGCATAGAGCGCCGCGCCTGCGTTCAGGCAGACAATGTCGCGCGCCGGGCCTTTTTCGCCCTGCAGAATGCCCAGCAGCATGGCTTTGGATTCTTCGGGGTTGTCCACGCGGAAGGCGCGGGTGCCGACCATCTGGATCCCGAAGTCTTCGGGGTGAATCTCGTACTCGCGCACCACGCCGTCCTTCAGCTCGCCCACCAGGGTGCCTGCGCCCAGGCTGATCTCGTCAAGCCCGTCACGGCCATACACCACCAGTGCGTGCTCGGCGCCCAGGCGCTGCAGCGCGCGCACCTGGATGCCGACCAGGTCTTCGTGGAACACCCCCATCAGGATATTGGGCGCGCCCGCCGGATTGGTGAGGGGACCCAGGATGTTGAAGATGGTGCGCACGCCCAGCTCCTTGCGCACGGGCGCCACGTTCTTCATGGCCGGGTGGTGGTTGGGCGCAAACATGAAGCCGATGCCCACCTGCGCAATGCTTTGCGCAATCTGCTCGGGGGTGAGGTTGATGTTGACGCCCAGCGCCTCCATCGCATCGGCACTGCCGGATTTGCTGGAGACACTGCGCCCGCCATGCTTGCTGACCTTGCCGCCAGCCCCAGCAATCACGAAGATGGCGCAGGTCGAGATATTGAAGGTGTTGGCGCCATCGCCGCCGGTGCCGACGATGTCGACCAGGTTGCTGCGGTCGTTCACATGTACCTTGTTGGAGAACTCGCGCATCACCTCGGCAGCCGCGCTGATCTCGCCAATGGTTTCCTTCTTGACGCGCAGGCCGGTGAGGATGGAGGCCGTCATCACCGGCGATAACTCGCCCTTCATGATCATGCGCATCAGGTGCAGCATTTCATCGTGGAAGATTTCGCGGTGTTCGATCGTACGTTGCAGCGCTTCCTGGGGGGTAATCGACATAGTGTTGTCTCTGGTTATAGAGTGAATTTCTTCAGGTGCCAGGCTTTTCGCTCAATGCCAGCTTGAGCCCGAAGCCGATGAACATGGCGCCTGCCGTGCGATCGAGCCAGTGCAGGCGCGGACGCAGCCAACCGGCACGCCGTGCCAGGCTCGATCCCATGTACACCCACAAGGCATTCACCGGAATGGCGTTGATATTGAACAGCAGCCCCAGCGCCGCAAAAGCCAGGCTCTTGTGGGCGTAATCGGGCGAAATGAACTGTGGAATGAAGGCGAGGAAAAAGATTGCAACCTTCGGGTTGAGCACATTGGTCCAGAAGCCGCCCCAGAAGATACGCGCCAAACTGATGGAGCCAGCCGAAATACCGGTCTCGCGCGCATCCTGCGCCAGCAGCTTGCTATCATTCTTGGCAAACAGGAGCTTGATGCCCATCCACATCAGATAGGCAGCGCCCAGCCATTTGAGCACGGTGAACGCAGTAGCCGAGGCTGCCAGTAGCGCCCCGACACCCAGCGCCGCTGCTGCCACATGCACCATGCATCCCGCCGTGATGCCAGCACTGGCCACCAACCCGGCACGCATGCCCTGCCGCGCCGCGTGGCTAACCATGTAGAACACATCGGGGCCAGGCGTGAGGTTGAGCAACCAGCCCGCAGCAACAAACATCAGCAACTGGTGCAACTCGATCATCAGCGCTGCTCCAGAAAGTTCTTCAGCATGGCGTGGCCATGCTCGGTCAGAATGCTTTCGGGGTGGAACTGCACACCCTGGATCGGTAGCGTCTTGTGGCGCACGCCCTGGATTTCACCGTCTTCACTGGTCGCCGTCACTTCCAGGCAATCGGGGCAGGTGCTGCGCTCGATCACGAGGGAGTGGTAGCGGTTGACGGTGAATTCCTCTGGCAGATCGGCAAACACGCCTTGCTGCGTGGTGTGGATGACACTGGTCTTGCCGTGCATCTGCTGAACCGCACGGATGACATTGCCGCCAAAGGCTGCGCCAATGGCCTGGTGGCCCAGGCACACCCCAAGAATGGGCAGCTTGCCTGCAAAGTGCTGGATGGCCTGCACGGAGATTCCCGCCTCCGCTGGACTGCAGGGCCCGGGCGATATCACCAGCCAGTCTGGTTGGTGGGCGGCAATCTCGTCGAGCGAGGTTTCGTCATTGCGCACCACGACCACATCGACGCCCAGCTCGCCAAAGTACTGGACGATGTTGTAGGTGAAGCTGTCGTAGTTATCGACCATCAACAGTTTTTTCATCGTCACTCCCTCGGTGTGCCGCCTGCCTGCAGGCGCGCCAGTTCACGGTGTTCATAGGCGATGTAGGTTTCCATCATCGCGCGGTAGATGGCCTCAATCACATCGGGCTGGCCCCCTTCCAGTGCCGCGCGCTCACGCACGCGGGCAACGATGGTTTCGATGCGCTCTTCGTCGCGCACCAGATCGGGGTTGTTCTTGACCTTGGCGGCCTGGGTCATGTAGCCGCCGCGCTCCACCAAGAGTGGCACCAGGATGTCGTCGAGCGCGTTTACATGGCGGCGCACGTCGGTCATGGTGTTGCAGTCTTGCACTTTGTCGATAGCGCGGGTCATTCCAGTCCTTCCTCTACGAGTTCGGCCGCGCGCAGCAGTGCACGCGCCTTGTGTTCAGTCTCTTTCCATTCCAGCTCGGGCACCGAATCGGCCACCACACCGGCTGCGGCCTGCACATACAGCATGCCGTCCTTGATCACGCCGGTGCGGATGGCAATGGCCAGATCCATGTCGCCGGCATAGCTCAGGTAACCACAGGCGCCGCCATAGATGCCGCGCTTGACGGGCTCTAGCTGGTCGATCACCTCCATCGCATGCACCTTGGGCGCGCCCGACAGCGTGCCCGCCGGGAAGGTGGCCTTGAGCACGTCCATGCTCGTCATGCCGTCTTTCAGAATGCCTTCGACATTGCTCACGATGTGCATCACATGGCTGTAGCGCTCCACCGCAAAGGCCTCGGTCACCTTGACGCTGCCGGTCTTGGCGATGCGGCCGATGTCGTTGCGCGCCAGATCGATCAGCATCACATGCTCGGCACGCTCCTTGGGATCGTTCACCAGCTCGTGCTCGGTTGCCCTGTCTTTCTCTGGCGTGGATGCGCGCGGGCGCGTACCGGCCAGCGGGCGGATGGTGATCTTCTGGCCCACACCGCCTTCATGCTCGACCTGCTCCTGCCGCACCAGGATCTCGGGGCTCGCCCCCACCACCTGGAAGTCGCCAAAGTGGTAGTAGTACATGTAAGGGCTGGGATTGAGCGAGCGCAGCGCCCGGTACAGCGAAAGCGGGCTTTCGGTGTAGCGCTTGTGGATGCGCTGCCCCACCTGCACCTGCATGAAATCGCCTGCCGCAATCATCTCCTTGGCCTCTTCGACGGCGCGCAGGTAATCCGCCTTGGCAAAGCTGCGCTCTGCCGGGTAGCTCTCTCCCGCACGGATGCGTGGCACGCTGACCGAATAGCGCAGTTGCTCCTTGAGCTGGCGCACGCGCTTCTTGGCCTTACTGTAAGCCTCGGCCTCGCCGGGGTTGGCGTAGACGATCAGGTAGAGCTTGCCCGAGAGGTTGTCGATGACGGCCACCTCCTCGCACTGCAGCAGCATGATGTCGGGCGTGCCCAGGGTATCGGGCGGGCAGCTGTTTTCGAGCTTCTTCTCGATGTAGCGCACCGCGTCGTAGCCAAAATAGCCTGCCAGGCCACCACAAAAGCGCGGCAGGCCCGCGCCCAGCGCGACCTTGAAGCGCTGCTGGTACGCAGCGATGAAATCAAGCGGATTGCCCTGGTGCGTCTCCACCACCTTGCCGTCGGTCACCACTTCGGTGTTGGCCGCAGCGCCAAACCCCGTCGCGCGCAGCAGGGTGCGCGCGGGCAGCCCGATGAAGCTGTAGCGGCCAAAGCGCTCTCCACCCACCACGGATTCCAGCAGAAAGCTGTGCTTGCCATCGTCATGCGCATGGCACAGCTTCAAATACAGCGATAGAGGTGTTTCGAGATCCGCAAACGCATCAGCGACGAGAGGAATGCGGTTGTAGCCTTGGTTGGCCAGACTTTTGAATTCGAGTTCGGTGATCACGAAGAATCGTCCCCAGCTTTGGCAGCGCACGCTGGATGTGTGCGTATCGTGCGCTGCAGTTCATCTTGGCGGCCATACCGGTCGGCATGGCCTCGGGCGCACGCTGGGGCGTGTCACCCAGCGGCAATCAAACAGACATGGTCGCAGGCTTACGCCAGGGCCAAGCTCCCCGGCCTGCGAGACCTGCAATGACTGCGTGATGGATGAACATGGGCTTTAGTGTAGCAAACCATTGGAGGCGCCAGTGCCAATTTCCCGCAAATGCCGGATATTGGCCCACGATGCGGCGTGATCGCGCTGTCAGGCAGCGTTGCAGATGCGCCAATCAGCGGCCACCGCCGCTGTCAAAGGCAACTGCCGCGCTGGCGTCGCCCCGCCGTAAGTGCTGTTGATGCACACGGGTGGGCGCCAGCGCTTTGAGCAGGCTTTGCATCAGCACGTGGGCCTTGGCGGTGTTGTCTTCCGAGAAGTTGCAGACGTACAGATCCAGCGACACACTGCCGCTTTCGGGCCAGGTGTGGATCGCCAGGTGTGACTCGGCCAGCAGCACCGTTCCGGTAACGCCCGCAGGTTTGTCGTTCATTGGCGGAAAGCTGTGCCAGCGCTGCGCCACCACGGTGAGGCCCGAACGCATGGTCTGGCCCACGCACAGCTGCGCCAGCTGTACCTGCTCCGTCAGTAGCGACGGGGCGCACTGGCATTGGTACAAATCGGCAGTCAGGTGCAATCCATCCATGGGGTAACAATGTAGTTTGGCAAGGGCGAAGGCGCGTCCAAAACCACCCTGCAGGCGGTTGGCAGCAGCGCCATCATAGCTGCAGGGCCTTGCTGGGCATGAATTGCATGCCAAGAGAACTTACCGCCAGCGCTACTCTCATGGGCGCGAAACATTCAAAATCGATAGCATTCAGCGTGTCAGTTCAGCCAGCGAATCCACATACCCGGCCGCCTGAACATTGCGGATTGGCTGGCCGTGGTTGTAGCCGTAGCTCACCAGCACCACGGGGCAGCCAGCGTTGTGCGCCGCTTCGGCATCGTTGCTGCTGTCGCCCACCATCAGCGTGGTGGCGGGCTGGCTGCCCAGGGCCTGGCAGGTCTTGAGGAGCGGCAGCGGATCGGGTTTTTTCCGCTCGAACGAGTCACCGCCAAAGACGCAGTCGAAATAATCACGCAGGCCCTTGGCCTTGAGCAGCGGCTCGGCAAAGGATAGCGGCTTGTTGGTCAGGCAAGCCATCTTCAGGCCGAGGTTGCGCATCTGGCGCAGGCCTTGCTCCACGCCGTCGTACACCCTGGAGAACCGGCCATTGATCGCCAGGTAGTGGTGCTGGTATTGCTCCCAGGCACGGGCATAGTAGTTGTCGATCTCTGTCGCAGCTGGTACGTGCCCTTGCCGCGACAGCACGTGCTGAAGCACCGACCGCAGCAGATTCTCCGATCCCTTGCCCACCATGGGCTCGATGGCTTGCGCATCAATCGCAGGCAGCTGCAGATCCGCCAGCATGCGGTTGAGGGCCTCGGCAAAATCGCCCATGGTGTCAACCATGGTGCCGTCCAGATCGACGATCACGGCTTCAATGGCACCGCCGTTGGGAAGAGGCAGCTTGGCAAGCGATACGGTCATGGCTTTCTTCGATATCAGCGCGTGAACTTTCCCATTCGGCAAGGCAAGCGGCCGAATAGTGCGAATCACGCATCAAAACAATAGCTATCAGCGCCCGCTGGGCAAGCGCTGGCAGCCGTTTTACCTATTTTCAGCGACTCAGGCCAGCGCCGTACGCATCTGGTCGATCACCGCCTTGTAATCTGGCTTGCCAAAAATGGCGCTGCCAGCCACAAAGGTATCGGCACCGGCATCGGCCACCTTGCGGATGTTGCTTTCCTTGATGCCGCCATCCACTTCCAGGCGAATATCCTTGCCGCTTGCCTCGATGCGCTTTCGGGCGGCCTCGATCTTGCGGAAGGTGTTGTCGATGAAGCTCTGGCCGCCAAAGCCGGGGTTCACGCTCATCAGCAGGATCAGGTCGATGTCTTCGATCACCCAGTCCAGAACATCAAGCGATGCGGCCGGATTGAATACCAGACCCGCCTTACAGCCCTGTGACTTGATGGCCTGTATGCTGCGGTGTACGTGGGTCGAGGCATCCGGGTGGAAGCTGATATAGTCAGCACCCGCCTCGGCAAAGGCGGCTGCCAGCGCATCGACGGGCTGCACCATCAGGTGCACATCGATGGGCGCAGGCTGTCCATTGGGCAGCACCGCGTGCGGCTTCAGGGCCGCGCATACCATGGGGCCAAATGTCAGATTGGGAACGTAATGGTTGTCCATCACGTCAAAGTGAATCCAGTCGGCACCGGCAGCCAGTACGGAGCGCACCTCTTCACCCAGGCGGGCAAAGTCTGCGGACAGGATCGAGGGGGCAATTCGGTAAGGGGAGCTCATCCCGTTATTGTCGCAGTTAGTATTTCCATATGCCAAAGCACCAGTTTGATGTCTCAGTGACACCGCAGTACATGCCCGAGCACTCGGCGCCTGAAGCCGGGGTCTACCAGTTCGCCTATACCATCACCATCCGCAACAGCGGCGCCACCGCTGCGCAGCTGATCGCGCGCCACTGGATCATCAAGGATGCCAGCGGCAAAGTGCAGGAAGTGCGTGGTCTGGGTGTGGTCGGCCACCAGCCGCTGCTGCAGCCCGGCGAATCCTTTCAGTACCAGAGCCAATGCCGCCTGGCCACCCCCCAGGGCAGCATGGAGGGCACGTATTTCTGCATCACCGAAGATGCCGATACCTTTGACTGCCCGATTCCCCGCTTTGTGCTCGATGCCACGCAGTACCCCGAGCAGGACGACGATCTGGCCCACGGACGGGTTCTGCACTGATGTTTGGCAAAAAAAAGCAAGACCGGCTGCCCGCCCTGCTGGCCAGCCTGAACCCCGATGCGCCGCTGGCCGAGCGCAACCTGTGGATCATCGAGGTGGCCGACTGGATTCGGGGCGAGCAGGTGTCGGTGGATGCGGCCGTTGCCCGCGTGGGCCAGCTCCTGGATGCGATGGAGGCCAAGCCCGAGCTGCGCCACAAGCTGCAGGCCTGGTGGGCGTGCCTGCTGCAGACTGTGGACCTGACGGCACTGCTGGCCGATTTCGGGTTTGCGCCACGCACCGCCTTCTTCAATGAGCTGGCCGAGCGCCTGCGCTGGAAGTTGCTGCCCTCGACGCCAGAGACAATCGACGCCACCGTGCTGTTCTCGATGGCGCTGCACACCCCGTTTGACGCGCAATGGCTCAAGGCACTGGATGCCAAGACGCTGGAGCGCATTGCCGCCCTGCTCTCGCCCGGTTTTGCGGCGATTGAAACACCTGTGGTGGTGCCCACCCAGATTGCCCAAAGCGATGTGCACGAAGGCGTCATCGCCGGGCAAGAGCATTACGGCAACCGGCTCTCGCCCTGGCAGATGCTGGTGCTCAACGCCGTCACTTACTGCGCCGGGCAGATTCTGGCCTCTGGTTTTACGCCCGAGCTGCGCCTGCGCATGAGCGGCAGCGCACAGAACACCCAGCCGTTCTACACCTTGATCAGCCATGTGGAAGAGCTGCGCAAGGCCATGCTGCACCACAGCCCCAAGGCCGCCGATGTTCTGGAGGCCGAGGTGAGCGTGCGCAGCAGTCTGGACGAATGCCGCGCTGCCGTGGCCTCGATCTACGAGCATTTCGAGGACAACGGCGTGTCGGTCGGCGTCGTCTTCCGCCTGCGCCAGCTGCGCATGCGCATTCTGCGCGTGCGTGAGCTGCTTGACTGCCTGCTGTCCGCCAACCCCAACACCATCACGGCCAAGCTGCTGGCCCATCTGGTGGTGGTGGGGCTGGAGCGCCAGAGCGTGCGCGCGCTGATCTCCTCCAACTCCTCGCTGCTGGCCTCCAAGGTGGCCGAGCGCAGCGCCGAGACGGGCGAACACTACATCACCCGCGACAGCCGCGAATACGCGCACATGGTTCGCAAGGCCGCAGGCGGCGGTTTCGTGATGGCCTTCACCACGCTCATCAAGTTTGCACTGCACGCGGTGGCACTGTCGGCCTTCTGGGGCGGCTTCATCGCAGGTATCAACTACGCCATCAGCTTCGTGCTGATCCAGCTGCTGCATTTCACGGTTGCCACCAAGCAACCGGCCATGACTGCTCCCGCCATGGCAGCCAAGCTCAAGGAATCGGGAAATACCGATGCCGGCATTGCTTCGTTTGTCGATGAGGTGAGTTACCTGGTGCGCTCGCAAGTGGCTGCGGTGCTGGGCAATGTGCTGGTGGTGTTCCCGACGGTACTGGTTCTGGCTCTGGCCTGGGCCTACGCCCATGGCACGCCGTTCATCGACAAGATCTATGCCATGCAAACCCTGCACTCCATCAGCCTGCTGGGGCCGTCGGTGCTGTATGCCGCCTTTACCGGTGTGCTGCTGTTCTCGTCGAGCATCATCGCCGGGTGGACGGAAAACTGGTTCGTGCTGCACCACATGGATTCGGCCATTCGCTACAACCCGCGCATCACCGGCCTTCTGGGCAAGGCACGAGCCGCGCGCTGGGCCCGCTTCATGCGGCGCAATATCTCCGGGTTTGCCTCCAATATCTCGCTGGGCTTCATGCTCGGGCTGATTCCGGTAACGGCGCAGTTCTTTGGCCTGCCCATCGACATCCGCCACGTCACCCTGGCGTCGGGCCAGGCAGCGGCGGCCGCCGCCAGCATGGGCCTGCAAGCCCTGCACTACCCCGGTTTCTGGCTGGCGATTGCAGCGTTGCCATTCATGGGCGGGTTCAATATTCTGGTGAGCTTTTACCTCGCCTTCCGCTTGGCGTTGCGCGCGCAGAACGTCAGCAATGTCGAGCGCTCGCACATCTACAAGGCGCTGACCAAACGCTTTTTCTCGCGCCCGATGAGCTTCTTGCTGCCACTGCGGCTGAGCAAGAGCGCAACGACAGAGCCCGTTGGAGGCCGATGACATGGCGCTGGGCGAATTCGATCTGATTGCCAGGTACTTCAAACGGCCGGTGCGCCGCGCCGTGCTGGGTATTGGTGACGACTGCGCCCTGCTCGCCCCTGCGCCCGGTCTGCAATTGGCCATCTCTTGCGACATGCTTGTACAGGGCCGCCACTTTTTCGCCGATGTGGACCCGCGTGCCCTGGGCCACAAGGCGCTGGCCGTCAACCTGAGCGACCTCGCTGCCAGCGGCGCCACCCCGCGCGCCTTCACCTTGGCGCTGGCTCTGCCACAGGTGGAAGAAGCCTGGTTGCAAGGCTTTGCCCAAGGCATGTTTGCGCTGGCCGACGCCCACGGCTGCGAATTGATTGGCGGCGACACCACGCAAGGCCCGCTCAACATCTGCATCACGGTATTCGGCGACGTACCCGCCGGGCAGGCACTGCTGCGCAGCGGTGCGCAGGCGGGCGACGATATCTATGTGAGCGGCAGCTTGGGCGATGCGCGGCTTGCGCTGGAATCCCTGCTCGGCCGCATCACCTTGCCCGCCCAAGCGCTGGCTGCCGCCCGTGAGCGGCTGGAACGCCCCACCCCACGCGTGGCGCTGGGCATGGCACTGCGTGGCATTGCCAGCAGCGCGCTCGATGTGAGCGATGGCCTGCTGGGTGATCTGTCGCACATCCTGCAGGCCAGCCAGGTGGGGGCCGAAGTTCACCTGGAAGCAACTACCCAGCTGATAGCTGCCAGCGCTCTATGGAAAAGCGCCACCGCCGGTTTTGACCAAAATCTCCTGCAACAGTGCACCCTCGCTGGCGGCGACGACTACGAACTGTGCTTTACCGCAGCCGCAAGCCTGCGTACTGCTGTACAGGCCGCCGCCATTGCGGCGCAGACTCCCGTCCACCGCATTGGCCGCATCACCGCCGAGCCCGGTTTGCGCGTACTGGATGCGCAAGGCCAGCCCGTCACGCCGCACTGGCGGTCGTTCGACCACTTCAAGACCTGAGGGCGCGACGAGGCCCGGAGCCTGCGGCGCGCCAGCAACCACGGCGGGCGCCAAGCCTGCTATCGTGGCAGCGGTACAGGAGACTCCATGCAACGCAAGCCTCGGCAATTCATGCAATTCATTCATCCCACCCCCATTACCCTGGCCACCGCCCTGGCCGCAGGGTGTGCCTCTGCATTGGCTGCGGACGTGGGCACACAGGTACTAGCTGGCGCCCAGGCACCCATCAGCCAGGTGGTGCTCTACCCCGGCGTGGCCGCGGTCGAGCGCACGGCCCGCATCAATGCAGGCACGCGGCAGCTTACATTTGAATGCCTGCCCGCGGCCATCGATGTGGCCAGCCTGCAAGTCAGCGCCGATGCCCAGGTTCGCATCGGAGATTACAAAACCCTGCTCCAACCGCGCGATGTGGCAGGCAAAAGCTGCGCCAGCCCGCTCGATACGCAGATCCGCGCGCTGGAAGACCAGCTTGCCGCGATCAACGCCGACTCCGGCGCGTCAACCCTGGTGGCCAGCTACCTGCAGGGCCTCACCCAGCCCGGCAGCGAAGGCAACAAGCCCACACCGCCCAGCCAGATTGGCGCCACCAGCGACGCCCTGCGCACCACCAGCCGCGACAACGCGCTGCGCGCCCACCAGCTGCTGCGCCAGAAAGAGCTGATCGAAGAACAACTCAAGCCGCTGCGCCTGGAGCGGGATCGCACCGGTGCACAACGTGCCCAGGTAATGCGCGTGACAGTGCAACTGGCCACCAACGCCGACGCCACCGTGCGCCTGAACTACCAGGTACGCGGCCCCAGCTGGCAGCCCAGCTACCGGGCGCAGCTCGATACCGCCAAGAACCAGGTGCAGCTGGAGCGCCAAGCCCTGGTGGTGCAGGCCAGCGGCGAAGACTGGAGCAATGTGCAGCTGACGCTGTCCACCGGCCAGCCTGGGCGCAACACGCAGGCCCGCCTGCCCCGCCCCTGGACGCTGGATGTACGCCAGCAGCGCGTGTATGAAGTCGCAGCAGCGCCTGCAGCGGCGCCAGCGCCAGCCCCCAGCTCGGTGACCTTGTTTGGCTCTGTGGACGCCAAATCCAGTGCACCATTGCCGGAGCTGGATGTCTCCAGCATCAATACCGCCTACAGCACGCAGTTTGTTGTGCCCTACAAGATCACCGTGCCCGCCAGCAGCGAACGCATCACCCTGTCGCTGGGCTCGGTGAACCAGCCGGTGAGCCTGATCACGCGCAGCACGCCAGCAGTGGAAGAAGCGGCCTATCTGGTTGCCACCTTGGCAGCGCCGCCCGGCGTGTGGCCTGCGGGCCCGGTGGCGCTGTTCCGCGACACGGCCTTCGTCGGCAATGGCCAGCTGGATTTTGGCAATGCCACAGCGCTGGCGCGCGGCCTGTCGTTTGGCCGCGATGACAGGATCAGCGTGCGCGAGTTGCCCTCCGAGCAGGACACAGGCAGTGGCGGCTTTCTGGCCAGCAAGACAGCACGCAAGGTGCTGCACCGCTACGCCATCACCAACCGGCATGACCGCGCCGTGCAATTGCAGGTGCTGGAGGCCGCACCGGTATCGCGCAACGACAAGATCACGGTCGCCTCCACCTACCGGCCCGAGCCGCGCAGCCCGCGCTGGCAAGACCAGGCCGGCATGGTGGAATGGTGGCAGCCGCTGGCTGCCGGCGACACGGCAGAGTTCAGCGCACAGCATGACATTCGCTATCCGCAGGACGTGTCCATCCAGGAAGATCGATAACCGCCAGCGCGTGCAGGCTTATCATTGGCGCCATGAGCGATACGCCAATTTCCACGCCGCATGCCACCCTGGCTGAATCTGCAAGCCCGATGCCGGCCCCGCGCAAAGCCGGCTGGGCGTTCATGCTGCAGAATCCGCTGCATTGGATTGCCATGGGCTTTGGCTCCGGCCTCAGCCCCAAGGCACCGGGCACGGTGGGCACCTTGTGGGCCTGGGTGGCTTATCTGGTGCTGCAGCTGTGGCTGACACCGCAGGCCATCGGCATTCTGATTGCGGTCTCCATTCCACTGGGCTGGTGGGCCTGCACGGCCACGGCCAGGAACATGGGCATTGCCGATCCGGGCAGCATCGTCTGGGACGAGGTGGTCGCCTTCTGGATCATCCTGTGGCTGGTGATGCCAGTGGGCTTCTGGGGCCAGCTCATCGCATTTGCGCTGTTTCGCTACTTTGATGCAGCCAAGCCCCAACCCGTGCGCTGGGCCGACCGCTGCTTCAAGGGGTTTGGCTGGGGCGGCGGCTGGGGCATCATGTGGGACGATCTGGTGGCCGCGTTCTGTACGCTGCTGGTCATTGCACTGTGGAGGCATTTTGTATGAGTACCGCTGCCTTGCTATCCAAAGATGCGCTGCCAACACATGAATACGTTGCGCAGCTCGCCCATGCCCTGATGCACAAGGGCTGGCTGATGGCAACTGCCGAGAGCTGTACCGGGGGCCTGATCGCCGGCGCCTGCACCGAGCGGCCCGGCTCCAGCCAATGGCTCGATTGCGGCTTTGTCACCTACTCCAACCGCGCCAAATCAGCCATGCTGGATGTGCCCGCGGCCCTGATTGCCGCCCACGGTGCGGTCAGCGAGCCCGTGGCCCGCGCCATGGCCCAGGGTGCAGTCGCGCAATCGCAGGCCCAGGTGAGCGTGGCCGTGACCGGAGTTGCCGGGCCCGATGGTGGATCAGCCGCCAAACCCGTGGGTACGGTGTGGTTTGGCTGGCAGGTGGACGGCAGGCTGCACAGCGAAGCCATGCATTTTGAAGGCGATCGCCACAGCATCCGCCAGCAGACCGTGCAGCACGCATTGCGCCGCCTGCTCGCACTGGTGGAAGCAGCGGACGCACACGCCGGGTAAGTCTTGTCCCACACCACGGTTACGCTTTGACCGATGGAATCGGCCCCGCTGCGGCGCGACACTAAACCATGACCGCATGTATGCAACAATGCCATCCGGCATGATCGCACGCAGCGCTTACGAGGAGTTCCGCATGAAAAAACTTGCAATCACCATCGCATCTGTTGTTCTGGCCGTATCGGGGCTGAGCGCATGCTCCAGCAACCCTACCAATGCACAAATCGGTACCGGCGTAGGCGCCGTGGCTGGTGGTGTACTGGGTGACGCGGTATTTGGCTCCACCCTGGGCACCATTGGCGGCGCCGCAGCAGGTGCCTATTTCGGCAACCAGGTGGGTGACAACATGGATGGCAAACGCCGCCGCTAAACACACCATGCACAGACAACAAAGCCGGGCTTGCCCGGCTTTGTTGTCTTTACCGCGCTGCCCGCCCCGGAGCCGCGCATCAGTTTTGTGACAAGGACAGAAAAATTCCGATCAGGATGATCGCGCACAGCACCGCAAACGCAATCTTCACCCAGCTGTAGGGCTGCTCGCCCGCAATCTGCCCGGTGTAGCCATTGGCCACGATCTGGTAGCTTTTGGCGCCATAGGTATAGCTGACGAGCCACACCGGCACCAGCACATGCTTGAAGGTGCGTCCCTGGTAGGCGCGCTGCACCTGCAGATTGCGATAGGTGTCGCCCGGCACCTGCTGCGCGCACAGCGACTGCACCTGCTGGTCCATATCGCCTTCGTTCACATCGGCAGCCCGGCGCAGATCCACCTGGTAGCGCTCCACCGTCCAGCCGCGCACAAACTCGGGCGAATAGGGTTTCAGATCGGTGGTCGTGGGAAAGGGCTCTACCTTGTGCAGCAGTGCGGGGTGTACGCCCACGGTGCCAGCCACCAATTCGTCATCGAAGAAATGCTGCAGGCTGCCCGCCGCAGGCTCCCAGCGCACATGCTGCACCTGGCGGGTGCTGATGTTGCCATTGCTGTCGCGGTACTGCTCGGTCGTGTAGTAGTAGTAACCGGCGTCTGCACGCCACTCGGCCTGCACATGGGCGTCGAACGTCCAGTACGGCAGGTAGATGCCTTTGAGCGTATCGGTCAGCGCCGCGCTCTTGAGCTTGTTCGGCGCAAACCAGCGGCTGCCATACCACTTGCGGATCAAATCGCGCACCTGGCCGTCGCTGATCTTGAATGGCAGCAGGCTTTGCGGCGTGATGGCGTCGTTGCGCTCTTCATGCGCCTGGATCGCGGGAGAGCCGCAGAAGTCACAGCGCGCAGCCACCCGGCCATCGACGAAAACCGAGATCGCCCGGCAGTTCTGGCACTGGTATTCGCGCCGCGCCTCTCCCCAGCCTCGGCCTGTGGCGGGGTTGGCCAGCGCCGCAGCCAGGTCTTGCTCGACAATGTCGCCGCCCAGCTGCTTTTGCTGCTCCTCGCTCCAGGGCACCACGGTGCCGCAGTAGGGGCACTTGAGCGATTGCGCCTTGGCATTCCACTCCAGATTGCCACCGCACTCGGGGCAGACATGCTTGGCCACCATCGTGGTCGAGGGCGGCGCAAATGGATCGGGGGCGGGGGGAGATGAATTCACAGTCAAATTCAACTTCAGCGCATAGCTACCATGTGCTGTCAGCTATCAAAACCATTGCAAATACAACACAGCATTCACCAGCAAGCACTGGTGAATGCTGAACCTGGGTATGCAATTACCCTCGCAGGAATTCGTTCAGCGATTCCTGCGAAATACGCCAGGCGCTGCCGATCTTGCGGCCCTTGAGCGCGCCCGATTCCAGCTCGGCCACGACATCCTGCACCGCCACCCCCAGCGCCTGCGCGGCCTGCTCGGGCGTCAGCACCTGCACGCCGCCACCGGCAGCGGGGGCCTGCGCTGCCTGGGCAGCCTGCGCTGCAGCGGGCGAGAAGGGATCGGTGGCAACGCCGCCTGCGGGCTGTTGCATGCCCTTCATCATTTCCTGCGCCATGCCAAAGCCCATGGCCATGGTAGCGGGAATGGTGGCAGCCGCGGCGCCTTCACCACCATTGGCCATGGCCTGGCCCATCTGGTACTTCACATAGTCGTTCAGGTTGCCGATGGCGCTCATCGACGAGCGCTTGTCGATGGCCTCTTCCACTTCGGGCGGCACCGACACGTTCTCCAGCAGGAAGCTGGTGATCTCCAGGCCGTACTTTTCGGTGACCGCGGGGTTGATCAGCTGCAGCAGCGCATCGCCCAGCTCGGAATAACGCTGCGCCACATCGAGCACCGGCACCTGGGCCTTGGCCAGGGCTTCGCTGAAGATGCTGACGATGCGCGAGCGCATGGTGTCGGCAAACTCGTCGATACGGAAGTTCTGGTCGGTACCTGCCACTTCCTTGAGGAACTTCGCCGGATTCACGATGCGGAAATCATAGGTGCCGAAGGCGCGCATGCGCACCACGCCGAAATCCTTGTCACGCATCATCACAGGGTTGGAGGTACCCCATTTGTTGCCGGTGAAAAGGCGGGTGTTGATGTAGTAGACATCGCACTTGAAGGGCGAGTTGAAGCCGTACTTCCAGCCGCGCAGCGTAGAGAGGATCGGGATGTTCTGCGTCGTCAGCTGATGGCGGCCGGGGCCGAACAGATCGGCAAACTGGCCTTCGGAGACAAACTGCACCTGCTGCGACTCGCGCACGATCAGCTGCGCGCCGTTCTTGATTTCCTTGTCCTCATCAGGCCAGCGGTACGACAAGGTGTCGCGCGAATCATCGGTCCACTCGATGATCTCGATCAGTTGCTTGGTGATGATGTTCATGAGGTTCATGGATGATCCTTGCTCTGTGAAAAGGAGAAAACCGGCCCATTTTAGAACGTGTTTGGCATCCCGGGCCAACCGGTGGCCCCACCGGGGGCTGCTCGCCCGCCACGCACCCGGCAGGGTTGCAGGGGCCGCACGGCAACGGGGGTCGGACCGATCCTACCGAGGTGCCGAGGCACGGCCTACAGGCTGCCACATTTGTTAACTTCTATCATCGATTGGCAGAGAAAGCACGGGGCCCTCCCCCCACAACCCATAACACATGTGCCGGCTTTCCCGCTCTTGCCTGCACATCGCTCTGCACCGGAAGGAGAGAGCATGTCTACATCGATCCCCACTTTGAGTCGCCGCCACTGGCTGTCCATGATTGGAAAGGCTGCTGGCGGCGGTGTCATGTACCAGGCCATGTCGTCGCTGGGCTACGCGCAGGAATCCAATTATCGTGGCCCGCTGGAGCTGTCCAAGGCCAAGCGTGGCGGGTCGGTGGTCATCCTCGGCGCAGGCCTGGCGGGCATGACGGCCGCCTATGAGCTGCGCGCTGCTGGCTACCGCGTGCAGGTGCTGGAGTTTCAGGAGCGATCGGGTGGCCGCTGCTGGACAGTGCGTGGCGGCGACAGCTTTACCGAACTTGGCGGCGCCAAACAGACCTGCAGTTTTGCCAAAGGCAACTACATCAACCCGGGCCCCTGGCGCGTGCCCTACCACCACTATGCCGTGCTGGATTACTGCAAGAAGTTTGGCGTCAGGCTCGAACCCTTCATGCAGGTGAACTACAACGCCCTGGTGCACAACAGCAAGGCCTTTGGCGGCAAGCCGCAGAAGTTCCGCGAGGTGCAGGCCGATGCCTATGGCTATGTGGCCGAGCTGCTGGCCAAGGCCACCAACCAGGGTGCGCTGGACCAGGCGGTGACCACGGAGGACAAGGAAAAACTGCTGGAGAGCCTGCGCGGCTGGGGGGCGCTCGACAAGGATTTCCGCTACGTGGCAAGCCATTCAGTGAGCAACCACCGGGGCTTCCAGATCGAGCCCGCCGGCGGGCTGATGCCGGTAGCGCAGTATTCGACGCCCATCGAGATGAGCAGCCTGCTCCAATCGGGCCTGTGGAACAAGATCAACGACGGCCATCTGATGGAGTTCCAGACGGCGATCTTCGAGCCCGTGGGCGGCATGGATGCCATTGCCAAGGGTTTCGAGAAGGAAGTGGGCAGCCTCGTGCGCCACAACTGCAAGGTCACCCGCATCGAGCAGAACGACAAGGGCGTGACCGTCACCTTCAGCGACACCAGGAAGGGAGGTGCCGCGCAGCAGGTCAAGGCCGACTGGTGCGTGTGCACGATTCCTGCGTCCATCCTGGCGCAGATCGATATCCAGGTGGGAGACGCGATGAAGCAGGCCATCCAGTCGCTGCCCTACGGCGCCTCGTTCAAGGTGGGGCTGGAGTTCAAGCGCCGCTTCTGGGAAGAGGACGAGCGCATCTATGGCGGCATCAGCTACACCGACCTGCCCATTGGCCAGATCTCCTACCCGTCCACCAACTTCTTCAGCAAGGGCCCTGCCGTGTTGCTGGGCGGCTACCAGTATGAAAACGCCCATGCCTATGCATACACCGCCATGTCACCCGCCCAGCGCATTCAGGCGGCTGTGGAGCAAGGCGCCCAGCTGCATGCGCAGTACCCCAAGGAATTCCTGAGCGGCTTTACGGTGGGCTGGCACCGTGTTCCCTGGATCAACGGCTGCTTTGGCCTATGGACCGATGCCCTGCGCGAGCAGCATTACAGGAATCTGTGCGAGATCGATGGCCGCATCGTGCTGGCGGGCGAGCACTGCTCGTACATCCCGGCCTGGCAGGAGGGGGCGATTCTCTCGTCGCTCGACGCCGTCAAGCGCCTGCACGACAAGGCCCAGGCAACGGCCTGAGCCGCTGATCCCCCCGAAACAGCACCGATGACACCCACGAGGATTTCACCATGAAAACCCTTGCATTCCTTCTTGCCGCAGGCGCTGCAGCCTGCGGCCTTGCCTACGCCCAGAGCAACCACGCCCCCACAGCCGAAGAGGTGAAGGCGCAATCGTCTGCAAACGGCCCGTTTGGCGGTTTCTCCGACAACAAGATCACGTTTTCGCAGCAGGGCGGCGAGAAGATCTACCAATCGCTGTGCCAGGGCTGCCACATGGTCAACGGCCAGGGTGCACAGGGCGCAGGCTTCTACCCTGCGCTGGCCAAGAACCCCAAGCTGGCGGCGGGCGCCTATCCGGTGATCGTCGTATCGCGCGGCCTGCATGGCATGCCCTCGTTTGCCAACCGGCTGACCGACGAGCAGATTGCCGACGTGGTCAACTATGTCCGCACGCATTTTGGCAATGACTACAAGGACGCCGTCAAGCCGGAAGATGTGAAGCCGATGCGCCCCGACGCCGCATCCTTCAATGATTCGTGGGGTTGATCCCCTCTGTTGCAACCATCCTCAACCCCAAGGAGACCATGACCCATGCCACCTTCCCAACACACGCCCTTGCGCACCTGGATGGCCTTGGCCGCCGCTGCGGCAGCCATCAGCACCCTGGCGGGCTGCGCCAGCTCTTCAATGGGCGACGGCCGCTCGCAGTCCGTGGTGCGCCACGGCATTCCGGGCTCCAACTTCCCCATCTCGAATGCCGTGGAAATACCGCCGGGCGCAACAACGGTGTACCTGTCTGGTCAGGTTCCGCCCGTGGTCGACGCCTCCAAGCCCGCCAATGACCCTGCGGCCTATGGCGGCGACACGCGCGCCCAGACCATTGGCGTGCTGACCACCATCGACAAGCAGCTCAAGGCCATGGGCCTGACCATGAAGGATGTGGTGAAGATGCAGGTCTTCCTGGTGGCCGACCCGGCCAAGGGCAACAAGATGGACTTTACCGGCTTCATGCAGGGCTATACCCAGTTCTTTGGCACGGCCGAGCAGCCCAATCTGCCCTCGCGCTCCGCCTTCCAGATTGCCGCGCTGGCCAACCCGGCCTGGTACGTGGAGATTGAGGTGACAGCGGTACGCATGCCCAAATAGGCACGGGATCACGGCAAGCGCCAGGCAAGCGTTGGCGCATACAAAAAGAGGCATTGCGTGCGCAATGCCTCTTTTTTCATAGCAATACGCGCTTAATCATCAAGCGCCGCAGCACTTTTTATACTTTTTTCCGCTGCCGCAGCTGCAGGGATCGTTGCGGCCGGGCACATCGCCTTTGATGACGGTGGCCTGGCGCGGGCCCATGCTTTTCCAGATCTGGCGCAGGTCATACACCGCCCAGATGGCTTCGCCAAAGGTTTCCACCCGCTCCTGGCTGGTGCTGGCGGGGCCGTTTTCGTCATACATGCAGACGGTGGGCGTGCCGGTGTCGTCCTCGGTCAGCGCCACCACGGAGTCAAGCGCGTCATTGAGCCAGCGCGCAGCGTCCTTGTCGCGTGGCGCAGCCCATTCCTCCGCCCAGTTTTCCACCACGAACATGAAGCCCAGCGCCCAGACCTGGCCGAACGACGGAATGTCCTGGCCTTCCATCTCCTTGCGCTCTTCCTCGGGCAAGCTGGCAACGGCGCCGCGCATGTCCATGGCATCGGGCTGGAAGGTGTCGTCCTCTTCCAGGCTCTTCACATCGGTGTCGAGCTGGGCCACCACTTCGGCCCAGCGAATGCTCCACAACGCCAGAAAACGGTCCTGCTGGGCGCGGTCGGCAAAGGCAGGCAGCACCGGCAGGCTGCCGTCAGCATTGCGCTCCAGCATTTCGCCATCGCCCACCAGCATGGGCAAAAACTCTTCCTCGGGCACGGCGCGGCGGGTGCAGACCAGGGCCGTGAGCACGCCATCGACAAATTCCCACTGCGGAATCTCTTCGGCGCGCTCGCGCATGTCGTCGAGCATCTGGTCGATCTCGGCCAGTTGGTCGTCGTTCAGTCCGGCGGGAATCTGGGGCTTGGTCATGGTGGTTCTCTCTAATACGGGTACCGCCCGAGCGCACTGCCCCTATGATGGGGCCTGGATTCGTAACAACAGCGCAATGGCAGATGGCCGCCGGGCAAGGAAGGGCCTGCAGTGTAGCGCCGCTACCGGCACTTTGCTGCGGCCCGGTTTTTGCCAGGCAACCCGACGGCTCTGCGCACGACACGCCCCATGAACCAGCTCAACAAGATTTTCCCCGTTCGTTACACCGTCATGGTGCTGTGCATGTTTTTGCTGCTGCTGGGCGTTGCTGCCCTGGTGGTGGACGGCAACCCCTGGTGGTGGCTGGCGGTAGCGGCCGGCGCCGCGCTGACCTTGCTCGGTGTCCATGACCTGCAGCAGACGCGCCATGCCATTTTGCGCAACTACCCGGTCATCGGCCATATGCGCTTTTTCCTGGAGTTCATCCGCCCGGAGATGCGCCAGTATTTCATCGAAAGCGACACCGAGGCCCTGCCGTTTTCGCGCGCGCAGCGCTCGCTGGTGTACCAGCGCGCCAAGGGCGACCCCGACAACCGCCCCTTTGGCACGCTGATGGATGTGGGCGCACGCGGCTATGAGTGGGTCAACCACTCGATGGCGCCCACCCGGCTCGATGGCCACGACTTCCGCGTCTGGATCGGCGGCTCGCCCGATGCGCCGTCGCCATCGGTGTCGCCCTGCACCCAGCCCTACCATGCGAGCGTGTTCAATATCTCGGCCATGAGCTTTGGCGCGCTGTCGGCCAATGCGATTCTGGCGCTGAACAAGGGCGCCAAGGTGGGCGGCTTTGCCCATGACACGGGCGAAGGCTCGATCAGCCAGCACCACCGCGTACACGGCGGCGACCTGATCTGGGAGGTGGCATCGGGTTACTTTGGCTGCCGCAACGACGATGGCACGTTCAGCGAAGAAAAATTCATCGCCAACGCCACGCAGCCGCAGGTCAAGATGATCGAGCTCAAGCTGAGCCAGGGCGCCAAGCCCGGCCACGGCGGCGTGCTGCCCGGCGCCAAGGTCACGCCGGAGATCGCCGCAGCGCGCGGCGTTCCCGTGGGCGTGGACTGCATCTCGCCCGCCAAGCACAGCGCCTTCAGCACGCCCGAGGAGATGATGCACTTCATCGCCCGGCTGCGCACCCTCTCGGGCGGCAAGCCCACCGGCTTCAAGTTCTGCCTGGGCCATCCCTGGGAATGGTTTGGCATCGTCAAGGCCATGCTCAAGACCGGCATCACGCCCGATTTCATCGTGGTCGATGGTGCCGAAGGCGGTACCGGCGCAGCGCCTGTGGAGTTCACCGACCACGTCGGCGTGCCGCTGCAGGAAGGCCTGCTGCTGGTGCACAACACCTTGATTGGCGTCAATCTGCGCGACCGCATCAAGCTGGGCGCCGCAGGCAAGGTGATCACCGCGTTCGACATCACCCGCATGATGGCGCTGGGCGCCGACTGGTGCAACGCGGGCCGCGGCTTCATGATGGCGCTGGGCTGCATCCAGGCCCAGACCTGCCACACCGGCAACTGCCCGACCGGCGTGACCACGCAGGATGCCGTGCGCCAGCAGGCGCTGGTGGTGCCCGACAAGGCCACCCGCGTGGCCCAGTTCCACAAAAGCACGCTGCACGCGCTGCAGGAGCTGGTGCAGGCCGCCGGGCTGCACCATCCCAGCGAGCTGAACGCCCACCACATCGTGCGCCGCATCAGCGATACCGAAGTGCGTCTGCTGTCCAACCTGCTGCTGCAGGTGCGCCCCGGCGCCCTGCTGGAAGACCTGGCGCACCAGCATGATGTCTTCCGCACCTACTGGCCGCTGGCCAGCGCAGAGAGCTTTCAGCCCGTAACGGCCCCCCAGGTCAAGCCTTCTGCACCGCGCGATCACCACGCCATGGCGCCGCAATCGGCAGGCACAATCTGATAGCTTGTTCCAGGCAGCCCGGCCAACTTGGCGATAATGCGCGGTTTGTACTCTGTTTGCGGCGCGGGGAAACGGTTTCCTCGCGCCACCCATTCCGCTGCGCATGACTGACTCCCTCTCTTTGCCGCACGCTGCACCGCCCGCCCCTGCAGGCGCCGCCACTGGCGCAGACTATGCGCAGTTTCTGCAGCAGCACCTGCCCCAGCAAAGCTTCAACGTGGTGCGGTACGAGTTGCCGGGCGAATCGGTCTGGTTGAAGAAGGCCGGCCCGCCGATTGCCGCCTGGCGCTACCGGGCGCTTGCCGTTGCCGCGCGCGTGCTCGATGTACCCGTGCTGCAACCCGTCATCAACCCCGGTGGGCGCGAGGCCCTGGCCACCGAAGTGCGGCGCCTGCGCGACCTGCATGCCCGTGGCCTGCGCGTGCCGCAGGTACTGGCCAGCAACCCGGACGGCTTTCTGATGCGTCACCTGGGCAAGCCCGGCATGCCCAGCCCGTCGCTCAGCGACGAGATCGAAGCGGCTGCCCGCGCAGCGCCGCAGGAAACCCTGCCCCTGTGGCAGCAAGGCTTTGCCGCCATGCAGCTGGTGCACGCCAGGGGCACCTGCCTGAGCCAGGCCTTTGCCCGCAACATGGTGCGCTGCCCGGATGGCGTCATCGGCTACATCGATTTCGAGGACGACCCGCTGGCCACCCTGCCGCCCGCGCTGTGCATCGTCAAGGACGCGCTGTGCTACGCGCATTCCACTGCACTCTTTCTGCGCAATGCAGGCACGCTGGAGGCTGCACGCACGCAGTGGCACAGCTGGCTCGCGCAAGCCGATCCTGCCGTGCAGAGCGCCATGGATCGCACCGTGCAGCAGATGCGCTGGGTCGCCAGGCTGCCTGACAGCCGCAAACTCGGCCGCGACGTATTGCGGCTGCGCGCCATGCATGGTTTGCTTCAAAAATAAGAGCGATCTGCGCTTTCTGGATGGACAATAGGACTCTATTTGGCGCCCAAGCAGCGCACAACAAAAAGGCCCGCCGTTTGAATGGCGGGCCTTTTTGTCTGTGGGCAGCAGGTAAAGCCTCTGCCCCTTTTCGCTCTCGGTATCAGTGCATACCAGTGCACATCAATGGGTCGCGGCGCGAATCGGCTCGTCGTCCGGATCCACGGCATTGGGATCATTCAGCACGGCATTGAGCTTGGTGTAATCCAGCGCGTTCTCCCAGCGAGACACCACCACGGTAGCGACGGCGTTGCCGATGAAGTTGGTGAGCGAGCGGCATTCGGACATGAAACGGTCCACGCCCAGGATCAGCGCCATGCCAGCCACCGGCACTTCGGGCACCACGGCCAGTGTTGCGGCCAGCGTGATGAAGCCCGCGCCCGTCACCCCGGCGGCCCCCTTGGACGAGAGCATCGCCACCAGAAGCAGCGCCAGCTGGTGCCCCAGGGTGAGGTGTGTATCGGTAGCCTGTGCGATGAAGAGCGCGGCCAGCGTCATGTAGATGTTGGTGCCGTCCAGATTGAACGAGTAGCCGGTAGGCACCACGAGGCCCACCACCGATTTGCTGCAACCGGCCCGCTCCATCTTTTCCATCAGCGCAGGCAGGGCCGATTCGGACGACGAGGTACCCAGCACCAGCAGCAGCTCGGCCTTCAGGTAACGGATCAGCTTGAGCACCGAAAAGCCGCACAGGCGCGCCACAGCACCCAGAATGACCAGCACGAACAGCAGCGAGGTGATGTAGAACGTGGCCACCAGCTCTGCCAGGTTCAGCAGCGAGCCCAGGCCGAACTTGCCGATGGTGAAGGCCATGGCACCGAACGCACCGATGGGAGCAGCCTTCATCACGATATGCACGATCTTGAACACAGGCGTGGTCAGCGCCTCGAAGAACTGCAGCACCGGCTTGCCACGGTCACCCGCCATAGCCAGGCCAATGCCAAACAGCACTGCCACAAACAGCACCTGCAGAATGTTGTCGCCGACAAAGGGGCTGGCCAGGGTCTTGGGGATGATGTCCATCAAGAAACCGGTGACCGTCATGTCATGCGTCTTGGCCACATAGGAATTGACTTCCTTCTGGTCCAGATCGGCCACGTTGATGTGCATGCCCGAGCCCGGCTGCATGGTGTTGGCCACCACCAGGCCCACGATCAGCGCCAGCGTGGAGAAGAACAGGAAGTACGCCATGGCCTTGCCGAACACGCGGCCCACGGTGCTCAGGTGCGTCATGTTGGCGATGCCGGTGACGATGGTCAGAAAGATCACCGGAGCGATGATCATCTTCACCAGCTTGATGAAGGCGTCGCCCAGCGGCTTGAGCGACGCGCCATACTGGGGCTCGAAATACCCGAGCAGCACGCCCAGGATGATGGCAATAATCACCTGAAAGTACAGGCTGCGGTAGAACGGCGGGTGCGCCACGGGCGCGGCAGGCGTAGATGGGATCTGCATGGTGTCTCCGGGATTCATGCACCGGGGAGGTGCGCTGAGGCGGGTTTGTATCGCAGCCCATGCCAGCTGCCCATTACACATTAGTATTAGGCTGCGCCGCTCCCGAGCTATGGAAAAATGCGACCAAGGGAAAACACCTAGCTCCCGGCGACCGCCATTTCGCGTTTTGCCTTTCGCACCCATGCCTTTGCACCGACCCATCCACCCTGTCTGGACCTTGTGCGCCGTGCTGCTGACCACGGCAGGGGCGGCTACGCTGGCAGGGCGCTGGATGCTGCAGCACAGTCTGGCCGAAGAGAACCTGCTCGCCCACCGCCAGGTAAGCCTGTACGCCCAGGCGCTGACCCAGCGCATCGACCGCTACCGAGCCCTGCCCGATGTGCTGGCGCTGGATTCCGAACTGCGCGCCGCCCTGGTCTCGCCCCCAGCGGCGCAGGAGATACTGCAGCTCAACCAGAAGCTGGAGCGCGCCAATGGCGCCAGCCAGGCCTCCACACTCACCCTCATCAACCAGACCGGCATCGCGGTGGCCGCCAGCAACTGGCAGACCCCGCACAGCAATGTGGGCGAGAACTACAGCTTCCGCCCCTATGTGCAGCAGGCGCTGCAGCAGGACAAGGGCAGTTTCTACGGCATTGGCGTCACCACGGGCGAAGCGGGCTACTTTCTCTCGCGTGGCATCCACGATGCAGCAGACCGCATCGTGGGATTGATTGTCATCAAGATCGCCCTGCAGGAGCTGGAGCGTGAATGGATACAGACGCCCGACACCGTGTTTGCCACCGATGCCAACGGTGTCGTGTTTCTCTCCAGTGATCCGGCCTGGCGGTACCGGCTGCTCTACCCGCTCAGCCCCGCCGCGCAGCAGGCCATTGAACGCACCCAGCAATACGGCAGCGAAACCCTGCAGCCGCTGCAGATGCGCACCATGCAGCACCTGGACCAAGGCGGCGAACTGGTGCACTGGCAGACCCCGGCGCTGGGCGACAAACTGCTGCAGGCGGTGGACCTGCCTGAGACCCGTTGGCAGCTGCACATCGTCCACGACGTCAACAGCAGCCACGCGGCGGCCTGGTGGGCCGCCTCGGCAGCGGGCGGCGCGTGGCTGGCACTGGCGCTGCTGGTGCTGTATGTACGCCAGCGCCAGCGCCTGTCTGCCCTGCGCCAGCGCAGCCGGGAAGAGCTCGAAGCCCTGCTGCAGCAGCATGCGCAGGAGTTGCGCACCGCGCAGGACGGCATCGTGGCAGCCGCCAAACAGGCCGATGCGGGCAAAAGCCAGAGCCTGGAGCATCTGCCCCAGGGCGTGATCGTGGTCGATGCCGCGCTGCGCCTCGTGGCCTGGAACTCACGCTACCGCGAACTCTTCCGCCTGCCTGCAGGCATGCTGAAAGTGGGCATGCCGGTGGAAGAGCTCTACCGCTTCAACGCCCGACGCGGTCTGCTGGGCCACGGCCAGCAAAGCGGCAGCGAGCTGGACGATGCCATCGAGCGGCGCATGCAGTACCTGCGTAGCGGCTTGCCGCACGCCCGCGAGAGCGAAAAGGCCGACGGCACCGTGCTCGAAATACGCGGCAACCCCCTGCCGGGCGGCGGCTTTGTTACCAGCTACGCCGACATCACCAGCTACAAGAACGCCGCGCGCGAGCTGCGCTCGCTGGCCGACGCGCTGGAAAAGCGCATTGCCGACCGCACGCAAGACCTGGCCGAAGCCAAGCGCGAGGCCGAGCAGGCCAACCGCTCCAAATCGAAGTTCGTCGCCGCAGCGGTGCACGACCTGCTCCAGCCGCTCAACGCAGCGCGCGTGTTCGCATCCCTGCTGCGCCAGCATGTGCAGGATGGCGCAGCGCTCAAGATTGCCAGCCAGGTTGAAGGCGCGCTGGCCGCGCAGGACGATATCCTGGGCAGCCTGCTCGATCTCTCACGCATGGAATCGGGCCAGCTGGAAGTGCGCTGGGCCGATTTTGCCCTGCAGCCCCTGCTGCTGCAGCTGGGCAACAACCTGGGCGTGATTGCGCAGGAGCACGGCCTTGCGCTGCATGTGGTGGCCAGCCAGGCCACCGTGCACAGCGACCCGGTGCTGCTGCGGCGCATTGTGCAGAACCTCGTCTCCAACGCCATCCGCTACACCCGGCGCGGCAAGATCGTGCTGGGCTGCCGCCGCAGCGGCTCCCATGTGCGCATTGAAGTGCATGACCAGGGGCCGGGCATTCCCGAGAGCCTGCAGACCGAGATCTTCGAGGAATTTCGCCGCCTGGAAACCGGCCACCAGCACGACCGAGGTGCCGGCCTGGGCCTGGCCATCGTGCAGCGCCTGGGCAAGCTGCTGGGGCATGAGATCGGCCTGCGCTCGGAGCTGGGGCGCGGCAGCGTGTTCTGGGTCAGCGTTCCGCTCGCCCAGGCCGCCGCCAGCATGGCGCCTGTGGTGCAGACGCAGCAGCAGGAAGCGCTGCAGCAAGACGCACCACTGCAAGGCGCCAGCGCCTGGTGCATCGACGAAAGCGCCGAGGCCAGCGCAGCGCTGGCCGCACTGCTGCAGCGCTGGGGCTGCAGCGTTCCGCTGGCGGGCAATGCACAGGCTGCATTGGAAGCGTTGAAAATTGCTGCGCCGCAGCAAACACCGCAACAGGCGCCCCACTTGCTGCTGCTGGGCGCACACGCCGCTGCCGCCCCGGTGCAGGATCTGTACCAGCGGCTGTGCCAGGCCTGGGGCGGGCGACCGCAGACCATTCTGGTGGGCGATGAACACGATGCCGCACTGCGCCGCCTGGCTGCCGACCGTGGCTGGGGCTTTCTGCGCACCCCTGTACGCCCAGCCGCACTGCGCGCACTGGCCAGCCAGATGCTGCTGCGGCGGGGCGATGCCTCCGACACCAGCGATACAGCCGATACCCAAGCGCCTGCACAAAAACACTGAAAATACGTTGGCAGTTTGCACCCGCCAATGCCTGTATAACTCCACGACATACACCATGCCCCGCTTTGCCGCCAACCTGTCCTTGCTCTACAACGATGTGGATTTTCTGGACCGCTTTGCCGCCGCCGCCCGCGATGGATTCCGGGCCGTGGAGTTTCTCTTTCCGTATGCCTACGCGCCTGCGCAGCTGGCTGCGCTGCTGCAGGCGCATGGCCTGCAGCAGGTGCTGTTCAATGCGCCACCGGGCAACTGGGAGGCAGGTGAGCGCGGCATCGCATGCATTCCGGGGCGCGAGGCGGAGTTTCGCAACGGCATGGCCCAGGCCGTGAAATACGCCCTCACCCTGGGCTGCCCGCGCATCCATGTGATGGCCGGCCTCGTGCCGCAGGGCGCCGATGCATCCACGGTGCGCAACACCTACATCGCCAATGTGCGATACGCCGCAAGGCTGGCAGCGCGACTGGCAGCGCCGCACGGCATCCATATCCTTCTGGAGCCCATCAATGGCCGCGACATGCCCGGCTTCTTTCTGAACCGCCAGGACCAGGCCCACGCGCTGCTGGCCGAAATTGCCGAGCCCAACGTCAAGGTGCAGATGGACCTGTACCACTGCCAGATCGTTGAGGGCGACCTGGCAACAAAGATTCGCCAGTACCTGCCCACAGGCAACATCGCCCACTTCCAGATCGCGGGCGTTCCCGAGCGCCATGAGCCCGATGTGGGGGAGCTCAACTACAGCTACCTGTTCCAGCTGCTGGACAGCCTGGGCTGGGACGGCTGGATTGGCTGCGAATACCGCCCTGCGCGCGGCAACGCGCCGCATGGCACAAGCGACGGCCTGGGTTGGCTAAAGCCATGGCTGCAAGCCGACGTAAACTGAATCAGCCGCCTGCTACCCCAGGCTTTCAGGCTCCAGGCTCTTGACGAGCACGGCCGCCTGGGTGCGGCTGTGGCATTCGAGCTTTTTCAGGATGGCCGTCACATGCACCTTGACGGTGTGCTCGGTCACGCCCATCTCCTGCGCAATCTGCTTGTTGAGCAGGCCGTCAGCCACATAAAGCAATGTTTTGAACTGGTGGGGCGTTAGCTGGGCCAGGCGCATGGCCAGCTCGGCGTCGGCCTCGGAGCGCTCGGCGTGGATCGACGGAAACGCCGTATCCCCGTCGAGCACCGCGCTCAAGGCCTGGGTCAGCGCATCGGCTGGCGCGGATTTGGAGATGAAGCCCGATGCCCCGAACTGCTGCGCGCGGCGAATCACGCGCGGGTGGTCGTTCGACGAGATGACCACCACCGGCAGTTGCGGATGCTCACCGCGCACATGCAACAGCGCCGAAAAGCCGTGGGTGCCCGGCATGGTCAAATCCAGCAGCACCAGCTCGATCTGCGGGTGCTCGGCCAGCGCGGCGCTCAGCGTGCTGGCGCTGGAGGCTTCCAGAACCTCGAACGACGGAAAGCGGCTGCGGATCACCTGCACAACGGCAGCGCGCAGCAGGGGATGGTCGTCGGCAACAAGCAAGGCGGGCTGGGGCATGTGCATAGTCTGCCACGGCTGGCCCGCCCCGCTCAACCCGCCTCGTCAATCCAGCGATATCCTGGCCGCGTCGACGATGGATTTCCAATGCGCCGCATCGCGTTCGAGCACCGGCTTGAACTCCGCAGGCGTCGAGCCGACCGGAATCAGGCCCATGTCCACCAGGCGTTTGTTGACTTCGGGCAATTTCACGATCGCAGCCAGTTCATTGCCCAGCTTGTCCACAATCGGTTGCGGCGTGCTGGCGGGTAAAAAATAGCCAAACCAGCCATTGGCCTCAAAGCCGGGATAGCCAGATTCGCCCATGGTGGGCACCTGGGGCAAGGCGGGGTGGCGTTGTGCGCCAGTGACGGCAATGATGTTGACCTTGTCAGATTTGATGTGCGGGTAGGCCGCTGTGGCGTCGATGAAGGCCGACGCCAGCTGGCCACCCAGCATGGCGGCAGTCTCCGGGCCCGAGCCCTGGTAGGGCACATGCACCATGTCGATACCGGCCTTGAGCTTGAGCTGCTCGCCATGCAGGTGCGACGAGGTGGCGTTGCCGTACGAGCCGTAGTTGAGCTGGCCCGGCTCTGCCTTGGCCTTGGCCACGAACTGCTGCAGGCTGGTGATGCCGGAGCTGCGCGGCACAAACACCAGATCGGCCGATTTGGCGGTTTGCGAGACCGGCGTCAGGTCGCTCAGCCTGTAGGGCACCTTCTTGTACAGCGACGGAATCTGCACCAGCGCCGTGATGCCCAGCAGGACGGTGTAGCCATCGCCCGGCGCCTTGGCCACGATGTCGTTGCCCAGCATGCCGCTCGCACCTGGCTTGTTGTCCACAATCACCGGCTGGCCCCAGCGCTGGCTCAGCTGCGTGCCCATCAGGCGGGCGATGATGTCCGTGCCGCCCCCTGCCGGGTAGGGCACCACCAGCCGGATCGGCTTGCTCGGATAGGCATCGGCCGCGTAGGCGGCAGTGCCCCCGGCGGCCAGCGCCGCCAGCGCGGCAGAGCCCACGATGCTGGCAATACGGCTCAGAATACGGCCCGGGGCCGAACGACGGTGGTGCATGTCTAGTCTCCTGATCAATTTTTTTGGGTGACGGGCCTGCGCAGGCGCGCAATGTCTGAGGGGGCTACAGCCCCCTGGCGATGATTTCCTTCATGATTTCATCGCTGCCGCCGTAGATGCGGCCAATGCGCGCATCCGTCCAGGCGCGGCCCACCTGGTACTCGGTCATGTAGCCGTAGCCGCCGTGCAGCTGCAGAAATTCGTCCAGCAGCCGGTTCTGCAGCGCGGTGGCGTTGAGCTTGACCATGGCGGCGCGCTCGGGCGTGAGCTTGCGCTCCAGGTGCAGCGCGATGCAGTCGTCAACAAAGACGCGCAGCATCGTGGCCTGCGCCTTGGCCTCGGCGAGCTTGAAGCGGGTGTTCTGAAACTCGAACACCGCCTGGCCGAAAGCCTTGCGCTCGCGGGTGTAGTCAATGGTTTTTTGCAGAAAGGCCTCGATGGACATGGCCGCGCGCACGGCCACCACCAGCCGCTCCTGCGCCAGCTCGTGCATCAGGTACCTGAAGCCCTGGTTCTCCTCGCCCAGCAGGTGGTCCACCGGCACGCGCACATTGTCGAAAAACAGCTCGGAGGTGTCCTGCGCCATCAGGCCGATCTTCTCCAGCTTGCGGCCCTTGCTGAAGCCGGGCGTGCCTTCTTCGACGACGATCAGCGACACGCCCTTGGCGCCCAGCTCCGGCGCCGTCTTGCAGACGACGATGACGATCTCGGAGTTGATGCCGTTGGTGATGAAGGTCTTGGCGCCGTTGATGACGTAATGATCACCTTCCCGCTTGGCCGTGGTGCGCACCGATTTCAGGTCGCTGCCCGCACCGGGCTCGGTCATGGCGATGGCGCCGATCAGCTCGCCCGCCGCCATCTTGGGCAGCCAGCGGTCCTTCTGCACCTTGCTGCCGTAGGCATTGATGTAGGGCGCAACAATGTCCGAGTGCAGCGGAAAACCCAGGCCACTGGCGCCGGTGCGCGCAATCTCCTCGATCAGCACGGCTGCATGGCCGAAATCGCCTCCGCTGCCATAGGGCTCGGGCAGCATGGTGTTGAGCAGGCCTTCACGGCCCGCCTTGCGCCACACCTCCTTGGGGACGATGCCGTCGCGCTCCCACTGCGCATGGAAAGGGACGATCTCCTTTTCAAAGAAATGGTGAACCGCGTCGCGGAACTGCTCGTGGTCTTCGCGGAACACGGTGCGCTGGATCAGGTCTTGCATGGTGATGGATAAATCTTTTTTGATTGAAAATGCTTGCCAGCGCACGTCCAGCAAGCGCTGATAGCTATGTTTTTTGCGCCATGGCGCTGCGCACATCGTGGCCCGCATCGGCGGCTTGCCGAAAGCGCTCCTTGAGCACGCGGCGCAGCAGCTTGCCGGTCTCCAACCTGGGCAGGCTGTTCTCGAACACGAGGCGCTGCGGCCATTTCACCTTCGACAGCTGGCCCGCGGCCTGCGCCACAATCGCACCTGCCGTCTCGGCACTCGCCGCGAACCCGGGCTTGAGCACCACCACAGCCATCGGCTGCTCGCCGAAATCCTCGTGCGGCACGCCAACCACGGCCACTTCATCCACAGCTTCGTGCCGGGCGAGCGCGGTCTCGATTTCCTGTGGATAAATATTGACGCCGCCCGACAGGATCAGATCGGCGCGCCGGTCGCTCAGGAACAGAAAGCCCTCGGCATCCACGTAGCCGATATCGCCATAGGTGGCCCAGCCGCGCTCGTTGATGGCCTCGCGCGTCTTGGCCTCGTCGTTCAGGTACTGAAAAGGGCTGCCACCCGAGAAGTACACCCGCCCCACCTCGCCCACGCCCAGCTCCTGCCCGTCGTCACCCACGATGTGCAGCTGCCCGGTGATGGCGCGGCCCACCGAGCCCGGCCGGGCACGCCATTCCTCGGAGGTGATCAAGGTGGTGCCGCAGCCTTCGGAGCCAGCGTAGTACTCCAGCAGAATGTCGCCCCACCAGTCCAGAATGGCCTGCTTGACCGGCACCGGGCAGGGCGCCGCAGCATGGATGGCCACCCGGTGGCTGTCCAGCCGGTAGCGGGTCTTGATGGCATCAGGCAGCTTGAGCATGCGCCCCAGCATGGTGGGCACCCACTGGCTGTGCGTGACCTGGTAGCGCTCGATCAGCGCCAGCGCCTCCTGCGGGTCAAAACGCCCCATGATGACGGCAGCGCCGCCCACATCGAGCGTGCGCAGGCTGTAGCGCAGGGGCGCCGCATGGTAGAGCGGCGCGGGCGACAGATAGACCGCGCTGCTGTCAAAGCGCATGTTGCGCATCCACGCGGCCACTTCCGGGTCTGCCTGGCTGCGGTACTGCGCGCCCAGCAGCGGCTTTTTGATGCCCTTGGGCTTGCCCGTGGTGCCGCTGGAATACAGCAGATCGCGCCCGAGCGGTCGGCCGCTCAGGTCGATGGGCGCCGCGTTGGCCGCCTCCACGGCGCTGGCAAGCGCGGCCACGCCAGGGGTGTCTTCATCGACCGAATAGGCCACAACACCCAGCTCCTGCACCGCCTGCTGCGCGTTGGGCCAGGTCTTGCCAGACACAAGCAGCATCTGCGCCCCGCTGTCCTGAATGATGTAGGCCACCTCAGCGGGCGTGAGGTGCGTGCTGATGACGGCGGCGTACAGGCCCGCCTCGCGTGCAGCCAGCACCAGCTCGACGATCTCGCGCCGGTTCTCCAGCAACACGGCCACCGTGTCCTGCGCCTGCAGGCCCTGCGCGGCAAACCACTGCGCCAGGCGCCGCGCGCCGCGGGCAATGTCGCCAGCCGTATGGCGCTGGCCGCTGTCGGCCTGCGTCAGAACCACCCGCTCAGGCCGTGCATCGGCCCAGCTGAAAAAATGGTGCATATCCCTTGTCTCCGCGTATCACAAGCGATCGGAATGCGCAATCACCTGCGTTACAGATCGAATTTATTTCGAATCCGTTGTCTCACATTATTTATTTCCACGCACAGTATTCAGCAGTTTCACGCAAATCCAGCGCGGGTAAACACCAGTACATCTTCACTTTTATGAAACCTATTATTTAAATAATGATCCTCAAGTCTCATTAATCAAATGAACATTCCAGTCATCGTTGATGCCATCCGCAGCCCCATGGCAAGGGCCAAACCCGACGGCGCGCTGGCCGAGCTGCACCCGGTCGATCTACTCTCGCAGGTGCTGCAGCAGCTGATGGGCCGCAATGCCGCGCTGGACCCCGGTCAGGTCGATGATGTGATCTGCGGCTGCGTAAGCCAGGCGGGCGAGCAGGCGGGCACGCCCGGGCGCCTGGCCTGGCTGGCGGCGGGCCTGCCAACGCATGTACCCTCCACCACCATTGACCGCAAATGCGGCTCCAGCCAGCAGGCGGTGCACTTTGCGGCGCAGGCCATCATGTCGGGCACGCAGGACATCGTGATCGCCTGCGGCGTGGAATCGATGAGCCGCGTACCCATGGGCAGCTCGCGCATGGGCAAGAACACGACCGGCGCGCGGTTTGACGCGCGTTATGCACCCGGCCTGGTGGGCCAGGGCGTGTCTGCCGATCTGGTGGCGGCCAAATGGGGCCTCTCCCGCGCCGATCTGGACACCTACGCCGCGCGCTCGCACCAGCGCGCCCACGCGGCGCAAACCAGCGGCGGCTTTGCGCGCGAGATCGTCGGCATCACCACGCCTGCGGGCCTGGTGACTGCCGACGAAACCATCCGCGCCAGCACGACGGCGGAAAAGCTCGCCGGGCTCAAGGCCGTGTTCGAGAACGAGGAGCTCTCGGCACGCTTTCCGCAGATCCAGTGGTCCACCACGGCAGGCAATGCCTCGCAGATGACCGATGGCGCCAGCGCCATGCTGATCATGAGCGAGCAGCGCGCCCTGCAGCTGGGCTTGAAGCCCCGCGCCCGCTTTGTCGCCTTTGACGTGGTGGGCGACGACCCGCTACTGATGCTGACCGCGCCCATTCCCGCCACGCAGCGCGTGCTGGCCAAGGCCGGGATGAAACTGCAAGACATTCACCACTACGAAATCAACGAGGCCTTCGCCTCGGTGCCCCTGGCCTGGCAGAAGGAGCTGGGCGCCGATGGCGAGCGCCTCAACCCGCGTGGCGGCGCGATTGCACTGGGCCACCCGCTGGGCGCATCGGGCATCCGCCTCATGACGACGATGCTGCACGCGCTGGAAGACAGCGGCCAGCGCTACGGCCTGCAGTCGATGTGCGAGGCAGGCGGGATGGCCAATGCAACAGTGATTGAAATCACCCCCTAAGGCGCTGCGCGCCTTCCCCCTCTCTCTACGCGCTGCGCGCTACGGGAGGTGGACGACACCCTCGGTGCGGGGCGGCCCTTCCTCGGTGTCCGCATCTGGGCCGTGCGCGAATTAAGGCTGCGTACTGAACACTGAAAAAAGGATTTTTGAGATGCAATTGCAAAAAGGAATGACGGCCCTGGTGACGGGCGGCGTGTCGGGCCTGGGCGAGGCCAGCGCGGTGGCGCTGCTGGCGCGCGGGCTGAATGTGGTCGCCGTGGACCTGAACGAAGAGCGCGGCGCGGCGATGCAAAAGCAGTACGGCGGCCAGCTCCAGTTCGTCAAGGCCGACGTGGCCGATGGCGAGCAGATGCAGCAGGCCGTGGCAGCGGCCGAGGCGTTTGGCGAGTTTCGCGCACTGGTGCACTGCGCAGGCATTGGTGGCCCGGTGCGCCTGATCGAGAAAGACGGCAGCGCCGGATCGCTGGAAAAATACACCAACATCATCCGCATCAACCAGATCGGCACCTTCAACACCCTGCGCCTGTCGGCCGTGGCCATGGCGAAGAACGAGCCCATCGAGGGCGAGCGCGGTGCCTGCGTGCTGACAGCATCGGTCGCGGGCTACGAAGGCCAGATCGGCCAGATACCGTACGCATCGTCCAAGGCGGGCGTGATCGGCATGACCATCGTGGCCGCGCGCGATCTGGCTTCCAAGATGATCCGCGTCTGCACCATTGCGCCCGGCCTGTTCGATACGCCCATCCTCGCCAAGCTGCCCGAAAACGTGCGCCAGTCGCTTGCCGCATCGGTGCCCAACCCTGCACGCCTGGGCCGCCCGAACGAATACGCGCTCACGGCGCTGCACATTCTGGAGAACCCCATGCTCAACGGCGAAACCATTCGCCTCGATGGCGCCATCCGCATGCAGCCGCGCTGATTGCCCGCGCAGCCTCCGCCAACGGCGCCGCGCCGGGCTGCGTCCGGCTCTCCTTCGAATTTCGAAAGGCATTCCATGACATCTCCCCTGTTGGTTGAAGTGCGCGGCAACGTGCAGATCATGACCCTGAACCGCCCCGAGGCGCGCAATGCCGCCACGCTGGAAATGTCCGAGGCCATGGTGGCAGCGCTGGATGCGCTCGATGCCAACCCGGCGCTGTCGGTCGGCATCATCACTGGCGCCGGAGGCAGCTTTTGCGCAGGCATGGATCTCAAAGGCTTTCTGCAGGGCAAGCGCCCCAGCGTGCCGGGGCGCGGCTTTTGCGGCGTCACCATGCGCCCGCCCAGAAAACCCCTGATCGCCGCCGTCGAAGGCTATGCGCTTGCTGGCGGTTTTGAGGTGGTGCTTGCCTGCGACCTGATCGTTGCGGCGCGCAACGCCCAGTTTGGCTTGCCCGAGGTCAAGCGCGGTCTCGCCGCCACGGCTGGCGGCCTCATGCGGCTGCCCAAGCGCCTGCCCTACCACGTGGCGATGGAATGCATTCTGACCGGCGACATGCTCGGCGCCGAGCGCGCGGCGCAGCTGGGACTCGTCAACCGGCTGACGGAGGTGGGCGGCGCGCTCGATGCCGCACTGCAGCTGGCCGCCGCCGTGGCGGCCAACGGGCCGCTGTCCTTGATCGCCAGCAAGCAGGTGGCGAACGAATCGGCCGAATGGCGCCGCGATGAGATGTGGGAGCGGCAAGCCGTCATCACCACGCCGGTCTTTGAATCGCAGGACGCGCGCGAAGGCGCCGCAGCGTTTGCCGAAAAACGCAAACCGGTGTGGAAAGGCCTGTAGACATATCAACCAAACGGGCCGCCAGCGCACCAGCAGCTTGCGCATCAACTCTCAAAAGAAGAGCAAGCCCGGCACACAATCCCAAGGAGACAACCGCATGACCCGCGCCTCTATTCCCCGCCGCAACGCACTTGCCACCCTGGCGGCCAGCGCGCTGGCCCTGGGCACGGCGGCCTTCAGCCTGCCCGCCCTGGCAGATGGCAACTGGCCCTCGCGCACCATCACCCTCGTCATTCCCGGCGCTGCGGGTGGCTCCACCGACATACCTGCGCGCATGCTGGCGCAAAAGCTGGGCGAGCGGCTGGGCCAGCCGGTGATCGTGGACAACAAACCCGGCGCAGGCGGCAGCCTGGGCACGGGATTCGTGGCGCGCGCCCAGCCCGATGGCTATACCGTGCTGGTGGGCAATACGGGCAGCAACGCCATCAACTACACGGCCTACAAGAAGCTCAGCTACAAACCCGGCGATTTCGTGGCGCTGACGGACATGATCTATTTCTCGAACGTGCTGGTCGTGCCCGCCAAATCGCCCATCCAAACCCTGCCCGATCTGATTGCGGCAGCCAAGAAGGAGCCCGGCAAGCTCTCGTTCTCGTCTGCCGGCATGGGCCAGACCACGCATCTGATGGGCGAGCTGTTCAAGGAACGCACCGGCACCGATGTGGTACACGTGCCCTACAAGGGCTCGGCCCCCGGCACCATGGCCATCGTCACGGGCGAGACCCAGTTCATGTTCGACAACATGACCGCATCGCTCGCCCACATCAAGGATGGCAAGCTGCGCCCGCTGGCCGTGACCGGCGACCAGCGCGAGCCCGAACTGCCCGATGTGCCCACCATGACCGAGCTGGGCATGAAGGATTTCAACAAGGTTGGCTGGATGGGCTTTTTCGTGCCCGCCAAGACGCCACCCGATGTCGTCAAGAAGCTCACCGACAACCTGCAGGCCGTGCTGCACGACCCCGACATCCAGAAGCGCTACCGCGACCTGGGCGGCAACCCCGGCGGCAAGCCGCAGGCCGATTTTTCCAAGCAGGTGGCAGACGACCAGAAGACCTGGGGCGAGCTGATTCTGAGCCAGAAGCTGCAGCTCGACTGATTCCATTTCTCCATCATCCGTCGCGCACTCGAACGATTGAGCAGCGAAACGAAACCACCCTACATGACAAATCCACCCTTCTCCTTCTCCGGGCAGCATGTTTTCGTCGCAGGCGGCACCAGCGGCATCAACCTGGGCATTGCCCAGGCCTTTGCCCGCGCGGGCGCCCGGGTGAGCGTGATGAGCCGCTCCCCCGACAAGGTGCAGCAGGCAGAGGCCAGCCTGCAGGCGCTGGGCGCGCAGGCCCTGGGCATCAGCGCCGATGTGCGCGACGCCGCCGCCGTGCAGGCCGCGCTCACCCAGGCGCATGCGCAGTTCGGGCCCATCGATGTGCTGGTATCGGGCGCAGCAGGCAACTTCATTGCCCCGGCCAAGGATCTGTCGGCCAACGGCTTCAAGACGGTGGTCGATATCGATCTGAACGGCACCTTTCACGTGCTGCGCATGGCCTACCCGCTGCTGCGCAAACCCGGTGCCAGTGTCATCAGCATCTCGGCGCCCCAGGGCGTCAACCCCACCATGTACCAGGTGCATGCCTGCGCCGCCAAGGCCGGTATCGACATGATGACCCGCGTGCTGGCGCTGGAATGGGGCGAGGTGGGCGTGCGCGTCAACGCCATCTCCCCCGGCCCGATTGCCGATACCGAGGGCATGCGGCGCCTTGCGCCCTCGCCCGAAGCCCTGCAGCGCGCCACAGACACCGTGCCGCTGCAGCGCATGGGCAGCCTGGACGACGTGGCCCACATGGCGCTGTTCCTCTCGTCGCCGCTCGCCAGCTATGTGACGGGTGCGATCATTCCTGTGGACGGCGGTGCCGCACTGCGCGGCGGGCGCGACATGCGAGCCTCCTACGTGCCGCGCGCCGAAGCGTAACCGTCCATACAAAAATAGCTGCTGGCTTTTTATACAAAAGCGCCAGCAGCTATCAGAAACGGAGCAGTCTACAACCTACGGCAAGTCCTTGGACGGATCGGGCTCGCCTTCCGCGCGCGGCCCCACGGTGCCCAGGCGCGCACGCAGCGACTGCGGCTGGCCGGTAAGGATGGCCGCGTAGCTGGTGGTGTTGGAGAGCACTTTCTTCACGTAATCGCGCGTTTCGGAAAAGGGCACGTTCTCGGCCCAGATCGCGCCGTCCAGCACCGGGCCGTTGCGCCAGTTGCGCGGACGGCCGGGGCCTGCGTTGTAGCCCGCAGCCGCCATGGCCATCGAGCCGTCGAAATCATCGAGCGCCAGCTTCAGGTACGCCGTGCCCAGGGCGATATTGGTGTCGCGGTCGTTGATGCTCCCAGGGGTGAAATCGGTCATGCCGATCTTGCGTGCCGTCCAGCGGGCCGTGGCAGGCATGATCTGCATCAAGCCGGAGGCACCCACGCCCGAGCGCGCATCCATGATGAAGCGGCTCTCCTGCCGGATCAGGCCATAGACGTAGGCGGGATCGAGCCCGATCGCGCGCGAGCGGCTGACGACGGCGTCCTTGAAAGGCATGGGAAAGCGTTGGCCCACGTCAACCACCGACTTGGTGCGTTCGCTGGTGTTGATACAGCGGTCCCAGATCTGGCGCTGGCAGGCCAGCTCGGCGGCGGCGAGCAGTTCCTTGTCGCCCATGCCACCGTTTTCGTGCAGGTTGGTGGTGTAGTTCCACTCGCGCACGCCTTCGCTGCGCAGCCCCAGCTGAATGGCGTAGAGCGCGCGGGCGAGCCCCGGGTTGCTGCGCACCGCCTGGCGGGCAGGCTCGTCAATCGCCACCGGCGCGGCATTCACGCTGATCTTCTGGCCCAGGTCTTCCTGCGCCAGCTGCTCGTAAAAGCCTTGCGGGCCGGCAATGGTCTGCAGCAGCTCGCGTGCCTCGGTTGCCTGCGTATCGCTCACCTTGCCCGCCTGCAGCGCCTTGGCGCGCCAGTACACCCAGGTCGGGTCGCGCTGCTCTTCCCCGCTCATGGCTTCGATGCTCTTGCGCACCTGCTGCCACTGGCCAGCACGCAGCGCGGCGCGGGCCTTCCAGCTGAGCATGTCGTCATTGAGATGGCTGTCCTTGCCCACCTTGGCAAAGCTGGCCAGCGCATCGGGCGACAGGCGCGTGGCCTGGGTCTTGCCGATCACGCCCCAGATCCAGTCGCGCTTGTCCTGGCTCAGCAGCTCGCCCCAGCGGCTGTCCATCAGGTTGGCAGCGCCCTCGGGGTTGTCTGCCGCCATCTTGATGAGTGCCAAGGTGGCCAGCTCCTGCTGCTCCTTGGTCTGCAGCTTGGCCTTGGTAGCCAGGTATTTGGCGGGCGACTGCAGCATGGTGGAGAAGGTCTGCAACTGCACAGGCGCGGCAATCTCCACCGCAGCGCGCGCGGCGCGGGTGCGCCCGGTCTCCATGGCCAGGCGCGCGCGACGCCAGATGTCATCGGCCTGCAGCTTGCCTGCCGAATACATCTCGGAGGCGGCCAGGTTGCAGCCGTCTTCGGAATCGCGCTGCGCGTACCAGTTCGCCTTGACGGACTCGCCCAGCTGCTCGGTTTTTTTGCCCTTGGCCAGATCGATCACCGCCGCATAGCAGCGCAGCTCGCGGTCGTCGCCCATGCGGAAGGCCGGGTACAGCGCGTCGAAATTGCCCCAGTCGCGGCGCTGGCCCAGCAGGCGCAGCCAGTCGTTGCGCAGGCGGTCTTCCTGGTAGGTGCCAGCCCAGCGGGTGAGAAAGGCCTGCACCTCGTCCTGCGTGGCTTCCTGCAGGCGTGCGCGCAACTCCCAATAGGCGGCCCAGGGCTCCAGCACGTGGCCGCGTGTCGATGGCAGCAGCTGACTCAACTTGGTTTTGTCGCGTTTGCGGAAGGCCTGCTGCATATCAACAATCACATCGTCGCTCGCCATCTGGGAGGCCGTCTGCAGCGCAGCCTGTGCGGGCGGCGGTTGCACCTGCGTTGCGCCTTGCAGGATGGTTTGGGCAGACAACGGCAACGCACCGGCTGCCAACAGGGCCGCCATCAGCGGCGTGAACAGAACTTTCCAACGCATGGGCTCGAACTCTCGCAAGAAGGCGGCGCCAGCACTGGCCGGTAAATGGAAAACAGGCGCCGCGAAAGAATCACAAAATCATACACATCCGGGCTGGCCCGCAAAAGCGCAGGGGCCGCAGTTTTGGGGGCTTGCAGGCATTCAGAGCCGCCAAAACAACCCAGCAAATCTTAGATTTGCGGTTGAGACGAGGAGCCGGGCCGCGCCAGGCCGGGCCGCGTCAGGCCGGGCCACGTCAGGCGAAGCCGCAGCCACTACAGACGTACGACAAGGCTGGGCGCCCCCGGCTGGGCGCCCCCGACGAAGCAACGACGTATCAAGGGTTGTGTTGGCGGCTCTTACAAGCGCTTACCTCGATAGCCAACATGCATCAAGCAGACTGGTGTTTTTACTAGCTCGTTTTTCCTGGCGCGGGGCTGCCAGGTGTCAGAATGGAACGACCGCGAGAGTTTTTGGAGGGTTCCCCGCGATGGATAAAAAAGCCGTGCGTCAGGCGCTGATCGAAAAACGCCTGAATATGCCCAACCGCCTGGAGCGCGCCGAGCAGCTGCAGCAGGTGCTGCGTTTCTGGCTCACCGAGCGCGAAGACACCGTCATTGGTGCGTACTGGCCGATCAAGGGCGAGTTCGACCCGCTGCCCGCCCTGCACCGCTGGAAGGAAGACGGCGCGTTGATGGACGAGCCGCTGCTGCGCCGCATTGGCCTGCCCGTGGTCAACAAGCAGCACAAGACGCTCACCTTCCATGCCTGGTACCCGGGCTGCCCGATGGAGCTGGACGCCTACGACATTCCCAAGCCGCAGAACACCGAGCTGGTCGTGCCAACCTTGCTGTTCGTGCCCTGCGTGGGCTACGGGCCGGGCGGCTACCGCCTGGGTTACGGCGGCGGTTTTTACGACCGCACCCTGGCGGCGCTGGAGCCGCGGCCGTTCACCGTGGGCCTGGGCTTTACCGATGGCTTTGTCGACGATTTCGAGCCCGAGCCGCACGATCTGCCGCTCGACGCGATCCTGAACGACAATGGCGTCGTCTGGCCAGTGTGAGCTTCTGCGCCATGCATTGAAAATACCATAGCAGCCAACGCCCACCCTCGGTGCACTCTGGCTGCTTTTTGGGGAAAAGCCATACCTGCAGGAGCCTGGCTGCTCCTGCAGGCGCTTGCAAATTTAATTTCAAACAATATAATTACAAATGAAATTAAATTCACAACATCCCCATGAGCTTCGATTCCCGACTTGAGCGCATTCTGGCTGGCAAGCCGCAATCCTTGATAGACGCGGTCGCGTCCACCCGGCTCCTGAAGCACGCCGCAGCCCTGCTTGAGCAGCGCATGGACGCCGCACTGGCGCCGCTGGGTCTGCACATGCGCGAATACCTGGCGCTGTACCTCCTCTCGGACAGTGTGCACGAGCCCATCAGCCCCTCCACCCTCAGCATATCGCTGGACGCCACGCGCACCCAGGTCACCCGCCTGCTCGACAGCCTGGAAGCCAAGGCGCTGGCCGTGCGCACCGCCGACACGCAGGACCGCCGCGCGCTGCAGCTGGCGCTGACCGAACGCGGCACCCATCTGCTGGAGCAAGCCATACCGCTGGTGCAGGCCGTGCATCTGCAGACCTGGGCCGTGCTGGGCGAGGAAGGCACGGGTGCCATGCGCCAGCAATTGCGCAAGGTGCTCGCCGGCCTGGAAACCGGCATTGCCGATGATGCCCAGAAGAAAAAAGCCGCCAGCGCCCGATCCGCGCGCGCCAGCAAATCAAAAAAACTAGCACGCACCGACGATCCGGCAGCGCCATGACCGCCGGCCGCGGGCATGTCCGGGCACGCTGGATGCACCGGGCCGATGGAAGAGATTGGAGACCCTGGCGGCGTTGGGAAAAGCAGCGGCTGCTGATGCTGCTGCTTGGCGGCCTGGTGGGCATGGAGTTTCTCGAAAACGGCATGTTCGTCTTCGGCTCCAGCCACATTCTGGGCGGCATCGGCGCCGCGCCGCGCGAGTTTGCCCAGGTACAGGCCGCCTACGCCGTGGGCAGCATGCTGATGATTGCGCTGCAGCAGTGGCTCTCGCGCCACTTCGGCTACCGCAACTACCTGCTGCTGGCGCTGTTGCTGTTCGGCCTGGGCGATGTGGCCTCGGCCAGCGCCAATTCGCTGGCGCAGATCACCACCGCGCGCCTGGTGCAGGGCATGGGCGGCGGAGCCTTCTTCATCAGCACGCGGGTGCTGATTCCGATGATGTTTGGCGTGCAGCAACGCCCGCAGGCCACGCGCGTCTACATGCTGATGATCTTTGCCGTGGGTGCCATAGCACCGCTGGGCGCCGCCTGGCTGGTCGACAACTGGGGCTGGCGCTGGGTGTTCTGGAGCGTGCTGCCACTATCAACGCTGATGGCGCTGGGCGTATACGGCCTGCTGCCCGCCGCCCTGGGCAAAAGCGAGCGGCCCGTGCGCTGGAGCATCACGCCGCTCCTGCTCTTTGTACTGGCCATCGGCTGTGTGCAGTGGAGCTTTTCGGAGGCGCGCTACGCCCTGTTCGACCGCCCCGAGCACCTGGCGCTGCTGGTACTCGCCGGCGTGCTGCTGCTGGGCCTGTTCGGTCTGCACCAGTGGCGGCACGACGAGCCGCTTTTGCACCTGCGCGACCTCACCAGCCCCGGCTTTCTGGCGGGCCTAGCGCTCTACGCGGTGTACTACTTCGTCGTCAACTTCAGCAACTACCTGTTTCCCCAGTATGCCGAGCGGGGCCTGGGCATTCCGCTGCTCACCACCGGCTGGCTCAACAGCTTCTCGGCGCTCACCAGCCTGGTGGTAGCGGTGGTCTACATCCGCTACAGCGCCGCCATTGCCAACAAGCGCGCATTGATGATGGCCGGGTGCCTGACCATGGCCGCCGCCGCGTGGTGGATGAGCCGCCTGCCGCCGGATGCGCCCGCCGCCGCGCTGTATGGCGCCCTCGCCATCAAGGGCTGCTTTGGCGTGCTGATGGTGCTGCCCGTGGCGGCGCTCACCTGGCGCGCGCTCGACGCCCGGCACTTTGCCAAGGGTTACCAGAGCAAGAACATCCTGCGCCAGATGACCGCCTCGCTGGCATCGGCCATGGCCGCTGTTGCGCTGCAGGACAGCAAGTTTGCCCAGTACTCCGACCTTGCCAGCCGCATCACGCCCGGCAACAGCACGGCGCAGCAGTGGCTGGACACCACGGCCAGCACCCTGCAGCACCACGGCATGGTGGCCCAGCAGGCCCGCCACGCAGCGCTGGAGATGCTGGCGCAGATGGTGGATCACCAGGCCTTCTTCATGGCCTGCCAGCAGCTGTACCAGTGGCTGGCGGTGGTCGCGGCCGTCACGGCCGCTCTCGTCGTGGTGCAGCGGAAGTTGCGTTGAAGGGCGGCTGCGGTATAGGCGGCTGCGGTATAAATCGGGTTCCCCTCACTTCTTTGCGCCCCGACCATGCTGCAGCTCTACATCGGCAACAAAAACTACTCCTCCTGGTCCATGCGCGCCTGGGTGCTGCTGCGCCAGGCGGGCATTCCCTTTGACGAGCAATACGTGCGCTTCGACAGTTTCGACAGCCAGTCCGAATTCAAGCGCACCATGGCCACCGTCAGCCCCACGGGCACCGTGCCGCTGCTGCGCGATGGTGACGTCACCGTCTGGGACAGCCTGGCCATTGCCGAATACGTGGCCGAGCAGTTTCCAGACAAGGCGCTGTGGCCCAAGGACAAGGCAGCCCGCGCCGCAGCCCGCAGCATCTGCGCCGAAATGCACGGCGGCTTCACCGCCCTGCGCGGCGCCTGCCCGATGAACATCGAGGCCGATCTGGCCGAGGTGGGCAAGATCGTCTGGCGCGACAACGCTGGCGTGCGCAAGAACGTGGAGCGCCTGTGCAGCATGTGGAGCCACCTGCTGGCCCAGCACGGCGGCCCCCTGCTGTTTGACCAGTTCAGCGTTGCCGACGCCTATTTCGCGCCCGTCTGCATGCGCCTGAAAACCTACCAGCTGCCCGTGCCCGGCGAGATCGCCGCCTACGTCGAACGCGTGCACCAATTGCCCGGCGTCAAGGCCTGGATCGACGGCGCCCTGGCAGAGAAGGACTTTGTCCCGATGGACGAGCCCTACCGCGCCGAGCGTTGAAGGCGTTGAAGCCGTTAAAGGTGTTCAATAAAATAGCTGCCAGCGCTTATCTGCAAAGCGCTGGCAGCTATCAACATTTAAGTAACCGTTGAACGTTCCCCTTTTCTTGCCGCGAAGCGTGCAGACAAAGGGGACGGGTGCAGAACGCCCCGGATTCCGGCTGCGAACTCAGATGCCTTTGGACGTGGGATGCTCGAACGCATCGCGCGTCTCCGCATTCAGCGGGTAGTTGATGTTGATGCCCTTGGGCGCGATGGGCGACATGAACCACTTGTTGTAGAGCTTTTCCATCTCGCCGGACTTCATCATGCCCGCCACCGTATCGTCCACCAGCTTCTTGAAGGCTGGGTCGTCGTTGCGCAGCATCAGCGCCTGGTTTTCGGTGCGCAGGCTCTCGCCGACGATCTCGTAGTTCTGCGGATCGCGTGCGTTGGCAATCTGGCCTGCCAGCAGAATATCGTCCAGCACAAAGGCCTGGGCCTTGCCGCCCTGCACCAGCAGGAAGGAATCGGTATGGTCCTTGCCCGGCACATTGGTGATCTCCAGGTTGCTGGCCTTGTCGGCCTGGCGCAACAAGCGGAACGAGGTCGTGCCCGTGGTGGTGGCCACCGCCTTGCCCTGCAGATCGGCAATGCCCTTGATGCCCGAATCCTTCTTGACCAGCATGCGCACGTTGTAGCGGAAGATATCCGGCGAGAACGCCACCAGCTTCTGGCGCTCCACCAGATTGGTGGTGGAGCCGCATTCCAGATCGACCGTGCCGTTCTGCACCAGCGGAATGCGGTTGCCCGAGGTCACAGCCTGGTAACCCACCTTGAGGTCGGTCAAGCCCAGCTTGGCCTTGACCGCGTCCAGAATCTTGTAGCAGATGTCCATGCTGTAGCCCACGGGCTTCAAATTCGCATCCAGGTACGAAAAGCCGAACGACGACTCGCGGTACCCCAGGGTGATGGCTCCGGTGCTCTTGATCTTGTCCAGCGTGGGCGCGCTCTGCGCCATGGCACCGGCAGCGGCGCATACCATTGCGGCGGCCATCGCCAGGCGTGCCACGGTGTAATTGATTTGCGTCATCGACTTTCCTTTCGCGCCCTCTTGGCGCCTCAATGCCCTATGGCGTTACAACAGAACCAATGTTCCTATTTTTTATAAATTGGATCATATGTTCCATGAACGACAATGGCTACCCGTGATTTCCCTCAACCACCAACAAAGCCAATCCACCATGGGCGTGATCGACCAGCTGCGCGACCGTTTTGCATCCCTGAGCCCCTCGCTGCAGCAAGTGGCCCGCTACGTGCTCGACCACCCAGGCGACGTGGTGACCCAATCGATGCGTACCGTGGGCCAGCACGCCCAGGTGCCACCCACCACCCTGGTGCGCTTTGCCCAGACCTGCGGATTTGCGGGCTGGAACGAGTTCAAGCAGGCCTTGACGGGCGACATGGGCTTGAGCAGCGACTCCGCCAACCAGTACGGCGACAAGGCGCGCAGCCTGATCGGCCGCTCCCGCGACAAGCAGCTCACCGCCGAAATGTTTGCCATGCAGCGCAGCAACCTGGACACCACCGAGCAGCACAGCGCCCCGCGCCTCGCCAGCGCCGCCCGCCTGCTGGAAAAAGCCGCCCAGGTGCATGTGATGGGCATGCGCGCCTGCTTTCCCGTCGCGTTCTCCCTGGTCTATGTGTACCGCCTGTTCCGCCAGTCGGTGCATCTGCTCGAAGGCATGGGCGGCGTTCGTGAAATGCAGCTGCGAGCCGTGGACAAGGGCGATGTGCTGGTGGCCATCAGCTTTGCGCCGTACTCGCAGGAAACCGTGCAGGCCGTGGAGCTGGCGCGCGCGCGCGGCTGCAAGGTGCTTGCGCTGACCGACAGCCTGGCGTCGCCCCTGTCGCTGGCCGCCGACGAAACCCTGCTGTTTGCCGTCAACAGCCCGTCGTTCTTCCCCTCGGTCACTGCCGCGCAGGCCCTGGCCGAATCGCTGCTGGAAGTGCTGGTGAGCCGCGCCGGGCCAGAGGCCGTCGCCCGCATCGAAGCTGCCGAGGGCGAGCTGCACGACAGCGGTGTGTATGTGCAGGCGCCCCGCAGGTAAACTTGCCCGGATGAAAATCTACATGGTGGGTGGCGCTGTGCGCGACCGTTTGCTGGGCCAGCCCGTGAACGACCACGACTGGGTGGTGGTGGGCACGACGCCCGAGGCAATGCAGGCCCAGGGCTTTGTGACCGTGGGCAAGGACTTTCCGGTGTTTCTGCACCCGCAGACCCACGAGGAATACGCGCTGGCGCGCACCGAACGCAAATCGGGCCGCGGCTACCACGGCTTTTCGATTGCCGCATCGCCCGACGTGACGCTGGAAGAAGACCTGGCGCGGCGCGACCTCACGATCAACGCCATGGCGGCCCCCGCAGACTGGACGGGCAGCGAAGCCATATTTGATCCATATCACGGCCAGCAGGACCTGCAGGCCAAGGTGCTGCGCCATGTGACGGATGCCTTCCGCGAAGATCCGGTGCGCATTCTGCGCCTGGCACGCTTTGCCGCGCGTTTTCATGATTTCTCCGTCGCCCCCGAAACCCTGGCACTGATGCGCGAGATGGTGGCAGAGGGCGAAGTGGACGCCCTTGTGCCCGAGCGCGTCTGGCAGGAGCTGGCACGCGGCCTGATGGAAGCGCAGCCCTCGCGCATGTTCGAGGTGCTGCGCCACTGCGGCGCCCTCGCCCGCCTGCTGCCCGAGCTGGACCGCCTGTGGGGCGTACCCCAGCGGGCCGACTACCACCCCGAGGTGGACACCGGCGTGCATGTGATGATGGTGCTGGACCGCGCCGCCCAACTGAATGCCCCGCTGGCCGTGCGCTGGGCCTGCATTGCACACGACTTGGGCAAAGGCACGACCCCGGCAGACATATTGCCGCGCCACATCGGCCACGAAGAGCGCAGTGTGGAACTGGCCCGCGCCGTACAGCAGCGCCTGCGCGTACCCAGCGAATGCGCCGAGCTCGCCCTGCTGGTGGCGGCCGAACACGGCAACATCCACCGCAGCCCGGGCATCGCCCCCGCTGCCGTGGTGCGGCTGCTGGAGCGCTGTGACGCCTTTCGCAAACCCGCGCGCTTTGCCGACGCGCTGCTTGCCTGCCAGTGCGATGCCCAGGGGCGGCTCGGGCTGCAAGACCAACCCTACCCGCAGCGCGAACAACTGCTGCGCCTGCTGGCCGTGGCGCAAGCCGTCAGCACCAAGGAGGTGGCAGGGCGCGCCGCCCAGCTTGGCCGAAAAGGCGCCGAGATTGGAGCGATGGTGCACGAGGCACGCTGCCATGCAGTGGCGCAGGAGATGAAGGCAGAGCAGTAATGGCTTTTGGAAATTTACTGACGCACACGCTGTATGTGCGCATTGCACCCGATGCCGTCCTGATCCGCAGCAGCAACAGCGACGCCATATGGAGCGATGAGGCTTTGCTTGCCTTGCGTGCAGGCCCACAACCCAGTGTTTTGGCCGCTGGTGCCGCCGCGCGGCTGGCAGTGGCACAAACCCCGGGGGCCACTCTGAGCGAGCCTTTTGGCCACCCCCGCTGCCTGATCAGCGATTACGCAGCAGCGGAGGCCTTTCTGAAACATGCACTGCTGTCCTATCTCAAGCTCAAGCGCGTCAATCGCTGGTTGGCGCCATCGCCACACATGTTGCTGCATCCTTGCCCTTCGCCCGCCCAGGCCGTTGGAGCCCTGACCGGTGTAGAGCACCGCGCCTTGCGAGAGCTGGGCCAGCGCTGCGGGGCCCGCAGTGTGGAGCTGATTGCATCCGCCGCCTTGAGCGAGGCACAGATTCTGGCACTGATGCAACGCGGGCCTGCTCGTGGCTAGTGCCACCTAACACTTCACGCAGGCGGAGGCGCCACCGAATGCAGCAGCACCGGCACATCGCCGTCTCCGTTGACGCTTTCGAGCTGCACGCCAAAGCCCCACAGCCGCGCCGCGTGCTTGAGCACCTCCTGCACATCATCGGCCAGCGGCCGCCCCTGGTACTGCGTGTGGCGCAGCGTGAGGCAACGGTCGCCGCGCAGGTTCACGTTCCACACCTGGATATTGGGCTCGCGCGCGCCCAGGTCGTACTGCTGCGACAGCGTCTGGCGCAGCGAGCGGTAGCCGTCTTCGTTGTGGATGGCGCTGACCAGCAGCTCTCGCTCGCTGGCGTCGTCATGGATGGCGAAGAGGCGCATGTCGCGCATCAGTCGGGGGCTGAGGTACTGGCCGATGAAGCTCTCGTCCTTGTAGTTCTGCATGGCGTGGTGCAGTGCAGGCAGCCACGGCGTTCCCGCCAGATCGGGGAACCAGCGCCGGTCTTCGTCGGTCGGGTGTTCGCAGATGCGCTGGATGTCGCGGTACATCGCAAAACCCAGCGCATAGGGATTGATACCACTGTAGGCGCGGTGCCCGGCAGGCGGCTGGTAGATCACGTTGGTGTGCGACGACAGCCACTCGATCATCACGCCGTCGGTGAGCCACCCCTCGTCGTACAGCGTATTGAGCAGCGTGTAGTGCCAGAAGGTGGCCCAGCCCTCGTTCATCACCTGGGTCTGGCGCTGCGGATAGAAGTACTGCGCAATCTTGCGCACGATGCGCACCACCTCGCGCTGCCAGGGCTCCAGCAGCGGGGCGTTCTTTTCGATGAAGTACAGCAGATTCTCTTCCGGCTCCTTGGGAAAACGCTCGTGGTGCTGCGCGGGGCTGTTCTTGTCCGGGCGCGCAGGCAGGGTGCGCCACAGCTCGTTGATCTGCTGCTGGGCGTAGGCCTCGCGCTGCTCGCGCTCGGCGCGCTCGCGCGCCAGGGTCTTCTTGGAGGGACGGCGGTAGCGGTCCACCCCCAGGTTGGCCAGGGCGTGGCATGAATCCAGCCACTGCTCCACGGTATCGAGCCCGTGCTTTTCCTCGCACTGGGCGATGAAGTCGCGGGCATAGAGCAGGTAATCGATGATGCTGCCCGCATCCGTCCACATGCCAAACAGGTAGTTGCCCTTGAAGAAACTGTTGTGCCCGTACGCCGCATGGGCAATCACCAGGGCCTGCATGGCCGTGGTGTTCTCCTCCATCAAGTAGCTGATGCAGGGGTTGGAGTTGATGACGATCTCGTACGCCAGCCCCATGTGGCCACGGCGGTAGCGCCGCTCGGTTGCCAGAAACTCCTTGCCATAGCTCCAGTGGCGGTAGCCCACGGGCATGCCCACGCTGGCGTAGGCGTCCATCATCTGCTCGGCCGAGATCACCTCCAGCTGGTTGGGGTAGGTGTCGAGGCCGTAGCGCTCTGCCGTAGCGGCAATGGCTGCGTGGTAGCGCTCGATCAGCTCGAACGTCCAGTCGCTGGGGTCAGGCAGGGGCTGCCCCGGGCGCTTGCCCGCTGGCCGAGGCGTGGCAGGCACATCGCGCTGTGCCCGGTCGCCAGCAATTGCCAGTTTCCATGGGTGTGCACCCTTGCGCCGCGCCAGCACCGGGTATTGAGCAGGGTTCATGCGAGAAGGGTTCATACCGTCACCCCCTCCTTCTTGAACAGATCACGAAATACGGGGTAAATATCGCCCGGCTCCGACACCTTGCGCATGGCGAAGTGCGGGAACAGCGGCAAGAGCTGGCTGTACTCTTCCCACAGGCTCTGCTCCTCCTGCACCACCTGCACATACGCAAAGTAGCGCACCAGCGGCAGAATCTTCTCGGCCAACAGGTTGCGGCAGTTGCCGCCATCGTCGCCAAAGTTGTCGCCATCGCTGGCCTGGGCCACGTAGATGTTCCAGTCGGCCACGGGGTAGCGCGTGCGGATGATCTGGTCGAGCAGCACCAGCGCGCTGCTGACCACGGTGCCGCCGCTTTCGGTGGAATGGAAGAACTCGTCCTCGCCCACCTCGGCAGCCTGCGTGTGGTGGCGGATGAAGACGATGTCGATCTTCTCGTAGTGGCGCGTGAGAAACAGGTACAGAAGGATGAAGAAGCGCTTGGCCAGATCCTTGCGCGCCTGGTCCATCGAGCCCGACACGTCCATCACGCAGAACATCACCGCCTGGCTGCTGGGCTCGGGCACCTTGGTGCGGCTGCGAAAGCGCAGGTCCAGCGGATCGAGAAACGCTACCTTGCCCATGCGCGCCTGCAGCCCGGCGATGCGCTGCTGCAGCTCGGCCACGGCCTCGCTCGTGCCATCATCCTGCGCCAGCAGAGCCGCCAGCTCATCTTCAAGCGCCTTGAGCTCGCGGTGCGGCGCCTTGGTGAGGGCAATGCGCCGACCCAGCGCGCCGCGCATGGTGCGCAGCACCGCCAGATTGTGCGGCGTACCGTCGTGGCTGTAGCCGGCGCGGCGCGTCTTGTACTGCAGCGTGCTGGCAATGTGGGTGCGCAGCAGGCGCGGCAGAGCCAGGTCTTCAAAGAACAGTTCCATGAACTCTTCCTTGGTCAGGGTGAAGGTGAAGTCGTCTTCGCCCTCCCCGCTGTCGCTGGCCTGCGAGCCCTGGCCGCCGCCTCCCCCCTGGGGCCGGGCAATGCGGTCGCCCCGCACATGCTCGGTATTGCCCGGGTGCACGGTATCGCGCACGCCGCCTGGGCCGTGGTGAAAGACGGGTTCGCGGATGTCCTTGCGCGGGATGGTGATGTTCTCGGCCTGCTCGATGTGGCGAATGTCGCGCTTGGAGACAGCGCGGCGCACCGCCTCGGCGATCTGCTCCTTGTAGCGGCGCACAAAGCGCTCGCGGTTGCCCACCGACTTGTTCTTGCCTGCGAGCCTGCGGTCGATGATTTGCAATGCCATCTATGCCCCCCATGCATGGTCGGCCCGGCGCGTTCGGTACCGGCGCGCCGTTCCCGCTGCCTCAGCTGCTCTTGCGCACGCGCAGGTACCACTCGCACAGCAGGCGCACCTGCTTGGGCGTGTAGCCTTTGGCTTCCATGCGGGTGACAAAGTCTTCGTGCTTGCGCGCATCCTCGGCACTGGCCTTGGCGTTGAAGCTGATGACGGGCAGCAGCTCCTCGGTGTTGGAGAACATCTTCTTCTCGATCACCAGGCGCAGCTTTTCGTAGCTGGTCCAGCTCGGGTTCTTGCCCTGGTTGTTGGCACGCGCGCGCAGCACGAAGTTGACGATCTCATTGCGGAAATCCTTCGCATTGGCGATGCCCGCGGGCTTTTCCACCTTCTCCAGCTCGGCGTTGAGCGCATTGCGGTCGAACACCTCGCCGGTGTCGGTGTCGCGGTACTCGCTGTCCTGGATCCAGTAGTCGGCGTAGGTGACGTAGCGGTCAAAGATATTCTGGCCGTACTCGCTGTAGCTTTCCAGATAGGCGGTCTGGATTTCCTTGCCGATGAACTCGGCGTAGTGCGGCGACAGGTATTCCTTGATGTAGCTGGTGTAGCGGGTCTCCAGCTCGGCAGGGAACTGCTCGCGCTCGATCTGCTGCTCCAGCACATACATCAGATGCACCGGGTTGGCCGCCACCTCGGTACTGTCGTAGTTGAACACCTTGGACAGAATCTTGAAGGCAAAGCGTGTGGAGATACCCGACATGCCCTCGTCCACCCCTGCGTAGTCACGGTACTCCTGGTAGCTCTTGGCGCGCGGGTCGGTGTCCTTGAGGCTCTCGCCGTCGTAGACCTGCATCTTGCTGAAGATGCTGGAGTTCTCGGGCTCCTTCAGCCGCGTGAGCACCGCAAACTGCGCCATCATCTTGAGCGTGCCGGGCGCGCAGATGGCGCTGGCCAGCGAGGATTCGCGGATGAGCTTTTCGTAGATGCGCACTTCCTCCGACACGCGCAGGCAATACGGCACCTTGACGATGTAGACACGGTCAAGAAAAGCCTCGTTGTTGCGGTTGTTGCGGAAAGCCTTCCACTCGCTCTCGTTGCTGTGGGCCAGCACCAGGCCATCAAAGGGAATGGCGCCAAAGCCTTCGGTGCCCTTGTAATTACTCTCCTGGGTGGCCGTGAGCAGCGGATGCAGCACCTTGATGGGCGCCTTGAACATCTCGACGAACTCCAGCAGGCCCTGGTTGGCCAGGCACAGACCGCCCGAGTAGCTGTAGGCATCGGTGTCGTCCTGGGCAAAGTTCTCCAGCTTGCGAATGTCGACCTTGCCCACAAGGCTCGATATATCCTGGTTGTTCTCGTCGCCCGGCTCGGTCTTGGCAATGGCCACCTGCCGCGAAATGCTGGGGTAGCGTTTGACGACACGGAACTGGCGGATATCGCCGCCGTATTCCTCCAGGCGCTTGACGGCCCAGGGCGAGAGCACATGGCTCAGGCAGCGGCGCGGAATGCCAAACTGCTCCTCAAGCACCGGGCCATCCTCCATCGGATCGAACAGACCCAGCGGCGATTCGTTCACGGGCGAGCCCTTGAGCGCGTAGAACGGCACCTTCTGCATCAGGTACTTCAGGCGCTCGGCGATGGAGCTCTTGCCGCCCCCCACGGGGCCCAGCAGGTAGAGAATCTGCTTGCGCTCTTCCAGGCCCTGGGCGGCGTGGCGGAAGAAGCTCACCACCTGCTCGATGGAGTCTTCCATGCCGTAGAACTCTGCAAACGCAGGGTAACGGCGGATCACCTTGTTGGCGAACAGGCGCGAGAGGTGCGGATCATTGCGGGTATCTATCATCTCCGGCTCGCCGATGGCGGCCAGCATGCGGTGCGCAGCCCCCTCGTAGACCATGGGGTCGCGCTGGCACAGAACAAGAAACTCGTCGAGCGACATTTCCTCTTCGCGCAGGCGCACATAGCGGGCGGCAGAGTTGCTGATGACATCCATACGACCTCCGTGGCGGCACCAAAGGGGCTGACCATGCCGCAAAGTTGCTAGGGACCCTCTGCAAAACTCCCTGCCGTGGTCTGACCACGGTCTCGGGCGATCCGCATCCATCTCATCTGGAGAGGGTTTTGCAGAGCCTCCCTAGGCATTCGTTATCGTGACTTGGTTGTAGCACCTTACACGAGCTTTGACCAGTCCACCTGTCCTACACACGGATGTCCGCAATGGGGGCAGTATTTCTGATTCCAGCGCCACCACCCGCTTTGGGCCTGAAAAAGACGCCCGCACCCCTTCGGATTCGTGCGCGCCAATACCCCTCCAATACCCCTCCAATCCCCCGCCAAGGCGCGCCACTCCTGCGTTGGGCGGCGCTCCTCCACCGTCATCAAAGCGTTATGCAACTGTCATGAAGCTGCCATTTTGTGGCCGGATACTCGGTGCGCGTCACAGAGAACATTGCCCCGGTTGTTGGGGCCTCTGTGGACTTTCCAATACACCACAAATCCCACGGAGTTACCGTTATGAGCGCAGTGTTGACATCGCGTCGTCGTCTCTTGCAACTATTGGGCGGTGCGCCCCTGCTGCCGCTCTCCGGCTCGCTGTCGGCAGCCGGTCTGCTGACCGCCTGCGGCGGCGGTGGCGATGACGACACGCCCTCCGCGCCATTCAAGTCTGTCAGCTTCGTCAGCATGGCGGCGCCTACCCTGGCGGTGCCTGCTGCCATGGCCACCACCACCACCAACGCGGCGATGAGCATCCTCTACGCCGACAACAGCACCCGCGAAGTCAAGCTGGCCTACCAGCCGTTCTTCGTGACCGGCGACATGGTCTCCGACGGCAAGGGCGGCAAGATCCTGGCGGGCGGCTATGTGGACATCAACAACAAGCCCATCACCGACACCACGGTGGCTGGCAGCGAACGCCAGTTCTTCTCCGACTCGCCAGATGGCACCTCCCTGTTGACCGTGCCTGATGCCAAGGTCGATGGCGTCAAGGGCAAGCCCGTGTTCGCCGTGGTGCAGTTCGAATACACCACCTGGGCGCAGGATGGCAAGACCGACATGTATGGCAAGCTGCCATCGCCCATCGCCGTGCTGACGCTCGATCAGGACCAGGACAGCGGCAAGCTGAGCCTGGTGAAGTACCACAACGTGGACACCTCCAAGGTACACGGCCTGTGGATCACCTGCGGCGCGAGCCTTTCGCCCTGGGGCACTCATCTCTCCAGCGAAGAATATGAGCCCGATGCGTTCACGGCCGCCAGCAACGCGCAATTCAAGGCCTACAGCAAGAACCTGTATGGCGACGAAACCAAGGCCAACCCCTACCACTACGGCCACATGCCCGAGGTGACGGTAAACAAGGACGGCACCGCTTCGATCAAGAAGCACTTCTGCATGGGCCGCATCTCGCACGAGCTCGTGCAGGTGATGCCCGACGCGCGCACCGCACTGATGGGCGACGATGCCACCAACAGCGCCTACTTCGTGTTCGTGGCCGACAAGGCCAAGGACCTGTCCTCCGGCTCGCTGTACGCCGCCAAGGTGGGCGCTGGCTTCTCCATCGACCCCGCCTCCGGCAGCGCTGCAGGCCTCACCTGGATCAAGCTCGGCTCGGCCACCAGCGCTGAAATCGAAAACCTGGCAAACACGCTCAAGCCCACCGACATTATGTCTGTGGCGAGCAAGGACCCGCAAGACGCCAGCTTCACCAAGATCGTTGCCAACGGCAAGACCGAGTGGATCAAGATCAACCCCGGCATGGACAAGGCCGCCGCCTTCCTCGAAACCCACCGCTACGCCGCCTACAAGGGCGCCAGCATGGGCTTCACCAAGATGGAAGGCACCACCGTCAACGCCAAGGACAAGATCGCCTACTCTGCGCTGCAGAACTGCGAAAAATCCATGGTGGCAGGTGATGCCGCCAACGTGCCAGGCAACGGCGTCTCCATCCCCAAAACCTTGAAGGCCGGTGCCGTGATGGCGCTGAACCTGCGCGGCGGCCAGAAGGACACCAGTGGCGCTGCCATCGACAGCGAGTGGATGCCCATCGACACCAAGGCCCTGCTGGCTGGCGAAGACATTGCCGCCGACGCGCTGGGCAACACCGGCAACCCCAACAAGATCTGCAACCCCGACAACCTCAAGTTCTCGGAGAAGATGCGCACCCTCTTCATCGGTGAAGACAGCGGCCAGCACGTGAACAACTTCCTGTGGGCCTACAACGTCGACACCAAGCAGCTCTCGCGCATCATGTCGATCCCTGCGGGCGGCGAATCCACCGGCCTGCATGCGGTGGACGAGATCAACGGCTGGACCTACATCATGAGCAACTTCCAGCACGCTGGTGACTGGGGCGCCATCCACAACGTGGTCAAGGAAAAGCTCGATCCGCTGATCAAGGCCAACTACAAGAACAAGTTCGGTGCCGCCGTGGGCTACCTGACCGGCGCGCCACAAGGCATCAAGCTGTAACCCCACGATCTGCCAGCCGCGCTGGAACGCCAAAAGGGCCATCTTCGGATGGCCCTTTTTCCTTTTGATCGGGATGGGGTGAAAGCCGTTGGCTCGCGCCCTGTGCACCGGCGGTGCGACCGCCGAAAGCGCGTCACACCACCGACTGCACCCAGCGCACGATATCGCCCGGCGGCAGAGCGCCCGAGATGCGCTGCACCTCATCGCCACCCTTGAACACCACCATGGTCGGAATGCTGCGGATGTTGAACGGCTGGGCCACATGCGGGTAGGCTTCGGTATCGAGCTTGGCAAAGCGCACATAGGGCTCCAGCTGCTTGGCGGCTTGGGCAAAGCCGGGTGCCATCTGGCGGCAGGGCCCGCACCAGGGCGCCCAGAAATCCACTACAACCGGAATCTGGTTGCGCCCCACCTGCCGGGCAAAGCTCTCCGCATCAAGCTGCACCGGCTCGCCGATAAAAAGCGGCTGGTGGCAGCTGCCGCAATCGAGGTGCGCGCTCAGCTGCGCACGCTGAACGCGGTTGGTGGTATGGCAATGGGGGCACACAATGTGCAGGCTGTCTTCAGGCATCGGCTGTTCTCCTTGGCCTGCATCGTACGGGCAGGCTGCAGCCTTGCAACTGAAGGCGATTGCCGTATTTTCAAGCCGCGCCGCGTCAGGCCAGGGTCAGCAGCACGGGCTGGTGGTCCGACAGCTGCGTGGCGCCGTCGCTGCGCCAGCCCTGCACATGGCTGCGCAGGCTGTCGCTGACCAGTGCAAAATCGCAGGCCACCGGCGCCGGGCCCCAGGTGCGGTCGAACACGCAGAAGGTGGCAGGCTGCGGCGCATCGCCCTGCAGCACCTGCCAGCTGTTGTGCAGAGGAGCCGCCCCAGGCGCTACCAGGGCTGCATATTCGGCATCAAGCGGGCCCATGTTGAAATCACCGCACAGCACGGCGTGTGGTGTGTGTACCGGTGTGGTGTAGGGCGTGGCAGCAGGCGCGCTGCCGGGCGGCTCGCCGCACTGCGCCAGCGCCTCGGCATGGATGCCTTGCAGCGCCCGCACCTGCGCCATGCGCTGCGTGGCGCTGTGGTATTCGAGGTGCGTCGTCATCACCCGCACCAGGCCCAGGTGCGGATCGCGCACCGTCACCACCAGGCAGCCGCGCGGCATGCTCACCACGCCAGCTTCTGCCAGCCAGGGCAGCCTGTGCTGGGCCACCTCGGCCACCGCCAGGCGCGTGGCCACCAGATTGCCAAAGCTGCGGCGCTGGCCCTGCGCATCAAAGCCATCGGTGGTCGCGGCAAAAAACAGCTGCCAGCCGGGCAGCAAAGCCTGGATCTGCGCCACTTGATCGCCCGGCCCTCCTGCCAGGGCAGGGTGGCCTACTGCCACCTCCTGCAGGCACAGCACGTCGATATCGCCCATGCCCTGCGCGTGGCGTGTGATGCGCGCCGGGTCGGCAACGCCATCGAGCCCGCAGCACCATTGCACGTTCCAGGTCAGTATCTGCATGCGCCCCAATACCTCGTCGAATGAAGACCAGGCGCCCATCCGTCAAGCGCCAAATGCTATAAAAATATGTGAAAGCAACCGTACTACACGGCGTCGGCAGGCGCGCGCAGCTGGAACACATTGCCCTCGCAGTCCATGGCGTTGCAGGCCACAAAGCCGGGGCCCTGCCATTCGTCGTCAAACACCTGGCCGCCAAGCTGGGCGGCCAAGGCGCGGGCTGATGCCATGGAATCCACGGTGGCGAAAAATTTCAGCGCCACATTCTCACGCTTGGCAGGCGGCGTGGACACATGCACCTGTGCGGCAATCGCCGCAGGAATGGCGTGGATCAACAGCTGCAGGTGCGCCGATTGCAGCACCACGATCTCATCCCTGCGGTGCAGCTCGCGCATACCAAGGATTTGCGCGTAAAACTGCGCCAACAGGTCAAGGTTCTTGGCGTAGATCAGCACGCCAGCTGCTGCAGGTCCGGACATTGGTTGCTCCCAGTAAGATGCGTTGACTGTAACCGGCTATTTGATGCCTGCGCGCATGAAGCTCTGCACAAACTGCCGCTGGAACAGGATGAACCCCACCAAGAGCGGCGCCGAAGTCATCAAGGTGGCGGCGGTGATGGTAGACCAGTCCACGCCCTGCTCCACACTGGAGAACACCTGCAGCCCCACGGTCAGCGGGCGCGACTCCACGCTGTTGGTAATGATCAGCGGCCAGAGAAAGTTGTTCCAGTGAAAGCTGACGGACACCAGCGCAAACGCCGTATACACCGGCTTGGCCAGCGGCACATACACGCGCCACAGAATCTGCAGGGTGCTTGCGCCTTCCACGCGCGCGGCTTCGTCCAGTTCCTTGGGGATCCCCATGAAGGTCTGCCGCAGCAAAAAGATGGCAAAGGCCGAAGCGAAGTACGGCAGGCCGATGGCAAACAAGGTATCGACGAGACCCAGCCGCGCCATGGTCTGGTAGTTCTCCACCAGCAGGATGTCGGGCATGATCATCAGCTGCACCAGCACCAGTGCAAAGGCAATGTTCTTGCCGCGGAACTGGTAGCGCGCAAAGGCGAATGCCGCCAGGGTGGAGAGCACCAGTTGCGCGGCCAGGATGATGGCGACGAGCAAGGTGGTGTTCAGAAAGTAGCGCGCAAAAGGCGCCGCTTCCCAGGCGTTGCGAAAGTTCTGCAAGGTCCAGGGGGCGGTCAGATCAAACCGGATGGCGTAGTCGCTGGGGTGGAAGGCCGTCCAGAACGCATAAGCTAGCGGCAGTATCCACAGCAGGGCCAGCAGCCAGGCGGCCAGGGTGTCAAACCAGGTATGGCGGTAGATCACGGCAGGTGCGGCGTTCATTTGTAATGCACCTTTTTGTCGAGCACGAAAAACTGGAACAGCGCCACACTCGCCAGCACCACGACCAGCACCACGGTGATGGCCGCCGCATAGGCGGTATCCCAGAACTTGAAACCCACCTCGTACAGATGGTAGAGCAGCAAGGTGGTGGCGTTGTCCGGGCCGCCGCGCGTCAGGATGAAGACATGGTCCACCAGCCGGAAGGCGTTGATGACCGCGTTGACCAGCACGAACAAGGTGGTGGGCATCAGCAGCGGCCACTGTACGCGGCGGAAGAAATACCAGCGGGATGCGCCTTCGATGGCGGCCGCCTCCTTCAGGCTGGGGTTGAGCGTTTGCAGCGCGGCCAGGTAGAAGATCATGAAAAAGCCCGCTTCCTTCCACACCGCCACCAGGGTGACTGCGCCCAGCGCCGTGGACGGACTGCCCAGCCAGTTGTGCGACGGCAGGCCCAGCGCCGTGGTGACCTGCTCCAGCAGGCCGTACTGCGGCGTGTAGAAGAACAGCCAGATGTTGGCCACCGCAATCATCGGCAGCACCGTGGGCGTGAAATACGCCATGCGGATGAAGGTGCGGCCCGCGATGCGCTCGTTCACCCACACCGCCATCAAGAGCGCCAGGCCGATGGACGCCGGAATGGTGGCCGCCGCAAACCACAGATTGTTGCGCACCGCCTGCCAGAACACCGGGTCATCAGCCATGGTTTCATAGTTTTCCAGCCCCACCCACACGGCAGCGCGCGCGCCTTTGGGGGTGGAATAGAAACTGTCGATGAAGGTGGCTACCGCCGGCCAGTGGGTGAAGGTGACCAGCAGCACCAGCGCAGGCAGAAGCAGCAGCCAGGCATGGATGCTGCGCTGGCCCGAGCCTGCGGCGGAGGAGGAAGAGAAAGAGGCACTCATTCCAATCGATTTCTTTTTATGCGTGGTGAAGCTATCGCACCGCGCGGGCATGCAGACAAACGCTGAAGCGGCAATGGCGCATCAGGGCCTGTGCGCACCCCCCTACGGTCATCACTGGTAGCTGCGCAGGATGCGGTCCGCTTCCTTTTGCGCTTCCTTCATGGCCTGCGCCGAAGTCTTGGTGCCGTTGAGCGCGGCCTGCACGGCATCGTTCAGCGCCTTGGTCACGCGCTGGTTGTCATGCGTCGAGAACTCGGCCACCGACACAGGCAGCTGGTCGCGCGCCACCAGCGCCTGCGGGAACTCCTGGCCGTATTTCTTGAGGGCTGGCGTTTCGTACGCGGCAGGCGACACGGCCACGTAGCCGCTGTCCATGCTCCACTGCGCGGCGCGCTCGGGCTGGGTCACCCACTTGGCAAATTCGAACGCGGCCTGCTGCTGCTCCTTGGGCGCCTTCTTGAAGATGTAGAAATTGCCGCCGCCGGTAGGCGAGCCGCCCTTGCGCACATTGCCTGCGATCTGGCCCACGCCGAATTCGAACTTGGCGTTGGCCTTCAGGTTGGTCAGGTTGCCGGTGGTGGTAATGATGATGGCGGCCTTCTTTTCCATGAAGTCCTTGGGGGTGGTGCCCCACTCGACCACGCCCTTGGGGTGCACGCCTTCCTTGGTCAGGTTGACCCAGAAATCCAGCGCCTCGATGACCTTGGGGTTGTCGAAGGTGATCTTGGTACCCGCCTCGTTGGCCAGCAGCACGTCGTTGGGGGTGGTCAGGGTCTGCAGCATCCAGTAGGCAAAGCCGGTAGATGGAATCTGGATGCCGTACTGCGTGACGTTGCCATTGGCATCTTTCTTGGTGAGCTTTTTGGCAGCCTCGTTCAGCTCCTTCCAGGTGGCAGGCGCCTTGTTCGGGTCCAGGCCCGCTTCCTTGAAGGCGTCCTTGTTGTAGTACATCACCACCGTCGAGCGCTGGAAAGGCACGCCCCAGGTCTTGCCGCCGGTCTGGCTGTTGGCCATGAAGGCCGGGTAGAAGCCCTTGAGCCAGGCCTTGTCGGCGTCGGTCTTCACAAAGTCGTCAATCGGCGCAATGGCGTCTTCGTCGATCAGCGTGAACATGTCGGTGGACAGCAGCACCGAGGTGGCAGGCGCCTTGCCCGATTTGTTGGCCGTGAGCGCCTTGACGATGGTTTCCTGGTAGGTGCCCGCATAGATCGGCGTGATCTTGTACTGGGGGTGTGCCTTGTTGAAATCCGCCGCATAGCCGTCGATTACCTTGGTGATCGGGCCGCCCACGGCCACCGGGTAGTAGAACGGCACTTCCAGCGGATCGGCAGCGTGGGCAACCGTGGCGGTCAGGCCCAGCATGGCAGCGCTGGTGGCGAGAATGGTCTTCAAGAACGTATGGCGTTGCACGGGATCACTCCTGTTATCGGCAAAAAAGCAAAGGGCGAAAGACCAAAAGGTCAGAAAAAAGGGAACAGAAGGCAGGGCAGTCTCACTGCATGCGCCGGCCTTCGGCGTCAAAAAAGTGCATGTCTTCCACCTGCCAGGCCAGGGGCATGGCCTGCCCGGTATTGGTGTGGTGCTGGCCCGGCGCGCGCACGGTGATCTGCTCGCTGCCGATGGCGCAGCGCAGCACCACATCGGCGCCCAGGTATTCCTGCCCGGCAAGCTGTGCGCTCACGCCGCCCTGCCCCAGCGCCACGGCTTCGGGCCGCAGGCCCAGCCAGGCAGCGCCCAGCGGCGCGGCCAGGCGCACGTCGCTGCCGGCAATGGCACCGTCGTCGAGCTTGAGCAGGTTCATGGCAGGCGTGCCGATGAAGCGCGCTGCGAACGTGGTGGCGGGCCGCGCATACATGTCGCGCGGCGCAGCGCATTGCTCCACCCGGCCCTGGTGCAGCAGCACCACCTGGTCAGCCATGCTCATGGCTTCGGCCTGGTCGTGCGTGACATAGACCACCGTCAGACCCAGGCGCTGCTGCAGTTCGCGCAGCTCGGCGCGCATCTCCTGGCGCAGTTGTGCATCCAGGTTCGAGAGCGGCTCGTCCATCAGGCACACATGGGCTTGCGCCACCAGCGCCCGCCCGAGCGCCACGCGCTGCTGCTGGCCGCCCGAGAGCTGACCGGGCCTGCGGTCGAGCAGGTGCGACAGGCCCAGCAGATCAGCCGCGTCCTTGAGGCGCTTGTCGGCTTCGGCCTTGGGCACCTTGCGCACCGACAGGCCAAAGCCGATGTTCTCGGCCACGCTCAGATGGGGGAACAGCGCATAGTTCTGGAAGACCATGGCAATGCCGCGCTGCGCTGGCGGCAGATGGGTGACGTCCTTGCCGCCGATCAACACCTTGCCGGAGGTTGCGCTCTCCAGCCCCGCAATGATGCGCAAGGTGGTGGATTTGCCGCAGCCCGATGGCCCTAGCAGCACGCAGAAGCTGCCCGGCGCGATCTTCAGATCCACGGAATGCAAGGCCGTGGTGTTGCCCCAGGACTTGGCAACCTGCGTTAACTCAATGGATGACATCGCCCCAGTGTATGAAGGTACGATGACAATTTGTTTACAAACTTTCCCGCATATCCGTGTGATATCAAGGCGCAGGCATTCTCAGCCGCCTTTCGCATGCGTCACGAATATGACAGTTTCAAGCCGAAGGGCAGCCACTACAGGTACCTGGCAATGCCCGCCGCCAGCATGCTCAGCAACACCGTGGTGGCAATCGGCAGCCAAATCTTTTTCCCAAAGACCGTGATCTCGAAATCGCCCGGAAGACGCCCGAGGCCGATCTTGCGCAGCAGCGCAGAAAAGCCGTTGAGCAGCAACAGCGCAAGAAAGACGACGATCAACCAGCGGAACATGGCTGCCAGTGTAGAACTTTCGCAGCCTTAAGAACGTATTTACGATCTCTATGCAGCCGCGTACACCTGCTCGCCAGCCACCCAGGTGGCACCGACACGCAGCGTGCCAATGTCTGCCGCAGGCACGCTGAAGATGTCGCCGCTCAGCACGGCAAAGCTCGCTTCAAAGCCCGGGGCGATCTGGCCGAGTTGCCCGTCAAAGGGCGAGAGGCTGGCTGCGCGGGCGGTGTAGAGCAGCACGGCCTGCGGCACGGTCAGCGCCTGGCTGTCCACGATGGGCGCGCCGTTGTAGGCGCGGCGCTGCACGGCTGCCTGGATGGAGACGAAGACATTGTCCGGATCAGCCCAGGTGGTGGCCGGTGCATCGGACGACAGCGCCACGTGCGCAATCTGCTGGTAGAAGGTTTTGAGCGCGTAGGACTGCTCAAACTCCGCATCGACCAGGTTCTCGGTATAGGCGTCGTACTCGGCAAACATGAAGATGATCTGCGTGGCCACGCCCCATTGCATGGGCATGGCGTTCATCTGCGCAATCTGCGCGGGCTTGAGCAAGGTGGCGTGCTCCAGCCGCACCGACGGGATGCCGCCAGGCAGCCAGGGCTGCTTGTCGGCAAAGAAATCGATCACCAGTTGCAGCGCGGCATCGCCCATGGCGTGCACGGCCATTTGCGCGCCGTTGGCCCGCGACCATTCGTAGGCCTGCTCCAGCGCCGCGCTGGTGAGCAGCGACATGCCAAACAGGCTGCCGGTTTGGCTGCCAGTATGTTTGTAGGCGCAACTGCACCAGGCGGTCTTGCCAGAGATGGAGCCATCGGCAAACAGTTTGATGCCTGCAATCTTGACGCGCCCCTCCTTTTGCGCGGCCTGCAGGCCTGCCAGCAGATCGCCCTTGCAGGGCTCCCACGAAAAATACAGCGCCGCCTGCTGCCGAAAGCCTGCCTGCGCTGCATCGCGGTACACATCGAGGTGGTGAAACGGCTGGGTGAAGGCCATCATGTCGGTCACGGCGACGATGCCGCGTTCGCTGAAGCGCTGCGAGGTGCGCGCCAGGCTGCCCACGGCCTGCGCGTAATCCTGCACGGCCTTGGCGCGCTGCACCACGCTGTTGGCGGCCAGCTCGGTCAGCACGCCGTTGGGCGTGCCGTCTGCGTCGCGGCCAAAGTGGCCGCCAATGGGATCGGGAGTCTCCCGGCCAATGCCTGCCAGCTGCAATGCCCGGGTGTTGCAGATGCCCGAGTGGCAGTCGGAGCGCCCCACATAGACCGGTTGCGTGGTGGAGACTTGATCGAGGTCATGCCGCGTAGGCGTGCGCCCTTCCTTCAGCTTGGATTCGTCATAGCCCCAGCCTTCGATCCAGTCGTTCGGGCCCATGCCCGCCTTGGGGTGTTTGCGGAGCGCGGCAATCAGGCCCGGAATGTCTTCGACCAAGGGTACGGTGCAGGGCACCGCATCCACAATCTGCGACAGGAACGTGGGGTGGGTGTGCACATCGATGAAGCCCGGCACGACAGTCTTGCCCTGCAGATCGACCTGCAAGTCTGCGGCGGGCTGCTGGACATCGCCTGCATGACCCACCCAGGTGATCTTGCCGCCTCTGGCGGTAAAGGCGGAGACAAACTCGGTTTCGCTGCGCCCGGTGAAGACTTTGGCATTGGTGAACAGGCAGGAAGGCATGGCGGAGGCGGTGATCCAGAAAGGTGCAAAAAAGCGGACAAGGTACTCAAGCAACCATTGTCCGCGAATCCACCACCCGATAACCGGTTTACCGCTGCACGCCCCAGCGCCTGACGGTGACCCGCTCCAGCTGGTGAAAGCCCAGCGTTTCCACCAGAAGACCAATGATGATGACCAGCGCCAGCCCGGCGAACACCTGGTCGGTGTAAAGCTCGTTGCGGCTTTGGAAGATGTACCAGCCCAGGCCCCCCTTGCCCGATGAGGCGCCGAACACCAGCTCTGCCGCGATCAGGGTGCGCCAGGCAAAGGCCCAGCCAATCTTGAGCCCCGACAGGATGGAAGGCAGCGCCGCAGGCACCAGAATCTGCAGCACGTAGCGCACACCGCGCAGGCCATAGTTGCGGCCCGCCATGCGCAAGGTGTCGGGCACGGACTGAAAGCCCGCGTAGGTGGCCAGCGCCAGCGGCCAGAGCACCGAATGCACCAGCACCACCAGCAGGCTGCCTTGCCCCAGGCCAAACCACAGCAGCGCCAGCGGCAGCAGGGCAATGGCGGGCAGCGGGTTGAACATGCTGGTCAGGGTGGTTAGCAGATCACGCCCCCACTGGCTGGAGACGGCCAGCACCGTGAGCAGCAGCGCCCCCGCCACACCCAGCACATAGCCTTGCACCAGAATGCCGAGCGACACCGCCGCCTTGGCCAGCAGCTCGCCATTGGCCAGATCGCGCACCAGGGTGGCGGCGGTCTGGGTGAAGGTGGGCAGCAGCAGATCGTTGTCCTGCCAGCGGGCGGCTACCTCCCATACCAGCGCCAGCACGGCCAGGATGATGGCCTTGCGCAGCAGCGGGTGCTGCAACAGCCTTGTCGCCAGCGGCAGCGCGCGCGCCTGGATGTCGGCGGGCGCAGCAGGCAGCGCATATTCGGCTTCGGGCCGGATGGGCGGCTGCTGCGGGCCGCTGCCGGATGCAGAGGAAGGTGCGCCGCCGGAAGGGGTGATTGTGGCAATCGTGACGGATGTCATGGGATACCTTTCATGCCGCGCGGCGCAGGCCGCCGCCCTGGGTATGGGGGATGTCTTTAGCCACCGGCCCAGGGCTGGCGGGCGCATCGTCGTCCGCATGGATAGCCAGCTCTTCGTCAAACAGCAGCCGGTGAATGCGCTGGTGCGCGGCCTGGAAGGCGGCGCTGCCGCTGCTGGCCAGATCAAAGCTGTGGGCGTTGATCTCGGCGCGCAGGCGCCCGGGGTGCGGCGAGAGGATGGCGATGCGGTTGCCCACCACCAACGCCTCTTCGATCGAGTGGGTGACGAACACCAGGGTGAAGCGCAGCTCGTCCCACAGCGCCAGCAGCTCCTCCTGCATGCGGCGGCGCGTCAGCGCGTCGAGCGCGGCAAAGGGCTCATCCATCAGCAGCACCTGCGGGTGCATGGCCAGTGCGCGCGCAATGGCCACGCGCTGCTTCATGCCGCCAGAGAGCTGGTGCGGGTGCACATCGGCAAAGCGGGTCAGGCCCACCTTGTCCAGGTACCAGTCGGCACGCTCGAGGGCCTCCTTCCGGCTGGCGCGGCGCGAGGCGAGCAGCGGAAACATCACGTTCTCGCGCACGGTCTTCCACGGCGGCAACTGGTCAAACTCCTGAAACACCATGACCCGGTCCGGCCCCGGGCCGTGCACCGGCGCGCCGCCCAGGCGAATGGCGCCCTCGCTCACCGGCACAAACCCCGCCATGGCCTTGAGCAAGGTGGATTTGCCACAGCCCGAGGCGCCCAGCAGCACAAAACGGTCGGCCCCGTGTACGCCAAAGCTCACCTGGTGCGTGGCCCGCACCACGCGCTCGCGGGTGGCGTAGTCGATGCTGACCCGGTCCACCTCCAGCAGGGCGCCGTTGTGCGGCAACTCCCTGACCGCCTGTGGATAAGTTTGTGCAGAAGCCGAGAGGCGCCCCGCCAGCTCCGCCTCTGCCTGGCTGGCAAAAGGCTCGGCCGCGCTACGCAGCCAGGCAGAGGGCCCCAGGGCCACATCGCTATCCTGCCCGCCTGCATCACGCCCCAAACCACCCAGATTTCCCAAAGCAAAATTCCGCCACATATCTGTTCTCCATCATGCTGTGCGCCGCAAGCAGCGCACCCAACCGGCGTAGCCCATCTGCGAGACAGCGAGGGAGCGCCGCCGCGCACCGAGGCTGTCGTCCTCCTGCCCGTTTTGCGCAAGCAAAGCGAGAGCGGAGGTGCTCCGATCAGCTCCCTCCGGCAATGCGTGGGTCGTCAAAGAAATAATCCTTGGCGGCTTCCGGCCGGGTCTTGATGACGCCGACCTTGTACAGAAACTGGCCCAGGCCCACCGTGTTCTGTGGCTGGATGGTGAACTGCACCAGCGGATTCTTCAAAATCTGCAGCACCAGGGCCTTGTCCACCTTGCCGCCACCGCCGCTCTTCAAGAAGATGTCGGCCGCCTTGTCCGGGTTGGCCTTGATGAACTGGGCCGATTCGTCGAGCGCATCGACAAACGCGCGGTAGGTCTTGGGGCTCTCCTGGCGGAACTTCTCGGTCGCGTACAGCACCGTGGACGAAGCGGGGCCGCCCAGCACGTCGTAACTGTTCAGTACGATGCGGGCATTGGGGTTACCCGCCAGCTCCAGCTCCTGGAAGGGTGGGTTGCCAAAGTGCGCGCTGATCTCGGTGCCGCCCTTGATGATGGCAGCCGCTGCATCCGGGTGCGGCAGGGCTACCTGCAACTTGTCGAGCCGCTGGTATTCCTTGTCGCCCCACAGCTTGGCCGATGCGTACTGCAGTACGCGCGACTGCACCGAGACACCCACCGCCGGTGTAGCGATGCGGTCCTTGTCGGTGAAATCGGCAATCGTCTTGACGGCCGGGTTGTTGCTGACCAGGTAATACGGAAAGTTGCCCAGCGAGGCCACGCCCTTGACGTTCTGCTTGCCCTTGGTGCGATCCCACAGCGTAAAGAGCGGCGCAACCCCTGCCCCCGCAATATCGACGTTGCCGGACAGCAGCGCGTCGTTGACCGCAGGCCCGCCCGAGAACTGCAGGTAGTTGACCTTGATGTCCACACCCTGGGCCTTGCCGTGCTTCTCGATCAGCTGCTGGTCTTGCGCCACATTGAGCAGCAGGTAGACGATGCCGTACTGCTGGGCAATGCGCAACTGGCCTTCAGCCGCCTGCGCCACACCCGTGCCCAGCCCCCACAGCAGGGCCGTGGCAGCCAGCACGGCAGCCGCGTTCTTGCGGGCGCCGCGCAAGGCACGACGGCGGCTGGCGGCAGTGGATGGCTGCGCGCTGTTTGCTATGGTTTTTAAATGTTCTTGCTTCGATTGGCGGGCAACAGGCGCCCATTGGTTGTTGAATTTCATGGCTTAAAAACGATGCGAAGGGTGAATGGCCCCGGCGGGCGCACCTTGCGAAGTGCGTGGAGGCGCGTGAAGGTGCGTGCCTGGGGCAGGGCGTCAATCGCCGCGAAGATGCAGGAGGTGAAAGCCGTTGATGGGCCGCAATGGCCGCGCTTTCCATCCGGCATCAACACGCGGCAGCCATGCACATCGACATCAAAAACAGGAGCTGCCCGCGCTTGCCAGATGCGCGCGATAGGTGGTTTCCGTTCAAATGGTTCATACCGGCACATCGCCTTCGATGGTGGTGCGGTAGAGCTTGCGGCGCTGCCCCTCGGGCACGCCGGTGGCCAGGTGCAGCACGGCGCGGTTGTCCCAGAACAGCAGATCGTGCGGCTGCCAGTGGTGGCGGTACACAAACTGCGGCTGCGTGCTGTGCGCAAACAGCTCGGCCAGCAGCGCGTCGGACCGGGCCTGCGGCAGCCCGACGATGCGGGTGGTGAAATGCTCGCTGACAAAAAGCGCCTTGCGACCGGTTTCGGGGTGCGTGCGCACCACCGGATGAATGGCAGGCTTGACCTCGGCCACCTGCTCGTCGCTCAACTTGGGGCGGAACGGGTTGCGCGCGCGCAGCTCTTCATACTTGAGCAGATAGCTGTGCTCGGCGAGCAGCCCCGTCAGCTGCTGCTTGAGCGTATACGGCAGCGCATCATAGGCCGCCACCTGGTCGGCAAACAAGGTATCGCCACCCACCTCGGGCAGCTCCTGCGCGTGCAGGAGCGAGCCCAAGGCCGGCTTGGGCTTGTACGACAGATCGGAGTGCCAGTACGCCCCAGCATCCCCCAGGCCTGTGGGCTGGCCACCTTCGATGATGTTGGAGACAACCAGAATCTCGTCATGCTGATCGAGCTTGAAATTGCGCAGCACATGGCGCTGCAGCGGGCCAAAGCGGCGGCTGAATGCAATGTGCTCGGCCGGGGTGATGCGCTGGTTGCGGTACACCACCACGCTGTGCTGCAGGTGGGCCTCGTGCAGACGGGCGAAATCGTCGCTGCTGAGTGGTTGGGCCAGATCCAGCCCCACCACCTCCACACCCAGGCGACTGCTGGCGCCATCGGGCTGGCTGATGGGGCGCACCTCAAACGCGGGGCCGGCAGCACGCGCTGGCGCCTGGCGCACGGCCGATTCCGGCACCGGGCGGCGGAAGGAGAACGGATGTGCGGTCAGGGCATCGAACAGGGCAGACATGGCAGCTTCCTCAAAGGCTGTGGCGAATCAATCGCGGTCATGCCACTGTAAAAGCCGCTCCATAAAAGCAAAACGAATAAAAATGGCTATCTTTATGCAAATTTTGCAGAAGGCGGCCCTACCCCGTGTGCCCCGTCATCGCCCTTTCATGTTGGGCCGCCATACTGAAGACTGCCGGTGCGCAATGAGCCATTCTGTACGGCACCAGACGCCCGCTTCGCCTGCTCCGCGTGCGGCTCTGGCGCGGTATGTCAGGGCTCTGCACCGGCAGCCAGCATGGGCTTAGAGCCGCTTGTATGTTTACAGGTGTCGGGGTGAGGGACCAGAGCCGCTATCGGCTGTTGGCGCAGACCGACCGTGTTAGACCCCTCTCAACCC
>NZ_JACHKZ010000002.1 GCF_014207855.1 Comamonas odontotermitis | reverse complement strand
GTCACGCAGCCTGAGGGCTGCGTGCTGCGCAGTTCCTTATCGACGCTATGAGGTGGGTTGAGAGGGGTCTAACACGGTCGGTCTGCGCCAACAGCCGATAGCGGCTCTGGTCCCTCACCCCGACACCTGTAAACATACAAGCGGCTCTATGCGCTAGATGCTATTAATTTTGTAGTAATTCAGGCGACCTTGCCCATCTGCTGCGCCAGCTGTGCGGCGGTGCCGAAGGCCAGGGTGAACCCGAGCGCGCCATGGCCGGTGTTGAGCCAGAGGTTGCTGGCACCGGCCTGTTTTGCAATGGGAACTGCCGTGGGCGTTGCAGGACGCAGGCCAGCCCAGGGGGCCACCGCGGCGAAATCGCTGCAGCCCGGGAAGACGGCCTGCGTGGAATCACACAGGCTTTGAATCTTGTCTTGCGGAATGCGCAGGTCGTTACCCACCAGCTCCACCATGCCTGCCACGCGCAGGCGATCACCAAGACGGGCAAAGACGACTTTGCGTGCGCTGTCGGTGATGCTGACGCGCGGCGCCTTGTCGCTGGCGGCAGCGACGTTCAAGGTCAGGCTATAGCCTTTGAGCGGATACACCGGCAGATCGATGCCCAGTGGCTTGCACAACGCCACGCTGTCAAAGGCGAGGGCGACCATGTAGTGGTCGGCGGTGATATCGCCCTGGCTTGTGCGTACGGCTACGATCTTGCCGCCTTCGCGGCGCAGGTTTTGAACAGCGGTGTTCATCACAAACTTCACCCCGTTGCGCTGCAGCCAGGCCTGCAGCTGCTGGGCCACCTGGTAGCAATCGGCAGCGCATTCGCTGGGCGTGTGCACGGCGCCTGCAAATTGCGGCTGGTAGGCGGCAAGGGCGGGCTCCAGCGCCACGGCCTCGTCGGGCGATACGATGAGCTGCGGCGCGCTGCCCAGCGTGCTTTGCACATCGAGCTGGCGGCGGGCCGATTCCACGGCTGCATGGGTGGGGTAGAGCACCAGCTTGCCAGTTGTGGAGTAATCCCAATCGCCTTGCACACGCTGCTGCATGGCTTCAAAGTGCTGGCGGCTGGTGGCGGCCAGCTGCAGCAGCTCGCGCGTGCTGATGGCCGAGCGCTCGGCATTGCAGGCAGCCAGAAACTGCAGGCCCCATTTCCACTGGTGTGGATCGGCCTGCAGGCGAAACTTGAGCGGCGAGTCTTCATTGAACAGCAGCTTGGGCAGCTGCTTCCAGATCGAGGGGTCGGCCAGGGGCTGCACGTAGCTGTAGCTCAGCTGCGCACCATTGCCCATGCTGGTGCCCATGCCAGCGTGCGGTGCCTTGTCGATGACGGTGACTTCGTGTCCCGCTTGTTGCAGCTCATACGCCGCTGCCAAACCCACAATACCCGCGCCGAGAATGCAAACGTGCATAGCCACCCCCTGAAAACCCTTAAATATAGGCGCTTGCATTGCGGCTGAGACATAGCAATATACGCATCAGGCATACCGTTTGCTTATAGGGGGTACGGGTACGCACAATCCCTGTGCACCTGGTGCCATAACCGGGCGTTATAGGTTTGTCCCAAAAAGGCATTGTTGGGACAAATCATCGGTTTCTACACTGTCAACATCGATTGATTCAAGGAGGTTTCGATATGAAGTTTGTTACGTCGCTGGTCTGTGCTGCCGCCGCCATTGCCTGCCTGCCTGCCGCGCACGCCGATGTGCTGGCCAAGGCCAAGGAATCGGGCGAGATCACCTTCGCCTACCGCGAATCGTCGGTGCCATTCAGCTACCTGGCCGGTGGCCAGAACGCCATTGGCTTCTCGGTCGATATCTCCAACGCCGTAGCCGATGTCGTGCGCAAGGAAATCGGCAAGCCCGACCTGAAGGTGAAGTGGCAGCCTGTCACCTCGGCCAATCGCATCCCTCTGATCCAGAACGGTACCGTGGCGCTGGAGTGCGGCTCTACCACCAACAACTCCGCACGCAACAAGGATGTGGATTTCGCCATCAACTATTTCTACACCGGTACCCGCGTGGCAGTGAAGAAGAGCTCTGGCATCAAGAACTGGGCTGACCTGAAGGGCAAGACGCTGGCGATCACCACCGGAACGACCAACCTGCCTGTGGTGCGCAAGTACAGCGCCGACCAGAAGCTGGACATCAACATCACCTTGGCCAAGGACCATGCGGACGGCTTCCTGCTGATGGAAAACGACCGTGCATCGGGCTTTGCAATGGATGACATTCTGCTGTTCGGCCTGAAGGCCAACTCCAAGGATCCTGCGGCCTACGATGTGGTGGCCGATGCTCTGCAAGTGGAGCCCTATGCCTGCATGCTGCCCAAGGGCGATGCGGCATTCAAGAAGATCGTCGATGGTGTGATCGGCGGCATGATGAAATCGGGAGAATTCACCAAGCTGTACGACAAGTGGTTCATGCAACCCATTCCGCCCAAGAACCAGGCGTTGGGCCTGCCCATGAACCAGGAGCTGAAGGATAATCTGGGCGCGCAAAGCGACAAGCCAGCTATTTAAAACATAGCTATCTGCGCTTTGGCATGGCCCGGAAACGGGCCATTTTCTATTGCTGCTGCGGTTTCCAGGGCGAAGGGGGCCGGCGCTGGCAGCGCCAGGTACACAATGTCCAGGCAAAGTTTTTTAAATCGGGAAATGGGTAATGAGCACGAAAACCGTAGGCATTCTGGGCGGCATGGGGCCGGCAGCAGGCGCTGATTTTGCACGCCTGTTTGTGCAGGCCTGTGCCGAGCAACTCAAGGCCAGCGGTGCGGTCGTGACCGACCAGGCCTACCCTGAGCACTGGCTGGCGCAACTGCCCATTGCTGATCGCAGTGCGGCATTGCTGGCACCAGAAGCTGCCGAGGATCCCTTTGCGATGATGTGCACCGGAATGGACAAATTGCAGGCCTTGGGCGCCACCGCCGTGGCCATGGCCTGCAATACCGCCCATGCCTGGCACGAGCGCCTGCAACAAGCCTACCCGCGCCTGCAGCTGCTCCACATTGCCCGCGTAGTGGCCGAGAGCCTGCAACAGCAAGGCCACCGCGCCTGCATGCTGCTGGCCACGCAAGGAACCTACCGCATTGGCCTGTACGACGAGGCGCTTGCTGCCTGCGGCATCACCGTGCACTTGCCGCAGGATGCCGAGCGCGAGTTGCTGATGCAAGGCATCTACCAGGGGGTGAAAGCGGACAGACTGAATTTGGCACGCACCTGTTTCTCTCAGGTGGCGCGCGCCATGCGGCTGCGCCATGGCGATGTACCGCTGATCATGGGATGCACCGAAATTCCGCTGGCACTGCCGGGCGCCCCGGAGGTGGAAGGTCTGCCCCTCGTGGATCCCGCTTGGGAGTTGGCCCGTGCTTTGGCGCGGGTGGCGTACAGCCAGTAAATGGAGAGAATAGACCACCAGCGCACGACCATCATGCGTTGATAGATTAAAAACAATAGCGTTTGAGCGTTGATCAGGGGAGTCAGGGCATCTTGTCCATGATCAGCAGACAGGCTTCACCCACCACCCTGCTGCGATGGGACATGCCAGGTTCTACACGATAGAACATCCCCGGTGTGAGTGTGACAGGGCCTGCCTCGGTATCCACCACCACTTCGCCGCTGAGCACAAGAAAGCACTCTGGCGAATCGTCATGCACATGAAAGGATGCAATGGTGTCGCGCATCACTCGGTAACGCAGGTTCACGCCATCGATGGAAGTCAGCGTCTGCGCGAACCATGGTTGCGGATGTGCGACCTTGATCGCGTTGGTATCTAATGCTTTGGGTGGAGTCATTGATGCGATGGAATGACGGATTGGAGAGGCTCAGCCTTCCTGCAGCATCGCCATGGTGATGCGCGACACGCAGGTCAGCTTGCCTTCGTCGTTCACCATGTCGATCTGCCAGACCTGGGTGGTGCGGCCTATATGCACCGGGCGCGCCGTGCCGGTGACCCAGCCGCTTTTCACGCCGCGGATATGGTTGGCGTTGATGTCAAGGCCCACGCAGCGCCAGTCGGGCGGTGAGGAGAACATGGCCCCCACGGAGCCCAGGGTTTCGGCCAGCACCACGCTCACGCCGCCATGCAGCAAGCCATAGGGCTGGTGGGTGCGGTGGTCTACAGGCACACGGCCTACGAGGTAGTCGTCACCAATTTCCAGGTATTCGATGCCCAGGTGCTCGATGGCGGTGTTGCGCGCAGCTGCACGCAGGGCGTCCAATGAGAAGGGCTTTTTCCAGATGGCAGTCATGGCAGGGCTTTCAGCGTTCATGCGAGGGATGAGGCACAGCATAGCGACGGCCAGCTGAGCTGGCTATCGCTTGCAGCACTGTGTTTTGATGGCTCACGCGCTTGCGACCAGATTGGCAGCTTTGGCAACGCGCAGGCATGATCTTCCCAGCGTGCCGCCATGATGCGCCGTCAGTTGCTGATGGGTATGTCGCTATCCGCGCCATCGGCATCGTCGGCCGCAGTGCCGTCTTCAACCAGCAGCTCCACCAGTTCACGGGCAAATGAGGGCAGCGATTCGAGGTTGCGCACCACAATCTGCATTTCGCGGTTGGACCATTCGTCGGACAGCTGGATGATGCGAATGTCCATGATCTTGGCGTGGCGCCGCGCGGCCGATTCCGGCAGGATGCCAATGCCCACGCCGGCTTCGATCATGCGGCAGGCCGCTTCAAAATTACCCACCTGGATGCGCTGCTTGATCGGGCGATGCAGCAAGTCGCTGTGCTGGCGCAGGAAGGCATGAATGGCGCTGGACTCATGCAGGCCCACGTAGTCGAAATCCAGCGTGTCGCCAAAGGCGACGGATTTTCGCTTGGCCAGCGGATGCTCGGGGTTGACGACGAGGATCAGGTGATCGCGGCGATAGGGCATGGAGACCAGGCTTTCGGTGCGCACCTGACCGGCCACGATGCCAATGTCGGTTTGGCCTTCGCCCACGGCACGGATGATGTCGTTGGACAGGCGCTCGCGCAGGTCGATATCCACATCCGGGTGCTTGCGCAGATAGGTGCGCAGCACCGGTGGCAAAAATTCGCCCAGCGCCGTGGTGTTGGCAAACACCCGCACATGGCCTTTGATGCCGCGCGCGTATTCCTGCATGTCGCCGCGCAGGTGCTCAATCTGGCCGAGCACGGTGCGGGCATGCTGCACAAAGGCCTGGCCGGGCAGGGTCAGGGTCACGCCCTGGCTGGTGCGGTAGAGCAGCTTCACGCCCATGCTCTCTTCGAGGTTCTTGATGCGGGTGCTGGCAGCGGGCAGGGAGATGAACGACAGCTCGGCCCCCCGCGTCATGCTGTTCGCGTCTGCCACGTGCACCATCAGGCGCAGGTCTACCAAATCAAAATGCATTGCCATGGCGGGGATTGTAGAGGGAAGGCTGCTTGCACATGGGCGCGGTGGCTCAGCACTCGACGATGTGCACGGCTAGCCCGCCCAGTGATGTTTCCTTGTACTTGCTCATCATGTCGGCGCCGGTGGCTCGCATGGTTTCGATCACCTTGTCCAGGCTCACCACATGCGATCCGTCACCGCGCAGCGCCATGCGGGCGGCGTTGATGGCCTTGACTGCGGCCAGTGCATTGCGCTCGATGCAGGGTACCTGCACCAGGCCTGCCACGGGGTCACAGGTCAGGCCCAGATGGTGCTCCATGCCAATCTCAGCGGCGTTTTCCACCTGTGCAGGGGTGCCGCCCAGCACCGCGCACAGGCCCGCAGCCGCCATGGAGCAGGCGACGCCCACCTCGCCCTGGCAGCCCACTTCGGCGCCGGAAATGGAAGCATTTTCCTTGTACAGAATGCCAATCGCTCCCGCCGTCAGCAGGAAGTCGACGATGCCCGCTTCGGTCGCGCCCGGCACGAAGCGCCAGTAGTAGTGCAGCACGGCGGGCACGATACCGGCCGCACCATTGGTGGGCGCAGTCACCACCCGCCCGCCTGCGGCGTTTTCTTCGTTGACGGCCAGTGCAAACAGGTTCACCCAGTCAATCACCTGCAGCGGATCGGTGCTGGGGCTGTCCGCATGCTGGGTGAGGCCCTCGTAGAAACCAGCGGCACGGCGTTTGACATTCAGGCCCCCCGGCAAGCGGCCTTGTGTGGTGCAGCCGCGTTGCACGCAGTCTTGCATGGCCTGCCAGATCTTGAGCAGGCCACTGTCTATTTCAGCATCGCTGCGCCAATGGCGCTCGTTGGTGCGCATGATCTGCGCAATGGGCTGCTGATGCTCCTGCGCCTGTTGCAAGAGTTGTGCTGCGCTGTGAAAGGGCAGGGGCAGCACCTCGGTGTCGGGTGCGATTGCCTGCTGGCGCTCGGTATCGTGGGCCGCCTCTTCGCTGACTATGAAGCCGCCGCCCACCGAGTAATAGGCTTGCGCGTCGAGCAGGTCATGCTGCGCATTCCAGGCTTCAAACCGCATGCCATTGGGGTGGAACGGCAGGCTCACATCGCCAATCAGCAGCAGGTCGGTAGCGGGCTCAAACACAATGGTGTGTTCACCATTCAGCAGTAGCTGGTGTGTATCGCGCACCTGGTTGATGATGGCATCAACGGCGTTCACATCCACCGTATCGGGCGCGTGGCCTGCCAGACCCAGCATGACTGCGCGGTCGCTGGCATGGCCAATACCGGTGGCTCCTAACGAGCCAAACAGCTGGCAGCGCAGGCGCGCCACTTGCACCAGCACGCCCTGCCGCTGCAGGCGTTGCACAAAGGCATGTGCAGCGCGCATCGGCCCCACGGTGTGCGAGCTACTGGGCCCGATACCGATCTTGAACAAATCAAACACGCTGACTGCCATGGCTGCCTCCCATTCATTCCTGCAAATGCAAACTGGCGCCGAGGATAGCGGCGATCTGTGCTTTGGCAAGGGGAGAAGCACCAACCACGCCCAGGCAGCCGTCCGGGCCGAGGCGGCTGGTCACAAAGGCATCGGCGCGGGTAGTGTCCGCATACCGCCGCATGAGACCCGCCTGTACCACCAGCACGAGTTGCTGCACCCATTGGCGCGCCTGCGCTTGCTGCGCCCAGGCGTCATGCTCGAAGGCTTGCCACTGCCGTTGCAGACGCTGCAAGGCCTGTTGAATTGGTGTATCGCCCGCCGCCATGGTCTGCAATGCATTCCATAGCGCATCGTGCAGATCGGGTTCCCGCTGCATGGCTTTGAGCACGTCCAGACACATCACATTGCCGGAGCCTTCCCAGATGGAATTGACCGGTGCTTCGCGGTAGAGCCGTGCCAGCGCGGAGCTTTCGATATAGCCATTGCCCCCCAGTACTTCCATGGCCTCTGCGCTGCAGGTGATGGCGCGCTTGCAGACCCAGAATTTGGCCGCTGGCGTCATGATGCGCTGCCAGGCCTGCGCGGCCAGCTTGTCGGGGGCGCTGCTGTCTTCAAATGCCTGCGCCAGTTGCATGGCCAGCAGCAGCGCGGCTTCGCTCTCCAGTGCCAGGTCTGCCAGCACCGATTGCATCAGCGGCTGCTCGATCAGCGCCGCGCCGAATGCCTGCCTGTGCCGGGCGGACCACAGCGCCTGTACGGTGGCCTGGCGCAGCAGAGCACTGCTGCCCAGAACGCAGCACAGGCGTGTGATGGTGGCCATCTCCATGATGGTGGCAATGCCGCGGCCCTCTTCGCCCACCAGTACTCCGTAGGCGTCGTCAAACACCACTTCGCTGCTTGCATTGCTGCGGTTGCCTACCTTGTCCTTGAGGCGTTGCACCAGCACGGTGTTGCGTGTGCCATCGGGCCGCCAGCGTGGTACCCAAAAGCAGGCCAGCGGCGCATGCAGTGCGTTCGCGTCGCCCGCTCTGCCCGCCATGCGCGCCACCACCAGATGCGCATCTGCCGTGGGTACCGAATAAAACCATTTGTGGCCTTGCAGCCGGTATGCTGTGCCACGCCCGCCGTGCCCTGAATCGCCCATGGGATAGGCCACCGTGGTGTTGCTGCGCACGTCCGACCCGCCTTGCTTTTCGGTCATGCCCATGCCCACCCACAGCGCGGTCTTGTCGGCCAGTGGCGCGTCGCGTTCATCATGGCGGGTGCTGGTGATGCCGTGCTCAATCTGCGCCCATAGCGCCGGTTCCTTGCGCAGCACGGGAATGGCGGCTGTCGTCATCGTGGCGGGGCACAGGCTGCCAGCCTCCGCTTGGCCCTGCAGGTAAAAACCGGCAGCCCAGGCGCTCCAGCGGCCGCGCGGCGCATCTGCGGACGACGCGCCGGAAAACGGCATATCGATCAGCCGCTGCGAGCGGTAGTGAGCCAGCACATGGTGCCACGCAGGGTGAAACTCCACCTGATCGATGCGTCGACCGCGTGCATCCCACTGCAGCAATTGCGGAGTATGGCGATTGGCCTGATCAGCCAATTGTGCAAACGCCGCGCTGCCCACGGTGCGTGCGTGCTGCTGCAGGCCTGGCAGCCAGGCCTGTGCTTGAGCGCGCGCCAGAGCCGCCTGCAAGGCTGGATCGCTGCCCAGCGGGTCGTAGCCGACCAACTCATCCACCAGGTTGTCCCTGTCGCGCTGTGCCATGGCTGCTCTCCAGATGCGATGGCTCCATTTTAGGAACCCCGTCGCCCTATGGCAAAGTGCAAAGCCAGTCAGGCGTTGGGGTGCAGGCGGTCCAGGCGCAGGCGCTGGCGGTCATCGCCCAGAGCGCGCGTGGCAATCAGCACGCTCCCGGCGGCAGCCAGACCGCCCGCAAAGGTCAGCAGAAACAGAAGCAAGATCTGGTACTTGGCGGCTTCCAGCGGGTCCATGCCGCCCAGGATCTGGCCCGTCATGATGCCAGGCAAGGTGATCAGGCCAGCAGCCGTCATCTGGTTGATGATGGGAATCAGCCCCCGGCGGATGGCAGCACGGGTATGTTGCGCCATGGCCCGGCGGAAAGGCACGCCCAGCGCGAGTTGCGCTTCAATGGCGGCACGGCCCTGGCGCACGCCATCGAAAAAGCTGTCCAGCCCCAGACTTGCCGCATTGAGTACGCTGCCCAGCACAATGCCCATCAGCGGAATGGCATAGCGCGCATCGAACCAGGGCTCGGGCCGCACGGCCGTGAGCAGCGCGAGGATGACGGTGGACAGGCTGGACAACGCCACCACAAGCCCGGCAATCTGGTAGTTGCCGCCTTCGGCCAGGCGCTGGTGCGGCCGCACTGCCACTTCACGCGCCGCTGCGGCAATCATCACGCAGACCACCACCAAGGTTGCAGCAGGCGATGCGTGCTGAAACACCAGGCGCAGCACGTAGCCCACCAGCAGCAATTGCACCACCATGCGCAGCGAGGCCCACAGCACCTGGCGCTGCAGTTGCAGCCGCATGGCCCAGGATGCACCGGCGGCCAGCAGCACCAGTAACGCGCCCACCAGCAGATCGGGGGCCTGCAAGTGGATAGCCTGGTTCATTGCGCAGCCTCCATGGGCGTCAGCTGCCGTTCGTGCAGTCGCAGGCATCGGCTTGCCACCCGTGACGCCTGGGGATGCGAATGGGTCACCCATAACAGGCTCAGGCCTTGCTGCTGGCGGCTGCGCAGCAGCTGCTCAACGGCGGAGACGGAGTCCTCGTCGAGCGCTGCCGTGGGCTCATCCAGCAGCAGCACCTGCGGTTTGCGCAGCAGACCACGCAGCAACGCCAGTCTTTGGCGTTCGCCGGTCGAGAGCTGCGCAACGGGAATGTCGATGAATCCGCTGCGCAGGCCGAGCTGCTCCCCCAGCTGCAGCAATTCTGACCTGGTATCTGGCAGAAAATGCGCCATCACTGAATCTGCCCACCAGGCCGGTTCTGCTGCCAGATACATCACCTGCTGGCGCCAAGCGGGCCCACTGAACTGGCTGCGAGGCCGGCCATTGAGCAGCACCTGCCCGCTACCAGGGTCCAGATCGGCAATCAGCCGCAGCAGGACGGACTTGCCAGCGCCCGAAGCACCCATGATGGCGACGCATTCTCCGGCCTGCAAATCCAGTGTGCAGGGGCCTGCAATGGGGCTTTGCAGACCTTTGATGGATAGGCGAGTCGGAACAGTGGGACGCATCGCTCTCAGTGTAATCCTGGGCCATCAGCGATAGTTGGTTGATGCCGATATGCTTTGCGCGCAAGCGCGGCGGATAATAAAAAATCCGGCAGTCCCATCCATTTTTGGGATCTGCCGGATATTGGCGGATGGTTTTCTTACTGGGCAATCTGCTCGAAAGCCTTGCGCAGCGCAGCAGGACTGGCGGGCTCTTGCGTGTCAGCGTTTTTCAGCACCACACCAGTTCCATCGTCGCTGCTGTTGGTCAGTCGGCGCACGATCAGCATGTCATCGATCGTGGTAGAAGTCACTCCAGTGAAGCCTTCTCCATCATTGACCGCATACTTGAAGAAATAACCGCGAGCAAGCTGGTTGGATGCATTCAGTTTTACGCACATGACCCAACCCGCATTCGGGCCGCGCACCAGGTTGTCGCAGCCAAAGCGGTTGTCCTTGGTTGCAACCATGCCATTACCGTACTCACTGGGTCCCAACTCTTCGACCAGATCCACGAAATCGGATTGGGGCGCACTGGAGATCAAGGGGGTCAGAAGCCACAGGCCCTTGAGGCTTTGCGGATTAGGGCCGTAGGCAAAATTGAAGCGGGTGATTTCCTTTTCCTGTTCACCCGGAAATTTCACATAACCCTTGGTACCTGATTCGAAGCGCATTGACACCGTGCCATCGTTGCCGTTGTCCTGTCCAGTCAGGTCACCGCTTCCCAAGTAGCGTCCTCCGCGATATTTATTGAGAGTGCCCGAATATTGGTTGTTGCTGAAGGTGCCGCTGGTCAGATAAAAGGTTGCATTGCCACTGGCGTCGTAGGCATACATTTGCATAACCAGGGTCTTGTCCTGCACATCAATGGCCAGACCTCGACCAGGTTTGCCATTGAGTTCAGAGGTCACTACCCAGGTACCAGATTGCGGGGCGAATGCGTGTGCTACCCCAACTGCTGCCAATAAACCCAATGCAGCCCATTTCTTGAACATATATTTTCTCCTGATGAATTTTTTGTTTAATAGTTTTTATTAAACTTGTAAATTAGAACACAGGCTCACAAAACAGAAACGCCAATTCTTGGTTGTTTGCACTGAATCAAGAGCTATTAATGCATCAGTTGTATTTAGACGGCACAGATCTTCAAAACGTCCTCACCATACGCCTCCAGTTTTTTCACGCCGATGCCGCTGATGCCCTGCAGTTCATCAAGGGATTGTGGGTTGCGCTGGGCGATGGCAGCCAAGGTGGCGTCAGCAAAGACGACGTAGGCCGGAACATTGTGTTCTTTGGCGATTTCAGTGCGCCAGGCTTTGAGATTGATGAAGCGGACCTGTTCATCTGGCCCCAGGTTCTGGGCTGCAGCGGCGGGTTTGTTGTTGCGCACGCGGCTTCGGCTGGTTTTGGCGGCACTGGCTTCGCGCAGTTGCACGGCTTGCTCGCCCCGCAGCACGGCGCGTGAGCCGTCGCACAGGGTCAGTGTTTCAAAGCTGTAGCCGGCTTCGGTGTGCACCTTCTGGGTGGCGAGGGCACCAACGGCCAGCAATTGGCGCAGCACACCCCGCAGCTGGCTTTCGCTGTACATGTCGCCCAGACCGTAGGTCGACAGTTTGTCGTGGCCGAACTGGCGCACCTTGTCGGTGTCCTTGCCACGCACGATGTCGATGATATGGCTCGTGCCGAAGGTGATGTCGCTGGCCTCGTGCGCGCGGTAGATGGTGGACAGGAGCTTGCGTGCGGCGTCGGTGCCGTCCCAGGTCTTGGGCGGATGGATGCAGTTGTCGCAGCTGCCGCATTGGTAACGCGGCGCCTTGCCGGCGGCTGCAGCGGCCAGCTCAGGGTGAGCGGAATCACGGTCACCGCCGGTGCCGTACTGTTCTCCAAAATAGGCGAGCAGGCGTACGCGGCGGCAGTCAGTGGCTTCGGCCAGTGCGAGCAGGGCATCAAGCTTGCCGCGCATTACCTGTTTGAAGGTGTCGTCCGCTGGGCTTTCGTCGATCATGCGGCGCTGGTTGACTACATCCTGCAGGCCATAGGCCATCCAGGCGTCGGCGGGCAGACCGTCACGGCCACCGCGACCGGTTTCCTGGTAATAGCTTTCGATGTTCTTGGGCATGTCCACGTGCGCCACAAAACGCACATCGGGTTTGTTGATGCCCATGCCGAAGGCGATGGTCGCCACCATGACGATGCTTTCTTCACGCAGAAAGCGGTTCTGGTGCAGTTGGCGAACCTCGGGCGGCAGGCCCGCGTGGTAAGGCAGGGCGCTGATGCCCGCCTGGTTCAATGCGTCCGCGAGCTCTTCGACCTTGCGGCGCGACTGGCAGTACACCACGCCGGCTTCTCCGTCATGCTCATGCTCGATGAAGCGCAGCAACTGCGTTGTCGCGTCCTTTTTTTCGACGATGGTGTAGCGGATGTTGGGCCGGTCAAAGCTGCTGATGAACTGCCGTGCGTCTTCGAGCTGCAGGCGCTCGACGATATCGGCACGCGTCAGCGCATCGGCAGTGGCGGTGAGGGCGATGCGTGGCACGCCGGCGTAGCGTTCGTGCAGTACGGTGAGTTCGCGGTATTCGGGGCGAAAGTCGTGGCCCCACTGGCTCACGCAATGCGCTTCGTCAATCGCAAACAGCGCGAGCTTGCCCATGGCGTGCAGCTCGTCCAGCAGTCCCAGGAAGCGCGGCGTGTTCAGGCGCTCGGGTGCGACGTACAGCAAGGTGTAGCCGCCCGACAGCAACTGCATCTCGACATCGCGTGTCTGGTCATAGTCGAGTGTGGAATTGAGGAAGGCAGCTTCCACACCCACTTCGTGCATGCTGCTGACCTGGTCTTGCATCAGAGCGATCAGCGGGGAGATGACGATGGTCGTGCCCTGGTCCTGTTGTTGGCGCACGATGGCCGGAATCTGGTAGCACAGGCTTTTGCCGCCGCCGGTGGGCATCAGCACCAGCGCATCGCCGCCACCGATCACATGCTCGACGATGGCCTGTTGTGATCCACGGAAATGCTCATAACCAAAGGCGTCCTGCAGGACGGTGTGGGCAAGGGACAAGGTATTCTCAAAAATGATAGCTAGTAGCGCTTGCCAGTTGCGCTCAAAGTGCTAAAAAGAGTCAAACTCTGGCACTCGGGCCAGCCACCGGCATTGTAGGTGCTTGGGCGTGGTGGCCTGCGGCGCGAGAAGGCCAACCGTACAATTGCCACCATGCAACAGCCTGCCTACACCCGCGCAAAAGAACTGCCCGCCACCCTTGCCAAGCGCCTTGTCATCCTTGACGGCGCTATGGGTACCATGATCCAGCGCTTCAAGCTTGGAGAAGCCCAATACCGGGGCGAAGGCTATCGCGGAGCGGATGGCGCAGGCGAGCGTTTCAAGGACTTTGCCCACGATGTGAAGGGCAACAACGAGTTGCTGTCGATCACCCGCCCCGATGTGATCCGCGATATCCATGAGAAGTACCTGGCCGCAGGCGCAGACCTGATCGAGACGAACACCTTTGGAGCCACCACGATTGCGCAAGAGGATTACCACATGGCCGATTTGGCCCATGAGATGAACCTCAAGAGCGCGCAACTGGCGCGAGCTGCCTGCGACAAATACAGCACGCCAGACCATCCGCGCTATGTGGCTGGCGCCCTGGGCCCCACGCCCAAGACCGCATCGATCAGCCCCGATGTGAACGACCCTGGTGCGCGCAACGTCACCTTTGAAGCCCTGCGCCAGGCATATCTTGAGCAGACGCTGGCGCTGATCGAGGGTGGTGCCGATGTGATTCTGGTGGAGACGATTTTCGACACCCTGAACGCCAAGGCCGCGCTGTTTGCGGTGGACGAGGCATTCGAGCAGACCGGCGAGCGCCTGCCCATCATGATCAGCGGTACGGTGACCGATGCATCGGGCCGCATCCTGTCGGGGCAGACCGTGACGGCCTTCTGGCACAGCGTGCGCCACGCCAATCCGCTCTCGGTGGGTCTGAACTGCGCATTGGGCGCCACCTTGATGCGCCCTTACGTGCAAGAGCTAGCCAAGGCAGCGCCTGATACCTTCATCAGCTGCTACCCCAATGCAGGCCTGCCCAACCCGATGAGCGATACCGGCTTTGATGAAACGCCGGAGATCACGAGCCGCCTGGTGCACGAGTTTGCCGCCGAAGGCCTGGTCAACATCGTGGGCGGCTGCTGCGGCACCACGCCCGACCACATTGGTGCCATTGCCAAGGCGGTACAGGCAACGGCCACGCGCCGCCTGTTCTACCCCGCAGAAGCCTGATCAGCGTGCGCTGTTCTTGATGGGGGTGTACTCCGCTGGTACCCAGCGGTAGGCCTTGCCTTCACGGCCCACGTGTCCCATTCCGGGAAAAGGCAGGTGCGCACCTGCCAGCCACCAGTGATGTGAGGCAGCCTGCTCCAGCAACTGGCGGCGGGTGCGCACGGACTGCGCGTAATTCTGGTCAGGCTCGTAAGTGGCCTTGGGATCGGCGAATTGCACCGCATGGTAGTGCATCACATCTCCCCACAGCAGCAGTTGCAGGCGAGGATCGGCTTCGCCGTTGGCGTTGCCATCCACCAAAAATGCACTGTGCCCTATGGTGTGGCCAGCAGCAGGCAGATAACGTACACCATCGGGCAGTGCATCGCTGCTGCCAAAGGGGTGGATGCGGCCCGCCTGCTGGTATGGTGCCAGCGCGCGATGCGCCATGCCGAACAAGGGTTTGAAGAAGTCCGTGGCTTTGGCCTCAACCGCAGGATCCTGCCAGTAGGCCAGTTCTTCCTGCTGGATCCAGACCCGGGCATTGGGGTAGGCCATCTGGCCATCGGCATCCAACAGACCGCACAGGTGGTCGGGGTGCGCATGCGTCAGCAGAACGTCTTGCACCGCAGCGGGAGAGACGCCTGCAGCTTTCAAATGGGTCAGCACCTGGCCCAGTTGAGGCCCGAAGCATTGCGCGGTGCCGGTATCTACCAGCAAGGTTTGCGTGCCGCGTTGCACAAGATAGGCGTTGACGGCAGTCTGCAGGCCTTCGGGGGTTTGTGGCACATAGTGCTGCTGCAGCAAGCGGTTCGCCCGCGCCGGCGCAATCTGCTTGAGTTGCTGCTGGGGCAGCGAGACGACCCCGTCGAACAGCGCCAGCACCTGCATCTGGCCGATGTTCTGCACATAGTAGCCCGGTGCCTGTGCAAGAGGCGATGCGGCCTGGGCCCATGCACAGACGCTGCTACCGGCCAAGGCAGCCCATAGAGCGGCGCTGCGCATGGAGCGAGAAATGAGAGAAGGGTTTGGCATCAATGGCTCCTGATAAGCCTTGATGGTGCCTGGGGCGGCGTATTTCAGGCGCTCAAGCTGTGGCGTATGGCGCTCACACCGATCAGTCTTGGAAAGCCTCTGCAGAGCGTGCTTGGGTAAGCCAAGCGCTTACAACACCTCAGTGGTTGCCGATATCGGCGGGGCGCAGCTGGTAGCGTGCCTCAAATTGGCGGTTGAAGCTTTGCACGGACTGGTAGCCCGCGCGCGCCGCCACGGCTTTGATGGGCAAGGCTGTGGTGTAGAGCAACTCCAATGCATGGCCCATGCGTGCATCGCGCAGTACCTGCGACAGCGAGGTTCCTTCGGCTGCCAGATGGCGGCGCAGGCTGGCGCCGCTGAGGTGAAGCGCGGCCTCCACGTCTCTGGAGAGCCAGGGGCGAGCTGGAGCCGCAGCGATCAGCTGTCGCACGCTATCGGCCAGGCGAGGCGGTGGTGGTGCCAGCAACGCATGGTGGCCCTGACGGCACAGCCAGATCACCATCTGCACCAGGGCGGCGCGGGCCTGTTCATAGTGGCCCTGTAGAAGCGCGCTGCTCCATGTATGCAGCGCATCAGCGAGCGAGCCCGCTGGCAGCGCAATCAGCTGTGTATCGTCTGGCAGCAAAGGCTGTGCCCACAGAATACGGGCCGCGTGCAGCACCTCGTCGCACAGGTTCAAGGTGATGGCCAGATAGCGCTGGCTGACCGGGTCTGGTGCATTATGGGCATCGATGTGGCAGCGGCCCGTCACCAGAAACACATCGCCAGCGCGCAATTGCACAGCTTGCTGGCCGGTTGACAGGCGCTTGGTGCCGTGCAGTACCAGCCCGAAGAGGGGGCGCTCAACCTGCACGGATTTCACCGTGTGTGGCAACTGGGCTTTGATATGCAGGCATTCACCGGCGAGCGGGCAGTCGGCCAAAGCCTCCAACTGAGCCATCAGGGCGGTAGACGCTGCTGCGCTATCCATGATGGGCTTACAGTTCCATCCCTGCGTCGCTCATGCGCCGTGCATACACGCTCAGCACCACGCGCTCGGAATGGGTGAGGTAGTCGTGCATCATTTCAGCGGCCCGTTTCATATCACCAGCTTCAAAGCGCTCCAGCATGGAGGCGTTCATGTCGATGTAGGGGGCGTGCAGAAACTCGGCATCGCTCAGCATGCCGAAAGCCAGGCGCAGCTCCACCAGCAGGTGCGAGAACAGTGTGTTGAGCCGCTCGCTGTCGGCAAGGGCCACCACGCCTTTGTGAAAGCGCATGTTTGCAGTGCCTACCTCCACCCACTTGCCCGCGGCGCGCAGCGCGCGCTGTGCATCCACCGCCTCGCGCATTTCCTTGCGTGCCGGGTGCTGCGGAATCGCCTGTGCCAATGCCTGGCATTCGATCATGCGGCGCACGCGGTAAATGTCCATGATCGATGCCATGGAGGGAATGGCCACGAACACGCCCCGGTTGGGCACGTGGCGCAGCAGCCCTTCCTTGCTCAGCAGGCGGAAGACTTCGCGCAAGGTATTGCGCGAGATGTCCAGGCTTTCGCTCAGCGCCACCTCGGACAGTCTGGCGCCGGGCTGGAACTCGCCACGCACGATGCGTTCGCGGATCTGGTCCGCAACGCGGTCGTTGAGCGACAGGGTGGGCGCAGCAGTAGTCATGGCAGGGTGTGGGTTGGTAGAAGTCGTTGCCGACGATGATAGCGGGGCCACGGTCGGCGCAACGGCTGGCAAGGAACTGCGTTGATCGGTACTGACCGCCACCGTCGAGTGAAAGCCATGCCCGATGCCCCTTGTTTGTCACACAAAGATACGGGTTTACCCGGTCATTGATCTGCGTTTTGTTTGGCTAAACTTTTAAATTGTTCAACAAACATAAATTTGACACTGTCCTTATCCATTGGTTGTTGAACAAAAAAGTGGTGCTCACCCGATGCTTTGGGTGACGTGCCGAACACATAACAAACCTGTGGGTTCTCTATGGACAGCACTATCGTCAACCTTTGGCCCCTTGTCGGGGTGGCCGTCATCATCGTGGGATTCATCCTGCGGTTCAATCCCTTTGTCGTGGTCGTGGTGACCGCGCTGGTCACGGCCGCAGTGGCCGGATTTCCAGTGCAGAAAATCCTGGCGGCACTGGGTTCGGGTTTCGTCAAAACCCGCAATCTGCCGCTCATTCTGGTGTTGCCGCTGGCGGTGATCGGTCTGCTGGAACGCCATGGCCTGCGCCAACACGCGCAGAACTGGATCAGCCGCATCAAGTCGGCCACTGCAGGCCGACTGCTGATCGTCTACCTGGCTGCGCGTGAATTGACGGCTGCCGCAGGTTTGACAAGCCTGGGCGGACACCCGCAGATGGTGCGCCCGTTGCTGGCGCCTATGGCTGAAGGCGCAACCGAGACGCGCTATGGCAAGCTGCCCGAAACCCTGCGCCACCGTTTGCGCGCCTTCAGCGCGGCGACGGACAACGTCGGGCTGTTCTTCGGCGAAGACATTTTCGTGGCCTTTGGCGCGATCGTGCTGATGACCACGTTCCTCCATGAAGCCGGTATCGATGTGGAGCCCATCCACGTGGCGCTGTGGGGCATTCCTACCGCCATCTGCGCATTCATCATCCACTCCTACCGTCTGTACCGTCTGGATCATTCGATTGCCAAGGAAATGGCCGGTGCAGATGCTGCCCAGACTGGCAAAGCCCAGTCGCAAGGAGGTGCAGCATGATTTTCAGCATCACCCAGGTGTACTGGCTGGCAGGCCTCATCATGGCCTGCGCCGCTGTCTTCAATTTTCTCGATGCCACCAACCCCAAGCGCTGGACGACAGGTCTGTTCTGGGGCGTGTATGCCATCATGTTCCTGCTGGGCGACAAGATGCCGCCCGAGGTGGTGGGCGTTGGCGTGATCGTGCTGGCGCTGATCGTGCTGGTCAAGGGCGTGGGCGGCGGCAAGCCGCAGATGCGCACCGAGGCGCAGAACCAGGAAAGCGCATTGCGTCTGGGCAACAAGCTTTTTGTTCCGGCCCTGGCAATCCCTATCGTCACGGTGATCGGCAGTGTGCTGCTCAAGGACTTCAAGATCGCCGGTGATTTTCTGATTGATCCCAAAAACGCCACGCTGGTGAGCCTGGCGCTGGGCTGCATCATCGGCCTGGCGCTGGTGTGCTGGATGACGCGGGAGACGCCTGCCCAGGGCCTGCGCGAATCGCGGCGCCTGATCGACGCCATGGGCTGGGCTCTGGTGCTGCCGCAGATGCTGGGCATGTTGGGCCTGGTGTTCTCTGACGCAGGCGTGGGCAAGGCCGTGGCACATGTCACCACCACCTACATCAACATGGATCTGCGCTTTGTGGCCGTGGCGGTGTACGTGCTGGGCATGGCCTTGTTCACCATCATCATGGGCAACGGATTTGCCGCCTTCCCGGTGATGACAGGAGGCGTTGGCGTTCCGATCCTGGTGAACGTGTACCACGGTGATCCTGCCGTGATGGCGGCCATCGGCATGTTCTCGGGCTACTGCGGCACCTTGATGACGCCAATGGCAGCCAACTTCAACATCGTGCCTGCTGCGCTGCTGGAGCTGCCCGATCGTAATGCCGTGATCAAGGCCCAAATTCCTACCGCCTTGGGCATTCTGATTTGCAACGTCTTCTTGCTCAATTTCCTGATGTTCCGTTAAAAGAGCATGGTTTTACAGAACCTGGCGCATGATCCCCACGAGGAGCACCTGCAGCTCGGCGCCGGTTCACCTTCTACAAAAGACTGAAAGGAAACGCGATGTCCCTGACCATGGATTTGAACAGTGACCTGGGAGAGAGCCTTGGCGCCTGGACCATGGGCGACGATGCCGCCATGCTCTCCATTGTCAGCAGTGCCAATGTGGCCTGTGGTTTTCATGCAGGCGATGCCGCCGGCATTCTGGAAACCCTGAAAAAGGCCAAGGCCAACAACGTGGTGGTGGGTGCGCATGTTGCCTACCGCGACCTGGTCGGCTTTGGCCGCCGCAACATGGATGTGGCCCATGCCGATCTGGTGGCAGATGTGATCTACCAGATTGGCGCCCTGCAAGGCATGGCAGCCGCCGCAGGCACCACGGTGCGCTACGTCAAGCCCCACGGCGCGCTCTACAACACCATTGCGCAGGACAGGAAGCAGGCTGCAGCCGTCATCGAAGCCATGCAAGCCGTCGGCGGTCATCTGGCGCTGGTGGTACTGGCGGGATCGCCCCTGACACAGTGGGCGCAGGACGCTGGGCTGACCACCATTGCCGAAGCCTTCGCCGACCGTGGCTATACGCCGCAAGGCACCCTGGTGTCTCGCCGCGAACCGGGCGCAGTGCTGCACGACCCTGAGCTGGTGGCGCAACGCATGCTGCAATTGGTGCAGCAAGGCACTGTGCAGGCCAACGATGGCTCGGTGGTGCGGGTGCAGGCGGATTCGATCTGTGTGCATGGCGACAGCCCGGGCGCGGTGGCCATGGCGCGCGCGGTGCGCGAGCGCCTGGAGGCTTCCGGCGTGCAGATTCGCTCCTTCATGGACAAGGCGGCCGCATGAGCGTGGCCGCCTCTACAACGCGCAGTATGCGCTTTCTGCCGGTGAGCGACCAGAGCCTGCTGGTGGAGTTGCAGGATCTGGCGCACACCCTTGATCTGCTGTCAGCGCTGCAGGCCCAGGTGCCAGCGGGTGTGCGCGAGCTGGTGCCCGCGGCACGTACCATCCTGATCGAATTCGACCGTTGGCAGACCAGCGCCGCTGCGCTGCGCCGCCATATCGATGCGCTCCAGCTGGGCCAGCAGGATCTGGTGGCGGGCCAGCGCGTTGAAATCCCCGTGCATTACGACGGTGAAGACCTCACCGAAGTCGCCCAATTGCTGGGCATTGACGTGCCCGAGCTGATTCGCCGCCACAGCGGTGAAGACTACAGCGTGGCCTTTTGCGGTTTTGCCCCCGGCTTTGCCTACCTGACGGGTGGCGATGCGAGCCTTCAGGTTCCGCGCCGCAGCACGCCCCGCACCAAGGTGCCTGCAGGCTCGGTGGCCATTGCGGGCACGTTCAGCGCCGTCTATCCCAACGACACACCAGGCGGCTGGCAATTGCTGGGCCGCACCGATGTGCCCATGTGGGATTTGCAGCGCGATCCACCCGCGCTTCTCCAGCCGGGCATGCGTGTGCGCTTTGTCGATGCTGCGGCACAAAAAGAAATCGCTGGTGCCCGATCCGCAAACAACGCAGACAAATGCCCTTCTGAGATTGGCGCGGGCAAAGCACCAGCCACCAGCAAAACCAACGTTGCCATGCAGGTGCGCGCAGCAGGGTTGCAGACCCTGGTGCAAGATGCGGGCCGCGCTGGCCAGGCGGGCCAGGGCGTGTCGGCCGCAGGTGCTCTGGACCAGGGGGCAATGCGCCGTGCCAACCGCTTGCTGGGCAACGATGCCCGCTTGCCCGTGCTCGAATCCGTGGCCGGGGGCCTGCAGCTGCAGAGCGTAGGCGCCACCGTGGTAGCCGTAACGGGTGCCACCGGCCCGCTCACCGTCAAGACCAGCGACGGCTCGGCATGGCAGGCTGCGCGCAATGCGGCCATTGCATTGAACGATGGCGATCTGATCCAACTGGGCGAGCCCGAGACCGGCTTGCGCAGTTACGTTGCCGTGCGCGGCGGCTGGCTGGTGGAGCAGGTGCTGGGCAGTGCCAGTACAGACACCCTGGCCCGTATTGGCCCACCCGCGCTGGTCCCCGGCATGCAACTGGCCATTGGCGATGCGCAGCACAACGGCGCTGTGCAGGCTCCAGATATGGCGCCTCCCGTGCTGCCCAGGGGTGGCGACACCGTGGTGCTGGATGTGGTGATGGGCCCGCGTACCGACTGGTTCACCTCCGAGTCGGTAGCGCGCTTTGCAGCGCAACGCTGGCAGGTCACACCGCAGTCCAACCGCGTGGGTCTGCGTTTAGCTGGCGATGAAGCATTGGCCCGCAGCATCACGCAGGAGCTGCCCAGCGAAGGCACGGCACTCGGTGCCATCCAGGTACCCGCCAGCGGCCAGCCGGTGCTGTTTCTGGCAGACCACCCGCTGACGGGCGGCTACCCCGTGATCGCCTGCGTTGCCTCGCACCACCTCGACCTGGCAGGCCAGGTGCCTGTGGGCGCATGGCTGCAGTTCAATGTGCTGCAGCCTTTTGCAGATATTCAAGGATAGAAGCCATGAAAAAAGTTTTGATTGCCAACCGTAGCGAAATCGCCGTCCGCATCATCCGTGCCTGTGCCGACCATGGCCTGCAGAGTGTGGCCGTGTATGCCGACGACGATATCGACGCGCTGCATGTACGCATGGCTGATGAGGCCTATGCGCTGCAGGGCCAGCGCCCGGCCGATACCTACCTCGACATCGCCAAGCTCATCGCCGTGGCGCGCCAAAGCGGGGCAGACGCGGTACATCCTGGCTATGGCTTTCTGTCCGAAAACGCCAGCTTTGCCCGCGCTGTGATCGACGCGGGCCTGACCTGGGTGGGCCCACCCCCTTCGGCCATCGAGCAGTTGGGCGACAAGGTGCAAGCCCGCAAGCTGGCGCTCAGCGTGGGCGCTCCTCTGGTGGCCGGCACGCCGGAGCCCGTCAAGGATGTGGCTGAAGTCCATGCCTTTGCGCGCGAACACGGCTTGCCGATAGCCATCAAGGCTGCTTTTGGCGGCGGTGGCCGAGGCCTCAAGGTGGTGTGGAAGGCCGACGATATTGATGAGCTGTACGGCGCTGCCGTGCGTGAGGCGGTCACCGCTTTTGGCCGTGGCGAATGCTTTGTCGAGCAGTTTCTCGACAAGCCGCGCCATATCGAAGCGCAGGTGATGGCCGATCAGCATGGCAATGTGCGGGTGCTGGGTACGCGCGATTGCTCGCTGCAGCGCCGCAACCAGAAGCTGGTGGAAGAGGCGCCTGCGCCGTTTCTGACCGATGTGCAACGTGAGCGCATCCACCAGTCAGCACGCGAGATCTGCCAGGCCGCAGGTTATGTGGGCGCGGGCACGGTGGAATACCTGCTCAGCCAGAGCGGCGCCATCTCCTTCCTCGAAGTCAACACCCGACTGCAGGTGGAGCACCCCGTGACGGAGGAGACCACCGGCACCGATCTGGTGCGCCTGCAATTCCGCGTGGCTGAAGGCGAGGTGCTGGCGGACACGAGCGTGCCCGCTCCCTATGGCCATGCGTTTGAGTTCCGCATCAACGCTGAAGACGTGGGCCGTGGCTTCTTGCCTGCGCCTGGCCTGGTGACGCGCTTTGATGCGCCGTCAGGCCCCGGGGTGCGGGTGGACAGTGGTGTGCAAAGCGGATCGATGGTGGCAGGCCAGTTTGATTCGATGCTGGCCAAGCTCATTGTCTGGGGGCCGACGCGCGAAGTGGCCGTACAGCGTGCGCGCCGCGCGCTCAAGGAGTTCAAGATCGAGGGCGTGCCCACAGTGCTGCCTTTCCATGAGGCGGTGATGGCGCACGACGATTTCGTGAACGGTCTGCACATGGGCGTGCACACCCGCTGGATTGAAACCCAGCTGATGCCACAGTGGGATGCCCAGCCCGAGAACCGTCCGCAGCCCGTGCAAAGCAGCGGCCTGCAACGCATGGCGATTGAGCTGGATGGTCGCCGCGTGATGCTGGGGCTGCCCGCATCGCTGTTGTCGGGCCTGTCTGTTGCTGGCCATGCCGCAGCCGCCTATGCGGCCCCACAGGAAGAGGCGGATGCCAATGCAGTGACCGCCGTATCGGCAGGCACCTTGACCGCCTGGAAGGTAACCGATGGAGCCACCGTGCAGCAAGGCGATCTGATCGCCGTGATGGAGGCCATGAAGATGGAAATGCAGGTCAACGCGCCTCGCGCGGGCCGCATCAGCTTCAAGGCCGAGGCTGGAAGCTACCAGGCGGCAGGCGCGGTGATTGCACGTATCGACTGAGCCTTGTCTGGGCCGACGGGCCTGTTCACGCAGAACGTGTGAACAGGCCCTTGCTTTTGCTTTTGGAAAGTGCCTGCGGCAGACGTGTTGAAGGGCGCAGCGCGCATTGCTATCTCATGAGGAATGCCCGGTTGGCAAGATCGACGCGCTGTCGTTTGGTAAGAATGGCTGCACCCTTATCGTAAACGCTGTAGCAGCTGTGCCTTGACGGAGGAGGTGTAGGTGCGACCCACCCGCACCATGGCGCCATCGGAAAGCACGATGGTCAGCGATGAAAATGCGCCCACTCCCACGCGGGTGACCGCATCCACGCGCACCAAGGTGCTGCGGTGAACGCGGATGAATTCCTGCTGCGGCAATTCGCGCTCCAGCTCGGACAGGCTGGCGTTGTACAGAAACTCCCGCCCATCCGCATGGATGCGAGCGTAGTCGCGTTCGGCCTGTACGCGCAGAATGCTGGCAACTGCAATCCGCACATACTGCCCCTGGGTTTTGACCCACAGTTCGGTCAGGCCCGGCAGGGGCGGGGTCGCCGCACGGCGGAGATTGGCGACGACCTCTTCGAGTTCTGCAATCCTCTGCGCGCTGCTGCGCAATTCGCTCGCCGAGCGGGCGCGCTCCATCGCGAGGAGAAAGCGCCCTGGCTCAATGGGTTTGGTGATGTAGTCGACTGCGCTGGCGTCAAAGGCGCGGCGTGCCTGGTCGTCAAAGGCGGTGACAAAGACAACCGCTGGCAGTGGCTCGGTCTCGGGCAACTGCCGCAGCAGGTCGAACCCACTGCCGCCCGGCATCTGGATGTCGAGCAGCAAGACATGCGCCTGTGACTGCGAAAGCCATTGCAGGGCTTGGGTGACGGAGGCCGCTTCACCGATGGTTCCAACCCATGGCAGCTGGCGCAGCATGCGTTGGAGCCGACGCCGGGCCAGCGGCTCATCATCGACCACCAGCACATCAAACTGCTTCATGCGATTGTCCAGGGCGGCCGATATCGACGCGGAAAGCGCCTTGCTTGCCAGAACTTTCTCTCTGCCGGTTTGCCAGGTTCATGTCTGTCCTTTGCACAAGTATGACAAGTCGGTGCAACGAGGTATCCAAGGCGCTAAGAACGAGAAAGCATTCTGCAAGCGCTTTGGGGGAAGTGGAGTCACACTAAAGATTGCCATGGTGTGAATGTCAAGCGGTGGGCGGATGGCGCCTTCGGCAGCACCAAGGCCTGACGAACCTGCAGGCTGACAGGGGCGGGGTCATTCAGGACATGAAATTAGAAGATACGCCCAATGGCGCTCGTCGGCTTTTTTCAGTCATCCGTCGAAATCACTGCACTTCATCCCCCTGTGCCAGCGGCTCGCATATCGGGTGCGCCATGCACCAGGAAAAGCCTCCTATGCTTTCGGAGATCACCCATTTTCGAGTCTTTTGGAGACAGCTTGTGCGCCTTTCGATTCTCTCTTCTCGACCCCTTTGCGTCGTCGTGCAGCCCCGTGCGAAATCTACGGCGCATTCCGCTGAAAAAAAGGCAGCCGGGCTGCTCGGCCCCGTGATCAATATTCCGGTGGTCTGCAGCGCAATTGCACGCCGCTTTGCTGCCAAGGGGCTGCTTCTTGTTCAAGCAGTGTTACCGGTACTCGCCATTGCGGCGACCACACCGTCTGTCACCATTCCCGGCTCGCCCCTGCAGATCAGGGTGGGCGAGGACAATTCGTTCCAGATCACCGCCAGCGATGTACATGACAGAGGCCTGGTTCAGCCATACACTGTGGTGGATGGCACTGCCGACATGGGCTTCATCGTTGCATGGCCCGGGGCGCTGTTCAAGCCGGATTTTGCGCAACATATCGGCTCGCACATTACCGATTTCACGCTCACGGGTACGCCTTACACACCGCGCTCGCTGAGCGCCGTCTCGGGCAGCGGTACCGCTGCTGATCCATTCACGGTGACGGTGAAGAGTGACCTAGGCAATACCGGGGTCAGTGCAACACTCACGGTGCAGTATGTCAATGGCACTCGCCATTTCACCAAGGCGCTGACGCTCGCCAATGCGGCGGGCATTGGCACCACGCGGGCGGCCCAGATCATGCTGGGCGCGGCGCTGGCATCACCCATCGGCGAGGGCAAGACACGGCCTTATCTGGATGCCGCCACCACGAGCCCTGGAGGGCAGGGCGCAAGCACGTCCGGTGGCACCAGTGGCTGCCCCGCCCCTGATGATGTGGCGCCGCACACCATCTTGTTGGCACCGCAGACTCCTCCTGACGCCTATTTCGCGGGCTACTTCAACTCCATATGGCGACAGATCGACCGCGCGCAGCTCGAAAACCGTGTGGATACCAATTGCGATGAAAACGGGGGCGCGCTGCAATGGACACGAACCTTGGCGCCCGGTGATTCAGTCACTGTCAGTACCCGCATGTCGGTCAGCGAAACGGCTGCACCAAGCCGCTACACCGTGGGTGGTACCGTATCGGGCCTGACTGGCACAGGCCTGGTGCTGGGCGAGAGCCACAGTGCGGAGACGCTGCCCGTCAGCGCCAACGGCAGCGTCACCTTTCCAGCGCCGCTTGCCAATGCGGCGGCCTATGCGGTCACCGTGCTGGCGCAACCCACTTCGCCAGCGCAGACATGCAGCGTAGCCCAGGGCAGCGGCACGATCAGCGGCGCGAATGTCACGAATATCGCGGTGTCATGCTCGTCTGCGGAACAGGTGCCCACCCTGTTGACGCTGGCAGCCACACCCAACCCCATCGTCGCGGGCAGGCCCTTGACTTTGCGCGCCACAGTGGCCACCAAGCCCAAGAGCGCCCAGGTTCCCGAAAGCAAGGCATTGGAAGCCAAGGCGGTCGCCACAGGCATAGTCACCTTCAGTGACAATGGCACGCCCGTTGGCAGTGCGCCGCTCGGGGTCGATGGTTCGGCTTCCCTGGCGGTCAGCAGTCTGGCAGTAGGCACCCATGCGCTTACCGCACGCTACACCGGTGATGCCGAGAATGCCCCCAGTGAAACGCTGACGCCCTTGAGCGTGGTGGTGCAGGATGGCTCTGCACCGTCAGCGCCCGTGGGCGTTCCGGTGTTGTCGGCGGGAGCCCTCGCTTTGCTGAGCGTGCTGGCAGGCTTGCTGGGCATGGCATGGCGCCGCAGAACCTGAGTATTTGAGCAAGCTATGGCCGATTGCTGACACAGTGGAGTGGGGCCGCCGCGTCAGAATCGGGGGATGCATGATTCGCCACAACCGGCCTGGCAGCGATTGACCAGGCGCTTACATCCGCTTGAACCCTTTTACAACGCGACCCAGCTGTGGCTCGGGGCCGATGGCTTGCGCATGAGCGCAGCCATGTCGTTTTACGGCATGCTCAGCCTGGCACCGCTTCTGCTGCTGATTGTGGGGCTGCTGGGCTGGTGGCTGGACCGTTCATACATCGAATCCACGCTGATCCACCAGGTGGAATCCGTCATGGGCACGCAAGTGGCGGGCGTGGTGCGCGGCGCGCTGCAGAGTGCGCAGACCAAATCACAGGGCCTCATTGCCTCGGCGGTAGGTTTTGTGATGCTGCTTTCTGGTGCTACCGGCGTGTTTGTGGAGTTGCAGACGTCGCTGGAGCGGCTGTGGAACCATGGGCAGGATGTGGACAAGAGCGGCACGCCCTGGTGGTACTCACTGATGCAGCGGTTGCGCGGTCTGGGCTACATCCTGGTGCTGGGCTTTTTGATGCTCATCTCTCTGGTGATCACCACGATGCTCAGCGTCACCACCAAATGGGCCGGAACGGTGCTGCACATGCAGGCACCCAGCCTGTTGATGGGAGTGGTCAACGAGGCGGTCTCATTCGTCATCACGGTGACCCTGTTCGTTGGCATGATGCGCATCGGCACGGGCGACAAGCCACGGTTGCGCTATCTGATTGCCGGCGCTGGTATTGGCGCGTTCCTGTTCACCATTGGCAAGCAGGTGCTGGCCTGGTATCTGTCCACCGCAGCCGTGGTGTCTGCCTACGGGGCGGCGGGTTCGCTGGTGGTTCTTTTGATGTGGATCTATTTCTCATCCGCGATTCTGCTATTCGGCGCTAGTTGCGCGCGCGCCTTGGACAATGCCGATATTGCACTGCATGGCAAGGCAGACCCGGCTGCCGATGCCGCAGATACATCGCGGCCACCCGCCGGGCAGGCTGCGACGGTGGATTTTCAGATTTAGAGCCGCTAACACAACCCTTGATACGTCGTTGCTTCGTCGGGGGCGCCTAGCCGGGGGTGCCCAGCCGGGGGCGCCCAGCCTTGTCGTACGTCTGTACTGCCTGCAGCTTCGCCTGACGCGGCCTGGCGCCTCGTCTCAACCGCAAATCTACGATTTGCTGGGTTGTGTTGGCGGCTCTTCGTGCGCCAGTGGCCAATGAAAGCGCCCGAAGGCGCATGGCAGGAACGCTGGGGGTGAGCCGGGTTAGCGGGGCTGGGCCGTGATTTCAAAACCTTCCGCACGAGAGTCATGTCGCATGAAGAGCACTAGCAGGAACGCCACCACAGCCAGCGATGCGAGGAACATCACGGCATACACATCATTGCCCATCTTGTCCTTGAGGCTGCCGAAAATGGTGGGGCCGATGTAGCCTCCCAGATTGCCAATGGAGTTGATCCAGGCGATCCCGGCGGCTGCGGCGGTGCCACTCAGAAATGCAGTAGGCAAGGTCCAGAAGGTGGGCAGCGCACTGAAGATTCCAAAGGCGGCCAAGGTGACGGCCGCCATCTTGGGCACGGGCGCGGAGGTGTTGGCTGCGATCAACAGGCCAGCAACGATGCAGAGCAGAGGGATTTGCACAAACCATTTGCGCTCCTTCATTCTGTCGGAGCCGCGCGTCCAGAAGATCATCGCGATGGCGCCAACCAGATAAGGGAAGGCGTTGATGAAGCCGATCTGCACATTGGACAGGCCGCCAAAGCCCTTGATGATCTGCGGCAGGAAAAAGCCCAGGCCGTACAGCGGCACGGTGATGCCCATGTAGACAAAACCCAGCGCGATCACCTTGGGGTTGAGCAAGGTCTGCTTCCAGGAGATGTGGTGGATGGATTCACGGTTCTGGCGCTCGGCGGTCAGGGTCTTGTCCAGCCAGGCGCGCTCGTCGGCAGACAGCCATTTGGCATCTTGCGGACCATCTGGCAGGTAGAACAGAACGACAAACGTCAACAGGACGGCGGGCAGCGCCTCCAGAATGAATAGCCACTGCCAGCCATGCATGCCGCCCAAGCCATCCATGTCCAGGATGAAGCCGGAAATCGGGGCGCCGATCACGGTGGAGATGGGGATGGCAAACATGAACCAGCCCACAATGCGCGCGCGATAGGCGGCGGGAAACCAGAGGGTGATGTAGAAGATCACCCCAGGGAAGAAGCCTGCTTCGGCAATGCCCAGCAGAAAGCGAACCACGTTGAAACTGGTGGCGCCCCCCACCCAGGCCTGCGCTGCGGACAGAATGCCCCAGGTGAACATGATGCGGGCGATCCATTTGCGAGCGCCAAACTTCTCGAGTGCCAGATTGCTGGGCACTTCACACAAGAAGTATGACAGGAAGAATATGCCCGCTGCGCTGCCGAAGACTGCGGCGGTAAACCCCAGATCCTTGGACATGCTGGCCCCGGCAAAGCCGATGTTGACGCGATCGAGATAGGCGATGAAGTAGCAGACCATGAGCAGTGGCAGTAACCGCCAACTCATCTTGGAGATGGTGCGCTGTTCCAGGGTGTCCATGTTGGTCTCCGATGCTGTTATATATGAGGAATTCGGATAAATTGCTACGATTTTCATAGCTGCATGCGCAGATATAACATACGTAGATGCTGGTTTCCATGATTCATAATCATGGAACGCCGCCATTTTGCACCTCGCCCACTGGTGCTGCAATTGCCTCGGAGACAGATAGAAAAAGCCCCGCGCAGCAGAGACTGGCGGGGCGGGGGTGCGTAGTGTCTGATCAGGCGGTTTTCATGGAGCCGCTATCCAGATAGCGCTGGTGCCACGACAGGGCCTCGGTCAGGATATGTGGCGTGTGCAGTCCGGCCGATTGCTTCATTGCGCGATCAAGGTAGTCGTGCAGCATCGGGCGGTAATCCGGGTGGGCACATTGGTTGATGATGACCTTGGCGCGTTGCTTGGGCGAGAGGCCGCGCAGATCGGCCAGGCCCTGTTCGGTAACGATGATCTGCGTATCGTGCTCGGTGTGGTCCACGTGAGAGCACATGGGGACGATGCAGGAGATGCTGCCGCCCTTGGCGACCGAAGGTGTCACGAAGAACGACAGATAGCCGTTGCGGGCAAAGTCGCCGCTGCCGCCAATCCCGTTCATCATGCTCGAACCCATCACATGGGTCGAGTTGATGTTGCCATAGATATCGGCCTCGATCATCGAGTTCATGGCAATCACCCCCAGGCGGCGCACAAGCTCGGGATGGTTGGAGATTTCCTGCGGGCGCAGGATGATGCGGTCCCGGTAGAAATCGATGTTGTCCTCGAAATCCTGGTACGCACGGTTTGACAGCGAAATCGCGGTGGCGGAAGCCCGGCTCATCTTGCCCGAGCGCAGAAGATCCAGCATGCCGTCCTGCAGCACCTCGGTAAAGCCCAGCAGGTTGTCGAAAGGCCCGGTCAGCAGGCCTGCCAGCACCGCATTGGCCACATTGCCAACCCCGGACTGGATAGGCAGCATTTCCTTGGGAAGGCGGCCCATCTTCATCTCCTGCGAGAGGAAATCGATGATCGACGCGGCAATGGTGTTGGAGTTGGCATCGGGCGCGGCAAACACGTTGTCGCGGTCTCCCTTGTGCGTTTCCACCACCGCAATCACCTTGTTCAGGTCTACCTGCAGATAGGGCTGGCCGATACGGTCGTCGGCGTGGGTCATGTTGATTGGCACGCGGCGTGGCGGAATGGCCGTGCCGTAATAGATATCGTGCATGCCTTCCATCTTGGCGGACGGCTTGGTGTTCACTTCCAGGATCACCTTGTCGGCAATCTCCAGCCAGGTCTTGTTGTTGCCCACGGCGGTAGATGGAATCAGCAAGCCATCGGCGGTGACGCCCAGCACTTCGACCACAGCGACATCCATGTGGCCCAGAAAGCCGAACCACGCATGCTGCGCCACATGCGAAAGATGCATGTCGATGAAGTCGATTTCACCGGCATTGATCGCCTTGCGCGCGACTGGATCGGTGTTGAACGGCAGGCGCTGCCCCATGGCATGCGCCTGGGCCAGTGCGCCATCGCATTCGGCTGCGGTGGAGGCGCCTGTCCAGACATTGATCTTGTAAGGCCTGCCTGCGGCATGTTCGGCCTGCGCGTGGGCTGCAATGGCCTGCGGCAGGGCTTTGGGATAGCCTGCGCCGGTAAAGCCGCTCATGCCCACATTGGCTCCTGCCGGTATCAGGGCGGCTGCCTGTTCGGCCGACATGATGCGGGCATGCAAGGCGCTGTAGCGCACACGGTCATTCAACGACATGGGGATCCAATACGGAGTTTTTGTTTTCTGGGGGTATCACGGCATGGTGCCGCAAAAGCGCGCAAATCTTAGCAGTCGTTGCCTATGAAACGATTGTCTTTTGACAAATACCCGACTGGTGAAAATGCGCTATCAGGGATGTGGCGATCATGACCATCCCAGGCATGCCCGCAGACTATGCCGGCAGCTCCCGCGGTGTCAATGCATGCGGTCCAAAAAAAAGCCCGGGGGTGTCCGGGCTTTCTGGAAAAATTTTTAAAACCGTGATGAATCAGCGTTTGTCACCCAGGTTGAGCAGTTGGTAGAGGATGATGGCGCCAAAGGTTGCGGTGCCGATGCCACCCAGGGCAAAGCTGCCGAACTTGAGCGTGAAGTCGCCGGTACCGATGATCAAGGTGATGGCCGCCACGATCAGGTTTTTGTTTTGCGAGAAATCGACCCGGTTGTCGACCCAGATCTTGGCACCGGCCACTGCAATCAGGCCGAACACCACAATTGATACCCCACCCATGATCGGCAGCGGAATGGCCTGAATGAGCGCGCCGAACTTGGGCGAAAAGCCCAGCAAGAGGGCAATGATGCCAGCGACCATGAAGACGGCCGTCGAGTAGATGCGGGTCGCGGCCATCACGCCGATGTTCTCCGCATAGGTAGTGACGCCAGTGCCGCCCACGCTGCCGCTCACCATGGTGGCAACACCGTCACCGATGAAGGCGCGGCCCATGTAACGGTCCAGATCCTTGCCGGTCATGGCGGTCACGGCCTTGATATGGCCCAGGTTCTCCACCACCAGGATGATGACGACAGGAACGATCATGAAAGCGGCTTGCGCGCTGAACTGCGGCGCTGCGAAGTTGGGCATGCCTACCCATGCCGCGTTGGCGACGCCGGACAGATCGACAGGCTTGCCCAACCCCATGCCATTGGTGAGCACGGCATAGATGATGGATGCTGCAATCAGCCCCACCAGAATCAACAGGCGCTGCACCATGCCGCGCGTCACCACAGCCACCATGCCGACGCAGACAAAGGTCAGCGCCTGCATCCAGCTTTCAAAGTTGTTGGATGCCATGTTCTTGATGGGGACGCCCGCGAGGTTCAGACCAATCACCGCAACGATGGCACCGGTGACGACCGGGGGCATGAAATGCTCGATCCACCGCGTGCCGATGGCCTGCACCAGAAAGCCGACCAAGGTGTAGACCAGGCCACAGGCAATGATGCCGCCCAGGGCGACGCCAATGTTGGCATTGGCGCCAGAGCCTCCGTAACCGGTGGCGGCAATCACCACGCCGATGAAGGCAAAGCTGGAGCCCAGATAGCTGGGAACCCGTCCGCCAGTCAACAGAAAAAAGATGAGCGTGCCTACGCCGCTCATCAGAACCGCCACGTTCGGATCAAACCCCATCAGGATCGGCGCCAGGATGGTGGAGCCGAACATGGCGATGACGTGCTGCACCCCCATGACCGAGGTTTGGGGCCAGGCAAGACGCTCATCGGGCGCAACAACATCATCGGTGCCAGGGCGTACTTCGCGCCAGCGGGGGAAAAAGGATTCGGACATGGTGGATGAAGAGGCAGCCCCGCGCGCACGACGCCAGCGAGCTGCCGGAAGTAAAAAAGGGTGCTGCATCATAGTGAATTTGGCAGCGCCTGTAGAGAGAGGGAAACTCTTTAAGTGGGGCAGCCGTGCATGAGCGGCGGCAGGCTGGCGCAGCCACTGCAGCGGCGGATTAATCCCAATAGCAAGCCCTGCTATTGCCCGTTTGCACGGCCTCTGCTGGCATCATGCGGGTTGTGAATGGATAATAAAAGTGACATTGATAACTAATATGGTGTGCTGTTTGCGACGGCATGCCGGTTTTGGAGGGCATACCCATGAACTGTGTGCAATGTGGAGAAGCGTTGCCGGAAAGCGCCAAATTCTGCAAAAAATGCGGCTGCAAAGTAGGTGCGGCAGTACCCGCCACGCCTGTGGCGGTGAACAAAGGCATGCCAGCCGCCCCTGCTCCGGCGTACACCACTTGCCCTGATTGCGGGGCATTGTGCAAGGGCAATGCCCGCTTTTGCGGCAAGTGCGGCTGCCGGTTTGAACAGAATTCCGGCTTCGAAGATACCCGGCGCGATGCTGAAGACCCTTTGTCGCCCGAAGAAGAAAAAGCCATTTTGGTATTTGGCAACGTGCAGGACAGCAGCGAGCCTGCACCTGACCGCAATGGTGAGCGCATCGACACGAGCCCGGCAATGGTGATTGGCGGCAGCGCCGCCAGCGCGGTGGCCGCTGCACCCAGCCTGCGCACGGCTGCATCCGAAGAGGGCAAGCGTGGGAATGACTGGTTGACGTCTGGCAAGACCGCGGCGCCTGTGCCGCCTGTTGTTGCTGCGCCACCAATGCAGCCCGCCCAACGGCCCGCAAAACCCGCTGCCAGCAGTACGCCCGAGCCCAAGCCCCGCAAGAGCGCGACAGAACGCAACCCCATGCCACAGGCCCCCGAAAACTCAGGCGGTCCAGGCAAATGGATTGCACTGGGAGTGCTGGCGCTGGCCTTGCTCGCAGGCGGTGGTGTATGGTGGTGGAAGGGTAAGCATCAGCGCCAGGCAGTACCTGCCCCTGCGCCAACGGTCAGCGTGCCCGCTGCGCCTGTCGAGGCCCCTGCTGCCCCGGCGGCGCTGCCTGCCGAGGCCGTACTGGCCCCGAACGAGACGATTGCCCCGCCCCCGGTTGAAGCGGTGCCTGCTGCAGATGCTGTTGTCGCTGCGCCGACCGAGGCTGCGGCCATTCCCGCAGCCGAGTCGGCTCCTGCTCGCACGGCCCCGCGCAAGCCGGCACGCAAGCAGACCTTGGATGATTTGTTGAATTGAAGGAGAGTGTTGTGAAGTCCATGTTGAAAATATCCGCATTGATGTCGGCCGTGCTGCTGGCAGGTTGCGTGGCCCCGCCCCAGGAAGTGGCTCCGCCCCCTGCGCAAGGCGCCGTTCAGGTGGAGTGCGGCGTGGCATCGCCCCCTGGTTGCCGTCAGCCTGCTGTGCCGCCGGCATTCAACGAGTGGGAGCAAAAGATGCAGGCAGAGACCGCGAGCGCCGACGAACTGCGCCAGCGCGCGGTCGACGCCATGGCCACCTTGCCAGTCAAGCAGCGTATTGGTGCGAGCGAGACAGTGACCACCGAGCAGGTGTTCAAGTCCAACCAAGCCAATGGCACGCGCAACATCAAGGTGCTCGATTCGGTTGTGTTAGATCTGCCCTGGACCGCCAAAGCAACCCAGGAACACAAGAATGCAATGACCGCCATCAAGGACATTGCCACTCTGATGGCTGACAACCGTGGCGGCGCCACGATCTATGTCACCGTCTCGCCCCGCGACCTGCGCGCAAAGAAGGTCAACCTGAAATCTGGCACTGCGCCAACCGAAGCAGGTAACCCGGTAGAAGTGAAAAAGTCTGCCGACAAGAATGTGCCCGCTGGCATCGAGCACTTTGTGATCCAGGCCAGGCCCTGGGTCAGCACGATTAACTGAGACTCGCTTTATTGGAATGGCCTGGCTGTGCGTGCGCAGCAGGCCATGGACACCGTCCACAGCAGCGCTGCATGGCCAGGGTCCAGAGTGCCCCGCAAGGCGGCCGCTTACGTAGAAATAGGAGAATTGCATGTCTTCCACCAAATCCATGCTCAAGTCGATTGACTTTGGCCAATTGATGCGGGCGGCCGAGGGGCTGACGCAATGGCGCGTGCTCGGCCTGTCGTTTCTGACCTGGCTGGCCGGCGGGCTGGTGCTGATGGGGGGCCAGATGCTTGCCACGCGCATGGGCAGCGTTTTTCTCGCTTTCCTGTTTTTCGTTGCCGCCCTCATCGTGTTCTGGGCAGGTACGTCGGCGGTGGGCATCCTTCTGCAGGACAGGGCCAAGGATGTGGAAGAGCGCAGCATGGCCGACGCCTTGAAGGCCGGACTGCTGTGCGTGCCCAAGTTCATCCTGTTCGGTCTGCTGGTGCTGGCGCTGGTGGTGGCTCTGTGTCTGGTGGGGGCCCTGGTCTACTTCATCTGCAAGATTCCGTTCATCGGGCCGATCCTGCTGTTTTTTGCCCATCCGGCAATGGTCATCATCGCATCCGTGTTCTTCATTGCCCTGTACTGGGTGGCCGCACCCTTGCTGGCTCCGGCCATCTGGGATGGCCGCAGCCTCAGAAGCGCGGTGTCGCTGGTCGTGTCGGTGGTGCGCACGCGCCTGGTGCCGCTGGTGCTGATGCTGCTGGCACTGTACGTGGTGGTGGGCATCATTGCGCTGGTGCTGTTCACCGGCTTCATGCCGGGCTTTGCCTATATGACGGCCTTGGCCAGCGGCATCATCGGCCCGGCCATGCTGGGCGGTTTTGGTGGCGGCGCCTTTGGGCCGATGGCATTCAATGGCCACCTGGTGGCGGGAACGCTGTCCACCGTCATTCTGTTTGCAGTGCTGATGGCGTTGACCATGCAGGTCATGATCATGGGCATGAACATCATCTACCTGATGGTGACCGATGGCCTGGATGAAAAGGCAACCGAAGAAAGCCTGCAGGCCGGCATTGCGCTCGCGCGCGAAAAAGCCCGCCAGGCGCAGGACATGGCCCGCGAGGCCGCCGACAAGGTGCGCCATGCCACCCATACCAATACGGCAGAAACACATGCTTCTCCATCAGGTGCGGCCTCCGCAGGGGTACCAAGCGCCACTGGCCAGAACCACGCCCAGACATCAGCGGTGAACCCAGCAGATCTTTTTGCTGGCAGCCCGGCAGCTGCGCCAGCAGCAACTGCTGCTGTTACTGCTGCCGGTCTGGGGGCCTCTGTTGCTACGGCTGCCGGTTTGCCAGCGCACGCTCCGGCGGAACAAGGCTCGGGTGCTGCGCCTGCCATGCCTGCGGCAGGGGGGGCCGCTCCCGCAACAGCTCCGGCGGTACAGACTGCTCAGGGGGCAGCCAAGGTGTCGGAGGTTGCTGCGGCCTCTGTACCGGCAGCTCCTGTGCTGGCACCCGCACCTGCGGCGCCTGTGCCTGTTGTACCGCCAGCCCCAGTGACGGCGTCTCCTGCGGTGGTTTCCAGCCCTGTACCTGCAGCAAGCCCTGCGCAGGCAACCAACCAGGCGCCATTGCCGCGCTGCAGCAGTTGCTTTGAAGTGGTCGCCGCCGACGATGTGTTCTGCGGACACTGCGGGCACAAGCTGCATTGAATGTGAAAAACGCTGCAAAGAGGCGCCAAGGCGCCTCTTTTTTTATTCAAATGCTGGTAATTAGCAGTAATTAGCCGTGCTTGCCCTGCTGGATTGGTAAAAGAGTGTTGCCACAGTGGCGCTTTGGCCCTAAAACCGGCGGCCCGCAGCAGCGATTCGCTGCGGGGCAGGTTACACTTTGCCGATTCATGTCCAGTCCATAGATCGGCTACTACATCCATGTCAGGTGAAACGACGCAGCGCAGCGGTTTTGATATGAAAAGCGCCCAGTTGCCGGTGGTCGCATTTGCGTTGCGGTCGACGGATGCTGAACAGTTAGCGCGCGAGTTTTCGGAGCGCTTTGGCAATGATTCGGAGCTGTTCGACAACGATCCTGTGCTCATTGACCTGGTGCAAGTGCGCGATGCAGAAACGCCCATCGATTTTGCGGCGCTGACCGCGTTGCTGCGCCAGTACCGCACCATGCCGGTGGCCGTGCGCGGTGGCAATGCGCAGCAGATGCAGGCAGCCCGTGAGGCGGGCCTTATCGCTGCCCCCGAGGCTCCCCCTGCGCGCGCAGCGGCTGCGGAAAAACCCGCGGTGCGCGAGGTGATCCACGAAGTGGAAGTGGTCAAGGAAGTGCAATTGCCCGCCAAGACCACGGTGCGGGTGGACAAACCCATGCGTTCGGGCCAGCAGGTGTATGCGGCAGGCAGCGATGTGGTGGTCAATGCCGTTGTCAGCTTTGGCGCGGAAGTAATTGCTGACGGCAATGTACACGTCTATGGCCCTTTGCGCGGACGGGCTGTGGCCGGTGCGCGGGGCGATACGTCAGCCCGCATCTATTGCACCTGTTTTGAGCCGCAACTGGTATCGATTGCCGGTATCTACCGTACGGTTGAATCAGACTTGCCGCCGGATGTGGCGGGCAAGCCTGCAATGGTGCGCCTGGATGGTGAAAAGCTGCTGATTGAGCCGCTGTAGGCGGCCCCTGGGATGCTGAGCTGAGGAGAGGGCCCACCCGGGCATTGAACAATTGAGGACGTAAAGAGAACGGATCAAAAGATGGCAAAAATCGTCGTTGTAACTTCCGGCAAAGGCGGAGTTGGCAAAACCACCACCAGTGCAAGCTTTGCGGCCGGACTGGCATTGCAGGGCCACAAAACGGCCGTGATCGACTTTGACGTCGGCCTGCGCAATCTCGATCTGATCATGGGTTGTGAGCGCCGTGTGGTGTACGACCTGATCAATGTGATCCAGGGTGAGGCCAATCTGAATCAGGCATTGATCAAAGACAAGCAGCTGGACAATCTCTATATCCTCGCGGCGTCGCAGACCCGTGACAAGGATGCGCTGACGCAAGACGGCGTCGAGAAGATCCTCAAGGATCTGGCGGAGATGGATTTTGACTACATCGTCTGCGATTCGCCCGCCGGTATCGAAAGCGGCGCCTTGATGGCGATGCATTTTGCCGACGAGGCGCTGGTGGTGACCAACCCCGAAGTCTCATCCGTGCGCGACTCGGACCGCATCCTGGGCATGCTCAGCTCCAAGACCAAGCGCGCCATCGACGGAGGCGAACCGATCAAGGAACACCTGCTCATCACCCGCTACAACCCCAATCGCGTACAGGATGGCCAGATGCTGTCGCTGGAGGACATCCAGGACATTCTGCGTATCAAGCTGATCGGCGTGATTCCCGAGTCCGAATCGGTGCTGCAGGCATCCAACCAGGGTACGCCTGCGATCAACCTGCCTGAAACGGATGTGTCGGAAGCCTACAAGGATGTGGTGTCGCGCTTTCTGGGCGAAGACAAGCCGATGCGCTTTATCGAGGCGCAAAAACCCGGCTTCTTCAAACGCATCTTCGGGAGGTAAGCGCCATGTCCTTGCTGTCCCTGTTTCTGGGTGAAAAGAAGAAGACGGCCTCGGTTGCCAAAGAGCGTCTGCAGATCATTCTGGCGCATGAGCGCACCGGCCGCAGCAACAACCAGCCCGATTACCTGCCTGCGCTGCAAAAGGAGCTGATGGCCGTGATCGCCAAGTACGTTTCGGTCAATCCAGACGATGTCCGCGTCAATCTGGAGCGCCAGGACAATCTGGAAGTGCTGGAAGTCAAGATCGAGCTGCCGGACGCCAAGTAAGCCAGGCGCCAGTAGGTAGCCTGTGAATAAATGAACGCGACCGAAGGGTCGCGTTTTTCATGTGGATAACGATGATTTCAATAGCTGCTTGCGCAGCATGAATAAGCAATGCAGGCTGGTTTATCCACAAATTCTTGCTTTATGCACCGCCTTATGCACTGCCTTCGGAGGGCTTGTCGTAGGCGTGAGCCTTCCAGTACTTGAAGGTGCCCTGCGCGGTGGCCAGAATGCGGCGCTCCGCATCGTAGATGTTGGCTTGGCAAGTGCACAGCGAGCGGCCTTGGTTGATGACCCAGCCTTCGGCTACCAGTGGACCGCGCCCCGGGTAGATGAAGCGCGAGGACATCTCCACCGTTACCGCCGTGCTTGATGGCGCGCCCGGTGCCAGCACGGCCGCGCGCGACATGGCCACATCCAGCAAGGTCATCAGAATGCCGCCGTGCGCCGCAGGCAGCTGGTTGCACAGGTCTTCGCGCAGATCGGGCAGGTGCACGCGCACAATGCCGTCTTCAAAGTTCGGATCCTGCCTGGCGCCGATGAGGCGCAGAAACGGCACGCGGCTGTTCATGTCCTCGATGCTCATGTGCTGGCGATCTACCGTGCTCATCGGGCAGTCTCCACGCTTTGCGCCACAAAGTGCGGCTCGAACTCGCGGGTCATGCGTTGGCCTTCGCTTCGCGCACCATGTTGCGTGCAATGATGATCTGCTGGATCTGCGTGGTGCCTTCGTACAGGCGGAACAGCCGCACATCGCGGTAAAAGCGCTCGATGCCGTATTCGGCCATATAGCCCGAGCCTCCCAATATCTGCACGGCCCGGTCGGCCACGCGGCCGCACATTTCGGTGGCAAACATCTTGGCGCTGGATGCTTCGGTGGACACGTTCTGGCCGTCATCGCGCCGACGGGCGGCGTCGATGGTCATGCACTCGGCGGCATACAGCTCTGCCTGGCTGTCGGCCAGCATGGCCTGCACCAGTTGAAAATCGCAAATGGCCTGGCCGAACTGCTTGCGCTCCAGCGAGTATTGCAGCGCATCGCGCAGAATGCGCTTGGCGCAGCCCACGGCCACGGCGGCAATGTGGATGCGGCCCTTTTCCAACACCTTCATTGCGGTCTTGAAGCCCCGGCCCTCCTGCAGACCGATCAGGTTTGCGGCGGGTACCTTCACGTTGTCAAAGATCACGTCACAGGTATGCGCGCCGCGCTGGCCCATCTTCTTGTCGTATTTACCAAAGCTGATGCCGGGCGTCTTTGCATCCACGATGAAGGACGACACGCCGCCAGCGCCCTTGTCGGCCGGGTTGGTGCGCGCCATCAGCGTGAACATGCCGGCGTGTGGTGCATTGGTGATGAAGCGTTTGGTGCCGTTGACGACGTAGTGGTCGCCTTGCCTGATGGCCGTGGTGCGCAGCGATGCGGCATCCGACCCCGCTTCGGGTTCGGTCAGCGCAAAGGAAGCAATTACCTCGCCGGTGGCCAGCTTGGGCAGCCACTGGGCCTTTTGCTCATCGGTGCCGTCCATCAGAATGCCTTGCGAGCCGATGCCCACGGTGGTGCCAATCACCGAGCGGAACGCGGGCGAAGTCTGGCATAGCTCCAGCAGCACGTGTACTTCCTCTTCCATCGTCAGCTCCAGGCCGCCGAACTCTTCGGGGATGGTGAGGCCGAACAGCCCCAGGTCGCGCATCTCCTGCACGATGGATTCGGGAATCTCATCGGTCTCGGCCACTTCGTTCTCGGCCGGTACCAGGCGTTCACGCACAAAGCGGCGTACGCTGTCGAGCAGTGCTTCCAGGGTTTCGTTATCGCGGATCATGTCTTCAGTCCTGTCACAAGGTTGCGGCTGTGCCGAGGATCGCCGTGGCCTGGCTGGACAGCGTGCCACCGTTGCCGTGGGCCAGAGCCAGCTGGGCGCCTGCAATCTGGCGTTCGCCACAGTTGCCGCGTAACTGGCGAACGGCTTCGATCAATGCAAAGATGCCATACATACCGGGGTGTACGCACGACAGGCCCCCGCCGTTGGTGTTGACAGGCAGGGTACCACCGGGAGCAATCGCACCACTGGCGACAAAGGCCCCCGCCTCGCCTTTCTTCACAAAGCCCAGGTCTTCCAGAAAGAGCAGGGTGTTGATCGTGAAAGCGTCATACAGCTCCACCACATCCATGTCTGCAGCCTGCAATCCGGCCATTGCAAAGGCCTGCGCGCCCGATTGGCTGGCGGCAGTCACGGTCAGGTCGGGCATGGATGAGATCTGGCGGTTCCAGCAGGCCGTGGCATTGCCCAGCACATAGATGGGGGCGTTGGGGCCGCTCTTGGCGTCTTCGGCGCGGCTCAGCACAAAGGCCCCGGCGCCATCGGTCACCAGGCAGCAATCGCGGACGGTGAAGGGGTCTGCAACCATGCGGGCGCCCAATACCTCTTCAATGGTCAACGGGTCGCGCATGAAGGCCTCGGGGTTCTTCTGCGCCCACTGGCGGGCTGACACCGCCACGGCCGCCAACTGCTCGCGTGTGGTGCCGTACTGGTGCATATGGCGTGCAGCGGCCATGGCATAGGCAGCCACCGGCATCACGGGCTCGAAGGGGTGTTCGAACGGCTGCGGATCCATGAATTTGCGTGCGGCAGTCGATTCCTTGCGGCCAAAGGCGGCCGAGCGCTGGGCGCTGCCGTAGCACACCAGCACATGCCTGCACTGGCCAGCTTCGAGCGCCATGATCGAGGGCAGCAGGTGGGCGATGAAGCTGGAGCCGCCTACCATGGTGCCATTGATGTAGTTGGGGTTGATGCCCAGGTGTTCGATCACCGGCATGGGCCACATGGTGGCATTGACGCTGCAGGTCGCCAGGCCGTCGATATCCTGCATGGTCAGGCCCGCATCGGCCACGGCGGCGTGCGCCGCGCGAGCCAGCAGCATCATGTCGTCGGAGCCTGGAGCCTCCCCGCAGCCATAGGTGGCAACGCCGGTGATGGCGACCTTGCCGCGCAGCGCGCGCAGGCCGGAGCTGGTGTGTACTTGTGCCATGTGCTTGTCCCTTTTCGTTCTTATGCGGCCTTGAATACCACCAAGCCCTTGCCATTGTGCTGCACCACCTGTGCGCGCACTGCCATGCCAATCTTCACATCGGTTGGCGCCATGCCTTCCACGCGGCTCATCATGCGGGGGCCTTCGGCCAGATCGACCAGTGTCACGTTGTAGTCGCCACCGGCATCGGCCTTGCGGCGGATGACTGTGGTGGAGTAGACCGTGCCTTGCCCAGAGGGCTGTTCCCAGGTCAGCTGGTCACTGCCGCAATGCGGACACAGTTCACGAGGATAGAAGATGGCCTTGTGGCAGGCCGCGCAGCGCTGGATCTGGAAGTTGCCTGCATCGAGCGCGGCCTGGTATTGGCTTGACATCGAAGGTGTCATTGCGGTGTCTTTCTCGGTATTGCGGTATCGGGCGGATGGTGGAGCATGGGTGATTTCACCCTCGCGTGCAATTATTGGTTGCGGAAGAGGGGGTTTGGCGCGACTTGATCAACGCAGGCGACAGCTCCGAACAGGTGCCGGATCGCAAACAGGTTCTTAGGGTTTTCAGGGCTTTGGCACAGGCTAAGGCACGGCTTTGCAAAGGCAAAAGCTGCTGCGCCATAAAGCTCTAGCATCAGGAGCTCAATATAAGAATCGGAGACAAGAACATGAGGAAAACCACACTGGGGCTGGCCGCCGCATTGGCGAGCCTTGCAGCGCAGGCGCAGGGCGTCTCTGGGGACGTTGTGAAGATCGCAGTGCTCAGCGACATGTCGAGCCTGTATGCCGACACGGCGGGCAAAGGCTCGGTGGAAGCCGCCAGGATGGCCATTGCCGATTTTGGCGGCACCGTGCTGGGCAAGAAGATCGAACTGGTCTCTGCCGATCACCAGAACAAGGCCGACGTGGCGGCGACCAAGGCGCGCCAGTGGTTCGACAACGACGGAGTGGACATGGTCATGAACATGAACAACTCCGCAGTCGCCATCGCGGTCAACGGCCTGGCGCGTGAGCGGAACAAGATGGTGATGAACACCGGCGCCGTCTCCACCGCATTGACCAACGAGCACTGCGGCGTCACCCTGGTGCACTACACCTATGACACCTACGCCATGACCAACGCCGCGGTCAAGGGCGTGCTGGCACAAGGCAAGAAGGACTGGTTCATCATCTCGGTCGATTACGCAGCGGGCAAGGCCATGGCGGCCACGGCGACAGAGTTTGTGGAAGCGGGTGGCGGCAGGATCACTGGCCAGGTGGCGCACCCGCTCAATGCCAGCGATTTCTCGTCCTACGTCACGCAGGCACAGGCCTCCAAGGCGCAGGTGGTGACGCTGGCCAATGCAACCAATGACACCGTCAACACCATCAAGGCTGCGTATGACTTTGGCCTGACGAAGAACCAGGTGCTGGTGCCGCAGCTGATGTTCATCAACGATATCCATGGCCTGGGCCTCAAGTATGGCCAGGGCATGACCTTCGCCACGGCCTTCTATTGGGACCGAACGCCCGAATCGCGCGCGTGGGCCAAGCGTTATTTCGAACGCATGAAGAAGATGCCGTCGATGGTGCAGGCGGGCGACTATTCCGCTGTGATGACTTACCTGCAGGCTATCAAGGAAGCTGGCACCGACGATGGGCCTGCCGTGGCGGCGCAGCTCAGGAAGATGAAGATCAACGACGCCTTCTCACAGAACGGCTATGTGCGTGAGGACGGCCGCATGGTGCACGACATGTATGTGGTGCAGGTGAAAAAGCCCGAGGAATCGAAAGCGCCCTGGGATTACTACAAGGTCGTGTCCACCATTCCCGGCGATGAGGCCTTTCGTCCGCTGTCCAAGAGCACCTGCCCGCTGGTGAAGAAATCCTGATCACAGACTGCCGATTCATTCCCTACATCAAGGAGACTAGCCATGAAACGTTTGACAGCCATCGCCGCGCTCGCGGCCTCTGTTGCCGCTGCCGTCTTGCCCGTCCAGGCCCAAGGCATATCGGGGGATGTGGTGAAGATCGCGGTGCTCAGTGACATGTCAGGGCCCTATGCCGATACGGCCGGGCGTGGATCGGTCGAGGCCACGAAAATGGCGGTCGAGGACTTTGGCGGTACGGTGGACGGCAAGAAGATCGAGGTGGTCTTTGCCGACCACCAGGGCAAGGCCGACGTGGGGGCGAGCCGCGCGCGCACCTGGTTCGACACCGAAGGTGTGGACGTGGTGGTGGACTTGAACAATTCTGCCGTTGCCATGGCGGTCTACAACTTGGCCAAGGAACGCAACAAGCTCATCCTTACCTCCGGTGGTGCATCGGACGCGCTGACCAGCGAGGCCTGCATTCCCACTGCCATTCACTACACCTATGACACCTACGCGATGGCCAGCGGCGTGGCGCATGCCATGTTGGAAAAGGGCAAGAAGGACTGGTACATCATGGCGGTGGACTATGCCTTTGGCAAAGCAGGGGCTGAGACCGTGACGAATATCGTCAGCAAAGGCGGCGGCAAGATTGTGGGGCGCACCAATTTCCCGCTCAACGCCAGCGATTTCTCTTCCTTTGTGTTGCAGGCGCAGGAGTCCAAGGCACCGGTGGTCACTTTGGTGAGTGCGGGCAACGACACCATCAATGCAATCAAGTCGGCCAACCAGTTTGGTTTGATGAAGAACCAGACCGTGGCGCCGCAGTTCATGTTCATCCAGGATGTGCACTCGCTGGGCCTCAAGACCGCCCAGGGCCTGACATTTGCCACAGCCTTCTACTGGGACCGCACACCCGAGACGCGCGCCTTCTCGCAACGCTTTTTTGAGCGCATGGGCAAGAAAACCATGCCGTCGATGGTGCATGCAGGCACGTATTCGGCAGTTACCCAGTACCTGAAAGCGGTGGCTGCCATCCATTCAGATGATGGCCCCGCAGTCACCAGGTACCTCAAGTCCAACAAGCTCGAAGACTTCTTCAGTCAGAACGGTCATGTGCGCGAAGACGGCCGCATGGTGCACGACCTGTACCTGGCCCAGGTCAAGTCGCCAGAAGAATCCAAGGGCCCATGGGATTACTACAAGATCCTTGCCACCATCCCCGGCGACAAGGCGTTCCGCCCCATGACCGATGGCAAATGCGCATTGGTGAAGAAATAGGCACAGATTTATCCACAGCATGCAACGGCCTTCGTTTCCGACAGGCCGATCCATGCACGCAAAACACTCGTAGGAGCCGACCATGTCCCATGCTTATCCACAATTGCAGCTGTTTATCAACGGCCAATGGCTGTCCTCCGAGGGGCGCAAGAGCGAGCCGGTGTTCAATCCGGTGGATGAATCCGTACTGGGCGATCTCCCCCACGCCAGCCAGGCCGACCTGCAAGCCGCATTGCAGGCTGCCAACGGCGCTTTTGAAAGCTGGAAGCGCACGTCACCGCTTGCGCGCTCGGACATCCTGCGCAAGGCGGCCAGCCTGATCCGCGAACGTGCCACCCACATTGCCACCTGCATGACGCTGGAGCAGGGCAAGCCCTTGCGCGAGTCCAGGCTCGAAGTGCTGGCCGCTGCCGACACCTATGACTGGTATGCCGAAGAAGGCCGTCGTAACTATGGCCGCCTGGTTCCTGGCAAGACGCCGACCCAGCGCATCGCCGTACACCATGAGCCGGTAGGCGTCTGCGCTGCCTTTGCACCGTGGAATTTTCCCGCCATCACACCTGCCCGCAAGATTGCCGGTGCACTGGCTGCGGGCTGTACGCTGATTCTGAAGCCCGCAGAAGAAACCCCGGCCACTGCGCAGGAGCTGGTGCGGGTACTGCACGACGCCGGGCTGCCCGCTGGCGTGCTGAACATGGTGTTTGGCGTGCCAGCGGAAGTATCGGGCTACCTGCTTGACCAGCCCGAGATTGCCAAGTTTTCGTTCACCGGCTCTACTGCGGTGGGTAAGATGCTTGCCGCGCAGGCCGCCAGGAGCATGAAGCGCGCCACGCTGGAGTTGGGCGGTCACGCGCCTGTCATCGTCTGGAAGGACGCCGATGTGGCCAAGGTCGCAGACGCGCTGGTTGCGGGCAAGTTCCGCAATGCGGGGCAGGTCTGCATTTCGCCCACGCGCTTTTATGTGCACCGCGAGGTGTTCGACCGCTTTGTAGCGGCATTTGTGGAGCGCACAAGGCAGCTCAAGGTGGGCAATGGCCTGGAAGAGGCCAGCAACATGGGGCCTTTGGCCAACCCGCGCCGCATTGAAGCCTTGACGCGCCTGATCGCCGATGCGCAAAAGCGCGGTGCCACCTTGCATACGGGCGGCAAGCGCATGCCGGGCGCGGGCTTCTTTTGGGAGCCTACGGTGCTCAGCCATGTCGATGAAGACGCAGGCCTGATGAACGAGGAACCGTTTGGCCCTGTTGCATTGATCAATCCGGTGGACGACATGGAAGAAGCACTGCGCCGCGCCAACCGCCTGCAGTATGGTCTGGCCGCCTATGCCTTCACGCAGGACAGCGGCGTGCGCCAGCAATTGGCCAATGGCGTGCAAACCGGCATGTTGGGTATCAATACCTTGAACATCTCGATGGCCGAGGCGCCGTTTGGCGGCGTCAAGGAAAGCGGCTGGGGATCCGAGTGCGGCATTGAAGGGCTGCAGGCGTATTGCAACATCAAGCTGGTGAGCGAAGACCAGTAAGCCCGCTGCCATTGAAGGATGACTTGGTGGTGCTTGGGAAGGCTTTACCCGGGCACCATCACAGGGCTACCCGGCGGCCGATGCTCTCAAGGCTGCATTGAAGCGGTTCAACGCGGTTTCACAAATTGAGCGATCCGGACTCTGTGCGACATCCATCTGCATTCCGTCAGTGGTGGTCAGTCTGATGGAGTAGTACAGATCGCCCTCTGAATCCTTGGTCTCCACAAGCGTTGCTCCGGCAAGGTCTGCAGCGTCAATGGTTTGGGATTCGGTTCTGAACGGATAACGCCTGAGAATGTGCACGGACCCGGAGGCGTCAAGCCCCGCCTCCACACAAGGGATGCCCGTCAGATACCAGGCAACGCCAAGCCCGGCTGCCCAGAACACGGCAAGTACAGCAGGCATGAGCCATGGCATGGCGTAGCCGGAAGCGGATGGCGGATTGGTCTGCGCATGTGAGAAGCCGTCGCGGATGAGGATGTACGTAAACACTGCGCACATCAGCAAAAAGCATGCAGAGAACCACCATCCAAATCGGGGCGCCTTGTTGCTGAGCTTCATGGTTTCTTGGCTCCATTCAATGGCCGATGGGGGTTCATCCATTCAAAGCACTTGCCTGCTGTATTGGCAAATACAGGTCTGCACACTATATACGGCCGCCGAACATGGAGAAATCCAGAGGCAGCGCTTGCTCACGCTGCCCTGCAGGGAACCAATGGAGAGCTGGGCACTCCGACAGTGGATACACAGGTGCTGCAGATGGCCTCTGCAGCCCTTTTTCATATGGGAAAGAGAGCATTCATGAGCGCCAGTTTGCAGGTTGGGCCATTTGCGCTGCCCTGGAGTTTGCTGGTCTTGCTGCTGGCGTTTCTGGCGGCTGATCAGTTGTATACGCGTTGGGCACGCAAGCAAGGGTTGATCGTCGCACCCCACATCTGGCTGTTGCCGTTGTTGGCCCTGGTGGCTGCGCGCCTAGGTTTTGTGGCGCGGTATGCCGATGAGTACCTGGCGCAGCCCCTGTCCATCATCAATATCCGTGATGGCGGGTGGGAGCCCTGGGCTGCGCTGGCGGTGGTGGTCGTATATATCTGGTGGCTATGGCTGCGCAAGCAGGCCGTCTTTCAGCCACTGGCCGGGGCTGTGGTGCTTTTTGGCGCAGTTTGGCTGGGTGGCAATGCAATGGTGCAGCAATTGTCGGGCAGCGACAAGGCCCTGCCAGCGCTGCAATTGGTAGCGCTGGATGCGAAGACCCATGCGTTGGATCAGCTCAAGGGCAAGCCCGTAGTGATCAATCTGTGGGCCAGCTGGTGCACGCCTTGCGTGCGCGAAATGCCTGCGCTGCGCGAAGCACAGCAGCGTTATCCTCAGGTGCATTTTCTGTGGATCAACCAGCAGGAAAAGCCCGAGGTGGCGCTGACCGCCGCACGCGGCTTCGGCTTGCCCGAAGCGCAGGTGCTGCTGGATCCGAGGAATGCAATGACCGAAGTGGCTGGCAGCCGCGCCTTGCCGACGACCCTGTTCTACGATGCCAATGGCCAGTTGCAGGGCATGCGTGTGGGCGAACTGTCAACGGCGAGCCTGAATGAATTCATGGAAAAAATAGCACCTGCGCCTCATTGAAAGCGCGGGCCGCGATGGTCCTCATCGTGTCAAGATGATTCCAGGCGAGCCTGCAGCTCGCGCTTCATGACCTTGCCGTTGGCATTGACGGGCAGATCATCGATAGCAATGATGCGAGCAGGGCGCTTGTAGGGCGCCAGGTGTTCGCGCAGGTGTGCCTGCAGGGCATCGGCATCTGGCGGGTGCGCGGTGTCCTGCACGATGAAGGCGATCACTGCTTCGTTGCCGTCGGCCTCTTTCTGGCCCACCACGGCTGCGCGCTGGATACCCGGGAAGCTGTGCAGCGCATGCTCGACCTCGCTGGGGTAGACGTTGAAGCCCGAACGGATGATCATCTCCTTGAGGCGCCCCACCACAAACAGCGCTCCATCGGCGTGCAGCTCGCCCAGGTCGCCGGTGGCATACCAGCCGCCGTCGCGCAGTGCGGTTGCTGTGGCCTCGGCATCGCGGAAATAACCGGGCATCAGGCCTGTGCCGCGAACCCATATTTCGCCACGCTCGCCACATGGTAGGGCAGCACCAGTGTTCGGGTCCACAATCTTCAGCTCCGCCCCTTCGATGCAATAGCCGGCGCTGGTATCGCTGCGTGCTTCTTCGAGTCGAGTCAGATGCAGCGATCCCGCGTATTCACTCATGGCGTAGCCATGGTGCAGCGTCTGGCCGAACAGCGCTTCCACTTTCTGCTTGAGCACTAGATCGAGCGGCCCCGCGCCGGTGTACAGATAGCGCAGTTGGGGGGCTGCGGGGCGGCTGATTCCCTGCTGTTCGCAGTACTGCAGCAGGCGTGCAAACAGGGTAGGCGGGCCTTGCAGCTGGGTGATACCGTGGTGGGCCAGTGCGTCGATCAGGTCGGCGGGCTCGAACTGGCTGCGCATCTCTAGCGCCGCACCCGCATGCAGTGATGCCAGCAGCACGGTGCCCAGGCCAAAGATATGGGTCATCGGCACAAAGGCGTAGACCTTGTCCTGCGGACCCAGCTGGCGCGATTGCGCCGACACGCGCGCAAAGTGCGCCACGCCTCGGTGGCTCATCATCACGCCCTTGGGCGCACCCGTGGTGCCGGACGTGAAGATGATGGCCGCCACCGGATTGCCCATGGGCTCGGGCTCGGGCCGAGCATTGGCAAACACGGCGCTGTGCGCCAGACCCGGCACGCACGAAGGCGTGACGCCAAAGCGTTCGCCATGCGCAGCTGCGGCTTTGGAGACGCGGTCGGTGAAGTAGATGATGCGGGCATCGGCCTTGTCGGCAAAGGCGCGCACCTCACCCGGCGCCATACGCGCATTCACGCCGCAGGCCCAGGCGCCCACGCGGCTGGTGGCCAGCAGCAGGGCGGCATGCTCAGGGCAGTTTTCGGCGACGACCAGCACGCGGTCGCCGGGGCGCACCTGTTGGCTGCGCAGCTCGGCTTCCAGCGCATCCACCAACCGCCCGAGATCGGAATAGCTCAGGGTGCGATTGGGCAGATGGATGAAGGGACGGTCAGGCGCCTCCTGCAGCCAGCGGTCCAGCAGTTCATGAATACGGTCTACCATCGGTTCTACTCTTTTCTCTCAACACCTTCCTCAGGCAGGCGGCCTATCCGTGACACCAGACGAATACACCGCCGCGCCGCCGGTCACGCTTCAGTCAATCACAATGCCCTGGGTCACGGTGGACCACATCTGCCGCTCCTGGGCGGCGCGCTCGGCCAGCTTTTCGGGGCCGCCTACCCATTCGTCATAGCCCAGATCCTTGTACTTGGCCTTGAGCTCGGGCTGCGCCAGCGCGGCATTGGTGGCCTTGTTGAGCTTGGCGGTCAGATCGGCGGGCATGTTCTTGGGGCCATACACTCCGTACCAGCCGCCCACATCAAAGCCTTTGAGGCCCTCGATACCGCTTTCGGCAAACGTGGGAACGTTGGGGAGCGAAGGGTTGCGCTGTGGTGAGGTGACGGCAATGGCGCGCACCTTGCCGCTGTGGATGTAGGTGCTGGCCGTGCTGATGATGTCGAGCATCATGTTGATCTGGCCGCCGATGACATCGGTCATCGCCGGGGCATTGCCTTTGTAGGGCACATGGTTCATCTCGATGCCGCTGCGCTTGGCAAACAGCAGCGCGCCCAGGTGGTTGGAGCCACCGACGCCGGCTGACGCATAGTTGAGCTTGCCGGGGTGGGCCTTGGCGTACGCGACCAGCTCCTGCGTATTCTTGAAAGGCTGATCGTTGTTGACGACGAGCACGTTGTAGTAGCTCAGGATCGGCGCAATCGGCGTCAGATCCTTGGCAGGGTCGAACTGCATCTTGCTCATCACATTGGGGCTGATGGTGATGGTGGGGCTGGCGGCAAACCACAGTGTCAGGCCGTCAGGCTTGGCGCGCACCACTTCGCTGCCCGCCAGGGTGGCGTTGGCGCCAGTCTTGTTCTCGACGACCACGGTCTGGCCGAGTTCCTTGGACAGCGCAATGGCAAAAAGGCGTGCTCCCTGGTCCACCGGGCCGCCCGCAGAGTAGCCCACGAGCAGGCGCACAGGCGCCCCCGAGCCTTGGGCATGCGCAGCGCCGCTGACGGCAAATGCAGCACAGGCAATGGCGGTAGCAGCCAGCAGGCTGCGGCGAGAGAGGGTAGTCATGTTTTGTCTCCTTAAATCTGCTCGATCACGCAAGGCGGGTACTGCACCGGGCCTTGAATGCGGGTGGGTTTTGTGCAACAGGTGCGCTGCACCATAGGGCTCAATACCGCTCGAAGACTGCGGCAATCCCCTGGCCGCCGCCGATGCACATGGTCTCAAGCCCGTAGCGGCCCTTGCGGCGTTCCAGCTCATGCAGCAAGGTGGCAAGAATGCGTACGCCAGTTGCCCCGATGGGGTGACCCAGCGATATGCCCGATCCATTCACGTTCAGGCGATCGTGGTCATCCCATTCCAGGCCCTGCAGCACAGCCAGCACCTGGCAGGCAAAGGCCTCATTGATTTCGACCAGATCCATGTCTTGCATGGACAGGCCCAGCTTGGCCAGCAGCTTTTTGACGGCAGGCACCGGGCCAATGCCCATGCGTGATGGCTCGCAGCCCGCAACGGCCCAACCCACCAGACTGGCCATGGGGGTCAGGTTCAGCTCCTGGAGCTTGTCTTCCGCCACGATCAGGCAGGCCGCCGAGGCGTCGTTCTGCTGGCTGGCATTGCCCGCAGTGACGGTGCCGCCCTTCATCAGCGCGCGCAGTTTGCCCAGGCTGTCCATCGATGCGTCTGCGCGGAAGCCTTCATCGCATTCAAACAGCTTGGGGTCGCCTTTTTTTTGCGGAACGCTCACGGGTACCACCTCAGCGTTGAAGCGGCCCGATTCCCAGGCGGCAGCAGCGCGCTGGTGGCTGCGCACAGCAAACGCATCGGCAGCCTCCCGGCTGATGCCATAGTCGCGCGCCAGATTCTCTGCCGTTTCGATCATGCCGGAGATGGCGCCAAAGCGCTCCACCGGCTGCGAGCGCTCGCGGCCCCGGTCGAGTCGGTCGTACATGGTCACATTGCCGGCACGCTTGCCCCAGCGCAGGTCGGTGGTGTAGTACTCGATGTTGCTCATGCTTTCCACGCCGCCCGCAATCACCACATCGGCAGCGCCACTCTGCACCATCATGCAGGCGGTTACCACGGCCTGTAGACCGCCGCCGCAGCGGCGGTCCAGCTGCATGCCGGGTACCTCCACCGGCAGGCCTGCCTGCAATGCGGCCCAGCGGCCCACGCATGGCGTTTCACTGCTGGCGTACGATTGGGCAAACACCACATCGTCGATACGGCTGGGGTCGATGCCGCTTCTGTCCAACACGGCGCGTACCGTGGTGGCGGCCAGTTCTTCCACCGATACGGGGCGCAGACTACCGCCGTAGGTGCCTACGGGGGTTCGCAATGGGGTCACGATGGCTGCTTTGCGCATGCTTGTCTCCTCGATTCTGATAGCGTTAGGCGAAATACTGTCGAGCGCTGGCGCTCAATGTGTCTCTGTGTTCTGGCGCTGCAATGGCCAGCATGGCCTGCATGCGCCCGGAAAGGCTCAGGCCACGCAGGTCGGCCACGCCGTGTTCGGTAACGATCAGGCCGGCATCGGCGCGCGGCGTCGATACCGGGCCGGACAGCCGAGCGACAATGCGCGACTGCCCCCGTGCGGTGGCAGGCAGCGCCACGATCGGCAGCCCGCCGGGGCTGATGGCGGCAGCGCGTAGAAAATCCATGGCGCCGCCCACGGCACCCAGGTACTGGCCAGCTACCACCTCGGCGTTGATCTGACCGGTCAGGTCCACCTCGATCGCGGCGTTGATGGCCACCAGCTTGTTGATCTGCCCCAGCACGCGGGCACTGTGGGTGTAGTCGGTGCTGGCAATGCGTAGTGCGGGGTTGCGATGGGCCCAGCGACGGGTGCGCGCGGTTCCCATCAACAGCCCGGTCACGCTCACGCCGGCGTCGATGCCCTTGTGGGTGTTGGTAATGACGCCAGCCTCGGCCAGATCTGCAACCCTGTCACCGATGGTGCCGCTGTGCAGGCCCAGGTTGCGGTGTCCGTGCAGCGCCTGCAGCACCGCATCGGGCAGGTTGCCAATGCCAAGCTGCAGGGTAGCTCCGTCCTCAATGCGGCTGGCGATATGCCGGGCAATGGCGGTTTCGGCGTCACCGGATTTGCCTGCGGGCACGTCCACCACGGGCTGGTCGCTCTGAACCCAGGCATCGACCTTATCGAGGCGCAACGTTGCGCCATGCACCCAGGGTACATCGACATTGACCTCGGCAATCACGCAGCGAGCACTGCGCATGGCTGCAGCCATGTAGTCGTGTGCCAGGCCCAGACTGCACTCGCCAGCATCATTGGGGGGTGATACCTGCACAAACACGACGTCCACCGCAATACTGCGGCTGGCGATCAGAAGCGGAATCTGCGAATAGTGGCAGGGCACGGGATCGAGCACTCCCGCCATGCCCAGAGTGCGGTGCGAGCCACCTGCGGCATAGCCTGTCATGTCGATGGCATCAGCATGCTCGGGCTGCAGGGTGGCACTGCCGCCAATGCCCAGAAAAACGCATGTTCTGGCAAAGCGATGGCGTTGCGCCACATAAGCCTGCATCAGCGACAGCGGCTCGGCTGCCGATTGTCCCCAGACGATGGAGTCGCCCGCGCGGATGAATTGCGCCAAGTCCAAATCTGCCAGCGCGATCTGGCGGCCTGGGGCGGGCATCAGGCCACGCTGCCGTTGCCGTGGCTGAGCACAACGATATTGCGCTCCACCACCAGCGCGCGGAACTGCAGTGATTTGCCGCTCTGCCAGATTTCGGTGCGCAGTGTCTCGCCCGGATAGACGGGGGATGAGAAGCGTGCATGGATGCTGCGCAGTTGGCTGGCATCGCCGCCGCAAGCGGTCATCACCAAGGCATGGCCGACCATCCCGTAGGTGGCCAGGCCGTGCAGAATGGGTTTTTCAAACCCGGCAGCCTGGGCCACGCGCGGATCGGCATGCAGCGGGTTGTAGTCGCCCATCAGGCGGTAGAGCAGGGCGGCCTCGGGGCGGATGCGATGCTCGAACGTCCACCGGGGAGCGGTATCGGGCGTGGCGGCAAGGGCGGGCAGCGATTCGTCGCTGGGCTGGCCGCCCAATTCCTGGCTGTAGCCGCCGTCACCACGGCAGAAGGTGACTTGCTCCAGCGTGGCGTAGAGTGTGCCGTCCTCACCTTCGAGGCTGCGCTCGCTCACCACGATGGCGCCCTTGCCTGGGCCCTTGTCGATGATGCGCGTGACCCGCGTCTTGCCTACCACCTTGGCTTGTACCGGTACGGGCTGGTGGATGGTGGTGCGCTGCTCGCCATGCACCAGCCTGACCCAGTCGATGCCGCTGTCCTCCTGCTTCATCCAGAAGCCGGGGTAGCCCAGCACCGAGCTCATCGTGGGCAGGGCTTGCAGTGGCTGGTCCATGCCTTCGTATACCAGCGGCAGATTTGTCGTGTCGAGTGGGTGGTTGCCAACGCCCAGGCTCAGTGCGTAGAGCATGGTGTCGCGCTGGGTGTAGTGCTGGCGCACCGGCTCGAACACACGGTTCTTGAGCTGCTGGTAATGGATGGCCATGGTGCTTGTCTCTCTGTTTGTGATGGTGCGTTGCGCCGCCAGGCGCGGTGCAACGTGGCTGGAGCAGTGGGACTCAGATCGGGTCCCAGCTGAAGACTTCTGGCGAACGCTCCATGGGCACAAAGGACGACTTCAGCGCGGGTATGGCGTGGCTGGCGATGTCTTCGGGGGTCCAGCCCTCGCCCTGGTGCACCGAGCGCAGCGGGCGTGGCTGGCTCATCAGGAAGATTTCGTTATTGCGCACCGCAAACACCTGCGCGTTCACATCCCTGGCCTGGTCGCTCAGCAGGTACACGGCCAGCGGCGCAATCTTGTTGGGCGTCATCTGCTTCAACTTGTCCACACGCGCCTGCTGTTCGGGCGTGTCGGTGGGGATCGAGCCGATCATGCGGCTCCAGGCAAAGGGCGAGATGCAGTTGCTGCGCACGTTGAACTTGGCCATGTCGAGCGCGATGCTCTTGGACAGTGCCACGATGCCCAGCTTGGCGGCCGCGTAGTTGGACTGCCCCAGGTTGCCGATGAGTCCTGAGGTTGAGGTCATGTGCACCATGGCGCCGCTTTCCTGTTCCTTGAAGTGGTTGGCCGCAGCGCGTGCCACGTAGTAACTGCCGTACAGGTGCACCTTGATCACCGCATCCCATTCATCGACGCTCATCTTGTGAAAGAAGCGGTCGCGCAGAATGCCGGCGTTGTTGACGATGCCGTCCACCCTGCCAAAGGTGTCGACCGCACACTGGACGATGCGGGCTGCGGCGTTGGCGTCGGAGACGCTGTCGGTGTTGGCCACGGCCTCGCCGCCAGCGGCCTTGATCTCGTTGACCACTTTTTGCGCGGGGCCGTCGTCATGGCCTTCGCCACTGGTCGAGGTGCCGATGTCGTTGATCACGACTTTCGCACCCTCCTTGGCCATGGCCAGCGCCATATCGCGGCCAATGCCGCCGCCGGAGCCGGTGACGATGACGATTTTGCCTTCGAGCATTTGGGACATGTCTGTTTCCTTGGATCTGTGTTTATGGAGTGCCTCCGAGGATGCTCTTCAAAAACCGGCTTGCCAATTCGCAAATCCAGAGGAAGCCCTTAGGCAAACTGAAACCGCGGGTTCAAAAACGGGTGGCCACGCTCGCGTATGGCGCGCAGCGGCTGTCTTTCGAGAGCGGCTCTTCCGCCTGAGGCTGGCCGGTGGCGTGGAATACGGGCTAACCCTTCGTCTTCGTGCCCGCAAAAGGATGCGTTCCAATTTCTGTGATTGCTTTGGCCCGCAGAGCCTGCGACAGTGCCACCATGTCGCAAACCCTTTCATCCGCTGCCGCGCTGACGCCTGCGCAAGTGGCGCACCTGCAAAGCTGGATCGGAAAATCCGAATCCCTGCACGACCTGATTGCCGCCGCACCGGTGGCTGGCCTGTCGGCCACCCTGGACCGCGATGACGCGCCACCCCAGGCTGGCGATCCACTGCCGCCGCTGTGGCACTGGGCGAATTTTCTGCCCATGGCCCGCCAAAGCCTGCTCGGGCCCGACGGCCATCCGGCGCGCGGCGGCTTTCTGCCACCGGTACCCCTGCCGCGTCGCATGTGGGCGGGCGGACGCCTGCACTGGAATGCGGACAACCCCATTCAGATTGGCCAGAACGTAGAGCGCGTCTCGCGCATTGCTTCGGTGGACCACAAGGTGGGCCGCTCCGGGGAGTTGCTGTTCGTGCTGGTGCAGCACGAATACCGCAATGAGCGCGGTGTGGCGCTGACTGAAGAGCATGACATCGTCTACCGCGCAGCCGCATTGCCGACCGATCCCGTGCCGCAGCCTGCCGCTGCCGAAACCGTGGCGGCATGGAAGCGCGAGGTCAACGCCGATCCGGTGATGCTGTTCCGCTATTCGGCACTCACCTTCAATGGCCACCGCATCCACTACGACCGCACATATGTGACGCAGGAGGAGGGCTATCCCGGCCTCATCGTGCATGGCCCGCTGATTGCGACCTTGCTGGTGGATCTGCTGCGCCGCAATGCGCCGGGCGCGGTGCTGACGGATTTTTCATTCAAGGCGGTTCGCCCGACCTTTGACCTGCACCCCTTCACCGTGCTGGGCCAGCCGCAGCCCGATGGCAAGACCATCAAGCTGTGGGCGCATGACCATGAAGGCTGGCTCACCATGCAGGCGACCGCCACGGTCCGCTGATGAAGAGGTTTTGCAAACGCGCCTGAAAACAGAGCTGCTGGCACTTGCTGGCAGTAAGCAGAAGGCTTTTTGATTCAATAGATTGATTCCATGATCGAACACACCAGCTCCAACAACTTTCACGAAATCCGCGATGCCATCCGTGCGCTGTGTGCCGAGTTTCCCGATGAATATTTCCGCAAGGTGGACGAGGCGCGCGCCTACCCAGAGGCGTTTGTGGACGCACTCACCAAGGCGGGCTGGCTGGCGGCGCTGATTCCGCAGGAATATGGCGGCTCGGGCCTGGGCCTTACCGAGGCTTCGGTCATCATGGAAGAGATCAACCGCTGTGGCGGCAACTCGGGCGCCTGCCACGGTCAGATGTACAACATGGGCACCTTGCTGCGCCACGGCAGCGCTGCGCAGAAAGAAAAGTACCTGCCCAAGATTGCCAGCGGTGAATGGCGTCTGCAATCGATGGGTGTGACCGAACCCACCACCGGCACCGACACCACCAAGATCAAGACCACCGCAGTGAAGAAGGGCGACAAGTACGTCATCAACGGCCAGAAGGTGTGGATCAGCCGCATCCAGCACAGCGATTTCATGATTCTGCTGGCGCGCACCACGCCGCTGGCCGAGGTCCGGAAGAAGAGTGAAGGCATGTCGATCTTCATGGTGGATTTGCGCGAGGCCGAGAAGAAGGGCCTGACGGTGCGCCCGATCCTGAACATGGTCAACCACGAGACCAACGAGCTGTTCTTCGAGAACCTGGAGATCCCGGAGGAGAACCTCATCGGGGAGGAGGGCAAGGGCTTCAAGTACATCCTCGATGGCTTGAATGCCGAGCGCACCTTGATCGCCGCCGAATGCATTGGCGATGGCTACTGGTTCCTCGATCGCGTCACCAAGTATGTCAGCGAACGCGAGGTGTTCGGCCGCCCGATTGGCCAGAACCAGGGCGTGCAGTTTCCGATTGCCGATGCCTTCATCGAAGTGGAGGCCGCCAACCTGATGCGCTGGAAGGCCTGCGAGCTGTTCGACCAGCACGAACCCATGGGCGCCCAGGCCAACATGGCCAAGTACCTGGCGGCCAAGGCAAGCTGGGAGGCAGCCAATGCCTGCCTGCAGTTCCACGGCGGTTTTGGCTTTGCCTGCGAATACGACGTGGAGCGCAAGTTCCGCGAGACGCGCCTGTACCAGGTGGCACCGATTTCGACCAACCTGATTTACTCGTATGTGGCCGAGCACATTCTGGGCCTGCCACGCTCGTTCTGATGGCACAACGGCCCGTTGCTGCATGGCCTTGGCGCTGCCACCTTGCACCAGGGCCGCACCAGTCTTCGGCATTGCCAACAATGCCGGCTTTCATGAGTTTTTGAGATATGCCCCCTAGAACCCGACCTCTTGACGGAATTACCGTCGTCTCGCTGGAGCACGCGGTTGCTGCGCCCTTTTGTGCGCGCCAGCTGGCCGATCTGGGCGCCCGCGTCATCAAGGTGGAGCGGCCGGGCAGCGGCGATTTTGCGCGCGGCTATGACAGCCGTGTGCGCGGCCAGTCATCGCACTTCACCTGGCTCAACCGCAACAAGGAGAGTCTGGCGCTCGATCTGAAAGACGCGGCGTCGCTCGCTGCGCTGAAAAAACTGCTGGGCACGGCCGATGTATTGCTGCAGAACCTGGCGCCCGGCGCGGCTGCGCGCATGGGGCTGTCCTACGAGGCGCTGCACGCCGAGTTTCCGCAGCTCATCGTCTGCGATATCAGCGGCTATGGCGAAGACGGCCCGTACCGCGACAAAAAGGCCTATGACCTGTTGATTCAGAGCGAGGCGGGGTTTCTCTCCGTCACCGGCACACCCGAGACCCCGAGCAAATCAGGTATCTCGGTGGCTGATATCGCCGCTGGCATGTACGCCTACACCAATATTCTGTCGGCCTTGTTGCTGCGGGGTAAGACGGGCGAAGGCAGCCACATCGACGTATCCATGCTCGAAGCACTGGGCGAATGGATGGGCTACCCGCTGTACTACGCGTTCGAAGGCGCTGCGCCGCCGCCGCGCACCGGTGCATCGCACGCCAGCATCTACCCCTACGGCCCGTTTGTGGCGGGCGACGGCGGCACGGTGATGCTGGGTTTGCAGAACGAGCGCGAATGGAAGATTTTCTGCGACCAGGTGCTGCTGGCGCCGCAACTGGCCACCGACCCGCGCTTTGACAGCAATGCCCGGCGCAATACCAACCGCGATGCATTGCAGGCCGAGATCCTGCGCATCTTCGGGGCGCTCAAGGCGAATGAGGTGGTGCAGCGGCTGGACGATGCCGGTATTGCCAACGCACATGTCAACGACATGGCCGGCCTGTGGGCGCACCCGCAGCTCATCGCACGCCAGCGCTTTGCCGATGTGGCGACGCCTGTGGGAGCCGTGCCCGCCTTGCTGCCGCCTGGCCGCAACAACCAGTACAGCTACCGCATGGACCCGGTGCCAGCGGTGGGCGAACACACCGCAGCGATTCTGCAAGAACTGCAATTGACCCCCGAGGCACTGGCCGCAGTGCACAAGGCATCCGGCATTTGATGCCCTGTTGGAGATACAGGAACCATGACAACAACCCCCGCAACATCCACCCCCGCAGCCCAGCTGGCCCGTTTTGCCGCCGAGCTGAAATACAGCGATATTCCCGAGACAGTTGTCCAAAAGACCGAAGACCTGTGGGTGGACTGGTTCGGTTCGGCCGTTGCAGGCCACAATGCGCGGCCGGTGGCAAGCATCACCCGCTTTGCGTTGGCCATGGGCCCGCAGCAAGGCCCGTCTGAGGTGATCGGCCCGCAAGGCGCCACCAGCAGCCCGTACCTGGCCGCCATGGCCAATGCGGCCGCATCGCACGTGGCGGAGCAGGACGATGTGCACAACGGCTCGGTGTTCCACCCGGCGGCCGTAGTCTTTCCGCCCGCCGTGGCTGTCGCGCAGGCGCTGGGCAAATCGGGCAAGGATCTGCTCACTGCCTGCGTCGCGGGGTACGAGGTGGGAATCCGTGTAGGCGAATTCCTGGGTCGTTCGCATTACAAGATCTTTCACACCACGGGCACGGCGGGCACCTTGGCGTCTGCGGCGGCTGTCGGTCATCTGCTGGGGCTTAATGCTGCGCAGATGCTCCACGCCTTTGGCTCGGCAGGTACGCAGTCGGCGGGCCTGTGGGAGTTTTTGCGCACGGCGGCCGACAGCAAGCAGCTGCACACTGCGCACGCGGCTGGCGCGGGCCTGATGGCCGCTTACCTGGCACGCGATGGCTTTACGGGCGCGGCCGATATCTTCTGCGGACCGCAGGGCATGGCGGCGGGCATGTCCACCGACAGCGACCCGGCCCGGCTGATCGATGGCCTGGGAACACGCTGGGCCACAGCGGAGACATCGTTCAAGTGGCATGCATCCTGCCGCCACACCCACCCAGCCGCAGACGCACTGCTGCAGGTGATGCGCGAGCACCGGCTGAAGGTGCCTGACATTGCGGGAGTGGTGACCCATGTGCACCAGGCTGCCATCGATGTGCTGGGGCCCGTGGTTGATCCGAGCACGGTGCACCAGAGCAAGTTCTCGATGGGTACGGTGCTGGCCCTGGCTGCGCGCCATGGTTTTGCGGGTCTGACCGAATTCGACAACGACTACCGCGCGCAGGACACCATGGCGCTGCGCGACAAGGTCAGCATGGTGCTGGATACCGAGGTGGATACCGCTTACCCCCGGCGCTGGATCGGCAAGGTGACGGTGACCACCACCGGTGGCCGCACGCTGCACGGCCGTGTCGACGAGCCCAAGGGCGACCCAGGCAATACCCTCAGCCGTGAAGAACTGACGGACAAGGCGTTGCGCCTGGGCGCGTTTTGCAAGGAAGTGCCTGCTGTGCAGATGCAAAACGCAGTGCACAAACTCTGGAAAGTACGGGATTGGACCAGGGTCGAAACCCTGCTGCAAGCCGTATAAGACGACAAGCAGGCCATGTACCTGCCACAACCGATAACCGAGGAGACACGATGCGCTATTCGTTGCTGAAGAAAACTGCAGGCGCGGCCCTGCTGGCCTGTGCGGGCCTTGCCATTCACAGCCAGGCCCAGGCCGAAGACTGGCCGACCAAGCCGGTGGTGATGGTGGTGCCGTATTCCGCAGGTGGCCCGACCGATGTGGTGGCCCGCATGCTGGCCATACCCATGGGTAAATCGCTGGGCCAGACCGTGGTCGTGGAAAACACCGTGGGCGCTGGTGGCACCATTGCCCCTGCCCGTGTGGCCCGCGCCAAGAATGACGGCTATACCATCCTGATCCACCACATGGGCATGGCCACAGCGCCTGCGCTGTACAAGAAGCTGCCCTATGACCCGCTCAAGGATTTCGAATACATCGGTCAGGTGCTCGATGTGCCGATGACCTTGCTTTCGCGCAAGGACTTTCCGGCCAACAATTACCAGGAGCTGCTCGCTTACGTGAAGGCCAACCAGGACAAGGTATCGCTGGCCAATGCGGGCATCGGTGCCGTCTCGCAGTTGTGCGGCATGTTGTTCATGCACCAGATCGGCGTGAAGCTCACCACCGTGCCCTACAAGGGAGCCGGCCCGGCGATGAACGATCTGATGGGCGGGCAGGTGGATCTGCTGTGCGACCAGACCACACAGACTGCGCCGGTCATCAAGGATGGCAATCGCGTCAAGGTATTTGGCGTGACCACGCCGCAGCGTCTGTCGACCATGCCCAATATTCCCACGCTGGACGAGCAAGGCCTCAAGGGCTTTGATGTAAAGGTGTGGCACGGCATGTATGCCCCCAAGGGCACGCCTGCCGAGGTGATCAAGAAGATCAATGCTGCGCTGAACGTGGCTTTGAAAGACCCGGTGGTGGTGCAGCGCATTGCTGACCTGAGCAGCGAGCTGGTGACGCCCGACCGCGCTACGCCGCAGAGCCTCAAAACCCTGCTTGAATCCGAGGTGAAGCGCTGGAACACGGTGATTCGCGCCGCGGGTGTGACTGCGGAGTGATCGGATTTTTGTTTCTCCTTCGTCAGTCGCCAGAGAGCAGCCCAGGGGGCTGCTATTTCAGTCGGAATCTGCGGCTGGCTTAGGTTGTGTAATGTTGGTGCGCTATGAAATTCGAGAATCACCCCTTGGCCAATGCCACATCGTGGCTGTTTGTTCCGGCCAGCCGTCCTGAACGCATCGGCAAGGCTCTGGCAAGCGGTGCCGATGCCGTGATCGTGGATCTGGAAGATGCGGTGGCTCCCGCCGACAAGGATGCCGCACGGGAAGCGTTGCTGGATGTCATGCAGACGTTGGCTGCCTCACAGCGCGCGCGGGTGCTGGTACGCATCAACGCACCAGGCACGCAGTGGTTTGATGGCGATGTATGGGCGCTGCGTCAGCTATGCCAGCAGGGCTGCGCAGGCGCTGTGCTGCCCAAGGCCGAGGAGGCTGCAGCGCTGGCAATGCTGGCCGACGCCGTAGGCGATGGTGGCGTGGTGGTGCCCATCATCGAATCTGTGTGGGGATTGCATTGCATCGACACCATTGCACAGGCGCCCAAGGTGCTGCGGCTGGCGTTTGGCCATCTGGATTTTCAGGTGGATGCAGGTATGGCCTGCGCGGCGGACGAGGCAGAGCTGGTGCCGGTGCGGCTGGCAGTGGTGCTGACATCGCGCCGTGCACAATTGCCCGCGCCGATCGACGGTGTGACCGTCAACACGCAAGACGGCAGCGTGGTGCGGGCTGACGCCGAGCGCGCGGTGCGCGGCGGTTTTGGCGGCAAGCTGTGCATCCATCCGATGCAGGCGGCCGAAGTAAATGCCGCCTACACCCCGAGTGATGCACAGTTGCAATCGGCGCAGCAGGTGCTGGCCGCGGCAGAGGCTGCGCACGGTGGTGTCTGTGTGGTGAATGGCCGCATGGTGGACGCTCCGGTGATTGCACTGGCGCGCAAGACGGTTCTGCGCCACCAACTGGCGACACGCCGTGCTGAAACGGTCTGACACGTTCCGCCTGCCACCCACCGATATACTCGCTGCAAGATGGCACTGCGACCCGGCAGTGCCAAAAACGCAGGAGTGAAACATGTTCAAACACACCATTACCGCTGCCGCACTGGCCGTGACTGGCATGGCGCATGCCTTTGTGCCCCAGGGAGGCACCTGGATCATCAGCGATGAATTGAACGGTGCGCCTGGCCGTGGTTTTGCCATCGATGTGCAAAACGACACGGTGGTGATGCAGGTCTATGCATACGAGAGAAATGGCCAGCCCACGTTCTACATGGCCACGGGCCGCCTGGGTGACAACAACATCGTTGACGCACTGTTGGGCCGCTATGAAGGTGGTCGCTACCTGGGCAGCGGCCCGCAAAGCGGCGTCGAGCGGGGGAGCCCTGGCAATGTGCGGATCCGTTTTGTCAGCGGTACGCAAGGCTTCATCACCCTGCCGGGCGAGCCTGAAAAGGAACTCAAGCGCTTTCAGTTTGGCTATGACAACAGCCCGCAGGCCTTGTTGGGCCTGTGGAGTGCCGTATATGCAAACACGGCAGGCCGTATTGAGCATGACGCCATCGAACTGACGCGCGTGACGCAGGGCTCGTCGTTCAGCAACGGAATGGCCGTGTCGTATGACGGCTTGTTTGCCTGCGAGCAGATGATCCGGGGCACCGATGCCGGCAAGACGCAGTGCGTCAAATTCCGCAGCAGCACGTCGAGCGAGTCGGTGCGCTCGTTTGTGATGACCTGGAGCGTGAACCAGGGTGAAGGCAGCTGGCGTTTCAGCAACGGCTCGGATGACGGCGCAGTCTATGCCAATCGCCTGATGCAGCAGTCCGGGCGTATTACCGGCCTTCTGCGCAAGGTGCCCGCAGAGCCTACGCCGGAGCAGGCGAACAACGATGCCGCGCTGCGCGCCGCACTGGAGGCGCTGGCTGCGTCGCGTTGACAGCGGTCAGCCCTGCCAAGCCCCGGCCCAGCCGGGGCTTTTTCGTGGGGCGTTGACCGGGCTCAGGTGCAGATACCTGTTTGCAGCCATGCTGACAGCGTGAGAGCGCCATGCGGGGAATCATCCTGGCAGCTACAATAACGGCCTTCATATTTGTCGTCCCAATGGGTTCCCTCGCCCCCATTCACCAAAAAGGATTGCCATGACGCCCGTTCAGGCATCGCCATCGCGCGTGCCGCTTTACCTACCTCTCCTGGTGGCGTTCCACATCGCCATCGTCATCGCCAGCAATTACCTGGTACAGCTGCCCATCACGCTGCTGGGATTTCACAGCACCTGGGGTGCGTTCAGTTTTCCATTCATCTTCCTCGCAACCGATCTGACGGTGCGGCTCATCGGCAAGGCGCCCGCACGGCGCGTCATTGCGCAGGCCATGCTGCCGGCGTTGGTTGCATCCTATGTCGTGGGCGTGCTGTTTCATGAGGGCCGCTTCAACGGGATGGATGCCCTGTCCGATTTCAACAGCTTCGTCTTTCGGATTGCGTTTGCCAGCTTTGCTGCCTATGTCTTGGGGCAGCTGATGGATATTCAGGTGTTTGACCGCATTCGCCAGCAAAGCCGCGCATGGTGGCTGGCGCCTGCTGCCGCTTCGGTGTTTGGACAGGCGCTGGATACGGTGGCGTTTTTCTCCATCGCTTTCTGGCGCAGTGACAATGCTTTCATGGCGGCCAACTGGGTGGAGATCGCCATGGTCGACTACGTCATCAAGCTCGCCGTGAGCCTGCTTCTGTTCGTGCCTGCCTACGGTGTGCTGCTGGCGGCCATTGTGCGCAGCATGCGGCAAGGCACCGAGCCTGCAGGGGTAACACCATGAATTCAACACGGCGAGCGCTGGTGCTCTTTTCGGGGGGGCAGGATTCGGCCACCTGTCTTGCGTGGGCGCTATCGCGCTATGGGCACGTGGAGACCCTGGGCTTTGACTATGGCCAGCGCCATCGCGTCGAGCTAGAGTGCCGCTACCAACTGCGCGAGGGTTTGCTGGCCATGCAGGATCAGTGGCCAGGGCGCCTGGGCGATGACCATCTGCTGCATGTGGATGTATTGGGCCAATTGGGGGCCAGTGCCATGACGGACGATGTCGCCATCGCCATGCAGGCCGATGGGCTGCCCAATACCTTTGTGCCGGGGCGCAACCTGCTGTTTTTCACGCTGGCTGCGGCACTGGCGTACCGGCGTGGGCTGGATGTGCTGGTGGGCGGTATGTCGCAGACCGATTACTCGGGCTACCCGGATTGCCGCGACAACACCCTCAAAGCGCTGCAAGTGGCGTTGAGCCTGGGGGTGGATCGGCCGTTGACCCTGGAGACTCCGCTGATGTGGATCGACAAGGCGGAGACTTGGGCGCTCACGCACGCACTTGGCGGCGATGCACTGGTAGAACTGGTGCGGCGCGATTCCCATTCCTGTTACCTGGGGCAGCGAGAGCAGTTGCACAGCTGGGGTTATGGTTGCGGAGACTGCCCCGCCTGCCAGTTGCGTGCCCGGGGGTGGGAGCAGTGGCAGGAGCTGCCTTGAGCGGGAGGCAGCGACGCGGAAATCTGCAGCCTCCCCCCCTGTGCCACGATTGGATGCAAAGACGCCCTGTGTAGAAACAGGGCGTTTTTCTTTGGCCCGGCGCGGTAGTCGTTCAATCGACCCGTGCGCCTGTGGCCTTGACCACGGTAGCCCACCGATCGATTTCGCGCTGGATGTGCGCGCCCAGCTCCTGCGGCGTGGAGCCCACGGGCTCATAGCCACTGGCTGCCAGCTGCGTCTGTACTTGCGGGTTCTTCAGCGCCTTGGCAATTTCCTGGCTCAATCTGGTGGTGATGTCGGCGGGCGTGCCTGCAGGAGCGACCACGGCATACCAGCCGGTGATGTCGAAGTCCTTCAGGCCCTGCTCCTGCACCGTCGGCACCTCGGGCGCCAGCGCGGACCGCTTGGCGCTGGTGACCGCAAGCGCATGCAGTTTGCCACTGCGCACATGCGGCATGGAGGTGGAGATGCTGTCGAAAGTCAGATCGATGTCGCCCGCCAGCATGGCGTTGACGACCCCCGCGCTGCCCTTGTAGGGCACATGGGTCATCTTGATACCTGCGGTGCTGGCGAACAGCTCGCCCGCCAGATGCCCGGTGTTGCCATTGCCTGCGGAGCCGAAGGTCAGTTTTCCAGGGTTTGCCTGCGCCGCCTGGATCAGTTCAGGGACATTCTTTGCTGGCAGTTTGCTGCTGCCCACCACGATCATCGGCAGATTGGCCACCAGCGAGACGGGTGCAAAATCCTTGCGCGTGTCGTAGGGTAGTTTGGGGTAGAGGCTGTCGTTGATGGCATGGGCGGCCAGCACCATCAGCACGGTGTAGCCGTCGGGCTTGGCGCGTGCCACATACTGCGATGCCAGGGTGCCGCCTGCACCGGGTTTGTATTCCAGCACCACGGACTGGCCCAGCTGCTGCTGCAGTTGCATGGCCAGCGGCCGGCCCAGCAGATCGGCGCTGCCACCGGGCGGATAGGGGATGACCAGCTGTATGGGCTTGCTGGGCCAGTCCGCAGCATGCACCAGGCCGGACAACAAGGTGCAGCCTGCGACTGCCAGGCTGGCGAGCAGTGCGCGGCGCATGGTGGAAGGGCGGGGTGTGTGCATCCGTGTCTCCTGGGCTGTCATCAAGTGAGCGGTCATGCAGCGCTGGCGTGCGTGCGGGCGTACAGGTCGCGCAGCTCGCGCTTCAATACCTTGCCAATTTCGCTGCGGGGCAGTTGTTCGGCCAGCACCACATCGGCAACGCGCTGGGTCTTGCCGACGCGGCTGTTGAGCCAATCCTGCAGCGCAGGTGCAGCAGGCACTGTGCCTGGCTGCGCCACTACGTAGGCAACGGGCGTTTCGCCCCAGGCGTGCGAAGGCACGCCCACCACGGCGCATTCACGCACCTCGGGGTGCTGCAGCAGCACGCTTTCGATGTCGCTGGGATAGACGTTGAAGCCTCCGGTGATGATCATGTCTTTCTTGCGGTCCCCCAGCACGATGAAGCCGTCCTCGTCCAGCTGGCCTACATCGCCGCTGCGTATGAAACGCTCGCCGCTGGCGCTGAACCACTCGGCTTCGCGGGTCTTTTCCGGCAGGCGGTAGTAGCCCGTCATCATGCCCGCAGAGGCCCCGACGATCTCGCCCTGGGCGCCGGGTGGCAGCTCGTTGCCTTGCTCGTCGATGAAGCGGATATCGGCGCCGGGGCCTGCGCGCCCCACGGTGTGCAGCTTGTCCGGAAAGTCATGGCAATGCAGCTCGCAGCGCACACCGCCTTCGGTCATGCCGTAGTACTCGATCAGCTTGCCGGGCCAACGGCGCAGCACCTCGGCCTTGAGTGCTGCCTTGAACGGCGCACTGGTGCAGAACTTGTTCTGCAGGCGGCTCAGATCGGCTGCATCGAATGCCGGACAGTCGAGCAGGCGCTGGTACTGCACCGGCACCAGCATGGTGTGGGTGGCATGGTGCTGCTGGGCCAGTTGCAGGTACTGGGTTGCGTCAAACTTGCGCATCAGCACCAGGGTACCGCCCAATGCGAGCGTGGGCAGCGCTGCCACCAGGGTGGTGTTGGAGTAAAGCGGTGTGGCGCACAGCGAGACAGCGTCAGGCCCATAGCCGTTGGTGACGGCGCGCTGCACATGCGACCAGCGCATGCCCCAGCTTTGCACGATGCCCTTGGGCACGCCAGTGGTGCCCGATGAGTAGATCAGGTTGAACGGCCAGTCCGGCTGCGGCGCAATGGGTGCGGGCTGCGCATCGGCGGCAATGCCATGGAGCCATGCGGACCAGGGCGTGCCTGCCTGTGGTGCATCGTCCAGCGCAATGCATTGCACCTGGGTATTGTCCTGCACCGGCCATTGCGCTGCCACTTCGGCATCGCGCAGTACCAGCCGGGCTTGCGAGTTGGCGAGCATCGCACTCAGATGCGCTGCCGTGGCAGAAGGTGCGAGCGGCGCAACGACGACACCGGCGCACAGCGCTCCCAGGTAGGCCAATACATAGTGGGGCGAGCTGCTGGCGCAGATGGCCACCACATCGCCTGGCTGCAGGCCCTGGCGTTGCAAGGCACATGCCACCTGGCGCATGCCTTGCGCTACCTGCCTGTAGTTGAGTTGGGTGTTGCCCAGAACCAGGGCAGTGTGGGTGGGTCGCGCCTTCGCATTGGCCTCCACCATGGCGGGAATGGAGCCAAAGCTCTGGGCCAGTTGTTCGGATACGGATGCAGTCATGGCGGGCAGAAGGAATAAAGAGGAGGATCAGTCCAGCGAGAGATTGGCGGCCTTGACGATTTGCGCCCAGTTCTTGCGCTCCTGCGCAATAAAGGCGTCATGCTCGGCAGCGCTTTCGCCGCCGGGCACGCCGCCGAGTTCGGCAAACTTGCTGCGGATTTCTGCGGTCTGCATGGCGTCGTGCGCCACCTGCTGGATACGGTGAACGATGGCATCAGGCGTTCCTGCGGGTGCCAGCAGGTCGAACCACGCCGTCACGTCCATCGGCACACCGGCTTCGCGCATGGTGGGCACGTCTGGCAGTTGGGGCGAGCGCTCCTTGCTGGTGATGGCCAGGGCGCGGAACTTGCCCGATTTGATGTGCGGGATGGAGCTGGGCAGGTTGTCGATCATGAAATCCGTCTGCTTGCCCAGCAGGGCGGTCACAGCTGGTGCGGCGCCGCTGTGTGGCACGAGGGTCACGTCCAACCCGGCTTTCTGGCGGAACATTTCGGTGGACATATGCGGCGATTGCCCAATGCCCGAGGTGGCTGCGGTCAGTGGCTTTTGCTTGCCCCAGGCAATCAGCTCCTGCACGTTCTTGACGGGCGTGTCGGCGTTGACGACCAGGATATTGGGCACCGAGATCACATTGGTAATGCCACGCAGGTCTGTCTCTTTGTACTGCAGCTTCTTGTACAGACTGAAATTGATGGCGACGGGACCGATATTGCCCATCAGCAGGGTATAGCCATCGGGCTTGGCGCGGGCGACGAACGCAGTGCCGATGCTGCCTCCGCCGCCAGCCTTGTTCTCCACGATCACACTGGTTTTCAGCGCAGAGCCCATCTTCTCTGCCAGCACACGGGCAGCGATGTCGGTGGTGCCGCCCGCTGCTGCAGGCACGATGATAGTGATGGGGCGCTCGGGCCAGCTGGCAGCCAGCGCCATCAGTGGCGACAGCAGCAAGGCTCCAAGGGCGTGGCGGCGCAGCATGTGCATGGCAGTCTCCGTATTTTTCGTCATGGACTCACGATACGGAACCACGCCCTGGTGCGTGATGGGGTTTGCCTGCAAAACCACACCCCAAGGCTTCGCACTTGCGAAAGCCATGCTTCAAGTGGCTGGAAGCGGCGCTGGAGTTCGGCCGCAGCAAGTGCTCTTTTTGGGCCGATTGCAGGGCTGCAACGAAAAAGCGGCCCGAAGGCCGCTCTGGTGTACCTGCGATCCCTTGCTTTATGGGTACAGGCCGCGCATTTCGCGTGCATGCAGAATGCGGCGGCAGGCGATGATGAAGGTCGCAGTACGCAGCGATACCTTGTTCTCCTGGGCCACTTGCCACACGGCGGCAAATGCTTCCTGCATGATGCGCACCAGGCGGGCGTTGATTTCGTCTTCGCTCCAGAAGAAGCTGGAGAAATCCTGCACCCATTCAAAGTAGCTCACCGTCACGCCGCCGGCGTTGGCGATCACATCGGGCAGCACCAGCACGCCCTTGTCGGTCAGGATGTCGTCTGCCTCGGGGGTCGTCGGGCCGTTGGCGCCTTCGATCACCAGCTTGGCTTTGATCTTGCCAGCATTCTTGGCGTTGATCTGGCCTTCCAGCGCAGCGGGGATCAGGATTTCGCAGTCTACAGACCAGAAATCGTCGTTGGCCATCTTGTCGGCGCCCTTGAAGCCGCCTACGCCGCCGGTATTGGCCACATGCTCCAGCACGGCTGGCACGTCCAGGCCCTTGGCGTTGAAGATGGTGCCGGTGTGGTCTTGCACGGCCACTACGATGGCGCCAGCTTCGGCAAACAGCTTGCCTGCCGTGCCACCCACGTTACCAAAGCCCTGCACCGCAACACGTGCGCCCTGCAGCGCCAGGCCGGAGAGCTTGGCTGCTTCCACACCCACGGTGAACACGCCACGGCCGGTGGCTTCCACACGGCCGAGCGAGCCGCCCAGGTCGATAGGCTTGCCCGTGACCACGCCGGTCGCAGTGGCGCCGGTGTTCATCGAGTAGGTGTCCATCATCCAGGACATGATCTGGCCGTTGGTGTTCACATCGGGTGCAGGGATGTCCTTGGACGGGCCGATCAGCAGGCCGATTTCGCTGGTATAGCGGCGGGTCAGGCGTTCGAGCTCGCCCTTGGACAAGGTCTTGGGATCGACACGGATACCGCCCTTGGCACCGCCGTAAGGCACGTTCACGGCAGCATTCTTGATCGACATCCAGGCAGACAGCGCCATCACCTCAGACAGCGTCACATCCTGGTGAAAGCGCACGCCACCCTTGCCCGGGCCACGGCTGAGGTTGTGCTGTACGCGGTACCCTTCAAAGTGTGCGATGGTGCCGTTGTCCATTTCAATCGGCACATCCACGATCAGCGCGCGCTTGGGGCGCTTGAGGGTTTCGACCCAGCGGGCCAGCGAGCCCAGGTAAGGGGTGACGCGGTCGACCTGTTGCAGGTAGATGCCCCAGGGGCCCAGGTGCTTGGGGTCCAGGTACGAAGGCAGCGGATGGTTGGATGCTGCTGCAGGAGTGCTGTTGGATGTCATACGATCCATGCGGTTGAAAAGGTACGCATAGCTTAAATTCTCACCCCCCGTCTTGTCCAAGGCCAGATGATAGGCATGGAATGCATTTTGTGCATAACCATGCTTTCGAAATAAGCATCAAAAACAGGAGCTATTGGTGCATGTAATTTATGGAGAAATGGCCTTTTTGACGGGTATTTTGAAGTAACACCTGTCTTGAATGATCTTTTGAAAGCGTTCTCTGCCATGTTCCATTTCGATACACCCTCTACTTTCGAGCCGGGCCTTCTGGCGCAGGCCTTGCAGCAGGCCACTGCTGCGGGCAGCGCGTTGGACGCTGCGGCGTGGCCGCAGGGGCTGTCCGCAGGCGATGTGCTGGGCGTGCATCAGGCGCGGGCGCATAGGTGGGGTGATACCGATCGCGCCCCTCTGTACTGGAAAAGCGGCGGGCCGGGCCGCAGCCAGCCGCTGGCCCACGCGCCGCTGCCTCCGCAAGGTGTGCATGGCGCTGGCGCCTATCTCGGAAGCACTGCGTTCCTGATGCGCGGCGTGGAAGCAGAGATCGCCCTGCGCATTGCCTGCGATGTAGATGCTGCCGCCGCAGCGCATCTGGACGAGGATGCTGCTGCCCTGGTAGATGCAATGGCTGTCAGTATCGAGATCGTCGATTCGCGCTGGCAGCAGCAACTGCAGGCGCCAGAAGCGCTCAAGGCGGCTGACCTGCTGTGCCATGGCGCCTTGGTGCTGGGCGGCTGGCAGCCCTACCACCCACGAAATTGGGCGGAGCAACGCTGTTCCGTGCAGATTGGCAATCAGCCGCAGGTGGTGCGCCAGGGCAGCCATTCGCTGCAAGACCCTGCCTGGCTGCTGCCTGAGTGGCTGCGCCATGCCACCCGGCACTTCGGCACCGTGCAGGCCGGCACGGTGGTGACCACTGGCAGCTGGTGCGGTTTGCTGCAGGCGACCAAGGGTGAGGCCATCCGCGTGCATTTTGATGGCGTTGGCGAAGCGGTAGTACAGCTATGAAAAGTAAAGCGCGCATCGCTGCTGCGATGCGCGCTGGTGGTCTCAGGCGCGGGAGTTTGCGATCGGTTGTGGGCAAATCGTTCAATAGTCGGGCGAGGGCGCCAGGCTCATGAACAGGCCATAGATGCCCAGCTGCCCCACAATCTGCGGCAAAAAACTGAACAGCATGTACAAGGGCACCGCTACCAGCAAGCTGGACTGCTGCGCCAGCCAGGCCAGGGAGGCCGCCTGCAGCGGAATGCTGACGACAAGGAAAAGCAGGCCGGTGAGCGTGGCACCGATTTTGTACAGCACTGGCATCGGAAAGATATACAGCACCAGTGCATGCACGGCGGGCAGCAGCCACAGCATGGCCAGGCCCATATCCAGAATGTTGTCTGCCAGCAGGCGGTTGACATCGCTCACCGCCAGGGCTGGGAGGAATTCATAGGACAGCAGTCCTACGATGCCCAGCGTAGCGATGATGCGCAGGACATAGATCAGGGGCAGGCGCTCCCGCGACAGGAGCAGTGAAATGGCGATCAGCGCAACGGATATGCCAGCGCCCAGCCACCATTGCAGCAGATCGGGCGGTGGCACATAGAAATGCGTGCGCACGACATCGATGGACAGCCCCAGAAATGGAATCACGGAGGTCTGGACGTCTGCGGTGTCTCCCAGGCCCAGAAGCGGCCAGGCCCAGGCCAGCACCTGTGACCAGAACTGGACAGCGAGGGACGCACCCCACCACAGCAGCAGCCAGAATGTGGCCAGCAGCAGTACCAGCTGGATGGCGTGCTGCCAGGTCCAGATATAGCTTCTGAGCCCGCGGTGCTGGCGGGTCATGCGAAGATGGGGCACGGTGCAGGGTCCTAAAAGTCAAAGAAAAGCGCGGCGCTCAACCCTTTGCGGTTGTAGTAGGGGTTGCGGTAGAACTGGCCGCCGACGATATAACCCCAATCCTTTGCGAGCCACTGGCGCCACTGGAGGCTGACTTCGGTGGATTGAAAGCCCACATGGTTGCCGCTGTCGGCAATGGCGCCGGTGGGCAGATAGCCTTCCTTGCCATGGTCGATACGTGCCGTGAAATAGTGCTGCTTCTCGGTGCCCAGGGTCAGCGCCGCAAAGCCGCGGAAACCATCGACGGCGCCGGGGTTGGATTTGTTGTAGACCACGCCGCCTTCAGCAACCCAGGCATTGGTGGAGTAGTACGCAACCGAGGCGGTGATGCCGGTGTCGCGGTGAACGCCGTCGCGGCTGGCAGATTTCATCAAGGCAAGGCCGCTTACCCACTGCTGGGTATCGGTCCATTTGCGGTAGATGGCAATGTCGCCCCGGTACTTGTTCTGAAAATCGGCAGATCCCGCGCTGGCGCCGACTGACATGTACCACCAGGGCGACAGGGTGTGGGTCAGTGACAGGGCGCCGACCGTGCCGCGCTCGTCGAAGTGGCGCTGACTGGACAGATCCCAGTTCAGGGTGGTTCCGGGCTTGAGCCCTATGTGGCCACGAACGAACTGGTCGTTCCAGTTGCTGTTGCCGCCCGTCAGCGTGGAATACCCCATGCCGACGTCTACGCGGCCACGGCGCCCGGGTTCAAATTCAGGGGCCGGTGCTGGCGCAGTTTCCGGGGCAGTGGTTGTGGATGCCGCGGCTTCGCTTTCCACCGTCTGGGCAGATGTGGTGACGGGCATGCTGAGGCTGGCCGTGCCCAGGCCCAAGACCGCAATCGTGAGGAGGTGCTTCATACAGGTAAGGGATGAGGGGTTGCGGCATGGGCGCCATGCAGATGCTTGCGCAGTACAGCTGCAATCTGCGCACCACTGGTGCCATCGCCAAAAGGGTTGGCCTGACCGTGGGTGGGAGCCAGGCCGGGCAGACGGCCGTCGGCCAGAACGCTGGCCGCAGCCGATACGATGCGGTGCGGGTCTGTGCCCACCAACAGCCCGCCGCCGCAGGTGATGACTTCGGGGCGTTCGGTGACGTCGCGCATCACGAGCAAGGGCTTGTGCAAGGACAGCCCTTCCTCCTGGATGCCTCCCGAATCGGTGAGCAGCAGGTTGGCCGCATCCATGATTTCCACCATGGGCGGGTAGTCGAGCGGTGCGCTCAGACGCCAGCGTTGCTGGATATCGGGCGTGCAGGCGGCATGGACGGCGCGCACGGCTTGCTGTACCAGAGGGTTCAGGTGCAGCGGCCAGATGACGGCAGCGTCCGGGCATTGCTGCAGCAAGGCGGCCACGGCACTGGCGATCTGCTCCATCGGCGCGCCCCAATTCTCACGCCGGTGCGCTGTCACCAGCACCAGCTTGCGCAAGCCGCTGTCCAGAAACCACTGGTAGTCTGGATTGGCGATCGGCTGGCCCGCCAGGCGCTGGGCACGCACGTGTTGGGCGGCCAGCAATACCGCATCGACCACGGTATTGCCGACGATGGACACCGATCCGGGCACATTTTCCCTCTGCAAGTTGCTGCTGGCCTGGGCCGTGGGGGCAAAGTGCCAGTGGCTGACGCGGCCGATCAGACTGCGGTTGATTTCCTCTGGAAAGGGTTCATCCATGCGTCCTGAGCGCAAGCCTGCTTCCACATGGCCCACGGGTATTTGCAAGAACGCGGCAGCCAGCGCTCCCATGGCAGCGCTGCTGGTGTCACCGTGAACCAATGCCGCCGCGGGCTGCAGGCTGGAGAGCTGCGTGCCGATGGCCGACATCAGCTCGCTTGCCAGCGCTGGAAGGGTGGGTACTTCGCGCTTGAGGCGGATGATTTCTGCTGGCTTGATTCCAAAGAACTCGTACAGCGGCCAGGCCATTTCCTCATGCTGCCCGGTGTGCAGCACATGGGTCGGCATGCCCTGTTTGCGCAGGGCGAGCACGACGGGCGCCATCTTGATGATTTCCGGGCGGGTGCCCATGATGGCGACAACGCAAGATTGGGTGGGTGATGTCATGGAAGACGGTGCAATACCAGTATAAGTTGCTGACCGGCTTCTGCGCATACCAGCCAGCTGTCGTTTGTGCTTTGCACATTGGCGTTGCCTGACTGTATCTGGACGCCGGAATACCGGGCCTTGGGAACCTTCCAGGCCATGGTGGCCAGGGACTTGGGATGGGATGCGGACAGGATGTCGTTGTCGCCTTCTGGTTGCAGCGACCATTGCACCTGCGCCCGGTTGCTGAGAAATTCCGCAGCTTCGGTCATGGAGATGAACTGGCATTGCGCGCGGTCTGCGCAGCGTTGCATGGTTTCGATATAGGCTTTGACGGCAGGCAGGTAGCTGACGGCGCCAATCGGGTGAAAGTAGCTCAGCCGGATGGAGCGTGTCTGTTCGATGAACCGGGCAAGCTGCTGCAGCCATTGTCCGAATTCGTCGACGGACATGTGCTGAAACGAAGCTTCTTCGGCCGATGCGACCTGGCCATAGGTCAGCACCGGAAACGCCCAGGCATCGCTGACCTGGCGAAACCCCAGCCACAAGCGCGTTGGCGGCATGCCCACGCTGCCCGATGTGTAATAGGCCTTGACGCCATGCGCGGCCATCCAGTCATACACCCACAGGGGCTGGTTGCCGGTCGGGGCGGAGTATTCCTTGGGCTCCTCGCCACCATTGGCCTGGGTGACAGACTGGTTGTTCTGGTCCAGGTACTGCTTAAAATCGTCGCCGTTGTTGTCGTTGGCATTGGCGCCGAAATAGTTATGGATCCATCCGCCATGGTTGCCGATGGTGTGGCCCTGGCTGCGCAGTTTCTTGATCATCTGCTGCGCATCCTGGTTGTTATCCAGGTCCATGCCCAGGCCATCACCCTCCCGATTCACATCGGGGCCGGCGGTAAAGTGCATGGACTGGTGGCCATGGTCAAAGATGCCTTGGTCCTGCAAGGTGTGCAGGAAGCCGATGGCCTTGCGGTCGTCGTTGTGCCAGTTCAGTACCAGGGCGCCTGTGCCGCCGGGGGTGGCCAGCAGGGACGGTTGCTGCGCCAGTTCACTCGAGAAATAGGCGAGAAATCCATGCAGAAAGATACCGTCGGTGCGCTCAAGCAGGTAGGTGAGTGGCAGGTTGACGAACATGGCCTCGCCCTGGCCCCAGCGGTGGATGCTGGCAACGATATTGCCGTCTACGGATTGGAGCAGGATGCGCGGCGCAACCGGGCGGTCGGTTTTCAGGATGGCAAAGCGCTGGGAATCCTTGGTATAGCCTGCCACAAAGGTGTCGAACTTCGGGCTGGCGCGCGCCAGATCGGATGCGGAAATCGAGGTCAGGTTCGCTGCCGCCTTGGTGCTCAGATACCGGCCAGGGGGAATGCCCAGCGTTTCCATGGTGTAGGCGGAGCCCATGATTTCGTCGTAATCAGACAGGTTTTCCTTGTATTGCTCGTAATCTCCGTAGCGGACTCCGAGCATGGCGGAAAAACGCGCCTGGCCTCGGCTGTAGTAGCCCCTCTCATCTAAGAGGCCCGCGTCCTGCACCACCATGGCCTTGCCTCCGGCGTGCACCACGTCCATCAAGGTTTGGGTCGCTGCGTCGGACATGCGGCGATGAAAAGTGTCCGGAATGATGACGGCTTGCCGGGCCGCTTCTGCCCCATAGTTCACACCACGCATCCAGGTGCTGATGGAAAGCGGTGCCAAAAGCACGCCGCGCTCTGCGGCAGCCTCGGTCCAGATGCGTACCTCGGGCGCGTCCTCGGCCATGGAATCGGGGATCAAGAGGGTGAGGCTGCCATAACGCTCGCTGGCGATGAGACTGGCTATCTGGTGCCCGGCAATCGCCGCCAGCACGCAGAGCACGACTGCGATGGCTGCCAGCCATTGTTTCCATGTCAGGATTTTCATTGTCGGCAATGCGCTTATCGGGCTGCGATAGGCAGTGCGCTGGCGCATTGCTTGGCTATGCCCAAATGCGCCAGAGACAGATCAACCATGGCGTCCAGAACGGTCCAGCCGATCTTCTCCTGGAAAGGGCGCAGGGAGGCCCGCCAGCAGGCGGCTTGAATGGGCGCAGTGTGGCGCATGTTCCAGGCAACCAGTCCCCAGGCGTAGTGGTCGCCGCTGCGTGCAAGCCAGGTATCGCGGTGCTGTGCCAGCCACTGGACGGTTGCGCTGTCCGATTCCTTGACCGGCAGGATGCCCGTGTTCCACAGATAGGCACTGGCCAGCGTATGGGGATAGAACTGGACCTGGGCATATTCAGGGATGGCAGGTTTCCATTGCCGCCCAGTCCAGAACTGCTGGCGAATGGCTGCTGCCAACTGGTTGGCCTGCCATGTGGCGCGGGCGTCAGACCGCAAGGCCTCATACACCTCGACGTTGTCCATCAGGTAGCACAGATCGGTATGGGGGAAAACTCTGTAAAGCTGGGTCTGCGGATTGCGAAGGCTGGCCAGCAGACGCTGGCTGGCGGCGATGGCCTGGTTTGCCGCGGGCTGCTGGTCGGCAGGGATCCATGCTCTTTGCAATGCCATGTTCAGCATTTGGATGGTGGTGGCAGCCGTGGAGTCATCGGCATCGGCCGCCATGCAGCTGTGCCACGTCTTGTCAGCTTCCAGGCAGAAGCGGTCAAAGCCGCCATCCTTGCGTTGCTTGGGAAGCAGCCACTTGAGCCATTGCACAAACTCGGTCTGCAGGGGCGCGGCTGCCTGCATGGCAATGATGAAGCTTTTGTTGATGAAGTACGGGTCAGCCACCGGGCTGCCCAGCGTGGTGTAGTAGGCGCCGTCGCCAGTTGCAAAGTCGCTGAGGGCGGGGGGCTCCGCCGCCCGGACGATGCCTGCCGCCCCCATGGCTATGCCAAGAGCGACGGAAGTGCGGGTAAACAATGCATGCAACGGCTTCATAGAACCACCTGACCTGAGCGTACGGCAGACATGCTGCCATAGACGCGAACGGATGCAAGCAGCGCAATGGACCATGCAGATACGCTGCATGGCACTTGTTTGCTGCCAATCTGACTGTTGGGCCCCAGCTGCAGGTGCTTGCCTGCACACAAAGGGCCTTCAATATAGTTGCTGCCCAGGGTATGGATGTCTCCAAGCGCGAACAGCGCGCCCTTGACGCAGGCACCTGTGGCCAAGGTCACGTTGCCATGCACCTTGACATGGCCGGTGACCACCGCCATGTCTTCAATCCACAGATTGCCCGTTACTACCAGTCCGCCCTGAACCATGGTACCCGCCGGTATGTGCAGGTCGCCGTAATGGCGCTGCTGAAGTGCGGTCAAGGGCATGCCTTCGCCCAGGCTGTCCAGTGGAAAGCCCAGCGAACGCTTGAGCGGCCAGGTAAAGATGCAGGCAGCCGACATGCGCTGAAACCGGCTGCCGGGAGACAGCACGATATTGCGCGCAGCGCTGCTCAGCCGAGCCAGGTGTACGGGGCCCAGGCAGTGGATGTTTTGGGCATGCAGTACATGCAGCACCATGCTGTTGGCCTGCAGCTCCACCGTTTCGTTGGAGACCAGCGCCTTGACCTGTGCGCGGAACCCCAGCACCACCGACTGCATGGTTCTGGCCTCCAACCGGGTCTGGCCGCGCGGGATCACTATCTGCCCGCGATCGTCGCGCTGCCACTGCTCGCTGCGAGGCATCTCCTCCAGCAGAGGCAACTGGTCGAGCATGCGCAGCGCGGCATAGTCGGTGCGGCCATTGTCGAGATGGTCGATCTCCAGGGCGGCTGCATCGCTGCGCGAATACAGCTCACGCAGCGCTGGAAGCAGCGGAATCAAGAAGATGGATACCGTCAGCAGCAGCCATGTCGCGCCAAACACCCAGGTGTGCGAAGCGTCACTCACTCGGCACCTCTTGTATCGGCGCTGGCGAAGTCTGGCGGTAGCGCACTGTCTTGTCCCATTTGAACTGGCGCTTGAAGAGCCTGTCAAGCACCAGTCCATCGAGCGTGGCTTTGGAGACGGCAATCATGCTCACGACAAAGCCGGTCAGCAGCAGAGGCAGCAGGCGCAGGCGCCGCTGATGGCCATCCAGGTGCACAGCGGCTGCCACTTCAAAAAAGGCCGCAAAGTTGCCCACACAGGCAAAGCCAGCGGTGACCAGCAGCATCACCAGGGCAATGTTGACGTTGGCATCGATGCCATAGCCCGTCACCGTCAGCACCAATGCCAGAATCCAGCCGATCAGCAGAACCGGTGACATCAGGAACACACCGAGCAGGGCGAGGCCATCGACGCGCTCCATCCATGTCAGGCCCTTACGGGTGACCATCTGCTGCCAGAACTTGGCCAGCACCTGGTTGTGGCCCTTGGCCCAGCGGCCAATCTGGCGAAAGCGCACGGCCCAGCTCTCGGGTACCTCTTCATAGCATTCGGCATAGCCCAGGTAGGCGGTCTGCCAGCCTTTGAGCAGCAGGCGGTAGGTGAGGTCCGTGTCCTCAGCCAGCACGTTGGGCGTCCAGCCTCCCACTTCTTTCAGTGCGCTCAAGCGAATGCCGCCCACGGTGCCGCCATACTGCGCAACCGCGCCAATGTTGTAGCGTGCCTGCTGGTCCACCTGGTAGCCGCCAGAGCGCTCCAGGTCGAGCAGTCGCGTCAGCAGGTTGACGCCAGCATTCTGCGGCACCACGCGGCCCATCACTGCGCCAATTTCGGGGTCCAGAAATGGGGCGACCAGTTGCTTGATGATCTTCTTGCCGGGTAGGTAGTCGGCATCAAAGATCACGATCAGCTCGGATTGGCCTTGGGCTTGCACGATGTTGGTGGCATCTGCCAGAGCAGCAGCCTTGCCGGGAGGGCCGTCCTGGCGGTGGAAAAGCTGCAGGCGGCCGGGGTTGCGGTCCGCGTAGCTATCGATGATCTGGCGCGTTCCGTCGGTGGAGCGGTCATTGACCGGCATGATGGTCAGGCGGTCGCGTGGGTAATCCACATTCAACAGCGCCTCAATGCAGCCGGAGATGACGGCCTCTTCGTTGTGCGCTGCAATGAAAACGGTGATATGCGGCCAGTTGGCCTGCTCGATTCCTGCGTAGATGGGGCGCTGGCGTGCAAACAGGCGGTTGAGGGTGAAAGCGTAGTGCCGGAAGGTATACAGCGCCTCCAGCGCCACGATCACGATCAATGCCACCAGGCACAGAGCCAGCACCCACCCCAGCCAGCCATCGCTTCTGTCCATGGCCCAAGGCTGGGCATGGGCCAATACCGGCAGGGTGCCCATGGCAAACGCCAAGGCTTTACCTACTATGAATTTTGTTGCTTTATGTTTCAACACGGTATTGATAGATTAAATCACTCCAAGCGAGCGAGTCAATTCTATCAATCAAATGTTAAGAATAAATAGTTATTTTCTAAATACTATAGGGAAATAGGCTTTGTTGACATTGTTTCGCTGTTGGCAAAGGTCGTTTGCAGTAAAAGAAATTCGTTACAATTTGATTCCAGCCTGCGCAATGATCTTCGCATTGGCTGCGCTTTCCTTGCGCAGCAGCTCGGCGAATTCGGTGGGACTCATCTTGAGCGGCACGTTGTCGGTGCTACGCATCAGCTCCTGAATGCCGGGTTCATCGAGCTGGGTCTGTATCGCCTTGGCAAGCTGGGCGATGATGGCAGGCGGGGTCTTGCCCGGAGCCATGAAGCCGAACAGCGATGTCAGGTTGGCTTCGGGGACGCCAAGTTCTGCCAGCGTCTTGGCCTGGGGTTGGTTGGGCGCGCGCTGCGGCCCGGTGGTGGCCAGCAGGCGCAGCGTGCCCTGCTGGAGCAGGCCGTTGATGGTGCCGAAGGGATTGCCCAGCATGATCTCGAAGTGGCCGCCCACGGCATCGTTCACGGTCTGGCCCACGCCTTTGTAGGGGACATGGATCATTTTTGCCCCGGTCTTGGCCTGGATCTGCTCAAGCATGATGTGCCCCACCGATCCGATGCCCGAGGTGGCGAAACGAATGGTTTCCGGTTTGGCCTTGGCCTGGGCAATCAGATCTTCCCAGCTTTTGCCGCTAAAGGCAGGCGTGGCCAGCACATAGACGGGGGAGTACATCATCGGCGCCACTGCGGCGATCGAGGTGGCCGGGTCATAGGGCAGCTTCATCAGGTGTGGCGACAAGGTGAGCGGGCTGATGGCCGATAGCGCCAGGGTGTAGCCATCGGCAGTTGCACGGGCCACGTCGCCCATGCCCAGCGTGCCGCCAGCGCCAGCCTTGTTGTCCACCACCAGGGCCTGACCCAGGGCCTTACCCAGGTTTTCGCACAGCTTTCGGCCGACGCTGTCGGTCACGCCGCCTGCGGCGTAGGGAATGACAACCCGAATCGGCTTGGCGGGGTAGGCATCGGCTGCCCGCACAAGACCAGGCGCTGCGCTTGCACTGATGGCGCTGATCGCGGAGAGGGAGAGAAATTGGCGGCGTTGCATGAATGCTCCTGTGATGAAAGCAAAAACCTGCGCGGCAATGGGCCGTGCAGGTTTTGATGGTGATGGTGTTGAAATGCTATTATTTAAATAGCTGGATACGCAATCGGTATTTGCGTTAGTGCGGTATCTGACGCTAATGTTTGGCGCCAAAGCTGGCCATGTAGGTCTGGGGCTCGCCGGTCTTGAAGGCATTGGCAAACTCCTGCACGCTCTCGTCAATGGCCGCGTCGATGGACTGCTTTTCCCAGGCGCGCAGCATGCGCTTTTGCTGGCGCAGGGCCTGCGGGCCATATCCGGCCAACTGCTTGGCAAGGCGCTCCACTTCTTCGTCCAGGCGATCGGGGGCCACCACATGGTCGAGCAGGCCCCACTGCAGGGACTGCGCAGCGTCGATGTTGTCGCCCGTCAGCAGCAGCCATTGCGCGCGGGCTGCGCCAATCAGGCGGGGCAGCAACGCGGCGTGGATGACGGAAGGAATGCCCACCTTCACCTCGGGCATGCCGCACTGCACGCGGTTGCTGGCAATGCGGATGTCGCATGCACAGGCCAGCTCCAGCCCGCCACCCAGCGTCCATCCTGGCAGGCGGGCGATGACGGGGGTGGGGAACTGGCGCGCTGCCTCGCACACGGTACGCAGGCGCGTGATGAAGGCGGCCGCGTTGTCCGCATTCAGGCCGCGCATCTCCTTGATGTCGGCGCCTGCGACAAAGGCTTTGTCACCGCTGCCACGCAGCACCAGCACGCGGATCCGCTCATCTTTGGAGAGCGCGTCGAAGGCCTGGGCCAGATCGGTCAGCACTGGGGATGACAGAATGTTGAGGCTGCCCGCATTGCGGAAGGTGAGGGTGGCAACGCCATGGTCCTCAAGGGTGGCGTGGGCGTGGTGGAGGTCGATCAGGCTCATGCCGGCATTGTGCAAATGCTGCGGCGCGTTGCCCGTCCCGCCAGGGACAAAATAGCAATTACACGCATCCTCGCTGCCGGTGGAAGATGTTTCAATTCATTGATTTTCCGGGAAAATTACACATTCTTTGGGATTGCTTCCAATTTCATAGCTGTTTGCCTGCATGACAAGCCGATTTGGATAAAAAGGCAGTTGAATTCATTGAATATCAAGCGCACACAGCTCTTGAATCCATAGCGAAGGGCCCATGGCATACCGATACACTGTGCCGATGCGAGCTCTCCTTTTGTCGATTCCGGCCCGATTGCGTCCGCCGCACATTGCAACTCACCGATCCTGGGGGATGTATCTGCTGCTGGCGCTGTGTGCATGGCTGCTGCCCTTGGCAGCGGGTGCAGCGCCAGCCTCCTTGCCCTCGCTGGGCGGATTGAGCGTGGGCCAGGCGAGCGGCGGCAGCGAGGAAGAGCGGGCCATTCAAGCGCAGCGGGATGCGGCCAATACTGCTGAGCAGGAGGCCGATGCGCTGGCGCAGTCGCTGGAGCGCCTGCGCAACCGCGTGCAGGCGCCAGCACCGGCACTGCCTGCGCCTTTGAGCGATATGGAGCTGGGCCAGATATTGGCGCGTTGGGAAGAGCGCGTTCCTGCAAATGCGAGCCAGGAAGTGCTGGAGCGCTTGCTCACGGACGAGCGCGAGGCGATTGCAACGCTCAAGGCCGGCATCGAGAAAACGGCGGCCGAACAGGCCAATCTGGTGGCGCAGCCCGGTACGGGCCGCGTCGATCTGGCCACATTGCAGCAGCGGGTGCAAGACAGTGCCCTTCCTGTGACCGCAGAGCCCGGCGAATCGCCTGCGCTGACCCAGGCGCGCCAGCAGCGGCGCAGTGCCGAACACCGGCGTGCCACGCAGGAGCTCGCCCTGCGCCAGGAGGAGCAGGCCACCATCGAGACCCGGCAGCGCCTGCTGGATGCGCAATTGCAGACGCAGCGCCGGGAACTGCTGGAGCGCACGCCGCGCGTGGCCTGGCTGAACCAGCGTATTGCCGAGCGCAGCCGCCAGCAGCTGGAGCAGCAGGTGCAGCAAGCCCAGGCGGCCGAAAGCAATGCGGCAGAGGCCGCACCGGCCATTCGTGAGCTGGCGCAGCAAAATACAGGGCTTGCCGAGCAGATCCTGGAGCACACCAACCGCCTGGTGCAAGAGCGCCAGGCACTGGCCGCCGATGAGTACCGCCAGGGCCAGCTGGCTTCGGCGCTGCGCGATACACAGGCGCGGCTGCGCCTGGGTGGCAGCGCATCGGTGGGGCAGTGGCTGTGGAAGCAGCGGGTAGCGCTTCCCACGGCCAATACCATCCAGGCGCGGCGCAAAGCCACGCAGCGGCAACTGGCGGAGCTGCGCCTTTCGCTGTTCAACGCCAGTGAATGGCGCTTCAATCTCAACGGTACGGTGGCAGGCTCTGGCAGTGCGCAGACAGGAGCGGGTGTGGGGAGCAGTGCCCAGCGCACTGCCCTGTGGACCAAGCAGGCGGCGCTGATTGACCAACTGCAGCCGCTGCTGCTGCGGCGCATTGCCGTGCTGGAGCAGACCGACGCCGCCTTGCAGGCCACGCTGCGCAGCGGCAGCGCACTGCGCCAGGTGATGGACAAGGAGTTGCTGTGGTTCCCGAGCCACCAGGCCATGGACAGCGCATGGTTGCGTGAATGGCGCACCGTGCTGCGTGGCTCGGAGGGCGCGAGCGTTGATTCAGGCGCGAACGCATCGCCATGGAACACGGCGCGCGTGCTGGGCGCCAGCATGCTTCGCAACCTCTGGGTCTATGCCGGCATTCTTGCGGGCGTTCTGGTGCTGCTGGGCCTGCGCCGGTATGCGCTGCGCCAGTTGCAGGCCATCGCCTTGCGGGTCGATGATTTCTCGCAAGACCACTTCGGCCTGACCTTGGTTGCGCTGGGCTGGAGCCTGCTCTACGCCTTGCCATGGAGCTTTGCCACCGCCGCCTTGGGCCTGCTGCTGCAATCGGCTGCCGCGCCAGCGGCGCTGGAGCCGCTGGGCCAGGCGCTTGAGCAATTGAGCGATTTCGTCTTTCTGGTCACCCTGCTCCATGTGCTGTTCCGCCCGGGCGGGCTGGCGCTGGCGCACTTTGGCTGGCCGCGCGAGCGCGTGCAGGCGCTGCGCCAGATGGTGCTGCGGGCTACCTGGTTGATCGTGCCCATCGAGCTGCTGGGCGGCATGGCGTTCTTCAGCCATGACGATGCAGCCATCAGCACCTGGGGGCGGCTGTGCCTGCTGGTGCTCACTCTGGGTCTGGCGTGGATTGCCTTCCGGTACCTGCGGCAAAGCATTCGCAAGCAGCGTCCCGGCCTGCGCTGGGGCCAGGTGGTGAGCGTGGCGGTGCTGCTGGTGCTGGCGGGCACGCTTGCTGGCATCGTGTTGGGCTACGTCTATACCGCCACCGAGGTCATCCAGGCGCTGCTGAGCAGCTTTGTGTTCCTGGCGGCAGCCGAAGTGCTGGTCAGCCTGTTGCGGCGCTGGCTATTGCTGGGCGAGCGCCAACTGGCGCTGAACCGGCTGCGCGCCGCTGCCGTGCAGACGCATGCGGGCAGCACACAAGGTGCGGTGGATGCGGCAGGCAAGGCGCCATCCGATGAACAAAGCCAGATGGCGCTCGTCACCGTGAGCACGCAGGCCCACCGGCTGCTGGGCCTGCTGCAGCGGGTGCTGGTGGCGCTGAGCCTGGTCTACGCCTGGTCGCCGGTGCTGCCCGCATTGCTGCGGTTTGAAGGTGTGGTGCTCTGGTACACCACCAACACCGAGGCGGGCGGTGTCACACGATCTGCCCCCGTGAGCCTGATGGATCTGCTGCTGGGCATGCTGATCCTGCTGCTGACCTTCAGCCTCACGCGCAACCTGCCGGGCCTGGTGGAAGTGGCATTCTCCGCCTCGCTGCGCATCAGCAGCTCTGCACGCTACACCATGGCCACGCTGGCGCGCTACACCATCACCATTGCCGGTACGGTGAGTGCGTTGACACTGCTGGGCCTGCGCTGGAGCCAGCTGCAGTGGATGGCTGCTGCGCTCACCGTTGGCCTGGGTTTTGGCTTGCAGGAGATTTTTGCCAACTTTGTCTCTGGCCTCATCCTGCTGGTGGAGCGGCCTTTCCGCGTGGGCGACATCATCACCATCAACCAGCACACCGGCACGGTAACGCGCATTCGTACCCGGGCCACCACGGTGCTGGATTTCGACAACCAGGAAATCGTCATTCCCAACAAGACCTTCATCACCGGGCAGGTGACGAACTGGACGCTGAGCGACGATGTGACACGTCTGGTCATCGACGTGGGGGTGGCCCACGGCAGCGACCCGGCAAAGGTGCAGAGCCTGCTGCTGTCCATTGCGGCCGAGCACTCGCTGGTGCTGCGGGAGCCAGAGCCCAACTGCTGGTTCATGGCGCTGGAAGGGCAGGGCCAGAAGTTCGAGCTGCGCGTGTATGTGGGCGCCGTGGGAGACCGGTTGCAGGTGCGCAACGATCTCAACCGCAGCATCAACGCCAAGCTGGCGGCAGCCGGTATTGCGATCGCATTTCCGCAGATGGATATCCATGTACGCGACATGCCGTCTGGAGCTGCGGAGAGCGCGAAAGGCGCATAGCGACACGGGTGTCGCTCGGTTCAGCCGGGTTTCTCAAGAAAAGAATAGCTGGCGGCGCTCATGAGTGCAGGATTGAAGACAAAAATCTCTGAAATTCAAGTGCAGCAGCGCTCCTAGCGCACCTTTTGGGCGGCTGGTTCAGGCGTCGGCCTGGGCAGCCGCCTGCACCAGGGCTACAAAGCGCTTGGCTGCAAGGCCCATAGGGTGCTCCTTGGACCAGACCACATCCACACACAATTGGTTGCCATTGCTCAGGTTGGCAAATTCCATCGCCACCAGCGCGCCCGATTGCAGCTGGGGCGCGACCAGCTTGCGCGGCAGCCAACCCCAGCCGATACCGGCGCTGATCATGCGCAACGCGGCCACATGGTTGTCCGTGCGCCAGACATCGCGGGCATAGACCAGCCGCTCGTCGTTCAGGCTCCAGTCACGGCTGGCCACGACGATCTGGCGTGTGTTGGTGAGGTGGTGCTCGCGCAGTAACGGCGCTTTCTGGTTCTTTTCGTGGCGCGCGGCCTGCATCATGGGATGGGCGGGTGCGATCACTGCCAGCAAGGTCTCGCTGGCCACTTCCTGAAAGCCTTCACGGCCATCCAGGCTGGGCCGTTCAAAGACCAGCGCCAACTGTGCGCGGCCGGTGTGCAGCATGGTCAGCGCATCGGCCTGCGGTGCGGTCAGCACCTCGACAGCCAGTTGCGGATATTCCTGCGCCAAGGTGGCCAGCGGTTCTGCCCATGGGGCGGACAGAAGTTCGGGCGCGATGGCCACCGTCAGGCGCGTCTCCAGGCCCCGCTCCAGAGCCAGTGCATGGGCATTGAGCTGCTGCAGCTGGGCAGCCAGCAGGCGAGCCTGTGGTTCAAGCGCCAGCGCGGCGGGCAGCGGTGTGGGTTCGCGCCCGCTGCGGTCAAACAGCGGCATGTTCAGCGCGGCTTCCAGCTGCGCAACCTGCATGCTGACGGCCGACGGCACCTTGCCCAGTGCGCGGGCGGCGGCGGAAAAACTGCCATGGTCCAGTACTGCCAGCAAGGTCTGGATGGCGTCGGAATCGAAAGGGGCAAAGGTGGCGAGCGGCTCGGTCATGGGCAAATCGATTGCGGCGGGGCAAATCTGGCTGGTTCCGCTTGAACGGAGCGATGCCCTGGGATGCCTGATCTGTCAGATTTTCTGAAAGATTCTGACTTATGTTATCAGCATAAAGCACATACCATGGCGGCCAATATGTCAGTTCAAAACATTCAAGGCAGCCCCTGGTCTCTGCAGGGGCCATGGCGCCGCGTCGCGTATGTAGGTTTGTATGAGGCCATTGCCATTGTTGCGGCAACGGCGGGCCTGTCCGCATTGTCGGGGCAGGGCGCTGCGCATTCGGGAGTCGTGGCCGTGGTCTCGTCGGCCATCGCCATTTGCTGGAACGTGGTGTGGAACCACCTGTTCGAGATGTGGGAGGCGCGCCAGGCCACGCGCGGCCGAGGCATTGGCCGCCGCATTGCCCATGCCATCGGTATGGAGGGGGGCCTGGTCTTCATGCTGGTGCCGCTGTTTGCCTGGTGGTTCAAGGTCAGCCTGTGGGAGGCGCTGGTGATGGATATCGGCCTGCTGCTGTTCTTTCTGGTCTATACCTTTGTCTTCAACTGGAGCTTTGACCGCATCTTTGGCCTGCCGCGTTCCGCACAGTGAGCGTAGCTGGGTACCGCAGACAGGCATTCAAAAAAGAAGCTACCTGCGCCTGATGGGGAGGGGTTTCAGGCGAAAAACGATCTGAAGTCCGCATCCATCAGGCGCAGGCAGCTATTAATTTTTGGCTGCCTCAGCGCAGCAGGGCAATCATCATCTGCAGCACAAAGGCGTTGATGATGTCGATGAAGAAGGCGCCCACCAGCGGCACGATGAGAAAAGCCTTGTGCGACGGACCATACTGGTTGGTGATGGCCTGCATGTTGGCTACGGCTGTGGGCGTGGCGCCCATGCCGAAGCCGCAGTGGCCGGCGGCCAGCACGGCCGCGTCGTAATTGCGGCCCATGACGCGGAAGGTCACAAAGGCCGCAAACAGTGCCAGTGCCAGGGTCTGCGCCGCCAGGATGATCATCAAGGGGCCCGCCAGGTCGGTCAGCTCCCAGAGCTTGAGCGACAGCAATGCAATCGCCAGATAAATCGACAGGCCAGCGTTGCCGAACACATCGATGGCGCGGTCAAAGACCTTGAAGCCAAAGCCATAGTCCAGCACGTTGCGGATGACCACGCCGCCGCCCAGTGCCCAGACGAAGGTGGGCAGTTGTACGGCCGTGCCCTTTGTGGCGCCGGTCATGAACTCGGCAAAGGCAAGGCACCCTGCAAACAGGGCCAGGGTTTCGATGGCGGCCTCGGCGGTGATCAGGCGCGGCGCCGTGTTGGGCGATTCGAAATTGGCCACATCGCTGCCTTCGCTCACCGTGGTGCGGTCGCTTTGCTGCTCTGCATTGGTGCGCGGGCGCGCCAGCTGGTGCCGGGTGATCAGGCGCTTGGCCAGCGGCCCGCCCAGCAGGCCGCCAATGACGAGGCCAAAGGTGGCGCAGGCAATGCCCAGGGCAGTGGCACCGCTCAGGCCATATTGTTGCTCCAGCACCGCGCCCCAGGCGCCAGCCGTACCGTGGCCACCCAGCAGCGTGATGGAGCCGGCCACGAGACCAATCAGCGGGTCCAGTCCCAGCAGGGTGGCCAGACCCACGCCCACGCCGTTCTGCACGACGATGAAGACCACGATCACGCACAGAAAGATGATGAGCCCCATGCCGCCTTCGCGCAGCTTGGCAAAATTGGCGCTCAGGCCAATGGACGAAAAGAATACCAGCATGAAGGCCGACTGCAGCCCGGATTCAAAGGACAGGGTGAGGCCGGTGAGCTGGTGCAGCGCAAAGATCACGGCCGCCACCACCAAGCCGCCGGAGACAGGCTCCGGAATATTGAAATCGCGCAGGAAACGGATGTGCCGGGTCAGCAATTTGCCCAGCAACAGCACGAGAACGGCCATGATCAGGGTGTAATAGGCACTGAAGCTCAGGTGCAAGGTTTTCTCCTCAGGGTGCAGGCCTTTGGCCTGATTGGATACAAAAGCGCAGGTGTTCTCTGCTGATCGGCATATTTTTCCGACAAAACCGCGCAATATGCGCGAAATGCGATGGCAGCGTTCGTGAATGGCGATATAACCCGGTCAAACTGCTGCATTTGCCGTTGCTATGCCTGCTGCGCGTGCTATAGGGCAATGTGGGGCGTCCTGGCTTAAAATGGCTGGCCTTGTCCCAAGGAGCGCTGCAGCAGGCCGGTGGTATGACCATTGCGGGCCTGTCAGGCTTGGGCAGGTGGCTGGGTATGCTCTGCGCTGCCCACAGCAACGGCGCTCACCTGTTCTGTCGTGTATTTCTGGTTTTTACAGGTGAGCCCCATGTCCGCGTCTGCTTCTCCCATCTCCGTCCCTCCCATGCGCCTGTCGGGCCTGGAGCCCGTCTTCATCGGCGAGGGCACGCTGTTCGTCAACGTGGGCGAGCGCACCAACGTCACCGGCTCCAAGGCTTTCGCGCGCATGATTCTCAACGAGCAGTATGAGGAAGCGCTATCGGTGGCGCGCCAGCAGGTGGAAAACGGCGCCCAGGTCATCGACGTGAACATGGACGAGGCCATGCTTGACAGCAAGGCCGCCATGGTGCGCTTTCTGAACCTGATTGCCTCCGAGCCCGACATCGCCAAGGTGCCGGTGATGGTCGATTCTTCCAAGTGGGAAGTTATCGAGGCTGGCCTGCGCTGCCTGCAGGGCAAGGGCATCGTCAACTCCATCTCCATGAAGGAGGGGGTGGACAAGTTCAAGCATGAGGCCAAGCTGATCAAGCGTTACGGCGCTGCCGCCGTGGTGATGGCTTTCGACGAGCTGGGCCAGGCAGACACTTACCAGCGCAAGATCGAGATCTGCGGGCGCGCCTACCGCGTGCTGGTCGATGAAGTGGGCTTTCCACCTGAAGACATCATCTTCGACCCCAATATCTTTGCCGTTGCCACCGGGATCGAGGAGCACAACAACTACGCGGTCGAATTTATCGAGGCCACACGCTGGATCAAGCAGAACCTGCCGGGCGCCAAGGTGAGCGGCGGCGTCTCCAATGTGAGCTTCTCCTTCCGCGGCAATGACCCGGTGCGCGAGGCCATCCACACCGTGTTCCTCTACCACGCCATCCAGGCGGGCATGGACATGGGTATCGTCAACGCCGGCATGGTGGGCGTCTACGACGACCTGGAGCCCACACTGCGTGAGCGCGTGGAAGACGTGGTGCTCAACCGCCGCCCCGATGCCGCCGAGCGCTTGCTGGAGATTGCCGAAGCCGCCAAGGGCGCGGCCAAGGACGATAGCAAGAAGCTCGAATGGCGCGGCACGCCCGAGCACCCCAAGACCGTGGGCGAGCGCCTGTCGCATGCGCTGGTGCACGGCATTACCGATTTCATCGTCGACGATACCGAAGAGGCCTACCAGCAGATCGTTGTGCAGGGCGGCGGGCGTCCGCTGCATGTGATCGAAGGCCCGCTGATGGACGGCATGAACATCGTGGGCGACCTCTTCGGCGCGGGCAAGATGTTCCTGCCCCAGGTGGTGAAATCCGCGCGCGTGATGAAGCAGGCCGTGGCCCACCTCATTCCCTACATCGAAGAAGAAAAGCGCCAGCAGGAAGCCGCGGGCCTGGACGTGTCGAGCAAGGGCAAGATCGTCATCGCCACCGTCAAGGGCGATGTGCACGACATCGGCAAGAACATCGTTACCGTGGTGTTGCAGTGCAACAACTTTGAGGTCATCAACATGGGCGTGATGGTGCCCTGCCACGAGATTCTGGCCCGCGCCAAGGCCGAGGGCGCAGACATCATCGGCCTGTCGGGCCTCATCACCCCCAGCCTCGAAGAGATGCAGTACGTGGCGGGCGAGATGGATAAGGACGATTATTTCCGCATCAAGAAGATACCGCTTCTGATTGGCGGGGCCACTTGCTCGCGTGTGCACACGGCCGTCAAGATTGCGCCCAAGTACGACGGCCCCGTGGTCTACGTGCCCGACGCCTCGCGCAGCGTGAGCGTGGCGCAAAGCCTGCTGGGCGAAGGCAAGCAAGCGTACTTGAGCGAGCTGGAAGCCGACTACGACAAAGTGCGCCACCAGCACGCCAACAAGAAAAAGACGCCGCTGTGGCCGCTGGAGAAGGCACGCGCCAATGCCACGCCCGTGGATTTTGCGTCCCACCCGCCCGTCGTGCCGCGCATGCTGGGCCGCCGCGTGTTCAAGAACTTCGATCTGGCCGAGATCGCTCGCTATATTGACTGGGCACCGTTCTTCCAGACCTGGGATCTGGCTGGGCCTTACCCTGCAATCCTTGACGACGAGGTGGTGGGCGAGGAGGCGCGCAAGGTGCTGGCCGATGCACAGGCCATGCTCAAGAAGATCATCGAAGGCCGCTGGCTTACCGCCAATGGCGTGATGGCGCTGTACCCGGCCAACCGCGTGGGCGACGACATCGTGTTCTACAGCGACGAGACGCGCAGTACCGCGCTGATGACCTGGTACGGCATGCGCCAGCAGACCGAAAAGCAGGTGGTCGAGGGCCCCGATGGCCGGCCCGTGATGCGTCCCAGCCGCTGCCTGTCGGATTTCGTGGCCACCAGGGAATCGGGCATCGCGGATTACGCGGGCTTGTTTGCCGTGACGGCCGGCATCGGCGCCGAGAAGAAGGACAAGGAGTTCCAGGACGCGCTGGACGACTACTCGGGCATCATGTTCAAGGCACTGGCCGATCGTCTGGCCGAGGCCTTTGCCGAATGCCTGCACGAGCGCGTACGCAAGGATCTGTGGGGCTACGCCGCAGATGAAGCCTTGAGCAACGAGCAGCTCATCAAGGAGCAATACAAGGGCATTCGCCCCGCGCCCGGTTACCCTGCTTGCCCGGACCACACGGCCAAGATCGACCTGTTCCAGCTGCTGGACGCCAAGGACATCGGTATGGAGTTGACCGACAGCCTGGCCATGTTCCCGGCATCGAGCGTGAGCGGTTTCTACCTGGGAAGCCCCGAGGCCACCTACTTCAACGTGGGCCAGATCGGCGAAGACCAGCTGGCCGACATGGCCGAGCGCCGGGGCATGGACATCGAGGAGCTGCGGCGCAAGCTGGCGCCCAACCTGGGGTAATGGCTTAGCTGACAAAACGCTGGCTGTACATGCGAAATTTACATATCGATTGAATGAAAACGTCGTTGCCTGACGACGGTTCGGCTTTCTACACTGACTTCACTGTGCTGCGGCCCGAGGGGCTGCACACGGGTTTGTTCAAGAAAGCATCGATATGAAAAACAAGACATTGGCGCTGGTCGCCACCGCTGCTCTGGCAGCACTGGCATCGGGCGCCGCCTGGGCGGATCGCTTGCAGGACATCAAGCAGGCAGGGGTGTTGCGCGTGGCGGCGTTTGATGCCAACCCGCCTTTTGGCTTCGTCGACCCAAAGACCCGCAAGATCGTGGGTCTGGACGTGGACTATGCGCAGGAGTTTGCGAGGCGCCTGGGCGTGAAGCTGCAGCTGGTGCCCACCAATCCTGCCAACCGCGTGCCGCTCCTGCTGGCGGGTAAGGTCGATCTGGTGCTGGCCAACTTCACCATCACTGAAGAGCGTGCCCGGCAGGTCGGTTTCAGTATTCCGTACTTTGCTTCGGGTACGCAGTTCATCGCGCCCAAGGGCACATTGACGACGCAGCAGCAACTGAACGCGCTGCGCATCGGTGTGGACAAGGGCACGACCAACGAGATCGTGCTGCGTGAGAAATACCCCCAGGCGACCCTGGTGGCCTACGACGACACGCCGTTTGCCTTTACCGCGCTGCGCAATGGCAATGTGCAGGCCATCTCGCAGGACGGCCCCAAGCTGGTGGGCCTGCTGGCCACCATCAAGGACAAGCAGGAGCGTGACAAGTGGGAGGTTCCGGCCTTCACGATCTCCAGCGACTACATCGGTGTGGGCATTCCCAAGGGCGAAGCTGCTCTGACCGATTTTGTCAACACTGCCTTGCAGGAGCTGGAGGCCAACGGCCAGGCTGGCAAGATCTACGACACCTGGTTTGGCCCGCAAAGCGCAACGCCTCTGACGCGCAATTTCAGGATCGGCGACAAGCGCTGAGGTTTGCCTTCGGCAATGGCAATGGTGTCCGCCTGATCTCGGCCTGTGCCGGGATTCAGGTCTGGTGTGCTGGCAAACATGCATCCTTTCCTCTCCTGGCTCGATCCGCTCTGGCAGCATCTGCTGGCCGGTAAATACTGGCACTGGCTGCTTGGCGGCTGGTGGGTCACCGTGCTGACTTCGCTGCTGGTCATCGCCGCCGCCACGGTGCTGGGCATTGGCTTTGCCCTGGCGCGCAATTCCAGGCTGGCGCCGGTGCGCGGGCTGGCCCTGGTCTATCTGTCGGCCTTCCGCAATACACCGCTGCTGGTGCAGCTGTTCTTCTGGTACTTTGGGGTGCCCAGCCTGCTGCCAGCCGAGTGGGTGGCCTGGCTCAACCGGCCGCACCCGTTGGGCGGCGGATGGCTCAGCCTGGACTGGCCTTCCTTCGAGTTCATCTCTGCGGCGGTTGGTCTGGTGTTCTATTCCACGGCCTATGTGGGCGAGGAAGTGCGTGCAGGCATCCGCAGCGTGGCGCCCAGCCAGATCCAGGCGGCGCGCTCGCTGGGCATGACGGGCTGGCAACTGCAGCGCTACATCGTGCTGCCGCAGGCGCTGGCCACCATTACCTCGCCGCTGCTGGGGCAGTACATGAACATCATCAAGAACACATCGCTGGGCATGACCATAGGCCTGGTCGAGCTGTCCTACCGTGCGCGCCAGGCCGAGGCCGAGACCTTCCAGTCCTTTCAGGTGTATGGCATCACCACGCTGCTGTACATCGTGCTGATCCTGGTGGTGGAGCTGCTGAGCCAGCACCTGGCTCGTCGGCGTCGCTGGGGCAGAGTTCAGCCGGGGCGGGCATGAACTTTTCCGCATTGGGTGACGACTGGCTCTACCTGCTGGTGGGCACCTTCCCTGATGGGCCGCCCGGCGGCGCTCTGCTGACGCTGATTCTGAGCGCCAGCTCGGGCCTGCTGTCTGCCGTGCTGGGATTGGTGCTGGGTGTGGCCCTGGTGATGGGTACCGGGCGATGGAGTGGGTGGTTGCGCGCTGTGCTGGGCTTTTTGCGCGCCATTCCGGTGCTGCTGCTGATCTTCTGGATCTACTTTCTGCTGCCGGTGCTCTTTCATATGGATGTGCCCGGCAGCGTCTCGGTGGTCTGCGCACTGTCGCTGGTCAGCGGTGCCTATCTGGCGCACGGGGTGGCGGCGGGCATTGGCGCCGTAGGGCAAGGCCAGTGGAATGCGGGGGCCGCGCTGGGCCTGACGCGCTGGCAGGTGCTGCGCAGCCTGATCCTGCCCCAGGCCTTGCCGGTGATGCTGCCGTCGTTCGTGAACCAATGGGTCACCCTGATCAAGGACAGCTCGCTGGCCTATATCGTCGGCGTGGGCGAGCTGTCCTTTCTGTCCACCCAGGTCAATGCGCGGCTGATGGTGCATCCTGCCGAGGTGTTTTTGCTGGTGGGCGCCATCTACTGGTTGCTGTGCACGCTGCTCAATCTGCTGGCCTGGGCGGTAGAGCGCTTGGGCAAGGCAGGGTTTGCCGGTGCATAGGCGATAAAAAAGGACGCATGGCGTCCTTTTGCATTGTGAGGGCGGGGGGCAGCAGGCTTACTTGCCTTTCAGCTCGGCAATGTAGGCGTCGCGGGCCTTCACGCCGGTCGGGGTGAAGTCAGTGAAAACGCCATCGATGCCCAGGCGGTAGTAGGCGAGGAATTCCTGCACCGGGTCTCCCTTGTAGATACCGGCAAGGCGCCCCGCTTCGTTGCGGAAGGTGAAGCTGTGCACGACCAGGCCAGCCTTGTGCGCGTTGGCAATCAGGCCGGTGTCCTTGAGGGTGTTCACGTCCTTGAGACCTGCGCCTTCCTTGTACGGTACTACCGAGTGGGCCAGCACCTGAGGCTTCCAGGGGCCGATGCCGTCGGCGTAGGTCTTGATCTCGGCGAGGCCCGCCGGGGTCTGCATGACGGCGAAGGTGCGCGCGTCACCGGCCAGCGTCCAGCTGTAGGGGCGGCCGCTGATGAAGGTCCACTCATCGGAGGTGATGTAGACCATCGAGCCGTCCTTGAGGTCGAAGTCATTGCCGTCGATCAGCTGCACGCCCTTGGCCTTCATGCCAGCCTTGCGCAGGTACTTCAGGCTTTCGGGGTCAAAGCTCTGGATGTAGATGGGAGCATCCTTGCTGTTGAGCTTGTTCTTCTCCAGCAGGGCCAGGGTGGCGTCTTCCAGCGGGTGGCTGCCTGGCGCGCCGCAGCCATTGGCAATGGCCTGCTGGTTGTTCCAGTAGGGGTTCTTGGTTTCGGCGTAGACCGGGATGGTGCGGCCCGCTGCTTTGCCCTTGGCCGCGGCGATGTCGATCACATCCTGCGCGCTGATGAGCGGCAGCTTGCCATTCCACTCGGTAGGGCGGTCGGCACGGTTGTCCAGCGTGGTGCCTGCAATCCAGTCGCGCAACTCTTGCATCGTGAAGTCGCTGATTGACCAGTCGTTGCTGTGGTCCTCGCCATCGACTACCAGGGCCTTGAGCACCGACTTGGGATCGCTGGGGTTGATCTGGTCGCTCAGGTACTGTGCGGGGCCGTTGGCGGGAATGGCGGGGTATTTCACATCCACCAGTACGCCCTTGGCCGTGCGTTTGCGGGCGGCCACGGCGGCGTTGGTCTTGGCAACGTCGGCGATGTTGGTGCTGTCCCCCAGCCATGCATTGTGGCGAGCCACCAGCTGGCAGTCGCGCGTCAGGTGCATGTCCAGCTCGATCATGTCGGCACCGGCGTCGATGGCCTTTTCATAGGCCATGCGTGTCTGCTCGGGGTACATGCCGGAGTAGCCGCGGTGCGCGATCACCTGGGGCTGGGAGCCATCCAGGGTGAGAAAGCGCACACCGTCATCACCGCCGCCACCACCGCAGGCGGTGAGCAGCAGTGCGCCACACAGGGCTGTGCCCAGCGCTGTCAGATGAAACTTGGGAGTACGTGTTGTCATAGGATTCGACCAAGGGTTGAGAAAGCGAAAGGTGGGTGGATGCTGCGGGCGCTGTATGACTGTGGTGTGACAGCACGCCCGGCCGTCAGCTGGCGCCAACGGCAACGCTGCAGCAGCTCGCTTGCGCAAACTGCTGCATGGCAGCGTACGGGATTGCGGGCGCTTTACCCAGTACTTTCGATATTGCGGCGCAGCAAATGTGGCGTAAACACTTTCTCAGGCGCGTTGCAGCAGCCAAACCAGCATCAATGCCAGCGCAGCGGGCACGGCAAAATTGAGCAGCAGAATGGGCAGCTCTTGCGCCACGGTGTAACCGGCCTTGCTGACACCGACCCACATATTGGCCAAGGTCATCGCCAGCCACACAGGAATGAATGCCTTGGCGCCGGTGGCCATGCTGGCTGCATCAGCCCCCCACAGTTTGCCCAGCAGCACGAAAACGGCGAGCTGCAGCCCGCCTGTCACCATCACCAGCAGCATGTGCATGGCGGTCTCCTCTTGGTTGAAAACAATGCGGCCTGCCGCTGGTGCAGGCCATGTCTGCTTATTTTGTCGTGTAACCGCCGTTGATCAAGATCGTTTGTCCGGTGATCCACCAGCCGTCGCTCACCAGGTGGCGCACAAAGGGAACCACGTCTTCGATATCGGTGAGGCCCGTCTGGCTGAAGGGCGAGAGGGCCGCTGCGCTCTTGTGGTAGGCCTGGGCATCGGTGCTTTCCTGGCCGTAGAAGAATGGCGTGTCCATCGGGCCGGGGCCCACGGCAGTCACCGAGATGCCGCGTGCGCCGAATTCCTTGGCGGCTGCGCGGGTGTAGTGTTCTACCGGTGCCTTGGTGCCAGCGTACGACGAATAGAACGGCGTGAACGCGCCCAGCAGCGACGTTACCAAGGTGCAGACCTTGCCGCCATCGTTCACATGCTTGCCTGCTTCCTTCAAAAAGAAGAAGGCGGCCTTGTTGTTGACTGCGTCCATTTCGTCAAATTCAGCCTCACTGATGTCGGCCATCGGTTTCTTCAGCACCTTGCCCACGGTATTGATGGCGATGTCAGGGCGGCCCACGGCGGCAACGGCGTCGGCAAACAGCTTTTCCACCGCAGCGGCCGTTGTCAGGTCGCCTTGCAGGATGACGGCCTTGGCGCCAAGTTTTTGCACGGCAGCCAGGGTCTGTTCGGCATCGGCCTTGCTGGCAGCGCTGTTGTAGTGGATGGCAATGGCCTTGGCACCGTGCTGAGCGAAATCCGTAGCGAGCAGGCCGCCCAGGTTTTTGGCGCCACCGGCGATCAATACGGTTTTGCCCTGGAGGCTGTGTTTGGAAGAAGAGGACATGAATGAATACTCCTGTGCATGAATCAGAGGTATCCAGCGTAATTGGTTATAAATCAAAGATAAATATAGAATTTATTCCATATTTATTCAGAATTTACTAACAATCAACGCCCGCTCTGTGCACCATGGACCGTATAGACCTGCTCCAGATTTTTCTGCGTGTGGCTGCGACCGGCAGCTTTTCGCAGGCGGCCGATCAGCTGTCGCTGCCCCGTCCCACGGTCTCGCTCGCTGTACAGCAGCTGGAGGCCCGCCTGGGCACCCGGCTGCTGCACCGCACCACGCGCAAGGTGGCGCTCACGCTGGACGGCCATGCCCTGGTGGAGCGCGCAAGCAGCCTGGTGGACGAGATGCAGGATCTGGAGCAGCGCTTTCGCCCCAACCACCATGCGGTGGCGGGGCGCTTGCGCATCGATGTGCCCAGCCGTGTGGCGCGCCTGCTCATTGCGCCGGCCCTGCCCGCCTTGCTGGCGCAGCACCCGGGGCTGGAGGTGGATCTGGGCTCCAGTGACCGCGCGGTCGATCTGGTGCTGGAGCATGTGGATTGCGCGCTGCGTGTGGGGCCGCTGGCCGACAGCAGTCTGGTGGCCAAGCCGCTGGGCAGCATGCGGCTCATCAACTGCGCAAGCCCCGCGTATCTGGCGCAGCATGGTACTCCCCAGACCCCGGCCGATCTGGCGGCGCACCAGGTGGTGCGCTACAACTCGCCCACCACCGGCCGCTCCGCGCCCTGGGAATGGGTAGAGGGCGGCAGCGAACACAGCCAGGTGGTGCCCGGTGCGGTGGGCGCCAACCATGTGGAAAGCTATATCGCCTGCGCCCTGGCCGGGCTGGGGCTTATCCAGATTCCGCAGTACGACGTGCGCGGCCACCTGCAAGCGGGTGAGCTGGTGGAGGTGCTGCATGATTACCCGCCGCCCGCCTTGCCGGTGCATGTGCTCTACCCGCACCGCACGCATCTCTCGCGCCGGGTGCGTGTGTTCATCGAGTGGGTGGCGCAGTTGCTGGCGCAGGCGGGGGCTGTTGAAGACGCCATTCAATAAACAGCTTGAAAATCAGCGTGCACCTGCGGCAGTCAGCATTTTTTCGATGGTCTTGTAGCCCCGTTGCCTGGCGTGGGCCAGTGGTGTCACGCCGTCCTTGTCGGCCAGGTTCACATCGGCCTTGGCTTCGATCAGCAATTGCACGATTTGCTGGTAGCGCGGGCCGCCATCCGACAGGATGATGGCTTCGAGCAGGCCTGTCCATCCCAGGCGGTTGACATGGTTCACGTCGACGCCTGCGGCGATGAGGGTCCGCACGGTTTCGACATGGCCGCGCTCGCAGGCAGGAATGAGCGCGGTGCCGCCGTAGCGGTTGGTGCTGCGCAGATCGGCCCCATGGGCCAGGGCCATTTTCAGTATTTCCAGAAGGCCGCGCGCACCGGCGTACAGGTACGGGCTGTCTTGCATGTCGTCCTTGGCGTTCACGTTGGCACCAGCCTCGATCAACGCCCTGGCCGCATCTACGTAGTTGCCATGGGTGGCCACCAGCAAGGCGGTGCGGCCCTGCGCGTCACGAGAGTCAATAGCGGCACCTTCTTTGAGTAGCTGGCGGATCGCGGAGACATCATTGGCTGCAGCGGCCTGGTGCAGGCGGAGGCTGGTCATGGCAGAAGTGGAGGGGTGGGTCTGTGCGCTTGTGTTGGCCTGGGCTCGGGCTGGTGCTGCCCATGGCGCGCTGAGTGCGCCCATCAGGCAGAGTGCAAGAAAACGGTGCAAGGCTTTTCCTCCTGGTCGTTGGGCATGGGGAAATGGCGCGATGAGGGCGAGAGGTCTTGGAGATCGTAGCATCGCCAGAACCCCTATACTCACAAATTCATAGCTGTTGGCGCATAACTGGTGAGCGCCAGAAGGTGATTTATATCGATAGCGATGCTGACCGAATGAGGTGCAGCGACCCCATCATTCCTCCAAGACATGCTGAAAAAAGCCGCACGCGCACATCCTTGCCGCGCAAAGTGCTATCAAAAACAAAGTGGGAACGCAGCGCTGCTGGGCCTGGGCTGGTGCGTGATGGCGGTTCTGGCGCTGGTGATGCTGTGGCTGCTGGCGCCGCTGCTCGTGGGCATAGTGGTGGGCCTGGGGGTGACCGTGCTGCTGTGCCAGAGCATTCGCATCGGACGGGCGTTGCAGTGGCGGCGCGCCTTGCGGGCAGAGTCGCTGGAAAGTGCCGAGGAGGAGGCGCGCACGCCGAACTGGGTGCCGTTTGCGGCAATGCTGTTCACATTGGTAGGCGGCGCAACGGGCTGGCTCACCCTGTTCTGGCTGCCCGAGGGCCTGCACCCCGAGCAAGTACTGCCACTTGGCACAGCGCTGCTCTGCGCGCTGGGGGTGTTCGTGCTGGTGTGGTTGGTGGGGCAGCTGTCCACCGGCTGGAGCCATCTGCGGCAGGGCGAGGCCTGGAATGCGGCACCCATGCCCTCGGATTGGTGGGTGTGGGCGCTGCTGCTGGCATTGCCGACCGGCGTGCTGACGGGCCTGGTGGCACCCGACCAGGCCAGCCAGAAGGCCTGGGGCGAACAATGGCGCGGTTATTACAGCGTGCCCATTCGTATTGCACTGGCACCTGTGGAAAACAGCGAATCACGCCAGCAGCGCGATGACGCCCTGCTGCAGCTGGTGGGCCCCTTGCTGGAACAAGGCAGCCGCCGGGTGGAGGCTCGCCTTCGCACCCGCAACGGCACCACGGTCATGACGGCTGCCGTTCCGGCGCGCTACCGCTGGGCGGATGATGCGCTGGAGATTCGCCTGGCGGGGGAGTTGGCTCCCCAGGTGCTGGCCCAGCATGTAGAGGCTGTGCGAGGGGCGACCCGTGGAGAGGCGGGGATGTGGGTACTGCTGGGCATGGCGCAATGCCAGCCAGCACCCAGTGCGATGGCCGCGTTGAGCATGGCGCACCGCCGTGCGCAGTGGCAGCGCACCCAGGTCTGCGCGAGGGAGCGAGGCGCCGAAATGCAGCGTCTGGCGGCTGTGTTGCAAGGCCAGATAAGCGCTGTGGAGGTACTGCCGGGCGTGCGCTTTCGTCCTTGGCCGTTGCGGCATGGCTGGCGCGCGGTGGAGCTGCCTTCTGGAAAAGCGCTGGAAGCTGCACCGCTGCTGGCGCGTTAGCCCTGCCTTGGGGCGCTTTCAGGCGGAGGGCTGCAGGCAGTCCGCCCATTCACCGGGGTGCAAACCATCCAGCGTATAAGGCCCGATGGCCATGCGCACCAGCCGCAAGGTCGGGTGGCCGACGGCAGCGGTCATGCGGCGCACCTGGCGGTTCTTGCCTTCGCGGATGATGAGCTCGATCCAGCAATCGGGGATGCTCTGCCGCACCCGGATCGGCGGGTTGCGCGGCCACATATCGGGTTGCGGGTCGAGCAGGCGCGCCTGCGCGGGCAGGGTCTTGCCGTCGTTAAGCACTACGCCATCACGCAGTTGCTGCAGTGCGACATCGGTGGGAATGCCTTCCACCTGTACCCAGTATGTCTTGGCCATCTTGTGGCGCGGGTCAGCGATGCGTGCCTGCAGCCTGCCGTCGTTGGTCAGCAGCAGCAGGCCTTCGCTGTCGGCGTCCAGGCGCCCTGCCACGTACACACCGGGTACATCGATCCAGTCCTTGAGCGCCGTCCACCGCCCTTCGGGGGTGAACTGGCTGAGCACGCCATAGGGCTTGTGAAAACGCAGCAGGCGCGGCGCGACTGCGGGCGGGGGCTGGCGCCTGTTCATCGGAGCACCGGAGCCAGGGTGGCACGCAAGCGTTCGCTGGGCGCGGGTTCCGGCTCGGGCGAGGGTGGCGCGATCTCCAGCGCCTCTTCCACCTGGCCGATGTGCGCCAGCATCAGCGCGCGGGCCTGGGCGGTGTCGCCGCGCTCCAGCGCTGCAACGATGCTGGCATGGTCGGCGCAGGATTGCTCGGCGCTGTGCTGCGACTGGTAGAGCGTGGCGGCCAGCGTGGTGCGGGCCGTCAGGTCGCGCAGCGTATTGGCCAGCAGGCGGTGGCCCATCTGCTCGGCCAGGCACACGTGAAAGTCGGCCAGCAGAAAGGCGCGGGTGGCGGCATCGGCGCCCTGGATGGCGCGTTCTTCCTCGCCGATGTGCTGGCGCAGTTGCACAATCACCTTCTGCATCGGGCGCCCGGCCGCATCGATGATGCCCGATTCAATGATGCGGCGCGCTGCGAAGGCGTCGCGTGCCTCGTCGGCGCTGGGCTGCACCACATACCAGCCGCGGCGCGGCTGCACCTGCACAAAGCCGCGCGCCTGCAATTGCATCAGTGCTTCGCGCACCACGGTGCGGCTCACGGCAAAGTTATCGGCCAGCTCCTGCTCCCCCAGCCGTTCTCCGGGCGAGAGCTTCTGCGCCAGGATGGCTTCGACAACGCGCTCGGCGATGGAGGTGGGGGTGACAGGAGACATGGACTCAGGCATGGGATTCGGACGTACCCGATTGTGCCGCCGATTGGGGTGCATCTTCGGCGATGCGCTCGCCATTGAGCACACGATGGGCACGTTCGCGGTCGATATCGCCTTCCCAGGCGGCGATGGCTACCGTGGCCACGCAGTTGCCGATCAGGTTGCCCAGCGCGCGGGCGATGCCCATGAACCAGTCCACCGACAGCACCAGCACCAGGCCGATGGCCGGAATCGCGGGAATCGCATGCAAGGTGGCGGCCAGCACGACGATGGCCGAGCCCGGCACGCCGTGCGCGCCCTTGGAGGTGACCAATGCAATGGCCAGAATGGTCAGCAGGTCGGACATGCTGATGGGCGTGTTGGTGGCCTGGGCAATGAAGACCGCCGCCAGCGTGATGTAGATCGAGAACGCATCGAGGTTGAACGAGTAGCCGGTGGGGATCACCAGGCCCACGGTGGAATCGCGCACGCCCATGTTGCGCAGCTTGGCCATCACCTGTGGCAGCACGCTGTCGGAGGAGGTGGTGGCGAACACGATGGTCAGCTCTTCGCGCAGGTAGCGCAGCAGCTTGATGAGGCTGAAGCCGGACATGCGCATCACCAGACCCAGCACCACGAACACGAAGAACAGCACCGCCACGTAGAACAGGCCCACCAGCATGCCCAGTTGCTTGAGCGAGCCGATCCCGTACTTGCCCACGGTGAAGGCAATCGCGCCCAGCACGCCCAGCGGCGCCAGCTTGATGATGATGCCCATGATCTTGAACAGCGCGAGTGCCGTCATGTCCACCAGATCGGCCAGCGGCTTGACGCGATCGCCCAGCAGGGTGAGCGCACAGCCGAACAGCACCGCAAACAGCAGCACCTGCAGCACATCGCCCTTGGCGAAGGCATCCACCACCGTCGTGGGGATGAGCTTCATCAGGAAATCCACCGTGCCGCCGCTGGTCAGCTTGTCGGCATTGCTGGCGTAGGCTGCCATGGCCGCCGGATCGAGCTGGCTGACATCCACGTTCATGCCGACACCGGGCTCGAACACAAAGGCCAGCACCAGCCCCATGGTCAGCGCGATCGTGGTGAGTACTTCAAAGTAGATCAGCGACTTAACCCCCACGCGGCCCACGCGCTTCAAGTCGCCCGCCCCGGCAATGCCGTGCACGACCACGCAGAACACCAGCACGGGGATGATCATCTTGATCAGCTTGATGAAGCCGTCGCCCAGCGGCTTGAGTTTGACGGCGTATTCAGGCGTCAGCAGGCCAACGATCACACCCACAATGAGTGCGATCACCACCTGCCCGAAGAGGGATTTGACAAAGCGGCGCATGGGAGGGATTCCTTGAAATGTATTTGCATACAAGATTTGTTTATCTTGTGCACAAGAATGTACTCAAGGAGTTTGCTGCGCGTGCAGCGGGTATTCCCGGTAGTGCGGCTGTAGTTGCCAAAAGCCAAAAGGCATGCCCGGGGAGTGTTTCCATGGGCATGCCTTTTGGCAGGGCACAGCGTCAGCAGGGCAAATGCCTGCGTCGGCGCATAACAGTTATTCCTGAGCGGGAAGTGTTCAGCGGGCCGATTCCACTGCGGCTACCACCACCACCTCGATCTTGTAGGCCGGGTTGGCCAGCTGGGCCTGCACGGTGGCGCGGGGCGGCGTGTGGCCAGCCGCGACCCAGGCGTCCCAGACTTCGTTCATCTGGCCGATTTCGCTGATATCGGTCAGGTAGATCTGGCATTGCAGGATGCTTTGCTTGCTGGAGCCAGCCTCGCCCAGCAGGCGGTCGATGTGGCCCAGCACCTCCTGCGTCTGTGTCTTGATGTCCGCGCCGGGGCTGTTTTCCGGAATCTGGCCTGCCAGATACACGGTGCCGTTGTAAATGGCGGTTTCGGACAGGCGGGCGCCCACATGGCGGCGATCGATGGCAGAGGTCATGGGTGTCTTTCTGTGGATGAAAAGATTTTCAAAAATCATAGCGCATGGCGCGCACTGGTGGAGCGCCTAAGGCTGTTTTGGTGCAGATGCGGCACAATGACGGTCCTGCGCCAACGAGACCATGCCATGAGCCAACGATTTTCCGAGTCCCTCAAAGAGCTGAACCACACGCCGTGGCAGGCCTGCACCCAGCACCGCTTCATCAACGAAATGTTCGCTGGCACCCTGGATGATGCGGTGTTGCGCCGTTACCTTGTGCAGGATTACCAGTTCATCAACCAGTTTGTGGCCCTGCTGGGCGCGGCCATTGCCAGTGCAGACCAGTTTGCGCCGCGTGTCACCCTGTCGCAGTTTGCGGCCATGATCACGAGCGATGAAAACACCTATTTCATCCGCAGCTTTGACGCGCTGGGCGTGGCCGAATCCGACCGCCACCTGCCGCAGCTGAGCCTGCCCACGGTTCAGTTCCAGGCGCTGATGCTGGAGGCCGCGCGCAGCCAGAAATACGCCAACTGCCTGGCTGTGCTGTGTGTGGCAGAAGGCCTGTACCTGGATGCATTTGACCGCGATGGCGCTGCACTGCCGCCGCGCTTCGAGCATGCTGAATGGATTCATCTGCACGCCAATGACTTCTTCCGCGGTTTTGTCGCCTGGCTGCGCGCCGAGCTCGACCGCGTGGGCGAGGGCTTGGACCCGCAGGCCCGGGCCGAGGCAGCAGACTTTTTTGCCCGCGCCGTTGCGTTGGAGCAGAGTTTTTTTGACCATGTTTATCCCGCCTAGCACGCACCGCCAGGTCAACGTGCTATCAAAAACCAGAGCAAAACGGCCCCTGCCTTGTGGCGGGCACATCGCTTGCAGGCGCGGCCCTTCTTCCTGACAATGCCATCCACCATGCTCAGCATCCAAGACATCCGCGCTGCCGCGCAGCGCATCCAAGGCAAGGTCGAACGCACACCTTGCCTGTATTCACACACCTTGTCGAACATCGTTGGTGCCAAGGTGTACCTCAAGTTCGAGAACCTGCAGTTCACGGCGGCTTTCAAGGAGCGCGGTGCCTGCAACAAGCTGATGCAGCTGTCCGACGAGCAGCGCGCGCGCGGCGTGATCGCCATGAGTGCAGGCAACCATGCGCAGGGCGTGGCCTACCATGCCCAGCAGCTGGGCATTCGCGCCGTCATCGTCATGCCGCGTTTCACACCCGGGGTGAAGGTGGAGCGCACGCGCAGCTTTGGCGCCGAAGTGGTGCTGCATGGCGACACGCTGGAGGAAGCACGCATCCACGCCTACGCGCTGGCTGACGCGCAGCAACTGGTGTTTGTGCATCCGTTTGACGATGAAGACATTGCCGCAGGCCAGGGTACGCTGGCGCTGGAAATGCTGGAAGACCATCCCGATCTGGACGCCTTGCTGGTGGCCGTGGGCGGCGGGGGCTTGATTGCTGGCATTGCCACGGCGGCCAAGTCCGTCAAACCGGGTATAGAAGTGGTGGGCGTGCAGACATCGCGCTTCCCCAGCATGCTCAATGCCGTGCAGCACAAGGATCTGCCAGTGGGCGTTTCCACCATGGCCGAAGGCATTGCGGTGGCCACGGCAGGCATGATCACCCGCCAGATCGTGGCCGAGACAGTGGACGATCTCGTGCTGGTGGAAGAGGGCGACATCGAGCAGGCCGTGCTGATGCTGCTGGAGATCGAGAAGACCCTGGTCGAAGGCGCGGGCTCGGTGGGCTTGGCAGCGCTGTTGCGCTACCCAGAGCGCTTCAAGGGCAAGAAGGTGGGCCTGATCCTTTCGGGCGGCAATATCGATCCGCTACTGCTCGCGTCCATCATCCAGCGGGGCATGGTGCGTTCCGGGCGGCTGGCGCGGCTGCGCATCAGCTCACGCGACGTGCCGGGCATGCTGGCGCGCATCACGGCCATCGTGGCCGAGGCGGGCGCCAATATCGAAGAGGTGCACCACCAGCGGGCCTTCACCAAGCTGGCCGCACAGAACACCGAGATCGACATCGTGCTGCAGACCCGCAGCAATGTGCATATCCAGGAAGTCATGGACAAGCTGCGCGCAGCAGGCATGCAGGTGGAGCTGGCCTGATGCAGCGCTGGCGCTGACGACACCCCATCCGAGCGTCGTCAGCATGCCGCATCGGGTAAGGGCGTTGACCGCGCAGAGCGACTCGCCAAAGTGGCGAAAACTTTCCATCTTGCTTGCAGGGTGGCATTTCACGTTTGATGCAGATCATGCATTTGAGGGAATTACGAGGCAGTAGTTCTTCAGAACGATGGCATGGCGGCAGCCATCGTTCTTTTGGCGTGGCGTAATGCACTAACAGGTGGATAGTGCGGCGCGCACTGGCGCGCGACAGTAGGGACAGATTCAACAACATCTGCCCCACCATGGATTCCGCCTCCGCACCACCCGCTGTCTCCCGTCAGGCCTGGAGCGTTCTCGCCGTCAGCACACTGGCTTTTACCGTCTGCTTCATGGTGTGGATGATGTTCGGCGTCATCGGCATTCCGCTCAAGAAGCAACTGGGTCTGAACGCGACCGAGTTCGGCCTGCTCACTGCCATGCCCGTGCTGTCGGGCTCGCTGGTGCGGGTGCCACTGGGCATCTGGACAGACCGCTATGGCGGCAGGATTGTGATGACCATATTGATGGCCGTCACCGTGCCAGCCATCTGGCTCATGGCCTATGCCACGCAGTACTGGCAGTTTCTGGTGATTGGCCTGTTCGTTGGCCTGGCTGGCGGATCGTTCTCGGTGGGTACGCCTTACGTTGCGCGCTGGTTTCCCAAGAGCCGCCAGGGCATGGCGATGGGTGTGTATGGCGCGGGCAACTCGGGCTCGGCGGTCAACAAATTTTTGGCACCGGCACTGCTGGTGGCGGGCGGCTGGGCGCTGGTGCCCCAGGTCTATGCCGCCATCCTGGCAGGCACCGTGGTGCTGTTCTGGTTGCTGAGTGCGCACGATCCTCGGCATCTGGTGTCAAGCAATGTGCGTTTCGTCGATCAGCTCAAGGCCTTGAAAGACCCGCGTGTGCTCAAGTACTGCCAGTACTACAGCATCGTGTTCGGTGGCTATGTGGCGCTGGCTCTGTGGATGGTGCAGTACTACGTGGGCGAATACGGCCTTGATATTCGCGTGGCAGCGCTCCTGGCCGCTTGCTTTTCGCTGCCTGGCGGTGTGTTGCGCGCCATCGGTGGCGTGCTGTCAGACAAATATGGCGCCCACAAGGTGACCTGGTGGGTGATGTGGGTGAGCTGGATCTGCCTGTTCCTGCTGAGCTACCCGCAGACCGATTTCACCATCGCCACCATCAACGGCCCCAAAACATTCCACGTCGGGCTGAACGTCTACACCTTCACTGCGCTCATGGGCGTGCTGGGCGTGGCTTTCGCCTTCGGCAAGGCCAGTGTCTTCAAGTACATCGGCGATGACTACCCCGACAACATCGGTGCCATCAGCGGCATCGTGGGCCTGGCCGGGGGGCTGGGCGGTTTCGTGCTGCCCATCCTATTTGGCGCCTTGCTGGATGTGACCGGCGTGCGCTCCAGCGCCTTCATGTTGCTCTACGGCGTGGTCTGGGTGTCCCTCATCTGGATGTACTGGACCGAGGTGCGCCATACCGACCTGATGGGCGGCGTGGCCACCCCAAGCGCATGAACGCCGACTGAATATCCCCTGGAAAGAATCTCCATGAACACCACAACCACCACTGCGCCGCGCCGCGGCAGCACCTTGAAGATCTGGACCCCGGAGGACAAGGCCTTCTGGGAAAAAGAGGGCGAAGCCATCGCCAAGCTCAACCTGTGGGTCTCGGTACCTGCCCTCTTTCTGGCGTTTGCCGTCTGGCAGGTCTGGAGTGTCGTTGCCGTCAGCCTGCCGGGCCTGGGCTTCCAGTATTCGACCAACCAGCTCTTCTGGCTGGCAGCGGCGCCCGCGCTGTCTGGCGCCACGCTGCGCATCTTCTATTCGTTCATGGTGCCCTTGGTCGGCGGTCGCCGCTGGACGGCAATCTCCACCGCGAGCCTGCTGATCCCGGCCATCGGCATCGGCATCGCGGTGCAAGACCCGAGCACGCCCTATCCCACGATGCTGATCCTGGCACTGCTGTGCGGCCTGGGCGGCGGCAATTTCAGCTCCAGCATGGCCAACATCAGCTACTTTTTTCCCAAGGATCGCAAGGGTTCCGCGCTGGGCGTGAATGCTGGCCTGGGCAACCTGGGTGTTTCGGTGGTGCAGTTCCTCAGCCCCATCGTTGTCACGGCCGGGCTGCTGGGTATCTTCGGCGGCGATCCACAGACCGTCACCAAGGGCGGTGCCCAGGTGCAGGTGTGGATGCAGAACGCCGCGTTCATCTGGGTGCCATGGATTGCCCTGACCTCGGTGGTGGCCTGGTTCACGATGAATGACGTAGCAGATGCCAAGGCATCGGTGGCCGCGCAGGCTGCGATTTTCGTGCAGCCGCACAACTGGATCATGTGCGTGTTGTACCTGGGCACCTTCGGCTCCTTCATCGGTTTTTCGGCAGGCTTTCCGCTGCTGATCAAAGGCCTGTTTCCTGCTGTCAATCCGCTGTCATACGCATGGCTTGGCCCGCTGGTGGGCGCCGTGGTGCGGCCTTTTGGCGGTTGGCTTGCCGACAAGGTGGGTGGCGGTGTGGTCACCATGTGGAACTTCCTGGTGATGGCGCTGGCGGTGCTGGGGGTGCTGTATTTCCTGCCCAAGGGCGCGAGCGGTCTGGCACTGTCCGCTGGTCCTGCGGAAGGCAGCTTTACCGGCTTCTTCCTCATGTTCCTGCTGCTGTTCGTCACCACGGGGATCGGCAACGGATCGACATTCCGCATGATTCCAATCATCTTCAACCAGCTCGCACTGCGCCAGGCCGGCAAGGATGACGCATCGCAGGCCGCAGCCATCAAAGAAGGCAATGTACGGGGCGCCGCCGCAGTGGGCTTTGCTGGCGCATTCGGCGCCTACGGTGGCTTCTTCATTCCCAAGGGCTACGGCTCATCCATTGCTGCAACCGGTGGGCCAGAGGCCGCGCTGTGGGTCTTTGCCGCCTTCTACCTGTTGTGCGTGGTCATTACCTGGTGGTGCTATGCACGCCGCCAAGCCGCCATGCCCTGCTGACCTATCACGAGAAAACGAGAACCACCATGAGTCATTTCCTCGACCGCCTCACCCACTTTCGCCTGCCCAAGGAGAGCTTTGCCGACGGCCACGGCCGCACCACGGGCGAAGACCGCACCTGGGAAGATGCCTACCGCGCCCGCTGGTCGCACGACAAGATCGTGCGCAGCACGCACGGCGTGAACTGCACCGGTTCGTGCTCCTGGAAAATCTATGTCAAGGGCGGTATCGTCACCTGGGAAACCCAGCAGACCGACTACCCCCGCACCCGCTGGGACATGCCCAACCACGAGCCGCGCGGCTGCGCGCGCGGCGCCAGCTACAGCTGGTACCTGTACAGCGCCAACCGCGTGAAATACCCGATGGTGCGAGGCCGCCTGCTGGAGCGCTGGCGCGCTGCGCTGGCGGTGGCCAAAACGCCCGTGGATGCCTGGGCCCTGATCGTGCAGGACGATACTGCGCGGCGCGATTACCAAAGCGTGCGCGGCATGGGCGGATTCGTGCGCAGCACGTGGGACGAGGTCAACCAGCTCGTGGCTGCGGCCAACGTCTACACCATCAAGCAACATGGGCCTGATCGCATCATCGGCTTTTCGCCCATTCCAGCCATGAGCATGGTCAGCTATGCAGCGGGCAGCCGCTACCTGAGCCTGATTGGCGGCGTATGCATGAGCTTCTACGATTGGTATTGCGATCTGCCGCCCGCCAGCCCGCAGGTCTGGGGCGAGCAAACCGACGTGCCTGAATCGGCTGACTGGTACAACAGCAGCTACATCATTGCCTGGGGCTCCAACGTGCCGCAGACACGCACGCCTGATGCTCACTTCTTTACCGAGGTGCGCTACAAGGGCGCCAAGACGGTGGCCGTGACGCCCGACTACAGCGAAGTGGCCAAACTCTCCGACGTCTGGCTGCATCCCACGCAGGGCACCGACGCGGCGCTGGCCATGGCCATGGGCCATGTGGCGTTCAAGGAGTTCTACTTCGACCGGCGCAGCGAATACTTCGACGATTACGCACGCCGCTACACCGACCTGCCGATGCTGGTCCTGCTGGAGAGCAAAACCCTGCCCGACGGCAGTGTGATGCAGGTGCCGGGCCGCTACCTGCGTGCCAGCGACTTCAATGGCAAGCTCGGGCAGCAGAACAACCCAGAGTGGAAGACCATGGCTTTCGACAGCGATGGCCGTGCTGTGCTACCGCATGGCTCCATCGGTTTCCGCTGGGGCACAGAGGGCCGCGACGACGCTGGTAAATGGAACCTGGAGGCCAAGGAGGCGCGCCACGGCGCCGAGGTGAAACTCAAGCTCTCGGTGCTGGAAGACGGGAGCCAGGCGCATGAAATCGTCGATGTGGGCTTTCCGTACTTCGGAGGCATTGATACACCACATTTCACGGCCAATGAACAGCAGGGCGATGTGAACCGTGCCCGCGTACCAGCTGTGCGCCTGCGCCTGGGGTGCGATGGCGAGTACCGCGATGCATTGGTCGCCACCGTGTTCGACCTGCAAGCGGCGCAGTACGGTATCAACCGTGGCCTGGGCAGCGGCGCTGCCAGCTATGACGACAATGCGCCCTACACGCCCGCGTGGGCTGAGCAGATCACTGGCGTGCCGCGTCAGCATATCATCACCGTGGCGCGCGAATTTGCCGACAACGCAGACAAGACGCGCGGTAAATCCATGGTCATCATCGGTGCGGCGATGAACCACTGGTACCACTGCGACATGAACTACCGTGGCGTCATCAACCTGCTGATGCTATGCGGCTGTATTGGCCAGAGCGGCGGGGGCTGGTCGCACTACGTGGGCCAGGAAAAGCTGCGCCCGCAGACCGGATGGACGGCGTTGGCCTTCGCACTGGACTGGGCGCGGCCACCACGCCAGCAAAACAGCACCAGCTTCTTCTATGCGCACACCGACCAGTGGCGCTACGAGAAACTGGGCATGGAAGAGATCGTCAGCCCGCTGGCCGATCGCAGCCAGTACGGCGGCAGCATGATCGACTACAACGTGCGTGCCGAGCGCATGGGGTGGTTGCCAAGTGCGCCGCAGCTCAAGGCCAATCCGCTGTTGATTGCTGCGCAGGCTGATGCGGCAGGCATGGCGCCGCGCGACTATGTGGCCCAAAGCCTCAAGAGCGGAAGCCTCGCAATGAGCTGCGAAGACCCGGACGCCCCCGAGAACTGGCCGCGCAACCTCTTCGTGTGGCGCAGCAACCTGCTGGGCTCCAGCGGCAAGGGGCACGAGTATTTCTGCAAACACCTGCTGGGCACCGACAACGGCGTGCAGGGCAAGGACCTGGGGCCGCAAGATGCCAAGCCTGAAGAGGTGACCTGGCATGCCCAGGCACCCCAAGGCAAGCTGGATCTGTTGGTCACGCTCGATTTCCGCATGAGCACGACCTGCCTCTACTCCGATGTGGTTCTGCCCACGGCCAGCTGGTACGAGAAGAACGACCTCAACACCAGCGACATGCACCCCTTCATCCACCCGCTGTCGGCAGCGGTCGATCCGGTGTGGGAATCGCGTTCCGACTGGGAAATCTACAAAGGTTTTGCCAAGGCTTTCAGTGAGGTCTGCGTGGGCCATCTTGGCGTGGAACGCGACACCGTGCTCACACCGTTGATGCACGACACCCCCGCCGAGCTGGCGCAACCCTATGGCGTGGCCGAATGGAAGAAGGGCGAGTGCGACCTCATCCCCGGCAAGACAGCGCCGCAGGTCACGGTGGTGGAACGCGACTACCCCAACACCTACAAGCGCTTTACCGCGCTGGGCCCGCTGATGGATAAGCTGGGCAACGGCGGCAAGGGCATCAACTGGAAAACCGGTACCGAGGTGGAACAGCTGGGCCAGTTGAATGGCCTGACCACTGAGCCTGGCGTGACTGAGGGCCGCCCACGCATCGTCAGCGATATCGACGCCTGCGAAGTCATCCTGCAGTTGGCACCCGAGACCAATGGCCACGTGGCCGTGAAGGCATGGGAGGCGCTGGAGAAGGCCACGGGCCGTGAACACAAACACCTGGCGCTGTACCGCGAGGACGAAAAGATCCGCTACCGCGACATCCAGGCGCAGCCGCGCAAGATCATCAGCTCGCCCACCTGGAGCGGCATCGAGAGTGAGACGGTGAGCTACAACGCGGGCTACACCAATGTGCACGAGCTGATTCCATGGCGCACGCTCACCGGCCGCCAGCAGTTCTACCAGGATCACCCCTGGATGGTTGCCTTCGGCGAGGGCTTCTCCAGCTACCGTCCGCCTGTCGACATGAAGGCCACCGCTGGCATGCAGGGTATCAAACCCAATGGGCACCCCGAGATCCAGCTCAACTTCATCACTCCGCACCAAAAATGGGGCATCCACAGCACGTACACCGACAACCTGCTGATGCTCACCCTCAACCGGGGCGGCCCCGTGGCGTGGATCAGCGAAGAGGACGCCAAGCGCGCAGGTATCGAGGACAACGACTGGATGGAGATGTTCAACCTCAACGGTGCAGTCGCCGTGCGTGCGGTGGTGAGCCAGCGCGTCAATCCCGGCATGGTGCTGATGTATCACGCGCAGGAAAAGATCATCAACACGCCCGGCAGCGAGATCACCGGCGTGCGTGGCGGTATCCACAACTCGGTCACGCGCATCGTGCTCAAGCCCACGCACATGATCGGCGGTTACGCGCAGTACAGCTACGGCTTCAACTACTACGGAACCATCGGCACCAACCGTGACGAATTCGTCGTCGTGCGCAAGATGGCCAAGGTGGACTGGCTGGACACGCCGCGCGATGACCACTTGGCTGGCGCTTACCAGTCGCAGGGCGAGAACCCCTGATTCCGATCAGAAAGAACAAGGAAACCGCGATGAAAGTACGTGCACAGATCGGCATGGTGCTGAACCTGGACAAATGCATCGGCTGCCACACCTGCAGCGTGACCTGCAAGAACGTCTGGACCAGCCGCCCCGGCGTGGAATACGCCTGGTTCAACAACGTCGAGACCAAACCCGGCATTGGCTACCCCAAGGAGTGGGAAAACCAGGAGCGCTGGAATGGCGGCTGGACCCGCAAGGCCGACGGCTCCATCGTGCCGCGCCAGGGCGGCAAGTGGCAGCTCTTGATGAAGATTTTCGCCAATCCCAATCTGCCGGAGATTGACGACTACTACGAGCCCTTCACCTTCGACTACGACCACCTGCAGACGGCCAAGGAGATGAAGGCGGCGCCTACCGCTCGCCCGCGCAGCCTGATCACCGGCCAGCGCATGGAGAAGATCGAGTGGGGCCCGAACTGGGAGGAAATCCTGGGCGGCGAATTCAGCAAACGCAGCAGGGACAAGAACTTTGACGAGGTGCAGAAAGACATCTACGGCCAGTTCGAGAACACCTTCATGATGTACCTGCCGCGTCTGTGCGAGCACTGCCTCAACCCCGCCTGCGTGGCGAGCTGCCCCAGTGGCTCGATCTACAAGCGCGAGGAAGACGGCATCGTGCTGATCGACCAGGACAAGTGCCGTGGCTGGCGCATGTGCGTCTCTGGCTGCCCGTACAAGAAGATTTACTACAACTGGAAGAGTGGCAAGGCCGAAAAGTGCATCTTCTGCTACCCGCGCATTGAAGCCGGGCAGCCCACCGTATGCTCGGAAACCTGCGTCGGCCGCATCCGCTATCTGGGCGTGCTGCTCTACGACGCCGACCGCATTGAGCAGGCCGCCAGCGTCGAAAAGGACAAGGACCTGTACCAGGCTCAGCTGGACATCTTCCTCGACCCGAACGACCCGGCCGTGATCGCGCAGGCCCGCCGCGACGGCATCCCCGAGGCCTGGCTGATCGCTGCGCGCAACAGCCCCGTCTACAAAATGGCGGTGGACTGGAAGGTCGCGCTGCCGCTGCACCCCGAGTACCGCACGTTGCCGATGGTCTGGTACGTGCCGCCGCTGTCGCCCATCACTGCGGCGGCCCAGGCTGGCTACGTGAGTGCCAACGGCGAGCTGCCGGATGTGAACCAGCTGCGCATTCCTGTCAAATACCTGGCCAACCTGCTCACGGCAGGCGACACCGTGCCTGTGGTGCGGGCGCTGGAGCGCATGCTGGCCATGCGCGCCTACCAGCGCGGCAAGCATGTGGAAGGCATGCCCAACCAGGCTGCACTGCAACAGGCGCAGCTGTCTGTGGCCGAGGCCGAAGAGATGTACCAGATCATGGCCATCGCCAATTACGAAGACCGCTTCGTCATCCCCACCACGCACCGCGAATATGCCGAAAACGCCTTCAATGTGCGCGGCGGCTGCGGCTTCTCCTTTGGCAATGGCTGTAGCGAGGGTGAGACCGAAACCAGCCTGTTTGGCAGCGAGAAGAAGCGCACCATTCCCATCAAGGCAACGCTGTGAGGAGCGAAGACATGAAAGACAGCATCAGCTTCACGCTGCGCGCACTGGCCCACCTGCTGCGCTACCCGGATGCCGATATGCGTGGCCATCTGGTCGACATCCATACCGCGCTGAATGCCGAGAACGCCCTGGGCAATGTGCGCCGCTCCGAACTTGACGCTCTGATGGATCGCCTGCTGGCAGAAGGCATGGATGCCGAAGCCAGCTACGTAGACCTGTTTGACCGTGGCCGGGGCACGGCGCTGCATTTGTTCGAGCATGTGCACGGCGATTCGCGTGACCGCGGCCCGGCCATGGTCGACCTGGTGAAGACCTACGAGCAAGCGGGTCTGCTGCTCGATCCGGCCGAGCTGCCAGACCACCTGACCGTGCTGCTGGAGTTTGCCTCCACCCAGCCCACACAGGAGGCGCGAGCCTTCATTGGAGAGTTCGCCCACATTCTGCAGTCCATCGCTGCGGCCCTGGTGCGCCGCCAAAGCGACTATGCCGCCGTGGTGTCTGCCGTGCTTGACCTGGCAGGCCAGCCGGTGGTGGCCGATACGCCAGCCGCTTCCTTGCCCGCCGACGAATCGCTCGATGCAAGCTGGGAAGAGCCAGCAGCTTTCGGCGGCTGCAACAGCCAGGGGCAGGCCGCACCGGGCACCCCGCAACCCATCCACATCACGCGGCGCCAGCCACCGGCCGGCGCCGCCCGCTGAATCCCGAGGAGCCCGCCATGCCACTTGCATTGCACAACTTCCTGTTCGTCGTCTACCCCTACATCTGCCTGGCCGTCTTCCTGATGGGCAGCCTCGCGCGCTTTGACCGCGACCAGTACACCTGGAAAAGTGATTCGTCGCAGTTGCTGCGCTCGGGCCAACTGCGCTGGGGCAGCAACCTGTTCCATATCGGCATTCTGTTTCTGCTGTTCGGCCACACCGTGGGCCTGCTCACGCCGCATTTCATATACGAATGGCTGATCACCGCGCCGCAAAAGCAGATGCTGGCCATCATCTCCGGCGGCATTGCTGGCTTGGTGTGCTTTATCGGCCTGACGTTGCTGCTGCACCGGCGCATCGCCGATCCGCGCATCCGCCGCACCAGCCACCGCACCGATCTCGCCATCCTCGTCATCCTGTGGGTGCAACTGGTGCTGGGTCTGGCAACCTTGCCAGCATCGTTTTCTCACCGGGCTGACGCCAGCGCCATGCTGGTGCTGGCTGACTGGGCGCAGCGTATCGTCACCTTCCGCCCCGACGCCGCGGGTCTGGTGGCGCTGGATTGGCCGTTCAAGGTCCACATGGTGCTGGGCATGACGATCTTCCTGCTGTTCCCCTTCAGCCGTCTGGTGCATGTATGGAGCGGTCTGGCTTCGGTGGCCTACCTGGCGCGCCCCTACCAATTGGTGCGCTCGCGCCGATTGAACCTGCCAGAAAACCGTGAAGGAGGCCGGTCATGAGCGACCACCTGCACGCTGACGCAGGTGGCTGCGGCAGCCACGCCTGCACTTGTCAGGAGAGTGAGACAACCGGCATGCCGCGTATCGAGGCGCCGCTGGATGCTCCGCGCTCCACCTTTCCTGTTCCGCAGGTGAACGGCATTGCCTTGTGCGACACAAATGAGCTGCTGGATGCGATGGAACTGCGCCAGCGTGCCTGCACTGAGTTGCTGCGCCAGGCTGCGATGGAGCAAGGGCTCTTGGCGGCTGATGACCCAGTGCCCAGCGCCGGCGCGATCAGCGAAGCAGCGGGAGATGCCATTGAGCACCTGCTGGACAGGGAACTCCACTTGCCAGAACCCGGCGACGAGGCGGGTCGCCGCCACTATCAGGCGCATGCGGCGCGCTATGCCTGTGGAGCGCGGGTATTGGCGCGCCACGTGCTTTTTGCCGTGACGCCCGGAGTGGATGTGAATGCACTGCGTCAGCGCGCCGAAGCCTGCCTGCTTGATGTGCGCAGCGCCACGCCGGAAGAACAGGCTGCGGGCGACCGCTTTGCTGCTGCCGCACGGGCCAGCAGCAATTGCCCCAGCGGAGCGGATGGCGGAAAGCTGGGATGGTTAAGCGCCGAGGACTGTGCGCCCGAGTTTGGCCGAGAGTTGTTCGGCCACTCAGAGATTGGTGTGCTGCCGCGCCTGGTGCACAGCCGCTTCGGCCTGCATGTTGTTGAAGTGCTGGAACGCGAGAGTGGCACCGTTCCCCCTTACGAGCAGGTGCGCGCTGCGGTAATGCAACAACTGCACCAGCAAAGCTATGCAACAGCCCTGTCGCAGTATTTGCGTTTGCTGGCCGGGCGTGCGCGCGTGGTTGGTGTGGATCTGGATGCTGCGCAGACGCCGCTGGTGCAGTGAATGCCAGACGACGACCTGCTCCAGCGCCTGCGCCGCTTCCGCGACCATGCCTTTCCGATGCATGAAGAGCAGTTTCGTGTGTTGGTGGACCATGGCCAGCATCCCGCTACGCTGTTCATCGGTTGCAGCGACTCGCGGTTGGTGCCGTACATGCTGACCGGCACCGGGCCGGGAGAATTGTTTCTGGTGCGCAATGTGGGGGCCTTCGTGCCTCCCTATGACGGGAGCTGGGGCTACCACGGGACTTCGGCTGCCATCGAGTTCGCAGTCCTGAATCTGCAGGTGCGTCGCATCATCGTCTGTGGCCACAGCCATTGCGGCGGTATTCGTGCGCTGTATGGCGGCGTGCCGGATGCGGCACGCAATCTGGCAGCCTGGCTGGAGCTGGGCCGTGAAGCGGCACTGCCGGTGGCGGAGCCGGGAGCCGATGTGCTGCGCCGTACGGAGCAGCGGGCCGTGGTTCTGCAGCTGGAGCGGCTGATGGATTACCCCATGGTGCGCGAACAGGTCGAGGCAGGCACGCTCAGCCTGCATGGATGGCACTACGTGATCGAAGACGGCGAAGTGCATGTCTTCGATGTGGCAAGCGGTAGCTTCATTGCCGCTGCCGAGGCGAGCCATGCGGGAACCGGGCCTTACGAGCCCTATGCAGAGTCTCCGGCTTGATGCGGAGGAGGCTCTGGCTTGGTCTTCTCCTCCGTAAGCTCCAACGCATTCCATTGCGACCAGTCAGGTCCAAAAAGCTCAGCGGGGTGTTGCGAGCGCTCCGACCCATTGCCGCAAGCCATGTCGGAAGCGGCGCAGTAGCGATCACAGCCCCAGCAGGTACGCTCTGGGTGTGCAGGGTTGTTGGGAAAGCGTTTGGTCATGGATGCGGGAGGGGAGGACAATTCCACTATGTGCGGCAACCTGGCACAAAAAATTGATGTAGATCATTAACGGCGTGCACCATGTGATGGCGCCATCGACCGGCAGCGACAATTTATGGCTGTGACCCTGCAATTGCGTACCTCTCCTTCCGCAGGCTTCGACGAGCCGTTTGGCATGCTGCATGCTTGCCACGGCCGGGTGGAGCGCACGTTGGCGCTGCTTTCCCGTCTGGGCGAGCACCTCGCCGCGCATGGCGGCCAGAGCCCCGATGGGCAGGCGCGCGATGCGGCGGCTGATGTGCAGCGCTATTTCGATGTGGCCGCGCCATTGCACCACCAGGACGAGGAGTTGCACGTGTTCCCGGTACTACGCGCAGCGGGAAACTCGGCGCTGGCCGATGCCCTGCATGCAGAGCACGAAAGGATGGAGGCTTTGTGGCGGCCCATCCGGGCTGATTTGCGGGCCGTGCACGCCGGAAACACCTTGGGCGGTGAGGCCCTTGCCGATGCGCGTGGCCGCTGGGCAGATTTTGCGGCTTTGTATGCCCGCCACATCACAGCGGAAGAGGAGCTGGCCTACCCCCAAGCCCAATCGTGTCTGGGCCTGCATGAGCAGCAGGCCATGGGCAAGGATATGGCGCAGCGCCGCGGCGCTCGCTACCCAGATTCGGCGACATGATTTCGCGCACTGACGCCAGCCAAGGCGGGTCGCACCGCAATGCACAGCAAGGAGGTGATCTCATGAATCCTGAGGGTTCGCAAGCATCGGGGCGCCCGCTGGCGGTCAAGATTGGCGCCATTGGTTGCGCCTTGCTGCTGATGGCACTGATTGCCATTGGCCTGACGTTGCGGCTGACCTGGTCACTCGAAGGAGGGGCTGCCGCCATCAATGAGGCTGGGCGTATGCGCATGCAGACCTGGCGGTTGGCGCAAGCGCTGCCCGGCGCCGATCCGCAGCGCCTGGCCTTGCTGATCGGCCAGTTCGACACCAGTCTGGATTTGCTGCAACGGGGCGATGCTGCCCGTCCGTTGTCTGTGCCGCGCAATGAGGATTCTCGCGTGGCGCTGAAGGCTGTGCAGCAAAGCTGGCAGGAGCTTCGCAAAGAGTGGCAGCAGCCGCTGGCGGGCGGCAATGCAGCGCAGAATGCACTTATTGCGCGGCAGGCAGAGGAATTTGTGGGTGGCGTCGATCGCCTGGTGGGCACCATTGAGCAGCAGCTTGCGCGCTGGACCACCTTGCTCAACGTTGCGCAGTTTGCAATGATGGCATTGGCCATTGCGGCGGCATTGGCGCTCATGTATTCCGCGCAGTTGCTGGTGTTCGGTCCGCTGTCACGGCTACAGGCCGCATTGGCAAGCGTCGAGTCGGGTGACCTGTCGGCGCGGGTGGCGAGCGAAGGCGGCGACGAATTTGGTGCCGTGGCCCGGGGCTTTAACCGCATGGCCGTGCGGCTGCAGGACCTGTATTCCAGCCTGGAGCGTCGGGTGCAGCAGAAAACGGAGCATCTGCAGGCTGAGCGTGCCCGTCTGGCGGCTCTGTATGAGGGCGCGGCGTTGGTGGCGCGGGCTGATTCGCTGCAGGCACTCGCGCAGGGGTTTGCGGCGCAGACGCGCAGGGCCGTACAGGCCGACGCCGTGGCCGTGCGCTGGTCAGACGAAGAGAATCGCCGCTATGTGTTGCTTGCATCCGAAGGGCTTCCCGACGAGATGATCGATGCCGAGCATTGCGTACCGACCGGAGACTGTTTCTGTGGCCAGCCCAAGGCGCAGGCGCAGACTCAGCTGGTAACGCTGCAAGACTGGCGCGGTAGTGTTCCCCGGCGGATGGGTCGCGTGGATGCTGGCCAGTGCCGCCGTGCGGGCTTTGCCTGTGTGCTGAGCGTGCCTGTACGGCTCCATGAGCGTATGGTCGGCGAGGTCGACCTGTTCTTCCGCACTCCCACCGAGCTGGGCGCTGACGACCAGGCACTGCTGGATGCATTGGCCAGCCATCTGGCAGGTGGCATGGAGGGGTTGCGCGCCGACGCGCTGCAGCGAGAGGCTGCAGTGGCAGACGAGCGCAGCCTGTTGGCGCGCGAACTGCATGATTCCATTGCACAGAGCCTGGCATTTTTGAAGATTCAGGCGACGTTGCTGCGTGATGAAATCGCCCGGAAACCGCAGGATGGTGGGCGTGTACAAGCGACGCTGGCGGAATTGGATGCCGGCATCCGCGAAAGCCTGTCTGATGTGCGCGAGTTGTTGGTGCATTTCCGCACCCGCACCAACGCAGAGGACATCGGGCCTGCGCTGCGCACCACGTTGACCAAGTTCGAACACCAGACGGGTCTGCCTGCGCACTTGAGCATCGAGGGCGAAGGCATGGCGCTACCGCCTGATGTGCAAGTGCAGGTACTGCATGTGGTGCAGGAAGCGCTCTCCAATGTGCGCAAGCATGCGCAGGCGCATGCCGTGTGGGTGGATGTACAGCAGGCGCCGCAGTGGGTGGTGGAAGTGCGCGACGATGGCCAAGGCATGGAGAATGCATCGCCCGCATTGGACGAGACCCATGTGGGCCTGCGTATCATGCGCGAGCGCGCCGCCGGTATCGGCGCAACGCTGGATATCACATCCGTAGTGGGTGCGGGCACTTGTGTGACCCTGACCTTGCCGCGCCTGCTGCCCGCTGCCGAGACCTTTGAAGTGGAAAGGACCCTGTCATGAGCGCGGAGCAAGCCCAGCGTGCCCCTATCCGGTTGTTGGTGGTCGATGACCATCCGCTTTTCAGGCGAGGCGTTACAGCCCTTTTGGCTACCCAGCCGCAGCTGCAGGTGGTGGGCGAGGCAGCCGATGCCGGTGAGGCACTGCGCCGTGCGGAGCAGTTGCAACCCGATGTGGTGCTGCTGGATCACCACATGCCTGGCGTCAGCGGGGTAGATCTGCTGCCCGGCTTGCGCGAAGCAGCGCCTGCGGCACGGGTGCTGATGCTCACGGTCAGTGAGGATGCGGATACGCTTGCCCTGGCATTGCAGCGCGGAGCGCATGGCTATCTGCTAAAAACGGCGGATAGCGAGGTGCTGGTTGCGGCGATCGAACGCGCGCTACGCGGCCAATCCACGGTAAGCATGGAAATGACGGACAAGCTGGTGAGCGCATTGCAGGCCCAGCAGCCGCAGGCTGTTGCGCTGCCGGTACCGCCCGTCGCTGCCGAACCGGTCGATCCGCTGGAGCAGTTGTCGCCACGCGAATTTGAGATTCTGCGCGAGATTGCGGCGGGGGCCAGCAACAAGGAAATTGCGCGCAGTCTGGCAATTGCCGAGACTACGGTGAAGATTCATGTTCAGCACATTCTGCGCAAGCTTGGCCTTTCTTCAAGGGTGCAGGCGGCAGTGCTGTTGACGGAGGGACGCGGGCGCGCCAGCGGGTGATGGGGAGCACCGGCGCGCCGCGGGTCCTGTCCAGACAGAGGTGTTTACTTGGCCAGGGCGAGTGTGCCCTTCATGATTCCAGAGTGGCCGGGAAATGAGCAGAACCACGCATAGCTCTCGCCACTTTTGAGTTTGGCCACATCAAAGGTGGCCGAGGCAGATTCGCCGCCGCCAATGACCTTGGTGTATGCGATCACGCGGCTGTCACCGGGCTTCACATAGTCTTTGTCCGCTCCGGCAGAGATGCCATCGGTTGCGGTGGCCTGAAGGTCGGCGGCCTTGGTGAGCACCCAGTTGTGCCCCATGGCGACCTTGGCCATCTTGCCCGTATGCTTGAGGTTCACGGTGAACTGCTTGCAGCTGGCCGGAACAGCAATGCTGGACTTGTTGAACTGCATGGCGTCGTTGGCTTCGATCGCGATATCGCAGCCAGCGGCAGCCATGGCAGGTGCAGCCACCAGGGTACCGAGCAGCAGGGCAAGTTTGGTTCGAGCTTTCATTATTTTCTCCGGGTTGAAAAACAGGCAAGGAAACAGTTTGCCAAGCTGTAGATGAAGTGAATTGGATGTGGATCAAAGCCGTGCGCTTTCGGGCCGAAGCCTGGTCGTTTGAAGGCTTGCGGTGCTGCCCGCGAGTCCACGCACGACCTGTAGCGCCATGGCCACGGCGCCGGTGATGAAGACGACGTCGCCAAAGGTGCGCACCCACCGCAGCGTCTGCAGCAGAGGTTGCTGCATGAAGGCCTCGCTGCGCGCCCACCACAGGCCTTCGCTCACACTGGCGTGGAACTGGATGATGCCGATGGGCAGCAAGCTGGTGGCGATCATCAGCACCAGTCCCGCATTCAGCCCCCAGAAGGCGGTTTTCATCAACCCTTCGCTGAATGCCAGATATGGGCGCACATAGCGCAGCACCAACAGTGTGAATCCCAGGGCGAGGAACCCGTAGACGCCAAACAGCGCGGCATGGGCGTGCACCGGTGTGGTGTTCAGGCCCTGTACGTAGTACAGCGAAATGGGCGGGTTGATCATGAAGCCAAAGACCCCCGCGCCCAGCATGTTCCAGAATGCCACTGCCACAAAGCAGGCCAGTGGCCACTTGAGCTTCTCCATCCACGCAGCGCGTCTGCGCAGACGCCAGCTCTCCCAGGCTTCGTGCCCCAGTACGATCAGCGGAACCACTTCCAGCGCACTGAAGGCTGCGCCGACGGCCATGACCGGTGTCGTGGTTCCCGCGAAGTACAGATGGTGGAATGTGCCCGGAATGCCCCCCAGCAGGAAGAGCGAAGCCGAGGCCAGGCTGGCCGATGTGGCCATGGGGCGTGAGACCAGGCCCATGCTGCTGAAGACGAAGGCCAGCGCCGTCGTGGCGAAGACTTCAAAGAACCCTTCCACCCACAGGTGCACCACCCACCAGCGCCAGTACTCCATCACCGACAAGCTGGTGCGCTCACCATAGAACAGGCCGGCGCCGTAAAAGAGGCCGATGGCACCCACCGAGCAGGTCAGCAGTGCCAACAGGTTCTTGTCTTCCTTGTTGCGGGCCAGAAGCGCTGGCAGTACACCACGCAGCATCAACACCAGCCACACCAGGATGCCCACCCACTTGAGGATCTGCCAAAGGCGGCCCAGGTCTACGTATTCATAGCCCTGGTGGCCGAGCCAGAAGCTCCATTGGGGCGGAATTTTCTGTGCAATCGCCAGGTAATTGCCTATGAACGAGCCCACACAGACCAGCACCAGAGCCCAGAACAGAATGTCCACGCCGAGTTTCTGGAATCTCGGATCCTTGCCACCATTGATGACCGGAGCGAGAAAGAGGCCCACCGCAAGGAAGCCGGTGGCGATCCAGAACAGCGCGCTTTGGATATGCCAGGTACGTGTGAGCGAATATGGCAGCCACTGGGAGATGTCGAGGCCATAGAACTGCTGGCCCTCCACTGTGTAATGTGCGGTAAAGCCACCAATGAACACCTGAAATACGAACAATCCTGCCACAAGCAGCAGATATTTGCCCAGGGCGCGCTGCGAAGGGGTGAGTGCGAAGGCCGCCAGTGGATCGCGTGCTGGCGCAGCCGGTTGCGGCTCGTTGTGCTTGTGCAGAAAGAACCAGCCCCAGATGAGGAAGCCCACGCCTGCGAGCAGCAGAACCACGCTCGCAATCGACCAGACCACGTTTTCGCTGCTGGGTGTATTGCCTATCAGCGGCTCGTGCGGCCAGTTGTTGGTGTAGGTCACATGGGTATCGGGGCGCTCAGTAGCGGCAGCCCAGGCCGTCCAGAAGAAGAAATGGGTGAGCTGCTGGCGCCGCTCGGCGCTGGGCAGTGTGTTTTCCTTCATCGCGAAGCTCGCGCGGCTCTTTTTCAATGCAGGTGCGTCAGAGAAGAGTTGATCGTAGTAGGCTGCGGTCTGGGCCATGGCCTGTGCACGGCGTTCGCTCACGACCAGCCTGCCGGTTTTGTCTACATCGTTTCCTCGGTATTCGGCCCGCAGTTCAGCACGCAGCGCGCCCTGCTGGCCTTCGCTGAGGTCGGCATAGGGCTTGCCGTGCCGTGCCTTGGCGGCGAGTTCGAGCCAGGCGGTGAGTTCACGGTGCAGCCAGTCAGCGGTCCAGTCGGGCGCCTGGTAGGCGCCGTGACCCCAGATTGAACCCAGCTGCATGCCCCCCACCGATTGCCAGGCGGTCTGGCCGTCGAGGATGTCGTCTTTGCCGAACAGTGCCTTGCCATCGCTGGTGACCACCTGTGCGGGAATGGGGGGCGCTGAGCGGTAAATGTCTGCGCCGAACCAGCCCAGCAGCGAGAACATCACGATGCACAGGCCGATCAGCGTGAACCAATGTTTTTTGTACGGTCCCATGATCCGTATTCCTTGATATAGATGAGTGATTTCCGCTTGCACCGCGCGCAAGTGCGCTGGCAGCACCCAGGTGGAGGTACTGCCAGCACTGGCAGCTTTCTTGGCTTGGGTCGCTTCGGCAGAGCGCCGTGCAACGGCTCGGGGGGTTAGTGCACTTTTGCAGGTGCAAAGCGCTCGAACAGGATGTTGTTTTCGGTGTGGATATGCGCTATCAGATCTTCGCGAAATGTGCGCAGACTGAGGTACAGCGCACGCCAGGTGGTGCAGGCGTCGCGCGGCGGAGTGATGTGATTGGTCAGATCTTCCAGGCGCCGCAGCTCGGTGCCGTGGCTGTCGTGCTCCATGCGCATCACGTCGATCGGCATGCCAGCCAGCGAACCCTGGCCTCGCGCGATCAGCGGGAACAAGACCGCTTCTTCCTTGTGCATGTGGCTTTCCAGCTCTTGAGCCATGCGCTGCAGGTGATTGGTCAGGCCATGCGGGCAGTCCTGGCGGTCGCCATGTACTTGTTCCACGCGCTGCGCCAGGCGGATCAGCTCGGGCAGCTGTTCTCGGTGCACGGCATGGTAGCGGCGGAGGATGTGATCGACCAGCTCGGTATCGGTGGCGGTGCTCCAGTCTTTCATTGCGTTGTCATCGGTACGTAGTTGCAGCGTGTGCAATGCATCGGCAATGGGCTCCGCGGCGATGCCCGCCTCTTGGGCTGCGGTGCGCAGGGTGCGGTTGCCAGCGCAGCAGAAATCCAGATGGTGCTGGTCGAACAGGCGCGTGGCGCCGGGAATGCGGCGAGCCAGTTGGCCCAGCGATTGATCCAGGTAGTTCATAAGGGGCTCCTTGTACTGAAAGAATGAGATTGCTCAGCGTTTTTCGGCCCTGTAGACGCCAGCACGATTTCCACCGTGCCATCCACTGCTGCTGGGAGTGCGGGGTTGACTGTTTCCTTGTCATCCACAGAAACCGTCTTGCCGCCCACGATGTTGGTTCGGACCGAGGCAGCTGCGGTACAGACCGGTGCGCTGATCTGCAGGGCAACAGGAAGTGGGCCAAGCATGGTCATGTGATGTCGTCTTTTGGATGAATGCCGTTGTGAACGGTTCTATCCATGCAAGCACTGCGCCATAAAAATGTGATTTGAATTCATAGGGTTGAAAAAACATTGGTAAAAATTACCTTGCGTGATAATGGTTAAATAGACCCTTGAAAGGTATTAATCACCATGAAAGCCATTGATAGCTTGCTGCTTGCCGATCTCGCAGCCGAATTGCCAATGGCGGTGCGCCAGCAGCGGTTGGTGGAGACGCTAAGGCTGCATTTCCGCTGTGGGGCCGTGGCCCTGCTGCGGCTGGACGGAGAGGGCGAGGTGCTGCGGCCCATGGCGGTGGACGGTTTGGTGAGTGATGTGCTGGGCCGGCGCTTTGCGATCAAGGAGCACCCGCGCCTGGCGGCCATATTGCAGGGGCGCGAAATTACCTGTTTTCACCATGACAGTGGCCTGCCTGACCCCTATGACGGCTTGGTGGTGGAGCGGCCCGGTGAGCCGCTGCAGGTACACGACTGCATGGGTGTGGCACTGGATGTGGAGGGGATGCGCTGGGGCGTGCTGACCCTGGATGCGCTCACTGTGGGTACCTTTGATGCGGCCGCGCAACGCGAGTTGGCACAATTGCGCCCGCTCATCGAGGCGGTCGTGCGTGTATCGCGGCTGGAAATGGCGCTGCGTGCAGCGCAGCAACCCGGCGGTGCGGCGGCGGGCGTCGTTCCACTGCACGAGGAAAGCGGCGCTGCCAGCGAAATACTGGGCCATAGCGAGGCCATGACTCGCCTGCTGCGCGAGCTACAACTGGTGGCGGATACCGAGCTGCCTGTGCTATTGCTGGGCGAGACGGGTGTGGGCAAGGAGATGTTTGCCCACCGGCTGCATCGCCTGTCGCGGCGCGGTAACCGGCCGCTGGTGCATGTCAACTGTGCGGCCTTGCCGGAGTCGCTGGCGGAGAGTGAATTGTTCGGCCATGCGCGCGGTGCGTTTTCCGGCGCAGTGAGTGAGCGGCCCGGCCGCTTTGAAGCGGCAGAGGGCGGTACCTTGTTTCTGGACGAAGTGGGCGAGTTGCCATTGTCCATCCAGGCCAAGTTGCTGCGAACACTGCAGAACGGCGAGATCCAGCGTTTGGGAGCCGACCGGCCGCGCAAGGTGGATGTGCGCGTGATCGCAGCTACCAACCGCAATCTGCGTGAACGGGTGGCAGAGGGCAGTTTCCGCGCCGACCTGTACCACCGGCTGTCGGTATACCCGATACCGATTCCGCCGCTGCGTGAACGGGGCAATGATGTGCTGCTGCTGGCTGGGCGCTTCCTGGAGCAGAATCGCGCCCGCCTGGGCTTGCGCAGTCTGCGTCTGTCGGCTGAGGCCGATGCGATGCTGCGCCGCTACTGCTGGCCCGGCAATGTGCGTGAACTGGAGCATGTGGTCAGCCGCGCCGCGCTCAAGGCCTTGAGCCGTGGTGCCCGGCGCAGCGATATCGTGACGCTCGCTGCCGATATGCTCGATCTTGATCTCGATACGGGTGCTCCCCAGCATTCAGCTGCCACGTCGCCCCAAGCCAGCTTCGCGCAGCAAGCGCTGTCATTGCGCGAAGCTGTCGATACCTGTCAGCGAGATTGCATTCGTGCTGCGTTGCAACAGCACGACGATAACTGGGCGCAAGCCGCCCGCGCGCTGGGCATCGACGCCAGCAATCTGCACAAGCTGGCGCGCAGGTTGGGGTTGAAACAGGCCCGTGATGGCTATTGAGATGCGCTGGCTGCAGATCGTCAACACGTTCTAGCCAGGGCGATGGCGCCTGAGCAGCAGCTCCAGCGTCTGCCATGCCGTGGGTTGTTCGGCCATGGCTACCGAAATCCTCAGCAGGGTTGACGGTGCCTGCCGCGGTGAAAACAGCACGCCTGGCGCCAGCAGCAGTCCGTGCTCTGCCGCCTGGCGGGCCAGCAGCTCGGAATCCATGCCGCAGTCCACCCAGGCGAAGGTTCCTGCCACGGGCTCGTGCACGGCTTGGCAGCCCAGTGCTTCCAGCTGGCGCAGGCAGCGGTGGCGTGCCTTGTCCACCCGTTCGCGCAGCCGGTCCACATGTTTGCGGTAGCTGCCATCGGCAAGAATGCGGTGCACGATCTGCTCACTGGGCAGGGCCGAAGTCAGGCCGCCCAGCAGTTTCAGGTCGGTGAGGCGGTGGATGAACTCGGGGCGCGCTGCCACATAGCCCACGCGCAGCCCGCCCGAGAGGGTCTTGGAGTAGCCGCCGACGAGCAGCACGCGCTGCAGCCGGTCCATGGCGGCCAGGCGCAGCGGCATGTTGCCCAGGTACTCGGAATAGGTGTCGTCCTCCACCAGCAGGAAGTCGTGCCGCTCGGCGATGCGCAGCACCTCATGGGCCACGCCGGCCGACAGGCTCAGCCCCGTGGGGTTGTGCACGGCGGTGTTCAGGATGAAGAGTTTGGGCCGGTGCTGTTCTGCCAGGGCTTGCAGTGCCTGCACGTCAGGGCCGCCCGGCAGGCGCGGTACGCCCACGACATTGACGCCCATGGTATTGAGGCGGCCGAAGATCAGGAACCAGCCCGGATCCTCGACCAGCACCGTGTCGCCGGGCTGCAGAAAGCAGCGCACGATCAGATCGAGCCCGTGGGTGACGCCGCTCACGGTCATCAGGTGCGTCTCGGGGTGGGCTGGTACCTCCTGCGCCTGCAGGGTGGAGGCGATCTGCCGGCGCAGCGGCGCAAAGCCCTGGGGCAGGCCATAGCCCAGCAGGCCCAGTTCTGCACGCGCGCCTTGCTTGAGGATGGCGCGCATCGCCCCGCTGATCAGGCCCTCGTCCATCCAGCTGGCGGGCAGACACCCGGCGCTGCCGGTGTGGCCGGAGCCATCGGCATCTTCGCGGAAGATGCCGCGCAGCAGGTAGGCGGTGTCGAAAGCTGCGCCCTGGGCCAGCGTGGCTGCAGGCGCGGGTGGAGCGACCGACACCGCGCGCCTGGCGCAGACGAAAAAGCCCGCACCACGGCGCGACTGTACCAACCCTTGGGCGGCGAGCCGGTCGTAGGCCTGCACGACGGTGTCTCGGCTCACGCAGGCCTGCTCGGCCAGCGCCCGTACCGACGGCAGGCGCATTCCGGCGCGCAGCCCATGGTTGCGGATGCGGTTTCCAAAATGTTCCACCAGTTGTTCGACCAGAGAGGTGCTGCCGGTGCGCACGGGCTGCCATCCCCAGGTGGCGGCAGAGACCTGGGAGGGGGAGGCGGTATCGATGGCGGGCGAAAGTGTCTGGGTCATGGAGGCAGGCCAATTCTTGAAGTGGCTAGATAAAGTGTACTGGCACTGTACTGTTTGGCAAAGGTAGCATGTCTGCACGTTTCCTGTTCTCTTTTCCGTTCTCCTTTCCGTTGCTCCTTTTTCGGTCTGTAGTCATGTCTTTCCTGCCTGATACCTCTGCCTTTGTCCTGCCGCTGGCTCTGTTCACCTTTGTCAGCTCCGTCACGCCGGGCCCCAACAATGTGATGCTCACTGCTTCCGGTGCCACTTTCGGTTATCGCCGCACCGTGCCGCACATGCTCGGTATCAGCCTGGGCGTGGTGACCATGCTGCTGCTGGTGGGGTTGGGGCTGGGGGCGGCTTTCGAGCGCGAGCCCCGGCTGTACACCTTGCTCAAGTACCTGGGTGCGGCTTATCTGCTGTGGCTGGCCTGGAAGATCGCCCGCTCGGGGCAGGTGGACGCAGGTCAGGCGGGTGCCCGGCCTTTTGGCTTCTGGCAGGCAGCGGCTTTTCAATGGGTCAACCCCAAAGCCTGGATCATGGCCATTGGCATTGTTGCCACTTACACGCCGCGCGACGGGTATGCGGCCAATCTGCTGCTCGCAGCATTGGTGCTGGGCCTCGTGAACTACCCCAGTGTCAGCGTCTGGACGCTGTTTGGCAGCGCCGTGGGGCGGGCCCTGCGCACGCCCCAGGCCTTGCAGCGCTTCAACTGGTGCATGGCGGCGTTGCTGGTGCTATCGCTCTACCCGGTGCTGGAAGGATGACCGCTATAAAAAATGGCCTGCAGCGCAGGCCATGAGGACGCAGAAACAGGTTCTCAGGAGGGTTGCTGGCCCATGGCCGGGTCGCTGATGGAGTGCTCGCCGGTCTCCACCCGGCCGGCAAAGCGGCGCCGGTAGCTGGCATCGGCATTGCTTGTCACCTCCAAGTCGTACCAGCCGCCACTCTCGTCGAGCTTCCAGTGCTTCTTGCGGCTTTGGCCGCGCTTGAGCGTGAACGACCACGCATCGTCACCCAGGTAAGCCAGCGGCTTGACGGTGATTGCGCATTTGCCATGCCCCTGGTTGTTCACTTCCAGCTCCACGCGGCCATGTTTGGAGTCATAGCTCACGCTGATCTCGGGCAGCGGCGTTTGCGCAGCGCCTTGCAGGTGCATGTCACCGGCGAAGTGGCGGTGAAAGCCGTTGGGGCCGAGAACCCACAGATCGTAGCGATCATCGCTGTCCTGGGTGCTCCATACGTCTTCCAGCGAAAGGCCTGGCTGCACCATGTAGCGGCGCGGCAGGCGATCGAGATGCAGCTTGTCGTACACATGGAACACCGCAGCAGCGCGGCCGGTGTTGCTGAATTCCAAACGCACTGCGTGGCCATTGGCGTCGGCCGATGCATTCACATGCAGCGCATACGGAAGCGCACGTGACGGACGCACGCCCGCTTCCTGCACAGGAAAAACGCGGTCTGTAGCAGGCACCACCTGGGGCAGGGCCTGCTGCTGGGCACGCAGCGCATCGGCCTGGGCTTTGTTCAGGCGGCCGGCGAGCGGTGGCAGCGCTTCGTTGTTGGGCCGGGCAAAGTTGAAGGCGCTGGTCAGGTCTCCGCAGACTGCGCGGCGGAACGGCGAGATGTTTGTCTCCGGCACACCAAAGCGGGCTTCAATGAAGCGCAGTACCGATGTGTGATCGAACACCTGCGAGTTGACCCAGCCGCCCCGGCTCCAGGGCGAGATCACGTACATGGGCACGCGCACGCCCGGGCCGTACACGCGGCCATCGGGCTGGGGCTGGCTGGAGGTGCCAGGCGGCTTGGGGTGGGTGAAGCGCTCCACTGCCAGATCGGCCTCTGGCAGGGTCGTCTTGCCCGCCCAGGTTCCATCGGGGTTGATGGAGGGCGCGGCCGGCGATGGAACGTGGTCGAAGTAGCCGTCGTTCTCGTCAAAGTTGACGATGAACACCGTCTTGCTCCACACATCGGGGCGGGCGGTCAGGGCGTCCAGCACTTCCTGCGTGTACCAGGCGCCCTGCACGGGGCTGGATGGCCCGGGGTGCTCGGAATACACCTGCGGCGCCACGATCCACGAGACCTGCGGCAGCTTGCCGCCCAGCACATCCTGCTTGAAGCTGGCCAGAAAGCCGCCGTCGGCCATGGTGTTGGCAATGCCTTTGTAGAGCGGATTGCCTGCATCGTCGGCCTCGTCGTAGGCGGGGGAGGGCACATGCTCGTCGTGGCTGACCGGCTTGCCCGATGCTTCGTTGGCCTTGCGGTACTGCTTGAAGCCGGCCAAAGGGTTGTCGGTGTAGTTGTCGGGCATGTTCTGGTACACCTTCCAGCGCACGCCGGCTGCCTGCAGACGCTCTGGGTAGGTGGTCCAGCTGTAGCCGGTGGCGGATGGCCCGATGTCATCCCATTCGTTGACCACGGCTGCCACGCCCGCACCGGTCGGGCCGTTGGTGCCCGTCCAGTGGAACAGGCGGTTGGGGTTGGTGCCCGCGTGCATGGCGCAGTGGTAGGCATCACACAGGGTAAATGCGTTGGCCAGGGCAAACTGGAAAGGCAGCTCCTGTGCCTTGAAGTAGCCCATCGAGGCCGTGGTCTTGTAGCGCGGCCACTGGTAGAGGCGTCCGCCATCCCAGGCGTTCTGACCATCGTTCCAGGAATGTGGCGTTCCGCTCACACGCTGGGCGTTGCCCTTCTGGCTGTCCAGGTGGTAGGGCAGCACCGTGGTGCCGGTGGCATTGCGCTGCTCCCAGACGGATCTGCCATCTGGCAGCGGAATGGTGAAGCGGTCTCCGAAGCCGCGCACCCCATGCAAGGTGCCAAAGTAGTTGTCGAAAGAACGGTTTTCCTGCATCAGGATCACGATGTGCTCCACATCACGAATCGTGCCTGTCTGGTTGTTGGCAGGAATGGCCAGCGCCCGGCGGATACTGGGCGGGAAGGCTGCCAGCGTGGCAGCGGCGATGCCGGTGGTCACCGTGCCTTGCAGAAATTGGCGGCGTGAGTTCATGGGAATTCTCGGGTGTCGTGGATATGGAGTGCTGGCGCAGCCAGCCAGAGCACTCTAAAAATCCGCCATGACAGACCCATGAAACGCGCGGCGCGGCAGTGCCCGAAGGCTGGTAAGCGGTGTAAGAAACTGTGCGGGGCTGCCACCCTGCCCCGGGGTGCGTTGCGCAATGGCTGGCTCAGGGTTTTGCCCGGAGCCAGGGGGTGTGGGCTGTGGCTACAATGGTTTGACTGATTTATCCAGGCGACGCCTTTTTCCTGCGCTTTTTCGGAGAACCCCATGTCCAGCCATCACGACGACAGCGAACACCAGCCCAACGATGCCGTGGAAGCCATTGTTCCGCTCGTGCCCGTGGTGTTGCCTGTGGTGGGCGCGCTGATGATGTTTCTGCTTGCATTCATCGCCGTGAACATGGCCTGACAGAACACTGCCCAGCGCAAAAAAGCCCGCTTGCAGCGGGCTTTTTGGCTGCCGTAAGCCCGGTTTCCATGCGGGTCTGCAACGCCGGTGACAGCCGTCATCACAAAGAAACCGGTATCAAGTAGTTAATGCATATATCAATGCATCAAATGCATAGATATTGGATGAGCGCATCGCCGTTTTGGGGGCTGACTGCTAAAATTGCGCTCCCGACGCGCTGTATTCATGCGGGCTCAGCGGCCAATCCGCAGAGTGCAGCGTAGCGAGGAAACGGTTTTTCAAAGCCCGCAGCTTTTTGAACAGGTTCTTGGGAGCAGCGGTTTTTGATGAACCGTTTTACAACTTTAGAAAGTCTCCCATGAACGCAAGCGTCAATACCGGCGTGGCCATTCAGGCTCCCGACTACGTCAAAAACCCCAAGCTCATCGCCTGGGTGGCCGATATGGCCGCCCTGTGCAAGCCTGATCGCATCTACTGGTGCGATGGCAGCCAGGAGGAGTACGACCGCCTGTGCCAGCAACTGGTGGATGCAGGCACTTTCAAGAAACTCAATCCCGCAAAGCGCCCCGGCAGCTACTTGGCTTGGTCCGACCCATCGGACGTGGCCCGCGTGGAAGACCGCACCTACATCTGCTCGGCCAACAAGGACGACGCAGGCCCTACCAACAACTGGATGGAACCGGCCCAGATGCGCTCCACTCTACAGCCGCTGTTTGACGGTTGTATGAAGGGCCGCACCATGTATGTGGTGCCATTCAGCATGGGCCCGCTGGGCTCGCCGATCGCCCATGTGGGCATCGAGCTCTCCGACAGTGCCTATGTTGCCGTCAACATGAAGATCATGACCCGCATGGGCAAGGCCGTGTACGACGTGATTGGCACCGATGGCGAATTCGTGCCTTGCGTGCACACCATCGGCGCACCGCTGCAGCCCGGCGAAAAGGACACCACCAGCTGGCCTTGCAACAAGACCAAGTACATCGTGCACTACCCCGAGACGCGCGAAATCTGGTCGTACGGCTCTGGCTACGGCGGCAATGCACTGCTGGGCAAGAAGTGCTTTGCACTGCGCATCGCCTCCACCATGGGCAAGGACCAGGGCTGGCTGGCCGAGCACATGCTCATCCTGGGCGTGCAGAACCCCGAAGGCCGCAAGTACCACGTGGCCGCCGCCTTCCCGTCGGCCTGCGGCAAGACCAACTTCTCGATGCTGGTGCCGCCTACGGGCTTTGACGGCTGGAAAGTCACCACCATCGGCGACGACATCGCCTGGATCAAGCCGCAAGCCGATGGCAGCCTGCGCGCCATCAACCCCGAAGCGGGCTACTTCGGCGTGGCACCTGGCACCAACTACCACACCAACCCCAACTGCATGGCCAGCCTCGACAAGGACGTGATCTTCACGAATGTCGCGCTCACCGACGATGGCGATGTGTGGTGGGAAGGCATGGAAAAGGACACCGGCAAGCTGCCTGATCACCTGATCGACTGGCAAGGCAAGGACTGGACGCCACAGATCGCCAAGGAAACCGGCGCCAAGGCTGCCCACCCCAATGCCCGCTTCACCGTGGCAGCTACCAACAACCCCGCGCTGGATGAAGCCTGGGACGACCCCAAGGGCGTGAAGATCGACGCCTTCATCTTTGGCGGCCGCCGCTCCACCACCGTGCCGCTGGTGACCGAGGCCCGCAACTGGAACGAAGGCGTCTACATGGCCGCCACCATGGGTTCGGAAACCACCGCCGCCGCCTTTGGCGCGCAAGGCGTGGTGCGCCGCGATCCATTCGCCATGCTGCCCTTCATGGGCTACAACATGAGCGACTACTTCGGCCACTGGCTGAACCTGGGCAAGAAGCTGCAGGCTTCGGGCGCGACCCTGCCCAAGATCTACACCACCAACTGGTTCCGCAAGGACGAAGCTGGCAAGTTCGTCTGGCCGGGCTATGGCGAGAACATGCGCGTGCTCAAATGGATGCTGGACCGCCTCGAAGGCAAGGCCCAGGGCGAGCAAACCGCCTTTGGCGTGGCCCCACAGTACGCCGAAATCAATTGGACCGGCCTGCAGTTCAGCGCCGACCAGTTCAAGACCGTCACCAATATCGACACCAAGATCTGGACCGAAGAGCTGGCCTCGCACCAGGAGCACTTTGACAAGCTGGCCCAGCGCCTGCCGCAAGAATTGCTCGATATCAAGGCTGATCTGGAAAAGCGCCTCGTAGAGGCTTGATCACCTGGCAGCCCGGCTTGTTACCGGGCTGGCTGCAACAGCAAGCCCCGCATGCGAATGCGGGGCTTTTTGTTTTTGATGTGACCCGCATTGATTAGGTGGAATGGTCACTTCCATGAAAAAAAGCCACGGCATGCCGTGGCTTTCTATGATTTTGATAGCTGTTGGCGCTTATTGGAAAGGCGCTAACCGCTGTTTTATCAATAATTCTTGTGGTAGAACGACACAGCGGCATCGCTCATGGCACGGTTCAGGTCGGCCATGATGCGGCTGTCGCGCAGGGCGGCTTCCCAGGTCTTTTCGTCTTCTGCAGCGCGGCGCTGTTCTTGCGACCAGGTGGTGCCCAGGGCACGCAGGCTGCTGCTCAGGTTGCGGGCAGGCGCGGCCAGCAAGGCGATGGCGACAAATGCCACAGCCCACAGCAGAGCCCAGCCAGCAATCCAGTGGCTGCCGCCAGCGACGGAGTCGATCAGACGGTTGGCGGCTACCAACACGGCGGCCACGATGGCAGCCAGCACCAGGGATTGGCCCACGCCTTTGCCAGTGAAGGTGGATTTCAGATTCTCAGCAGCTGCTTCCACACGCAGAACGCCCGTGTGTTCGGTAGCCATGTCGGTGTGCACAAAACTGTTGGTCATGATGGATGTCTTTGTTTTCCAATGCTTCTTTGAAGCGATGGGAGAAGTATAGGGTTTACCCCAGTGCTTCTCAAATTTATATTTTGAATCTGTATCATTCATGCCAGTGATGTATTGCCAGCCTTTCTGCTGGCGCAGGAGGCCGCATGCAGGCACACCAATTTCGCCACCTGGATTTGAATCTTCTCCGGGTATTTGACGAGGTCATGACGGAGCGCAGCCTGACACGCGCCGCCGACAAGCTAGCCATTACGCAACCTGCTGTGAGCAATGCCATACGTCGTTTGCGTGAGGCGCTGGGGGACGAGTTGCTGGTGCGCAGTGGCCAGGGCGTGGAGCCCACGCCGCTGGCGCATGCGCTGTGGCCCGTGGTGCGTGAATCGCTGGCGCGCCTGCAGAACACTTTCGCGCCAGAGCGTTTTGATGCCGCCAATGCCACGCAGGCCTTTGTGGTAGCCATGGCCGATGCAACAGCGGCCACATTGCTGCCCAGCCTCATGCACATTCTGGAGACCGAGGCACCTGGTGTCTCCGTGCATGTGCAACCACTCACTACACGCGACCCGCGCGAGGTGTTGGAAGACGAGACCGCTGATCTGGCCGTTGGCTACTTTCCCTTCGTGGTGGCGGAGATGACGGCGCGTGCCCAGTCTGGCGCATTGGTGGACTTTGAAAGCCGGCGCCTCTATGACGGCGAATACCTGTGTGTGATGCGCAAGGGGCACCCGCTGAGTGAAAGCTTGCTGACATTGGACAAATACTGCGAAGCGCGGCACATGCTGGTCAGCTTTTCGGGCCAGCCTTTCGGTTTTCTGGATGAGGCGCTGGCTTCGATTGGACGCAAGCGCCGTGTGGTGCTGACGGTCAACCAGTATTTCACCGCCGCGCGCGTTGTGGCGCGCACCGACCTGTTGACCGTGCTGCCGCGCCACTTCGGGCCTGCCACGGGCATCGAGGATCTGCTTGCCTTTCAGCCGCTGCCATTGCGGGTGGAATCGGTGCATGTGGACGCGCTGTGGCGCAGCCGGGCAGGGCACATTCCGCATTCGGCGCTGGAATGGTTGCTGCATGCCATGGAGCGGTCGGCCCGCGCGGCTTTTCCTGACCAGGAATTGCCGCTGTAATGCGGCAAGGCGCTCATCAGCGGAGTGCATGGTAGGCTTTGGCCATGCATCTGCAAATTCTTTCCGACCTGCACCTGGAGACCCACCCGCATTTCCGCGCCCAGCCCGCGCCCGGCGCCAATCTACTGGTGCTGGCGGGCGACATCGGCTCTTACCAGAATGGATCGATGCTGCCTGATGAGGACTTCGGCTTGGCGCAGTTCAGCCCCCAGCAGGCTGGCGGTCACTGGCCGGAGCCGGTGATTCTGGTGCCGGGCAACCACGAATTCGACGCGCAGGATTTTGATACTGCCCGCGCCCGCCTGCGCGCCAGCTGCAACCGGCTGGGTATCTTGCTGCTCGACTGCGAGACGGTGGTGATGGACGGTGTGCGTTTTGTCGGCACCACCTTATGGACGGATTACGACGCGATTGCCCTGCACAACGGTGTGACTGAAATCGGCGCCTTGATGAAGCAGCGTGAAAAAGCCTACAAGGCGGCCAACTTCTACCTCACCAAGGCGCAGATGATGCGGGATGGCCAGCCGTTTCTGGCCGCCGAGATGCGCGAAGAAGCCCTGCGCTGCCAGGCGTGGCTGCGCGCTGCATTGGCCGAGCCCTTTGATGGCAAGACCGTCGTCATCACCCACTTTGCCCCGAGCCTCAAAAGCGCTGATCCGCGCTATGGCCTTACCCCGGGCACCGCTGGTTTTTGCAATGCGCTGGATGACCTGCTGCCTTATGCGGACCTATGGATTCATGGCCACTTGCACGCGCCCAGCGATTACGTGGCAAGCGGTACGCATGCTGACGGCAGCGCCTGGCAGTGCCGTGTGGTGGCCAATCCCCTGGGGTATGCCCGCAAAGGGGAGCAGGAGACATTCAACCCGCATTGTGTGGTGACAGTCTGAAAGGGCAAAGCCGGAACTTTGGCCGTCCCGAAGTCTCAAGACATGACATGCATCAATGTTCGCCCGGCTGAAGCACCTACAGTGATGGGCATGGGCGGTTTGAGCGCGTTTCCCGCGCATGCCCGGTCGGCATGCCTCTTAGAGCGTGAATACGCTCTTGTTTCAGGAGTTCTGATATGCGCATTTTATTGGCCGTCGATGGCAGCCCCTACACCCAGAAGATGCTGGACTATCTGGCTACGCACGCGGAGTGGCTCGGCGCTTCCCACAGCTACACCGCTTTGACCGTGCAGTCCTTGCTGCCACCGCGTGCAGCCAAGGCGCTGGGCAAAGAGCTCGTGAACGACTATTACGCAGAAGAAGCGCAGAAGGTGCTCAATCCGGTGCACCAGTTTCTGGACCAGCACAAGGTCAATGCGCAATGCGAAAGCAAGGTGGGCCATATCGCCGAGACCATTGCCGAGACAGCCGATGGCGGTGGATATGACCTCCTGATCATGGGCACGCGGGGCCATGGCGCGCTGGCCAAGCTGGTGATGGGCTCGGTGGCCACGCAGGTGCTGGCGCAAAGCAAGGTTCCGGTGCTGTTGATCCGCTAGCAAGGTGCAAGGTATTGGGCGCCTCGGGTGGGCGCCCCTTGCCAGGCGGTTACCACTATGACCGGCCTGTCACTGGCCCTTCACGCCATGGCAATACGGGGCGCAGACAATGCGCCAACACCGTAAAGGGCTGGCAAGGGAGGGAGAGCTGGCTGGCAGTGCAAACGCCAGCACACTCCAGGAGCTGCTTGCATTCCGGGTATGGAATGCAAGCAGCTTTTTCAATTGGTCAATTGGCAGCCGCGCAGCCGCTAGCCGCCCAGCAAAAAGGGCTTTTTCAAACGCAGTTGCAGCGGGCAACAGCTGCGCACCTCATGCCGATGCACTGGCCCGCGCTGCCGGAGTGGCAGGCGCCAGACTGGCCTTGGCGGTGCGCAGCATGGCGTCTGTCAGCTGGCTCAGCAGGGCAGACTGTAGGTTCCAGCAGTGCCAGTACAGGTCGACGCGCAGCACCTGTGATTCGGCAACGTTGACGAGGCGCCCATCCGCCAGAAAGGGCCGTGCCAGCAGCTCGGGCACCACGCCGATGCCCCAACCCGCGGCCACCGCGCGCACCTGGGCTTCCGAATTGGGTACGAACAGTTGGTGCAGCCCCACTGTCTTGAGGCCCATGGCTCTTGCGACGAACACGCGCTGCATGTCGTCCTTGCGGTTGTAGCTGAGGAAAGGCACGTTCTTGAAGTTGCTGCGGTTCAGGCCCGAGGGCACATGCTGCAGGGCAAAACCGGGGGCGGCCACTGCAATGTAGTGCATGGCCCCCAGCGCCGCCACGCGGCAGCCGCGCAGGGCTTGCGGCATGGTGGTGACACAGCCGAGCACTTCGCCGGTGCGCAGCAGCTCCAGTGTGTGGTCCTGGTCGTCGGTGATGATCTCCAGCGGCAGCTGCTGCAGGGCTATCTCCTGCAGTGCGTCGATGGCCCAGGTGGCAATACTGTCGGCGTTGATGGCGATGCTGATGGCTTCGTCATGCGCCGTGCGGCGCGCGGAATGCGGCATCAGGCTGTGCAGTTCCTGCTCCAGATCGGTGCGCAGCAGGCGCAACTGCTGGGTGTGCTTGAGCAGCAATTGCCCGGCCGCCGTGGGCCGCAGCGGTCGGCTGCGTACTACCAGCACCGAGCCCACCTGGGCCTCCAGCGCGCGCAGGCGCTGCGAGACGGCCGATTGCGTCACGTTCAGGCGGGTGGCGGCTTTTTCAAAGCCGCCTTCTTCAATCACTGCGGCAAGGCATTCCAGCGCGATCGGATCCAGGTTGTTCATGGCAGCAAGGGGCTTGTATTAGCAAATCTGATGATTCTTGAAGAAGTTTAATTGCACTTTATGAAGCAGCCAAACTGGCAGACACTGCAAGGCATGAAAATCATCATCCTCGGCGCCGGCATCATCGGCACCAGCACAGCCTGGCATCTGCTGCAATTGGGCCACGACGTGACCGTGGTCGACCGCCAACCCGATGCCGCGCTGGAGACCAGCTACGCCAATGCGGCGCAGATCTCGGTCAGCTATTGCGAGCCCTGGGCCAACAAGCATGCGCCGATGAAGGCGCTCAAGTGGATGTTTGACAAGGAAGCGCCTCTGCTGCTGCGCCCGCATGTTGATCCGCAGCAGTGGAGCTGGCTGACCAAGTTCCTCGCCGAGTGCAACGACCGCTCCTTTGCCCGCAACGTGCAGCAGATCGTGGCGCTGGGCGCCTACAGCCACACGGCGTTGAAAGACGTGGTGGCGCAGACCGGCATCCAGTTCAACCGCCTTGAACGCGGCATTGCCCATTTCTTCACCAGCGACGCGGCGGTGGAAGACGCGCAGCAGGCTGTTGACTTGATGCGCCAGTACGGCGTGAACCGCCGCATGGTCAGTACCGAGGAGTTCCTCCAGATCGAGCCCGCCTTCAAGCCCTATGCCGCGCAGATCAAGGGTGGCACCTTCACCGAAAGCGACGAGAGCGGCGATGCCCGCGTCTTCACGCAAAAGCTTGCCCAGCTGTGTGCTCAGGGCGGCGTCCAGTTTCTCTACAACCACAGCGTCCAGCGCTTGAACATGGCGGGTGGTGCTATTGAATCAGTAGCTGTTCGCGCGCATTCATCGGGTATTGCAGCCGGTTTTGATGCACAAGAGCAGGTGCTGAAGGGCGACGCCGTCATCGTTGCCTGCGGCAGCTATACCGCGCCGCTGCTGCGCACCGTGGGCGTGAACGTGGCTATCTACCCTGGCAAGGGCTACAGCGCCACCTTGCCGATCCTGCGGCCCGAGGCGGCGCCTTTTGTCAGCTGCATCGATGATGGCAACAAGCTGGCCATGAGCCGCCTGGGCAACCAGTTGCGCGTGGCGGGCACCATCGAACTCAACGGCTTCGACACATCGCTGGATTCTCCGCTGGCCAAGGCGCGGTGCCATATGCTGGCGCGCCGGGTGGAAGAGCTGATGCCCGGCGTGTGCGACACCCGCCTGCCCGAGCAAGGCGGCAACCCGCAGTTCTGGACGGGCTTGCGCCCCGCAACACCTACCAATATTCCCTACATTGGCCGCACCAAGGTGGGCAAGCTGTGGATCAACGCAGGCCACGGCACCTTGGGCTGGACCCATGGCGCAGGCAGTGGCAAGGCCATGGCCGAGCTGATCAGCGGCCGCGTGCCCGAGATGCCGTTTGGCTTCTACGGCTTTGAAGGAGCCGGTGCGCGGCAGGCGGCATTCGCATCCTGAGCCCTGGTTGAGCGAAAAAGGCCGCACAGTGTGCGGCCTTTTTGCTGGAGCGGTGGGAATCAGGCGAGGCGGACCAGCCAGCCGTGACGGTCTGGCGCGCGGCCGTACTGGATGTCGGTCAGCTCCTTGCGCAGGGCCAGCGTGATTGCGCCAGCCGGCGCATTCAGGTCGCCCACCGAGAAGCCGTTGCCCTTGAGCTGGCCGATCGGCGTGATGACGGCCGCCGTGCCGCAGGCGAAGACTTCGGTGATGTCGCCCGAGGCCACGCCTTGCTTCCACTCGTCTGCCGAGACCTTGCGCTCTTCCACCACCATGCCGCGGTCGCGCGCCAGCTGCAGGATGGAGTCGCGCGTGATGCCTTCCAGAATGCTGCCCGACAGCGCGGGCGTCACCAGCTTGTTTTCCTTGCCATACACCAGGAAGACGTTCATGCCGCCCAGCTCTTCGAGGTACTTGCCTTCCGCAGGATCGAGGAAGAGCACCTGCGAGCAGCCGTTGGCATAGGCCTGCTCCTGGGGCAGCAGCGAGGCAGCATAGTTGCCACCGCACTTGGCAGCGCCCGTACCGCCCTTGGCAGCGCGCGCGTAATCGGTCGACAGCCAGATGGCAACGGGCGCCACACCCTTGGCAAAGTAGGGGCCGGCGGGGCTGGCGATGACGTAGTAGCTGGCCTTGTGGGCGCTGCGCACGCCCAGGAAGACTTCGTCACCGATGATGAAGGGGCGCAGGTACAGGCTGGCTTCTTCGCCGCCGGGAACCCATTCCTGGTCCACGGCGATCAGCTGCTTGAGCGATTCCACGAAGATCTCGACCGGCAGCTCGGGCAGGGCCAGGCGACGGGCAGAGCGCTGCATGCGCTCGGCGTTGGCGGTGGGGCGGAAGGTCCAGACCGAGCCATCGGCATGGCGGTAGGCCTTGATGCCTTCAAAGATCTCCTGGCCATAGTGCAGCACGGCAGCGGCCGGGTCCAGCGAAATCGGGCCGTAAGGCATGACCTGGGCATCGTGCCAGCCGGTGTCCTTTTCCCAGCGCACGGCCACCATGTGGTCGGTGAAATGCAGGCCAAAACCGGGTTTTTCCAGGATTTTGGCGCGGTCTTCAGCGCTGCGTGGGCGGCTCGAACGGGTGAGCGCAAAGCTTGGGGAAGAGGGGGACACGGGACTTTCCTTCCAGATGGCAACAGGGAGCCGGCGGATCGGGCCGCCAGGCTGAACGTGGGGGCTGCCACATCGGCGCAAATGCCGCTGTGCTGCATGCCAGACCCCGTAGCATGCCATTTTTTTGGCCGGGTGTGCCGCAAATCCGACATTCAGCCCAAGCCAATGGTCAGGCACCTGGCCGTGTTTGGCGAAGGGGGGCTTGTTGGAGAACGTTCTCAGTGCACTGTGGCGCGCTGCTGCGCCAGAAAATCGAGCAGCAGGGCCTCGAAGGCGTCCGGGTTTTCGAGCTGCGGCCAGTGGCCGGCCCCGGGCAGGCTGTGGTGCGCTGCGTGCGGCAGAAGGTCGGCGAGCGCCTGCATGCGCTGCGGCGGCATGCATACGTCCTGCGCGCCACTCACCAGCAGGCAGCGTTGGCCCAGGTGCGGCAGTCTTTCGGCCAGGGTGCAAGGGCCGGCCAGCATGTCCAGGGCGCGGCCATAGGCGAGCGGTTGGATCTGGGTGATGGCGTGGCGCGCCAGCTGCAGCCCTTCGGGCAAGGCATTCTGGCCCGCCTGCAGCTGCACCAGCTGCTGGGCAAAGCGCTGCAGTTGCATGGGCTCCGGGCAGGCCTGTTGCTGGCAGTCGGCCAGCAGGCGCTGGCGTGTTGCCACCCAGTGTTCCTGTTCACTGGCCCCCAGCGCCGGGCCGCCAGCCACCAGTGCCAGACTGCGTACGCGGGTGGGGTGGCGCAGGGCGATTTCGGCTGCCACCATGGCGCCCAGCCCGTGCCCGACGATGTGGGCGCGGCCGATCTTCATGGCTTCGAGCAGACGGTCGGCAGTTGCCGCCAATGCGGCAAGACTGTAGCCGCCATAGGGGGGCGGGTTGCCGTGGTAGCCCGGCATGTCCCAGGCAATGGCACGGTAGCCTTGGCTGGCCAGCAGCTCCACCTGCGGAGCAAAGCCAAGATGGTCGGTGTCGGCATCGTGCAGCATCAGCACCGAGGGGCCGCTGCCGAGCATGGCGAAATTGGGAATCAGGGACATACCTTGGTGTTACCTGTGCTGATATTTCAAGTTATCCACAAGATAGGGGCGAGAGCGCGAAAATCAACGCCTGCGCGGCCTGCGGCCTATGCTGCACCGATCATGAAAAAGGCCAGCGCAAGGCTGGCCCGGGGTTGAGAGACGCTGAGCGCCTTCTTAACGGCGATCGGCTGCCTGTGCCTTGCGGCGGCGGCTGGCAATGCCCAATGCTCCCAGTGCAGCAGACAGCGCTGCCAGCGCACCGGCGCCCAGGGCCGGTACGGGTGCGGCGCCATTGATGGGTGGCACCGCATCCTGCGCGGTGATGCTGGCTTGCGCAGTGTTGTTGAGCAGCGCAGCACCTGCCTCACCGGTCACGCCCGTCACGACGGCATCCACGCTGTAGGTGCCAGGCGCCGAAACGGTGACGGGAATGTTCAGTGGCCCCAGGCTGCCGCCGGGTGCAATCGGGCCGCCTGCAGTGGCCAGGTCGCAGGCCACCTGCTGGGGCGTTGCCGCCGTACAGCCAGCAGGCAGGCTGGCGCCTCCGGTCACCTGCACGTTGGCGGGCAGTGTGACGGTGAGCGTGCCATCGGCCACAGCGCCTGCGGCACCGTTGTTGGTTACCTGGACGGCCAATGTCTGGGGCGTTCCGACGCCGAAGGGCGCAGCGGGCCCGCTGATGGCAGGTATGGCGTCAGGCACCAGGGCCAGCGCGGTGAGGCTGGTCTGGGCCGTGTTGTTGAGCAAGGCGGCGCCGGTTTCGCCGGTCACGCTTGCCACGGTCACATCCACGTTGTAGGTGCCGGGGGCCGAAACGGTGACGGGAATGCTCAGCGGCCCCAGGTTGGCGCCGGGGGCAATCGGGCCCATGCCAGCAGCAGCGAGGTCGCAGTTGACCTGCTGTGGCGATACGGCAGTACAGGCGGCGGGCAGGCCGCTGCCTGCCTGCACGTTGGCGGGCAGGGTGATGGTGAGTGTGCCGTCGGCTACATTGCCGCTGCCGCCCTCGTTGGCCACGTTGACGGCCAGTGTCTGTGGAGTGCCTACATAGAACAGGGCAGCGGGCCCGCTGACGGCCGGAACGGCGTCGGGCGCCAGTGGCTTGGCACAGCCAGCCACGGTCTGGGGCAAGCCCCAGACGCTGTTTGCGCCAGCGGGCAGCTTGATGTTGCCCAAGACAAAACCGATGTTGGCGACCAGGGCTTCTTCCGGTGCCGCAATGCGGGTGAGGGAGTTGCCAGTGGTGTTGTCACGGTTGGCGACCCACATGGCTCCATCCGCACCCCGGCGCACATGGCCGCCACCGTTGGAGCCGCCGGTTGCGCCAATGTACTGTTCGCTGGCCTTGATGGTTGTTGCATCGCCAGAGCTCACGTCATAGCGGTACAGCTGGCCAGGATAGATGTTGGATACGTACAGGTATTGGCCGCTGGGCGAGAAATCAGCCGCGTACACCGAGCCCAGAATCCCACCATGCCAGCTGGCGATTTCAGTCGCTTGTCCGGTCTGGGCGTTGAAGCGCATGGTCCGGATGACGTTGCTGGCGTTGGAGCCCTGGACACTGGTTGCAACAGCGAACTGTGTCAGGTCCTTGTTGAAATAAATGCTGCCAAAGAGGTTGCCGACGTCTTCAGACAGCGTGGAGATCACCGGTGCCCCCATGGGGCCGTTGCTGTCGAACTGCTGCGCAACGAGGTTCCTGGTGCCGTAGCTGGTCGTCAGCACCCAATAGCCGGTGCCGTCGTTGTTGGGCACGGCAGAAAGGGTTTCGTTGCTGGAGATACCGCCGGGAACGGTGATGTTCTTGCTCGTTACTGCACCCAGGCCGCCATTGGCGGTCATGTCCACCACCGAGTACCGCAGGGTGCCCGCGTTACCCGCCGCCAGCCCTGACGTAGACACCACAAAGTACTTGCCGGGCACATCAGGCGCGGCAAAGGCCACCACGACCTGCACAGCGCTCTGGTTGCCGACGATGCCATTGCCATTGCTCATGACGACCTGGTCACGGTTGTAGACGTTGCCCTGTCCCACCCAGAACTGCAAGGTGCCATTGCTGTCTGTGACGACCGTGGTGCCTTCATCCACCCAGGGGACGGTGGCAGGGTTTGCCGTGATGGTGGGCAGCGCAGTGCCGGACACACCAAAATCCATCGCGATCCTGTTGCCGGCGAACCAGTAGCGCTCTGTTGCGCGTACCTGGGTAGGCGTGCAGTTTTGCAAGGGGTTGGTGCTGGCCTGGGCCCAGGCCTGTGTAGCGGCCAGACCCAGCAATGCCAGTGGCCAGGCTTTGTGCAAAAGCTTCATGAGTTCCTCTCTCTTTTGTGTGTGATAGGCCTGCGCTGGTGGCGCCATGCAGGCCGCGGCTCTCTTGTTGAGCAAAAGTATTGGATTGCTCAATTATTTTAATTTATCAATTAATTATACTAATTTAATTAAATATTTATATCAACACAAGGAAAGCCAGCGGACCTGTGCAGGCCCGGCTGCCAAGCACCTACGCGGGCAGGGGCCTCGTGGCCTGGTCGATAATTGATCAAATTGCCTTATGAGTGCATGCCGGTATCCGGGCATGCGGCCTGTCTGTCCTGTGAACTGCTCCTTGTCGCCTGAACACCTTCAACCCGCTGCAGCACCGTTTTCCGAGCGTGACTTTCGTGATGCGCTGGGGCGCTTTGCCACCGGCGTTGCGGTGGTGACGGCGCTGGCGCCTGACGGCGCGAAGATAGGACTGACGATCAGCTCGTTCAATTCGGCATCGCTGGCGCCGCCCCTGGTGCTGTGGAGCCTGATGAAGACGGCCACCTCGATGCCGGTGTTCCAGGCCGTGAGCCACTATGTGGTGAATGTGCTGGGCGCGCCGCAAAAGGAGTTGGCGCTGCAGTTCAGCCGCAAGGGTGTGGATCGCTGGGCGGGTGTGGACTGGCAGCCGGGCGCCTCCGGCTTGCCCTTGCTTGATGGCGCGATTGCCACGTTTGAATGCAGAAGCCGCAGCCGCCATGATGCGGGCGACCATGTGATTCTGGTGGGCGAAGTCGAGCACTGCAGCTACCGGACCGGCGTGGCACCACTGCTCTACCATGGCGGGCAGTTCTATACCGAGCAATTGCTCTGACGGGTTCGGCAGATCCCTGACGGCGCTGTGATTTCCCGAAAATAAAACCCGCAGGCGGTGAGCGCTGCGGGTTTTTGTTTTTTGCGTCTGGCGCTTTGCCAGAAAGCGCTATTTGCTACTAAAACGATAGTTATTTTTCGACAAAGGCGCGTTCAACGACAAAGTCGCCGGGGGTGGAGGTGTTGCCTTCCTTGAAGCCGCGCGATTCCAGCAGTTCCTTGAGCTCGGCCAGCATGGCGGGGCTGCCGCAGAGCATGACGCGGTCGGTGTCGGGGTTCAGCTCGGGCAGGCCAATGTTCTGGGGGAAGGTGCCAGCATTGATCTGGTTGGAGATGCGGCCCTGGTTGCGGAAGGGCTCGCGCGTGACCGTGGGGTAGTAGATCAGTTTGTCCTTGACGATCTCGCCCAGGAACTCGTGGTTGGGCAGGTCTTCTTCCAGCAGCTGCTGGTAGGCGAGCTCTTGCACCTGGCGCACGCCGTGCACGACGACCACTTTTTCAAAGCGATCATAGGTTTCGGGGTCGCGCGCCACCGACAGCCAGGGCGCCAGGCCCGTTCCCGTGCCGATCAGGTACAGGTTCTTGCCGGGGAGCAGGTAATCCACCAGCAGGGTGCCGGTGGGTTTTTTGCCGACGATGATGGTGTCGCCGACCTGGATGTGCTGCAGCTTGCTGGTGAGCGGGCCGTTGTCCACCTTGATCGACAGGAATTCCAGGTGCTCTTCGTAGTTGGGGCTGGCGATGGAGTAGGCGCGCAGCAGGTTCTTGCCGTCAACCTTGAGGCCGATCATGGTGAAGTGGCCGCTGGAGAAGCGCAGCGCCGGGTCGCGCGTGGTGGTGAAAGAAAAGAGGCGATCGGTCCAGTGGTGGACGGAGAGGACACGTTCTTCGAGAAAAGCGCTCATGACAATGCAGGTTCAAAAATGGCTGCTGCAAAGGGCGCGAAGATGGCGCTGCGGCAGTCTGGGTTGGTCTTGGAACGTGTTTCCGATCTTCTGGCGCCATGCTGAGATCGGAAATACGCTCTGGTATATCTATAAACGCTATTGTTCACTATTCATACAACTTAAACGTCATATGGGCATATCGTCGTGTTCATATCAGGGGCTTCGCCGCTCTGGGCGCAGGTTGCGCGTTGCCGCTTCGCTGTGGAATTTTCCGCACACCCCGCCGCTTGCCCGCACTTGCGGCGAAAATAGCCCGCCAAAGGCGCGCCCCGGCGTAAACATGTTCTCAGAGGTGGCGCAGGACCGGTTCTTTGAGTTCAGGAGACTTATCCCATGACAACCCGTTTGGCAGTGCGTGCTGTGGCCTGGTCCGCAGCGCTGGTGTGTTCGGCTGGCGCCCACGCAGAGGGCACCATCAAGATCGGCGAGATCAACAGCTACAAGAGTCAGCCCGCGTTTCTGGAGCCCTACAAGCGCGGCATGGAGCTGGCGATCGACGAGGTGAACAAGGCGGGCGGCGTGGGCGGCAAGAAGCTGCAGCTGATCACCCGCGACGATAACGCCAACCCCGGCGACACGGTGCGCGTGGCCGAGGAGCTGATTGCGCGCGAAAAGGTCGATGTGCTGGCAGGCGGTTTTCTGTCGAATACGGGCATGGCGCTGACCGATTTCGCCAAGCAGAAGAAGTTCTTCTACCTGGCCACCGAGCCGCTCACCGACAAGATGGTGTGGAGCAACGGCAATGCCTATACCTTCCGCCTGCGGCCATCGACCTATATGCAGGTGTCGATGCTGGTGGAGGAGGCCCTGAAGCTGAAGAAAAAGCGCTGGGCCCTGGTCTACCCCAACTACGAATACGGCCAGTCGTCGGTCGCCACCTTCAAGGCCAAGATGAAGGCAGCGCAGCCCGATATCGAATTCGTGACCGAGCAGGCCACGGTGCAGGGCAAGGTCGACGCGGGCAGCGTGGTGCAGGCGCTGGCCGATGCCAAGCCCGACGCCATTTTCAATGTGCTGTTTGCCACTGATCTGACCAAGTTCGTGCGCGAAGGCAACACGCGCGGCCTGTTCAAGGACCGCCCGGTGGTGAGCGTGCTGAGCGGCGAGCCCGAGTACCTGGATGCCTTGAAGAGCGAAACGCCCGATGGCTGGATCGTGACGGGCTACCCGGTGCACACGCTCAAGACGCCTGAGCACAAGGCCTTCTACGACGCCTACCAGGCCAGATACAAGGATTACCCGCGCCAGGGATCGGTGGTGGGCTATGCGGGCATCAAGTCGCTCGCCGAAGGCATCAAGAAGGCAGGCGGCACCGAGACCGAAGCGCTGGTCAAGGCCTTCGAGGGGCTGGAGGTGGTTTCGCCCTTTGGCAAGATCACCTGGCGCGCGCAGGATCACCAGTCAACCATGGGCGCCTTTGTGGGCCGGCTCAAGAAAGTGAAGGGCAAGGGCGAGCTGGTGGACTATGTGTACCGCGATGGCAAGGATTACCTGCCTTCGGACGAAGAGGTGAAAAAGCTGCGGCCGAATCCATGAAGCGCCCCCTGTGCCGCTGCGCGGCTTCCCCCTCTTTCTACGCGCTGCGCGCTATGGGTGGGGGACGAGAGCTTTGGTGCGCGGCGGCGCTTCCTCGCTGTCTCGCAGATCGGGCGCGCCGGTTTGGGGCGCTGTGGGCGATGCGCGGTGTTGCAGAGCGTGAAATATCCTCTTCCTGTGGCGCAGCGCCGTACAGCATTGTGCGGAAGCAGAGGCCATGAGCTTTTCCGGTCTGTTGGTTCAACTGCTGGGTGGCCTGGCGGGGGCCTCGTCGCTGTTTCTGGTGGCGGCGGGTCTGTCGTTGATATTTGGCGTGTGCCGCATCGTCAACTTCGCCCATGGCTCGTTCTACATGGTGGGGCTGTACGCAGCCTATGCCATTGCCGAGGCGCTGCTGCCACTGGCAACCTGGGGCGAAGGCTGGGCGTTCTGGCTGTCGATTCCGCTTGCTGCCATCGGGGTGGGGCTGCTCGGCGCGGTGGTGGAGGTGCTGCTGCTGCGGCGTATCTACAAGGCGCCAGAGCTTTTTCAGCTGCTGGCCACGTTTGCGCTGGTGCTGGTCATCAAGGATGCGGTGCTGTGGCTGTGCGGGCCCGACGAGCTGCTGGGCCCGCGTGCGCCGGGCCTGGGCGGTGCGGTTGATATCCTGGGCCGGGCCTTTCCTTCCTATGATCTCTTTTTGATAGCGGCTGGCCCTCTGGTGCTGGGCGCTACCTGGCTTTTATTGCACAAGACGCGCTTTGGCATGCTGGTGCGCGCCGCCACCCAGGACCGGGAGATGGTGGGCGCGCTGGGCGTGCGCCAGGCCTGGCTGTTCACCGCAGTGTTTGCCTTGGGCGCGGCGCTGGCGGGCCTGGGTGGCGCGCTGCAACTGCCGCGCGAGCCCGCCACGCTGGAGCTGGATCTGCAGACCATCGGCTCGGCCTTTGTCGTGGTGGTGGTGGGTGGCATGGGGTCGCTCACTGGCGCCTTCGTGGCCGCGCTCCTGGTGTCGGTGGTCAAGGCCGTCTGCGTGTGGCTGGGCGTGGTACAGATTGCCGGGGTGGATGTCGCCTTTCCGCAACTGACCCTGATGGTGGATTTTCTGGTGATGGCTGTGGTGCTGGTGGTGCGGCCCTGGGGCCTCTTTGGCAAGCCGCAGGCGGCCAGCCGCGCGCAGGGCCTGCGCGAGCAGCCACTGCACCTGCTGCAGCCGGCTTTCTGGGCTGCAGGCGGGGTGCTGCTGGTGGGTCTGCTGGCGCTGCCGTGGGTGGTGGGGGCAGATTCGTACACGCTGGTGCTGCTGGTCGATCTGCTGATTGCTGCGCTGTTTGCCGCGAGCCTGCATTTCCTCATGGGCCCGGCGGGTTTGCATTCGTTTGGCCATGCGGCCTACTTTGGCCTGGGCGCCTACGGCGCGGCCCTGCTGCTGTCGGCGCTGCATTTGCCCATGGAACTGGCGCTGCTGCTCGCGCCGCTGGCCGCTGCCGCAGGCGGGCTGTTGTTTGGCTGGTTTGCCGTGCGGCTGACCGGGGTGTACTTTTCCATGTTGACCCTGGCCTTTGCGCAGATCACCTGGGCCACCACCTTCCAGTGGGATTCCGTCACCGGCGGCAGCAATGGCATGACGGGCGTGTGGCCCGCCGCCTGGCTGGAAGACAAGCGCTGGTTCTACCTGCTGACGCTGGCGCTGGTGGCAGCAGGCGTGCTGTGGCTGTGGCGTGTGCTGTACGCCCCGCTGGGCTATGCGCTGCGGGCTGGGCGCGATTCGCCGCTGCGGGCCGAAGCGATCGGCATTCCGGTGGCCAAGGTGCAATGGCTGGGCTTTGTGCTGGCTGCGGGCGTGGCCGGTCTGGCGGGCGCGCTGTTTGCTTTTTCCAAGGGCAGCATTTCGCCAGAGACCATGTCGGTGGCCAAGTCCGTCGATGGGCTGGTGATGGTGCTACTTGGCGGAGTGCAGACCCTGGTGGGCCCGGTGGTGGGCGCGTTCAGTTTTACCTGGCTGCACGATGCGCTGGCGCGCAATACCGACTACTGGCGCGCGGCGCTGGGCGGCGTGATTTTGCTGCTGGTGCTGATCTTCCCGCAGGGCATCGCAGGCTACGCGGCGCAGTGGAGCGCCTGGTGGAAATCGCGGGGAGAAACCACGCTTCGCTAGCGCGAGGCAAGGCTTGCCAGCGCCAGATTGGCGATGGCCGCCGCCGCTGGCGTGGCCCGGCCATGGGCCACCTGGGCGAACAGCTCGGTAGCCATCTGCCCCACGCAACGGCCCGCTTGCCATACGGGCATGGAAAGCGGCAGCAAGGTGATGTTCTGCTGCGCCTGCGCCATGAAGGGATCGGCTGAGGCGACGCGCTCCACGCGCCACTGCGCATCCACATGCACGGCGTCGGCAGCAGCGGGCTCCACTGGGATGACATCCGTCAATTGCAGCATTTGGTAGCGGGCAGGAGGCTCTGTTTGGTCCAGCGCGGCGCGCAGCATGCTTTGCACACACTCCGCCACCGCCGGTACGGGCTGGATGGCATTGTGCAGAAATGCAAAACCCGCCTGCGCCTCATCCGTGCTGTGCCATAGGCCGGCGCCTGTATCGCCGCGCTGCTGCACGCGCGCACTGTTGCCGCAGCCGATCTGGCCCCGCGCATTGATGGCAATCAAGCCTGCATCGGCCTGGGGGTGGGCGGCCAGCACCTGATCGACTGCCGCCTGGGGGTGCAGGCCGGTGGCCAGCAGGGTGAGCACGCGCTGGTTCAGCGGCTCCTGGTGGATGGCGCCGGGGCGGTTGGGCAGGCGGTGGCCGGTGACCAGGCCCACGCCGTCGCTCCCGGGCAGAAATTGCAAGAGCGGCTCGGGCCGTTGCGGCCCGCTGGTGATGACTGCGGCATGCGTGGCCGCCAGCCATGCGGGTGGAATCTGCAGCGCCGTGATGCCGCCTTGCTGGCATTCGCAATGGTGCACCCGGCCAGCCGCATCGATGATCGCAAACACCGCAAAGCCGCCGATCTCGCCCCGGCCCAGCAGCTCGGCAGCGATCACCGCCTGGCGCACGGCGGCGCCCGCCTGAGGCCCGTGGGCCGCGATTCCTAAGGTCATTCCACCCCTGCCCTGGTGTGTACAAAGCGCAGATCATCGCAAAGAACGTCGGGGCTGAAAAGCAGGCGCCGCTCTTACATGCGCCGAGGCCAGAAAAAACGCCCTGGGCGTATGGCCGCAGGGCGCTGTTGGTGGCTTGGGAATGGATCGCTGTCAGAGGCGAATCAGGCGCTGCAGGCCTTGCTGCCCTTGGCGGCGTGCATGCCCTTGGCCTTGGCGTCGGCCTCGCTCATGTATTCGCCATTCTTGGTGGTGCCGTAGTAGCGGTCGCCCTGGCAGTGGTAGACCTTGGTGTTGTTGTTGGCCCAGACCTTGCCTGCACCGCCGCCGGGGGCTGGCGTCTTGGCGGGCGCAGGGACGGCTCCTGTCTTGGTAGCGGCTGGCGCAGGTGCAGCAGCAGCTGCTGCTGGCGCAGCCTTTGCCGCAGCGGCGGGGGCGGCGCTGGCACCGCCGCTCTTGTCAATGCCCTTGTGGCCCTTGCACGCGCCCTTGGAGGTTTCTGCCTGCACGCTGGTGCCATCCTTGCACAGGAAGGTCTGCATGGCTGCAGCGGGTTTGGCTGCGGCAGCGGGGGCCGCAGTGGCGGCCGGGGTCTGTGCAAAGGTGGCGGCGGTACCGCAGAGGGCGGCGGTGGCGATCCAAGCTTTCCATATATTGCGCATAAAGCACTCCTGTTATCGGTGTGAAGGCTGTTGGTTGCCGGGTGCGCGGCAATTGCGGCACCACAAGGCAGTGCCATGCTGCGCCTGCGTATCGCAAAACACAAGTGGCAGTGGGGGGCATGCCGACGGGCGGCTGTCACTTGTTTGCAGTTGGCGACACGGCGGTGGGTGCTGCCAGGCCGGGGTACAGGGTTTGCAAGGTCTGCTGTAAGCATTCGTTCAGCAGCAGCTGCAGCGATTGCAGGTGGGCGCTGCGGGTGGCATCGGCCATGGGTGCATCCTTTTTCTGCGCGCCGATTGCGGCCCAGATGGCCTGCCACTGGTCGCCATGGGCCTGCACTGCGGCCTGCACGGCATCGTTCCACTGCGCCGGTGCGCTGGGGCTGGTGTAGCGGCCGCGTCCCCGGCCAAAATGCGATATCACCACGTACTTGAGCAGCGCCTGGCGGGCCAGCGCCGTCAGGTAGTCGGGCGAGAGGCGAAAGCGCTGCTCCTCCTGGTCAAACACTTTGTTGGCACCCCAGGCGGCACCGGCAAAGGTGATGGCGCCCACCAGCGCGCCCACCAGTGCGCCCGCGCCCAGCGTCATGCCACCGGCGACCATGTCGGCGCCCAGGCCGGTGGCAGCGCCTGCCGTGACTGCGCCCCACAGGCTGGCGCTTTGCGGGTCGATGGGCGTGCTGATCTTGAGCTGGTCCTTGAGCTGCTGCTGGATCTGGCTGGCGGCCTGGCCGTCGAGACGGTGCAGTGCAAGCAGAGTTTGCGTGCTGGCAATGTCGGCTTGCTGCAGAGACTGCGTGAGCCGCTGCATGGCTGCGGCCTGCTGCGGGCTGACGGCGTCGTCATCGGCGGGCTTGCCGCGCACCGCCTGGGTGACTTGGGTCAAGGTACTGCCGAGCTTGTCCCAGGCCCGTTGCCACAGCTTGCTGTCTTCGGCTTCGGTGACTTCCTGCGCGGCTGCGGCATGCAGCAGCTGCTCGGCCAGCGCCTGGAGGCTGGCAGATTCGCGCTGTTGCTGTGTGCTGGCGCGCTCCTGCAGCAGGCGCAGGTAGGCGGGCTGCTTGGCATCGGGCAGCAGCGGCGTGATCCGCTCCAGCACCTGCTTTTCGTGCCACCAGCTGCGGGTGAAGGCATCCAGTACCTGCACGGCCTTGACAGTGTCTGCAAATTCGGCCGTCGCCGCGCGCCAGCGTTGCAGGTCGGCTGCGGTTTGCGCGGCCGATGTGTCGCTGCCGATCTGGTTGAGCAGCACCAGCACGGGTTTGTTCATCCACTGCAGGATGCGCATCTCGCTGGCCCAGTAGCCGGCATCCTGCGGGTCTTCGGCAGCGTTCACCAGGTAGAGCATTACGTCGGCATGGTCACGCGCGGCCAGCAGGGCGCGCTGGCTCATGTAGAACGGCTTGTCGCGCCAGCGGTCCCATACATTCGAGAGGAACCAGCCCAGCGGATTGCCTTGCTGGCGCAGGCGGTTGTAGAGGCGCAGCGAATCGCCAAAGCCCGGCGTGTCCCACAGCCACAGTGAGTCGCCCTGGGCCGTGTGCTGCAGCCTGTAGCGTTGCGATTCGCTGGTGACGTGGGCGGCATCCTGGATCTCGCCCACATCGCCTTCCACCAGCGTGCGGGCGAGTGTGGTCTTGCCGATATTGGTGTGCGACAGCAGGCACCACTGAATGGACTGATCGCTGCTGGCGAAGGAGGGCGTTGCGGTATCTTCGGTCATGGATGAATACTACAAAATCAGGAGCTGGCAGCGCTTACCAGGTGCGCGGTAAAGCCGTTCTGCCTTGCAAAATCTTGCCACAGGGCTTCGCGCTCCTGCAGGCGCCGGGGCGCGCCGCTGTTGCGCGCGGCAAAGTCGGCGGTCCACAGCCACAGCTGGCTGCTGCTGCCATGCCGCCTGTGCAGCTGGGCCAGCAGCTCGGCGTGGATTTCGGCCTCGGGCGTGGCGGCCAGATTGACCAGCAGCACGGTCTGGGCGGGCGCAGCCGTGGCCATGTCGGGCAGCGTGGCGCCATAGGCGAGGCTGGGGCGCCAGGTGGTGCCTGCCCCTGCTCCGTAAAGCGTGGCGGTGTAGTGTTCCACGGCAGCCTTGCGCTCGGGGGTGATTTCCATGCTGTAGGGCACGATCACCAGCTGCGTGGCCAGTCCGCCAAAATCGCGCTGCAGGCTGGCAAAGTAGGGCTGGTTCAGCGGCAATGCCATGTGGCTGGCCAGCCAGCGCCAGCGCAGGCCCTGCCACAGCGCGAGCATGAGGCGCGGCACGATCACCAGCACGGCCAGCAGCGCGGTATAGGCCCAGACCCAGCGCTCGCCAACGCCCATGGCTGGCAGCTGCGCCCCGGGGGCCGCCGGGCGGTCATTGCTCACCCAGCCTTGCAGGAGCTGGATATCGGACAGGCTCCAGGGGCTGGTCAGCTGCAGCCATTGCGAAGGGGCAAACAGGGCGTTCAGCGATTGCTGCACCTGGGCAGCAGACAGGAAGGTGCTCTCCCAGCCTACCTGGTACTCCCGCGTCAGCCCGGTGATCCACAGCGACGCGAGCGCCCCGGCGGCCATGGCCGCAGCGCCCAGGTGCAACCACAGCAGCCACTGTGCGTGGCGTGCGGGCCGGCTGATCTGCCACCAGTTGCGCTCAAAGGCCAGCGCCATTCGGCGCAGGGCCGTGCCGCGCAACCCGGGCATGGCCTTGCCGCGCAGGCGCTGCAGCCAGCCGGGAGGGCCGTTGCCGGGTGCGCCACTGTCTGCAGGGGCGCTTTGGGCGGGTTGCAGGACCGCGATAGCCTGGCGGCGCGGCCGGGCCAGACGTAGCGCACCGTGCAGCACAGTCCACAGGTACACCAGCAGATTCCACAGCACGATGCCCAGGAGCGAGAGCGACAGCAGGTCAACCCGGTGCGGATCGGTGATGCGGTGGCTGACGAAACCCGCCACCAGTGCGCCCATCAGGATGGCGGCAGGCGCCCAGCGTGCCATGGCAGGGGGCGCCTGCCACAACTGCCGTATATCAGCGGGCAGGTTGCTGGCGGCAATGATGCGCGCCGCCCGTGTCTGCAGGAACTGCCCGAACGCGGCGTGTCCGGCCCGCCCTTTGGTGGCGGGATTGCCCAGCGCGTGCAGCACTTCCTGTGTGATGGCCTCGCGCCGCGCGGTATCCGGCAGGGCGTCGCTTGGGGCAGCGGTTTCTATGGCGTGGGCAAAAACGATGTCGCGAACGGCGTCAGCTTTCATGGGCCTATTGTGGCATCGGGAAAACCTGCAAGGTTTTCGCCTCTACGCTGTGGTATCAACGATGGTTAACCCAGCTCCGACTACCAATGAGAGAGAGACAAGGATGACCACCATGCAATTTGCGCCCATGCCCGATGCAAACGGCTTTTTTGGCGACTACGGCGGCCAGCTGGTGCCGCCGCATCTGAAGCAGGCGATGGACGATATCTCCCAGGCCTACGACCAGATCGTGCAGCGCCAGGATTTTCAGGATGAGCTGCAGCACCTGTTTCAGGATTACGTGGGTCGGCCCAGCCCCATCTTCCACGCCCGGCGCCTGTCCGAGCAGCTGGGCGGCGCGCAGATTCACTTGAAGCGCGAAGACCTCAACCACACCGGCGCCCACAAGATCAACCATTGCCTGGGCGAGGCGCTGCTGGCCAAGTTCATGGGCAAGACCAAGGTGATTGCCGAAACCGGCGCGGGCCAGCATGGTGTGGCGCTGGCCACGGCCTGTGCGCTGGTCGGCATTCCATGCGAAATCCACATGGGCCAGGTCGATATCGAAAAAGAACACCCCAACGTCACCAAGATGCGCATTCTGGGCTGCAAGCTGGTGGCGGTGACGCGCGGGCAGGCCACCTTGAAGGACGCGGTGGACAGCGCGTTTGAAGAGTATCTGAAAGACCCGACCAACTTTCTGTATGCGATTGGCTCGGTCGTCGGCCCGCACCCCTTTCCCAAGATGGTGCGCGATTTCCAGTCGATTGTCGGCCGCGAGGCGCGCGAGCAGTTTCAGGCGAGGCACGGCAGGCTACCTGACTACGTGACAGCCTGCGTGGGCGGTGGCTCCAACGCCATGGGCATCTTCACGGCGTTCCTCAATGATGTGGGCGTGAAGCTTGTCGGTGTGGAGCCCGCCGGCGAAGGTGTGGACAAGCCCGGCAAGCATGCTGCCACCCTGTCGGTGGGCAAGCCCGGCGAGATCCATGGCATGAAGTGCTATGTGCTGGAGAATGCCGACGGCTCGCCTGCCGCCGTGCACAGCATTGCCTCGGGGCTGGATTACCCGGGCGTGGGGCCGCAGCACAGCTACCTCAAGGACATCGGCCGTGTCGACTACCAGGCGGTGGATGACCAGGCGTGCCTCAATGCCTTCATGACGCTCTCGCGCGTCGAAGGCATCATTCCTGCACTGGAAAGCTCCCACGCGGTGGCCTGGGCCATGCGCGTCGCACCCACGCTGGGCAAGGATGTCAACATTCTCGTCAACCTGTCGGGGCGGGGTGACAAGGACGCGGATTACGTCGCGCAGAAGCTGGGGTTGTAACTGCGCCAGCGCACCCTGATGCGGTGCGCCGGGCTTCGCTCAGCTCTCTCGCCTGCCGCTCCTATTCTGTGGCGCCGTCATCCGGCCGCGCCGAGCAGGGCGCGCCGGTACTGAATGGCTTCGGCCACATGGGCAGGAGTGACCGCCTTGGATTGCGCCAGGTCGGCAATCGAGCGGGCCACGCGCAGCGCGCGGTGCACGCCGCGTGCCGACCAGCCAAGCTTGGCTGCCGCGTTCTGCAGCAGTTGCAGTGCGGCGGGTTCGGCCTGGGCGTGTGTATCGAGCGCCTGGCCCTGCAGTTGCTGGTTGGGCGTGCCCTGCCGCGCAAGCGCCATGGCGCGGGCAGCGGCCACCCGCTCGCGGATAGTGGCCGAGGGCTCACCGGGCGGGGCTGTCAGCAGCTCGTCCGCTGGCAGCGGGGTCACCTCGATATGCAGGTCAATGCGGTCAAGCAGAGGGCCGCTGATGCGGGATTGGTAGCGGCTGACCTGATCGGGCGTGCAGCGGCAGGCGCGCTGGCGTGAGCCGCGAAAACCGCAGGGGCAGGGGTTCATCGCGGCAATCAGCGTGAACCGGGCGGGAAAGCTGGCCTGCTGTGCAGCACGGGCAATGGTGATGTGGCCCGTCTCCAGCGGCTCGCGCAGCGCTTCGAGCGCGGCGCGCGGAAACTCCGGAAACTCGTCCAGGAACAGGATGCCGTGGTGCGCGAGTGAGATGGCGCCGGGCTTGGGCGGGCTGCCTCCGCCCACCAGGGCCACGGCGCTGGCGGTGTGGTGCGGCGCCAGTGTGGTGCGCTGGCCCCAATGGCGTGCATCAAAACGGCCCACCAGGCTGTGCAGGGCAGCGTTTTCCAGGGCTTGGGCCACCTGCAGCGGTGGCAGCAGTCCGGCAAAGCGCTGGGCCAGCATGGATTTGCCCGCGCCGGGAGACCCGAGCATCAGCACATTGTGTCCACCGCTTGCTGCAATCTCTAGGGCGCGCTTGCAGGCCGCCTGGCCTTTGACGTCGCGCATGTCCAAGCCATCTTCATCGGGCCGCTGGGTCTGCGGGGGCACCCGGCTCCACTGGCTGCGTGCGGCGTCTTCCGTGCTGGCGCCAGCGGGGGCAAAGTGCTGCACCACATCGAGCAGGTGTTCAGCGCGGTAGACCTCGGCGTCAGGTACCAGGGCGGCTTCTTCGGCGCTGCCCGGCGGCAGCACCTGGCGCACCTGCTGGCCACGCTGGTGCAGGTCCATGCTGGCGGCAAGAGCTCCGCGCACCGGGCGCAGCGCGCCTGACAGCGACAGCTCGCCAGCAAATTCGTAATGTGCGAGCTGGCTGGCATCGATCACGCCTGTGGCTGCGAGGATGCCGACGGCAATCGCCAGATCGAACCGCCCCGATTCCTTGGGCAGATCGGCGGGGGCGAGGTTGACCGTGATGCGCTTGTTATGGGGAAACTCCAGCCCACTGTTCTGCAGGGCCGAGCGCACGCGCTCGCGGGCTTCCTTCACTTCCACGTCTGCCAGGCCCACCAGCGTGAAGCTGGGCAGGCCATTGGCCAGATGCACTTCGACAGAGACAGGGTGGGCGGTCAAACCCACCAGTGCACGGCTGTGCACCACGGCGAGACTCATGGGGATCATCCTTATGCACCAAAGTGGTGCGATCACCTGCCTTTGGAGCGGGCAGGGCTGCTTGGAGCATGGCGAAAGCCGCTATTTCGGGCAAGCGGCAGCCGCCAGGAGGCAAGGATGCGTCGCCCGGGTGAGACAGGCTGCTGCCGCCTGCCTGACCAGAGGTACTGCGTCTTCAAAAACCATAGCGCGCAGGGCTTTTCGGATCAGCACCAGAGAGGGATGAACTTTGAGGCTGGCACGCTCTGTGCATTGCTTCGCCCATATGAGATCACCAACAAGGAGTGCGGCAATGGCGAAAAGCAAGCGGGGTTGGGCGGTATGGATCGGGGCGGTGTGCGTGGTGCTGCCGGTGGCAGCCAGCGCGCAGCTGACGGCCAATGTGGGTCTGACGACCAACTACAAGTTCCGTGGGCAGGATCAAAAGACATCGAGCGCCCGCTGGGTCAAGCCGGCGCTGCAGGGAGGGGTGGATTACACGTTCGGCGAATCCGGCTTCTACGTAGGCAACTGGAATTCGACCGTGCAATGGCTGGACGGCAACCGGGTGGAAATGGACTTCTACGGTGGCTACAAGTTCAAGGCAGCCGATGTGGATTGGGATGTGGGTCTGCTGACCTATGTGTACCCCGGCAATACCACCGGCAACACGACAGAGCTGTACGGCGCGGGAACCTATGGCCCGGTGACGGTGAAGTACTCGCACACCGTGTCGAAGGATTACTTCGGCTGGGCGGGCAACAAGATCGATGGATCGATGAAAGGCCGCAACACCGGCTACCTGAATGTGGCGTTTGCGCAGGAAGTGGCGCCCAAGACGACGCTGAAGGTGTCTGTGGGCTACACGCGGTTTTCCAGCGATATCAAGGATCTGGGCGTGCCCAACTACCTGGATTACAGCGTGGGCGGCAGCTATGACCTGGGAGACGGCCTGTCGCTCAGCGCCGCCTGGGTAGGTGCCAACAAGACCGGCGATTTCGGGTTTGTGAACAAGGGCCGCGCGATTGTCAGCCTGGCCAAGACGTTTTGATGCTGCACCGCTGCAGCGCATGAGAAGGAGTAGCTATGAACATGAAATTGGTAGTGGCGGTGATCAAGCCCTTCAAGCTCGATGAAGTGCGAGAAGCACTGTCCGACATTGGGGTGCAAGGCATCACGGTGAGCGAAGTGAAGGGCTTTGGCCGCCAGAAGGGCCACACCGAGCTGTACCGCGGCGCCGAATATGTGGTTGATTTCTTGCCCAAGGTCAAGCTGGAAATCGCGGTAGGCGAAGACTTGGTGGACCGGGTGATCGAAGCGATTGAGAACGCGGCGCGCACCGGCAAGATCGGCGACGGCAAGATCTTTGTGTCGCCGCTGGAGCAGGTGGTACGCATCCGCACCGGCGAAACCGGAACGAATGCTCTTTGAAAGATAGCTACCTGCGCTTGATGGACAGGCGCTAGAGACCAATTTATCTAAAAGGTGTGAATAACATGCGACGACTACTTTCTCTGGCAGGGGCAGCGGCAGCGGCGGTTGCAGCTGGCAGCGCCATGGCAGCCGATGCGGCGCCTGCACTCAACAGCGGCGATACGGCGTGGATGCTGACATCCACCGTGCTGGTGATCCTGATGGTGATACCGGGCCTGGCGCTGTTCTACGGCGGGCTGGTGCGCAGCAAGAACATGCTGTCGGTGCTGGCACAGGTGTTCGTGATCTTTTCGCTGATCACGGTGCTGTGGGCGGTGTATGGCTACTCGCTCGCCTTTGCGGGAGAAGGCAACTTCTTCGGCGGTTTCGACAAGGCCTTCCTTGCCGGCATCAAGCCCGACACCTTGTCGACGGCGCTGGCAACCATTCCTGAGTTCGTGTTCGTCTCGTTCCAGTCCACCTTTGCGGCCATCACCGTGGCGCTGATCGTGGGCGCATTTGCCGAGCGCATCAAGTTCTCTGCGGTCCTTCTGTTCTCGGTGCTGTGGTTCACCTTCAGCTACATCCCCATGGCCCACATGGTGTGGGGCGGTGGCCTGCTGGCCAAGGACGGCGCGCTCGATTTTGCTGGCGGCACCGTGGTGCACATCAATGCGGCCGTCGCTGGCCTGGTGGGCTCGTACATGGTGGGCAAGCGCATCGGCTTTGGCCGCGAAGCGCTGGCGCCGCACAGCCTGACCTTGACCATGGTGGGCGCATCGCTGCTGTGGGTGGGCTGGTTCGGCTTCAATGCGGGCTCGGCGGGCGCCGCCAACGGCATTGCCGGCCTGGCGTTCATCAACACCATTCTGGCCACGGGTGCTGCAGCAATGGGCTGGATTGCCGCCGAAGCACTGCACAAGGGCAAGGCCTCGATGCTGGGCGCCGCATCGGGCGCTGTGGCCGGGCTGGTCTGCATCACGCCCGCTGCGGGCCTGGTGGGCCCCATGGGCTCGATCATCATGGGCGTCATCGCCGGGCCGCTGTGCCTGTGGGGCGTGTCAGGCCTCAAGCGCATGCTCAAGGCCGATGACACCTGCGACGTGTTCGGCGTGCACGGCGTGGGCGGTATTCTGGGTGCGATCCTGACGGGTGTGTTCTGTGCATCCAGCCTGGGTGGCGTGGAGCCGGAAGGCTACAACATGGTCCACCAGGTGTGGGTGCAGGTCAAGAGCGTGCTGATGACCCTGGCATGGTCTGGTGTGGTGGCCGCAGTGTCGTTTGCCATCTGCAAGTACACCATCGGGTTGCGGGTGTCGGAAGAGGCCGAGCGCGAAGGCCTGGACATCAGCACGCACGGCGAGGTGGCCTACAGCCGCTGATCGTTCCACATACTCCTTGGGAGGCCGGACGGGTGAAGAGCCCGGCCGGCCTTTTTTTGCCTGCGCTGCTGGCGCTGCAGCTGTGCGCGGCACAGTGCTGCGGAAGGCGTTTACTTCGTTGCGGCAGCAGCTGCGTTTGCAGGCTCGGGCCACAGGGCCAGGCCGCCTGCCAGGCTGAAGGCCTGGTGGTGCCCCAGGCGCCGCAGCGCGCGGGCGGCCTGGGCACTGCGGTTGCCGCTGCGGCAGTAGAACACCACCGGCGTCTCGGCAGGCAGCGCCAGCCACTGGGGCAGCGCATTGAGCAGGCCAGACAGCGGCACTGCCTGGGCGCGGTCGTCCCCTTCCAACCCAGGGGCGCAACCCAGCTGCTGCTCGTAAGGCTCGCGCACATCGACCAGCAACGGCGGGGTGCCTGCCTGTCGCAATGCCTGGGCCTGCTCCATCGGCAGCTCGACATGCATCGACTGCGTGCATGCATCCACGCGGGCGCCGCAGGCCATGGTCTGGTACGCGGTTGGCGCCAGGTCGCGCTCCAGCGCCTCCTTGGCGGCAGCAAAGGCTGCAGCATCAAGCCGGCCCTGCAGCACGCCGGCCAGCAGGGGTTGGGCCATGCATTCCACGCCCAGCGTGCAGGCGAACCGATCTTCGTAGTCGTGCCCGGGCAGCAGCAGCGTGTGCGGGCCAACGGCCTGCTCCAGCATGCGCAGCGAGCCTGCATAGGCGAGTGGCTCGCTCTGGGCAAAGTCGCTGCGGCCCAAGGCGCCGGGCATCACGGTATCGCCCACGAAGGCAAGGCGCAGCGTATCGCTCTCATGCAGCAGGTACGCGGTGGAATCGGCTGTGTGCCCCGGCAGCGCCAGCCGTGTGAGGCGGTGGACGCCCAGGGCGATCTGGGCAGCGCCCTCGGGCCAGCCCAGCGCGTCTGTGGCGCCTTCCGCCTGCAACTGGCGCGGCAGGGCGGCGCGCAGCTCGGGTGCGGAGGATTGGTGGTCGCCGTGGCTGTGGGTGTCGACAATGGCAGCGACCGTGAATTCCCGGCAGCGCACCCATTGCGCGAGGCGGTCCACCAGCTCGGGCAGCGGATCGATCACCACACAACGCTGGCTGGTGGCGTCGGCCACCAGGTAACAGCAGGCGCCATCGACGACAAAGCGCGTGAGCAGTGGGGCAGCGCCATGTTCGGTGGCCTGGGGGGCTTCCACCAGGCAATTGGCGCGCAGTACAGCGCCGCAGGCGCGGATGCGGGCGCAGGCTTCGTCGATCATCGCGGTGGAGTCTGCTGCGCCGAAGGACATGCGCACGGCGGCGGCGGTCTGCCATGCGGGCAGGCCCATGGCCTCAAGCACATAGCTGGGCTGCGCCTTGGATGCGCTGCAGGCCGAGCCCCCACTCACGCGCAGGCCTGCGGCATCGAACAGGTCGAGCAGCAATTTGGAGCTGAGCCCCGGCACCGCAAAATTCAGGGTGGTGGGCAGGCACAGCGCGGGTGGTGCGTTGAACACCAGGCCAGCAAACGCATCCTGCAGAGCCGACGCCAGCCTGCTGCGGTGATCGGTCAGCGCAGCGGCATCGGCAAAGGTGGCGCCGTCTTCCAGAGCTTGCAGCACTGCGCCCAGCGCTGCGATGCCTGCCATGTTCTCGGTGCCTGCGCGCAGCGCGCCTTCCTGACCACCGCCAGCCAGCAGCGGGGTAAATGGAGCGCCTTCACGCACATAGAGCATGCCCACGCCCTTGGGCGCATAGAGCTTGTGGCCGGAGAAGGGGGCATAGTCGATGCCGCGCTCCAGGGGCCTGAGTGCCAGCTTGCCCAGCGCCTGCACACCATCCACCAGCCACAGCGCGGGGTTGCCACGCAGCGCACTGGCGATACCCTCCAGGTCGCTCACCACGCCCGTCTCGTTGTTGGCTGCCATGGTGCAGACCAGGCCTGCGGTGGGCGCTTGCGCGCGCAGCCAGTCCAGATCATGGCGTCCATCCGTGCCAACCGGGATGGCCTGGATTGGCAGGTGCAGGCCCAGCACTGCATTCCAATGCTTGAGTGCCTCGGGTACGGCCTTGTGTTCGGTGGCGCCGTACAGCAATTGCGGCGTGGCTGTGTCGCCAGCATCCTTGCGTTGGCGCAGCGCGGTCAGCGCAGACAGCACGGCGGTCTGAATGCCCTCCGTGGCGCCGCTGGTAAACAGCAGCTGTCCGGTGGGTACACCCAGCACGCGGCGTGCGGCAGCGCGCACTTCGTCCAGCAGTGCGCGGGCCTTGAGTCCGCTGCCGTGGATGCTGCTGGGGTTGCCATAGGCATCGCCCATCACGGCCATGGCGGCGGCGCGGGCCTGTGGGAGCACGGGGGTGGTGGCGTTGGCGTCGAGGTAGATTTCCATACGCAAATTGTCGAGCCCAGACCAGGGCATACGTATGCGAATTCAGCTGTTTGTGGCACTATATTTGGAATTAGATTCCAAAAATTATGCAAAAAATAAAACTGGATTCCATTGACCGCAAGCTGCTGGAGCTGCTGCAGGCTGACGCCGAGATCCAGGTCGCCGATCTGGCGGCCCAAGTCGGCCTGTCGGCCACGCCATGCTGGCGCCGCGTACAGCGGCTCAAGGAGGCCGGTGTCATCAAGCGCCAGGTGGTGCTGGTGGATCGTGACAAGGTGAACGTGGGCGTCACCGTTTTCGTGGCGGTGCGCACCAGCACGCACAGCCAGGAGTGGTTCGAACGCTTTCGGGGCGCGGTGCAGGCCATTCCCGAGGTGGTCGAGTTCTACCGCATGAGCGGCGATGTGGATTACCTGCTGCGCGTGGTGGTGCCTGACATTGCAGCCTATGACAAGGTCTACAAGCGGCTGATTGCCGACACCCAACTGTTTGACGTGTCTTCCAGCTTTGCGATGGAGGAGCTCAAGTTCACCACGGCGCTGCCGCTGTCCTATATTCCGTGAGCCTGGCCCGGTGGCACAGAAAATGCAAGGCAGGCCCATGTTTCTCGTTTTTTCAGAAGGAAAGCCATGATCTGGCATACCGTGATCAGCCAGCCGTTTGCGTTGGGAGAATCTCCTTTCTGGCAGGCCAGTGGTGGTGTGCTGTATGGCGTGGATGTGGCGGGTAGAAAACTGTGGCGCACCATGCCCGGGTCGGGCTACCTGGACCGCTGGGACATGCCCGCCGAGCCCGGCTGCATTGCCCCGGCCCGCAGCGGCGGCGCGCTCGACGGCTGGATCGTGGTGCTGCGTGACCGCATCTGCCGCGCCACGGACTGGGGCGGCACCCTGCACGACATGGCCCGCTTGCCGATCGACCCGGCCACCGAGCGCGGCAATGATGGCCGCTGCGATGCCCAAGGCCGCCTGTGGGTAGGCACCATCCACGAGCCTGCCAGCGGCCCGCGCCAGCCGGTGGGGGCGCTGTACTGCGTGGATGCCAGCGGTGGCACCACAATGGTGCGCAAGGTGCTGGGCGGTGTTTCCAATGCCAATGGCCTGGCCTGGTCGCCCGACCGGCGCACCATGTACTGGGCCGATACGCCCACGCACACCGTCAGGCGCTATGCCTGCGACGTGAATGGCAATCCGCAAGGCGCGGGGGAGGTCTTCATCCAGTTCGACGGCAAGCCCGAAGGCTGGACGCCGGGCGAACCCGGCTACGGTGGGCGGCCTGACGGCGCTGCGGTGGATGTGGACGGCAACTACTGGTGCGCCATGTACGAAGGCGGGCGTGTGCTGCAGATATCGCCGCGCGGCGACATTCTGGCCAGCCACACCACGCCCATGCTCTGCCCCACCATGCCCTGCTTTGGCGGCAGTGACGGCCGCACCTTGTACCTGACCTCGGCGCGCCATGGTCGCAGTCCGCAGGAGCTGGCCCAGCTGCCGCTGTCGGGCTGCGTGTTTGCCATGCGCGTGGGCGTGGCCGGGCTGCCTGCACAGCCTTGGCGCGAGCTGGAGCACGGTTTTTAGAACGTGTTTACGATCTCTACGCAGCCGCGTTGGAGTGCAATCGGGAGGAGTTCGTACACACGTTCTTAGGCCCATTTTCGCCGCAGCGCTTTCTTGAGCGGGCGACAGCCCTTGCAACTGCGGCTACCATCGGGCCATGGACCAAGCTGTGGCTGCCTCTCATCACCCCACCGTGCTCGACTGGCAGGAGCGCGTTCGATCTGCCCATGCCCACAAGGCGCCGCTGCGCATACGTGGGGGCGGCAGCAAGGATTTTTACGGCGTTCGCCTGGGCGGCGAGCTGCTGGATACGCGCAGCTATAGCGGCATCGTCAGCTACGAGCCGAGCGAGCTGGTCGTCACCGTGCGCAGCGGCACGCCGCTGGCCCAGCTGGAGCAGGTGCTGGCCGAGCGCGGCCAATGCCTCGCGTTCGAGCCCCCGCACCTGGGTGCCGGTGTCACCCAGGCTACAGTGGGCGGCATGGTGGCGGCAGGCCTGTCGGGGCCTGCGCGCGTGTCGGCCGGTGCCGTGCGCGACTACATCCTCGGCCTGTCCATGATCAACGGCGTGGGCGAACACCTCACCTTTGGCGGTCAGGTGATGAAGAACGTAGCGGGCTACGACGTATCGCGCCTCATGGCGGGCGCCTGGGGCACGCTGGGTCTGCTCACCGACATCAGCATCAAGGTGCTGCCCATGCAGCGGGCCCAGGCCACCTTGTATTACGAATGCAGCCAGCAGCAGGCCATCGACATGCTGGCGGGCTGGCGTGCACAGCCGTTGCCGATCAACGCCAGCCTGTGGCAGTCGGACGGCAGCAGCGACAGCGGCCACCTGCTGGTGCGCCTGCGCGGCGCCATGGCCGCCGTCGAGGCCGCGCTCAGCCACATGGGCGGCACCATGCTCGACCACGCCCAGGCCGATGGCGCCTGGCTGGCCTGCCGCGAGCAGCAGCTGCCCTGGTTCACGCAGATGGAAGCCGACCACGCGCTGTGGCGGCTGTCGGTTCCGGCCACCACACCGGCGCTGCCCTGCACCGAACAGACCATTCAACCGCTGATGGAGTGGGGCGGTGCGCTGCGCTGGGTGCAGGCACCCATGCAGCATGCCGCTGCCTTGCACGCCATGGCAGCCAGCGTGGGCGGCAGCGCGGTGTGCTTTCGGCCCGGCGAGGCCGTGCGCTGGGCGTCGTCCGACGATTTTGGCTACACGCCCACGTCCCCGGCGCTGCGCCAGGTGCAGCAGCGGCTCAAGCAGGCGTTTGATCCGAACGGCATCTTCAACCCCGGCCGCCTGGGCGACTGGGCCATCAGCTGAATCCGCTAATCCAGGTACCCCTGCACCATGCAAACCCAATTAGCCCCCGAGTTCAAGAACACGCCCGAAGGCCAGGAGGCCGAAGCCATCCTGCGCAAGTGCGTGCACTGCGGCTTCTGCACCGCCACCTGCCCCACCTACCAATTACTGGGCGACGAGCTGGACGGCCCGCGTGGCCGCATCTACCTGATCAAGCAGGTGCTCGAAGGCCAGGAGCCCACCCGCAAGACGCAGGAGCACCTGGACAGGTGCCTGACCTGCCGCAACTGCGAATCCACCTGCCCCAGCGGCGTTCAATACGGAAAGCTGCTGGACATCGGCCGCCACATCGTCGATGACAAAGTGGAGCGCCCGCTGGGCGAACGCGCCGCCCGCTGGGCGTTGCGCACAGGCATGACCTCGAAGGCCTTTGGCGCTGCAGTGGCGCTGGGCCGCATCGCCAAGCCCCTGCTGCCCGGCGGCTTGAAGGACAAGCTGCCCAAGGCGCCGAGCGCGGGCCGCTGGCCGTCGCGCGAGCACGACCGCAAGGTGATGATGCTGGCCGGTTGCGTGCAGCCTGCCATGTTGCCCAACATCAATGCCGCCACCGCGCGCGTGCTCGATGCCGTTGGCATCCAGACGCTGGTGACACCCGCTGCCAAATGCTGCGGCGCGGTGCAGCAGCACCTGAGCGACCCGCAGGGCGCGCTGGAGCAGGCGCGCGCCAATATCGACGCCTGGTGGCCCTGGGTCGCCAAAAAGCAGATCGAAGCCATCATCAGTACGGCCTCGGGCTGCGGTGTCATGGTCAAGGATTACGGCTATCTGCTGCGCCATGACAAGGAATACGCCGAGCGTGCTGCCACCATCAGCGCGCTGGCGCGCGACCTGAGCGAGCTGCTGCCCGCCATGCTGCCAGAGCTGGAGCAGCGCTTCCAGGGCAGGCTGCAGGTGCCCGATGCCCCGCTGGCCTACCACCCGCCCTGCACGCTGCAGCACGGCCAGAAGCTGCGCGGCGGTGTCGAATCCAGCCTGCGGGCCCTGGGTTTTGATATTCGCGTCTCGCGCGTCGAATCTCACCTGTGCTGCGGCTCGGCGGGCACCTACTCGCTGCTGCAGCCCGAAATTTCGCACCAGCTTCGTGATCGCAAGATCAATACCCTGAACGAAGCCTGCAGCCAGGAGACACCACCCGCAGCCATTCTGTCGGCCAACATCGGCTGCATCACCCATCTGCAGGCGGGCACCGAGGTGCCGGTGCGCCACTGGATCGAGGTGATCGACGATGCGCTGAAGGCGGCGCAGGCCGCTGGCTAACCAATAACCGTACCTGCCATCGCCAACCCGGCGCGGCGCAAGCGCCCGGTGCGCTACTGCCGGTCAACGGCCAGGGCCATGCCGTCCTTGCGCGGATCGGAGGCACCGCAAAGCCGCCCGTCTTGCAGGCGCAGGATGCACTGCGCGCCGCCAAAATCGCTGCGCCCGCCCAGCTCGCCCTCGTTGCCCGGCTCGCGGTAGCCCGCTGCGCGCAGGGCTGCGGTGACTTCATCTGGCGTGCCTGCCTCCACGGCCAGCACACGCTGCCCCTCCAGTCGCCAGCGTGGCCGGTTCAGCGCAGCCTGCGGGGCTTCGCCACCTGCCAGCATGCGGGTGAGCAGTTGCACCTGGCCCTGCGGCTGCATGGCACCGCCCACCACGCCAATGACGGCGAGGAACTGGCCGTTGCGGGTCACTGCGCCCGGCACCACCGTGTGGTAGGGGCGCTTGCCGGGCGCAGGTCCGTTGATGTGGCCGGGCTGCGCAAAGCCATGGCCCCGGTTTTGCAGCACAAAGCCGCCTTCGGCCACGGCAAGGCCGGAGCCAAAGCGTTTGAAGATGCTGCTCATCAAGGTGATGGCAAAGCCGTCGCCATCGACCACGGTGGTACAGACGGTGTTGCCCGCCGGGTCGGCCACGGTCTGTTTGGCATATTCCATGGCCGCTTCCATGGCCTGCACCATGCGCACGGCGTCTTCAGGCTGGTCGGCCTGTGGTGGCTGGCTCTCCAGGGCTTGCAGGGCATGGAGCACGGCCACGCCATGGGTGTTGGGCGGGCATTCGTGCACCTGGGCGCCGCAGAAATCGGCGCTGACCGGAGTGCAGAAGTGGCCATGGTGCGCCGCAAAATCGGCAGCAGCCAGCACGCCGCCGTGGCGCTGCATGGTGCGCTCGGCGGCCTGGGGAATGTGCCCCTCATAGAAGGCGCTGGGCCCCTGCGCGGCAATCTCACCCAGCAACCGGGCCAGTGCAGGGTTGTCAAAACGCTCACCGGCCCGGGGCGGGTGCTGCGCGCGGTAGAGTGCGGCGCTGGCGGGGTCCCTGGCGATCACCTGCTGAAACAGGGCCCACTCGCGTGCGGCCACGGGCGCCACCGCAAAGCCATGGCGCGCCGCATCCACCGCTGCATCGAACAGGCTGGCCCAGGGGCGCTTGCCATAGCGCTGGTGCAGATCCCACCAGCCCTGCACGGCGCCGGGCGTGGTGACGGAGAGCGGATGGCGCTCGGGAATCTTCCGGCCGGGCAGGGCCTCGATCATTGCCGCAGTCAGGCCGAGCGGCGCGCGGCCCGTGCCGTTGTAGCTGGTGGGTGACTGGCCAGGGGGCACCAGCATGGCAAGCAAGTCGCCGCCCACGCCGGTGGCCATGGGCTCGACCACGCCGAGCACCGCGTCGGCGGCAATGGCGGCATCCACCGCCGATCCGCCCGCCAGCAACTGGGCCTGCGCGGCCTGTGCGGCGAGCGGATGGCCGGTTGCCACCATGGCACTGCTGCCAACTACGCCCAGCAATGGTTCGTCCACCATCTCAGGCGCCCCAGAGCGCCACGGCGGTGAACACGGAGGCAATCAGGCCCAGCACCACCGGGATGAGCAGGGCGCGGGCCAGCTCCAGCACATTGACCCGCGCAAACCCGGCCACGGCGATCAGTGACGACCAGGCGATCAAGGTGCCTCCACCGGTCCATACCGCGCCCATCTGGCCCAGGGCTGCGAGGGCCGAGACATCCATGCCCGAGGCCGGGCCCAGCGCGCCGGACAGGGTGCCGGTCAGCGGCAGGCCCGCAAAGCCGGAGCCGTCGATTCCGGTGATCATGCCCATGATCAGCACACCAAACGACACCAGCAACTGGCTGTCGGGAATCAGGTGCTGGCTCGCCTTCACCAGCTCGAACAGCAGGTCTGGCACCGGCTGACCGGGCGCAATGCCCAGGATGGGGCCTGCGGTCTCATGTGATCCGATGAAGAAGAAGCCGGCAATCGGCAGCACTGCGCCCATGGCCTTGAAGGCAAAGACGAAGCCGTCGGTGATGTGGTCGGCGGCGGTGTCGAGCATTTTGCGAAAACCGTTACGTGCCGTGGTGGCCCAGATCATCAGCAAGGCCGCCACGCCGCCGATCAGCATGGCCGCATCGCCGCCTTTCAAGTCGGGCGCACCCTGGATGAACTTGGGGCCGAGCATGACCAGAATGACGATCAGAAACGCCAGCGGCGTGACGACCGCAAACAGCTTGGAGGCGCCCTCGGTGCTTTTGGTCTTCTTGAGGGCTGCTTCCAGCTCCGAATTGGTGCCCAGATCGGCGTCGTGCGCCGTGCCCTGGGCGATCTCGGCCTTGTTGAAGGTGCCGCCGCCTTCCACTTGCGCATTGATGCCGATGGGGTTGAGCTCCCAGCGCTCCAGCAAGGCGTTGTTGCCCGGCACGATGTATTTGCGGATCTTGAAGTACGACAGGAAGAGGGCAATCATGCCCACCACCCAGGACAGCAGCAGCGCCTTGTCGCCCACCGCAACCGCGCTGATGCCGCCAGCAGCCTTGGCGCTGATGCCTGGCGCCACGCCGATCACATAGTCGGACGACAGCGCCATGCCCTGGCCGGCAATGGCGATGGCCATGGCTCCCGCTATCGGCGGCAGGCCCGCGGCAATGGCAGCGGGCAGCAGCACGGCGGCCACCAGCGGCACGGCAGGTGTGGGCCAGAAGAACAGCGAAATCAGGTAGGTAACCAGTGCCAGGATGAAATAGGCCGTGTGGCCGTTTTTCATGACTGCACGAAACGGTTTGACCATGCGGATGTCGGAGCCCAGGTCCTTGAGGGAGTTGAGCAGCGCCGTCATCAGCGCAATGATCAGGAAGATGTTGAACAGCTCTTTGGCTGCAACCATGCTGGCACTGAAAATGCTACCAATGCCGGTGATGGCACTGCCGCTCCAGGCAAAGGCCACCACGATGGTGGCAATCAGCGAAGGCACCACCACGTTTGCGCGGAAGGCCATGGTGAGAGTGATGACCAGCACCCCGGCCAGATAGGCCCAGTGCGCGGCACCGATTGAAACTGACGGATCCATCGTGGCTACTCCTTGGTATGATTTAACAGCCAATTTGTATACTAAATACAAAAAAGCAAAAAATCATCAGGGAATACCAGATATGCTGCACTGCATCATCTAATTAACCCGGGTTTAAATGCAATCTATCGCATGCTTCGTATACAAAAATGGATGATTTGCACAATGATCCACCTCGCCTAAAGTCATGCCTGTGCCATGCTTTGCGGTGCCATTGAAAGAAATCAATTGAGAAATTTCTTTAAAAACAATGCGATGAATCTTCGTGCCCGCAAGCATGGATAGGGTGGGGTTATTGCCGTGGCCGTTGTTCTTGTATTCGTACATTGGATACACTAGGGTTAACACCAGGAACACAAGGGCACCGAGCTATGAAATCCGCATCTCTTCCCATCACCTCCCGCGAAGCCGCCATGCAACAGCTGACCGCTGTGGTGCAGCCAGCGCTGCCTGCATCGCTATCAGTGCTCTCGCGCATCGAGACCGCTTTCGTCAACTGGCAGGCCAAGCGCCTGGCCGAAATCCCTGCCGAACGCCTGTGGGCACAGGCCATGCAGGACACCCGCTCGTTCGCTGAAATCCGCCGTTCTGCACGCTGATCCGGCGAATGCAGGGAGCAGAACATCGCGCGAGATTTCTGAATCTTCGTCAAAACGAGGCGGTTGAGTTGTATCCAGAACAGGTAGAGTGCCGCCCGGGCATGTAAACTGATGCGCGGCCTCAGCCTCGGCGGTGGCGCGCTGCCGGTGTATCGTGCCGGGTGCGTGCGCCGTGCTGCTGCCATCGGCCTGCCATGGCGGATGCACACCTGCCTGCCCTACCAGGGCTGGCGGGGGCTCGGGAATACCACGTATCGATCGGACCGACTTTCATGCCCATTGCCACCGGAGACAAAAAAACAGGACTCAACCACTCGCCGCTGACGCAGCAGCTGGTGGAAGCGCTGCGCGAAAAGATCATGTCGGGCGAGCTGGCCTCGGGCGAGCGCCTGGTGGAGGAGCGCCTGTCTGAGGAATTTGCGGTATCGCGCATGCCCGTGCGCGAAGCGCTGCGCCAGCTGGCCTCCAGCGGCCTGGTGATCATCGAGCCGCGCCGGGGTGCTTCGGTGGCCCAATTCCATGGCGATCTGCTGCGTGAACTGGTCGAGGTGCGCGCCACGCTGGAAGCGCTCAATGCGCGCCTGGCCGCCAAGCGCCACGACCCCCAGCAGATTGCGGAGCTGGAGGCCCTGCTCGCCGAAGGCGTGAAAAACGCCCATTCCGGCGACGACGAGGTGCTGGCCACACTGAACCAGAAGTTTCACTCCGCGCTGGGCAAGGTGGCGGCCAATTCGGTATTGCAAGAGGTGATGCTGTCCCTGCGCGACCGCACCGCCGTGCTGTTTGCCCCGCGCAGCCGCGAGCGTGCGCCGCAGAACTGGGAAGAGCATGCCGCTATCCTGCGCGCCGTGATCAAGGGCGATCCCGAGCTGGCGGGCCTGCTGGCAGCGCGCCATATCTACAACGCGGCTGGCATCGAGCCCTGAGCGCTTTTTTAGAGAAATAGGGCGCTATTGCCCACCCAGAGCGCGCTAGGCGCTCTTTTTTTGATAGTTCTGATGGTTTTGGTAGGCGAGGCCGGCCAGCGCGATGTCTTCCAGACCCACGCCCACAGCCTTGTAGAGGCGAATGCCCGCACCGCCGCCCAGGCTGGCATGCTTGCCGCAGACGATATCGCCCAGCTCCACCACTTTGCCAGCCACCTGCAGCGCCGGGTCTGCCAGCACCAGGTCGCCCGCCTCGGTCAGCGCCTGCTTTTTCCACTCCACGGCGATCTGCGACGCGCGCGCCAGGGCGGCATCGTCGAGTTCGCGCGTATGCGGCAGGCTGGAGCCAATCGCCGCCACAAAGGCGCCTTCTGCGATGCGCTCCCCGGCAAACAGCGGGTCTTTGGAGCGCGAGGCGGTGACGACGATCTCGGCATCGGCCACGCCCTCGGTATCGTGCACGCGGGTGACCTGGGCGCCGGTGAGGTGCGCCAGGCGCGCGGCCAGGTCGTCTGCTGCGTAAGGGTCGAACACCGCTATGCGCTGCAGGCCCAGGTGGCGCACCAGCTGCTGGGCATGGGCTACGCCCTGCACACCGGCCCCGCACAGAAACAACTGCTGCGGCTGGGCGGGGGCCAGGTGTTCGGCCGCCAGCACCGTGGTTGCAGCCGTGCGCAGGCGGGTGATGGCATTGGCCTCCATCGTGGCGAGGGGTGCGCCGGTGTCGGTGGAGAACAGCAGGATCACAAAGTTGAACTGGCCGGCGATCGTGGTGTAGACCTTGGCGCCGGTCACGCCCAGCGAGGGAATCACCGCCCCCAGGGTGGAGAGCTTGACGCCTCCGGCATCGGTGCGCTCGCGCGCCTGCATCGCGGCCTCGCCTTTGCCAAAGGCGGTAAAGGCGGTGCGCATGGCGGTAAGGGCTTCATCGGCGGACACCAGCGTGTCCACCATGGCGTCGGTAATGTGCAGCATGGGGTGTGTTGTGCAGAGTGGGGAGGGGAAGAAGGGGAGGCAGGCACCTGGAAGCACGTTTCTAGAGCCAGATCTTGAGCAAAATGACGCAGGCGCTCACCGCCGCCGTGCCCAGCAGCCACTGGCGGATGGCGGTTCTGGAGACATGGCGCGCCAGCCGGTTGGATGCGAAAAAACCCACCAGCATCCACGGCAGCAGCACGGCAAAGTACCACCACTCCTGCGCGCCCATCTTGCCGACCCAGGCGAGAGCCATGATCGAGACGATGGTGCCCGCAAAAAACACCACACCCAGCGTGGAGCGCATGGTGGGCGGCGCCAGGTGCTGCATGGCAATGGCAAACGGCGGGCCACCGGCTGCGGTGATCGTGCCCATGATGCCGCTGGCCACTCCGGCAATCGACAGGTTGGCCGTCGTGGGTTGTACCCGCCAGCCGATGGTGCTGAGGGTGACAGCTATCAAAATAAGAACAGCAAACAAGATGGAGAGCGCGCTGGCGCTGAAATACACCAACAGGCCCGTTGCCGCAAAGGTACCGATGACGCGGCCTGCCAGCGTGGCAGCCGCCACATGGCCGTTGAGCGCATCGCGCTCGCGCAGATAGGCCAGAAGGGCGAGCGGCGCGCCCACGGCCAGCAGCGGGCCGGGTACCAGCTCTGGAAAGAAGATGGCAGCCAGCGGCGCGCAGAACATGGCGTAGCCCAGGCCGCCCACGCCCTGCATGGCGGCGCCAGTCAGCACCATCAGACCCATGGCCAGGTAGCGGCCTGCACTCAGCGGGTCGGGAAAGCTTGCCCAGGCCATCATGCGGGCAACTGCCAGCTCACGCTGATGTCGCCATTCACAAAGGTCTGGCAGGCCAGCCGGTGGCCTTGGGCGAACTGCTCTTCAGTGAAGTGCTTGCGCTCCTTGGGCTTGACGGCGTCGGTGTTGGCCAGGCCTTCGACGATCCTGCACTTGCAGGTGCCGCACAGGCCGCCGCCGCATTTGAAGGGGATGCCGCCTTTTTCGCGCAGCGATACACGCAGCAGGTTGCTGTTGTCCGGGGCCTCGACGGCCTTGTTGTCGTTGGTGACGAAGGTGATGGTGGGCATGTGTGGATTCCGGCAGTCAGGCAGAAGCTGCGGCTTGCGGCAGGGGGACGGAGATCAGCTGGGCGTCGAGCGAGCCAAAGTTGCACAGGTGCTGCAACTCGGCGTGCGCCTGTGCAAGCGTGTCAAAACGTTCCAGAAACTTGGAAGGCACGGCGTTGACGGTGCCCGAGGCATCCTCTTCAATCACCTGCACCTTGGTCTCGCGCAGGAGCCTGCCGAGCACGAATTGGGCCAGCACGCGGCCATAAAACTGGTAGTTCCAGGCTTCCAGCAGTTCAATGTCGGCGCTCGGCACGGTGCGGTATTGGCCGGGCTTGCTGGTGAGGATGACAAACATGGTGCGGGCTCCTCGGGTCAGGCGGCAGATACGGCAGGAGCGGCGGCCAGCGGGATCTGCTCCAGCTCCAGGTCATGTTCCAGCCACAGCTGGCAGGCCAGGCGGTAGCCCTGGTCCAGGCGGTCGCCCAGCTGCTTTTTCTCTTTCCAGTTGGGAGGCGGCAGGTTTTCAGCGCCCGCAATGATCCTGCAGGCGCAGGTGGCGCACTTGCCCATGCCGCACTGGTAGGTCAGATGCGGGTACGGGTACTGCTTGATGCCTGCGCGCACCACCAGGTTGGAGCCGGCCTTGACCTCGTCCTGGAAGGTCTGGCCGTTCTTGTGAAACGTGATCAGGGGCATGGAACATCCTCGGTAGTTCTATTACGTATACTGTATACAAATAAGAAATTTTGAGCAATAGGGATAACGTGAGGAGCGCATTGGCGCGAGCATTCTGCTGGAGTGTCTGTTTTTCATTCTGCAGAGGAGAAATACAGAATTCCAGTGAGGTGATCGGGGTGAATTGGCTGTGCCAGTCAGGGAAACTACCGGGGTGAGAAATTTCTGGAAATGGTTGACCTGGTATGTTGTATACAGTATTCTAACTCCGTCGCTTGGCTCGGTTTGATTCAGCGACGTACCCACCATCCACAGAGGACTCGCCATGACGAACAAACTGCTGAACCGCGACGAATTCCGCGCCGCACTGGAAAACGCCATCAAGGGCAAGAGCGCCAACAAGGCCCCTTTCAGCGTGGCCTGGGCCACCGGTCGCCTGAGCCGTGAGCATCTGGCTCGCTGGGCCGAGAACCATTACCACTACGTCGGCCCGTTCGCCGATTACCTGGGCTACCTCTACGCCCGCACGCCAGACCACATGACCGAGGCCAAGGACTTTCTGCTGGCCAACATGTATGAAGAGGAAATCGGTGGCGACCGCCACACCGATCTGCTGATCCGCTTTGCCGAGGCCTGCGGCACCACCCGCGAGCGCGTGGTCAACCCCGACAATATGTCTCCCACCACCCGAGGCCTGCAGTCGTGGTGCTATGCCGTGGCGATGCGCGAAGACCCCGTGGTGGCGGTGGCGGGCCTCGTGGTCGGCCTCGAATCGCAGGTGCCGTCGATCTACCGCAAGCAGACCCCGACGCTGCGCGAGAAATACGGCTTCTCCGACGAGGATGTCGAGTTCTTCGACCTGCACATCGTCTCGGACGAAATCCATGGCGAGCGCGGCTACCAGATCGTGCTGGAGCACGCCAATACGCCAGAGCTGCAAGCCAAGTGCCTGCGCATCTGCGAAATCGGCGCCCAGATGCGCCTGCTCTACACCACGGCGCTCTACCACGACTACGTGGCCAAGGATCTGCAGATTCCTGCAGAAGAGCTGCTGGCCGCCTGATTCCGCTTCTCTCTCCATCTGGCTGCCACCCTGCCGGTCGCGCAGAGCCTGCGCATGCTCGGCGGATGGAGAGACGGCATGCACCCCCGGCCATCGGCCGGTCGAGGCCCCAACTCCACGATCTTCAGCCCGCTGCCTGCAGTGGCCCACTTCTCCACATCACACAAAAACAACCACCATGGCTGACACAGTCCACACGTTTTTGAACTACATCGACGGCGCCTGGGTGCCTTGCCTTCTGGGCAGCACCTTTGACAACCTCAACCCTGCCGATACCCGTGATGTGGTCGGCCGCTTTCAGGCATCGGGCCCGGCCGACGCCGAAGCGGCCGTACAGGCTGCGCAAAAGGCCTTTGACGGCTGGCGCAGGACGCCGATTGGCAAGCGCGCCAAGATCCTTAACGACGCGGCGGCCTACCTGGAGCAGAACGCCGTGCAGTTTGCCAAGGATCTGACGCGCGAGGAAGGCAAGCAGTTTGCCCAGGCCAAGGACGAGTTTCTGCGCAGCGCGCAGACCTTCCGCTTCTACGCCACCGAAGGCCAGACCTACGGCGGCGAGACCTACCCGCAGGATGACCCGAACATGCATGTGTTCAGCCACCGCGAGCCGCTGGGCGTGGTCACCGTCATCTCGCCATGGAACTTTCCCGCCTCGATTCCTGCGCGCAAGCTGGCTCCGGCGCTGATCACCGGCAACACGGTGGTGTTCAAGCCCTCGTCCGATGCGCCGCTCTCGGGCATCCGCCTGGTGGAAGCGCTGGAGAAGGCGGGCATTCCTGCGGGCGTGGTCAACTGCGTTACCGGGCGCGCTGGCGAGGTGGGGCCGGTCATCACCAATTCCAGCAATATCCGTGCGATCTCGTTCACCGGCTCGACCACGGCGGGCGCGCAAATCCACCGCACCGTGCACCTGACGACCCGCCTGCAGATGGAGCTGGGTGGCAAGAACCCGCTGCTCGTGATGGAAGACGCCGATCTGGATCTGGCCGTTGATCTGGCGGTCAAGGGCGGCTTCTCGCTCACCGGCCAGGCCTGCACCGGCACCAGCCGCATTCTGGTGGTGCCCAGCGTCAAAGCGGCTTTTACCGAAAAGCTGCTCGCCCGCGTGGCGGCGCTCAAGATCGGTGACGGCATGGAGTCGGGCATGGACCTGGGGCCGCTGGCGACCGAAAAGCAGTTGCAGACCGTGCTCAGGTACATCGCCATCGGCAAGGGCGAGGCACGCCTGCTGTGCGGCGGCGAGCGCCTGACGGGCCCGGCGTTCGAGCATGGCTACTACGTCTCACCCGCCGTGTTCACCGATGTGAAGAACAGCATGCGCATCGCCCAGGAAGAAATCTTCGGCCCGGTGCTGGCCATCGTCGAGGTGGCCGATTTCGACGATGCCCTGGCCACGGCCAATGACACCGAATATGGCCTGTCGGCCAGCATCGTGACGAACAACCCGCGCTATATGCACGTGTTCACGAACGAGATCCAGTCCGGCACCGTCAAGATCAACCGCACCACCACCGGCAACCTGGTGAATGCGCCCTTTGGCGGGCTGAAGAACTCCAGCACCTCCACCTTCCGCGAGTCGGGCCGCGCCGGGCTGGAGTTCTTCACCCAGATCAAGACGGTGTACCGCGGCATCTGAGCCGCATATAGCGCATACCCAGCAAAGGAGAAGATTTATGAAATCCGCACTGAAACTCGAACTGGAAGAAGCCCGCGTGATGGCTCGCGCCGCCTTGGCCAAGGCCCAGGAGATCGGCGTGCCCGAGTCCGTCTGCATCACCGATGAAGGCGGCTTTCCGCTGGTGCTCGAACGCATGGACGGCGCCCGCGTCACCGGCCCCCAGATTGCATGGAACAAGGCCTTCACCGCCGCAGGCCACAAACGCTCGACGCACCTGTTCAACACGGCGCCCAACGGCCCCGCCCTGCCGGGCAACGAAGCCTTCGGCATTCAGTGGAGCTTTGAAGGCAAGTTTGCGGTCTTTGTCGGGGGCTACCCCATCGTCGTCAATGGCGAAGTGATCGGTGGCGTGGGCCTGTCGGGCGGCAACGGCGAGCAGGACACGGCATGCGGCGTGGCGGCCTTGCAGGCGCTGCGCGAGCACCTGGGCGCCGCTGCCGACGTGGTGGTGCAGGCCGATATCAAAAAGTGAGCTAATGGCGCTTGCCAATGGGGCGCCAGAGCCATATTGAACCAATGGAGCGCGGGGTGTGCAATGAACTACCACGTACTGTGGCTGCAGACGCAGCAATCGTTTGAGGTGGGCGCGGACGAATCGGTGCTGGACGCCGCCACGCGCCAGGGCGTGAACCTGCCGCACGACTGCACTTTTGGCGGCTGCGGCACCTGCCGCATGAAGGTGGAAGAGGGCCGCTTTACCTATGCCGACGGCGAATTGCCGCTGGCCATGGCGGAGGAAGAGCACGCGCAGGGCTATGCGCTGGCCTGCCAGGCGCGTGCGCAGTCGGATCTGGTCATCAGCGTGGAAACGGGCCCGGCCTGCTCGCCGCCTACCGTGCTGCGCGCCACGGTGGCCGATCTGCGCATGCACACGCCCGATATCTACCACCTGGCGCTCGACCTTCCCGAAGGCCATGGTGTGCAGTATGCGGCTGGCCAGTACCTCAACATCTGCCTGGCCGATGGCGAGCACCGCAGCTTTTCGATGGCCTCACCGCCGCAGGGCAACCGCGTCACCTTGCAGGTCCGCAAGATTGCGGGCGGCCGCTTTACCGAAGGCGTGCTGGCCAGCGCCCAGCCCGGCGATGTGTTCGATGTGGAGCTGCCGCACGGCACTTTCTGCTACCACGCGAGCGACTACCAGCCCATGGTATTTGCCGCCACCGGCACCGGCTTTGCGCCGATCAAGGCGATCCTGGAGTCGTTGCTGGACGATGAGGACTGCCCGCCGATCCACTTTTACTGGGGCATGCGCTGCGAAGCCGATCTGTACCTGCTGGATGAAATCGAGGCCTGGGCGGGCCGTCTGTACGAGTTCAGGTTTGTACCTGTGCTCTCGCGGGCCTCGGACCGCTGGACGGGCCGCCGGGGCTATGTGCAGGATGCGATTGCCGAGGATTTTGACGACCTGTCCGAGCATTCGATCTACCTGTGCGGATCGCCCCATATGATTGCTGACGCCAAGGCCGTGGTGGCGCTGTCGGGGGCGGCCATGGACAAGATATACAGCGACAGCTTCATCTTCCAGAACGAAGCGGCCACGGTAGCTGAAATGAACGAGGAGTAAGCATGGATCTGGAGCTGAACGGCAAATCCGCACTGGTATGGGGTGGCAGCAAGGGCATGGGCTATGCAGCGGCGCGCCGCCTTGCGCTGGAGGGCGCGAATGTGGTGATCGCTGCGCGCACCGAGGCCACCTTGCAGGAGGCTGCGCAGGCGCTGTCGCAGGATTGCGGCCGCACCGTGCGCTGCGTGGTGGCAGACATCACCAGCAACGCCGGGCGTGAAGCAGCGCTGGCCGCCTGCCCGCAACCCGATATCCTGGTGAACAACTCCGACGGCTACCCGCCCGGAGATTTTCGTGAATGGACGCAGCAGACCTGGCATGAGGCGCTGGACATGATGATGGTCGGCCCCATCGACATGATCCGCCGCGTGGTCGACGGCATGCAGGAGCGCTGCTATGGCCGCATCATCAACATCGTCTCGCGCAGCGTGAAGGTGGCGCATGCGGAGCTGGGCCTGTCCAACGGCGCGCGCTCGGGCCTGGTGGGGTTTGTGGCGGGCCTGGCGCGGCAGACGGTGCGCCACAACGTCACCATCAACAATGTGCTGCCCGGTGCATTCGACACCGACGCCCAGGCACGCCATATCGACAAGCTCGCCCGGCAGAGCGGAAAGCCAGCGGACGAGGTGCGCAGAAGCCGCGAAGCCGGCAACCCCGCAGGCCGCTTTGGCAGGCCTGACGAGGTGGGCGCGCTGATCGCCTACCTCGCATCCGCCCACACCGGATACATCACCGGCCAGAGCTGGCTGATTGACGGCGGAGAGTACCCGGGCACATATTGACGAGGTGAACGGCCCGCTGGCGGGTCGCCACAAACCCCTCACAAGTTTGCAGCTGCTTACTTGGTGACAATGGTGATTCGTTATACTTGCAGCCTTGCCTTGGGTGACCGAGGCGTTTTGCTTTATACCGGTGCAGCCGCTGATGGCGGGTCTGCACTTTTTTCTGTGCAAGCCCTGTTGATATGACCGAACCGACCTCCAACACCACTTCTGATGCCACCGCACCGGCGCAAGCAGCTCCGGCGGCGCCCGCAGCGGGCGGTGATACGCGTCACCAGGGCCAGCGCAAGCAGGAGCGCCGCGAGCCGCGTGCCGACCGACCCGCAGGCGGCAAGCAACTGCTCAACTCGGCCATGGCCGATGCGCTGCGCGCTGCCACCAAGGGCCATGCTCTCGAAGTGGCCGAAGCGCCTGCAGAGGCCGAAGCTGCCGCGCCCGCAGCTCGCCAGGACCGTGCCGCAGGCGAGCGCCCCGCGCGCACCGGCCAACGCCCTGAGCAGCCACGCCGCAGCAACAAGCCCGGCAACGGTGCCCGCCGCGATGGTGCAGGCCAGGGCCCCCGGGGCCCACGCCGCGATGCGGCTCCTGCGGCACCCAAGGCGCCTCCCCGTCCACGCCACCCGGTGGTCGAAAAGCTGACTGGCATGTACCCGGCGCTTTTTGGCGAGCAGCCGCTGCCGCTCAAGCGTGGCATCTTCCAGGATTTGATGGCTGCCCACCCCGAGGCTTTCGACAAGAACGAGCTGAAGGTGGCGCTGGGCCTGCACACGCGCTCCACGCGCTACCTGAACGCCGTGGCCATGGGCCAGCCGCGCCATGATCTGCAAGGCAATGTGGTGGAAGCCATGGCGCCAGAGCACGTGTTCCACGCGCTGGTCGAGGCTTTCCGCCGCCGCAAGCCGCGTGACGGTGAAGATCTGCAAGTCAAGCTGCGTCGCCGCATGGGCATGGCCTACATCGCCTCCAACCTGTCGCGCGACGCCTTCCTGGAGCGTGTGCAGGTGAAGGACGAAGCCACCCAGGCTCTGCTTGGCGCTGCCATGCAGGAAGTGGCCGAGTTCGACGCCAAGGCAGAGGCTCTGGCCACCGCCCACGCTGCCAGCGGCAAGAGCGTGGCCGAGTTTGCCGACATGTACGGCATGCACCCGGCCGCTGCCGAGCGCCACCTGCAACGCGCTGCCCAGATCAAGGCGATTGCTGCGGCGCCTGCTGCAGCCCCGGCAGCTCCTGTGGCCGCCGAGCCCGCAGAAGACGGCGAAGCTGCTGCGGAATAAACAGCACGCAAAATAGGCGGCAAACCGTCTATTGCTCTTAAAATAATAGCTGCTGGCGCTCTGCCAATGAGTGCCAGCAGCTATTTTCATATCAAAAACACGCTTGATGCAGTGGCCGCCGCTGCGTACACTGGCAGGAACCAGGAGAAGCCTATGTCCCCCAACCCCTCTCGTCGCCGTTGGCTGCGCAAGTTCTGGGGCGCGGTGTGCGTGATCGCCGGCCTCGTCAGCATCGCGGCAGGCCTGGAATCGGTGATTCTGGAATAAAAGCCAGTCACAAGGCGCTCTCGCGCCTTGTGTTTTGTCTCAGCGGGCTGACAGCGCCCGTTCAATCGCCGCCTGCAGCCTGGCGGGTTTGGTCATCGGTGCAAAGCGTTGTACCGTGCGGCCATCGCGCCCCACCAGAAACTTGGTGAAGTTCCATAGAATGCGGCCACCCAGCACCCCCGGTGCCTGGGCCTTGAGCCAGGCAAACAGCGCATCGGTGTGCGGGCCATTCACTTCCACCTTGGCCAGGCTGGGAAAGCTGGTTGCAAAGCGGGCCTCGCAAAACTGCGCAATCTCGGCATTGCTGCCCGGCGCCTGCGCGCCAAACTGGTTGCACGGCACGCCCAGCACCTGCAAGCCCTGGGAACCGTATTGCTGCTGCAGTGCCTCCAGCCCCGCCAGCTGCGGCGTGAAGCCGCAGGCCGTGGCGGTGTTGACGACCAGCAAGACCTGGTTTTGGTAGCGCGACAGCGGCACGGGCTGCGCGCTGGCGTCATGCAGAACAAAATCTTTGACGGAGTGGGTGTTGGTCATGCCTGCATGTTACGGCAGCTTGGATTCAATGGCTGCAATCAGCGATGCCGACAGCACCAGCGCGCCGCCCAGCAGCAGGCGGCCCGAGAGCACGGTGCCTTCGATCAGTACGTTCGATGCGCTGGCAAACACCACTTCGGACAGCATCACCACGGCCGCCGTGGTGGCGGCGAGGCGTGAAGCGCCGTATTGCAGCGTCCAGTTGCTGAGCATGATGAGCACGGCCACCACCAGCACCATCAGTGGCCAGCCCCATTGCAGCGCAGGCAGATGGGGAATGCGGCCCAGGTAGATGCCCAGGAGCGACATCAGCCCGGCGGCAATCACGCCGCCAAAGAACATGGCAAGCATGCGCGCCTCGCCCGGCACCTTGTACTGGCTGCGCAGGACGACATTGGTTCCGGCAAACGTAAAGCCGCCCGCAATGGCCAGCAGGTCGGGCAGTGAGAGGTTGGCCGTCAGGCTCGCCCAGGTGGCGCCGGGCGGAATCATCACGATCAGCACGCCGCTGAAGGCGAGCACGAGGCGCAGGATGGAGTATCTGGTGGGCCTTTCGCCCAGAAAGTACCAGGCCAGCAGGACCGACCAGGCGGGCATCAGATAGAACAGCAGCACCACGCGCACCACATCGCCCGTGGTGGCTGCCCAGTTGAACAGCACATTGGTGGTGCCCGAGGTGAAGGCGAGCAGCAGCAGCAAGGGGTGGCGCCGCGCAATGCCTGCCGCATGGGGCTTGAGCAGCAGCAGGCCGCAGAACAGAATGAGATACACCAGCGCCGTGCCCAGCACCGGGTGCACACCCAGCGCCTGCAACTGGCGGAAGGGCCACCAGATCGTGCCCCAGATCAGGGCATTGGTCATCAGGGCGAGGAAGGGCAGCGCGGTTTGCATGAAAAACGGTGCTTGCGCCCGTCTGTCAAGCGCTGTTAGCTATATATTTGTAGTAATGAATGGCCCGTGGCCACGGTATGGCAGTGCAAAGCAATGCTTGTGGCCTGCCGTTTGCCGCCTGCTAGTGACAGTTGTCATTGCGGGCGATATCGAGCAGCCGCTCGACTTCTTGCGTGTGCTGCTTGCAATTATGCCGGTGCCACCGGCCGATCAGCCACATGATGCCCGCTACCAGCAGGCCAAAGCAGGTGATTGCGCCATAGGCCGACAGGCCCAGCTTGGTGAACAGGCTGTAGACCACACCCAGCGCCAGGATGCAGGCCTGCTCGTTGAAGTTCTGCACGGCAATCGAACGGCCCGAGCCCATCAGGTTGTGCCCGCGGTGCTGGAGCAAGGCATTCATCGGAACCACGAGGAAGCCGCCCAGGCCACCCAGTACGATGAGGAAGGGCACAGCCAGCCAGATGCTGTGGATGAAGTTCATGCACACCACCAGCAGCCCCATGGCGATGCCCAGCGGAATGACCTTGGTGGCGCCATCGAGTTTCATGCGCATCGATGCGAGCACCGCGCCGACGGCCGTGCCGATGGCGACAACCCCCACCAGCGCCGACGCCTTGGTGGTGCTGTAGCCCAGGGCCACGGCGCTCCAGGCCAGCACGATATAGCGCAGGTTGCCCGAAACGCCCCAGAACAAGGTGGTGGTGGCGAGCGAGATCTGGCCGAGCTTGTCCCTCCACAGGCGGCCGTTGCACTGCCAGAAGTCCGGCAGCAGGTCCATGATGTTGGACGCCATACTGCGCGAGGCATCCTGGCGCAGTGGCACCAACTCGGTGTTGGTGCGGGGAATGCGGGTGTTGAACCAGGCTGCAATGGCGTACAGCAGGCCAATCACGCAGATGGCAGCTTCTGACGGCGTGTCGATGGGGGTATCGATCAGCGGCAGATCGAACGACAGCAGCCAGCCAGACACCGTGACCCCCACCAGTTGCCCGCCCAGCAGCACGCCCAGAATGATGGAGGTGATCGTCAGCCCCTCGATCCAGCCATTGGCGCGCACCAGCTGGCTGGGGGGCAGCAGCTCGGTCAGGATGCCGTATTTGGCAGGAGAGTAAGCGGCCGCTCCCAGGCCCACCACGGCATAGGCCATCAGCGGGTGGGAGCCGAACAGCATCAGAAAGCACCCCACCACCTTGATGGCGTTGCTGACGAACATGACCTTGCCCTTGGGGTACGCATCGGCAAACGCACCCACAAAAGGAGCCAGCACCACGTAGAACAGGGCAAACATGGGCACCAGAGCGGCGCGTTGCCACTCGGGAGCGCCGGCATTGATCAACAGGTCAACCGCCGCCACGAACAGTGCATTGTCGGCCAGCGAGCTGAAAAACTGCGCCGACATGATGGTGTAGAAACCGCGCTTCATTCGATAGGAGAAAGATAAGGTGGGCTAATGGCGCGAGAAATATATGCAAGCTGCGGGCAAGCAGGCGTGGTTATAGCACGCAGGGTGGCCGGCAAGGTGCCAGAATATCAAGGCGTTTTCACTTAGATCCGCTACCACAACCCTTGTACGTCGTTGCTATGTCGGGGACGCCTGGCCCTGTCGTACATTTGTACTGCCTGTGGCCGGCGCCTCGTTCCAACCGCAAATCTGCGATCTGCTGGCTTGTGTCAGCGGCTCTCAGAGCGCGTAGACGATCTCTTCGCGCCGCTGCAGGGTACCGGTGACAACGACCCTGAGGTTTTCCATTGTCTTGTTGTGAGTCTTCTCCATGCCGCGTCCCATTCTAGCCACCATTCATACTGCTGCTGTGCAACATAACCTGGCGCGTGCCAGACAGGCCGCACATGACGCCAAATTATGGTGCGTGGTGAAAGCGAACGCTTACGGCCATGGTATTGAAAACGTGTTTGAGGGCATGCGCGCCGCCGACGGTTTTGCGCTTCTGGAGCCTTCGGAGGCTGAACGTATCCGCAATCTGGGCTGGCGCGGGCCCATCCTGCTGCTCGAAGGCGTTTTTGACGCGCGCGATCTGGAACTGTGCTCGCGCCTGAACCTGTGGCATGCCGTGCACTGCGACCAGCAGATCGACTGGCTGGCCGCTCACAAGACGCAGCAGCCGCACCGCGTTTTCCTCAAGATGAACTCGGGCATGAACCGGCTGGGCTTCACGCCCGAGCGCTACCGCTCGGCCTGGGCGCGCCTCAATGCGCTGCCGCAGGTGGACGAGATCTCGTTCATGACCCATTTCAGCGATGCCGATTCCGCCAAGGGCATCGGCCCCCAGCTTGCCGTGTTTGAGGAAACCACCCGCGATCTGCCCGGTGAGCGCTCCATCTGCAACAGCGCCGCCATGCTGCGCTACCCCGATATGCCCGCCCAGGCACGCGGCGACTGGGTGCGCGGCGGCATTTTGCTGTATGGCGGCGCGCCGGACTATCCCGAAAAGACCGCGGATGACTGGGGTCTGCAGCCTGCGATGACGCTGTCGGCCAAGGTGATCGGCGTGCAGAACCTGCAGCCGGGCGACACCGTGGGCTATGGTTCGCGCTTCACTGCCGAGCAGCCCATGCGCATCGGCGTTGTCGCCTGCGGCTATGCAGACGGCTATCCGCGCCACTGCGGCACCGGCACGCCAGTGCTGGTGAATGGCCAGCGCTCGCGCCTGGTGGGCCGCGTCAGCATGGACATGATCACCGTTGACCTGACGGGCATTGCAGGTGCCGGTTTTGGCAGCGAGGTCACGATGTGGGGCCGGGCATCGAATGGGGCCGTGCTGCCCATCGACGAAGTGGCACAGGCGGCAGGTACCGTGGGCTATGAGCTTATGTGTGCGGTGGCCCCGCGCGTGCCGATGGTGGTCGACAGTCGCTAAGACGGTCCAAAGCAAGCCGTGCCATAAAGTTGCGGGCGCCGCTATCAGTGAGTGCCAGTAGTTTTTCTCTTGGAAGCGGGCCTGGCTTTGCTAATCTTTGCCCCTGGGCCGTGGCGCGTATTAAACAGCGCTTAAAGCCTGCCCAATGGCGTGGAATCAGCGTTGCGCCAAATCCTCAGCATTGCAAGCAATCTGTGATCGGAAGGCTGCTTCAAGGCCAGGTGCTCTGCTGTCGTCCCATAATGCGCAATGCCCCATTCTTGGGCGTTCTTGCAAACCACGAAGGCGCGCTGTTGCGCCTGTGCAAGCGCCTGGCATTGCATTCATGTCCGAGACCGTTGTTTTGCGTGGGCCCGAGCGGCCCGATCTGTTGCGCCACGAAGTACTGGCCGACCTGTTTGAAGCCACCGCCTATGCCCATCCGGAAACCACGGCGCTGATTGCTGGCGGCCAGCAGCTGAGCTATGCGCAGCTCGATGCTGACGCCAGCCGCGCCGCGCACCGCCTGATCGAGGCGGGTATCGGCCCTGGCGACATGGTGGGCCTGTGGCTGCCGCGCGGCATTGCGCTGCTGACCCTGCAGTTGGCCATCGCCAAGACCGGGGCTGCCTGGCTGCCGTTCGACAGTGAAACCCCGCCCGAGCGCATTGCCACCTGCCTGGACGACGCGCAGGCCAAGGCGTTGTTGATTGCAGAGCAGGCACCGCGCGATGCACTTGCGCAAGCAGGTGTTTTGGCCTTGATGCTGGATGACGCGCAACTGCTGGCGCCGTTGCCGGGCGGCACCGTGCTGCGCCGCCGCAGCAATGCGCAGCCAGGCGACCCCGCCTATGTCATCTACACCAGCGGATCGACGGGCAAGCCCAAGGGCATTGCCATCACGCAGGGCAGCATCTGCCATTTTCTGCGCAGCGAAAACACACGCCTGGGAGTGCGTCTGGGCGACAAGGTCTACCAGGGCTTCTCAGTGGCGTTTGACATGTCGTTCGAGGAAATCTGGATCAGCTACCTGGTGGGCGCGACCTTGTGGATTGCGCCACGCGAGATTGCGGGCGACCCCGAAGCCCTGCCCCGGGCGCTGATCGAGCAGCAGGTGACGGTATTGCATGCCGTGCCTACGCTGCTGGCATTGTTTGCGCATGATGTGCCCAACCTGCGCATCATCAATCTGGGCGGCGAAATGTGCCCCGAGGCGCTGGTTGCGCGCTGGGCGCAGTCTGGCACCGGGGCGCCGCGCCAGATGTTCAACACCTATGGGCCGACTGAAGCCACCGTGTCGGCGAGCCTGGCCGAGCTGAAGGCGGGCGAGCCCGTCACCATTGGTACGCCCCTGCCCAACTACAGCATGGTGGTGGTGCAGGTGATCGATGCGGACAGTTTTCCCGCAGGCACGGCGCCCACCCTGGTGGGCCTGCCAGCGGGCGAGACGGGCGAGCTATGTATCACCGGCCCCGGCGTGGCTGCCGGTTACCTGGGCCGCCCGGAGCTGACGGCCGAGAAGTTTCTGGACAACCCCTGGCCTGCCGGCCCCCACGACACGCGCCTGTACCGCACGGGTGATCTGGCGCGCATCGACGAACACGGCCAGATGCAATGCCTGGGCCGGGCCGACGACCAGGTCAAGATCCGGGGCTTTCGCGTGGAGCTGGGCGAGATCGAAGCCGTGCTGGCGCAGCAGCCGGGCGTGGGCACCACGGCGGTGCTGCTGCGCCGTGACGATGGCATGGACCAGCTTGTCGCCTTCTATGTGCCCACGGATGTACCCGGCACCACGGCGCCGCCCACACACACCGCCTTGCGCAATGCCCTGGCCGAGCGCCTGCCGCCCTACATGGTGCCTGCGCGCTTCGAGCCACTGGCAGAGGTGCCACGGCTGACCTCCGGCAAGATCGACCGTAAGGCGCTCAAGGCGATGGAGTTGGCAGTGGCTGTGGACAGCACCGATTCCGACACCGCGCAAACGCCTGCGGAAGAAGTGCTGTTTGCTGCGCTCGCCAAGCTGTTTCCTGGTCAGCCGGTGCGCCGGACGCTGGATTTTTTCAGCGATCTGGGCGGCCACTCCCTGTTTGCGGCGCGGCTGACCTCGCAGCTGCGGGCCGATCCGCGTTTTGCCCAGGCCACGGTCAGCACCATCTACCAGCAGCGCCAGATTGGCCGCATCGCGGACGCCTTGCAGTCCGCAATGGCAGATGAGAGCGCGCCTGCAGCCGAGCGGCCGTTTCGCACGCACTCCGCACTGCGGCGTTGGCGCTGCGGCGCGGCACAAGCGGCGGCAATACCGTTTCTGGTACTGATCAAAATGGCGCAATGGCTCGCGCCGTTCTTCACTTACCACTTCTTCACCGGCGACGAAAACGACTCAGTCTCGTTTGCCATTGCCATCTCGGTGCTGGCGTTTGCCATTGCCACGGTGCTGGAGTTTGCCGTGGCCTGGGCGGGCAAATGGCTGGTGGCTGGCCGGCTCAAGGCGGGGCGCTATCCACTGTGGGGGCTGACGTACTTCCGCTGGTGGTTTGCCGACCGGCTGGTGGAGGCGGTGCCGGTGGCGATGATCACCGGCTCGTCGCTCTTCCCGCTATGGCTGCGCGCGCTGGGCGCCAAGGTGGGCAAGGAGGTGGTGCTGGGTTCGATCACCGTGCGTGCGCCTGATCTGCTGGCCATTGGCGACGGCGCCAGCGTGGGCAACGCTGTCAACCTGGAAAACGCCCGCGTCGAAGGCGGCTGGCTGCTGCTGGGCCGCATCGACATCGGCGCCAACGCCTGTATCGGCTCTTATGTGGTGCTGGAAGGCAATACCCGTCTGGGTGAGTGGGCCCATCTGGAAGGGCAATCCACCCTGGCCGATGGCGAGGCGCAGCCTGCGCGCACCGTGTGGGCTGGCTCGCCAGCGCAGCATGTGTCCGCCTTTGACGAAACGGCCATGCCCGAACGCATCTCGCCCAGCGCGGCCTGGCGCAGCTGGGAGATGCTGGTATTTGCCATGGGTGGTTTGCTGATTGCCACGCTGTTCTTCATGCCGGTGTTCCCCACCTTCCTGCTGATCGACTGGCTGGATGTGGACTCGATCTCGGTACGCCCCTTGATCGAAGATGGCACGGTGGATGCACTGGGCGCTTTCATCCTGCGGTTTTTCAAGTTCTTCGTATTGGCGCTGCCCGCCAGCCTGGTGCTGGTGGTCTGCACCATGCTGGTGGCCGCGCTGATCCGCTACCTGCTGCTGCCCCGGCTGCGGCCGGGCACCTGGTCGGTGCACAGCAAGCGCTACCTGGGCAAATGGCTCACCAACCAGATCCAGGAGGCCAGCCTGGGAACCCTCCACGGCATCTATGCCACCGTGTATTCAGCCACCTGGTACCGCATGCTGGGCGCCAAGGTGGGCAAGCGCACAGAGCTGTCCACCGCTCTGGGCGTGGTGCCCGACATGCTGACCTTGGGGGATGAGTGCTTTGTAGCCGACGCGGTGATGCTGGGTGATGAGCGCATCGATGGCGGCTACATGACGGTGCAGCCCACGGTGGTGTCGCGCCGCAGCTTCATTGGCAACGGCGCCTATGTGCCCGATGGCTCCACCATCCCTGAAGGCGTGCTGATCGGCGTGATGTCGGCCGTGCCGCGCAATGCCGACATGCAGGACGGTCAGACCTGGATCGGCTCGCCCGCGATGAACCTGCCCGCCCGCGAAGTGGTGCAGGGCTACCCCGATCACCTGACCTTTGCACCGTCGCGCAAGCGCATTCTGGGGCGGGGCCTCGTCGAGGCCTTCCGCATTGGCGCGCCGCACGCCCTGGTGATTGCTGCGGGCTATGCCATCGTGCTCGATGCCATGCCGCTCGCATCTGCAGGCCGCTGGGGCGCGGTGGTGGTAGACCTTGCAATGGCCGGCATCGTGTTTGGCCTGGGGGCTTTTCTTGCGGTGGCCCTGTTCAAATGGCTGCTGGTAGGGCGCTACAGCAAAAAGGCGGTGCCGATGTGGACGCCCTTTGTCTGGTTGTCCGAAGCGGCCACCAGCATGTACGAAGGTATCGCCATCCCCAACTTCCTGCGCTACCTGCGCGGCACACCCTTGCTCAATCTGGCCATGAATGCCATGGGCAGCAAGATTGCCATGAGCGCCTATCTGGATACGACCGATATCACCGAGCACGATTGCGTGACCGTGGGTGCGCACAGCGAGCTAAACGCGCTTGCGTGCCCGCAGACCCATCTGTTTGAGGACCGGGTGATGAAGATTGACCATGTGATCATCGGCGAGCGTGTGACGATTGGCGCGCGCTGCACCGTGCTGTACAGCGCCCAGGTGGGCGATGGCGTGCAGCTGGGACCCATGACCCTGGTGATGAAGGGCGAAAACCTGCCAGCAGGCACCCGCTGGCACGGCGCTCCTGCGGCGCCATGGCGGTCCTGAACGTGGTGCAGCAGGCAGTGGCACTGCCTGCTGCCTGCCAAGGGGGGCTGCAGGTGTATGCGGTTTGCCTGGCGCCCGCTGCGGGGTCGCCAGCAGCCTTGCGGGAAAGCCTGCGCCATGCAGTGCATCAGTCCATTTGCAGTGCGTTGGCGGAGGTGCTGCAGTGCGATGCGCGGCAGTTGTCTGTGCAGCGCGTGCCCGGCCAGGCTCCGGTGCTGTCGCTGGGCGGCCAAACGCACGCTCGCATTCACCTTTCGGTCGCCTATGCTGGTGCGTCTGCACTGTGGGCATGGTCGGATCGAGCTGCTGTGGGCGTGGATGTCCAGGCGATTCCCGCCGATGGCGATGACGCCGAATGGCACGCTGTAGAGCGGCAATTCATCGGGCCTGCCGCGCAAGCGCTGTCGCCGCTGCAGGGTGCGGGCTTGCGTGCTGCCTTTGCTGCACAGTGGGCGCAGCTGGAGGCGCGGCTCAAATGCGCTGGCCTGCAGCTTTCAGAGGCAGATGCCCGGCCTGCCGACTGGGATGCCAACATGCATTGCGTGCCGCTGGCCTGGCCTGCTGCTTGGGGCACTGCTGCAGCGGCCTTGGCCTGGCATTCTTGAGCGGCTGAGGCGGGCCGCGGCGCTGCTACACTGCGGGCGTCCTCACTCTCGCCCCCAACCTTGCCCCCACCACCCAAACGCCGCCCTGGTAAAAATGCCCAGCGTTATTCGAGCTGGTGGGCGCTGCGCATGCAGCCCCAGCGCATGGCCGCTGCCTTGCAGCAAAAACACTGGTTGCGCATGCACGGTCTGTGCATGGGCTTGCTGGTACTGCTGGTCATGTGGCTGGTCACCGCCGCCATGCTGAAGGCGGGGGTGGAATCGATGGCGGTGCGCTATGCCGTCAGCCTGGGCGTGGGTTATGCCGTGTACCTGGCGGTGCTGCGGTTGTGGGCGGCCTATCTGGTGCGCAATGCGTACGAGCGCAGGCGTGAAGAGTCTTCGGCAGATGGCGCAGATGTTCTCGATGGGTTTCCCGATCTGCACCACCACCATGGCCCGTCCGATGTGCAGGCCGGTGGTGGCGGCGATTTTGGCGGAGGAGGCGCGTCGGGCAACTGGAGCGGCGCAGCAGATGTGCCCCAGGGCGGCAGCGGCTCATGGGTCGACAGCGTGGACATTGGCGATATCGGCGGAGGCGATGAAGGCATTGTGATCGTGCCGATCCTTGCCGTCTTTGCGGGCCTGGTGCTGGCCTTTTTTGGCCTCGGTGCTCTGCTGTGGCTGTATTTTGGGGTGGATGTGCTGCTGACCGTGGCGGTGGAGCTGGCTTTTTCGATGATGGCTGCGCGAGCGCTGGTGCGTGTGGAGCGCGCGGGCTGGCTCGCCTCTGCCGTGAGATTGACCTGGAAACCGCTGCTGGGCGCTTTGGTGTGCGCCGTGGCCGTGGGCGCGCTGGCCGACTGGTGGGTGCCTGAGGCTGACACCTTGCGCGAGGTGGTCGCTCATGTCCGGGGTTCGCATTGACAGGCTGGCGTCGTTCATATGGATACAACCAAAGGTTTGTTGGTAACCAGCGGTTTCGCTGCCATAGTACGGGTTTGGTTTTTACGCGTTTGGTTTTGGTATGAATAAGAAGGAATCTGTGATGTATCCCACCACATTCTTGCAGCGCCAATCAGCCCTGACCCGGGCGGCATCGGCACTGGCGGTAGCCGGAGCACTTGCGGCCATGGCGCTGCCCACCCAGGCGTCCACCTTCCGCTGGACGCGCTCTGCCGATCTGTCGTCCTGGGACATCCATGCGCAGAATGTCGGCGTCAACAATTCGGTGCACCGTGCGGTGTACGAGGCCCTGGTCGAATACAACAGCCAGACCCAAAAGCCCGAGCCATCGCTGGCGGCCAAATGGGAGCGCATCAACCCCAAGCAGCTGCGCGTTACCTTGCGCGATGGCGTCACCTTCAGCGACGGATCGCCACTGACGGCCGATGATGTGAAGTTCTCGCTGGAGCGCGCCAAGGCCAAAACCTCGGGCTTTGTGGTCTACACGCAGGGCATTGACCGCGTGGAAGTGGTGAACCCGACCACCGTCGATATCTTCTCGGACGTTCCCAACCCGGTGCTGGTGAATCAGTTGACCGAACTGCGCATCATGAGCAAGCCCTGGGCCGAGAAAAACAACTCCACCGTGCCCAAGGACATCAAGGCCAAGGATGAGAACTATGCCCACCGCCACGCGCTGGGCACTGGGCCTCTGGTGCTCGATTCGTGGTCGCCCGATTCGCGTCTGGTGCTCAAGGCCAACCCCCACTGGTGGGGCAAGGGCAAGTACCCCACCAATGTGACCGAGGCGGTGTACACGCCCATCAAATCGGATGCCACGCGCACCGCCGCCCTGCTGTCGGGCGAAGTCGATTTCATCATCGACCCGAGCATGAACGATCTGCAGCGCATCAAGCAGGCGCCCAATCTGCAGGTGCTCGAATCGGCGGCGGACCGCACGATGTTCCTGGGGATGGACCAATACCGCGATGAGCTGGAGCATTCCAGCGTCAAGGGCAAGAACCCGTTCAAGGATGTGCGTGTGCGCCAGGCGCTCTACCAGGCGATTGACATGGGCACCATCCAGCGCGTGGTGATGCGGGGCCTCGCACAGCCCACCGGCACCTTGATCGCCCACCACGTGAACGGCTGGACGCCGCAGGTCGACAAGCGCCTGCCGTTCGACCCGGAAGCATCGAAGAAGCTGCTGGCGCAAGCGGGCTACCCCGATGGGTTCGAGGTGGAATTCTCCTGCCCGGCAGGCCGCTACCCGAGCGACGAGGCGCTGTGCCAGGCCGTCAGCGCGCAATGGGCAAAGGTGGGTGTCAAAGCCAAGCTGCGCACGCAGCCGTTTGCCACCTATTTCCCGATGATCCAGCGCTACGAGGCCAGCGTCTACCTGCTGGGCTGGTCCGTACCCACGTTTGATGCCTACTACAGCCTGCAGGCGCTGATCCGCTCGCCAGGCGGTGGCGGCGACGGCAACTTCAACCTGGGCCGTGCATCCAACCCGCAGCAGGACGCGATGATTGAGCGGGTCAAGACCGAAACCGATCTGAAGCTGCGCAACCAGCTGATCGAAAAGGTGCTCCTCAACGAACACAAGGCCATCTCGCACATTCCGCTGTTCAACCTGATCACGCCCTGGGCCACGGCCAAGAAAGTGCAGATTCCGACGCGGGCGGATAACTATATTGACTGGCGGGCGTTGAAGGTCAACTGATCGGCGCTTGGCTGCGGAGGCTTGGGGTTTTGGGGTGCGTGTGAACGCTACTCGGGTTCGCCAAGCCCCATTTTTCGACTCGCCTTACAGGCCGCCCATAATCAGCGCATGCCATCCATGCCCCGACGCCGCTCTCTTCTGCTTTGTCTGGCCGCTGCTGCGCTGGCGGGCTGTGCTTCTGATGTGCCCGACTTTCAGCGAGCGCCCGATGACGAGGCGCTGGCCAGCCTGCCTGTCAAGGTGCTGATGATCCAGGGGTTTGCCGATGTGCACCGGGCGCTTGCGGGGCGGCTCATCATTCCCACGCAGATTCAGACCGAGGCGGGTTACGGCACCATTCCAGCCATTGCGCTGGCCGTGGCACCGTATCTGCAGGAAGGCGCATCGGTGGATGTGGTGGTGGCTCCGGTTGCGGTGCTGGAGCAGTTGCAGGCACAGAGCCTGCTGCGCCGAGGCAGCATCGTGCCCGTGGTGCAGACGCCGCTGGCTGCTGCCGTGCAGGCGGGCCGCGCGGCGCCTCCATTGCAGAGCGAGCAGGATGTGCGCGCCTTGCTGCAATCGGCCAGGACGGTGGCCTATCCTTCGTCAGAGGGCAGCGCTTTCATTGAACAACAGCTGTTGCCCCAACTCGGCATGGCAGATACCGTGTTGTCCAAGAGCATCAAGGTGTTCGGCCCCCAGGTGGCGCAATTGGTGGCACGAGGCGATGCGGAGCTGGGCCTGCAATTGCGCAGCGAACTGCAGCAGTCCGCTGGCACCCGCATCATTGGCGATCTGCCTGCGCCGCTGGCCTATGCCGCCGTGTATGGCGCAGCCGTTGCTGGGCATGCGACCAGCGCGGCCGGCGGGCAGGCGCTGGCCCGCTTCTACCAGCGCGAAGCCGCACAGCACGATTGGGCAGGAACAGGTTGGGAGGCGCCTGCAGCGCAGCGACAGCCGTACTGAGCGCCACCTATTCAGCAGATTGAATGAAATGGGCTGTGGAGTTCAATGAAAAAGTGCTGAATGCTTCATTTTTAATAGCATTTATTCGCCCCCCCCGGTCATGCGGCTCAGGCCAGCGCCCGTTGCACCGCAGGCCGGGCCTTGACGCGCTCGAAATGCGCGGCCACGCGCGGAAACTCCTGGATGTCGACGCCGTCGCTCTTGAGCCACCCGGCCATGGTGAACAGGTAGGGGTCGGCGACGGAGTACTGGTCACCCAGCACCCAGGGCTGGTCGCCCAGGTAGTGCTGCTCGATGATGGTGAAGGCATCACGCATGTTCTGCGGTACCTTGGCCTGCATGGCTTTGTGGGCGGCCTCGTCGTCCGCCCAGCGTGCTGCGCGGGGGCGGTGGGCGTGGTTGATATGCACGGTCGAGGCGAGAAAGCTGTTGAATTCCTGCATGTGCGCCAGGCGGTAGGGGTCGTCCAGCGGCGCCAACTTGGCCTGGGGGTGGGTTTGCGCAACGTACAGGAGCAGTGCCAGGGTTTCTGACAGCACACCTTGCGGCGTGCGCAGCGCAGGCACGCGGCCCTTGGGGTTGATGGCCAGATAGGCGGCGCTGCGCTGCTCGGCCTCGGCCATGTTCAGTCGTTTGGCTTCAAAGTTGGCACCGGCTTCGTGCAGCGCAATCAACACGGCCTGGGCACAGGTGCCAGGGGCGTAGTACAGGGTCAGAGGGGTGCTCATCACAATCTCCTTGGATAAAAATCGGTGGTTGGCGCCTGTCCATCAAGCGCCATCAGCTATGGTTTTGATACTAAACCACGGCAGCAAACCAGGGTGTCGCTTGCCGGTCCATCGGCGCGTATACCATTGGCAGCAGTATCAGCAATCGCGGTGACATGGCCAAAGACAAATCGATTTATACCTGCAATGAATGCGGCGGCACGAGCCCGCGCTGGCTGGGCAAGTGCCCCAGCTGCGGCGCATGGAACAGCTTGGTGGAGACGGCGGCCGAGCCTGCCGGTGGCGGAAAGAACCGCCTGAGCCAGACCGGGCGCACCGGTTATGCGGGCCAGGCGCAGGCGGTCACGCCCCTGTCGGCGATCGAGGCCACGGATGTGGCGCGCACGCCCAGCGGCATCAGCGAACTGGATCGGGTGCTGGGCGGCGGCATTGTCGAGGGCGGCGTGGTGCTGATCGGCGGTGATCCGGGCATCGGCAAATCCACCTTGCTGCTGCAGGCGGTGGATGCGTTGCAGCGTGAGGGTTTGCCCGCGCTGTATGTGACGGGCGAGGAGAGTGGCTCGCAGGTGGCGCTGCGCTCACGCCGCCTGGGGCTCGACAACAGCCAGGTCAATGTGCTGTCCGAAATCCAGCTGGAAAAGATTCTGGCTACTTGCGAGAGCACGCAGCCTGCCGTGGTGGTGATCGACTCGATCCAGACCATGTATTCCGACCAGCTCAGCTCGGCGCCGGGCTCGGTGGCCCAGGTGCGCGAATGCGCGGCGCACCTCACGCGCATGGCCAAGAGCACGGGTATTGCCGTCATCCTGGTAGGCCATGTGACCAAGGAAGGCGCGCTGGCGGGCCCGCGCGTGCTGGAGCACATGGTGGACACCGTGCTGTATTTCGAAGGCGATACGCACAGCAGCTTCCGCCTCGTGCGCGCCATCAAGAACCGCTTTGGCGCCGTCAACGAGATCGGCGTGTTTGCGATGACGGAAAAGGGCCTCAAGGGCGTCTCCAACCCAAGTGCCATTTTCCTGTCGCACCACAGCGATCCGGTGCCGGGCAGCTGTGTGCTGGTGACCCTGGAAGGCTCGCGCCCGCTGCTGGTCGAGATTCAGGCCCTGGTCGACGCGGGCGGCCCCAGCCCGCGCCGCCTCTCGGTGGGCCTGGACCGCGACCGCCTCGCCATGCTGCTGGCCGTGCTCAACCGCCATGCAGGCGTGGCCTGCGCCGATCAGGACGTCTTCGTCAACGCCGTTGGCGGCGTGCGCATTGGCGAGCCCGCGGCTGACCTGGCCGTCATGCTGGCCATTACCAGCAGCCTGCGCGGCAAGGCACTGCCCAAGGGATTCATTGCATTCGGTGAAGTGGGCCTCGCGGGCGAGGTGCGCCCCGCCACGCGCGGGCAGGAGCGCCTGAAGGAAGCTGCCAAGCTGGGCTTTACCGTCGCGGTCGTCCCCAAGGCCAACGCACCCAAGAAGCCGATAGAGGGGCTAACCATCCATGCGGTGGAGCGGGTGGATGACGCAATGCAGATTGTGCGGGGACTGGAGTAGGGCGTGCAAACAGACCTGACAGCCGCATTTGGGCGCGACGGCTTTGTAACTGTGCCTGATGTGCTGGGCACGGAGGAATGTGTTGCTGCGCTGGCAGAAGTTCAGGGTTGGTCGGGCAATGGGCCTGGGTCACGCCATCTGCTGTCTTTGCCGTGGTGCAGGCAGTTGGCCGCTAAATTACGCAAGGCGGGTGATTTGGCTGCACTGATTCCCGAAAGCCATGTCGCCGTGCAATGCACCTATTTTGAAAAATCCCGAGACACCAACTGGCTGGTTGCATTGCACCAGGATCTGGGGATTGCGGTGCGAGAGCGGGTCGAGCACCCTGCGCTTACGGGCTGGTCGGTCAAGGAAGAGATGCATTTTGTGCAGCCTCCACTGCAGGTGCTGGAGCAACTGGTGGCAGTGCGCCTACATCTGGACGATTGTGGTGCAGATGATGGCCCCTTGCGTGTGGTGCCCGGCTCGCACGACATGGGTGTCATGGATGGTGTGCGCGCAGCGGAGGTTCGCAATGAACGGGGCGAAGTGTCATGCCCCGTTGCTGTGGGGGCGGCACTGGTAATGCGGCCCCTGCTGCTGCATGCCTCGTCCAAAGCCACGGGCAGCAGCCGTCGGCGTGTACTGCATTTCCTGTTTGGCCCTGCGCATCTGCCTTATGGACTGGACTGGGCTGCAACAACGGGTTGGGTATAAACAGGCTGGCGTTTGTTGGACAAACGCCATTTGCTGTCAAACAGACCGCTCCTACGCCAACCTCCCCTGCGGCCACAGATGGGCCGGATCGTTGTACCCGGGCGTTGATGGGTGGCCTGGGCTGACCAGCCCGTTGATGAGGCGCTCGTCCTCCACGGTTACCTGGTAGTCCAGCGCGGGCAGGTAGTCCTGCCACTGCTGCAGGGTACGCGGGCCGGCGATGACGGCGCTGATGGCCTGGTGTGCCAGCACCCAGGCGGTGGCAAACTGTGCGGCGCTGATGCCTTGCTGCTGGGCGTGCTGCTGCACCTGCTGCGCAATAAGCAGGGATTCGGGGCGGAACTCGGTCTGCATGATGCGCGTATCGTTGCGGCCGGCACGGCTGTCCTTGGGCGGCTCCATGCCCGGCTGGTACTTGCCGCTGAGCACGCCGCGCGCAATCGGGCTGAAGGGCACGACGCCGATGCCGAAATGCTGGCAGGCGGGCAGGATGTCGGTCTCGGGCATGCGGTTGAGCAGGTTGTAATACGGTTGGCACACCACGGGCGGCGGCAGGCCGATCTGGCGGGCGATGAACACGGCCTCTGCAATGCGCCAGCCGCGGAAGTTGGAGATGCCCCAGTAGAGAATCTTGCCGCTGTCGATCAGGTGTTTGAGGGCGTACAAGGGCTCTTCCAGATTCAGCCCGGCGCGGTCACGGTGCAGGTAGAGGATGTCGATGCGGTCGGTCTGCAGGCGCTGCAGGCTGGTCTCTACTTCGCGCAGCATCCAGGCGCGCGAGTAGTAGCCCTGGTTGGGCTTATCACCCATGGTGTTGCCCAGTTTGGTGGCCAGTACCCAGTCATCGCGCTGGCCTTGCAGCAGGCGGCCCACCATGCTTTCGGAGGCGCCCTTGCTGTAGACGTCGGCCGTATCGATGAAGTTGACGCCGCGCTCGCGCGCATCGGCCACGATGGCTGCGGCCTCCTGCGCATCGGTCTGGTCGGCAAACATCATGGTGCCCAGGCACAGGGCTGAGACCTGAAGCGGGCTGGTGCCGAGTTGGCGGTAGTGCATGGCAATCCCTTTGGCAAATGGTGGGACCATCGTAGCCATGCATGGCGCTGCTGTCTGTCGCGTGGGGTGCGCAGGCAGTGCGCCTCAGTCGAGGCCGCTGTCTTCCTCCGCGCCATCTTCGTCTTCGTCCTTTTCCAGCTGGCTGCGGGTCTGCAGCTGCTGGCGGATGGCGTCCGTGTCCTGCACGAAGCGGTCCACCGGTACGGTGGGCGCCATGCGCCATTGCGGGGGCAAGAGGTTGGACATGTACAGCCCGTCACCCAGGCGCTTCTGCGATTGCCATTGCAGGCCCAGCTTGGCGCCGACGCCCAGCACCAGCAGGCTCAGCATGGCGATGGCGAGCGTGCGGCTGCCCACCTGGGTTGCCGCGCGCAGGTGGAACCACAGCACGACCACCAGCAGGGCGATGGCCACGCTGGAGTCAAACCGCGACAGCAGTGGTATCGACAGTGCAAACGCGCTGGCTGACAGCAGCTTGCCCACCAACGCCGTGGTCACCATGCCGACCGAGGCGATGCAGACATGGCGCCAGAACGCGGTGGCACCCGTGAACAGCTTGCCCATCAGCGACCAGAGAAGGGACCACACCAGCAGGCCACCAAACAGCCACAGCAGCATGGATGGCAGCTGACGCGCCATGGTTCCGGTCTCAGTGGCGCCCAGCCAGGTCTCCAGCGCCGCGAGCAGCGCAAGCGCCACCAGCGCAAAGGCTGTGAGCAGGCCTTGTGCGCGCGAGAAGGGCCGCCAGCGCTGTGTGGGTGCCAATGGCTGTGCTGTGGTGCGCAGCGCCAGTTGCACGCCGCGGCCCAGAATGAGCCGGGTGCCCGGCGTCCATGTGCAACGCTCGCCCGCGCTGTAGTGGCGCTTGCCCAGCCAGATGCCGTTGATGCTGTCGAGCACTTCGATTTCGTACTGGCCGTCGCCGCTGCGATGCAGACGCACATGCTCGGGCGCGATGCTGATGTCGGTCAGCACCAGGTCGGCTGTGGCCGCGCGGCCAATGGCGCAGGGCCAGGCAAACACCGGCAGCGCAAGCGCCAGGCGATGGCCGCGTTCCACCAGCTCCAGCACCGCGCCTTCGGGTGGCACAGCGGCGGGCTGTGCGGGGACTGCGGCATCCAGGGCTGCCATTTCGGTGTCGGGCGCGACTTCGGTCAGCTCGGGGTAATCGTGTTCGCTCATCGCGCGCTCTCGCTGGAAAAACCTTGCAGGAAATGGCTGGCCAGACGCTGGGCGTTGTCAAAGCTGACGGCGCTCACGTTCAGCCTGCCCAGCACGCCCTGGCGCGGCTGGTCCACTGATACGGCCAGCACGGTCAGGTCGTACAGGCCACTGAACTTGCGGTAGGCCGACATGCAGACCACGGCGCGCAGCGGCAATTTGGCGTCGCCTGCGACAAAGTCTTCGCGGCATTCAAAGCCGGTGCGCACGCGGTTGCCGCGCTTGCGCATGGGTTCGTTGGCAAAGCTCTGGCTGTAGGTGTTGGCAAACTGCCAGGGGTTCAGGCGCGGGGCGTCATAAGCTTCGTAGCGCAGCCCCAGGCCGCCCACATCGCCGTCGCCGGTGAATACTTCGCTGTCAATGCGGCACTGGCTGCGCTCGAAGTCGAACAGCGATTCGCTGCGGCGCTCGCGGCCATCGCCCCAGCAGCGGGCCAGGCTCTCCGATGGCACGGATACGCGGTAAGGGCCGTAGCGCTCGGTGCGTGCCGGGCCCGCCAGCAGTCGGTCGGTCAGGGCCTGCTGGTGTTCGGTGAGCTGGCGGGTCAGCTCGGCATGCAGCGCGCCTTTGACGGGTTCTGCACTGCGGCTGCGCGCGAGCAGCTGCTCCACAAATTCCACAGGTACGAGAAAGCTCACCTGCTCGGCGCCCAGGCGCTTGGCCACGTTCACGCCCACCACGCGGCCCTGGGTGTCGATGGCGGGGCCGCCGCTCATGCCGGGGTTGAGTGTGCCGCCAAAGAAGATGCGGGGGTAGAAGCTGCGCTGCACGAGGCCGTTGTACGTGCCTTCAGTGATGGCAAAACCCACGTCGAGCGGGTTGCCGAGCGAGAAGATGCGCTCGCCGCCGTTCAGCGGGTTGTTGGCGGGCCGCAGTGCGAGGGCGCCGTGATGGGGAGCATCGCCGTCCTTGTCTGCCTTGGCAACGCGCAGCAGGGCAAGGTCGTGCAGGGCGTCCACGGCCAGCAGCTGTACCGGCGCTTCCTTGCCATCAACGGCTACCAGCACGGCCCGGTGGCGTTCGGGCTCCAGCGCCAGCTGGCTGATCACATGGTAGTTGGTGATGAGCAGGCCGTCAGCCGATACGAAAAAGCCTGATCCGGTGCTGCTTTGCGTGTTGGTCTGGCGCCTCAGGGTGCGGATCTGCACGAGTTTGTCGCGCGCAGCCATGTAGGCCTGCTGGGCGTCGGGCGAGGGCGGCGGCAGCGGTGCATCGGCCACGGTAGCTGCTGCACGAGTGGGGGGCTGCGCGGTTGCCGTGGTTGCTGCGTCGGCAGGCGCGGTATGTGGATGGGTGTCGCCACCGGCAGGGGCAGATGGCACGGTGCTGGCAAGCGGCGCGGCCGCTGCCGCCTGTGGTTGTGCTGCCGCGGGGGCTGCCAGCAGCACAGCCAGCACGCCAGCCAGGCAGTTGATTCGGATCAAGGGGGTCATGGTTCGGGGCGTTCCCAGTTGGCGATCGGGCCGGGGCACGGTTGCAGCATCGGGTGGCATTGCGGATCGGTGGTATGGCGCCATTGCTCCCACAGCGCCGGGTTGCGTGCCTGCAGCTTGCGCAGCAGGTGCTCCCATTCGTAGGCCATCTGGCCGCTGGTAACGGCAATGGGCGCTACCGCAGAGGCGGGGCCGAGCTTGCTGCTGTCAAAACGGTAGCCGCGTTCGGTGGCCTGCTGCTGCACGGCCCACAGGTAGGCGTCGATCGCCAGCTGGGGTGTGGCGTGGGCTTTGAACCGGTCCAATTGGGGGTGGTTGCGATAGCCTTTGGTGAGGCCATGGAGCACGTGGCGTGCGAGCAGGCCCTCGCGCCACAGCGCAACCAGGCCCTGCGGATCAAGGTACCGGGGGTGCAAGGACCAAAGACGCATGGGTGAATGCTATCAAAATAAAAGTGCCTGCGCGCATGGTATGAACGCCGGTGGCTGAAATTGCTTCAAAGCCACAGTGGGGAGCGGTTTCAACTGCGCAGCTTGTAGGCCTCGGTTACGCCGTGTTCGATGGCGTCGCTGATCAGGTTGCCCAGGCCGCTCCAGGCAATCTGTATGCCCAGGCACAGCAGGATGAAAGCCGAGATGCGCAGGAAGACGATGGTGCCAGTCTCGCCCAGCGGCTTGAGCAGCTTGTCTGCATAGCGGTTGCACACCAGCAGGATGACGCCCACCACGATGCTGCCAACCGTGGCGCCGATGACATTGACGACGGTGAGCGCAGGCGAGCTGCGGTCCAGCAGGCTGACACCGATGGTGATGGTGGCAGCCAGGCTGCCGGGGCCGTAGGTGAGTGGGAAGGTGAGCGGGTAGAAGGCGCGGCGGCGGGCCATCTCGGGGGTGAAGGCCTCGGCCAGCTTCTCGGTGCGGCCTTCGGAGGAGTTGGTGTTGATCATGTTCCAGCCGATCACCGCCACCAGAAGACCGCCGCCCAGCCGCACGATGTCGATCGACAGGCCGAACATTTCCAGCATGTAGGAGCCCACCAGCATGAAGAAGATGATCAGTAAGGTGACATTGATGGCAATGCGCGTGGCAATGGCTCGCCGGGTTTCGTGCGATGCGCCCTCGGTCAGGGTCAGAAAGATCGCGGACACACTGACCGGATTGAGGATGGGCAGCATGGTGGCGACCACCAGCAGAAAACTCTTGCTGAAGGCAGCAAAGGCGATGGCGAAACTCAGAGACATGAAATCGGTTCAAAAAGATATAGCGCGCAAGCATGCCAGCCAAAGCCTGCATGCGCCAGAGGCACATACCGGGTTGTAGGGACAAACCAGAATGCGGCATGTTGCCCGTGGGTGGAAATAATTTGCACTGCCCGCTGTCGTTACTTAGATCGTAAACACGTTCTTAGGGCCGCCACCCTGTAGCGCTCATCCCCCATTTGGCCCCTGGCGTTGGCCCTGTGCGCGCGGCAGTGGACAATAGCGCCCCATGAACTGGAGAAACATACTGATTCCCGTTGGTTTGCTGGTGCTGCTGGGGGCTGCTTACCAAAATTACAAATGGATGGGGGTGCTGGCTGTCGGCGGCGGCATTGTAATGTGGCTGATGCTGCATTTCACCCGGCTGATGACGATCATGAAGCGCGCGTCCGAGCGCCCGCTGGGCTATGTGGCCAGTGCGGTCATGCTCAACGCGAAGCTCAAGCCGCAGATGCCGCTGGTGCACGTGGTGGCGATGACGCGCTCGCTCGGTCTGCGCCAGTCCAAGGACCTGGAGCAGCCCGAAATCTTTGTGTGGCGCGATAACACGGAGTCGACCGTGACCTGTGAATTCATGGGTGGCAGGCTTCGCAAATGGACCCTGGAGCGCCCTGTGGTGCCAGAAACACCGCCCGCTGCAGCGCCTGGCAACCAGGATTGAGCGCGCGAAATTTGTAACAGAAGCGGCGTGCCGGTGGCTCCGGCAGGGCGCTCGGCCCCCTCGTGCGGGCATCACAGGGGGTAGGCAATCCCTCATATTGTGTAAAGCGGGCTGCTGTCCACGTAAAATCTCAGCCCAGCATGACGACGGGAGGCTGGTACTGGGCCGCCTGTCTCGCACAATCATTGATCGTTGCCAGGGCAAAGGGGCGCCTGGCAAGCACAGGAAAGTTTGAACACCATGACGCAGGCAGTTGTTGAGTTGCTGGCCAAAGATCTGAACGCGCAGGGCGGCGTGTTCTGTCCCAATCCCAAGGCGGATATGAAGTTGTGGAGTGGCCATCCCCGCGTCTTTCTGGATGTGGGCCATTCCGGCGAAGCCAAGTGCCCGTACTGCGGCACCGTGTATCGACTCAAGGCAGGTGAAACCTTCCACGGCGGCCATTGAGTGACGAACTCTCCATTGGGCGGTGCTGCAGCTTCCCGCAAGCTGACGCTGACCATTGGCATCCTGACGCTAAACGAGGAAGACAACATCAAGGCCTGCATCAGCAGCGCCTCGTTTGCAGACCAGGTGATCGTGGTGGACAGCGGCAGTACGGACCGCACCACCGCCATCGCCTGCGAGCAGGGAGCCCAGGTCTACCGGTATGACGACTGGCAGGGCTTTGCCGTGCAGCGCAATCGCCTGCTCGCGCATGCCACGGGCGACTATGTCTTCTTTCTGGATGCGGATGAAGTCATTTCGCCTGCGTTCCGCCAAGAGCTGCAGTCCATCGTGCAATCGGGCACCGAAGCCATCTGGATGGTGCGCTGGCGCATGGTGGCCTTTGGCAAGGAGCTCAAGTACCTGCGCTCCACCGCCAAGGTCGAGCGCCTGTTCTGGCGCGGGCTGCTGCGCGAATACACCGGCGTGGTGCACGAGGAAGCGCAGCTCTCGCGTGGCGATGTGCCGCGCCATCTGATGAAGACGCCGCTGCTGCATTATTCGCGCAATACCGTACATTCCAGCCTGGAAAAGCTCACCCAGTACGCCATGCTGGGCGCGGCCAAGCGTGCGCAGGAAGGCGCGCGCGGCGGCATCTGGCGGGGCATCGCCTCGTCAGTGGCGATGTTTCTGCGCCTCTATATCCTGCATTTCGGCTTTCTGTGCGGCGGCGCGGGCTTTCTGTACTGCGTGTTCGTCGCGCTGGAGAGCTTTTTCCGCTATGTGGCGCTGGCCTACGACCGACCTTACCTGAGCGGAGACGTACGCCGATGACGCGCGCGGCGGCCGTGCCGCCTGCATCCATGCTGGCCTTGCGGGCCAGCCAGCTGGCCGCTTTCCTGGTGCCGGGCGTGGCGCTGTCCGTGCCTTCGGGCTATTCGGTCGGGGCTGCAGTGCTGGCGCTGGCCGCGCTGGTGTTTGTGCGCCAGTGGTGGGGCCAGCCCTGGGACCGGCGGGCCGTGCTGCTTGGCAGCCTGATTGCCGTCATGGGCGTGTTGTGGTCATTGAGTTTTGATGGCTGGTCGCTCAAGCCGCGCAACGACCAGTTCTACAAATACCTGCTGGCCATCGCCGGCCTGGGCTTCTTGCAGTTGTATGCGCCCAAGGTGCGTCCGCTGGGCTGGGGCATGCTGGCCGGTGCTCTGGGGGCAGGCCTGGTGGCTGCCTGGCAGGCGGGGTGGACCGATGCGCACCGGGCCAACGGCTTTACCAATGCAATCCAGTTCAGCGGCCTGGCGCTCATTCTGGCACTGGGCTGCTGCTTTGGTGTGCTGCTCTTGTGGCGGTCGCTGGCGGCCTGGCAGCGCGCTCTAGGATTGGTGTGCAGCCTGTTTGGCATGCTGGCGGTCATCCTGTCGGATACGCGCGGCAGCTGGGTCGTGCTGCCCGTGGTGCTGCTGATCGGTGCGATGCTGCTGTGGCGCTGCGGCCTGCGCAAACCTGTGGGTCTGGGGCTGGTGGCTGCGGTCATCGGCATTGGCGGCCTGGTAGCTGTCAAGGGTGGTGAAATGGCGCTGCGCTACCACACGGCGGTGACCGAGGTGGAGCAATACCAGGCGCAGCACCAGGGCGCCGCCCAGACCTCGGTGGGCCAGCGTCTGGCGCACTGGCAACTGGCCTGGGAGATGGGGCGCGACAAGCCATTGACCGGCTGGGGTCTGCAGGGCTATATCAACGAAAAGGAGCGCCGTGTGGAAGCGGGCCGTGCCAGCGCATCGGTGCTGGGCTACGACCACGCGCACAACGAGGTGCTGGATATGTTTGCCAAGCGGGGGCTCGTTGGCGTGGTGCTGCTTCTGGTTTTCTACGCAGTGCCGCTGGCCATCTTCTGGCCTACGCAGCGGCGCATGGCGCAGTGCCCTGGCACGCCAATGGATCGCCAAATCCTCTATCTGCGTATGCTGGGCACGATGGTTCCGCTGTGCTACATGGGTTTTGGACTGACCCAGGTTTTCTTTGCCCACAACAGCGGGCACATGTTCTACGTGTACATGCTGGTGGTGCTGCTGGGTGCGTTGATTGGACGTGAGCGCGCGCTATCTTTGGCGTGCCGTCCTCAAAAGCCCTGAGGGCTGATCGCTCACGACCCAACCCTCACGGCGCAATCGCCTGCGCCGCAAAGTGCGCTGCGGGCTCCACCAGCTGCATCTGCTCGGCAACCAGCGGCAGATCGCGCGAGCCGGGCGCTGTGGCCTTGACCAGCGAATACAGGGTGGCTGTTGCCAGCTCCAGGGCCTGTGGCAGGGCTTTCCCGTCCACCAGCCGGCCCAGCAGGGTGGCGGCAAACACATCGCCCATGCCATTGGGCAGCGGGTGCAGGTCGATGCGGGGCGTGGTTACCAACCAGGCGCCTGTGCCGTTGACGGCCAGCGTGCCAAGCTGGTCGGCCGCGATGTCGGGTGTGGCCAGGCTGGTGATGATGATGGTGTCCGGCCCACGGCCGCGCAACTGGCGGGCCACCGCCACTGCTTCGCCGATGCTGGCGAGCTTTGCGCCGGTCAGCAGCTCGAACTCAAACTGATTGGGCGTGATGATGTTGGCAAACGGAATGGCCTGGTCGCGCAGAAAATTGGGGATGGCCGGGTTCACGAACAGGCCGCGCCCGACGTCGCCCATCACCGGATCGCACAGGTAGCGCAGTTGCGGGTTGGCGTGCCGGATGTCACCTACCGCATCAAGGATGACGCTGCCGGTTTCCGCATTGCCCAGGTAGCCCGACAGCACCGCGCCCACCTTGTGCAGCACGCCGCGCTCGCGCAGACCGGTCAGGATGCTCTGGATATGCTCCGCGCTCAGGATCTGGCCGCGAAACTGGCCGTAGCCCGTGTGGTTGGAGAACAGCACCGTGTGCACCTGCAACACCTCAAAGCCCAGGCGCTGCAGCGCGAACACCGCCGCCGAGTTGCCCACATAGCCCCAGGCCACGTTCGATTGGATGGACAGGATGATGGGTTTGGCAGCAGTGCTCACGGGCGCAATCCTTTAAAAAAGATAGCGTCTATTGTCCGCCAGCGGTGCGCCACTCGTCTTGCAAATGCTGCAAAAGCTGCGCGGCGGGCAGGGCGCGTGCCTGCGCCACACCTTGCCCGGCCCAAAGCGATAGGTATTGCGCATCACCCGCCGTGCCCGCCAGCTTGCGCAGCGCACCTGTCAGCGCGTTTTGCACCGGGTAGGCCGGAATATCGGCCTCGTCGGGCTCCAGCGTGCTGATCATGGCATTGCGGATGCCGCGTGCCGGGCGGCCCGAGATGGTGCGCGTGGTCACGGTGTCTGTTGCCCGGGCACCAGCCAGTGCGGTGCGGTACGCGGTGTTGATGGCCGATTCCGGGCAGACGAGGAAGGCCGTGCCCATTTGCGCGGCCTGTGCGCCCAGCGCCAGCGCAGCGGCAATGCCCGCACCATCCATGATGCCGCCTGCCGCAATCACCGGCACTTGCAGCTGGAGCACACAATCGCGCACGAGCGGCAGTGTGGCGACCATGGAGGTGGCGTAGTCGGCCAGGAAGGTGCCGCGGTGGCCACCGGCTTCGAGGCCGCTGGCGATCACCGCATCGGCGCCCACGGCTTGCCAGGCCAGCGCCTCGGCCACCGTGGTGGCGGTGCCCCACACAGCAATGCCTGCGGCATGCAGGCGCTGCACCTGGGCTGCCTCCAGAATGCCAAAGGTGAAGCTGGCCACGGCAGGGCGCAGCTCGATCAAAGTCTCCAGCTGCTGCGCAAAATCCTCACACCACTGCGCGGGCAGCGCGGGCTCAGCGCCAAAGTGGGCGTAGAGGGGCGCCAGGCGTTGCATGGCGCGCTGCACCTGCGCGGGATCGGGCGTGGGTGTGGCTTGCACGAACAAATTCATCGCAAAGGGCCGCTGCGTGTGCGCGCGCACGGCGGCTGCGGCCTCGCGCATGGCCTGGGGCGAGCGCATGCCGCAGCCGAGCGAACCCAGCCCTCCGCCCGCAGACACGGCTGCCGCCAGCGCCGCGCTGTCGGCCCCGGTCATCGGGCCTTGCACCACGGGCAGCAGCAGATCCAGTTGTTGCATCAGAGCAGTTGGCATGGCGTGATCCTTTGGGGGTTAAAACGGTTGCTGGCGCGCATCTGGTGCGCGGTGAGACTGCAAAACAGATAGCAATTGCTGCACCGCTGGTGTGCGGTAGCCATTGCGGGTGATGAACATGGTGGTACAGGGCGCCAGCGGCAGGGTAGTGATCGGCAAGGGGTCGCGCTGCAGATCGAGCACCGCCTGCGGCGCCACGGCCACGGCGCTGCCAGCCGCCACGCTTGCCAAAATGGCGTAATACGAATGCAGCTGCAGCACCTGTGCGGGCGGCGCACCGCGCGTGCGCTGCATCCAGTCTTCGCCAATGCGGCGGTAGGTGCAGCCATCGGTGAATGCAGCCAGCGTGGCGGGCGCGTCATGCTCCGTGCTGCCAGCGGGCAGCAGCAGGCGCAGCGGCTCTTCGTACAGGGGCTCCAGTGTCAGGGGCAGCGGCTCGCCCAGATCCGGGGCTGGCCAGGCCACCAGGGCAGCGTCCAGTTCGTGGTCCAGCAGCTGCTCCACCAGTTGGCGCGAAGGTGCGGTAGACAGTACCAGCTGCACATCGGGGTGGCTGCGATGGAACTGCGCCAGTGGCTGCGGCAGGCGCACGGCGGCCGTGCTTTCCATCGAGCCCAGGCGCAGTCGGCCGCTGGGCTTATCGGCGCGCAGGTTCTGCTCGGCTTCCTCGGCCAGCGACAGCAACTGCCCCGCATAGCGCTGCAGGCGCAGGCCCTCGGGGGTCAGCACCATGCGCCGGGCTTCGCGCACAAAGAGCGGCACGCCCAGCGATTCTTCCAGCTGCTGGATGCGCGTCGTCACGTTGGACTGCGCGCGGCCCAGCTGCTGCGCGGCGCGCGTGATGCTGCCGCTTTCGGCAACCTGCAGAAAAATGGCGAGCGAGGCAAGGTCGAGCATGGCTGGCAAAAATATCTATCTTTTTATGGAATGGTAATTTATCATTTAATCTCAAAAAAAGATAGATAAAGCCATGTCCATCTCTGCGCCTGCATCTTCTGCCGCGTCTTTGCCACCAACATCGGCAACTCCCGCCCTGAGCCAGCGGCCCTGGCTGGTTGCCATTGCCGGCATGATTGCCATGGCATCGGCCATGGGGGTGGGGCGCTTTGCCTTCACGCCGCTGCTGCCGATGATGCTGCACGACGGCAGCGTCACCCTGGCCCAGGGCAGCTGGCTGGCGATGAGCAATTACATCGGCTACTTTGTCGGCTCGCTCGTGTGCATGGCACTGCCCTGGGTGGCCAGGGGTGTGGTGCAGCGCTGGCACCCTGCGCGCATGGTGCGCTGGTGGCTGTTTTTCACTGCGGCGCTGACGGCCGCCATGGCGCTGCAATGGCCCGGGGCCTGGGCCAGCCTGCGATTTGTATCGGGTGTGGCAAGTGCCGTGGTGTTCCTCAATATCACCTTGTGGTGCATGTCGCAGCTGGCGCATCTGGGCAGGCCTGCGCTGGGCGGTCTGGTGTTCTGCGGGCCGGGCCTTGGCATCCTGGTGACAGGCCTGGCCACCAGCGGCATGGTGGCGGCGGGCTGGCATGCGGTCAGCGGCTGGCTGGTGTTTGCGCTGCTGGCGGCGCTCTTCTGGCTGCTGGTGCTGCCCGTGGTGCGGGGCGCGCTGGCGCCACTGCCCGCCGCGCAGCCGGGTGCAGCAGCGGCGTCCGCTGCGGAAGGCCCGCTCGACCGTGCCTTGCTCACCGCAGCCTATAGCTTTGCCGGGCTGGGCTATATCGTTACTGCGACTTATCTGCCGGTGATTGCCCGTGGTGCGTTGCCGCAAGGCTCTGTCTGGCCCGATCTCTTCTGGCCCATGTTCGGTGGTGGCGTGGCACTGGGCGCATATCTGTCAACCCATGTGCCCATGCGGTGGGACAGGCGCAAGCTGCTGATGGCGGGCTATGGCGTTCAGGCGCTATCGATTGTCATCAGCTTTGTATGGCCTACGCCGGTGGGTTTTGCGCTGGGCAGCATTTTGCTGGGGCTGCCGTTTACCACCATCACCTTCTTTGCGCTGCAGGAGGCGCGGCGCATATGGCCCGCTGCGATCAGCAGCTTTCCGGGCCTGCTCACCGCAGCCTATGGCCTGGGGCAGATCGTGGGCCCGCCCATGGTGGCCTACATGCTTGCCCACACTGCCAATACCCAGACCGGTTTTGCCTATGGGCTGGCCGTGGCTGCAGGTGCGTTGGTGCTGGGCATGCTGCTCTATGCCTGGATGATGGTGCGCCATCCGCAGCGCAGCGTATGACGGCTTTGCAGCGATTCCACGCGGCCGGCACGTGCTTGTTTCAGCGCTCCAATACGCTGTCTGCACTTCACTGACAGGCGCGGGCAGCTATCAAAAACAGAGCCGATGAATTTTGGTAACCGAGGTGTAACCTTGGGGTAAACTCCGGTGCGCAAACGTTTGCGTCATGCAAACATGCGGCTTCTCGCAGTAACTGCTTTGGCTCCGCTTTTGCAGCGCCGCGTTTTGCATACCTATTTTTCTGGAGACTCTCATGCGCTTTTCCCGCCGTACCCTGACTGCTGCGCTGGCCCTGGCTGCCGTGGCTGGTTTCTCCCATAACGCTGCTGCAGCTGACAAGCCCAAGGTGGCGCTGGTGATGAAGTCGCTGGCCAATGAATTCTTCCGCACCATGGAAGATGGCGCCAAGGCGCACCAGAAGGCGCATGCCTCCGAGTACACCCTGCTGGCCAATGGCATCAAGGACGAGACCGATACCGCAGCCCAGATCAAGATGGTCGAGCAGATGGTGGCGCAGCGCGTCAACGCCATCGTGATTGCACCGGCTGACTCCAAGGCGCTGGTGCCGACGCTCAAGGCCGCGGCCGACAAGGGCGTGCTGGTGATCAATATCGACAACAAGCTGGACGCCGATGCCTTGAAGAGCAAGGAGCTGAGTGTGCCCTTCGTCGGCCCCGACAACCGTGCGGGCGCAAAGCTGGTGGGTGATTTCCTGGGCAAGCAGCTCAAATCCGGCGACAAGGTGGCGATTGTGGAAGGCGTGTCGACCACCTTCAACGCACAGCAGCGCACGCTGGGCTTTCAGGACGCGATGAAGGCCGCAGGCATCAACGTGGTGAGCGTGCAGTCCGGCCAGTGGGAAATCGACAAGGGCAACACCGTGGCAGCCGGCATGCTGCGCGAAAACCCCGACCTCAAGGCCATCTTGGCAGGCAACGACAGCATGGCGCTGGGCGTGGTCGCAGCCGTGAAGGCCTCGGGCCGCACCGGCAAGGTGGACGTGGTGGGTTACGACAACATCGCCGCCATCAAGCCCATGCTCAAGGACGGCCGTGTACTCGCCACTGCCGACCAGTTTGCCGCCAAACAGGCCGTATTCGGTATCGAAATTGCACTGAAGGCCCTGGCCGAGAAGAAAAAGCAGAACGACATGCCCACCGAGGTAAAGACCGATGTCGTGCTGGTTACCAAGGACACCAAATAAGCGCTGCGCAAACGGTACAACGGCCATGAATGCGATGGAAAACCCAGGCACGCCGCGCGTTCGCCTGCAAGACATTGGCAAAGCCTATTCCGGCACCACAGTGCTGCAGGGCGTGAGCCTGGATCTGCATGCGGGCGAAGTGCTAGCGCTGACCGGCGAGAACGGGGCGGGCAAGAGCACCTTGTCCAAGATCCTGTGCGGTCTGACCGATCCGTCGCAGGGCAGCATGCAGCTCGATGGCCAGCCCTTTGCACCCGCGTCGCGGCGCGATGCAGAGCACCACGGCGTGCGCATGGTGATGCAGGAGCTGGGCCTGATCCCGACCCTGTCGGTGGCGGAAAACCTGCTGCTGGGCCGCCTGCCCCACCATATGGGCTGGCTGGATCACACCGCCATGCGCGCCCTGGCCGTGGAGCAACTGGCCAAGATTGGCATGACTGGCATCGACCCCGACACACCGGTGTCGCAGCTGGGTATTGGCCAGCAGCAGATGGTGGAAATTGCCCGCAATCTGCGGGACGGCACGCGCGTGCTGGTGCTCGACGAGCCCACCGCCATGCTCACGCCCAAGGAAACCGAGCACCTGTTCGAGCAGATTGCGCTGCTCAAGGCGCGCGGTGTGGCGCTGGTCTATGTGTCGCACCGGCTCGAAGAATTGCAGCGCATTGCCGACCGTGTGGCGGTGCTGCGCGATGGCCGGCTGGTGGATGTGCGCCCCATGGCAGGTGTGCAGGAGCACGAGCTGGTGGAGCGCATGGTGGGCCACGCCGTGCAGGACAACGAAGGCCGCCCGCGCCGTGCGCGCGGCGCGCTGCGCCTGTCGGCCAGAAACATGCAGCGCGGCAGGCTGGTGCGCGGTGTGAGCCTGGATCTGTATGCGGGCGAGATCATGGGCCTGGCTGGCCTCGTGGGCTCGGGCCGTACCGAACTGGCGCGCCTGCTGTTTGGTGCCGATCGTGCCGATGCGGGCGAGATCACCGTGCATGCCGGGCCAGCGGGTGCGGCAGGTGTTCGCACGTCTGCAAGCGTTACGCCCAACTGGCGCAATCCGGTCGATGCCATCCGCGCGGGCATTGGCCTGGTGACGGAAGACCGCAAGTCGCAAGGCCTGCTGCTGTCGCAATCCATACGCGCCAACACCACGCTCGCAGGCATGCGCAAGGTGGCGCGGGCAGGCTGGCTGCAGCGCGCGCAAGAGAGCGCAGTGGCGCAGCACTTCATCGAGCGGCTGCGCATCCGCTCGCGCGGGCCGGAGCAGGCTGTTTCCACCTTGAGTGGCGGCAACCAGCAGAAGGTGGTGTTTGCCCGCTGGTTGCACCAGCCCTGCGATGTGCTGCTGCTTGACGAGCCCACTCGCGGCGTGGATGTGGGCGCGCGGGCCGATATCTACCACGAGGTGGATCGCATGTGCGACGACGGCAAGGCCGTGCTGATGGTGTCGAGCGATCTGCGGGAGCTGATGGCCATGTGCGACCGCATTGGCGTGATGCACAACGGCCAGCTGGTGGCCGTGTTTGAGCGTGGCCAGTGGACGGACCAGCAACTGCTGGCCGCAGCATTTGGCAATACCGGCACGGCCGGTGCAACCCAGGCGGCGTGAGCCGCCGCATTGAATGATCTAGAGCAGGCGAGGACGAGAAGCCATGACAACACAACCCAACGCGCAGCAAGGCGGAGCCGCTGCGGCGGCTGCACCCGCAGGCTTCATGCAGGCCTGGGGCACCTATGTGGGCCTGCTGGTGGTGCTGGTCGGCATGATCGCGCTGTTCAGCTTTCTCTCCGAATATTTCTGGAGCAAGGAAACCTTTGTCACCATCGCCAATGAAATCCCCGCGCTCGCGGTGATGGCGGTGGGCATGACCTTTGTGCTGATCCTGGCGGGCATCGATTTGTCGGTGGGATCGGTGCTGGCGCTGTCGGCGGCGGTGGCCGCGCAGGCCATTCTGGTGTGGGGGCTGGGCCCCTGGGCCGCAGGCCTGCTGGGGCTGATCACTGGCCTGCTGTGCGGCGCCGTGACGGGTGCCGTGTCGGTGGCCTGGCGACTGCCGAGCTTCATCGTGTCGCTGGGCATGCTGGAGGCACTGCGCGGTGGCGCCTATCTGGTGACCGACTCGCGCACCCAGTATGTCGGGGATGCGATCTCCGGCCTGGCCGCACCCATTGTCGACGGGGTTTCCGCAGCCTTTCTGATCGCGCTGGCGATTGTGGTTCTTGGCCAGATCGTGCTGACGCGCACGGTGTTCGGCCGCTATGTGATCGGCATTGGTACCAACGAAGAAGCCATGCATCTGGCGGGTATCGATCCGCGCCCGATCCGCATCATCGTGTTCGCGCTCACCGGCCTGCTCGCGGGCCTGGCGGGCCTGATGCAGTCTGCGCGCCTGGAGGCCGCCGACCCGAATGCAGGCACCGGCATGGAGCTGCAGGTGATCGCCGCCGTGGTGATTGGCGGCACCAGCCTGATGGGTGGCCGCGGCTCGGTGATCGCTACCTTCTTTGGCGTGCTCATCATTGCCGTGCTTGAAGCGGGCCTGGCCCAGGTGGGCGCGAGCGAACCGGCCAAGCGCATCATCACCGGCGTGGTGATCGTGGTGGCGGTGATCATTGATACCGTGCGCCAGCGCCGTGCGGCGCGTCGCGCGTGATCGGGCGGTGATGACAAGTATCAAGGATGTAGCGCGCGTTGCGGGGGTGTCGGTCACCACGGTATCGCATGTGCTCAACAAGACGCGCGCGGTTCTGCCCAGTACGCAGGAGCGGGTGCTGGACGCGGTGCAAAGCCTGGGATATGTGCCCAGCGCCGTGGCACGTAGCCTCAAGATGAACGCCACGCACACCATCGGCATGCTGGTGCCCAACAACTCCAACCCCTATTTCGCGGAGCTGGTGCGCGCGGTGGAAGACGCCTGCTTTGCAGCCGGTTACGCGCTCTTGCTGTGCAACACCGATGACAACGCCGACCGCCAGAAAGTTTATCTGGATGTGCTGTCGCAAAAGCGGGTAGATGGCCTCATCGTGGCCTCGACCAGCGACGACGAGACCATGTCGCGCCACCTGGCGCAGACCGCCATTCCGATGGTGCTGATCGACCGCGCGATTGCCGGGCTGGAGCGCCCCTGCGTACAGACCGACCATGTGCAGGGCGGCTTGCTGGCGACCGAGTACCTGGTGGCTCTGGGCCACCAGCGCATCGCCTGCATTGGCGGGCCCGAGCACCTGCATTCCAGCGCACAGCGCGTGCAGGGCTGGCGCCAGACCTTGCAGCGGATGGGCCACGGCACAGACTTGCTGGTGCACGCCGATTTCAGCGTCAACGGCGGCTACCTGGCCATGCAGACCTTGCTGCAGGGCCCGGTCAGTGCGCGTCCCACGGCGGTGCTGGCCTGCAACGACCTGATGGCCATGGGCGCCCTGCGGGCGGTGCATGAACATGGTCTGCAGGTGCCGCAGGATGTGGCGGTGGTGGGTTACGACGATATCGAACTGGCCAGCTACACGCAGCCGCCGCTCAGCACGGTGGCGCAACCGGTCAAGGCCATGGCGCACCAGGCGCTGGCGCTGCTGCGGGAGGATATGCAGGCAGGCAAGCTGGCGCAGCGGCAGTCTTCGGCCACTGTGCAGATGCTCGCGCCCGCCTTGGTCAAGCGGGCCAGCAGCAAGCCTGCTGGCCATCGTGCAATGCAAACTTTGGGCGGAGGAATGGTGTGAGCGCACCGATTTTGAGCCAGGCGCCGCGCATCGTGGTGCTCGGCAGTCTGAACATGGATCTGGTGCTGCGCGTGCCGCACATGCCGCGGGCGGGTGAAACCATGCTGGGCCACTCGCTTACGCAGGTGCCAGGCGGCAAGGGCGGCAACCAGGCGGTCAGCTGCGCGCGCCAGGGCGCGGCGGTGACGCTGCTGTCCTGTGTGGGCGAAGATGCCTACGCCGAGCAACTGCTGGCGGGCCTGGTGGCAGACCATATCCACGCGCAGCATGTGCAGCGCACTGCGCTGGCAGGAACAGGTGTGGCCGTCATCAGCGTGGACGATGCGGCGCAGAACCAGATCGTGGTGGTGCCGGGTGCCAATGAGCTGCTGCGGGTGCCGCAGGCACTGCTGCAGGCGCAATTGCAGGGTGCAGATTACGTGGTGCTGCAGCTGGAGACACCGCTGGCCGAGGTGGAGCAGGCGCTACGCCTGGCGCGCCAGACGGGCTGCAAAACGGCTCTCAACCCATCGCCCATGCAAGCTTTGCCAGAACACTGGTGGCCGATGGTAGACCTGCTGGTGGTCAACGAAAGCGAAGCGGCGCAGCTGTGCGGCCGGCCGGTGGATACGCCACAGGCTGCCGCCGCTGCTGCACGCCAGCTGCAGGGCCGTGGCGTGGCGCAGGTGGTGGTGACGCTTGGCGCCCTTGGCGCCGTGGCGTGTGATGCGACCATTGCCAATGATGACGGCACGGAGGCAATCCCAGGCGTTGCCCACTGGCACGAGGCGGCGCAGGTGCAGGCGGTGGATACCACGGCTGCGGGGGATACCTTTCTGGGCGCACTCACCGTGCAACTGGCGCGGGGCCTGGGCCTGAACGATGCCACCCAATGGGCCATGCGCGCGGCCAGCATTTGCGTGACCCGTGCGGGTGCGCAGCCTTCCATCCCTTATTTTGCCGAAGTCGAAACTCTGACCGGCGCTACCCGTTGGAGTCTCGTATGAAGCGCAGCCCCTTGCTCAATATCGAGCTGTCCCAGGTCATTGCCGGCATGGGCCATGGCGATGTGCTGGTGATTGGCGATGCTGGCCTTCCGGTGCCGCCCGGCGTGCGGCGCATTGATCTGGCGGTAGCCCAGGGCGTGCCAACGGTCAAGCAGGTGCTCGCTGCCGTTCTGAGTGAGCTGCAGGTGGAGCGCGCCGTGGTGGCGAGCGAATGCCTGTCTGCCAATGATGGCAACGGCGCCAAGGGCGCGTTGCCTGACTGGTATGCCTGCCAGGGCGACCGATTGCCCGTTGCGCCGCAATCGATCTCGCACGAAGATTTCAAGGCCTTGACTGCCCGGGCTGTGGCCGTAGTGCGCACGGGCGAGTTCACGCCCTATGCCAATGTGGCACTGGTATCGGGCGTGGTTTTCTAGAGCTTGGTAGCGGGCCCGCTGGTGGGCGCCCGCGATGCCATGGGCGCCAGCGGCAGGCGCAGCACGAACACCGCGCCACCGCCTTCGCGGGCCTCGCAATGCACATGGCCATCGTGCCGCTCGGCAATCGAGCGCACCAGCGCCAGGCCCAGGCCCACGCCGCCATGGCGCTCGCTCGCGCCAGGCATGCGGTAGAAGGGCTCGAAAATGCGGTCGCGCTGGTCTTCGGGGACACCGGGGCCGCGGTCTGCGACCCGGATTTCCGCATAGGCGCCCTGCTTGCCCAGGAAGAGGGTGATCGGCCCTTGCGTGTAGCGGCGGGCGTTTTCCAGCAGGTTGCGAATGGCGCGGCGCAGCAGCTTGGCAATGCCGCGCACTTCGATGTCTTCATCGGCATGCACGTCGAGCTCGGCGTCGATGCGGGCGCATTCTTCGGCGCACAGGCCCATCAGGTCGATCAGCTCGGACGTGCCCACATCGGCCTCGCGCGCATCCAGCCGGCTGGCCAGCAGGATCTCGTCGACCAGCTGATCGAGCTCGGCAATGTTGCGCTGGATTTCCTGCTTGAAAGTGGGCGAAGGCTTGTCGCCCATCAGCTCCACCCCCATGCGGATGCGGGTGAGCGGGCTGCGCAGCTCATGCGATGAGTTGGCCAGCAGCGACTTGTGCGACTGCACCAGTGTTTCGATACGCGCCGCTGCGGCATTGAACTGCTGGGCCAGCTCGCCCACCTCGTCATTGCCACGCACATCGACGCGCACCGACAGGTCGCCGTCGCCAAACTGTTTGACGCCATTGCGCAGGCGCTCCAGCCGCCCCATCAGGCGGCGGATGATGGGGAACACACCCACGATCACGACGACACCGATGAGGCCCAGCATCCACAGAAAACCGAATGGCGGCTTGACCCAGAACCACCAGGGGCCCAGGTTGGGCGGTGGCCGGTGGGGGCCGCCCCGGTCGGTGCGGCGCTGCAGTTCCATCTCGAAGCTGCGGCCCGCGTCGTCTTCGATCAGGTACAGCACCTTGTCGCCAGGCTCGCCGGGCTGGCGCACGGCTTCCCCGTGCAGCAGCACGGAGCCGTCCGGCCCCCGGATGTACAGCTCGCGCGCAGGCGGCTGCATGGGTGTTGCGTTCTTTTCCGCCGCCACCTGCCAGGCCCAGCCGATCACCAGAATCAGCACCGCCACGCCGCCGACCACAGTGAGCCAGATGCGAAGGTAGAGCCGTTCGGCGAAGTACTTGTACAACTGCATTTCTAGGGGGAAGGCTTCTGGCGCCCGCTGGGAGCGCGCATACGGCTATGAATGGTGGAGCTCAATCCTGTTGTTTGGCAAAAACGTAACCCACGCCACGTACCGTGAGGATGCGGCGCGGGTTTTTTGCATCGGCTTCGATGGCCGCGCGGATGCGGCCCATGTGCACGTCGATGGAGCGGTCAAAGGCCTCGAGTTCGCGCCCACGCACGGCTTCCATGATCTGGTCGCGCGAGAGCACGCGGCCCGCACGTTCGGCCAGGGTGACGAGCAGGTCAAACTGGTAGCTGGTGAGGTCGGCCGGTTTGCCGCCCACGGTCACGGTGCGTGCATCGCGGTCGATCTCCAGGCTGCCAAAGCGCAGTACCTGGGCAGGTTGGGCCGAGGCCGGGCCGCCATCGCCCCGGCGGCGCAGGATGGCGCGGATGCGGGCGAGCAGCTCGCGCGGCTCGAACGGCTTGGGCAGGTAGTCGTCCGCCCCCACTTCCAGGCCGATCACGCGATCCATCGGGTCTCCCTTGGCGGTCAGCATCAGGATGGGGACCTGCGCGGCGGGGCTGCTCAAGGTGCGGATGCGGCGGCAGACTTCCAGGCCATCGATATCGGGCAGCATCAGGTCGAGGATGACCAGATCGGCCGGCTGGCCGCTGGCAGGCTCCTGCAGTGCCTGGAGGCCACTGGTGCCATCGGCCATGTGCGTGACTTGCAGGCCCGACTGGTTCAGATACTCGGTCACCATATTGGCCAGGCGCTCGTCATCTTCGATCATCAACAGTTGGTGGGTATGCATCGCAGTCATGGTGGTGGGCGGGCGGGCCCGCGGATTTCAACAGTGGAACATGCTGGCACGCCGCCATGGCGCAGGCTTGTCCCGTCCGTAAAGTTTGGTAAACCGGCTCTCTGTAGCTCCTATTGTTTTTCGGGCGGAGCGCTGTGCGCTGCGTGCACGCGCGAGGCAAGCCACACCAGCACGAGCACCGGCAAGCCCAGAAGCGCGGTTGAGACAAAGAATTGTGCATAGCCGAAATGGTCGACATACAGCCCGGAGAAACCGGCGATCCATTTGGGCAGCAGCACCATCATCGAGCTGAACAGCGCATATTGCGTGGCCGAATAGTTCACGTTGGTCAGGCTTGAAAGATAGGCGATGAACGCCGCCGACGCAATGCCGCCAGCCAGATTGTCGGCCGAAACCACGACGATCAGCCCCGTCAGATCGTGGCCGCGCGTGCTGAGCCAGGCAAACAGCAGGTTGCTGGCGGCCGACAGCACGGCCCCGAGCATCAGCACCCGCATCACGCCGATGCGCATGCTGATGATGCCGCCGACAAAGGCGCCAGCCAGTGTCATGATCACGCCGAACACCTTGCTGACCGAGGCGACTTCGGCCTCGGTGTAGCCCATGTCCACATAGAAAGGATTGGCCATGATGCCCATCACCACATCGGAGATGCGGTAGACGGCAATCAGCGCGAGGATCAGCGCCGCATGCCAGCCGTAGCGCTGCAGAAAATCGGCAAACGGCGCCACCAGGGTCGATTGCAGCCACTCCTGGGCGTTGCGCGCGGCAGGCAGGGCCTTGGCCTGCGGCTCGGGTGACAGCAGCACGGTCAGCAATCCCACGGCCATGGATGCTGCCATCACGCAGTAGGCCATGCGCCAGGCCTGCGGCTGGTAGTCTCCGGCCCCGGACTGCAGGGCGGCCGCCACCAGCCACAGCACGCCGGCTCCGGCCCAGATCATGGCAATGCGGTAACCCGTCTGGTAGGTGGCCGCCAGCGCGGCCTGCTTGTCGCTGCTGGCCGATTCGATGCGGTAGGCGTCGAGCGCAATATCCTGTGTGGCCGAGCCAAAGGCCGTCAGAACGGCAAAGGCCACCATGGTGTTCAGGTGCTGCTGCGGATCGGTGAACGCCATGCCCAGCAAGCCGCCGATCACCATGCACTGGGCCAGCAGCAGCCAGCTGCGGCGCCGGCCCAGCAGCCGGTACAGGCCCGGCAGGGGCAGGCGGTCCACCAGCGGCGACCAGACCCACTTGAAGGCATACGCCAAGCCCACCCAGCTGATGAAACCGATGGTGGCGCGCTCGATACCGGCCTTGCGCAGCCAGAAAGAGAGGGTGCCCATGACCAGCAGGAACGGCAGCCCGGCGCTGAAACCCAGGGCTAGCATGCGCAGGCTGGCTGGCTCGGTGTAGACGCGGAATGTCTCGCCCCAGGAGCGGCGAGCGAGTGTGTCGGTAGAAGTTGCGGAATCCGCCATGGATAAGGTGTGCCAAAACGTGGTGCAATTTTGACAAGCAGAAGGCGTTGCGGCCATTTTCTGAAGAAAAAACGCCCTGCATGCGCCTAGTTTGCGTTCACCGCACCTGAATCAATTGCGGCGCAACGCTGTGCGGGGCCGCAGACTGTTGCCAATATACGCTCTTTGAGCGGTGCTTTTGGCGGCCTCTGGTTGTGGGGCGCGGCAGGTAAGATAGGCATTCTTCTCAGCCGTATCGCCATGTCGGATCTGCATCTGCATTCACCGCTGCTTGCCCCGGATTACTCTGTGCGCCACTACAGCGGCGAACAGCAGGCGCACAGCCACGGCCATGTACAGCTGCTGTATGCGCTGGCCGGGCGCATGGAGCTGGAGGTGGATGGCAAGGCTGCCTATGTGGATACGGCCAGTGGTGTGGTCATTCCCGCCGGAGCCACGCACGCCTACCTGGCCCAGCATGGCAGCGCGATTGCCGTGGTCGACGCCCCCGAGCAGGCGGGCCTGGCCCAGTTGCGCCGCTTTGCGGCGCCCACGGCGGCATGGCTGGGCACGCATGCCTCGCAAGGCACCATGGCTGAAGCCTACCTGGCCTGGGTGCTGCAGTCACCCGTGTTGCTGCAGCGCCGCGCGCTTGATGTGCAGGCCATCACCCGCGCCGTGCAGGCCGATCTGGCGGCTGACTGGCCAACGGCGCAGCTTGCGGCGCTGGCGCACCTGAGCGCGCAGCGCTTTCATGTGCGCTGGCAGGAGCTGACCGGCCGCACGCCCCAGCAATGGCTGCGCGATCTGCGTCTGGATGCTGCGAGCCGCGCCCTGGCTGCTGGCGAGCCGCTGGAGACCACCGCCCTGCGCTGCGGCTACAGCAGCGCCAGCGCGCTGGCCTATGCGCTGCGGCGTGACCGGGGCGTTGGCAGCCGCAGCCTGCGCAGGCGGGCGCCTTCCATTCGTTGATTGCTATCTTTTTGATAGCTAAATGCGCCTGCTGAGAAGGCGATGGAGCTATTTTTCTGTACATGAATCCGGTGCAAGCGTTTCTCGACATTTGCGGGCCGCTTGCGAGCGCACCATAGCAGCATGAATCCTTCTGCTATGTCCTCGTCATCGTCTGCGGCTGCTTCTTCGTCAAAGACGGGCTCTGGCGCACCATCTTCGTCAGCGCAAGGCATTGCGCTGGTGGCGCTGGCCGGGGTGCTGTGGGGCACCAGCGGCACTGCGCAGTATCTGGGCGCTGCAGGCCTTTCGCCTTTCTGGGTGGGGGCGGCGCAGCTGGCGGCGGCCAGCGTGTTTTTGGGGCTGGCCCTGTGGTGGGCGTTGCAGCGCAGGCCTGGCAGTCTGGTACTGCGTCCGCGCGCTGCTGGGTTGCGCTGGTCGTGGTTTTTCTGGGCATCGCTCGGGATTGGCGGCTACAGCGTGTTCTTCTACGAAGGGCTGCAGCTGGCGGGCGTGGGCGTGGGTACGGCCGTGGCCATAGGCAGCAGCCCCATCTGGGCGGGTCTCTTGCAGGCGCTGGTGCTGCGCGCGCCATTGTCTGCGCTCTGGTGGCTGGGCACTTTGATGAGCGTGGCGGGCGGGGCGGCCATGGTGCTGGGCAAAGGGGGCGGCGGCAGTGCGTCCTGGCCGGGGCTGGTGATGTGTCTGCTGGCGGGGCTGTCTTATGCGGGTTATGCGCTCATCAACAAGCGGCTGGTGAGCCATATGTCGCCCAAGGTGGTGAACTTCTATGTGTTCACGGGAGCCGCGCTGCTGGCAGCCCCCGTGGCTTGGGTGCAGGCAGGCCAGCCGCAGTGGAGCCTGTCCTCCGTGCTTGTGGTGATCTATCTGGGGGCGGTGGTCTCGGGTATTGCGCACATGCTGTTCTCGATTGGCTTGCGCCATATCTCCGGGCCTACCGGGGTGGCACTCAGCCTGATCGAGCCTGTGGCTGCCTTTGTTCTGGCGGTGTGGGTGGTGGGTGAGCACCAGCCGCTGGTGGCCTGGCTGGGATTGGCGGGTGTTCTGGTGGGCCTGTTGGTGGTGGTGCGTGCCGAGATGGCTGTGGGTGCGCCTTCTGCCGCTTGATGGGGCAGGCATTGGCAAGGGCGTTCTCTCGACGGCCTTCTTGCCTGCTTTCATAATGGAGGCCATGCACCTCACCAACGCATTCCTTTCCTCCCTGCAACAACCCAGGCGCCTGCTGCAAGGGCTGGCCATGGGTGCTGCCATGCTCACCCTGGCCACGCCCGTAGTGGCGCAGGTGGAGGTCGGCAAGTCGTCGGCCATGCGCAACCTGGTGCCTGCCGAGACGCTGGAGCAGGCTGCCGTTCAGCAGTATGGTGAGCTGCTTGCGCAGGCCCGGCAGCAAGGCGCGCTGGCGCAGCCCGGCAATGCGCAGTTGCAACGCCTGCAGACGATTGCGCAGAGGCTGATTCCGCAGGCGCTGGCATGGAACGACCGTGCCAGGAGCTGGAAGTGGGAAGTCAACCTGATCGGCAGCAAGCAGATCAACGCCTTTTGCATGCCCGGCGGCAAGATCGTGTTCTTCACCGGCCTGATCGACCAGCTGCAGCTGACTGACGACGAAATCGCCATGGTGATGGGCCACGAGATGGCGCATGCGCTGCGCGAACATTCCCGCGAACAACTGGCCAAGACGCAGGCCACCGATCTGGGCATCCGCCTGGGCGCAGCGATTTTCGGGCTGGGAGACATGGGTACGGCCGCCGCCAATCTGGGCGGCAAGCTGCTGACGCTAAAGTTCAGCCGCTCGGATGAATCGGACGCCGATCTGGTGGGGCTGGAGATGGCCGCGCGCGCAGGCTACAACCCGCAGGCATCGGTCACGCTGTGGGAGAAGATGGGCCAGGCCAACGGCGGCGGTGGCATCGGCTTTTTGTCCACCCACCCCACGGGCCCCGATCGCATCGCCAAGCTGCAGGCCAATGTGCCCAAGGTGGCAGGCCTGTACGAACAGGCCCGCAAGCGCTGACGGCGGCGATGCTATGGGCGGCAGCAACCCCTGTGCTGGCGCTGGCTGCTGCCGTTGCTCTGCCACCAACCGCCCAGGCCGGGGAACCAAGGCTTCCGCTGCCGCCGGGGCGCTACACCTTTGAACACCGTTTTGCCGAGCAGCCCAGCCTGCTGCATGCCAAGGTGCTGGTCATCATCCGCAAGCGGACGATTCAGGTGATCAATACGCAGGCGCACCCGCCTTTTCCCAAGGGCGTGATCGCGCAGGGCCCGCTGGTATGGAACCAGCCGACCGGGCAGTGGATCATTGGCGAGGGAGCGGGCGACCGCACCACTGCCGAAGTGGGCGGTTGCAGCGATGGGCCCGAGGTGGTTGATCTGGTGAAGAGAATCTACTGGACTTGTTGACCGCCGCCAGTATCTGTACCGAAATCGATACCGAGGATCAATTTGCTATTGTTTATATAGCATTTGGTGCTTTTCTGGAAAACGCCTGAGCCCGCTTTCGATCAGGTTCCGCCCACATAGGGATTCATCTTGCGTTCGCGGCCAAATGTGCTCTCGGGCCCATGGCCGGGGATGAAAACTGTCTGGTCGCCCATCGGCCACAGGCGCTGGGTGATGGAGTCGATCAGTTGTTGGTGATTGCCCTGCGGAAAATCCGTGCGGCCAATGCTGCCGGCAAACAGCACATCGCCCACAAAGCAGCGGTCGATCTGCGGCGCATGAAAAACGACGTGCCCCGGCGTATGGCCCGGGCAGTGGCGCACGTTCAGGGTTTCCTGGCCAATCGTCACCGTATCGCCATCGTGCAGCCAGCGCGTTGGCGTGAAAGGCTGCACGGGCGGAAAACCAAACATCTGGCTTTGCTGCGGCAGTCCGTCAATCCAGAACTGGTCGCCTTCCTGCGGGCCGATGATGGGCAGCTGCATTTTCTCGGCCAGCTCGCCCGTGCCGCCTGCGTGATCTATGTGCGCATGGGTCAACCAGATGGCTTTGAGCGTGAGCCCCAGGCGTTCGATTTCCCAGCCAATCTGCTCCAGATCGCCGCCCGGGTCGATGACGGCGGCCTCCATGGTCTGGTCGCACCACACCAGCGAACAGTTTTGCTGGAACTGGGTGACGGGAACGGTGTGGTAGTGGAGCATGGCAGGCAGAGGTGCTGAAAGGCAGGGTCTTAGAACGTATTTATGATCTCCTCGCGGCTGCGTAGAGATCGTAAGCACGTTCGTATTATCGGCGCTCTGCCCATATGCTCACTCAAGCCTGCTGTCGCAGCGGATCGTGATAGGCGAGCAGGCGCAGTGCGTTGATCACCACCAAGAGCGTCGAGCCCTCATGCACCGCCACGGCCGCGCCGATACCCAGGCCCATGATGGTGGCCGGCACCAGAAACGCCACGATGCCCAGGCTGACAAAAACGTTCTGGCGGATCACCCCGCGCGTGTGGCGGCTCAGCCCCACGGCAAACGGCAGGTGGCGCAGGTCGTCGGCCATGAGCGCCACATCGGCGGTCTCCAGGGCAACGTCCGAGCCCGCCGCGCCCATGGCAATCCCGACCGAGGCATTCGCCATGGCGGGCGCGTCGTTCACACCGTCGCCCACCATGGCCACCGGGGCCTGCGCGCGCAGCTTGCGAATGGCACTGACCTTGTCTTCGGGCATCAGGTTGCCCCAGGCTTCGTCCAGCCCCACATCCTTGGCCACGGCCTGGGCCACCGTGGTGTGGTCGCCCGAGATCATGACCATGCGGGTGATGCCCAGCTCCCGCAATTGCTGAAGTGCCTCGCGCGCACCGGCGCGCGGTGTGTCCATCAGCCCGATGACACCCAGATCGCGGCCCCCGCGCCGCACCGCCATGGTGGTGCGACCCGCCTCGCGCAGCTGCGCGACAGCGGCGGTGGCCGCCTGCCCGAGCGGGCCGGTGTCGCCGCTGCCAAACATTTCGGCCTTGCCGATCCATACCGCCTCGCCAGCGACCGTAGCGACCACGCCTTGCCCCGTGAGGCTGCGCAGATCGGTGGCGGCTGGCAACTGCGTATTGGGCCCGAGGCGCTCGTGCCCGTCGCGCACGATGGCCGCTGCCAGCGGATGGTCGCTCAGCGCCTCGACGGCCACGGCCACCGACAGCAACTCCTGCGTATCGACACCCTCCACCGGCACCACATCGGTGATGCGGGGGCGGCCTTCGGTCAGCGTGCCGGTCTTGTCAAAAGCCATGGCCTGCAGGGCACCCAGCTCCTCAAGGGGCGCGCCGCCTTTGATCAAAACGCCGCTGCGCGCGGCGCGGGCAATGCCCGAGAGCACGGCGCTGGGCGTGGCAATGGCCAGCGCGCAGGGACTGGCTGCGACGAGCACGGCCATCGAGCGGTAAAAACTGTCGCGGAACGGCTCGTCCACCACCACCCAGGCAAACAACAGCACCACCGCCAGCAGCAGCACGAGTGGAACGAAGATGCGCTCGAATTTGTCGGTGAACCGCTGCGTGGCGGATTGGCGGGTTTCGGCCTCGCTCACAAGGCGTACCACGCGGGCCAGCGCAGAATCGCCCGAGCGGCGCGTGACCTCGATCTCGATGGCGCCAGCGCCGTTGATGGTGCCGGCAAACACCCGCGATGCTGCATCAACCCCGGTGTCGGGCCGCGTGCGGGCCAGAGCAACATCGAGCACCGGCCGCTTGTCCACCGGAATGCTCTCCCCCGTGACCGGCGCCTGGTTGATGCTGGTGGTGCCTAGCACCACAAAACCGTCGGCGGGCAGGCGCTCGTTGGGCCGCACCAGCACGACGTCGCCCGGGATCAACTGCTCGACGGGGATCTCGATCGGCTCTCCGTCGCGGCGCACCACTGCCGTGGTGGGCGCCAGCTCTGCCAGAGCCTCGATGGCGCGTTTGGCGCGGCCCATGGCATAGTGTTCAAGCGCATGCCCCAGGCTGAACAGAAACAGGAGCAGCGCCCCTTCGCCCCATGAACCGAGCGCCGCTGCTCCCGCTGCCGCCACCAGCATCAATGTGTCGATCTCGAAGCGCTTTTTGCGCAGGTTGCCGATGGCCTCGCGCAGGGTAAAAAAGCCGCCAAAAAAGTAGGCTGCCACATAGCACGCCAGCGGCAGCCAGGCCGGAGCACCTGCCACCCACTTGCCAATGGCTGCGCCTGCCGCGAGCAGCAGCCCGCAGACGAGCGCAAACACCATTTCGGTGTTCGCACCCAACAGCCCTGTGTGGCTGTGCCCGTCGTCCGCTCCTTCTTCTGCATGGCGGTGGCCGGGGCTGCCATGGCCTGGATCCGTCGCTTGGTCGGTGGACTGCTGGGTATTGCTTGGTTTGTCGTCCATGAAGGGTACCTTCCTTCGCTGCCTTGCCGATCAACCTGCGGTGGATTTGCCGCATTGATCACAAAACCGCGCGCCTGCAGACAGCCCCGCGCCGCACTGGGTGCACGCGGGAGACACCAGTGACTGGCCGCATTGCGGACAGAAGCGGGTACCGGCGGCCACTGCGGTGCGGCAGCCTGGGCAGGTGCCAGCCCCCGGCGCCGATCCGCCCGAAGGGGTGTAGTAAGGCCTTGCGCCATGACCGCCACCGTGGTGGCCGCCATAGCCGTGAGATTGAAAAAGCCGACTCAGTATTCCCATGGTGCTCTCTCCTGTTGCTACATCATTCACTGGCGCATTGGTTGCCGCAGCATGTGCTGCATGGCGTCAGTTATATAGGTTCAGGAGCCGCGCTGGGGGCCATTGTTCCATTCATGACCCAAATGTAATCTGCGCGTCATGTGATCAGAGGGAGAGCCTGCAAAAGTGGCCTGCATGCCAGGGGGCTGTTGCGGCTTTGGGGTATCTGGGGCAGCTTCTTGCTGCCGTCTTGCGCTGGAATAAGGCATAGGCACAGACGCGCATAGCCCAAACAGGACGATCATGCTACAACCCAAGGAAGACGCGCTTGCGCGCCATGAATACTGCATGAGAGGAGATGATCCGTGTCCAGCAACGAGAGCCCGAACTCCGCAGGCGGAAGCACCCCGCCGAGTGGAATGCAACCCCATGGCGCCCAACGCATTGGCGTCTTGAAGGAAACCTTCCCGCTGGAAAAGCGCGTGGCCACCGTGCCGGAGGTGGTGGAAAAGCTCATCAAGCTGGGCTTTGGCGTCTGCATCGAAGCCGGTGCTGGCGAAGCGGCCAACTGCAGTGACGATGCCTACCGCGCAGCAGGGGCAGAGGTGCTGCCCGATGCGGCCTCTGTCTGGGCCGCCGCCGACATCATTTTCAAGGTGCGCCCACCCAGCCGCGAAGAAGTGGCGCAGATGCGCGAAGGCCAGATACTGATCGACTTCATCTGGCCCGCGCAGAACCCCGGGCTGATGGAGCAGCTCGCCGCCAGAAAGACGACGGTGCTGGCCATCGACTGTCTGCCGCGTACCCTCTCGCGTGCGCAGAAGATGGACGCGCTGACGTCGATGGCCGGGGTTTCGGGCTACAGGGCTGTGGTGGAGGCCGCCAATGCCTTTGGCCGCTACTTCAATGGCCAGATCACGGCGGCAGGCAAGGTGCCACCGGCCAAGGTCTTCATCGCAGGCGCCGGTGTGGCGGGCCTCGCGGCCATCGGCACGGCAGCCAACCTGGGGGCCGTCGTGCGCGCCAACGACACGCGCGCCGAGGTGGCCGATCAAGTCAAGTCACTGGGCGGTGAGTTTGTGGCGGTGGATTACGAGGAAGAAGGCTCGGGCGGCGGCGGCTACGCCAAGGTGATGAGCGAGGGCTTCCAGGCCGCGCAGCGCAAGATGTATGCCGAGCAGGCCAAAGAGGCCGACATCATCATCACCACCGCCTTGATCCCGGGCAAGCCCGCGCCCAAGCTCATCACGGCCGAGATGGTGCAGAGCATGAAGCCTGGCAGCGTGATCGTGGACATGGCGGCCGAGCAGGGCGGCAACTGCGAGCTGACGGTACCCGGCCAGGCCGTGGTGCGCCATGGCGTCACCATCATTGGCTATACCGATCTTGCCTCGCGGCTGGCCAAGCAGTCGTCCACCCTGTACGCCACCAACCTGCTGCGCCTGACCGAAGAGCTGTGCAAGGCCAAGGATGGTGTGGCGCTGGTCAATATGCAGGACGACGCAATCCGGGGCTTGACCGTTATCAAGGACGGCACTGTCACCTGGCCCGCGCCACCGCTCCCGCAGGCACCGGCCCCCGCACCCAAGGCGGCAGCGCTCGTGGCCGAGAAAAAGAGCAGCCACGGCCATGGCGCTGGCGCGCCGATGTCTGCCAAGGCGCTGGCTATCGTCTTTGCCGTGGCGGCCGTGCTGTTCTGGCTGATCGGCGCCTATGCGCCAGCGGCCTTCCTGGGGCACTTTACGGTGTTCGTGCTGGCCTGCTTCATCGGCTACATGGTGGTGTGGAATGTAACGCCCGCGCTGCACACGCCGCTGATGAGCGTGACCAACGCCATCTCCAGCATCATCGCCATCGGGGCGCTGGTGCAGATCGCTCCACCCGGGGCTGGCGCGAACGGACGGCCTGACGGGCTGATCATGTGGCTGGCCTTTGCTGCACTCGTGTTGACGGCAGTCAATATGTTTGGCGGCTTTGCCGTGACCCGCCGCATGCTCGCCATGTTCCGCAAATAACAACGACAACAACAAGAAAGAAGACGAACATGTCCCAAAGCATGGCTACGGTGGCCTATCTCGGTGCTGCCATTCTCTTTGTCCTCAGCCTGGGTGGTCTGTCCAACCCGGAAACCTCGCGCCGCGGCAACCTGTTTGGCATGATCGGCATGGCGCTGGCGGTGCTGGCCACGGTCTTCGGCCCGCGGGTCAGCCCCTCGGGCATCGCCTGGATCGTGATCGCGCTGGTCATCGGCGGGGGTATCGGCCTGTATGCCGCAAGAGTCGTGAAGATGACCCAGATGCCCGAGCTGGTGGCGCTCATGCACAGCCTGGTGGGGCTGGCGGCCTGTCTGGTGGGTTACGCCAGCTATGTCGATACGTCGGTTCAGTTCACAGGTGCAGAAAAGGCGATCCACGAGGTGGAAATCTACGTTGGCATTCTGATCGGTGCGGTCACCTTCTCGGGCTCTCTCATCGCCTTTGGCAAGCTTAACGGCCGTATCGGCGGCAAGCCGCTCCTGCTGCCCGGGCGCCACTGGCTCAATCTGGTCGCGCTCCTGGTGGTGATCTGGCTGGGCAAGCAGTTCCTGGGCGCCCACGACGTGCAGGCGGGCATGCTGCCGCTGGTGGTGATGACGGTCATTGCGCTGCTGTTTGGCGTGCACATGGTGATGGCCATTGGCGGCGCCGACATGCCGGTGGTGGTGTCCATGCTCAACAGCTACTCGGGCTGGGCAGCGGCGGCCACTGGCTTCATGCTCAGCAACGACCTGCTGATCGTCACCGGTGCGCTGGTGGGCTCGTCCGGCGCTATCTTGAGCTACATCATGTGCCAGGCGATGAACCGCAACTTCATCAGCGTCATCGCGGGCGGCTTTGGCTCTGGCGCGGGCACGCCTGCCAAGAAGGGCGATGCGGCCGAGCCGCAGGGCGAAGTGGTGCCGGTAACCGCAGTGGAGACCGCCGAGCTGCTGCGCGAGGCCAAGAGCGTGGTCATCGTGCCGGGCTACGGCATGGCGGTGGCACAGGCGCAGCATACGGTCAACGAGATCGTCAAGACGCTGCGCGAGCGTGGTGTCAATGTACGCTTTGCCATTCACCCCGTGGCGGGCCGCATGCCGGGCCACATGAACGTGTTGCTGGCCGAGGCCAAGGTGCCTTACGACATCGTGCTGGAGATGGACGAGATCAACGAAGACTTTCCGGACACCGACGTGGCAATGGTGATCGGTGCCAACGACATCGTGAACCCTGCCGCCCAGGACGACCCGGCCAGCCCCATCGCCGGCATGCCGGTGCTGGAGGTGTGGAAGGCTCGGCATTCCATTGTGATGAAGCGCTCCATGGCATCGGGCTACGCCGGTGTAGACAACCCGTTGTTCTACAAGGAGAACAACCGCATGCTGTTTGGCGATGCCAAGAAGATGCTCGATGAGGTGCTGGCAGCACTGCGGGCCTGAGAATGCGCCAGAAAAAGGAGCGCATGGCGCTTATTGGTTGCCCGATTCAGGCAAAAGCAGTCTGAATCGGGCTGGTGCAAGACGCCAGCCGCTTTCCTTTTTCGACAGCTTTGTCCCAGAGGGGCTGTAGCACTCAGCCCGTGCGTGCTTTATTGCGCGCTTGATTTCGCTGCCTTGGACAGCCGCACGAATTCGTGAAATCCACTCAGGTAGGCGCCCAGGTTTTTACGGGTCGCTTCATCGGTCAACGCTCCTTCAGCGTTGAAAGCATTCTGCGCGCGCGACACCAGCACCGAGCCGCCGCTGTACAGCGTAACGCCCAGCAGCTTGAGCGTGGGCAGCCAGGCGGCCTGGGAAGATACGGTGCCAAAGCCGCTCATGGAGGCGCCGATAATCCCTGTGGGCCGTTTGGCAAAAATGGCCTTCATGTCGGCGCGCGAGAGCCAGTCGATGCCATTCTTGAAGACACCCGGCACGCCGTTGTTGTATTCGGGGGTGACCATCAGCAGGGCATCGGCGTTCAGGATCTGTGCCTTCAATTGCTGCACGGCGGCAGGAATGCCTTCGCCTGCTTCCGTGTCGCCGTCGTACAGCGGTATGCCGTGCAGGGTTGCCACTTCGATATCCATGCCCTGGGGCGCCAGGGATTGCGCTGCCCGGGCAAGCGCCGTGTTGAAGGATGCATGGCGCAGGCTGCCTGACAGCGCCAGCACCCGGCAGGTGCTGCCTGCGTTGCGGATATCGGGCGTTTCGCGCAGCGCCTCGCTCAGCTGGTCGATCAATTGCGTCCATTCGGGCGCGTCCTGCAGCTTTTTCTCGCGGATGAACTGCGCCTGCGCTTCGTCCCAGAAGGGAGCGTCGGCCAGCAGCGTGTCATTGGGCAGGGGACGGTGCTGGTTCAGGAAGGCGGCAATGGCCTCGGGCGAATTGGGAAGGCCCAACTGCGCAAACAGATCGTGAAAACGGAAGAAGTTATCGGACATGAAGATCGCTCCTGATGGCTGACAGAAGAAGGCGGTAGCACGCTTGCGCGCGATAGCGCGCGCCACAGCGCAAGTTGGCCGGGGCAGGCCGCTGCATTCTGGCGGGGCCTGCCACCTGCCGGATTACAGCTTGAACTCGTAATCGATGGTGATGGGCGCGTGGTCGGAGAACTTCTGGTCCTTGTAGATATGTTCCCGGCGCGCCAGGGCTGCGATGGCAGGTGTGGCCAGGTGGTAGTCCAGGCGCCATCCCACATTGTTGGCATAGGCCTGGCCACGGTTGCTCCACCAGGTGTAGCAGGCCTCCGTGGTATCGGGCTGCAGCACACGGTAGACGTCCACCAGGCCGCCGGTCTCGGTTTCTTTTTCCAGGATCTTCGTCATCCAGGCGCGCTCTTCGGGCAGAAAACCGCTGTTCTTCTGGTTGCTGCGCCAGTTTTTGATGTCGGCATTGGTGTGGGCAATGTTCACATCTCCGCACAGGATGAAGTCGCGCTCTGCCTTGAGGCGCATCAAGTGGGGATGCAGCTCGGCCAGAAAGCGGTATTTGGCAGCCTGGCGCTCTTCGCCCGAGCTGCCGCTCGGAAAATAGCAGCTGATGACGGAAAACTTGCGCCCAGGCGTGTCAAAACGCAGTTCCACATAGCGACCTTCGGCATCGAATTCACTGGGAGAGAAGCCGATTACCACATCGCTGGGCTCGTGCCGGGTGTAGACGCCGACGCCGGAGTAGCCCTTCTTCTGCGCAAACTGGAAATGCCCGCGCATCTCGTCGATGATCTCGAACTTGTCCAGCATATCCGCTTGCTGTGCCTTGACTTCCTGCACGCAAATACAATCGGGCCGGGTCGCTTCGATCCAGGGAATCACACCCTTGGTGGCGGCAGAGCGGATGCCGTTGAGGTTGAGGCTGGTTAATTTGAACAAGGATTGGGTCATGGCAGAGAGTCTCCCACAGTCGGGTGAATCGGCACAGTTGGTGCAGGATTTGGCGCAGGATTTTGTACGTTTCGCCGTCGATGCGGGTGTGCTGCGGTTTGGGGAATTCAAAACCAAGGCTGGCCGTATGAGCCCGTATTTCTTCAACGCCGGGCTGTTTGACGACGGCGCCAAGATGGCGCAACTGTCCGAATTCTATGCAAAAGCGATCCTCGCGAGCGGCATCGAGTTCGACATGGTGTTCGGCCCGGCCTACAAGGGCATTCCGCTGGCCGCCACGGTGGCGGTGGAGCTGGCACGCCAGGGCAGGAACGTGCCCTTTGCCTACAACCGCAAGGAAGCCAAGGACCATGGCGAAGGCGGCTCGCTGGTGGGTGCCCCGCTCAAAGGCAAGGTCTTGATCATTGACGATGTGATGAGCGCTGGCACGGCCGCCCGTGAATCCATTGCGCTGATCCAGAGCGCCGGGGCCACGCCACACGCCATGGCCATTGCGCTCGACCGGCAGGAAAAGGCCACCGAGAACGGCCAGGACGTGCCCCACAGTGCCGTGCAGTATGTGCGCGATCACCTCGGCCTGAAGGTGGCGACCATTGCCAAGCTCGAAGACCTGCTGGCCTTCCTCGCCCAAGGCGAGGCCGCTGAAAAGATGCGTGAACACCACAGTCGTGTGCTGTCTTACAGACGGCAGTATGGCGTGCACGATTGATGTTTAGAATGCCATAGCTCGTTTCGTTTTGAAGAGGTAATTGGATGCGTAAGGAGGTCTGTGTCGTAGCTATCGCTTCGGTGATGACTGTCTTCACCAGCCTTTGCTATGCGCAAAAATCTGGCTCTGCTGCGGTATATAGCTGTGTTGATGCGACTGGGCGCAACTTGACGGCGGACCGCCCCATCGCCGCCTGCGCGGACCGCGAGCAGCGCGTCACCATGCCTGGCGGCGCCGTGCGTATCATCGGCCCCACCTATTCCGAACGCGAAAAGGCAGAGCAAGCCGCACAAAGCCGCAAGGAGGCCGAAGAGCGCTACCGCGCCAGTGATGGCAAGCGCCGCGAGCGTGCGCTGGCTGTGCGCTTTCCGAACAAAGCCGCGCACGATGCGGAACGCGCAGAGGCCATCGAGCCCCTGATGACGCAAATCAAGATCGTGCAGGAGCGCAAGGTTTCCCTGCTGGAAGACCGCAAGAAAATCGATGCGGAAATGGAGTTCTACAAAAAGGACCCCAGCAAGGCGCCCCAATCGTTGCAATCACGCCTGAAGTACAACCGCGAAGACCTCAAAGAGGTGGACGAGCAGGTCGTCTCGATCAACGAAGAAGTCAAGCGCACCAACCAGCGTTTTGATGAAGAAGCGCAAACGCTCAAGCAGTATTGGGCGCCCGCGCCCACCAGCAAGTAAGTAGAAGGCGGAGACTTCCATGAAAGAACTGGCCCCTGGCCTGGCCCAGGCGGAGGACGGCATTGTGCGCTGCGCCTGGTGCATGGCCACCCCGCACTACCAGCACTACCATGACCACGAATGGGGCTTTGCAGTGCATGACGACCGGCGGCTGTTCGAGAAAATCTGCCTGGAAGGCTTTCAGGCGGGCCTGAGCTGGCTCACCATCCTGAACAAGCGGGAAGGCTTCCGCGCCGGCTTTGCCCATTTTGATGCCGAGCAGATTGCCGGGTTTGGCGAGCCGGACATTCTGCGCCTGTTGGCCGATCCAGGCATCGTCCGCCACCGTGGCAAGATCGAGGCGGTGATCAACAATGCCCAGCGCCTGCTGGAGCTCAAGCGCGAATTCGGCAGCTTTGATGCCTATCTATGGCGGTTTGCACCCGCTGCCAGCAGCAGGCCCAAACGCGTGACGCTGGAGTCCGTGCGCGAGATGGGCGTGCCCCCGCAGGCGCATGCGCTGTCCAAGGACTTGAAGAAGCGCGGCTGGAAGTTTGTGGGGCCTACCACCATGTATGCCTTCATGCAGGCCATGGGCATGGTCAACGACCATCTGCATGGCTGCCACGCGCTGCAGGCCAAGGCTTAGGCTTCCAGCTCTCCTGCCAGCAGCGAATAGCGTTGCAGCGACACATAGCGCCCCTCGCGCTTGGTGCAATCGCGCAGCAGGCCTTCCAGCGTGAACCCGGTCTGGCTCAACAGGCGGCTGGAGGCCGCGTTGCCTGGCTCCACATAGGCCACCACGCTGTGCAAGGCCAGGCGGCGAAAGGCGCCTGGTAGCCATTGGCGCAGGGCAGTCTTCATGATGCCCCGGCCCCAATGGCCGGGCAGCAGCCAATACCCCAGCTCTGCACTGTCACCATCGTCGTCGCGGTCATATACGCCCAGGCCGCCGATGGCATCTGTGCCATTGGCACCTACGCAGATGGCTTGCCACCAGCCTTCTCCGTCGCCCAGCAACTGGTGATACCAGCCGAGCTGCTCGCATGCAATGGCATTGGCATCAGTGTGGTGGGTCTCCAGCCCGTAGAACCGGGTGACGCGGGTATCGCCCATCGCCTGCGCCAGCATGGGCAGGTCGGACTGGCGGAAATCTCGGAACAAGAGAGAGGCGGGAGCAGTTTGCATGCAAACAGCCTAGCACCGTTGCAGGGCTGCGCACTTAGAAGAGTCTGGGGGATATTGATAAAAATGCTATCAGTGCTGGCCTGTGGAGCGCTGATAGCTCTTTGGGACGACGTCGCAATGGTTATTGCAGGGTGTGCCAGCGCATGGGCTGGGTCGCACCGACTTCCTGGATACCCAGCAGCGCCGCATTGCGCTGCAGCAGTGCTTCAAATTGGTCGCGGCTTGCAGCAATCTGGTCGGTGGCACCGTCCCAGTAATCAGCGGCAATCTGCGCTGCGGTGAAATCGCTGTGCGCAAATTTCTGCACAATATTGCGCAGCTTGTCGAGGTTGATGCTGTGGATGTCGGTCATGGCAAGCCTCCTATGCATGTGCCCAGTGTGGCGCAAATAGCAGGGCTGTCAATGGGCATAAATCACCAAGTCAAGATGGACGGGCCGCCCGCAGCAAGCGCACTGCAAGCAGTGCCGCCGCCCAGGCAATGCCGCCGATCCACAGCGGCACCGTCACATAGCTGCTGGCGCGTGCCCACTGCGCAAACGCATCAAGGCCCTGCAATGGCCACAGGGCCAGAAAAAAGCCAAACAGCCACCACAGCAGAGCGAAGGCATAAAAAATCAGGGCGGGGGGCGGTGCAAGCCGCTTTCTGGCCCACAGCACGGCGGCCAGCACCAGCGCTGTTGCCAGGGCCACGGCCACGGGCCACCACAGGGCCACTGGCAAAAAGAACAGAGAGAGGGCGTTCATCAATACCTCGGTAGACCGCTGGCAACGGCGCCTATTCCTTCTGGCACAGCATTTCGTCCGCCAGGCTGCCTACGACCACGCGCATGTTCTTGCCCTGGTGGGCCTGAACGGTCCAGGTATCGCTCAGGTCTTCCGGCACCAGATCCTTGTCGTTGACCAGTTCGGGGTGCTTGATCTCGGAGCGGTCCTGTTTGACGACCTTGGGCACGATCAGGGTAATGGTGTTGCCTTCCATGCGCCAGCTGCCTTCGCCTTGCACGACAAAGCTGTATTTCTGCTGCGTGCTGGGCATGTCGTAGACCAGATAGGCCTGCGCCTTGAGCGTGCCATCGGGATTGAACTGGTCGGTGTAGGTGAAATGGGCGCTGTCCTGGCCCATCTTGACCTGGAAATTGCACTCCCACACGCCATGCAGGTTCGCAGGGCTGATGCTGCCGCTGCCGGGCACAGGCGCCTGGGGCGCGGGCTTGCCTGCGGTCGATGAACCGCTGGGGCTGCTGCTTTGCGGCGCGGGCGCAGCTTCTTCCTTCTTTTTGCCGCCAAAGGGCCACAGGCTGGAGCAGCCTGCCAGTGCCGGAATCAGGAGCAGACACAGGGTCGATCGGAGCAGAGGTTGGTATTGCATGGCCCGCACTCTAGCAAATCCGGCCGCGCCCCTGTGTCAGTCATTTCAGCCAACACAGGCAATCACCGATGACGGGTCAGCCCGCCAGGGTTGGGTAGTCGGTGTAGCCCTTTTCGCCGCCGCCGTAGTAGGTGCTGGCGTCACCTTCGTTGAGCGCGGCCTGCTTGCGCAGCCGCTCTACCAGGTCTGGGTTGGCGATGAACGCCTTGCCAAAGGCCACCATGTCTGCTTCCTGGCTGGCCACGGCCTCTTCGGCCATGGCGCGGGTGTAACTATTGTTCACCATCCAGGTGGCCTTGCCGCCAGCCTGGCGGTAGGCCGCCTTGAAATCGACATAGTCAAATGGCCGGCCTTCCACTTCGCGGGGGCCGCCGGTAGCGCCTTCGATCACATGGATATACGCCAAGCCCAGCGGCGCGAGCTGGCGTACCAGGTATTCGAACAGCGACTGCGGATCGCTGTCTTCAATACCGTTGGCAGGGGTGACGGGCGACAGACGGATGCCGACCTTGCCTCTGCCGACGGCATCGACCACGGCGCGCACCACCTCCAGCGTCAAGCGGCAGCGGTTTTCGATGGAGCCGCCGTAGTCGTCGGTGCGTGCATTGGCGCCGGTCTTCAAAAACTGGTCGAGCAGATAGCCATTGGCGGCATGGATTTCCACGCCATCAAAGCCTGCCGATTGCACCGCGTTGCGTGCGGCGGCGGCATAGCTGTGAACGATGCTGGGCAGCTCTCCTGCGTCCAGTGCGCGTGGTACGGAAGTGGGTACGAACTGACCTTGGCCTGTGGCATGGTCGATCAGGTAGGTTTTGGTCTTGGCCACGATGGCCGAAGGCGCCACAGGCGGCTGGTTGCCCGGCTGCAGGCTGTCGTGCGACACGCGCCCCACATGCCACAGCTGGCAGACGATCTTGCCTCCGGCCGCATGCACGGCATCCGTCACCTTGGCCCAGCCTTCGATCTGGTCCTCCGCATAGAGCCCTGGCACATCAGAGTAGCCCTGGCCCTGGTGGCTGATGGCCGTTGCCTCGGTGATGAGCAGGCCTGCCGTGGCGCGCTGGGCGTAGTAGGTGGCCGTCATGGGCCGGGGCACGGCGTTGGGGGAACGGTTGCGGGTGAGCGGGGCCATGGCAATGCGGTTGGCCAGTTGCATATCTCCGACCTGGATGGCGTCAAACAGGCTGTGGGCGTGGGATTGGGTCATGCAGAACTCCTTAGCTGCGTAGAGAACGTTGTGAACGTTGGCACGTTCTCCGGTTGGCGAATGGCATTTTTTTACCATGCAGGATTGGCCTGTGCAGCGCAAGGTTTAACGCCTTTACTCATCAATTGATAGCTATCGGTGCAATGGATGTAGGCCCCAGATGAGCATTTGGCAACCTGGCTTTACATGACAGTCACCCTGGCGGGCCCCATGCCTGAGCCCCTGTTGCATCATCTCAACCTGATAAGCCGTAATGGCAAAGCTTCTGCGCCATCATCAAAAGGCTATTTGTGAAACAGGAAGCGCGCATTCATGACCAAGACATCGCTGGACAAATCGAAGATCAAGTTTTTGCTGCTCGAAGGCATTCATCCCTCGGCACTCAAGGTGCTGCAATCTGCGGGCTACACCAATGTCGAAGCGCTGACGGGGGCGCTGGATGGCGATGAGCTCAAGCGCAAGATCGCCGATGTGCATTTTGTTGGCATTCGCTCGCGCACGCAGCTCACCGCCGATGTGTTTGCCGCTGCGCAAAAGCTGGTGGCCGTGGGGTGCTTTTGCATCGGCACCAACCAGGTGGATCTGAGCGCCGCCCGCGAGCGCGGTGTGGTGGTGTTCAACGCGCCGTTCTCCAACACGCGCTCCGTGGCCGAGCTGGTGCTGGCCGAGGCCATCCTGCTGCTGCGCGGCATTCCAGAAAAGAATGCCGTCGCCCACCGTGGCGGTTGGAAGAAGAGCGCCGACAACTCTTTCGAGATCCGGGGCAAGACGCTGGGCATTGTGGGCTATGGCTCCATCGGAACGCAGCTGTCGGTGCTGGCCGAGGGCTTGGGCATGAAGGTGGTCTTCCATGACGTGGTCACCAAGCTGCCGCTGGGCAATGCCCAGCAGGCCGCCAACCTGAACGAGCTGCTGGGCCAGGCCGATATCGTGACCCTGCATGTGCCCGAGCTTCCGTCCACCCACGGCATGATGGGCGTGGCTCAGATCGCGGCGATGAAGCAGGGCAGCATCCTCATCAACGCCTCGCGCGGCACGGTGGTCGATATCGAGGCGCTGGCCGGGGCGCTGGAGGCGGGCCAGCTGCTGGGCGCAGCGATCGATGTGTTCCCCACCGAGCCCAAGAGCAACAAGGATGAGTTCCAGTCGCCGCTGCGCGGCATGGACAACGTCATCCTCACGCCGCACATTGGCGGATCCACGATGGAGGCGCAGGCCAACATCGGCCTGGAGGTGGCGGAAAAGCTCGTCAAGTACAGCGACAACGGCACCACGACGTCGGCTGTCAACTTTCCCGAGGTGGCGCTGCCGGAGCACCCTGGCAACAACCGCATCCTGCACGTGCACGAAAACCGTCCCGGCATTCTGTCGGCCATCAACCAGGTGTTTGCCGACAACGGCATCAACATTGCGGGCCAGTACCTGCGCACCGACGAGAAGGTGGGTTACGTGGTGATTGACATCGACGCGCAATCGTCGAAGCTGGCGCTGGAAAAGCTCTCGCAGATTGCGGGTACCATCCGCTGCCGCGTGCTGTTCTGAGCTGCGCTCCGACAAAAAGGCTCCGCAAGGAGCCTTTTTTGCGCTGCAGCCTGCCAGGCGATCAGGCCAGGGGGCCGGCGCTCAGAATCTCAGACAGCGGCTTGCGGGGCGAAGGCACTTCGCGTTCGGCCAGATCGGCAGGCAGGCTGGATTTGTCGCCGCGTTCGCCAATGGCCACCAGGCACTCCACCTTCCAGTTGTCGTCCAGCTGCAGTACCTGGCGGGCGGCATCCAGCTCGATGCCGGCCATGGCGTGCGTGGCCAGGCCCATGGCGTGCGCCTGCAGCGCCAGGTAACCCCAGGCGCAGCCGGTATCGAAGCTGTGCGTTGCCGATTGCTTGTCGGACAGCACTACCAGCAGCGCACCTGCGTTCAGGCACCAGCGGCGGTTGAACTCGTTGGGGATGGTGGAAAACGCCTGCCAATTGGCATCGCCATTGATCGAGTAGGCAAAGTGCCAGGGCTGCTTGTTGCTGGCCGAGGGCGCCCAGCGCGCGCCTTCAACGATGGTTTCAATGTCCTGGGCCGTCAGCTTCTTGCCGGAAAAGGCGCGGGGCGACGAGCGATCCAGAAACTGGGCGGCAACAGGGTGGGTGGATTGACGGGTGGTCATGGTCAATAGATTGTTGGGTAAGCAAACAGGCCGCCAGCATGCCATATCTGCAAGCTTTTTGCTGGCTCCGCGCTTAGGGAACCTGCCACACTCCCTGCCGTGGTCTGAACGCGGTCTTGGGCGATGCGCCTTCATCCCATCTGGCGAGTGTTTTGCAGAGGTTTCTTAGCTGCCGGTTATTTTGCGCTCTACCAGTTTGAAGGTACCGCTGGCCATGCCCAGCAGCTCGCCCGCCTCGCTTCGCAGCTCTCCGCGCACAAAGCTCAGGCTCTTGCCGCGCTTTTCGCAGACCGAGGTGCAGATCACATCACCCGCCGCTGGCGCGATGAAGTGGATGGTCAGGTCGACCGTGACCACGCCGTAGCGCAGCGGGTCGTGGGCGCGTGCCGCGCACGACAGCCCCACATCCAGCAAGGTGGCGATGGCGCCGCCGTGCATGTCGCCCCGGCTGTTGGTGTATTGCTTCTGGTAGGGCATGCGCACGCGGGCGCGGTCATTGCCAATGGCTTCGCCATGGAGCCGGAAGGACTCTGCCATGGCCATGGGCAGGCCAAATATGGTGTCCGCAGGCTCGCTGGCGGTGTAGGGCGGAATGGTGTCAGGGCTGGCAGTGTGGTCGTGCATGGTGGCGAGAAGCTGGCGCTTTGGCTTTGAATAGGTACGTGTGCCGATGGTAGCGGCTGCCGTTGCAGGCTGCGCCCCGCAGCTGACGCACAGGCGCTAGCTGCCTGCCGAGTAGCGCGCTGCGCCTGAAAAAACCGTGGCGCCCCATGCCACCAGGCATAGCCGTTAAGCTGTGCGCCAGTTCTGGTTTGCCGCATGCATGCTATGTCACCCTGGTCATCTCCCTATTGCCCGCGTTGCGGCGCAGCGCATTGCCGCAGCGCCGGGCCGCGCAATGCCTTTGCCTGCCTGCAGTGCGGCGCGCAGTTCAGCATCGACCATGGCCAGGGCTTGCCGCAGGTGCGCATGCACACCCCGGTGCCTGGCCTGGCACGGCTGCAAAGCCATATGCGGTGGCTGTTTCCACTGCTCGTGGTGCTGATGGTGTTGCCATGGCTGGTGCCGCATGTGCAGCAGTTTTTCAAAAGCGATATGAAGCCTTATGAGCTGCGCCAGGCCATGGGGCGCAGCGAGGGCGCCACCATTGTCGAGCGCAACGGCCAGCGCCTGCTGGTGCAGCTGTTTGAAAACCGCGAGCAGGACCAGACGGTCTACCGGGCCGTGATCAGCGATATGGTCAGCGGCAAGCCACTGGCCGAGCCCCAGCGCTTTTCCATGCATTGGGCGAGTGGCTCGGGCCGCGCCGAGCTGCGGTTTTTCTCGGATGGGCAGTTGTATCTCTCTTTGCAGGAGCGCGGCTTTTGGCGGCTGGACCCCGCCACCCTGCGTTTTGTCGATCTGCTGCCCCAGCTGGGAGAGCGCTTTGCCCCGCAGCTGGGGGCGGGCGTGGTGGGCGTTGCCATCCAGCGTCGGGACCGGCCCGACAGCCTGGAGGTGACCAGCAGCAGCGGCAGCAAATACTATGTGTACTGGCTGCTGAACCAGATCGTGCCTGCCGCCGAGAGCAGCCGCCTTTACCAAAAGGCCCAGGCTACCTACCGCGAGCGCATATCGCACTACCGCTACGAGCGGCTGCCACGCCCCACCGGAGAGGAGGACCGGGCGCTGCTGGTGCAATCCTGGTGGCGCTATGAGCCCGGCCAGCCGGTTTTTTTCGACTACTTCGACCTGCTGCCCACCGACAGCCAGGCGTTGCGTGACTCGCCTCGCTACCACGTCGCCATAGGCGGCGGGTTTTCGACAAAGTCGTATGCAGTCGAGGATCGGGGCCTGCTACGCATCGAGGTGGTGCAGCCCGCAACTCCCCGTTTTCACGCCGAAATCCTGGCTGAAAGCGCTACCCGTGTACTGCTGACCTACACGCCGACGCCTGTGCGCCAGGAGGGCCGGGTCATCCAGTTGCTGGACAAGGCCACCAACCAGGTGGTGTGGAGCCGTACCATCGACCAGCTGCCGCAACTCGGCACCCGTGAGGGCGGCCTCTATGTGAAGGGCCAGGCGGTCAACGGCGGTTTTCTGCTCTTCAATGACCTGCAGCAGCCGGCGTTGCTGATGGGAGATGACGGCCAGACCGTGCACGATTTCAGTCCACCCATCCGGCCCGCACGATGACCAGGCGTGTTCCAACCCTCTACCAGGTGGTGGTTGCAGCCATTGTGCTGTTCTTTGTGCTGCCCTACGGGCTGGCATGGGTGCAGGCGCTGCGGCAGTCGGGCCAGCCACAGGATTTGCCACTGGGCAACATCGAAGCCTCGGCGGTCTACCAGGCCGATGACGGCAGCCTGCGCATGCTGCGGGTGATGAAACACAGCACCGAGCGCGAGGACGTGTTCCAGATCCTGCACAACGACCTGCAGGCGCGGCAATTGATCGGAGAGCCCCAGCGGGTGACCCTGCCACGTGATGCCTACGCCAAGTCCGCGCAGATGCGTGTGCAAGCCGATGGCCAGATGGCCCTGGTGCTCAACGGCCGCGACTGGTGGCAGTGGAGCCGGGAGCGCAGCCTGTTTGAACCGATGAACGCGGCACTGATCCAGCGTTTTTCCGGGCAGCTGGCGACCGGCGTGGCCAAGCTGGCATTTGGCAGCCAGCGCGAGCCCGATCTGCTCGACATTACCAGCAACACCGGCGACCGCTACGCCGTGTACTGGCGCACTGGCGAAATCTATCCCTGGGGCGGGCAGCAGCAGCGCCTGCTCCAACGCCCCTGGGGCCGGTATTCGCAGACCGTGGAGCGGATTGACTATGCCGATTTCAGAACCGATGTGGCCCGCTATGGCTTGCCCAGTACCCTGGTGCACTACCGGCAGAAGCTCAGTGAGGACGAGTTCCAGCAGTTGCCGCTGCTGGAGGTGCACTCCACCTCCGATGCGGTGGTGCGCGCCGCGCCAAAGCGCTACCAGGCCGTGAGCGATGGCTATGTGGTGGCCCGCCAAAGCCTGCAGGAGGCGGGGATCACCGACATTGCGTGGGTGGCCAGCGTGCCGGTGCAGTTCAGCGGCGAGGTGCTGGCCCGCAATGCCGACCGGATATTGATGCGCTACGAGGAAACCCCCACCACGCCCGCTGAAGTGGTGCTGCAGATGGTAGACGTGCACAGCCTGCAGCCGGTCTGGAGCCAGGCCACAAGCACCCTGCCGCAGATGCTGGCAGGCGGCTACTACGTGGCTGCGCACCCCTGGAAGGGCGGCTTCTACCTTGTCACCACGCAGAATCTCCCGGCCCTGGTGATCGACAATGCAGGCAAGACGCTCTTCGACTTTCAACCGCAAAAGCGCGAGTAGCGGGCGTACGGCGCCGTCTGCCGTGATTTGACGTGCATCAACGCTGGGCTGGCGCGCCTTCCACAAAGCTGCGCAGGCGCGTTGCAAGGCCTGGCGCTTCCAGAATGTCGATATGGTCGGCGGCGGCAAAGTTTGCAACCTCCACCGCAGGCCCCTTGCGGTTGGCCAGCGCCTGCTCCAGCGCGTCGGTACGGGCAGGCAGCACCAGCGCATCGCGCCCTGCGCGCAGCACCAGCAAGGGGCCGCCGTAGTGCTGCAGCCGCTCGTCCGAGGGATAGCGATCGCGCAGCAGCAGGCCCACGGGCAGCCAGCCATAGTGGTCGCGCACAGTGGCGATCATGCTGTCAAACGGGGTAATCAGCACCAGCCGTGCGGGCTGGCGCTGCGCAGCCACCGCTGCTGCCACGCCGGAGCCCAGGCTGCGGCCCACTACGGTGATGCGTCCTTGCGGGTGCCGCTGCTGCACGGCATCAAACAAGGCAGCGGCGTCGCGCTCCAGGTCTGCGCCCGTGGGCGTGCCGTCGCTCGCGCCATAGCCGCGGTAGGCCAGGGCATAGACGCTGTGCGCAGGCAGCCATTGGCGCAGCAGCGGCACCACCTGCTCCACCCGCTCGGCATTGCCACCCAGGTAGATGACGGCATCGGTTGCAGGGGCTTGCATGCCACCTTCGCCACCTGCGCCTGCGGCGGGCTGGCCCGGGTGGCTTTGCCAACCGCGCAGGGTCGCATCCTCCTGCTGCAGCGAGAAATTGGTCTGCCCCGCTTCCACCCGCGTCATCTGCGGAAAATACATCAGCCTGCGCTGCTGGAAGAACATCAGCACGCACAGCGCTGCGTACAGCATGGCGATCAGCGCCAGGCCCCAGAGCGCCACTTTGGCAAACAAATTGGTCATGGCATGTTTATAGCGGATGCTGCGTCATGTGCCGGCGATCTGCCGACGGGTGGTATGAATGCTTCATTTTTAATAGCGATTGACGCTTTACAGGTAAGCTGTAGAGCGCAAAAAAATCCCAATACGTAGGCCACGGCCGTTGGCCCCCGAAGGCAAGCAAATGTGTGCGGTATGGCGCAGGCGCTTGCAAAACGTGTCTTGATTCACGTCTTGATGCACGGCGTCTGGTATCTCCTACATCCATGGGGCCTGTGAGGCGCGACTATGGAGACATGGCAGGCACGGGGCCTCGCCAGTATTCCTGAAGGAGTGATCGCCATGACACAGCAGAATCAGCAACAGAAACCCAGCAGCAACCAGGTGAACCAGCAGCCGGGCCAGCAACCCGGGCAGAAGAAGGACCAGCAGCACGAGCAGCAATCGCCGCAGCAAAAACAGCCCGGTCAGCAAGACCGCACGCAGCAGCAGCGCTAGCCGCCTGCGCTGGCCCGGATTGCAGGAGCGAGCCATGAAACAGCACACTGCCATTCCGCACCAGCCTTTGCCCTGGCCCTTGCAGCTGGGGCAACCATTGCGAGAGAAGAAGTACAGCCAGCAGCAAAGCAAATGCAACCGCCGTCAGCTCGGGTCGGAACCCAAGACGCCGGACAACACGCAGATGCATTGACGCCCTGTGACTTCTCACTACTCCCTTGGCCCGCAAACGCGGGCCTTTTTGGGTCGCTATTGATGCAATAGCTTCTGACGCTTTATAGACATAGATCAGATGCCAATCTACGATTTGAGGGGTTGTATTAGCGGCTCCTGAATTGCGCGGTTGCGTAGTGCCGGATTGAGCCAGGCTTGTATCCTTCTTTTGGAAGGAAGCTCCACATGCTTGAATATGAAATGGCTCAATAGGAATACTGCCGCAATATAGAAGACAAAAAATGCCGGTGTTTTGGCAATATCCATTCTGTCGATTAAGAATAGATCAGCCACTGTCATGAATGCAACCTGAATAGGCACATGTATCAGATAAGAAGCATATGTTGTGTTGCCTACCAGTTCGCCTATCCTTCCGGAAGAGAAACCAATGGTCTCTGCCGAGGCTGCGAGCCAAATCAGACTGGGAAATAATGCGAACACCACTACCGTTGGGTTCCATGCGCCTTTTATATACAAGTATACGAGCAGCGAGGTGGTCAGTGTGATGGCACCTAAAGGACTGACCCATTTAGGCGTTCTGGAATTGATCCAAAATTGCAATTCATGAACCAACCCACCCAGGGCAAACAGAATGGTGCATTGGGCAAAAGAATTGGTATCAGGCCCTTGAAAGGCCACATAGATGACAGCAAGCCACACCAAGGCGGAGCACAAACGTATGCCAGCAGTCTTGAGATAGGCGAAGAAAAAAATATATGTGATTATCTCGACCGACACCGACCAGATGGGGGCATTGAACGAATAGCCTTTTTGAAAACCCCAGTGAGACGCGAGAAATATATTCAGTAAAAAATGATAAAAATCATTGAATGGATATATCTGCTGATGACCAACTGCATACTGACTGACAGTCTGAAGCAAGGCAACCAGCAAGAGCGTCATCAAGTGAAGCGGGTATAGCCTGCTGAAACGATTGATGAAAAATTCCTTGAGGGAAATATTATCTCGGGATCGATAGGCGTGAAAAAAGACAAAGCCTGATAGCACCCAGAAAAATTGGACGCCATTGGCCCCATACTCATAAAGCCAACGCAATGATGAGTAGAACGGTTGCAGTGGGCGATCAGTAACCGCGAGGGAGACACCTGCACTCGGGTAGAAAAAATGCTGGTAATGCCAGACAAGAACCGCCAGCGCGGTGATGCCGCGCAGGAAGTCCACATTGAAGATCGTGGCGGCGGTTCTTGTAGGGCTCAATGAGGTCTTTCCGGCGTTCTCTGGAATTACGCCAGCTTGGCCTTCAACAACTCATTGACCTGCCCCGGGTTTGCCTTCCCCTTGGAGGCCTTCATCACCTGGCCCACCAGGGCGTTGAATGCCTTGTCCTTGCCTGCCTTGTATTGCTCCACGTTGGCCGGGTTGGCGGCGATCACCTCGTCGATGATGGCTTCGAGCGCGCCGGTGTCGTTCGATTGCTTGAGGTCCTTGGCTTCGATGATGGCGTCGACGTCCGTGCCTTCGCCGGTCCACAGTGCCTCGAACACCTGCTTGGCAGAGTTGTTGCTGATGACGTTGCCGTGGATGCGCGCAATGAGCTGGCCCAGTTGCTCGGCGCTGACCTTGACTTGGTCCATGCCGATCTCTTCCATGTTCAGGCGGCGCGAGATTTCGCCCATGACCCAGTTGCTGGCCAGCTTGGGCTGGCCGCTTTGCTTGGCGGCGGCTTCAAAGTAGTCGGCCATGGCCTGGCTTTGGGTCAGGGTGGTGGCGTCGTACTCGGGCAGGCCGTAATCGGCCACAAAGCGGTCGGCGCGCTGGCGGGGCAGCTCGGGCATGTCGGCCTTCACGGCCTGTACCCAGCTATCTGCAATGACGAGCGGCGGTAGGTCGGGGTCGGGGAAGTAGCGGTAGTCGGCCGCGTCTTCCTTGGTGCGCATGGCGCGGGTCTCGCCCGTGTCGGGGTTGAAGAGCACGGTGGCCTGCTGGATGGCACGGCCATCTTCGATTTCTTCGATCTGCCAGCGGATTTCGTAATCGATGGCGATCTGCATGTTGCGGAACGAGTTCAGGTTCTTGATCTCGCGGCGCGTGCCCAGCGGCGCCCCGGGTTTGCGCACGGAGACGTTGGCGTCGCAGCGGAAGCTGCCTTCCTGCATGTTGCCGTCGCAGATGCCGATCCAGGTGACGATCTTGTGCAGTTCCTTGGCGTAGGCCACGGCTTCTTCGGTGCTGCGGATGTCGGGCTCGGTCACGATTTCCAGCAGCGGCGTGCCGGCGCGGTTGAGGTCGATGCCCGACTGGCCGATGAATTCGTCGTGCACGGATTTGCCTGCGTCTTCTTCGAGGTGGGCACGCACCAGTCGCACGGTCTTCTTGTTGTCGCCAACGAAGAAGCTCACTTCACCGCCTTGCACCACCGGAATCTCGAACTGCGAGATCTGGTAGCCCTTGGGCAGGTCGGGGTAGAAGTAGTTCTTGCGTGCAAAGATGCTGAGCGGCGCAATGTGGGAGCCCAGTGCCAATCCTAATTTGATAGCGCACTCGACGGCTTTTTTGTTCATCACCGGCAGGGTGCCGGGCAGGGCCAGGTCCACGGCGCAGGCCTGGGTGTTGGGCTCGGCGCCGAAGGCGGTGCTGGCGCGGCTGAAGATTTTGCTGTTGGCAGCGAGCTGGGTGTGGGTTTCAAAGCCAATCACCACTTCGTAGCCGTTGATGAGCTTGACGGTTGTTTCGGTCATGTTCTGTGTTCCTCCCTGCGTTATTTCGCAATGCCAGCGGGCTGGCGCAGGTGGTGGTCGGTGGCTTGTTGCAGCTGGTGCGCGGCGTTCAGGAGCTTGGCCTCGCCATAGTAGTTGCCGATGAGCTGCAGGCCCACGGGCATGCCGCCTTCGCCAAATCCGGCGGGTACCGAGAGGCCCGGCAGGCCTGCCAGCGACGCGGGCAGGGTGTAGATGTCGGCCAGGTAGTTGGCGAGCGGGTCGCTCTTGCCGCCCAGGGCCCAGGCCACGTTGGGTGCGGCAGGCCCGGCGATCAGGTCGCAGTCCTTGAAGGCGGCCTGGAAGTCGTCCGCAATCATGCGGCGGATTTTTTGCGCCTGCAGGTAGTAGGCGTCGTAGTAGCCGTGCGAGAGCACGTAGGCGCCCGTCATGATGCGGCGCTTGACTTCGTCGCCAAAGCCTTCGGCGCGGGTCTTCTTGTACATGTCGACCAGGTCGGTGTAGTCCTTGGCGCGGTGGCCGAACTTCACGCCGTCAAAGCGGCTGAGGTTGGACGAGGCTTCGGCCGGGGCGATGATGTAGTACACGGGGATGGAGAGTTCGGTGCGCGGCAGGCTGATGGGCACGAGCCTTGCACCGAGCTTTTCGTATTCCTTGAGGGCGCCGTCCACGGCAGCGCGCACGTCGTCCGAGAGGCCGTCGCCGAAGAATTCGGCCGGAATACCGATGCGCAGGCCGTCCAGCTTGTCGCCCAGGCTGCGGGTGAAGTCTTCTGCCGGGCGGTCCAGGCTGGTGGAGTCGCGGTCCAGATCGGGGCCGCACATCTCGCTCAGCAGGATGGCGCAGTCTTCGGCGGTGCGGGCCATGGGGCCAGCCTGGTCGAGGCTCGACGCAAAGGCGATCATGCCGTAGCGGCTGGCGCGGCCATAGGTGGGCTTGATGCCGGTGATGCCGCAGAACGACGCGGGCTGGCGGATGGAGCCACCGGTATCGGTGCCGGTGGTAGCCGGTGCCAGGCGCGCAGCCACGGCGGCAGCCGAGCCGCCGGACGAGCCGCCGGGCACGCGGGACACATCCCAGGGGTTGCTCACCTTGCCGATGGCGGAGTTTTCGTTGGCCGAGCCCATGGCGAACTCGTCCATGTTCAGCTTGCCCAGAGTGACGGCGCCCGCTTCTGCCAGTCGGGTAACCATGGTGGCATCGAATGGCGACTGGTAGCCGGTGAGCATTTTGCTGCCAGCCGTGGTGGGGAAATCCTTGGTGACGAACAGGTCCTTGTGGCCGATGGGTACCCCAGCCAGCTTGCCCGAGGTGCCTGCGGCAATCGCGGCATCGGCGGCGCGGGCCTGGGCCAAGGTCACTTCTTCGTTGATGTGGACATAGGCGCCCAGGTTCTGGTGGGCCTTGGCGCGGGCCAGAAAGTGCTGTGCGGCCTCTACAGAGGACACTTCGCGGCTTTGGAGCTTGGCGGCCAGCTGGGCCACGCTCAGGTCATGCAATTGGGTAGGAGTGCTCATGCAAATCTCGCTGTCAGAGCGATCTCTCGATCTTGGTAAAAAGGCGGGGCGCTGCCTGGGGCGATGGTGCGATGCTGCATTTGTGATAGCTGATCGCGCTTGCCTGGCATGCGCTGTGGCCTAAAAAGGCCTAAACCTGAAAATGCTGTGAATTACTCGATGACCTTAGGCACCAGGAAGTAGCCTTTTTCCACGGCCGGAGCGCTCTTCTGATTGGCCTCGCGGTTGTCGGGCTCGCTCACCACGTCATCGCGCAGGCGCAGCGTGATTTCCTCGATGGCCGCCACGGGGTGCGACAGCGGCGTGACGCCGGTGGTATCCACAGCCTGCATCTTCTCCACAATGCCAAAAAAGTTATTCATCTGCGAGAGCATGCGCTCACTCTCGGAGTCTGATAATTCGAGCCGCGCCAGGTTGGCGATGCGGGCAATGTCATCTTTTGTCAGTGCCATAGATATTTGTATGTAAACCAGTCGTAAAAAAACGGCGCTGGAAAGCGTTGCCCTGTAAGTTATTCACAGGGGATGCGGTATTATCCCGTCTTTGACGCAATATCACTGCAACGTCGGTCATTGCGCACCAAAACCCCATCAGTCATCTCACCACACCCCAATGACGGGCGATGGAAGGCCGAAGTGCTGCCCATGCCCTAGAGGAATCTTGCATGTTCGGAGCGTTCCGTCGCTATTTTTCCACTGACCTGGCCATTGACCTGGGCACGGCCAACACCCTGATTTTTGCGCGCGACAAGGGCATTGTGCTCGATGAGCCATCGGTGGTCGCCATTCGCCATGAAGGCGGCACACACGGTCGCAAGGTGATTCAGGCCGTGGGCCGCGAGGCCAAGGCCATGCTGGGCAAGGTGCCCGGCAACATCGAAGCCATCCGCCCGATGAAGGACGGCGTGATCGCCGACTTCCTGATCACCGAGCAGATGATCAAGCAGTTCATCAAGATGGTGCACCCCCGCACCCTGCTGTCGCCCAGCCCGCGCATCATCATCTGCGTGCCCTGCGGCTCGACCCAGGTGGAGCGCCGCGCGATCAAGGACGCCGCCCTCAAGGCTGGCGCCACCCAGGTGGAGCTGATCGAAGAGCCGATGGCCGCTGGTATCGGCGCGGGCCTGCCGGTGTCCGAAGCCTCGGGCTCGATGGTGGTGGACATTGGCGGCGGCACGACCGAGGTGGGCGTGATTTCGCTGGGCGGCATGGTCTACAAGGGCAGCGTGCGCGTCGGTGGCGACAAGTTCGACGAAGCCATCATCAACTACATCCGCCGCAACTACGGCATGATGATTGGCGAGCCCACGGCCGAGCTGATCAAGAAGAGCATTGGCTCTGCCTTCCCCGGCAGCGAAGTGCGCGAGATCGAAGTCAAGGGCCGCAATCTTTCTGAAGGCGTGCCGCGCAGCTTCACCATCAGCTCCAACGAAGTGCTGGAAGCGCTGACCGAGCCGCTCAACCAGATCGTATCGGCCGTGAAGAACGCGCTGGAGCAGACCCCGCCTGAGCTGGGTGCCGACATTGCCGAGCGCGGCATGATGCTGACCGGCGGCGGCGCGCTCCTGCGTGATCTGGACCGCCTGCTGGCCGAGGAAACCGGCCTGCCGGTGCTGGTGGCCGAAGAGCCGCTTACCTGCGTGGTTCGTGGCTGCGGCATGGCACTCGAAACACTGGACCGCAAGGGCGTCACCATCTTCACCAGCGAATAACAGCGCCCCATGCTTGCCCACGGCGCATGGCCGCTTCCCGCCTGGGGAACGATCAATGCCTGGGGCAGCCCGGCGGCGATAAATACGTTCAAACACCGGTATGCGTAATAATGGCGAGCGCCAGCTACTATGTTTAGCATAGCAAGCTGCATGCTCGCCATTGGCGTCTGGGCCGATGTCGGGTGCTTTTGAACCGGTTTCAGCATGTCCAGCAACTCCTTCGATAGCGGCGTACCAACGTTCCGTCCACAAGGCCCCAGCCCCAATGTGCGCCTGGCCTTGTGCGTAGCGCTGGCCGTTTTTTTGATGGTGGCGGACGTGCGCTTCAAGCTGACCGAGCCACTGCGCAAGGCAGTGGCCACGGTGCTCTATCCGCTGCAGTGGGTGATGCTGCAGCCGGTGCAACTGGTGAACCAGGGCGCTACCTATTTCGAAGACCTGCACACGGCGCAGACGGCGGCAGCCAGTGCCGAGAAGAAATCGGTGGAACTTGCGCAGCGCGCCACCCTGGTGGAGACGCTCGACCACGAAAACCAGCGCTTGCGCCAATTGCTGAATCTGCTGCCGCGCCTGAGCACCAAGGGCACGGCTGCGCAGGTGGTGTATGAAACCGCCGATGCCTATACCCGCCGCGTGGTGATCGACAAGGGCGAGCTGGCCAATATCCAGCGCGGCTCGCCGGTGATGGATGAGATGGGCGTGCTCGGCCAGGTGACGCGGGTGTTTCCGATGTCGTCCGAGGTGACCTTGCTGACCGACCGTGACCAGGCGATCCCTGTGCTGAACCCTCGCACCGGCGCACGCGCCGTGGCCTATGGCGACCCGACCACAGCCTACGGTGGCGGTATCGAGCTGCGGTTCATGCCGAGCAATGCCGATATCCAGGAAGGCGATCTGCTCACCACCAGTGGCGTGGACGGCGTGTACCCGCCGGGCCTGCCGATTGCGCGCATCATCAAGATCGAGCGCCGCGCTGATTCACCGTTCTCGCGCGTGTACTGCGAGCCGCTGGCACAAATGTATGGTGCGCAGTTCGTGATGGTGATTGATCCCCTGCCCGAAGACGCGCTGCCTCCGCGTCCCGCGCCGGATGTGAAGAAGCAGGAAGGCCCGTCCTCCACCCCGCGAAAGGGCAAGCGCGGATGAAGAGCCCCTACCACTGCCAGCAAGGAGCGCCGCGATGATCATGCCGCGTGGGCAGCCGTTGCTGCTGCCCGTCAACCCCTGGTTCATCGCGCTTTCCATTCTGCTGGCGCTGATGATCAATCTGCTGCCGCTGGGCCGCGGCATATGGGTGCCCGATGTGCTGCTGCTGGTGCTGGTGTTCTGGGGTGTGCACGAGCCGCGCAAGGTCGGTATGGCCTGGGCGTTTGTATTGGGCCTGTGCATGGATGTGCACCAATCGTCGCTGCTGGGCCAGCATGCGCTGATCTATTCGGCGGTGATGTATGGCGTGGCCATGCTGCGCCGGCGCATTACCTGGCTGAGCGTGCTGGCACAGGCGGTGCAGGTGCTGCCGCTTTTCATGGCGGCAGATGTGGTGCAGATGCTGATGCGCATGTTGCTGCGCGGCGGCTTTCCGGGTTGGGGCTTCATCACGCCCGGCCTGTGGTGTGCGCTGCTGTGGCCCGTGGTGAGCTGGCTGCTGCTGCTGCCCCAGCGCCAGCCACCCAGCGACGACGAAAACCGGCCGCTCTAGTGCCGCATAGCGCCGCCTTTGTCCGATGACCGAAATCCACAATTCCGACCGCGACCTCAGTCAATTCAAGCTGCGGGTGGTGGTGATCGGCCTGGTGGTGCTGATGTGCTTTTCGCTGCTCGTCACGCGCCTCTATGTGCTGCAGGTGGAGCGCCACGATGATCTGCTGGCCCAGGCCGAGAGCAACCGGACGGCGGTGGTGCCCATCGTGCCCAACCGTGGGCAGATCTACGACCGCAATGGCGTGCTGCTGGCCACCAACTATTCGGCCTACACGCTGGAGATTACGCCCTACAAGGTGGCAGACATCGACGAAACCATTGATGCGCTGTCCGAGATCATCGACATCACGCCGCGCGACCGGCGCCGCTTCAAGCGCCTGCGCGAGGATTCGCGCAACTTCGATTCGCTGCCGATCCGCTCGCGGCTGACGGACCAGGAGGTGGCCAAGTTCACCGCCCAGCGCTACCGTTTTCCGGGCGTAGATGTGAAGGCGCGGCTATTTCGCAATTACCCCATGGGCGAGGTGGGCGCGCACATCATCGGCTACATCGGCCGCATCAACCAGCGCGAGAAGGAACGCATCGACGATTCGGAAGATGCCGCCAACTACCGCGGCACCGAATACATCGGCAAGACGGGCGTGGAAGCCAGCTACGAGAAAGAGCTGCACGGCCAGACCGGCGTGGAGCGCATGGAGACCTCGGCGGGCGGCCACGCCGTGCGCAAGCTCGGCAGCGCACCGGCCACGCCGGGCGAGAGCGTGGTGCTGTCCATCGACATCAAGCTGCAGAAGATGGTGGAAGACCTGTATGGCGAGCGCCGTGGCGTGGCGATTGCCATCGACCCGCGCTCCGGCGAGCTGCTGGCCATGGTGAGCAAGCCCACCTACGACCCCAACCTGTTCGTCGAAGGCATCGACCAGGAAAGCTGGAAGGCGCTCAACGAATCCATCGACCGCCCCCTGCTCAACCGCGCACTGCGCGGCACCTACCCCACCGGCTCTACCTACAAGCCCTTCATGGGGCTGGCGGGGCTGGAAACAGGCAGGCGCACGCCTTCCACCATCATCCAGGACGGCGGCAGCTGGACCTTTGGCGGCCATACCTTCCGCTCGGGCCATGCCCTGGGCCCGGTAGATCTGAACCGCGCCATTCAGCACTCCAGCAATGTGTATTTCTACACGCTGGCCAATGAGATGGGGGTGGACGCGATCCACGACTTCATGAAACCGCTGGGATTTGGCCAGATCACGGGTATCGACCTGCCCGGCGAGGTGCGTGGCGTGCTGCCCAGCACCACATGGAAGCGCGAAACCTACAAGCGTCCCGAGCAGAAGAAGTGGTTCGCCGGCGAGACCATTTCGCTGGGCATTGGCCAGGGCTACAACAACTTCACCATCCTGCAGCTGACGCATGCACTGGCCACCTTGGTCGATAACGGCAACAGCCGTGTGCCGCACGTGGGCCGTGCGCTGATCGACCCGGTCACCAACACCCGCCAACCGATCGAGCAGCCCGAGTCGGTCAACCTGGGCTACAAGCAAAGCAATGTCGATGCCGTCAAGCGGGGCATGGTGTCGGTGGTCACAGGGGGCACGGGCCGGGGATCTTTTGGCAGTGCGCGCTACAGTGCAGGCGGCAAGACCGGTACGGCGCAGGCCATCACCATCGGCCAGAAAGAGAAATACAACGCAGCCAAGCTGGCCGAGCGCCAGCGCGACCACGCGCTGTATGTGGCGTTTGCCCCGGCGGACAACCCCAAGATCGCCGTGGGCGTGATTGTGGAAAACGCCGGTTTTGGCGCAGGCAGTGCAGCGCCCATTGCCCGCCGGATCATCGATTACTGGCTGCTGGGCGATTACCCCAGCGATGCCGATATGGCCGCCATGCAGCGCGGCCAGGCCACGGCACCCATCGGCACGCCGCGGCGTGTGGAAGAAGTGAGTATTCAGCCGCAGGCCGAAGCAGCACGCTAAAGCGTGCATGCTAATTACTATAAAAATAGCAGCTGGCCGCGCGCTGTCAGGCCTTGTCAGACACGGTCTTGAGGTCTCCGGGCTGCCGGTCGTTCAGCGCACAAAGGCGTCGTAGCCGGTCTTCAGGATGAGGGCGCTCACCACAACAATGAACATGCCGCGAACGAAGCCCGAGCCTTTTTTCAGCGCCATCCAGGTGCCCAGCATGCTGCCCACCACATTGGCAACGGCCAGCGGGATCGCAAAGTGCCACCACACATGGCCCTTGGCCGTGAAGAGAATCAGTGCCGCGATGTTGGTGGCCAGATTCAGAATCTTGGCACTGGCCGAGGCATTCAGAAAGTCATAGCCCAGCCAGCGCACGAACAGAAAGACGAAGAAGCTGCCTGCGCCCGGGCCGAAGAACCCGTCATAAAAGCCGATGCTCGCGCCAATCGCACAGGCCACCCAGGTCTCGGCCCGGCCGCTGTAGCGAGGTGCGTGCGTTTGCCCCAACTGCTTTTTGTACAAGGTGTAGGCCAGCACGGCCACCAGAATCACCGGAAGTGCCTTGCGCAGCATGCTCGGGTCGACCACGGTGACGGCCCAGGCGCCCAGGAGCGAAGCCGCAAACCCGGCGAACGCCGCAGGCGCGACGGCACTCCAGCGCATCTGCACGCGGCGGCTGAACTGGCGCGCCGCAATCAGCGTGCCCCAGACACCGGCGCTCTTGTTGGTGCCCAGCAGGGTTGCCGGTGGTGCGGACGGAAATGCGCCAAAGAGCGCAGGCACCAAAATGAGGCCTCCACCCCCCACCACTGCATCTACAAACCCTGCGAACATGGACGCCAGGGTGACAAAAATCCATTGAAAATTCCATTCCATGGCCGCGATTGTCGCACTGCAACAGGGCAGCGCGCACCGGATCACAGCGGGTAAATGCGCTGCTGCATACGGAACAGTGTTGTGGCGTGGAGACGAAGGGAAAAACAAAAAAGCGCCCGTAGGCGCTTTGGAAGGGGCATCTCTTTTTGTGATGCTTTATCAAAATATTTGAGTTATCGAGATGTCTCCTCGGTCCTCTCGCAGAGCACTGTTTGAGTGCCTCGAGTGCCTCTACTATAGGGGATCGCACCGCCATGGTGCATCAGGATTTACCCCCACTGGTGCTTTGGCAAAGCAAAGCCGGCCGCACCCCTATTTTGGGGCAATGACCAGTCCTGCCGCGGTGCAGGCGCATGAGCGGGGGCACTCGCATGGTTCGGTTACGGGCGGTGGCTGGCCAGGATCCATTCTGCGGCGCGCTCGGCAATCATGAGGGTGGGCGAATTGGTGTTGCCGCTGGTGATGGTCGGCATGGCGCCCGCATCCACCACCCGCAGCCCGCGCACGCCGCGAACCCGCAGCTCGCTGTCGAGTACGGCCATGGGGTCGCTGTCTGCGCCCATCTTGGTGGTGCCTACCGGGTGGAAGATGGTGGTGGCGATGTCACCTGCGAGACGCGCGAGCTCTTCATCGCTTTGGTACTGCGCACCGGGCTTCCACTCCACCGGCCGGTATTTGGCCAGCGCGGGCTGGGCCGCGATGGTGCGGGTGATGCGCAGGCTGTCGGCCGCCACCTTGCGGTCTTCTTCGGTCGAGAGGTAATGCGGCGCAATGGCGGGCGCGGCTCTGAAATCGGCGTTCTTGATCTGCACCGTGCCCCGGCTGGTGGGGTTGAGATTGCACACGCTGGCGGTAAAGGCCGGAAAGGTGTGCAACGGGTCGCCAAAAGCGTCGAGCGACAGCGGCTGCACGTGGTACTGGATATTGGGGTAGGGGTGTTCGGCGCTGCTGCGGGTGAAGGCGCCCAGTTGCGAGGGAGCCATGCTCATCGGGCCGCTGCGCTTGGCGAGGTACTCCAGCCCGATCTTGGCCTTGCCCCACAGGCTGCCCGCCATCATGTTGAGCGTGGGCGCGCCATCGATCTTGAATACCGCGCGGATCTGCAAGTGGTCTTGCAGATTGGCACCCACACCCGGCAAATCATGTTGCACGCCGATGCCGTGCTGCTGCAGCAGCTCGCCCGGGCCGATGCCCGACAGCTGCAGAATCTGCGGCGAATTGACCGCACCGGCGCTGAGGATCACTTCCTTGCTGGCGCGTGCCGTCACCGTTTCAGATCCGGTCCACACTTCGGCGCCGGTACAGGCGAGCTGCCCGTCTGCCTGGCGCTCCAGCAGCAGGCGGCTCACCTGGGCATTGTTCCAGATCTCGACATTGGGGCGGCCATAGCAGGTGGGGCGCAAGAAGGCCTTGGCGGTGTTCCAGCGCCAACCGGCCTTCTGGTTGACCTCGAAGTAGCCGACACCTTCGTTGGTGCCGCGGTTGAAGTCGTCGGTGGCGGGGATGCCGGCCTGCTGCGCAGCCTGGGCAAAGGCGTCCAGAATGTCCCAGCGCAGGCGCTGTTTCTCGACGCGCCATTCCCCGCTGCTGCCGGTGCGGCGGTTGCCATGCAATTGCGCAAAGCTGGGGCTGGCATCGCCTTCGTGATCCAGCCGCCAATGGTCTTCATGGCGCTTGAAGTAGCCCAGGGTTTCATTCCAGCGCCACCGGGCGTCGCCCGTCAGCTCGGCCCAGTGGTCGTAATCGCGCGATTGGCCACGCATGTAGATCATGCCGTTGATGCTGGAGCAGCCGCCCAGCGTCTTGCCGCGCGGGTAGAGCAGGCTTCGGCCGTTGAGCCCGGGCTCGGGCTCGGTCTTGTAGAGCCAGTCGGTGCGAGGGTTGCCAATGCAGTACAGATAGCCGACAGGAATATGGATCCAGTGGTAATCGTCGCGCCTGCCCGCCTCGATCAGCAGCACGCGGTTGCGTGGGTTGGCCGAGAGGCGGTTGCACAGCAGCGCCCCTGCTGTGCCTGCGCCGATCACGATATAGTCGAAGGAAGTGTTGTCTCCGGGTGTCGTCATGCTTTTGGGGGTTTGGTGACTCGGGCCGCGAACGCAGCCCATATCTGGTAAAAACAGCCTGCAGTGTGCAAACAGTGTGCCGCGTTGCCAATCGGGAATCAACCGATGGAGGCCGTGCTGCCGGGCCCGATGCCACCGTGCCGGGCGCGTGTTCACTGCATGCGCCTGGGTGACACTCAGGCTATAGTGCGTAGTCCGTATTCGTATTGCGCACGCAACAAGAACCAGCTCGCTTTTTCCATTCATGGCGGATTCCTCTCCTCACATCACCGATGCCAACGACAGCGGTCAGCGCTGGGCACAGTTGCGCGGTCGCTGGGGGGCGGCAGAGCTGGGGGACCGGCACATCTGGAAATCCGTGCGCGAGCAATTGCGCAAGCACCCGCCCGGCGAGGGCCAGGCCTGGGATCTGACTGCTGCGGACTGGCTGGACCATGTGGGCGCCCAGCTGCTATGGGAACACTGGCGCCAGCAGCGGCCGCAGCATCTGCGCATGACGGACATGCAGCGCCAGATGATGGAGCGCGTGGCGTCACTGACGATTGCCTGCCCGCCCGAAAAACCTGTCAACTGGTGGGGTTGGCTCATCCAGTTGGGAATGGTGCTGCTGGGCTTTGTGGCCCATGCGCGGGCCATGGTCGAGATGGTGGGGCAGTTGCTGATCGATGTGCTGCGCCTGCTGCGCAACCCGGCGCGCGGGCCGTGGCGCGATTTCTCCGGCAATCTGTACGCGGTGGGAACCACGGCCTTGCCGATCACGGCGCTGGTGGGTTTTCTCATCGGCGTGGTGCTGGCCTATCTGATGTCGCTGCAACTGCGCCAGTTCGGCGCCGATGCTTTCATCGTCAATATCCTGGGTATTTCTCTGGTGCGTGAGCTGGGGCCGCTTCTGGGGGCCATTCTGGTGGCAGGCCGCTCGGGCTCGGCCATTACCGCGCAGATTGGGGTGATGCGGGTGAACGAAGAGCTGGATGCCATGCAGGTGATGGGCATCCCGCACGGCTTTCGACTGGTGATGCCGCGCGCGCTGGCTCTGGCTGCGGCCATGCCGCTGGTGGCCATCTGGACCACCATGTGCGCTCTTGTGGGCGGCATGCTGGCTGCCGATGCGGCCATGGGGGTATCGCCTGCCTATTTCGTGCAGGCAATGCCAGGGGCTGTGGATATTGCCAACCTGTTTCTGGCGCTGGCCAAATCGGTGACGTTTGGTGTGGCCATTGCGCTGATTGCCTGCCACTTCGGGCTGCAGGTGGAGCCCAATACCCAGAGCCTGGGGCGCGGCACCACTTCTTCGGTCGTGATATCGATCACGGCGGTCATCGTGCTGGATGCCATCTTTGCGATTGCATTCCGCAATGTCGGGTTCTAGCCATGGCAGTGACAACCTCAACTGCAACCACCGCTCCAACGGCAGACCAGCCTGTGGTGCAGATCCGCAAGCTGTGGACCGTGTTTGGCCGTGGAGACCATGCGTTTGCGATCCATCAGGATCTCGATCTGGATGTGCGCCGCGGTGAAATCCTGACCCTGGTGGGCGGCTCGGGAACGGGCAAATCCGTGCTGCTGCGGCAGATTCTCGGCCTGCTGCATCCCGCCAAGGGCGAGGTGCTGATCGAAGGCAAGCCCGTGGACGAGCTCAGCCGCCACGGCGCAGCCTCGCGCATCGGCATGCTGTTCCAGCAAGGCGCACTGTTCTCCGCCTTCAATGTGCTGGAGAACATTGCCTTTCCATTGAACGAGCAGGGTACCCTGCCCAAGGCCGTGGTACGCGATGCTGCCATGGTCAAGCTGCAGATGGTGGGCCTCAAGCCCGAGCATGCCACCCGCATGCCATCCGATCTGTCGGGCGGCATGATCAAGCGTGTGGCACTGGCGCGCTCGCTCATCATGGATCCGCCATTGCTGCTGCTCGACGAGCCCACGGCAGGGCTGGACCCGAACAGCTCCGATGAGTTCTGCGATCTGCTCAAGGAGCTGCATGAAGCGCTGGGTCTGACGGTGGTGATGGTCACGCACGACCTGGACACGCTGTTTGCCCTGTCCACCCGTGTGGCGGTACTGGCCGAGAAAAAAGTGATCGTGACGGGAGCGCCGCAAGAGGTGGTGCATTTCCCGCATCCGTTTATCGAACATTTCTTCCTGGGTGAGCGGGGGCGGCGCGCGTTGGCGCCGGTCAGCGCAGTGGCCCTTGGAGGAGCGCTCGCTGGAGCAAAGGAGTAGCTATGGAAAACAAATCGCACGCACTGGCGGCGGGCTTGTTTGTGGTGGTGCTCACGGCCCTGGTCATCGGCATCAGCCTGTGGCTCGGCCGGGACAACACCACCTATACCAAGTACGAGCTGGCAACGGCCGAGAGCGTGAGCGGCCTGCAGCTGCAGGCGCCCGTGCGCTACAAGGGGGTGCCCGTTGGCAAGGTGCGCTCGATTGAGTTTGATCCCGAGAAGAACGGCAATGTGCTGATTGTGATTGCCGTCAATGCCGAGGCTCCGGTCACGCAGACCACCTATGCCATGCTGGGCTTCCAGGGCGTCACGGGCCTCGCACACATCCAGCTCGATGATGACAACATGAACACCACACCGCTGCCGGCCGGGCCGGACGGCCTGCCGCGCCTGCCGATGCGGCCATCGCCTTTTGGCCAGATTGCCGAGCAGGGCCCGATCATCATGCAGCAGGTGGAAGACGCCACCCGCAAGGTGAACGACCTGCTCAGCGCGAACAACCAGCGTGCGCTGATGGCATCGGTGCAAAACCTGGGCCAGGCCGCGCAGAGCCTGGATGCATTGGGCAAGCGCCTGTTGGTGACCGTGGATACCAAGCTCGACCCGGCGCTGGCCTCGCTGCCTGCAGTCGCGCAGGACGCTCGCAAGACGCTGGCCGGTATCGACAAGACCTCGCGTGATGTGAGCCGGGCCGTGGCGGGCCTGTCGTCGAAAGACGGCGTGGTGGGCCAGATGGCGACTGCGGTCGACCAGGTGACCAATGCGGCAGACAACTTCAACCGTGGCACCCTGCCCAATCTGGGCCGCACCATGAACGATGTGGGAGCGGCTGCGCGCCGCATGGGCGATACCGCCGATGCGTTCAAGAACAATCCACAATCATTGATCTATGGCACGTCCAACGCCTTGCCGGGCCCGGGCGAGCAGGGCTTTGTCGCGCCCGCTGCTGCAGGTGCATCGCGATAGAAAGGCTGAGTTCACCATGTCCAAACTGAATCCGCATGCATTGACGGGCTATGCACGGCGCGCGCTGGTGGCAGCTGGCGTGCTGGCGCTGTTGGCCGGCTGCTCTGCATTGCCACAGAAACCGGCTCCGGTAGCGCGCTATGATTTTGGCCTGCAAGCCCCGCAGGCTGCAGGGACTGCCCTGCCAAAGACCTCGGCGCAGGCGCCGCTGGTGTTGGCACAGGTCAGGGCCTCGGGCATGCCGGAGGCAAGCGCCTCCATCCTGTACCGCCTTGCCTACGCCAACGACCGCGAGCTGCGGCCCTACACCCAGGCCCGCTGGGCGGCGCCTGCAGAGCAGCTGATCCAGCAGCGGGTGCGCGATACCCTGGCCCAGCAGCGCGCGGTGCTGCTTGACGATGACGGCGCAACCCAGGCCTTGCAACTGCCCGCGCTGCCCGCCATGCTGCGGCTCGATGTCGAAGAGTTCAGCCAGGTGTTTGACTCCACCACCAGCAGCCGGGGCGTGCTGCGCCTGCGTGCCACCTTGACCGAAGTTTCTCCACGGGGCGAAAAGTGGTTGGGCCAGCAGGTGTTCAGCCTGAGTCAGCCAGCCGCTTCTGCCGATGCCGCGGGCGGCACCGCTGCGCTTGCCATGGCTGTCGGCGAGGCCGCCCAGCAGCTGGACGCCTGGCTGCGCCAACAGGGTCGCTGAGTGCCTTTCAGGCCCATTTCTGTGCACGGCGCGGCGTGCAGCCTGGTGCTGGTGCTTGCCGTGGGCGCCGCATGTGGCGTAGGGCCGGTGCACGCAGCCGAGCAGCGCATGTCGCGCCAGGCCTATGCCGCTGCCAAAGACGCAATCAACGAACGCCACGACAGGGCATTGGCCCATTGCAAAACGGTGGATGGCGGCGCGCAGAGCCGCTGCCGCATGCAGGCCGATGGCCGACGCAAGATTGACCTGGCTACATTGGAAGTGCGCTGGCACCCGAGCGCCAACAACAGCTTCAAGGCCAGCATGGCAGAAGTCGATCTGGCTTACGCCTTGGCCATGGACCAGTGCAAGAAGCAGCACACCGGCAGCGACAAGGAAGCGAGGGCAGCACTCAAATCCTGCAGTGACAAGTCCAAGGGCAAGCGGGTGGCCGGTGAGCAGGCCGCACACCAGCAGGCGGCACTGCAGGCTTCGGTAGGCGCGCCACCCAAAAGCGAGGCAGAACGCCAGCGTGAGGCAGATCTGGACACCGCCATCCGCAAGTGCGACAGCCTGTTGGGCGATGCCAATCTGCAATGCATGAACGCCCTGTCGCCCCAGGCGCGGCAGCGCGCCGCTGACCGCAGCAGCGGTGCCTCGCGCAAGGATTGAGGCAAGGCCTGCTCTTTGAGCAGGCCCTGAAAGCCTGGCTCAGAACCTGCGCTCGCGCAGCAGCAGGGAGCAGCGCAGGCGAAGCCATTGCAGGCGCCGTGCATTGGTGGGTAGAGGCAGGCCTTCGCCGCGTTCCAGCCAGCTATGGCGCAGGTCGCGCAGTTGTTGGCGTGTCAGCTGCTGCAAGGCTTGGCGCCACTGCTGGCGCTGGTGGGTGATGACGTCAGATTTCACTGGTGTCTCCTGCGATTGGCGGGCGGTCGCGTGGCTCATGCTGGTTCCTTGGGAAGAGGCCATGGCTGCATGGGAGCTGCAGGGGGTAGCGGGGCAGGCGGGATGGGCGCATTGCCATCGCTTTTGCCAAAGGCATACCAATCAACTTTGCGGGTTGCCACCATCACGACGGCGAGCACGGCAAACAGGGCCAGCGAGCCGACCACCAGTGCGGTCTGCTCCAGCTGCAGCAGCACGAACAGCAGGCCGTACATCACCGCAATCAGCGCAGCAAATGGCAAGCCGCGTTGCATGCTGCCCAGGATGTGGCTGGCGTAGTAGCCCAGCAGCAGCACACAGGCCGCGGCACCAATGGCGTAGGCTTTCTCAAATCCCAGGTGTTCCGACAGACTGATCAGCAGCAGGAAGAAGCTGCACAGGGCAGAGCCTACCAGCAGGTACTGCACCGGATGCACGCGCAGCTTTTTCAGCACTTCGAACATGCCCACGGCCACAAAGGTCAGCACGACGAAGAGCAGACCGTATTTGGTGGCGCGATCGCTCAAGGTGTAGGGGTTCACGGGGTCGATGAAATGCGTGCCGAACTGCTCCAGGCACTGGCTGCTTTCCTGCTCGAATCCGGCGTCCGGGTCGGCGGGCGAGCACAGAGACTTGCCGGAGAGAAAGCCCTGGCGGGCGGAAGAGGCGAGGGCTGAGATGTTCCAGGTGGCATCAAAACCCGCATCCGTGATCTCGCGGCGCGATGGCAGGAAGTTGCCGCCAAACGAGGGATGCGGCCAGTTCGCCTGCATGTTGACCTGGTTGGCGCCTCCGATCGGCACGAAGCCCACGCGTTCGGTGCCCACCAGCTCCAGCGCCAGTTTCACCTCCATGGGGGCGTTGCTGTCTGCCGCTGCGGCGAGAGGTTTCGATTGCAGGCCGCGCGTATAGGTGGGGTGGCCGGTGCCAGGTTCCAGCGCGACCTCCTGGTTGTTGATGCGCAGGCTGGCGGTGCGGATGCCGCGTGGGTCGCTCACCGGCAGCATCAGGCGTGGGGCGTCGCAGTGGCGCACATTGCTGGTTTCGGGCTTGCCCTGCAGCTGGTTGCCGGGGGCAAAACGGGCGGTGAGCTGGTCAGCCAGCACAAAGGTGTTGACCTGGTAGAGCCCGCGTGTGCGTGGCTGCATCTGCGCGTTGGCGCTGTGCTGGAGGCTGTCGGGCAGGGCGTAGCGCTGAAAGCTCACGAGCCGGGTTTCTGCGCGGCCTTCGCTGTCCTTGGCGACGGCTTCACGGGTGCATTGCTGCACCAGCACTGGCCCAAAAACGGTCTGTGATCCGGCCGTGCTGTTGACCACGCTTTGCACGGCGCGGTCGCGGTTGTAGATGCGGTCGCGCACCACGTCGCTGATCAGCATCAGCCCCACCATCAGCACGGCCACGGTGATGGCCAGGGTGATGGCCTTTTGTACCAGTCTGTTCTTCATGCACACCTCGTTGTTGGATTCAGGTGTGTGCAGTGTTCAAGCGCCTGGTGTGGCTGGCATGAAGTGTGTGAAGGCAGTGTGAAGTATGTACACCGGCGGGGCAGGCACAAGGCCTGCCGGGCGCTCAATGCGACACTGGAAAATCCAGGCTTGCGCGCAGGCCCGGATGCGTATTGGCAAAGTGCAGCTGGCCGCCGTGCAGCTGCATGATGCGAAGCACGATCGACAGGCCAAGCCCCGTGCCGCTGCGCTCGCCATTAGGCCTGGGCGTGGTGAAGAAGCGCTCGCCCAGCTTGTGCATCAACCCCTCAGGCACACCGGGGCCGCTGTCCTGCACGGTGACGCGGTGCGGCGCCAGTTGCACCACCACCTGGCTGCCGCCGGGCGAAAAATCCAGCGCATTGGCTATCAGATTGCTGATGGCCAGCTGCACCAGCTGGGCATCCCAGGCGCCTGCGCTGTCGTTGCCCTGCAGCGTCAGATGAATGCCCTTTTGCACGGCTGTGGCTTGCAGCTGGTGCAGTGCAAGCTCGGCGCAGTCGCGCAGGCTGGTAGTGGGGCGCAAGGCAGCGAGCGGCGGGCGCTGCTCCAGCTGGGTCAGCTGCATCAGCTGGTCCACCAGGTTCTGCAGGCGCTGGCTCTGGTCCATGACCTGCTGGGCAAACAGCTGGCGGTCGGCGGCAGGCAACTCATCCTGCAGCAATTCGCCAGCCCCGCGAATGGCAGCGACCGGGCTTTTGAGCTCGTGGGTCAGCGCGCGCACATAGCCTTCGATGTAGTCCCGCCCTTCCAGGCGCCTGCGCATCGAATCCATGGCGAGGGCCAGGTCGCCCAGCTCGCCCGGTACCTCGGGCACGGGCGGTGCGGCAGGCGCGGGCTGGCGGCCATCGCCTTCATGCAAGGTGGGGCCCTGCACGTGCTGAGCGTAGCTGCGCAACTTGCGCACCTGCACCACCAGCCACCAGGTGATGGCAAAACCCACGCCCGCCGAGAGCAGCAGGAACAGTACGCCGCCGCGCAGCATTTTCTGCTCGCTGCTGTCGATGATGTTCTGCACGGCACGCGCTGCCTTCGAGACGGTCAGCACGCCCACCACCTGCCCGCCGGCTTGGATAGGGGCGGAGACATACATCACGCTGGTGGCGTCGTCATCGGCCACATCGCGCGTGGTGCGGGCGCCGTACTCGCCGCGCAAGGTGCGCGATATGTTGCGCCAGCGTGAATAGTCGGCCCCCACATCCTGGCCTGCCGAGTCGAACAGGACGCGGCCCTGCGTATTGGTGACGGTCACGCGCAGGTCCAGCGCTGCCTTGCGCGTGTCCCAGATCCAGATCTGCACCGGCTGCTCTGCCACTGCCTGCACATGCCGGGCAAAGCGACTGGTGGAGGGCGATGCGGCGAGGCTTCCGTTGGCCATGTCGTCACTGGCAAGCGCAGCCAGCAGGTAGGCCGTTTCCACCAGCGTGTCTTCGGTCACCTTGCGCACGCTGGGTTTGATCTCGACCATGAACACGCGCAGCACAAAGAAGGCCGCCAGACCGTTGATCAGAAAGAAGGCGAACAGCAGCCGCAGCCCCAGGCGCATGGCTCAGCCCTTTGCAACTGCATCCGGCAGGCGCAGGCTGTAGCCCATGCCGCGGTGGGTGGTGATGAAGTCGCAGTCCGGCGCTGCGGAGCGCAGTTTGGCGCGCAGGGTCTTGATATGGGTGTCCACCGTGCGGTCGGAGCTGTCGCTGTCGATGCCCCACACGGCGTCCAGCAGGTGTTCGCGGCTCAGAATGCGGCCTGTGGCGGCGAGCAAGGTACAGAGCAATTGGTACTCGCGCCGCGTCAAATCCAGCAAGGCACCTTGCAGGCGAATGCTCTGGCCTGCTTCGTCCACGACGAAGACGGGCGCAATGGGCGCTTTATCGCTGTGCGACAAGGCCGGATTTTGTTTGGAAAATTCCTGCGAACGGCGAAGCAGCGCCCGGGCGCGTGCCACCAGCTCGCGCGGGCTGAAGGGCTTGGTCAGGTAGTCGTCGGCGCCCAGCTCCAGGCCCAGCACACGGTCCATTTCTTCGCCGCGGGCGCTCAGCACGAGTATGGGCGCGGTTGATCCGCTGGCCCGCAACTGGCGGCACCAGTCGAGGCCGTTGCCATCGGGCAGGCCCACATCCAGCAGCAGTGCATCGAACCGCTGGCTGGCCCATTGCTGGCGTGCGTCGGCAATCAGGAGGCTGTGCGTGCAGCGGATTCCGTCGCGCTCCAGTGCATAGCACACGGTGCGGGCAATGGCCGGGTCGTCTTCCAGCAACAGCACATGGGGCGCGGGGTGCATGGCCTAGCGTCCGCCCGATACGTCGATGATCGCGCCGGTGGAGTAGCTGCTTTTGTCCGACATCAGCCAGCAGATGGCTTCGGCCACCTCGTCGGCCGTTCCGCCCCGGCCCATGGGCACGCCGGGCGCCAGGCGCGCTATGCGGTCTGGCTGGCCGCCGCTGGCGTGGATTTCGGTTTCGATCAGGCCGGGCCGAACCGCGTTGACGCGGATGCCCTGGCTGGCTACTTCGTGTGACAGGCCCAGGGTCATGGTGTCGATGGCCGATTTGGCGGCGGCATAGTCCACGTACTGGTTGGCGGCGCCCAGGCAGGCGGCTCTGCTGGAGACGTTGACGATGCTGCCACCCGCGCCGCCTTCGGCAGTGCTCATGCGGCGCACGGCTTCGCGCGCGCAGATGAAGCTGCCGATCACGTTGATGTCGAACATGCGGCGCCAGCGTGCCAGGTCCATGTCCTGCAGGCGCTGGGCGCGGTCCACCACGCCCGCGTTGTTCACCAGGGCGCTGATGCGTCCCAGTTCGGCATCGACGCGCGCAAACATGGCAAGCACCTGCGCTTCGTTGGCCACATCGGCCTGCACGGCGATGGCACGGCGGCCCAAAGCCTGCACCGCCTGCACCACTTCGCGGGCGGCGCCTTCGTTGTTGCTGTAATTCACGGCGACATCCCAGCCCTGGCGGGCAGCGAGCAGGGCGGTGGCGGCACCGATGCCGCGGCTGGCTCCGGTGATGAGGACGATGGAAGTCATGGCAGGCAAGGACGGCTTTGGACCGGGTGTGGTTGGAGGCCTTATCTTATTAGGGTTTGCTCAAAACTACACGGCATGGCGCAGCCCGGCCGTGGCCTGTTCAAGGCGCGGGTAGCAGGGCGAGGCGGTCAAGTGCCCGTGCATCGGCTTGCGTTACGGGCAGATAGACCACCATGCGCATGCCGCTGCGCGGCGCAGACCACCAGTAGGTCTGGCGCAGGTGGATGAGGCCGAGCACGGGATGGTCGAAGGTCTTTTCCTGGTTCTCGGGGCTGCGAACCTGGTAGCGCTCCCAGGCATTGCGGAAGGTGGGCGAGTGCGTGAGAAAGTAGTCCAGCCGCTCGGCAATGGCGCGGTCGCCGCTTTGCTGTGTGGACGCGGCCCGGAACATGGCAACCATGCGCTCGATGGTCTGCGGTTCGTGGCGCACCACCTGCTGCCAGCGCGCATCGAACAGGCTCATGTGCAGGCAGTTGCGCTGCAGTGCGGGCAAACGTTGCAGCGAGATACCCATCAGCCGCTCGTAGGCGGCGTTGGCGGCGAGCAGGTCGAAGGCGGCGCTTTGCATCTGGGCCGGGTAGGGCAGCAGTTTGTCGAGCAGTTGCATGTGCAGGCAGCTAGGCTCATCGGCAGCGAGGGGCGATGGCTGGTCGAGCTTGATGCCTGCCAGCGCCAGCAGATGGCGCACCTCGTCGTCGTTGCATTGCAGCGCCCGGGCAATGGATTCGATGGCCTGGCGTGAAGGCTGGACCTCGCGGCCCTGTTCCAGCTTGGTGTACCAGGTTACGCCGATACCGGCGAGCTGGGCGACCTCTTCGCGCCGCAGGCCTGGGGTGCGTACGCGGCCATGGCGGGCCAGCCCCATTGCGGTGGCCGACAGGCTCTCGCGGCGGGCGCGCAGAAAGCGGCCCAGCTCCTGTGGCTGGGCAGAGGCCGCAACAGCAGGCGGGGCATGGGGCACGGGCGGTGCAGGCAAGGTCATGGAGCGGTACCGTAGCGGGATTGTTGCACTGCAGTATAGGCTTTCCAAGCCTAGGCTACGCAGAATCTTGTACCAGTCTAAAAAAGACAACACACTGGCGCCCTGTTCATTTCTGGCGCAGACCTCCATGCGAAGAATTTCTGCTGACAACGCCTCGTTTGGCGTTTTTCTGGCCTTTTTGCTGATCCCGCTCTCGGGTATTGGCACGGACATCTACCTGCCCTCCATGCCGGCCATGGCCCAGAGCCTGGGTGGCACGGCAGCACAGATCCAGCTCACACTGACTTTGTTCATCGCTGGCTACGGGCTGGGGCAACTGGTGGTGGGCGTGCTGCTCGATCGCTTTGGCCGCTGGCGCCCCATGCTGGTGGCGCTGGCGCTGTTTGCACTGTCGAGCGCTGCCATTGCCGCCAGTGACAATATCTGGCTCATCTGCGCGCTGCGCCTGCTGCAGGGGGTGCTCGGAGCGGTGGCTGTCGTGAGCAAACGCACCTTCTTTGTGGATGTATTCCGGGGGGCCGCGCTGCAGCGGTATCTCACCTGGATGACCGTGGTGTGGTCGCTCGGCCCCATTTGCGCGCCCTTCATCGGCGGCTTTGTGCAGACGCACTGGGGCTGGCGCGCCAACTTTGTCGTGCTGGCGGCGTTTTCGGTGCTGGCGCTGGTGCTGGAATGCCTGGGCGGCGGCGAGACGCTGGCCAAGCCGCAACCGATCCGGCCGCGCGAAGTGGCTGCGCGGGCCTGGGAGATCGTGCGGCACCGCGCATTTGCGCGCGGCGTGCTGTGCGTGAGCGCGGCCTACGCCATGGTGATGGGCTGGAGCATGGCTTCGCCCTTCATCGTCGAGACGGTGTACCACCGCCCACCCACCACCACTGGCGCACTGGCGCTGCTGATGGGGCTGGCCTGGATGGGCGGCGGCCTCATTGCGCGCGCCGCCATGGCCCGTTCGCTGGCGGCCAAGCACCAGGCGGCGGTAGTGGCCATGGCCTGCTTCATTGCGCTGTTGGCGCTCTCGGCATGGCTGCCTGCCTCCTGGCCTTCGCTGGAGGTGATGGCTGCCCTCGCCTTTTGCATCCATGTGGCGGCAGGGCTGGTGTTCAATATCCATTTCGCCAATGTGCTGTCCATGTTCCCGCAAAGCGCTGCGCTCTCGGGTGGGCTGGCGGGGGGGCTTGCCTTCTTGCTGACCTCGCTCTTCTCGTTGCTGGGCATCCATCTGGTGAATCCGCATTCGGCGGCGGGCATGGCGGTGGTGTATGGTGGGCTGGCCCTGGTTCTTGCGGCGGCCTGGCTTTCGATGGTGACGCGTCGGGCACCGGCCGTGCCGTGCACGGCGCCATAATTGGGAACAACCCCGCCCCCGAATCCGGAATTTGTTTAGCAAGGAGTGATCGCTATGGGTAATTTCGTAGATCTGAAGTCTGCCGACGGCCAGCTTTTTCCGGCCTATATCGCCGAGCCAGCGGGCAAACCGCGTGGTGCCATCGTGGTGGTGCAGGAAATCTTCGGCGTCAATTCGCATATCCGCTCGGTGGCGGACCGCGTGGCGCAAAGCGGCTACCTGGCGATTGCTCCGGCTACCTTTACGCGCGTCAAGGCGGGTGTGGAGCTGGGCTACACCGATGCCGACATGCAGGCTGGCTCTGCGTTGAAGGCGGCGGCCGAGCAACTGCCGCCTCCCGGCGTGCTGCTGGATCTGCAGGCGGCTATCGATGAAGGCGCCCGCCGCACCGGCGGCAAGGTGGGTATCACCGGCTTTTGCTGGGGCGGGCTGTTGGCCTGGCGTGCGGCCTGCGAACTGAACGGCCTGGCCGCTGCCGTGCCGTACTACGGCGGCGGCATGACGACGGCTGCCGAAATGGCGCGCAAGCCCAAGTGCCCGGTGATGGCCCACTTTGGCGACAAGGACCACTGGATTTCGCTGGAATCGGTCGAGGCCTTCAAGACCGCGCACCCCGAGGTGGAGGTATACGTATACGCTGCCGACCACGGCTTCAACTGCGACCAGCGCGGCTCGTACGACGCGGCAGCGTCGGCGGCAGCGCGGGCCCGTACGCAGGCGTTCTTTGCCAAGCATGTAGGCTGACCGCCCGCTGCTTCAACGCCCAAAGCCTTGCCGGCGCCATGCCTGCAAGGCTTTGTTGCATCTTGCACGGTGGCTTGTAACACCCCCGTCATCGCTGCTGCGGATGATGCGCGCATCGCTTACTTTCAACCATAGCAATGATGCGACTCTCTTCTTTTGGCGCTGACCGCCCGCAGGCCGCGCCCCGCTCCCGCCAGGCCCTGGCCGTTTTGGCAGCACTGGCCGCTGCGGCCATGGTCACCGCCTGTGGCGGCGGATCGGGCGGTGACAAGTCAGCCACTGCAACGCTGGCCGTGCTGGAAACCACCGATCTGCACTTCAACATTCGCAGCTACGACTACTTCAAGCTGGCGGACGATCCCTCGTACGGCTTTGAACGCACCGCCACCCTGATCCGCAAGGCACGCAGCGAATTTGCCAATACCTTGCTAGTGGACAACGGCGACACCATCCAGGGTACGGCGCTGGCCGATTACGAGGCGCAGGTGGCGCCGATTGCCTGTGAGCAGCAGCTGTCCATGTACAAGGCCATGGGCGTGCTGCAGTTCGATGCGGGCACGCTCGGCAACCATGAGTTCAACTACGGCCTGCCATTCCTCAACCAGGTGCTGGGCGGTGGTCTGAAGGTGGACGGCGTGGATGCGACCAAAAAATGCGCGGGCCCGGGCTTCCCGATGACGCTGGCCAATGTGATCAGCACCCAGACCAATGCACCGCTGGTGGCGCCGTACGTGGTGCTGAACCGCGAAATCACTGGCATAGACAGTGACGGAAAGGCCACCAGGCTGCCCATCAAGATCGGCGTGATCGGCTTTACCACGCCCGGCATCATGGGCTGGGACAAGCGCCACCTGGAAGGCAAGGTGCGGGTGACCGGCGCCGTTGAGGCGGCGCAGAAATACGTGCCCGAGCTGCGCAGCAAGGGCGCAGACATCGTGGTGGCGCTGCTGCACGGCGGGCTGGATGCCTCGGAATACCGCGCCGACATGGAAAACCCCGGCCTGTACCTGAGCAAGGTGGCGGGTATCGATGCGATGGTGATGGGCCACCAGCATAGCGTGTTCCCTGATACGGCGGATAAGCCTGCCTTCAGCATGGCGGGTGTGGACAACAAGGCGGGCACCATCAACGGTGTGCCCGCCGTGATGGCCAGCTCCTGGGGCAAGGCCCTGGGCGTGGTGGCCCTGTCGCTGCGCTGGGACGGCAAGGTCTGGAGCGTGGACAAGTCCAAGAGCAAGTCAGAGCTGCGCAACACCGCAACTGGCAAGGATGCCGCAGGCAAGGTCACCTATGTGGCGGTCGATGGCAGCATCGCTCCGGTGGTGGAGGGCCAGCACCAGGCTGCCATCCGCTATGTGAAGACGCCGGTGGGCCAGACCGACTTTCGCATGGGCACGCAGTTTGCCGATGTGGGCGATCCGGGGGCGATCCAGATCGTCAACCAGGCGCAGCAAGACTATGTGCAGCGCTATGTGGCAGCCAATCTGCCGCAGTATGCGCAGCTGCCGGTGCTGTCGGTGAGCGCGCCGTTCAAATCGGGTTTCCAGGGTGGTGCGGACTACACCGACGTGGCCGCCGGGCCGCTGGCCATCTCCAGCGCCGCCGATCTGTACCTGTACCCCAACACCGTGTATGCGGTGAAGGTGACGGGCGCGCAGGTCAAGAGCTGGCTGGAAGCGGCGGCCCAGCGTTTCAATCGCATCGATCCGGCAGCTATCGCAGACCAGTGGCTGATCAGCAGCTTTCCGGGTTACAACTTCGACATGTTCACCACGGCTGACGTGCAGTACCAGATCGACGTGACCCAGCCGGTTGGCAGCCGCATTGTCGGCCTGCAGTACAAGGGCCAGCCGATCAACACCGCGCAGGAGTTCGTGATCGCCACCAACAATTACCGTGCCACCAGCGGCAAAGGCTTTTTGCCGGAGCTCGATGGCCGCTCCACCATCTACGCATCGCCCGATACGAACCGCGATGTGGTGATTGCCTACGTCAAGGCGCACCCGCAGATCACGCGTGCGGCCAATGGCGCGGCGCAGAGCTGGCGCTTTGCCAAGACGCCGACTGCCGGCAAGGTGCTGTTCACCTCGGCGGCCAATGCACTGCCGGTGGCACAGGCGGCAGGCCTAGCCAATATCAGTGTGGAAAAGGCAGACGACGGTACGGGCACGCAGCGCGCGGTCTATCGTATCGATCTGGGGCAGTAGGCGGCGTATTGGTACTGCGGGTACTGTGCCTACCCAAAAAAGAGAGCGGTGATGCTCCAGCCGCTCTCTTTTTGATTGATCCGGGGCTTATTTTCCCGTACGCGTCAGGTAGCGCTTGTACGAGAAAAAGCCAATCAGCGTCACCGTGATCAGCGCCATCACGCCCATGGCCCACCAGAAGCCATCTTCCTTGTGAATCAGCGGAATGAATTCGAAATTCATGCCGAAGATGGCGGCGATCAGGTTCAGCGGCAGGAAGATGGCGGTGATGGTGGTGAGCGTGCGCATGATGTCGTTGGCGCGATTGCTCTGTACGCTGAAATGCATCTGTACGGCAGTTTCGGTGCTCTGCTCCAGCCGGCGCACATGGTGCACCACGCGCTCGATGTGTTCCAACACGTCGCGGCTGCGAACTTTGAGCGCTTCCAATTCGCGCTGCGCGCCTGCCGATTCGGGCAGGGGCCAGGTTTCGACGGCATCCACCCAGTCCTGCACGGCGGCGCGCTGGTCTTCACAGATTTCGTCGAGCTGGTGCAGGGTCAGGCGTGCTTCGAGCAGGGCTTGCCAGTTGGCGATGCGCTTGCGCGGGGCGAGCAGCGCGCTTTGCCACAGGTCCAGGTGGCGGGAGAGCTCGCGGCGCAGATCCAGGTAGTTGTCCACGATGATGTTGACGGTGCGCATCATCAGATCCGCGGGCGATGTGGGCAGGCGAACCGGCTGTACGCCGCCTGTACCCGCTGCGGGTGCGGCCGCCGGCGCACGGTAGGCCTTGTCCTCGCGCGCGAGCCGCTCCTGTGTGGCATTGGAGAGCGGGTCGGGCTCGGCAGGCGCGCTGCCGCTGGTGTCGGTCCGGGCAAACTGGAGCAGGCGCCGCGCATAGGCATCGCGCACGGTGCAGTCTTCCGGGTGTACCGACAGCAGCACCCGTTCCCAGGCGGCAAAGCCGACCGGTGTGGTGCTGATGTGGGGTGCATCGTCTATGGGTTTGTCCGCTGCCGTGCGCCGAACGGCGGCCAGGGCGGCAGAGCCGGTCTTGGAGGGCGTCGATGCCAGGCGGCGGATCACCAGCAGGTCGTACTGCGAGGTGTAGTCATAGTGCGACGGCAATTGGGGGTTGAGCAGGTCGGACACATGCAGGTCTACCAGCGGCGCGCCCGAGAGTTTTTGCAGCGCCAGCTGCAGGCTGCCCAGCTGTTCACTGAAATAGCTGCGTGTGCAGGCCAGCCACAGAAAGCCTTTGTCGGGCAACTGGTAGGGCACGGCGGCCAGCTCGGTCGCTTCGTTGCCCGCAATGTGGAAGATGCGGATGCTGCTGGGGTTACTCACCATCAATTCCTGGATAGACTTCGCCCGCCAGCATGGCAAAAAAAAGGAGCCCGCGCAAGCTGCGCAGGCCCTGTGTGTACTGAGTGCTATTGTTTTTATGCCTTGAGCAGGCGTGCAGCATCCAGCGAGAAATAGGTGAGGATGCCATCGGCTCCCGCGCGCTTGAAGGCCAGCAGCGACTCCATCATCACCTTGTCGTGGTCCAGCCAGCCGTTTTGGGCGGCAGCCTTGAGCATGGCGTATTCGCCCGAGACCTGGTAGGCAAAGGTCGGCACCTTGAACTCGTCCTTGACGCGGCGAACCACATCCAGGTATGGCATGCCGGGTTTGACCATCACCATGTCGGCGCCTTCGGCCAGGTCCAGGGCCACCTCGCGCAGCGCCTCGTCGGTGTTGCCGGGATCCATCTGGTAGACGTTCTTGTCGGCCTTGCCCAGGGCGCCGCGTGTGCCCACGGCATCGCGGAAAGGGCCGTAGAAGGCGCTGGCATACTTGGCGCTGTAGGCCATGATACGGGTGTAGATGTGGCCCTGGGCCTCGAAAGCCTCGCGGATCGCGCCGATGCGGCCATCCATCATGTCGCTGGGGGCCACGATGTCGACGCCAGCTTCGGCGTGGTTGAGCGCCTGGCCGATCAGGATTTCCACCGTTTCGTCGTTCAGGATGTAGCCGGTCTCGTCCAGCACGCCATCCTGGCCGTGGCTGGTATAGGGGTCGAGCGCCACGTCGGTCATCACGCCCAGATCGGGAAATTCCTTCTTCAGCGCGCGCACCACGCGCGGAATCAGACCATCGGGATTCAGCGCTTCCTTGCCGTCGGGGGTTTTGAGCGCCGCATCGATCTGCGGGAACAGCGCCAGCACGGGAATGCCGAGTTTCACGCATTCCTCGGCCACGGGCAGCAGCAGATCCAGGCTGAGGCGATCCACGCCAGGCATGGAGGTGACGGCTTCGCGCTTGCCCTGTCCTTCATGCACGAACACCGGGTAGATGAAATCATGCGGCGTGAGCACATTCTCACGCACCAGGTTGCGGGTGAACGCATCGCGGCGCAGGCGGCGCGGACGGTTGTGTGGAAAAGGTGTAGGGCTGGACAGATGCATGCGCCGATTGTGCGCCAGATTGCCCTGGGCGGCTGCCCCTCGCTGCCAAACCTGCGTTGGCGGCTGAGATTTGACTTGCATCAAGATTGCGAGCGCAGTCTTCTTCTGTCACTCCTATGGCGTCAGCTACTACACTTGGGGGATGCTGTGGATCAAAGCCTTTCATATCGTGTTCGTGGCCAGTTGGTTTGCCGGTCTGTTCTATCTGCCGCGTATTTTTGTCAACCTGGCCATGGTTCCGGCTGATTCGCAGGCTGAACGTGAGCGCCTGCTGCTCATGGCGCGCAAGCTGCTGCGTTTCATGACGATGATTGCCGTGCTGGCGCTGGGCTTGGGCCTGTGGCTGTGGTTGGGCTGGTGGCGCGGGGCAGGGGGCTGGCTGCATGCCAAGCTGCTGATCGTGGCGCTCATCATCGGCTACCACCACGCCTGCGCGGTGCTGTTGCGCAAGATCGCCAATGGCACAGACAGACACTCGCATGTCTGGTACCGCTGGTTCAACGAAGTGCCCGTGTTGTTGCTGATTGCCGCCGTCATCCTGGCGGTGGTCAAGCCCTTTTGACTTTTGACATGGGTCACTCCTGAAATGCAAGACCAGCCTGCCGCGCAGCTGCCCGCAGACAACCACCGGACCATTGCCTGGCCTCTGGTGCTGGTGTATGCGGTGCTGATCGTATTTGCCAGCCTGTTTCCGTTTGAGGGTTGGCGCACGCAGGGCATTTCGCCCGCGGAGTTTCTGCTGGCGCGGATTCCACCACCGTACTGGACTTGGTTTGATGTGCTCATCAACGTGGCGGGCTATGCGCCGCTGGGCTTCTTGCTGAGCCTGGGGTTTTGGCGCCATGGCTGGCGCAGATCGGGTTGGCTGTGGGCGCTGCTGCTAGGTGGTGCGCTCTCGCTTGCCATGGAATTTCTGCAGATATTCCTGCCTCAGCGGGTGTCGAGCAATATGGACTGGCTGCTCAACAGCATTGGCGCGCTGATGGGGGCGTTGCTGGTGCCACTGTTCGTGTGGATGGGTATTTTGCGGCGCTGGAGCGATGTACGTGACCGCTGGTTCATCCCTGACTCGCGCGGCGCCATCGTGCTGCTGCTGCTGTGGCCGCTGGCGCTGCTCTTTCCGCCACCGCAACCATTCGGTCTGGGCCAAGTGTTTGACCGGCTGGAGAGCTGGCTGGTCGATATTCTGGTGAATACCGCATTTGAAGAGTGGATGCCCAACTTCATGCAAGCCAACGAGCCCTTGTCGCCGATCGGCCAGTTGGTGGTGGTGATGCTGGGGCTGCTGATACCGTGTTGGCTGGCTTTCAGCGTGATGACCCACTTCACGCGTCGCATGGTGATGGTGGGGCTCATTGTGGTGGTGGGGATTGCGGTTTCGGCGCTGTCATCGGCGCTCAGCTATGGCCCGGCATTCGCGTGGGACTGGCTGGACCATACTGCGCGCCTGGGCATTGCGCTGGCGTTGGCGCTGGCGCTGCTGCAGGTGGGCCTGCCGCGGCGCTATTGCGTGCTGCTGCTGTTGATGGGCCTCATGATCGACGTGAACATGCTCAACCAGGCGCCACCCAGCCCGTACTACGCCACGGCACTGCAATCGTGGGAGCAGGGCCGGTTCATTCGCTTTTTTGGGCTGGGCCAGTGGCTGGGCTGGCTGTGGCCGTTCGCGGTGATTGTGTATGTGCTGCTGCTTTTGGGGCGTGTGCCAGGCGATGTGGTGGCGCGGCGCCGCCGGCAAAGCGCCGGGCACTGAAGCGCAACCGCGCTGCCATCATGGGTGTGGCGACTTGCCAAGCTGCCACAATAGCGCCATTGCATTTGACGAGAGCGAGCCATGAGTGAGCAAAAACCCGGCGACAGCGGCCAGTACTACCAACACCATGTGTTCTTCTGCCTGAACGACCGTGTCAATGGCGAAGACAGTTGCGCCCACCACGGCGCACAAGCCATGTTTGACCACTGCAAGGCACGCGTCAAGGCCGAGGGCCTGAATGGCCCAGGCAAGGTACGCATCAACAAGGCCGGCTGCATGGACCGCTGCGCGGGCGGCCCGATCATGGCAGTGTATCCAGAAGGTGTCTGGTATACCTACATCGACAACGACGATATCGACGAGATCATCGAGTCGCACCTGAAAAACGGCAAGGTGGTCGAGCGCCTGGTGACGCCGCCCGACGTAGGGCGTTGATTCTTTGAGTAAATTGCCTCTGGCGCTTATCTGATAAGCGCTATTTGCTATGGAGTTGATAGCGTCATGAATGCGCAGACAGAACGATTCACCATCCACGGCCCGGCCGGAACCCTGGAGGTGGCGCGAGACGCGGCCGCCTCCCCCGACGGCGCCGTGCACGGCACCGCCGTCATCGGCCATCCTCACCCGTTATTCGCAGGCACCATGGACAACAAGGTGGTGCAGACCCTGGCGCGTGCCTTTGTGGCCAGTGGCTGGAATGCGCTGCGCTTCAACTTTCGCGGCGTGGGCCAGTCGGCTGGCACCTACGACGAAGGCCGGGGTGAGCGCGAGGATTTTCTGGCGGTGGTGGAGCAATTGGCGCCGCAGGGGGCACTGGCGCTGGCGGGCTTTTCTTTCGGCTCCTTCGTGATGAGCCACGCGCTGGCGGAACTTTGGCCCCGGCGCCAGATCGAGAAAGTGGTGTTTGTGGGCACGGCCGCGTCGCGTTTCACCGTGGCTGCGGTACCGCCCGAGGCGCACGAGCGCACCCTGGTCATTCACGGGGAGGTGGACGACACCGTGCCGCTGTCTTCGGTGATGGACTGGGCGCGGCCGCAGATACTTCCAGTTACGGTTGTGCCAGGGGGCGCACACTTCTTCCACGGACAATTGCCGCTGCTCAAAGGCTTGGTCATGCGCCACCTGAGCACTGCTGCGGCTTGACCGTGGTGTAGTATTGCTATTGGTTTTGATGGCCTGCCGCCCGCTGCATGGGCTTTGGCAGGCAAGTTGTAAAGTTGGACGACATGAAATCTTCTTTGATGCCCACCCTGCGCACCTGGGCTGCTGCGGCCTTGCTGGCCCCCACACTGGCCCTGGCCCAACTGGCGGCACCTGTACCTCCCGAAATCGCCGCACGCAACTACCTGTTGTTTGATGCAACCACTGGTCAGGTACTGGCTGCCAAGGACATCGATGCGCCGGTGGAGCAGGCATCGCTCACCAAGCTGATGACCGGCTATGTGGTGTTTGACGCGCTGCGCGCCAAGAAAATCAGCCTGGAGCAGACCTTGCCAGTGAGCGAGCGGGCCTGGAAGATGCCGGGCTCGCGCATGTTCATCGACCCCAAGATGCAGGTGAAGGTGGACGATCTGCTGCACGGCATGATCGTGCAATCGGGTAATGACGCCACCATGGCGCTGGCCGAAGGTGTGGGCGGTACTGCCGAGAACTTTGTGCGCCTGATGAACGAGCAGGCCAAGGCTCTGGGCATGACAAACACGGCCTACAAGAACCCGGAAGGCCTGACCGAGCCCGGCCATACGACGACCGCCAAGGACCTGAGCATCCTGGCCAACCGCCTGATGAAGGACTTCCCGGAATACATGCACTACTACTCGACCAAGCAGTGGTACTACCCCGGCACCCCCAAATCCAATGGCACCAATCGTAATACTTTGTTGTTCCGCGACCCCACGGTGGACGGACTGAAAACCGGTCACACCAATGCTGCGGGCTACTGTCTGGTATCTACGGCCAAGCGCCAGGTGCCCAATGCAGGTGACCGTCGCCTGATCTCGATCCTGCTGGGCGCTGCCAGCGACAAGGACCGCGCCAACGAGAGCCAGAAGCTGCTGAATTGGGGCTACACCGCCTTCGACACCGTCAAGCTGTTTGATGGCGGCCAGCCTGTGGCAACGCCCAAGGCCTGGAAGGGTGCGCAGGACACCGTCAAGATGGGCAGCGCCACGCCGATCATCGTCAACGTGCCCGCTGGCACCGGCGGCAAGCTGGAAACCCAGGTGGTTAGCCAGGAGCCGCTGATCGCGCCTTTCACCAAGGGTCAGAAGCTGGGCAGCCTGAAAGTGATGGCTGGCGGCCAGCAAGTGGCTGAAGTGCCGCTGGTGGCGCTGGAGGATGTGGGCGAAGCCGGCATCTTTGGCCGCGCCTGGGATGCAATCCGCCTCTGGATCAAGTAAGCGCCTGGAAATCGACAAAAGCGTGCCTTGGCACGCTTTTGTCATTCTGGCCTGTTCAAAAACAGGAGCGGGATGCGCTTTGCCGGCGTGGGTCATCGCGTAAAAAGACCGGTCATGTGCTGTTGACGCACTACGGGTTCCCCCGTAAACATTTGCCGGATTTTGCCTTCGGTGGTACATTAGAGGGCTTTTCGGAATTTCCGAAGGGATTCACGTTTTCGCTTTTCGAAGCAAATTCACGTTTAGGGACGTTTAATTAATGCCAACCATTAACCAACTCGTGCGTCAGGGCCGCACGGTAGAAGTTGTTAAATCCAAGAGCCCTGCTATGGAAAACTGCCCACAGCGCCGTGGCGTGTGCACCCGTGTGTACACCACGACGCCTAAGAAGCCTAACTCCGCTCTGCGTAAGGTGGCCAAGGTTCGTCTGACCAATGGTTTCGAAGTCATTTCGTACATTGGCGGTGAAGGCCACAACCTGCAAGAGCACAGCGTCGTGCTGGTGCGCGGCGGCCGTGTGAAGGACTTGCCAGGTGTGCGTTACCACATCGTGCGCGGTTCGCTTGACCTGCAAGGCGTCAAGGACCGTAAGCAAGCCCGTTCCAAGTACGGTGCAAAGCGTCCTAAGAAGGCTTAATCGCTTTTTCAAGACATTCCCGGTGTTTGTCAGCCAGGCAGGCTGCACAAGCGTAGTGACCCCAAAGGCAAATGTTTTGCCCGGGTCGAGTAAGTGGGAGTCCATATTGGCTCTCGCGGTGTCTGAAAAGATACCAACTGAAGCAAAGATAGAGGTGAAGAAATGCCACGTCGTCGCGAAGTCCCCAAACGTGAAATTCTGCCGGATCCAAAGTTCGGCAATGTAGAGCTGTCCAAATTCATGAACGTGATCATGGAAGGCGGCAAGAAGGCAGTTGCAGAGCGCATCATTTATGGCGCTCTGGATCTGATCGAGAAAAAGCACCCAGGCAAGGATCCTCTGGAAGCTTTCGTTGTTGCTATCAACAATGTCAAGCCCATGGTCGAAGTGAAGTCCCGCCGTGTTGGCGGTGCCAACTACCAGGTGCCAGTGGAAGTGCGTCCTGTCCGTCGTCTGGCTCTTTCCATGCGCTGGATCAAGGAAGCCGCACGCAAGCGCGGTGAAAAATCGATGGCCCAACGTCTGGCCAACGAACTGCTGGAAGCCACCGAAGGCCGTGGCGGTGCGATGAAGCGCCGTGACGAAGTGCACCGCATGGCCGAAGCGAATAAGGCATTTAGCCACTTCCGCTTCTAATCTGAGCGATCTCTCTTGATCCTGCAAAGGCCGCCAGCAACAGATTTTTGCTTGCGGCCTTGCTTGGATTCAGACTGCCCTCATATCGTGGTTGATGTCTGTGCTATCCGCCAGTTTGCATCACCTCCTCCTCACTGATCAACAAAGGATCAATCATGGCTCGCAAGACCCCCATCGAGCGCTACCGCAATATCGGTATTTCTGCGCACATCGACGCAGGTAAAACCACCACGACCGAACGTATCCTGTTTTACACCGGCGTGACCCACAAGCTGGGTGAAGTGCACGACGGCGCTGCTACCACCGACTGGATGGAGCAGGAGCAAGAGCGCGGCATCACCATCACTTCCGCTGCAGTGACCTGCTTCTGGAAGGGTATGGACATGTCCTACCCAGAACACCGCTTCAACATCATCGACACCCCCGGCCACGTGGACTTCACGATTGAAGTGGAACGTTCCATGCGCGTGCTGGATGGTGCCTGCATGGTGTACTGCGCTGTGGGCGGCGTGCAGCCACAGTCTGAAACCGTGTGGCGTCAGGCCAACAAGTACAAGGTGCCTCGTCTGGCCTTTGTGAACAAGATGGACCGTACCGGTGCCAATTTCTTCAAGGTCTATGACCAGATGAAGCTGCGCCTGAAGGCCAATCCTGTGCCCGTGGTGATCCCAATCGGCGCTGAAGAAAACTTCAAGGGCGTGGTTGATCTGGTCAAAATGAAGGCCATCATCTGGGACGAAGCTTCCCAAGGCATGAAGTTCGAATACCAGGACATCCCTGCTGATCTGGTGGAAACCGCCAACAAGTGGCGTGAAAACCTGGTGGAATCGGCTGCCGAAGCTTCGGAAGAGCTGATGAACAAGTACCTGGAAGAAGGTACCCTGTCGGAAGAAGAAGTGAAGGCCGGTATCCGTGCCCGCACGCTGTCGACCGAAATCCAGCCTATGCTGTGCGGCACCGCGTTCAAGAACAAGGGTGTGCAGCGCATGCTGGACGCCGTGATCGACTACCTGCCTTCGCCAGTGGACATCCCTGACGTGGCTGGTACCGATCCTGATGACGAAGAAAAGAAGCTGACCCGCAAGGCGGATGACGGCGAGAAGTTCTCTGCTCTGGCGTTCAAGCTGATGACCGACCCATTCGTGGGCCAGTTGACCTTCGTGCGTGTGTACTCCGGCGTTCTATCCAAGGGCGACACCGTGTACAACTCGGTCAAGGGCAAGAAAGAGCGTATCGGCCGTATCGTGCAGATGATGGCGAACGACCGTATCGAAGTGGATGAAATCCGCGCCGGTGACATCGCTGCTTGCGTGGGTCTGAAGGACGTGACCACGGGTGAAACCCTGTGCGACGTCGCCGCTCCTATCGTGCTGGAACGCATGGTGTTCCCAGAGCCCGTGATTGCACAGGCTGTGGAGCCCAAGTCGAAGGCCGACCAGGAAAAGATGGGTATCGCTCTGTCGCGTCTGGCTGCAGAAGATCCATCCTTCCGCGTGCGTTCGGACGAAGAATCCGGTCAGACCATCATCGCCGGCATGGGCGAGCTGCACCTGGAAATCATCGTTGACCGCATGAAGCGTGAATTCGGTGTGGAAGCCAACGTGGGTAAGCCCCAGGTTGCCTACCGCGAAACCATTCGCAGCACGGTCAAGGACGTGGACGGCAAGTTCGTTCGCCAATCCGGTGGTAAGGGCCAGTACGGTCACGTGGTTCTGACTCTGGAGCCTCAAGAAGCTGGTAAGGGCTTTGAGTTCGTCGATGAAATCAAGGGCGGTGTGGTTCCTCGCGAATACATCCCTGCGGTGGAAAAGGGCGTTATCGAAGCGCTGACCTCTGGCGTGCTGGCTGGCTACCCTGTGGTGGACGTCAAGGTGCGTTTGACCTTCGGTTCGTACCACGATGTGGACTCGAACGAAATGGCGTTCAAGATGGCTGCCATCTTCGGTTTCAAGGAAGGTGCTCGCAAGGCCAACCCCGTCATCCTCGAGCCAATGATGGCCGTGGAAGTGGAAACGCCTGAAGACTACGCCGGTACCGTGATGGGCGACCTGTCGTCCCGCCGCGGTATGGTGCAGGGCATGGAAGACATGGTTGGTGGCGGCAAGGCTATCAAGGCAGAAGTGCCACTGTCCGAAATGTTCGGCTACGCCACCTCGCTGCGTTCGCAAACGCAAGGTCGCGCTACATACACGATGGAGTTCAAGCACTACGCTGAAGCTCCGCGCAACGTGGCGGAGGCCATCGTCGCAGCACGCGCCAAGGCCTAATAAGTAGCGCTTGCGTCCGTTGATCGGGCGCAAGCTGCTATCTTTTTAATAGTTTTGTCTACGATTCGGTGCCGCTTTGTTTCCTGTGCGAAGCGATCAAGCAATCGGATGTAGACGTTAAACCCAACACAGGTTTTGCTCTTTATTTGGAGAATTTCTCATGGCAAAAGGTAAGTTTGAACGTACCAAGCCCCACGTGAACGTGGGCACCATCGGTCACGTTGACCACGGCAAGACCACCCTGACGGCTGCTATCGCCACCGTTCTGTCCAAGAAGTTTGGCGGCGAAGCCAAGAAGTACGACGAAATCGACGCGGCTCCTGAAGAAAAGGCCCGTGGTATTACCATCAATACCGCTCACGTCGAGTACGAAACGGCCAACCGCCACTACGCTCACGTTGACTGCCCAGGCCACGCTGACTATGTGAAGAACATGATCACCGGCGCTGCCCAGATGGACGGTGC
>NZ_JACHKZ010000001.1 GCF_014207855.1 Comamonas odontotermitis | reverse complement strand
AGGCCAAACAAGCATTTGATGGTCAGGCAAAACTGGATGGAGGCATCAGAGAACGTCTGGTTGCGCCCACGCTTGCCGCTCGCAGGAGCCAGCCACTGCATGTCTTTATCCAGCCAGATGCTCAAGTCGCCTCTAGCCTTCAGTGCTGCGTTGTACGCCTTCCAGTTTGTGGTGCGGTACTTGCGCCGACCCCAGTTCGTCTCACTCATCATCCGAGCCTACTACCGCTGCGGCCCGGATTTGTGCAACAAAGCCCTTTACAACGACTGCTGCTGTTTATGGTCGCATCGCAACTATCCTACTCTCTGCTGCGCCGGAGTGGGAGCAAGGTCTAGGCCTGCTTGGTGCCACGGTATTTTGGTGTGCGGGAGCTGGCGTATCGCGCAAGCTCTATCTACAGCCCTGGAACATATTAAAACGTTCAGGGCCATGCAGGCGAGCAAGCGAATGTCCGGAGTTGAAATCACTTCTTCGTCCTAGACCACCAAAACCGGCCAAAAGCCCTTGGCCATTGATCGACCTGTGGTGTCAAAGCCGCTACCTCTGGCAACCACCTTTGACAAAAACTTTACCTTATGAAATAGTTTCCAGCAATTAATTAACAAATCCAAGGTGTCTTCAGCTATCGCTGTGACATGAGGGGACAGATATATGCGCGCAAGAAAGGCCAGCCCAATTCGTGTTTTCCTCGATTGGGCGGTGCAGAAGACTAGCCAATCTATCAGCTTGTGGGCATTGCAGTTCCTGGCAATTGCCATTGCGATCTATGCATGCTTTCCCTCCCCTACGTTCGCACAAGCAACCGGAAGCCAGCGCTACACCTTGTATATCGATACGGATGGTGGCGCAAATAGCGGCACTACCGGCTGCTCTGCCACGGTTCAAGATGCCTCGGGCTCCCAAAGCCTCTCCGGTATCGACTACCAGGTCCATATCGACACCACCCAGGACACTACGGGCGCAACCGTTAACGCAGTTACCCTTGCCACCTGCAGCAACAATGCCTGGGGCAGCCCCGCTCCGGTAGAGTCCGGCGCCCGCAAGCTCGCCAGCACAACAGCTGCGGGAAAAATCACCGAGCACATTGAAGCGGCCATTCCCATGGCGCAACTGGGCGTCAAGCCAGGCCAGTACCTGACGCTCAACGTGGGTGCCTCGGGCGATTACCTCATCAGTCCGGTTAGTGGGCAGGGGAATGGCTCCATCGGTCTTACGGTACCAAACCCTCAAACCAGCAGCGCCACGCCAGTGCCACTGATGAGCGCAGCACTCATTGCTGCACTTGCCGCCGCCATGGCTGTGGCTGGATGGTGGGGCATCAAAACAGGCCGTATTAAAGGCAACGCCGTTGTGGCGATCTGCACCATCGTGCTGGCATCTTCTGCCTTGGTCACCGGCGTTGTCAGTGCGGCCAATGCACTCTCCAAACTCAGCATCCACGACACCAGCATTGCGGACTGGGCCGGTATATCGGCACTCGCCACTGACCCCGAAGGTGACAATGTTCTCAACACCCCGGATCTGATGGCCCTCTACGGCGCGATCAGCGATGGACAGCTCTTCATCCGAATTGACGCCAATGCAGGGCGCACCGATGGAGGACCTGTTGACCCCGTAAATCCCGATCCCCTGGGGCTCAAAAATCCCACATTGAGTGTTACCCATGCTCAGCAACTGGAAGTCGCAAAGCCGTGGAGTTTGCAGGTCGAAGCCAAAGATGCCGATGGCAAGCCGCTATCCGTCTCGGTGGTTCGCAGTTCTAAAACCCCTGGTGCTTTGACCGCTTCAGGCGGCAACCCAGCACAGTTGAATTGGACGCCTACATCCGTAGATGTTGGCGAACACCTGATCACATTGTCGGCTACCGACGGTCAAGGGCGTACCACCACCCAAAGCCTGCTGCTCTCGGTGACCAACCCAGCGGACATTCCTGCAGACCCTTCCAAAGAGGCGACAACGCTGCAACTGGGAACCCCGTTCGCACAATCGAGCGAATTTCTCTACAAAGGCCCCAATCCGACGCAAAAAGACATTGACCCTACAGTTATTTCTCCGGAAAAGGCGATCGTCTTGCGTGGCAAAGTCACAGACCGCAATGGCAACCCGCTCCCCGGTGTAACGGTGAGCGTTTGGGGTCATCCAGAATTTGGGCACACCCAAACGCGAAGCGACGGCTGGTTCGACATGGCGGCCAATGGACTGGGCATGATGGTGCTGGAATACAGCAAGCCCGGTTACATGAAAGCACAACGCAAGCTCGACACCAACTGGAGAGACTTCAACATTGCAGAAGAAGTAGCGCTGATTACTTTGGATAGCCGTGCCACTGCCATTGCTCTTGGCAGCGAGCAGTGGCAAGTAGGAATGGGCTCCACCACAAACGACATGCGTGGGCAGCGGACAGCATTGGCCCTTTTCCCACCCAACACCCAGGCCCAACTCAAACTGGCAGATGGAAGCGCGCAGCCATTGCCGCAACTGACTTTCCGGGCCACGGAATACACCATGGGCGAAACAGGCCCCAATGCCATGCCTGGCATGCTGCCTATCTCGGTGGGCTACACCTATGCGGTGGAGCTGTCTTCTGATGAAGCCATTGCTGCCGGCGCCAAGTCTGTGCAATTGAGCCAGCCCATACCGCTTTACCTGGAGAATTTTCTGGAATTCCCCATCGGAGAAACGGTTCCCTTGGGATGGTACGACTACGATCAGGCAACCTGGATTGGCTCCGAAAACGGCCGTGTCATCAGCATTTTGAGTATTGATGCAGGCAAAGCCACAGTTCAGGTAAGCAAAGAAGCCCGCCCAGCCACACCTGCTGAATTGAGTAGCTTGGGGCTCTCCGATCAGGAGCTGGCTGTGCTTGGACAAATCTATCCCGCAGGCAAGAAACTCTGGCGCACGCGAATCAGCCACTTTACGCCCTGGGACCTGAATCAGCCCTATGGCCCCCCCAACGATGCAGACGGCCCGCCCGAGCCTCCTGCTGATCCAGACGACGATACCTGCAAGTCTGGCCAGGATTGCTGCGCCAAGGCTGGTTGCGACATCTTCCAGGACCGCTCGCTCGGGCAAGGAATCGCCATTCCAGGCTCACCTTTCAACCTGTATTACGACAGTCGCAAAACCTCTGCTGCCAGCTATCGCGTGCCACTGCTTAAAAAAGACAAACCTGTGCCAGCGAGCCTGAAAAAGATCAAGGTCCGCGCCGATATTGCGGGCCAACGGTTGGAGCACACGGCTTACGGTCCCTTCCAGGAAGGCGCATTCTGGGATTTCGAATGGAACGGAAAAGATGCCTATGGCCGCTTCATGCCGCAAGGCGCAAAGGCGCAAATTGGTGTGCAGCATGTATACCCCTTGGTCTACTACGCATCAGGCGCAGGTGCAGGTTCGGCGTTTTCTGCGCTCTCTTCCCGCGCAGGTGGTGGTGTTGGCATGTCACGAGACTCTGGCAACACAGAGTTTTACGCCACGATGAGCTGGACCACATTTCTCAAAAACGACAGCCCCGACGTATTTGTCAGCAATGCTGGCGGCTGGGTTTTGACCGGATTGAAGTACTACGACAAATCGAATGGACGTCTTTACACCGGAGGGCAGCAGCCAGAAATTGCCAAGGTCAGCCTTCAGGATTTTGCAAAAGTAGCAAAACTAGAAAATCTCCAACCTGGGAATTATTTCTCTAAATTCATTGCCTCAAAAAGTGGTGGGTTCTATGGCATTGCTTCCAGTAATGGTGCAAATAATGATAATTTAATTTATAAAATTTCTACTAGTGGATCGTATGAGCTCATCGCAGGTATCGAAAATCAAATGGGCTATTCCGGTGACGGGGGCCTGGCTAAGAACGCACTTTTTAATCGTGTAAGGAATATTGTTGAGGGAATTGATGGCTCCATCTATCTTGCTGATCAAGATGGAACTGTGGTGAGAGTTATAGAGACATCTGGAACTGTTAGAACACTTAACATTAAGTATGCCACTTCAGGAAAGTTAGATATTCAAAAATTTGCAATCGATGCAGATAACAATATCTTTTATACAGATGTTAATTTAAAATTAAATCAGATAGCTTCGAATGGTGAACGTTCTAATTTGAATATTCAGGATCTTGGTTATATCTATGATGTGAAAAATGATAACCGTGGCGGTATCTGGATATTCTCAAATTCAAACGCTTATAAAATATCCTATATAAGCCCTGGTGGATCCATCAAACTGATGGCAGGTGGCGGTACTGGAGTGGACGATGGGCTTGGGGTTGGTCTGGAGATTAATTTTTCTGAGTCTATGGTTCCAGATAATGAAGGGGGTTTGTATTTTTATGACAATAAAAGAGGCTATTACCGCTACATAAATAGCTCCGGGGTGGTGGGCACCACTGGCATTAAAGATAAATTCTTCCTCAATTCGGCCAAAGAGCTCTGGCGAATTGATAACTATATTTATAAGCAAGCAGGAAAGTTGCCGGGCTATGCCAATGGCGACTCTTATGTTCTGCGCGATGACGGGCTGTTTGCCGATGTCTTTGACTTGAATGGCAAGATAAAGTCCACGGTCAATGCTTTCTCAGGTGCATCCATCATTGAATATGGCTATAACGGAGACCATATTGGGTCGGTAAAAACCGCCGATGGTGATACTGCGCTGATCAACCGCGATGGAGCAGGACGGATCACTTCCATCCGAGGCTTTGATGACCAAGCCACTACGTTTTCTTATGATGCCATGGGCATGTTGTCCAAGGTCAGCCTTCCTGGTGGGGGCGTGCACCAAATGGCATATGGAACTGATTTGGTGAGCCAGAAACGGCTGGCATCTTATACAGACCCGAATGGCCATACGGATAAATTCGGCTGGTCTGACGGTCGTCTTGCCTGGAATAAGGATGCGGCAGGAGGTGGTTGGTCGTTAGGAACCGCCGAGGAGAATTTTGCCGGGCAAAAGAGGAAATTCAACATCCTGACAAGTACTGAAGGCCGTGTATTCAAATACAGCCAACCGCTTCAGCAATACTATAGCTCAGAAAAGATCATCATCAATCCTGATGGATTGACGAAAAAATGGACGTCATCACCGTATTATTCTAATAATTTCTCGACCACGTATGAGAACGGTCTGCGACACAGCTTGAGTGATTACTCTTCAAGAGGATATGGTGCAGATGGATACAATTCCTCGTCCAACACCAAAGATGAGTATATTTATTTCACAGGCAGTTTTGATTCTATATACAATAGAGTTAATGTGTCTAGCAATGTTGGATCTGGGGTATGGAGTGCTTCATGGAATGAGAATGGGATATCAAGCAAGATAGATTATAGGAATGGTTATTTGGAGCTCACAGGGCCGTTGGGAGAGAAGGCCTACGCCTCTGTCGATGACCAAATGCGGCCAACATCCGTTACGCCAACGGATGGTGCAAGTGTTTCTATTGAGCGAGATGGCAAGGGACGGCCAACACGAATTCAAAGTGATGGCTATTCGTCAGTGCAAGACCAGACTCCTGTGTCTTCCACCCGTTTTGCGCAAATGGCCTACCACGCCACTGGCAACGGCAAAGGGCAGCTTGCGAGCATCACCAATGCATTGGGACAAGAGAGCAAGTTTGAATACGATGCCAAAGGCCAATTGACCAATTCCGCTGGGCCTGATGGCAGATCGGTTGAATACCGTTATGACCCGGTAGGCAACATGACCAGCCTGCGCACCCCTGCAGGCGTCGAGCATCGCTTTTCTTGGAACGCTATCAATAACCCTGCAAGCTACGACATCGCATCGAAGGCCACGACTTGGACCTACAACCTTGATCGGGAGTTGACGAAAATCACTCGCCCCGGAGGCCAGTCCATTGCCATCACCTACGACCTGGGTGGACGGCCATCTAGCATTCAGCATGGGCAGGGAACCACCAACATCACCTACGACAATGTTGGAGCACCCACATCCATCGCGCTTGGAAACAACAAGATCGCTATTGACTACACCAACGTCATCCCAAGTGGAACGCGTTGGTCCGGAGACATCAGCGGAAGTGTTCAGAGAACCCTGAACAGAAGCATTCTTGCAACCAAGATCGACATCACGGCGGGCTCATCTGCCTACTCACTGCCCTTTGAATACGACGCGCTTAAAAGGGCCTCCAAGTTTGGAGACCTGAGCATTGGCAGAAAAGCCGACGGCAGACTGAGTACCACTTCGTTCAAAAAATACGCGTCCACATACCACTACAACAGCTTCATGGAAGTGGGCCGGACATCGCATGTCGCACCTGGCTCGATTTTTATACCCAACAAGCAGGCGGACTTGGTCGCCCTTGCATCCAAGGCCAGCTTGTTGACTGCCGCGGTGTTGCCTGAAGTCATCAAGCAAGACAACTGTAGTTCCTCTGGTTGGTGGGACACCACGGACGGTATCCGCTGGGTTCCTGATGACAAGTACCTAGATGCTGATACCCGGAGTCAATACCTGACCCAATACGGCAGTCCCGTCACGCGAGAGCCTAACTATTGTGTGGAGCTGGTTAGGAATGAGCTAGAAAGCATCGAGGTATGGATTGCTCAAGATGGAGCATCGTTGGCTGGAATTCAACAAGCCCTCAGCAGCTTGGAGGGAAGGCTCAAAGGCGGCCCTTGCCTGATCACTGGGTGGGATTATCTGCCCTGTACCAGCTTCGTCAGCCCGGCAATACAGGTGATTTTTGATGAAATGAATGCATTGCTCAACGCAATGCTTGCAAATACATCCACCTATGGTTTTGCTGCCCAGTTTGACTATGAGCGCGACGACATTGGCCGCATCACTGCACAAAAGGAACAGCTCATAGGTGTGCAAAGCACCTACCAATACAGCTACGATAACTCTGGACGCCTTGTCTCTTACACCAAGGATGGTACGCAGACCACATGGTCGTTCGATGCCAATGGCAACCGCACCCATGAAAACGGTACCCCCATTGCCACCTATGACACAGAAGACCGACTGCTTACCTGGAAGGGCAACACCTACCAGTACAACGATGCTGGAGACCTGCTCTCTAAAACCACAGCAGCGGGCAAAACAGACTATGTGTATGACAGCTTGGGCAACCTGCGCAGCGTCAAGCTTGCAGACAACACCAGCATCGAGTACATCATTGATCCAGCGAATCGCCGCATAGGCAAACGAAAGAATGGAGTGCTGCAGTATGGCCTGCTGCACCTGGACAGCCTGCGGCCCATTGCCCAATTGGATGCAGCAGGGGCCATCAAGAGCGTCTTTCTGTATGGCGACAACCTCAACTCGCCATCGGGCATGCAGCGTGATGGAAAGCAGTACAAGTTCATCTCTGATCACCTGGGCAGCGTGCGGCTGGTGATTGATACACAGACAGGAGAAGTCAAACAGCGCCTGGACTACGACGCATGGGGCAATGTGACGGAAGACACCAACCCCAACTTCCAGCCCTTTGGGTTTGCTGGGGGGCTGTACGACCCTGATACGGGCCTGACGCGATTCGGGGCTCGGGATTACGATGCAGAGACGGGGAGATGGACTGCGAAGGATCCGATCCTATTCTATGGGGGAGATTCAAACTTATATGGATATGCACTTAACAATCCAATTCATTTCGTTGATCCAACTGGTGAATTTGGAATACCTGGCGCAATAGCTGGTGGCATTGTTGGTGCCATCAGTGGTGCCGTTGGCGCATCTATCAATGGAGGAAATGTGCTAACAGGTGCGTTAATTGGAGGTCTTGGCGGAGCAGTGGTGGGCGGGTTGGGACCATTGATTGGCCCAAGCCTAGCTGGCCAGGCATTCAGCCGGGCGCTTAGTGGTGCGCTTGGTAATGTTTTGGGTCAGAGTCAGAAAATAGGCTCTGAGAATTTTTGTGGATTCAATATTGGATCTATTATTGGTAGTTCAGTTGGCGGTGCGCTGTCTGCAATATTAGCTCCTGCAACTTATGGTGTGAGTTTCTCTTCTTTTGGCTCGACAATTAACCAAATAATACCTCGTGCAATATCAGGAATTCCTGGGGCATCAGTGAGTTTTACTGGGTCAATGGTTGGCACTCAAGCAGGTAAGAAATAATGCGTAATACTATTGTGGTGGGGCGCGGGAAAAAGCACTTTATTTTGTCGCTTGTTGGGGGGGTGGTATTTTTATATTTGTTGTATAGTTTTTTTTCCTTTCCTTCGAAAGGCAAATTTGATGCAACATGTATTATACTGGCAGTTTCTGGTTTTTTAATGTTGATATTTAGTTTAATCCATGCATTCTTGGCATATCTCATGATTTTTAGATATAACCCTTTGGTGAGAAATTCTGAGAATAATAGGGTGCTAAAGGTATTGAGTTATGAGGATGAGCCTAAAAAGTTATTTGTTGTCAGGTGCTCGGGTCGAACGATAATCGTCAGTGAAATATGAAATTTATTTCAAATGTACGATCTAATAATTACTCGCGGTTTTGTTGCAAAAATTCAGCTGTCCGTTGCGATAGGCTCACTTGATAAGTCAGAAGCGAGTTTGGCTCGTTGAAGAGGTCAATGGTCTAGTCAGTATTATTTCCCACACTGTTAACGACTGCGAATTTAGGTGCTTCAGCGGCTCCGGTGCCATGCCTCAATGATCACTTCGGGTATTGATGACGCTGCTGGTATTTTGGTTTGGTTTATTCCTTATTTCATGGGGGATACTGAGCAGATGATAGGCGACGGGTAACTGGTCAATATTGAATTGGAGCCCACCCAGGAATTAGGGGTTTATTTCTGCGTGGAAATCAATATATAAAAGCAACTATCGGCTAAGAAGCAATGTGACTAGAAGTATTTATTTTATTTGAATTTGCTTTGCAAAATACGTTGCGGCCTTTTTTAAAATGTCGCGCTCTTCGGTCACCCGCTTCAGTTCCTTTTTCAGGTAACGCAGTTCTGCGCTTTGTGAGAGCTGCGACTCCTCTTTCCCGAGAACCGTTCTTTGCACTTTGAGCCACTGGTAAAGGCTGTGCTGGCTGACCCCAAAATGATCTGAGACATCAGCCACAGTGCGGCCGTATTCGTTGATCTGTTTAATTGCTTCACTCTTGAATTCTTCTGAATATCGCTGCTTACTCATGATCGGTTCTATTAGGCATCTGGGTCTGGCGTCAGAGATCGTTCATCTGCCGCTCATGGCCGCCACTCAAGCAAATGCACCAACAGCCATGCGCTTGAGTAATGTTTCAACCTGAGCAAGACCCTCTTCAGTCAGCATGAGATCCGCCGGCTTTGCCATGTTCAAAGATGGCTGAGGCCTGTTCAGCCATTCATCCAGCCACTGCACCGCGTCGAATTGCGCTGCTTGTTCTGGATCTCCATATGTGGTGACAAGTTCGTGCACTACTTCAAATAGTCGTTCTCGTGCTGAGTCCATCCTGGCTGCACCTTTCTGGCATGGCACGAGCACATGCGAAGCCAGCACAGGAGTGCTGAATGTAGGGAGCGGTTAGTCCTCTGATTCGAAGTGATCAGAAGCTGCTCTTGTCATTGTTGCGCTTTTGCTGACGCTGGGACTGCAAGCCATCCCGCCAAGCCTTGGAGAAGCCACTGCTCATGTACCTCACTTGCATCTCGAAGCTCAGGTGGGGAGCGTCGAGTTCAATGATGGAATCAGGCGCAGAGAACTTCGCAAAGTTGTTGCCAACAAAGGGACGCTCCTTCTTGACCATCTTGTATTTGCCAGCCAAGACATCGAATATCTCATCGAATCGATGGTTCTGCATGGTCATCACCACAGCCGTCAATTTCTCATCAGGCGTGAAGATATAGAGCACTGAATTCAGCCCTTGGATTTCATAGCTGCTGCCTGGTACCTCCAGCGTTGGGCCTTCACTCCAGGTGTTGGTGCCGCCGTTTTTTACAGCACCGGAAGCAGCCGCCTGCTTGCGAACCTGCTCTAGCGTCGAGACACCAATTTCTACACCCAGCACTTTGAGGCCTGCGTGTGCAGGGAGTGCCAGGCTGCTCAAAACGAATGCAATGAAGAAGGAAAGCAGCGACAGCCACTTTTGAAACGGGGATGAGAAAGTGCGCATATCTCGATTGCCGGTGAATGAAAGATGACGGATGATCAGCTATTCCAACTATAGTTGGAAGACTGAATGGTAGCGGCTTGATTCAATTTCTCCAACTATTGTTGGAGTTTTGATTGGATCTGCCTCGGGCATTTGGAGATGTGTTGCGCATGTACCGCAAACAGGCGGGCATGACACAAGAACAGCTGGGATTTGAGGCTGGGGTGGAACGCAACTATGTATCCATGCTGGAGCTGGGGCAGCGGCAACCGACAGTAGGAACGCTCTTTAGTCTGGCCAAGGCACTGCAAGTGCGTCCATCTGTTCTGGTGGCCCTGTTGGAGGAGCGATTAGAAGAGTCTTCTGGCCCCTAGCGGGCAGGATAAGGATCAAGGCATGCGTCTGTTCGCTGTAGAGGGTGTAGTGGGGCAGATTCGGGCAGGCTGGTTGTCACCAAAGAAGTGGCTTCAGCCTCTACGCTGGATGACAGCCGTTGGCATGCTGCTTGTCTGCGGTGGTGCTTTTGCATATCAGATTGCTCCTTTAGGCTCGGCCTTTGAATCCGATTTGACCAATGAGAGTGACGCGACGCTTGCGAAGACTGCCGAGCTACTCGGAGTGCTGATCAAGGGCAGAGTGCACGAGGAGATCACGCAACTGGGCAAGGGATGCACGACGAAGGCTGCAGATTTGCTTTCTAACCGTCGTTGCGCTGAAAGAGACCCGCCGTTCGCATCTGTCTATGTCATCTATGGCGTGCGCTGGAACGACCTGCCTCCGTTCAAGCTATCTGAAGGCGAAGGCAATTGCACATACTTGAACAAATCATGTGTCGTGGGTCAGACCATCCGGTTCTCTACCCAGCCGCTGTGCTGGTACTGCCTGTTCAAGGACGCTGAGAAGAAAGCACAGACCAAGAAGATTGTTGGGTGTGGCAAGGACAAGGACTCGATCCATGGAAACCTGATGACCCGTTCCCATTTTGGAGATCTACAGTTCCTGCATGCGATGTCCGGCACAGAAGGGGTGCATCCAGGTGCAACGCGCGCGCAGGTGCTGGACTGGCTGGAATTTGCCTGGAAAGTATCTTCAGGGGAGATCAAAGCGGACACTTTCCTGCGCGACATCCCCATTGCCACCATCCAAGAGCACTTTGGGTGTTCGGGGTGGCGGGTGGTTGACCTGTACATCCTAGGCTATCAGGATACGCTCAGGAGGTATCTGCGTGAGATTGCCTTTGGGTCGGTGTTGCACACCGTACAGGACTCTTTTGCGGGTGCGCACGCCACGCGGGATCCAGTCGCGCCCGGAGGCACATGCGACGGTGCACCCTACGATCGTCCTCGCCGTGTGCAGGAGTTCCATACCTATGGCGCTCAGGATGGGGGACTGCATGATTCTCAGGATAGCCGGGATGCGATGACCCGGGTGAGTGCCGCTGATCGCTGGCCCGATGCTGTGGAGGCAAGTCGCAACCTGTTCCAGTATCACGATGAGGGTGCCCGTTGGAGCGAGGTCGAGCCCTATATGCATTGCCTTTTTGAACTGGCAGATGAGCGCAAGGATTCGTCACCCGGGGATGCGTACAGGCGGCATTGATAGTTGCTCGAAAGACCAGGCCTGCACTTGGCCTGACGCCTCTTATAGGTGTTTTGAGTGTTGCCGCCGACAGGATTCAGGAAGGAAACTGGCCTAGGCCAGACTGTATCAACCCTGATCAGGATGCACGCATGAGTTAGAGCGCACCGATGCAAGCCTAAGTGCTGCCACAGGAAGGCTTGGGCCCAAAAAGGCGAAAGCCAGATCAACGGATCTGGCTTTCAATTCGCATTCGGGAAAACGTATTCGCCCGGTGCTTACAAATCGGAGGCAGATCGCAAGACTGATAGTCCGTGATCCATTGGATCGATGGGCATCTCCGTTGCCCAAAGGGTTAGCCGCTGCCTAACCGTCCCACTATTTGCTCTTTACAAGCTGACCATGGGGAGTGCTACGCGGACCTCTTCATATGTTTAGAGAGCGGGGAGGTTCAAGCACGCTCAAGGCGAATGGTAACCGAAATGTCCATGGACATAAAGCTTGCAAGGCATGAAGAGCACTGTAGGGGTGATTTTTATGGCCTGTCTTATGCGCTTTGGCGCCGAAAGCGCCGGACGAAATACTGGCGGCAACCGTCTACGGTGGGCCCAGTCACAATCTCGTAACCATTCTTGCGGGCCCAGACAGGAGCTTGCTTTGCAGGAATATTGGCAGCTGCTGCCAGTGACCTCAAGCTGATGAAGCTCTCTTGAAAACGCTCAATCTCGTTGCGAAGGAAATATTGCGGTGCCCGTGATTTACGTTGCTTTTCCACAGGAGTGAGAAATCCATTGAAGACCAGAGATTTGATCACTTCGGGTTTGACATGAAGAAGCTTTGCTGCACTTGAGATGTCGAGCTTTAGAGCGGCTGCAAAGTTTGTCTTCCGGAGGGAGGTGAGCCATTCGAGCACCTGGGTTGTGCAGACCTGCAATTGATCTCCCAATGCCTGCGAGTCCCGCTCCGAACTACATGAAAGACTAATTTCCCGGTTCTTGATCGCCCGTACAAAATCAGCAGTCAATGAACGCGATACAAGGTATTTGAAGGCGGAGTTCAGCGATGTTGGTTGTTCCGGCTGCATGTTATCTGCTGTGCCCAGGGCGAGCATGCGCTCCTCAAATGCCTGAATCGATTTTAGGCTGACACCACGATCGAGTGGGGCTACCTCCTTCATGGCAAGTAATGCACGAACGCGCGCAGGGTGCAGCCCTAGCATTCGTGTGGCATGTTTGATCGACACCGCATCCGCTAGCTGCGCTGCAATCCGTTCCTCAATAACAGGAGCTATCACGTGTCTTTGCCGCCCGTCTGGTGTCACTCGCACTACGCCCTGCGCCGCCAGGCGTTTAAGACGGTCAACGGATATTTGGTGCTTACTGGCGATCGATTTTGCGTTGGTTGTGCATCTGACCTTCCTGGAAAGGAGAGCGTTGTCCTGTACTTGGGTACTGGTGATGTAGGCGAGGAACTCGCCCTCAATCTTCGATCGCCAGCCAGTGTCCCGTATGGCTCGGATTCTTTTGGCGAATGCCGGAAACGCACCGCTTGCCAGTGCAACAGACGTTCCACCCTTGACAACGCGGATGTGCGCAAGAAGAGTGTGAAATCCTAGTGGCCAGTGTGCAACGGCATGTGAGCCCAACTCCATGAACTCTGCAATTTCTTGGATACGTCTAGAGCTTGCGCGTTTGCCTGGCTTGCCTTGTAAGCCATACTTGCCAATGACCCCAGCCAGATCAAAATGTCGGAATTGACCTTTTCCGAGTACAGGGTGTTCCATACCAAGCAGCTCACAGGTCCATTCGAGTGTCTTTGATATGCATTGCCGCATTTGCATGCCAGAAACCGGCAGGTCACAAAACTGAACGGTTTGAGGCATGTATTGCAGGTGTCGCTGAGCCAACGCCGATGCTTGCGGCAAATTGGTGGATCGGAATGCCAGGAATCATGCCAATACGGGTATGGCTCATCGAGACACATTGGACAAACGCGCAGGCGCTGATGTTGCCCGACAATTGCTGCACCGAGCCATTTGGGATTGGCCAGGCCGTTGGCCTGGGCCGTGCGCAGAAGGAAGCCCAGGTCTGATTCCTCTGGGTACTTGATTGGGCGGATCAGCATGCTAGGCGGATGGCTCTGAGCTAATTTGGCGAGTGTGAGCTTCTAGATGGGTTTTGATTGAATGAGGTACCTTGATACCCCACAACCCCGGGCACTTGAGGTCATGCCAGACCAGTACCTGCCCCGTGCAGATGTCTGAGAGCAGCTGTGCAACTGCGTTGTCAGCGATTCCTTGATAGAGAGTCGGGTCGTTTAGCGAAAGTGCGCTTTGCCCTTCAAATGGACATGCGTGCCGCGTGAGCTTTTCCAGCATGCCTTCCATCTGGCTACGTAGATAAAATTGGTGCCGTCCGATTTGCCAGTTTCGCAACAAACCACTTCTACGCAGAACTTGTAGCATAGGTGGATAGACGCTGAGTTGAAGGTAATGAAGCGCTTCCTTTGGTATGCAGATGTCTGCTGCCACCATCTCAAGTGAAATAGCTCTATGAAGCTTGAATATGCGACCATGTTTTGGTCGCTCTCGTATTGCTTGAGCAACGGCGCCCTCAAAAATGTCCAATAGGAACTGCCTTTTTTCTGACGGAACGTCCAACTCATCTGTCCTCTGTCGCAACGACGCGCGCTCATAAGCACTCTGTCTGTATGGTGCTAGAGCATCGGAGCCTGTCGCCAGGAGCGATTGCAGCAGAGAAAGCCATCGCTGTAGAGGCAGCTCGCGCATGACCGACCGTTGGATCCTTTCGGCATCCACTACCTCATTGAGAAATCGATAGGCCGCAGCGCGGTGGAGCGAGCTTGGCAATCTCACCAGCAACGCATCGATACCGTATCTGGATGCGCAGATGTCCAGATCAATTGACTTAGCCCAACGGGCCACCTGCACAAGGAATGGTTGCCGCTGAGCAGTGTCTCCATTTTCCGCTCTGACATATGCCAAGCGCTGTAGCAATGTGGCGATGAGCGTGCTTGCAGCGAGAGCCTGCGATCCCACTTTCTGTGGGGCATTGATCCACGGCCAAATGGCTTGAAAGACACTCCATTCTTCCTCTCGGTAGTTGGCGTGACAGGTATTGTCCGAGCGAAATGTCGGATCATCAAGGCGTGAATAGATGGCATCAAAGTTACAGCGTTTGTTATCCAGGTCGTGCGCAGGTCTGAGCAACGTGTGATGCACGTGGCACACTTCCACGAGCTTGATCCTCCATGCCTGCTTGATGTAGCGGTTCTCCCATATGCAATGGATGCACGCGGAGGTGAAATACTCCTTTCCTCGGTACTTCCAAGCCCAAGCTGGTAGCGGATGACCGAACGCATGGGTGCAAACTTTTTGGCGTGGCAAGAGTGGTTCCAACTCTCGGCGTCTGATGCCATTTTGCGCTGCTACTCGTCCATGAAATCCAATGACGCACTCATCCCATTTCCGTGCTGGTCGCACCAGCAGCGCTGTCCCGGATTCAGGGTGCATTTTCTGCAAATCATCCACGTTGTGCCTCCTGGGCAAAGGGCTCCTTCGCGCGAGTAAGTGCGATCCCATTGAATTTGGGATGGAAAGGATTGCGCTCAGGGGTTGCTTCGCGGTAAATCACTTCCACAAAAGCTTGCGCCAGAGTCTCACCATCGATCTTTGGACTTGAATGCTGGGAGGCAATGGCGACGGCACGTCGTAGCAGGTGGCAAATTGACCTCAGGCGGCCATCTGTAGCAAATGCGACTTGACGTGTCACAGCGGCATCGCCCAGGTCGATGCATGGGAGCGGCAACAGCATCCTCTCAAAGCTCTTGAGAACCTTTGAAAATAGCTTGATGTCCTCGCCGTTCGCAGACAGAGCATGAACGAACATCTGCTCTCCGAATCTACTGCGCAGCTGAGCGTTTGTTGCGAGCAGTAGCTCTGCGCGCGGTATGCCCGCAAGCACAAGGACTGGTCCACCTGGACGGCACAGCTGCTTGATCCAATCTCCTACGTGATAGTGCGTTCTGACGCCTCCGCGATCCACCAGGTGATTGACCTCGTCGAAGATGATCATGCGGGTCTTACAAGCAATGATCAATGTTCGCAGCTGGATAGTCCGCTGAGCTTCGTCGCCTTTGTCCCAATATGGCGAGCCCATTTCGCGCAGAACAATGCCAGCCAAGGCTTTGATCGTTGTCCTGGGTGGAATCTCAACATAGACCACGGGTACTTCCGTCCATTCCTCATGAACTACGCTTGGGTGAAGCTTGGTGAAGTGGTTCAGTAGGGTGCTTTTGCCGGTACCCGGCAGCCCCGTAATCAGCAAGTGCTCCGGCTCACCTGGGGACAACGCTGATCGCAGCCTTTCGTCTAGCGTGTTCAACAGGCTTGTGACTTGGGGAAACTTGCCAAACGCGCTGGATACTTTTTGCGAAATTTGGCTGAAGTTAATTTGGCTGGTGTGCAGGGTGTTCACAGTTCAGCCTCCAGCTCAAGCATTTCGAAAACATCGAGGTCATTGCCGTGCCCTATATCGACATCAACTTGAAATTGAAGTGGAGGTACGGGGCCTTGCCGCGATGGCGAGCGCTTCGGAGCGCGGAAGGTACTGCTATTCATTCCAGCCAGACGGGAGCCTGCTTTGCGCTCCTTTAGTCTTTTTGACTTCCGTGCGTCATCCTGCATTTGATTGATAGTCGCGCTTGCGGTAGCTCGTATTGCCCGGTTTTCTGGGAGATCCTGGGCGTGGTGTTTGCGTACGGCCTTTGCTTGCTCAAGGCTGAGGCCGCTGAACTCAGACTCCGTGTTGAACGCCTTGATGGGGCGCTCATCGAGCGGATCCCAAACATAGATGTAGCCGACATCCCTGCGTGGCCACTTAACTTCCGCCTTCTGGTTCGCGGGCAGCATTCGGCGCAATTGCATAAGCTCTGTGGAGGTATATCTGAAAGTGTTGAGATCAATCCCATAGTGCTGCAGTGCCGATTCCTTCCGTTCCGCGAACTCGAAATCCACATGATCAACGTCGCACTTCAGCTTTGGGGGAAAAGCCTTTGCAGACTCGTTCCACAGTTGCAGCGGAGTCTTGTTTCTAAGGCCCCGGTGAGGGCGCGTATGGTATTTCTGCAGCAGCCAGACATGAAGAGCCATGTCGAGCTCTTCAAGGGTGAAGGCAGCTTCTTTTTCAGAGTTCACGCCCTGTCGCTGTTCATATTTCGCAAACGTGGTTCCCGGCAGTTGATGCACAAATGAATAGTTGATGGTTTTTAGCAAGCGCTCGACGAAAGGCTTGTCGTTAGGTTGCCGGGACTTGGCGAACTCGCCGACGATACCGAGATTGAGCAAGGCATCGGTTACCGCACGGGAGTGGAACTCTCTGCCGTTGTCCATCAGCAAGCGCTCAAACCAGCCAAAGCATGGCCAGGTCAGCATGAGCTCTGCAAACCTGCCTTCTCGAAGATAGGTCTTGGGCAACAGCGCGTGGCGCAATGCGGCGAAAACTGAGTGCGCGCCGTAACCATCAAGAGACAGATGAAAGCCCAATACAACCCTTGAGTACCGGTCAATAACCAGGGTAAGAACGGGCCGGCCAATGACGTTGCCGTTTTCATCGACGATTAGGATGTCCAGTAGCGTGTGGTCAATCTCAACGAGCTCCAGTATTCGCTTGGTGCGCCGTGCGACACCATGATTGGCAAACCTGCGCTCGGCTTCTTTAATTCCATACTTGGCTACGGCTACATCGAACTGCGGAAGCGATGCAAGCCTGCGCTGCAATGTGCGTATAGATGGAGCAGTCAGCCGATCGTGCTGAGTCAGGAATTTATTCCTGATGTTGATTTCTGCCCGGATGCTGTCCAAGATGGCCTCAGCGGTCCAGACGTGACTGCGATCGAGGGTCTCCTCGATCTTTTGATGAACGATCGCATCGACCTGAGCCGGTAGTCTGCTTTTGTTGGCACCTCCACAGTTTCCTATCCGACTCAGCAACCCAGAGATGCCATCGGCTCGATATTCCCCTAACCAGCGGTAGACAGTGGACGCGTGCGGCGGGGTTTGCTCGCCACGCTCATGAGCGATTTGATCAATGGCTTTTTGCAGCATTGCTCGGCTGCCGCAAGTGGCAAAGCGCTCATTGAGCTGGGTCACGTACGCGATGTGCCGGTCAGAATTGAACCGCCCAAACGGAGACATCTTGTCAGCACGCACAGCTGCGCCATGCTCTTCGCCATGTATACACATCTGCCTGACAGTAACGGCGAGCTTCAGATCTCCCGTAAGGTACTTCTGAACCAACTCTTGCGAGCCGATAATGACAGTGGCACCCGATTCCTGGTTTTGAAGCAGCACTTGGTCATCATTGGTCACACCCAGGAACTTACACGCTATGTCGTCGAGGTAGACCGTCTTCTTGTTGTCGAAGGGAAGTTCGTATTGCATGACTTCTCCTTAGGCAACTTGGGCGAGTGTTTCGTCAGGACCACGGCGCATCAAGCGCGATAGCAAGGCATCGCACTCCTCGCTTGCCTTACGCCAACGCTCTAAAAATTCTTCTGAGCACTCGTCCGCATCTAAGCCTGGTACGTCGGATGGAAGCTGCTTGCGTGTGCCATAACGCGGCCATGGTCGAGCTTTTAAAAGCTGCTGGACCTCGTCTTGTGTCGACCACTGTTCAATGTCTGAAGAGAGAATCGTTATGAAGGGGATACGCTGCCGTCGGAGTGCTTGGCATATAGACCGGTAACGTGTCTTGGATTTCTGGCTTTTGAGATAGGGAAGGCCTTTGATTTCAATGATTACTTTGCCATTTGCAGTTTCGATTTCTACGTCTGGTGTGTAGAACAGGTCTTTGGTATCTGCGCCGCCGGATAGCAGCAACACATAAGGATGAGTCCTCAGTTGTTTGACTGCTGAAGAGATTTCAAGAATTCCTAAGACGGAGGCCTCCAAATTCGACTCGAATTTCTCCTTGCGAGAATGCGATTTGAGGCTGGGAAAATATCCTCGAACATTTCGCCCGGAACGGGTTATGACCTTTCTTGGTGAACGAGAGGAAATGATTGCTTCAATGCGTTCCGATATTTGAGCTGCGGTAATAGGCCAGTTAATGAAAATAGTAGGCATGTAGATATCCTGCGCACTCATTTCTGAGCACGAATGTTTACTAAAGGACGAGTACATGCCTCCCCTGGCGAACGGGGGAAGTTGACGCTGGCGGCGGAATGAGGGAGACTTCAGGTGCTACCCGGTGAAGCTTCCAGCAAACCGTGACGGCGGCGGGCACTCGCGAGGGTTCTCGCCGTTTGTCATTTATGGGCTCATCTTTAGCTCCGATCGGGGGTTTTCGAGAAGGCTCTTGGCTGTGATGCACTCCTGGATCAATGATGTAATTTTCATCATCTCCCTCTCTGAGAGTGCTGCCTTCGCTTGAAGCACAAGCGATACTATCTCGGCGCTTTGCTCACCGTAACGCTGGGCAACCAAATCTACAATTTGGTCATGGGCCGCAAGTCCCTTGAGTTGTTCGATCTCTTCAGGTCCATTTGCAAGCACCTGGCCAAGACGCTCTACCTGTCCGAGACCTGCCACTCGTCTCCCGTTCTCAATTGCACACAACACTGATTGGGATACATCAGCCCGTTCGGCAACAGTTCGCTGACTTCGGCCTTTGCGGAGGCGAAGCTGACGAATTTTGTCGGGGATGAGCAACAGATTCTTGTACATGTGTCATCCAAGGATAGACCAACTGATGATCAAAATAAATCAAAATAATGCGTATGTTGCATGAGATTTAGCGATTTTAATTTTCTGCCAGAAAATCTGGTTGGCTGGTATTTGGTAAGTGTTTGAATTCTATTGCGACTATAAACCGACGCAACAAGATATTTTCATTATATGGTTGGATTTTGTTTCAATTATTTGTTGTTAATGAGCGTCATTCGATATGGTCTTAATGAGGTCTACGTCTTGCGTGGGGTTAAATCGCCTCGGGTGCGGAGACTGTTTGGTTTAAGTTAGCCCGCCATCGTCGTGGCGGGATGGCGAGTTACAGGTAGAAGTTTTCCTACACCTCTACAGGTTCGATGTAGCCGATGGATGACGTCTCCTCCGAATTACGGAGGTTTTAGAACTAGGGGTAGAGTTGCCTTCGTACATCGGCAATCGGCGCGAAGGATAAGCAATGAAGAGGCCGAAATTTTCTGAACAGCAAATTGCCTATGCGCCGAGCTTTGCTGAGGCGGGCACGTCCGTCGCCGATGTCTGTCGCCGGATCGGTGTGACGGAGGCAACGTATTGCACCTGAAAAAGAAATTCGGTGACTTGGGCGTTCTGAGCTCAAATTACGAAAGGTGCTTTAGGACGAGAATGGCATGTACAGCCAGCCTCGCAATTTGGGGACGTAGGTGAAGTCGCCGACCAGCGGTTGGGCCGCTCGGCACGGAACTCCGGTCCAGCGGGCATAAGGTCCTGGCATCGCTGATGGCGACCTTGCCATGCATCACGCCGCATAGCCCTATGAGGCCATCAGCCGCTCGACCGGACTACATAATCGATGTCTACAGCAGCTATAGGCTGGTTACGGACTTAGAGCGCAGCAGGAATCTTGGCCCGCTCTCGGACCAATAGCGGCCTTCCGGTAAACTGCACAGAATTGTGTCACCTTCGAAGGATCCAGCCATGTCTATCTCTGCCCGTGATGTGGTGCCGTTTACCCAGGCGCGCTCTAACCTTTCAGAGCTGGCCGACCAAGTGAAAGCGGGTGCCGAAAAGATCATCACCAAGAACGGTGAGAGCTATGAAGCACTGATCGATGCAGACAGGCTTGACGACTATCACCGACTGGAGCGCGAGCGCATCCACCTGCTGCTGATTGATGACGCCCGCAGAGGCTTGGAAGACATCGTTGCAGGGCACACCCAAGATGCTGATCAAGCCTTGGCGACCATTCAAAAGCGTCGTTCCCCCGCGCAGTCCGCAACCAAGCCTGTGAAGAGCCGTGGCTGAGGCTGTGTATCGCGTCGAGCTGACCGATGCTTCCTTGCGAGACTCGATTCCATCGAGGCCTTCCTGACGGAGGCCGATGCTGCGATTACCTATGACGACCTGCTGGCAGGCCTGCGCGCGACCGTGGCTCCGAACCTTGCACGCTTTCCGCGGATGGGGCGCCGCTACCTCGACCAGCCGCCGCAGTCGATCGAAGCGCTGGAACAGTTGAGTAAGTTGCCTGCTAGCACGGCAGACAGCCTGCGCGTGTATCTGCATGGCGAATACCTGATGCTTTATGCGGTGATGCATCAGGTGGTGTACCTGCTGTCCATCCGGCATCACCGGCAACTGTCATTCGATTTTTCCGGGCTGTGGCCGACATAAATAGAGAAAACGGGAGTGTTCAGGGATGACACCAGAAGCAAAAGCAAGGCAGACCATTGATGCGAGGCTGATCTCGGTAGGTTGGGTTGTGCAAGACATGAAGCAACTCAACCTGGGCGCGGCACGAGGTGTAGCCGTGCGCGAATACCCCACGGACACTGGGCCCGCCGACTATGTGCTGTTCGTTGACCGGGATGGGGCCAAGACCCGCTTTGTGCTGATCGACGCCGTGGGGGTTGAAAAAAGCCTCGAGACCGAAAGTCGCCCGCTGGAGAAGAAGCCCGGCATGCCCTTGAAGGACTTGCCGCAGGGTGTGGCCATGGGCAGCCGAGACAACGACACCGTGCTCAGCCTTGCCAACCGCCTAGTGCGCTTGGCCAAGCAATTGGACGACAAGGCAAAGGCGCGGATTGAGAAGGCCAGTGGCGGCATTCCCGTGGGGGAGCTGGGCAAGGCCTTGATCACGGCCTTGGATCCTGATGCCATCGTCCAGGCAGCCTTGGCCACAGCCAAAGCGAAAGGCATCACCCGCACGGAAGACGCCCTGCTGCCGCAAGAGATCGAATGGCTGCGCTTGATGAAGGATCACGCTGCCAGCAGTTGCAGCATCAGCCGCGACGACTTTGATTATGCGGTGCTGGCTGACAAGGGTGTGCTTGAGAAGGCGTGGGGCTTATTTGGCAAGGAGCTGGATACCGTGATGCGAGAAATGAATGAGGAGTTGGTTGCGTGAGCGTTGCAAACGAGCAGATTCCTGCCTTGCCAAACGGCTGGGAATGGGTGCCTATTGGTGAAACAGGTGAATACATCAACGGATTTGCTTTCAAGCCCAGCCACCGTGATTCCAGTGGCTTGCCGATTGTGCGCATCCAAAATCTAACAGACGAGTCAAAGGCGCTTAACACCACAAACATCGAAGTGCCAGCCAATTACAAGATCGACACAGGTGACATGCTCATGAGTTGGTCTGCAACTCTTGATGTGTTTGTGTGGCGGCGCGGACCTGCTTTGGTTAATCAACACATTTTTAAAGTTGTTCCGGATGAGCGAGTCATCCGCAAGGAACTGCTTTTCTATTGGCTGAAGCAGGCAATTCAACAGTTACAAAAAACAGAGCACCTGCATGGCAGCACAATGATGCATATAAACCGTGGGCCATTCATGGCGCACAAGGTGCCGCTGCCGCCTGTGGCAGAACAAGTTCGTATTATTTCCAAACTGGGAGAAGTGCTACCCGAGGTTGATGCAGGATTTGCCGAACTCAAGGCCGCTCAGAAAAAGCTGGCGCAGTACCGTCAATCGCTCTTGAAATCCGCGGTGGATGGCGCGCTCACCGCAGAGTGGCGAGCGGAACATTCACCGGATGAATCTGGCGCGCAACTACTCGAACGCATCCTGCAAGAACGCCGCGCCCGCTGGGAAGCCAAGCAACTTGCCAAGTTCGACGAACAAGGCAAGATGCCGCTAAAGGATTGGCAAAATAAATACCCGGTGCCGACACAGCCAGACGCCACCAATTTGCCGGATTTGCCGGTAGGCTGGGTGTGGGCGAGCTTGGACCAGGTTTCTGAGATTCAGGGGGGAATCCAGAAGCAACCGTCTCGTGCACCACTCGAAAATAAGTATCCGTTTCTCAGGGTGGCCAATGTCGCTCGGGGAAAGCTCAAGCTTGATGATGTGCATGAAATTGAGCTCTTTTCTGGCGAGCTTGAACGTTTGGCGTTGGTTGCGGGCGATGTGCTGATTGTTGAAGGAAATGGCAGTCTTACCGAGATAGGTCGCTGCGCCGTCTGGGATGGATCAATTCCGAATGCGGTTCATCAGAATCATTTGATTCGCGTGAGGCCTATTGGTGTTGTCAGTCGATTTGTTGAAACATGGCTTAACTCATTGGGTGGTATTGAAAAGCTGACAAAGCTGGCTGCGACCACAAGCGGGTTGTACACACTTAGCGTTGGGAAGATTTCAAAAATTCCAGTCCCAATCGCGCCCCGCTCAGAGCAAGAGGAGGCAATGCGGGTGCTTATTGAGAGCCTTTCAACGCTGGATTCTCAAGAGCAATCCCTAGAACTAGCTCTCAAACAGGCTACCGCGCAACGCCAAAACATCCTGCGAGCCGCCTTTGCTGGCCAACTGGTGCCGCAAGACCCAAACGACGAATCCGCAGGCGTACTGCTGGGACGTATTCGTGCTGAGCGGTCGGAACGCGGCAAGCAGCCTAAGGCTCGCAAAACCAAACAACAGAAGGAGATTGCCACCGTGGTGAGCAAATTGATCGACGTGCTCGCCGAGGCGGGCGACTGGGTGTCGGCGCAAGAGGCGTTCCGCCGCTGTGGTGTGGGCGATGGAGCGCAGACCGAGCGCGTTGAAGAGCTGTACGCTGAACTGCGTAAGCTGGACCATGACGGCAAGCTGGCGGTTGAGGCAGTCAACGATGAGGACGGCCGCAAGCTGTACGACAAGCTGAAATTGTTGGTGGGCTGAGCATGCGTCTGGACAAGCTCACCATCGGCAGCGCCAAGGACAGCCCGACTCATCGGTTCAAGAACCTCAAAGACGTCACGATTGACTTCGACCAAGATCATTGGGTCACGGTAGTTATCGGTTGGAACGGCACGGGCAAGTCAAATGCGCTCGAAGCACTGGCCATCCTTTTTCGTGACCTGATAGCCAAAGAGAGAAGGCCAGTTTTTGCATTCCAGCTTGCTTATCGCATGGGCGCAGGTGCGTCGCTGCGCCATATCCATATCGACGCGGATCCTGACAGAGTCAACGAACCCTACAAGGTTCATGTGGCGACCGATGACGAGGCGCGCGGTAAGAACTCATTACTGCCGATTCCGGAGGGCGGGCCGACGGTTTCGGCGCTCCGTGGAAGCGAGATCAGGTTCAGCGATCTGGCTGCTGATGGCTCGCCGTATCTGCCGCGCTACGTGTTCAGTTACTACTCGGGTGAAAGCCCGCGTATGCACGAAATCTTCAAGCCTTACTTGGAAAAGTTCGACGGCAAGCTCCGTAATGGAGAAGACCCCGGTCTGAAGCGACTCTTTTACGCCATGCCGGTCCATAGCCAGTTTGTGTTGCTGGCGTTTCTGATTCATCAGCCGGAGTTTGTTCGGAAGTTTCTTGATGAACATCTCGGTATCGATCCCGAGGAGGGGCTGGAATCAGTGCTCTTCGTGCTGAGGCAACCGCCGTGGAAATCTAAAGCACCGGATGGTGATCCCCGATTCTGGAATGCGCGAGGGGTGGTCAGCAGCTTTCTCGCTCGATTGCAAGAGGTGGCGCTGGCGCCCATCGAGCTCAGTCGCCGGGTTTCCACGTCTATCTGGAACGAGAAGACCTTGCAGTTCAAGTACCTCTACGTCAAGAACGTTGAGGCACTCCGCCAATTGGTTGGTAAGCAAGAGCCTGCGATGTTCTTTCGTGATCTGGAGAGCACGTATGTGTCTCAGCTGATCGACGAAGTCCGAATCCGGGTGCGCCTGAAAAAGAATGATGGCAGCGTGACGTTTCGTGAACTGAGCGAGGGCGAACAACAGTTGCTAACTGTCTTGGGTTTGCTACGCTTCACTGCCGAAGAGGAGAGTCTCTTCTTGTTGGACGAGCCTGACACCCACTTGAATCCCCGTTGGAGCGTCGATTACATCCACTACCTGAAACAGTTCATCACGGGCGGGACCAAGCGGGAGGAGACTAGTCACATACTGCTGACCACGCACAATCCTCTCGCAATTGCCGAGCTGGATCGTGAGCAGGTGCAAATTCTGCAGATGCACAAAACGGGGGAGCAGCGGCAAATTGTTTCATGCTTCCCGGAGATGGCGCCCAGGGGCATGGGCTATGCAGCCATTGTGACCAGCGACATGTTTGGCATCGCCTCGTCGCTCGATGGCTCAACGCAGCTTTTGCTAGAGCAACAAAGAGCGCTTTCAGTGGTCGAATCCTTGACTGCAGAGGAGCAAAAAGCCCTTGACAAAGTCAATTCAGAGCTGAATCGCTTGGGCTTCAGATTCTTCCATCCTGATGATGAGTTTTCTCGCTATCTCAGGCTTCGCAACGAAGCGCTACAGGCTATGTTCGGCGACGTCCAACCCATGGAGATTGCTTCGAAAGCCGTGGCGCTGAGTCGGCAAGAACGGGAAGACTTGGCGACGCAGCTGATTGAGCAATTGGTTGCTGAAGAGAAGGCTGAGCGGGGCCGGCAAGCGCAATGAGATACATAGACATAGACTCACTCTCCTTGCCGGACGGGTGGCCAGAGAAGGCCACGGCCGCGGCTAAAGCAGTTCAAGCCGGTGCAGATCTTGAGGATTTCAGCCAGATATGGCGAGACCTCAAGGATGCGTTAGCAACGCTATTCCCTGAGAAAAAGTGCTGGTACTGTGAATCTCTAGTGGATCGGTCGGATAACGCAGTGGATCACTTCAGGCCAAAGGGCAGAGTTAGTGATGCATCACAGCCGCACGCCGGATATCGATGGCTGGCATTTGATTGGCGCAACTATCGCTATGCCTGTACGTTTTGCAACAGCCGCCGCAAGGATGTATTGCATGGTACTGCCGGCGGTAAAGGGGATCGATTCCCACTGCTGGATGAGACGACACGGCTCTACGGACCAGGGCCTTTGGATCAGGAGTCTCCCAGGCTTCTTGACCCATGTGAGCTAAATGACTGGGAGTTGATCGGCTGTAAGCAGGAGAATGGTAAGCCTTGCCCGGCGACAGACGATCCGATCGCCAAAGATAGAGCAATAGATTCGATTGAGATTTATCACCTTGACTACGAGCCCACCTGCAAGCAGCGACATGCAGCGGCTGTGCAGTTGAAGGCAGATGTAGAACTGGCCAAGCTTTTCTTTGCCAAACCTGGAATGAATGCAGAGTTCAACGCGGTAGCGAAGAAAATCCGCCGCGCAATTGACCGCAAGGCGCCCTTCAGTGGCGACATGATTTTTCTACTTAGGGGGCAGCGCACAGATGACCACCCTTGGATTCAAAAGTTAATCGAAGTTTGAGATGAACAGTTCCACCCTGGTCCAGAAAGTCTGGAATTTCTGCAACACCCTCCGAGATGATGGAGTTGGGTATGGCGACTACTTGGAGCAACTTACCTACCTGCTATTTCTGAAGTTGGCGCACGAGTACGCTCAAGATCCCTACAACCGCGATACGCACATCCCGAAAGGTTATGACTGGGCAAGCCTCACTTCGAGGGTGGGCGAGCCGCTGGAAGCGCATTACCTGTCCACCTTGCACAAGCTGGGCGAGCAGTCAGGCATGCTGGGTGCCATCTTCTTCAACGCGCAAAACAAGATCCAGGATCCGGCAAAGCTCAGCCGTCTAGTCCAGATGATCGACGCCGAAAACTGGATCAGCCTCGAAGCCGACGCCAAAGGTGACCTGTACGAGGGCTTGTTACAGAAGAACGCCGAAGACACCAAGAGCGGTGCCGGACAGTACTTCACGCCTCGCGCCATCATTCAGGCCATGGTGGCCTGCCTTCGGCCGCAACCATTGAAGACCATTGCCGACCCCGCTTGCGGCACAGGTGGGTTCTTTCTGGTAGCCAATGAGTGGCTATCGGGCACCGGCAAATGGTTGGACGACAATGCTGTGTGGCTGGGCCGTGATCTGCCCAAGCTCAACCCCAAGCAAAAACGTTTCTTGCGCGATGAGACATTCGTCGGCAACGAGATTGTTCCGAACACCAGGCGCTTGTGCTTGATGAACTTGTTTCTGCACAACATCGGTGAGCTGGATGGCCAGCCTGCCATTGACCGCTCAGATGCACTGATCTCAGAGCCAAAACGCAAGGTCGATTACGTGCTGGCCAACCCGCCCTTCGGCAAGAAGAGCAGCATGACGATTACGAATGACGCGGGCGAGGAGGACAAAGGCTCCCTGACTTACGAGCGTCAAGACTTCTGGGAGACTACGTCCAACAAGCAGCTCAACTTCTTGCAGCACATCGTCAGCATGTTGAAGGTCGATGGCAAGGCTGCTGTGGTGTTGCCTGACAACGTATTGTTTGAGGGTGGCGCCGGAGAAAAGATCCGCCGCAAGCTGCTTGAGACCTGCGATGTGCACACCATCTTGCGCTTGCCCACCGGCATCTTCTATGCACAAGGTGTGAAGGCGAACGTGGTGTTCTTTGACAACGCGCGGAAAGATGGCCGTGTGCACACCAAAGGCATTTGGTTCTATGACCTGCGCACCAACAAGCACTTCACACTGAAGACACGCCAGTTGAAGCTGGACGACTTGCGTGATTTCGTCACCTGCTACAACGCGGCAGATCGCCAGGTACGCAAGGCGACGGACCGCTTCAAGTTCTTTAGCTACGAAGAACTCATTGCCCGCGACAAAGCCAGCCTGGATGTTTTCTGGCTTAAGGATGACAGTCTCGACAACCTCGATGATCTTCCGTCGCCAGATGTACTGCAGCAAGAGATCATTGAGCACCTGGAGGTAGCTCTAGCGGTCTTCCGAGATGTCGCTGCGAGCCTTCCAAGCTTCCCTCAGAAGGATGCTGCATGAGCGAGATCAATCTCTTTCGGCTGGTCGATGGTCGCGCAACAAAGCTGCACGGCCATCAGTCCGATTTGGAGCGACCGCTGCAAAAGCTGATTGAGGGAAACCTCGAAACCATGCTGGGGATCCGATTTCTCGCCTCCGAGTACCGCACGGGTCGGCTGCATGCAGGGCGTATCGATACGCTGGGCTTGGACGAGAACAATTGCCCTGTGATCCTCGAGTACAAGCGGGCAGCGCATGAAAATGTGATCAACCAAGGGCTGTTCTATCTGAATTGGCTCATGGACCACCAATCCGAGCCGTTGAGCTCTATATCAAGCTGGGCAAGCGCGTCAGACCCATCATCCGTCAGCTGGGCTACCCCAGCAAGAATGCATTGAAGGGCTGGCACCTTGAGTATCAGCAGCGCCAGGGCCTTGCGACCGGCTATGCAAGTCGAGAACCGAAGTTCTCTCAGGGGCAACGGTTTATAGATAGTTCACAAGCCACTGACTGCTGTTCACATGAAAGCAGCCATTGGAGGACTCCCCATGTGGCACTCGAGGTAACTGCTAATTGGCAAACGGTAGTCATTCATGCTGCGGACTCGGTAAGCATCAATCGCTGCAATCCCGCCATAACGGAATGTAAAAAAAGAGCTCGGAGGAATCCGAGCTCTTTTTTACTGGCTATGCCAAGACAGACTTACCATTTAACGGCTAAAGATAGGTCTGTCGCTTGGTTTGTGGCGTCCAGTCGCAAAATTGTGTCGTGAGTCGCAAACAATACGGCGCCCTACGACTCGACACAAAATCACACGTCGATATTGCCTGCTCGCAGGGCATTGGTTTCAATGAAATCGCGGCGGGGCTCCACCTCGTCGCCCATTAGCATGGTGAACACGCGGTCGGCTTCGATGACGTCGTTGACCTTCACCTGCAGCAGGCTGCGCACTTCGGGATCCATGGTGGTTTCCCAGAGCTGTTCGGGGTTCATTTCGCCCAAGCCTTTGTAGCGCTGGCGGGCGGTGGTGCGTTCGGCTTCGCTGATGAGCCATTGCATGGCCTGGCGGAAGTCGCTTACCTTTTCCATCTTGGCTTTTTCGCCTTCGCCACGGGTGACTTTGGCGCCTTCTGCGAGCAGGCCGTGGAAGTTCTGCGCTTCGGCAGCCAGGGCTGCGTAATCGTGGCCTTCCACAAACTCCTGCGTGATGATGGAGCTCTTGATGTTGCCGTGGTGGTGGCGGCTGATGCGCAGGATGGGTTTTTCGGTATGCGGATCGAGTTCGCCGCTCACTTCGGCGGGCACGCCGGTGGTGGTCAACTCGCGCAGCTTGGCTTCCAGCACCGGGGCGCAGTCCATGGCGTCCTGCAGGGTGTCGAGCTTGATCTGCACGCCATCGGCAATGGCGCGCAGCGCTTCGGCGTCCAGGTAGGACGAGAGGCGTTCGATCACGGTTTCTGCCGCCAGGTGCATGTTGGCCAGTTTGGCCAGTTCTTCGCCTTCAATGGTGCGTGGAGTGTCGCCACCGGTGGCGACATTGGCGCCTTGCAGCGCCACGCGCAGCAGGAACTGGTTCAGCGCCGGGCCGTCTTTCAGGTACAACTCTTCCTTGCCGTTTTTCACCTTGTACAGCGGCGGCTGGGCGATGTAGATGTGACCGGCCTCCACGAGGTCGGGCATCTGGCGATAGAAGAAGGTAAGCAGCAGGGTGCGGATGTGGGCGCCGTCCACGTCCGCATCGGTCATGATGATGATGCGGTGGTAGCGCAGCTTGGCCAGGTTGTAGTCGTCGCTGTTGCTTTTGCCCGAGTCTTCGCTGGCCTTGCCGATGCCGGTGCCCAGTGCGGTGATCAGGGTGACGATTTCGTTGCTGGACAGCAGTTTTTCGTAGCGGGCTTTTTCCACGTTCAGGATCTTGCCGCGCAGTGGCAGGATGGCCTGGAACTTGCGGTCACGCCCTTGTTTGGCCGAGCCGCCTGCGGAGTCACCCTCGACGATGTAGATTTCAGACAGGGCAGGGTCTTTTTCCTGGCAGTCGGCCAGTTTGCCGGGCAGGCCCATGCCGTCCAGCACGCCTTTGCGGCGCGTCATTTCGCGGGCCTTGCGGGCTGCTTCGCGGGCGCGGGCTGCGTCGATGATTTTGCCGCACAGGATTTTGGCGTCGTTCGGCTTTTCTTCCAGGTATTCGGCCAGGGTCTTTGCGACGATGTCTTCGACCGGCGCACGCACTTCGCTGGAGACGAGCTTGTCCTTGGTCTGGCTGCTGAACTTGGGCTCAGGCACCTTGACCGACAGCACGGCGCACAGGCCTTCGCGCATGTCGTCGCCCGTCACTTCCACCTTGGCCTTCTTGGCTAGCTCGTTCTGTTCGATGTACTTGCCGATAACACGGGTCATCGCGGCGCGCAGGCCGGTGAGGTGGGTGCCGCCGTCGCGTTGCGGGATGTTGTTGGTAAAGCAGAGAACGGATTCGTTGTAGCCGTCGTTCCACTGCATGGCCACTTCCACACCGATTTCGGTGCCGGGAATGCCGCCGTAGGATTCCGCCGGGCGCGAGCCGGTGGCGTAGAAGGGCGTAGGGTGCAGCACCTTCTTGTTGGCGTTGATGAAGTTGACGAAACCTTGCACGCCGCCAGCGCCGGAGAAGTCGTCTTCCTTGCCGTCGCGCTCGTCCTTGAGGCGGATGCGCACGCCGTTGTTCAGGAAGGAGAGTTCACGCAGGCGCTTGGCCAGGATTTCGTAGCGGAACTCGTAGTTTTCCTTGAAGATTTCCTGGTCGGGCAGAAAGTGCACTTCGGTGCCGCGTTTTTCGGTGGTGCCAACGATGCGCATGGGCGAGACTTCGACGCCATCGACGGTTTCGATCAGGCGGTTCTGTACATGGCCGCGCGAGAAGTCGATCTGGTGAACCTGGCCTTCGCGGCGCACGATGAGCTTGAGCTTGACCGACAGTGCGTTGACGCAGGACACGCCCACGCCGTGCAGGCCGCCCGAGACTTTGTAGCTGTTCTGGTTGAATTTGCCGCCCGCGTGCAGCTCGGTCAGGGCGATTTCGGCCGCCGAGCGCTTGGGCTCGTGCTTGTCGTCCATCTTCACGCCGGTAGGGATGCCGCGGCCGTTGTCTACCACCGACAGCGATCCGTCGGCATGGATGGTAACGAGGATGTCGTCGCAGTAACCGGCCAGCGCTTCGTCGATGGAGTTGTCCACCACCTCGAACACGAGATGGTGCAGGCCGGTGCCGTCGGAGGTATCGCCGATGTACATGCCGGGGCGTTTGCGCACCGCCTCCAGGCCTTCCAGAATCTGGATGGCGCCTTCGCCGTAGCCGCCTGCATCAGGGGTGCTTGGCGTGCTGGGAGATTGTTCCGGCTGGTTTTCTGCGGTCATGAAGCTGCCTTGGTACTGCAAAAACAGGAGCTAGAGGCACCTGTCTTGTCTTGAATTCAAATATCTAACTATCACAAAGAGAGTTGCAGAAAGCGCTGCAAGCTCTCTTTTCAGGAGCAATGCGCTTACATGCGCATGGGCATCACCACGTACTTGAAGCTGTCGTTCTCCGGATTGGTGATGAGGGCCGAGTTGTTGTTGTCGGCAAAGTCGATGCGCACCATGTCCTGGCTCATGTTGGAGAGCACGTCGATCAGATAGGTGACGTTGAAGCCGACTTCCACCGATGGACCGCCGTAGTCGATGTCGAGCTCGTCCATGGCCTCTTCCTGCTCGGCGTTGTTGGCTGCAATGCGCAGCGTGCCGGGCTCGATGGTCAGGCGCACGCCCTTGAACTTGTCGCTCGTCATGATGGCCGTGCGCTGCATGCTGGCCAGGAGCGGAGCGCGGCCCAGGGTCACGCTGTTGGGATGGTTGCGCGGAATGACGCGGTTGTAATCTGGGAACTTGCCTTCGACCAGCTTGGTGACGAATTCCATGCCTGCAAAGGTAAAGCGCGCCTGGTTGCTGGCAAACTGCATCTCGATCACGGGCTGGTTGTCGCCGCTCGCGTCGCTCAGGAGGCGCTGCAGCTCCAGCACGGTCTTGCGCGGCAGGATCACTTCCTGCTTGGGCACTTCCACATCCAGCGTGGCGCTGGAGAACGCCAGGCGGTGGCCGTCGGTCGCCACCAGGCTGAGGGTGTTGCCTTCGGCCACGAAGAGGATGCCATTGAGGTAGTAACGAATATCCTGCACCGCCATGGCGAAGGAGACCTGGCTCATCAGGTCCTTGAGCACCTTTTGCGGCACGCTGAACACGGGGCCGAACGAGGGTGCCTCTTGCACCAGCGGAAAGTCTTCGGCGGGCAAGGTCTGCAGGGTGAAGCGGCTCTTGCCACCCTTGAGAATCATCTTGGACTGCTGCGTCTCCAGGCTCACGGTCTGGTCGCCAGGCATGGTCTTCAAGATGTCGATCAGCTTGCGCGCGCCCACGGTGGTGGTGAAGTCGCCCATGTCGCCACCCAGCTCTGCGGTGGTGCGGATCTGGATTTCCAGGTCGCTGGTGGTCAGCTGCAGCGCGTTGCCGGTCTTGCGGATCAGCACGTTGGCCAGGATGGGCAGGGTATGGCGCCGCTCGACAATGCCGGCGACCGATTGCAGAACTGCGATGACTTTGTCTTGTGTGGCCTTGAGGATAATCATTTCAACCTCTTGTCAAATTGCGGAGTTGTTACGGACAGCAGCCATGCAAGGAGCCCCCTCTGCCCCTGTCCCATCTGCCATTGTGCCTGCGCCAAGCAGACGATTTGCGAAAACGATTGTTTCGGGTAAAGCGAAAGTTTCCATTGGTTAACCTTTCAGAGTCTGCTCCAGCACATGCAGTTGCTGGTTGAGCTCGGTCAGCTGCTGGCGTTCGCCACCAATCTTGCGCACGGCGTGCAGCACCGTGGTGTGGTCGCGGCCGCCAAACAGCTCGCCAATCTCAGGCAGGCTCTTTTGCGTCAGCTCCTTGGCCAGGTACATGGCAATCTGGCGCGGGCGGGCAATGCTGGCCGGGCGCTTCTTGCTGTACATGTCGGCCACCTTGATCTTGTAGTAATCGGCGACGGTTTTCTGGATGTTTTCGACGCTGATCTGGCGGTTCTGGATCGAGAGCAGGTCGCGCAGCGCTTCGCGCGCCAGCTGGATCGAGATCTCTTTCTGGTTGAAGCGCGAGTAGGCCAGGATCTTGCGCAACGCGCCTTCAAGTTCGCGGACGTTGGAGCGCACGTTTTTGGCAACGAAAAACGCCACTTCCTCGGGCATTTCGGTGCCTTCGGCGCGTGATTTGTTGATCAGAATCGCCACGCGCATTTCCAGCTCAGGCGGCTCGATGGCCACTGTCAGGCCCGAATCAAAGCGCGACACCAGACGCTCGTGGATGTTGGCCAGCCCCTTCGGATAGGTGTCGGAGGTCATCACGATGTGGCTCTTCTTGGCCAGCAGCGCTTCAAAGGCGTTGAAGAACTCTTCCTGGGTGCGGTCCTTGTTGGCAAAAAACTGCACGTCGTCGATCAGCAGCAGGTCGAGCGAGTGGTAGCGCTCCTTGAACTCGTCGAAGGTGCGGCGCTGGTAGGACTTGACCACATCCGAGACGAATTGTTCGGCATGGATGTAGAGAACCTTGGCGTCCGGGTTGTCGGCCAGCAGCTTGTTGCCCACGGCGTGCACCAGGTGGGTTTTACCCAAGCCCACGCCGCCATAGATGAACAGCGGGTTGTACAGGTGGCCGGGTGAAGCTGCCACATGCATGGCGGCCGAGCGCGCCATACGGTTGGCCGTACCTTCCACCAGGGTGTCGAAGGTGAGGGCGGGATTGAGCCGGTTGCGGAAGTTGCCGCTGCCGTTGATGCTATCGATTTCAGAGCTGTTACCGCTCGCCGCGGCAGGGGCAACCTCGTGCTGTGCCGCATGTTGTGCAGCATTGCCCCGAAAGCCGTCACCGCCATAATCTTGCGCATTTTGCTGGTAACCACCACCGCTGCGGCTGGCCGGGCCATAGGAGGGGCCCAGGCCCATGCCGGACGAGGTGCCGCTCGCGTAACCCGCCGCTGGCGCGCCGGTGCGTACCGGGCGCACCACGGTGCGCACGGCAGCATCGCGCTGGGCAATGGCCAACTCGATGGCGACGGGCTGGCCATAGGTTTCTTCCAGCATGGCGGCCAGGCGCCCGGCATACTGGGCGCGAATCCAGTCCAGCTTGAACCGGTTGGCGACATAGAGCGTGACCTTGGACAAGTCGTCTGACACGACAGCGGTCAGCGGCTTGATCCAGGTGTTGAACTGTTGCTCGGGCATTTCTTGGGCCAGTTGTTCTACAACTGCGCGCCACAGACCTTGGCCCAGGCTGGCTTCATCCATTGCGTATCTCGCGGAAATATTCTTCCCCACCCAATTTTGTTATTGTGGATAAGGGGGAATGTTGATCGACCGGCTATTGTAGCTTGTGCAAAAGTTATCCACATGACGGATGCATCCATGAAAACGCTGACCGCAAAGGCAGGAGGCGAATCGGGTCGTCATGTGGGAAACCCAGCCATATTACCGAAAAACCGCCTAAAAAGCCCAAGCAATTGCCAAGCTTGACAAACACTGCGATAATTTGCGGTTTCCCTGCATGCAGGGCGAATTTTTACGCGCGCGAAATTTGAAAAAGAGGCGGCAGCATGCCGATCTTTGTCAGGTGACGTGCACTATTTCACCGGTGTTGCGCTTGAGCAGGGCTTGAGCTTGGTCACTGTAGCGCCTCCCATACCTTTTGGATGTGGGTGAGCGGCTCGGTTGCCATCAAACCGGAACCAAGCCTCTCTAGGAATTGCATCATGAAACGTACTTACCAACCTTCCAAAGTCCGCCGCGCCCGTACCCACGGTTTCCTCGTCCGCATGAAGACCAAGGGTGGCCGTGCTGTGATCAACGCACGCCGCGCCAAGGGCCGTAAGCGTCTGGCCGTCTAAGCCTGATTGGGTGGCCTAGGCGCTCTGACGAAGGGCGCCAGGTAGTGCTCCGGTGCATCGCCTCAAGACACGACCCCAGTTTCAGGCCGCCATGGCGGGCGGAACCATTGCACGTACAGCGCATTTTGCGCTGCACCGGCTGGATCTGACCGTCGCATCCTCTGGCAGTGAAGCTGCCTCCCCATCAGGGCCTGGTGTCCTGCCTTCCAGTGAGGCAGCACCACAGGCCCTTTTTGCGTTGCCTGGCGTCTGGTTGGGTGCCATGGTGCCCAAGCGCTGGGCGCGCCGCGCCGTTACACGCAACACCATCAAGCGCCAGATCTATGCCGTCGCGGCCGAGCAAGCGCTGCAGCTGCCGGCCCACGCCCATGTGGTGCGTCTGCGCAGCACGTTTGACCGCAAGCAATTCATCAGCCCGAGCTCGGATGTCCTGAAAAAGGCGGTTCGTGCCGAGTTGCTGCAACTGTTTGCCCGGGCACAGAAAAACACACGCGATGCGCTCCCTGAGCGCGACGGCACTGCTACTGGGCAATAGCGTATGATGCAACGTTTGCTGATCGGACTGGTACGTGGCTACCGGCTGCTGCTGAGCCCCTGGCTGGGTTCTGCCTGCCGCTTCGAGCCCACATGCTCGGTCTACTCACTGCAAGCGCTGGAGCAGCATGGCGCCGCCATGGGAAGCTATCTGACCGTGCGCCGCCTGGCGCGCTGCCATCCGTGGTGCCAGGGCGGCCTGGATCCGGTTCCCTCGCACCCTCGTTGGTTCAGCCGTTTGGTAACTCCTGCTGATTCATCCTCTTCCCCCTCCGAGAAGTCTTCATGAACGACATTCGCCGCACCATTTTGTGGGTGATATTTGGTTTCTCACTCGTCCTGCTGTGGGACAAGTGGCAAATCCACAATGGCCGCAAACCCACTTTCTTCCCGACGCCCGAGGTGGCTGCGTCTGCCCCTGCGGATGCCGCCAAGACCGAGGCCGGCGTGCCCGCTGTGGCTCAGGCGGCGCCTGCTGACAGCAGCAATGTGCCTGCCACTGGCGACGCTGCGCCTGCTGCCGCTCAGCGCGAAAAGGTGACGGTGACGACCGATCTGTACCGCCTGACCTTTGATGGCGAAGGCGGCTCGCTGATCGGAGCCGAGCTGCTCAAGTATGCCGACCAGGACGACAAGACCAAGCCTGTGAAGCTGCTGGATGAAAGCGCTGCCCGCGTGTACGTGGCGCAGACCGGCTTGATCGGTGGCAACTTCCCCACCCACAAGACGGTGATGAAGCTGCAGCCAGGCCCGCGCGAGCTGGCAGAAGGCCAGGACAGCCTGAATGTGGTGTTCGAATCGCCTGAGCAGGGTGGCGTCAAGCTGGTCAAGACCTGGACCATCAAGCGCGGCGACTATGCCATCGGCCTGAAGCAGGATGTGGTCAACACCAGCGGCGCGGCAGTCAGCCCGCAGCTGTACCTGCAGCTCACGCGCGACGGCAACAAGCCTTCTGGCGAATCGATGTTCTATTCCACCTTCACCGGCCCTGCGGTCTATACCGAGGCCAAGAAGTTCCACAAGGTCGATTTCAAGGACATCGAAAACGGCAAGACCGACAGCCTGGACAAGCAGGCTGACAACGGCTACGTGGCCATGGTGCAGCACTACTTTGCCAGCGCCTGGCTGCTGCCGCAGGGCACGCAGCGCGACATCTACGCTCGCAAGGCTGGCAACAACCTGTACTCGGTGGGTGAGATTACCCAGTTGGGCCAGATCGCTCCGGGCCAGAGCAAGGCGGTGGAAGCGCGCCTCTTTGTCGGCCCGCAGGTCGAGAAGATGCTTGAATCCATGGCACCGGGCCTGGAGCTGGTCAAGGACTATGGCTGGCTGACGATTCTGGCCAAGCCGCTGTACTGGCTGCTGTCCAAGCTGCACACCTTCATTGGCAACTGGGGCTGGTCTATCGTGGCGCTGGTGGTGCTGCTGAAGATCGCCTTCTACTGGCTCAATGCCAAGGCCTACTCCTCGATGGCCAAGATGAAGGCCATCAATCCGCGCATCATGGAGATGCGCGAGCGCCTCAAGGACAAGCCGCAGCAGATGCAGCAGGAGATGATGCGTATCTACCGCGAGGAGAAAGTCAACCCGATGGGCGGGTGCTTTCCGATCATGATCCAGATCCCTGTGTTCATGGCGCTGTACTGGGTGCTGCAGTCGAGCGTGGAAATCCGCAACGCGCCGTGGATCGGCTGGATTCACGACCTGTCGGTCCCCGATCCGTTCTTCATCCTGCCGATCGTGATGACCCTGTCGTCGCTGCTGCAGACGGCGCTCAATCCTGCGCCGCCTGATCCGATGCAGGCCAAGATGATGTGGATCATGCCGTTGATGTTCAGTGTGATGTTCTTCTTCTTCCCAGCGGGCCTGGTGCTGTACTGGTGCACCAACAACATTCTGTCGATTGCCCAGCAGTGGATCATCAACAAGCGCATGGGTGTGCCGCCGCAGTTCAATCTGCCAAAGTTCAAGTAAGCGCTTTGTCAATGCAGGGATTGCCTAGGCGGGCATTCCCGCATCAGCCCCCAGGACGGCCGCATTTGCGGCCGTTTTTTCGTTAGCATGGTCTGTTCAGATCGTTGTTAAACAACATGGGGGTTGATGTATGGCAAAAGTTTCGGTTTTTCAACGCAGCGCCTTGGCGCTGGCAGTGCTGGTGTGCGCGGGTGCATCACAAGCGGCAACCCTGCGCTGGGCTGGCGCCAACGACATCCTGACCCTGGATCCCCATGCGCAGAACCACCAGACCACGCACGCTTTCCTGCAGCAGGTGTACGAGCCGCTGGTGCGCTATGGCAAGGATTTCCAGCTGGAGCCCGCGCTGGCTACCAAATGGACCGAAGTGAGCCCAACGCAATGGCGCTTTGAGCTGCGCAAGGGCGTCAAATTCCATGACGGCGCACCGTTCACGGCCGATGATGTGGTGTTTTCTCTGACCCGCATCATGACGCCACCATCGAACATGATGAGCTCCACCCAGAGCGTCAAGGAGGTCAAGAAGGTCGACGATTTCACCGTCGATCTGATCCTCAAGGGCCCCAACCCCATCCTGCTGCGCGAGCTGACCGAGGCGCGCATCATGAACAAGGCCTGGGCCGAGAAGAACAATTCCGTCAAGACCCAGGATTACGCAGGCAAGGAAGAATCCTTTGCCAGCCGCAACACCAACGGCACGGGCTCGTTCATTGCGACGGGCTGGCAGCCTGATGTGAAGCTGACCCTCAAGAAAAACCCCAACTGGTGGGACAAACCCACCGGCAACGTGGACGAAGTGGTTTTCACCCCGATCAAATCGGCCGCTACCCGCACTGCTGCGCTGATCTCGAACCAGGTCGATTTCATGGTTGACCCGCCACCGCAGGACCAGGATCGCATCAAGAAGACCCCAGAGCTCAAGCTCCTGGAAGGCACGGAAAACCGCACCATCTACCTGGGCCTGGATGTATTCCGCGACGAGCTGCCAGGCGCTGGCACGGCGGGCAAGAACCCGCTCAAGGACATCAAGGTGCGCAAGGCCATGTACATGGCGATCGACACCGAAGGCCTGCACAAGCGCACCATGCGTGGCATGTCCATCCCAGCGGGCACCATGATTGCACCCATGGTGCATGGCTGGAGCAAGGAGCTGGAGCAGCGTGCTGCCAAATACGACGTGGAAGGCGCCAAGAAGCTGCTGGCCGAAGCAGGCTACCCCAATGGCTTCAACCTGAAGCTGGAATGCCCGAACGACCGCTATGTGAACGACGAGGCGATCTGCCAGGCGGTGACCGCCATGTGGACCCGCATCGGCATCAAGACGAGCCTGCAGGCTACGCCGATGGCCCAGTACGTGACGCGTGTGATGAACTCCGACCCCAACGCCTACCTGTTCGGCTGGGGCGTGGCCACGTTTGACGCGCTCTACACGCTGGATGCGCTGGTCCACAGCAAGGGCAGCGCGGGCGGCGGCGTCTACAACGGCGGCCGCATTGCCGACAAGGAGCTGGATGCCAAGATCGACGCGATGAAGACCGAGACGGACCCGGCCAAGCGTGATGCGCTGATCAACGATGCGTTGAAGATGACCAAGGACAATTTCTACACCATCCCTGTGCACCACCAGATCTTCCCCTGGGCCATGCGCAAGGGCATCGACACCGTGTACCGCGCCGATGCGCGCCCGATTCCGGCCTGGACGACCATCAAGTAAGCAGGTTCAAGCCGCGTACGAAAACCAAATCCCAAAACCAAAGCCTGCGCGAGCAGGCTTTTTCTTTTTTCCTGCAACGGTGAACCTGCTGGGCAGCGCCACTGACCGTGCGCGCCGATAATCAGAGGCATTGAATCCGCTGTTTTGAATGAAAATGGCCTTTGACGCACAACCAACGTGCGCCAAAAGCTATTAAATCTGTAGTGTGCAGCCTTGCGCTGCAGCCTTTTGCCTGAATCTGCCCGAGAATCGCCCATGCTTGCCCGCCACCAAGACCCGATTGTTGCCATTGCCACCGCCCCCGGACGGGGGGCCGTGGGCATCGTGCGGGTGTCGGGCAAGGCCATTGCGCCGCTGGTGCAGTTGTTGTGCGGTAAGGCGCTCAAGCCGCGCGAGGCGAGCTATCTGCCCTTCAAGGCGGCAGACGGGCAGGCCATCGACCAGGGGCTGGCGCTGTATTTTCCGGCGCCGCACAGCTATACCGGCGAAGATGTGCTGGAGCTGCAGGCCCACGGCGGGCCGGTGGTGCTGCAGTTGCTGCTGGCGCGTTGCCTGGAAGCCGCGCAGACCCTTGCTGCCAATGGCCAGACGACCTTGCCGGGCCTGCGCCTGGCCGAGCCGGGCGAGTTCACCGAGCGCGCCTTTCTGAACGACAAGATCGACCTGGCCCAGGCCGAGGCGATTGCCGATCTGATCGATGCCAGCACCGAAGCGGCCGCGCGCAGCGCCAGCCGCTCGCTCACCGGCGCTTTTTCGCAGGAGATTCATCGCCTGCGCGATGCGCTCATCCACCTGCGCATGCTGGTGGAGGCGACGCTCGATTTTCCCGAGGAGGAGATCGACTTTCTGCAAAAGGCCGATGCCTACGGCCAGCTCGATCAGTTGCGTAGCACTCTCCAGGGCGTGATGCAGCGCACGCGCCAGGGCGCACTGCTGCGCGAAGGGATCAAGGTGGTGATCGCCGGGCAGCCCAATGCGGGCAAAAGCTCGCTGCTCAATGCGCTGGCGGGAGCGGAGCTTGCCATCGTCACACCGATTGCGGGCACCACGCGCGACAAAGTGGCGCAAACCATTCAGATCGAAGGCGTGCCCTTGCATGTGATCGATACCGCCGGCCTGCGCGAGAGCGATGACGAGGTAGAGCGCATCGGTATCGCCCGCGCCTGGGAAGAAATCGCCAGCGCCGATGCCGTGCTGTTTCTGCACGACCTCACGCGCATGCAGGAAGACGATTACCGCGCCGCCGATGCACAGATTGCAACCACCTTGCGTGGCCAATTGCCTTCCAGCGTGCCGGTGATGCAGGTGTGGAACAAGGCAGATGCGTTTTCAGCCACCAGCGCCCGCCAGATGAGTGCTGAGGCATCAAAAATTGTAGCTATTCATGCGCCTGCAGATACAGCAGGCGATGAGCCGCTGATTCTTTCGGCCAAGACCGGCGACGGGCTGAATGCATTGCGCAGGCAGCTACTGGCCATGGCTGGCTGGCAAGCGGCTGCCGAAGGCACCTATATTGCGCGCGCCCGCCATGTGCAGGCGCTGCAGCAGGTGCAGGAACACCTGGACAGTGCCCACGAGCAACTGCATGTGGACAGTCCCGCGCTCGATCTGCTGGCCGAGGAACTGCGCCTGGCACAGCAATCGCTCAACGCCATCACTGGCGAATTCACATCCGACGATCTGCTGGGCGTGATCTTTTCCAGCTTCTGCATCGGGAAATAGCCAACACAGCCGCCCTGGTTGCGCAGCGGACAGCGCCGCATTGCTGCCATGGATGGCAGAAAGCACAATGTGCGGATCGGCTGGATAGCCTTTGCATGCCCTTCCCCTCCCTTCTGATGACCACTGCTCCTTTCAACTCCCCGCAGGTTGCGGGCGTCGATCCGATTGCTGCTGCCATTGCGCGCCACCAGCAGGGCCTGGCTGCCGTGCCACAGGCAGCGGCCTTTCATGCATGGCTCGCACAGCACCGTGGCAGCTGGAGCGGCCTGATGCCGGGCCTGCAGCAGGCGCGCACGGGTTATGTCGACCTGCGCAGTGCGGATTCGCCCGTGGCGCGGGCCAGTGCCACCATGGACCGCGCGGGCGCGGTAGCCGCCTATGCGGCGCTGCAGCAGCAAGCCGGTTTTGCCATTGGCGTAGGCGACTGGATGGAGCAGCGCTGCGTCTACCAAAGTGACAACTACCGTTCGAGCCGGCTGGACGGCGTGATGCGCGATTGCCACCTGGGGCTGGACCTGTTTGCTCCTGCCGGCACGGCGCTGACCCTGCCGCTTGCTGCAGAAGTGGTGGTGGCCGAGGTGCGCGACGAGCGGCTCGATTACGGCGGCATGCTGGTGCTGCGCCACGATCCAGGCCAGGGTGATGACCGTTCCGCCTTCTACAGCATCTGGGGCCACCTGAGCCATCGCACGGCAAGGCGCTGGCGACCGGGCGATGCCATCGCGGCTGGTACGCAGTTTGCCAAGCTGGGCGATTTCGACGAAAACGGCTGGTGGCTCCCACACCTGCATCTACAGCTGTGCCTGCTGGCGCTGCCCGACTTCAGCGAAGCGCCCGGCGTAGGCGAGCTGGCATTCGCCCCGGTGTGGCGCGATATCTTTCCCGACCCGACGCCACTGCTGTTCACTGCGCCCTTGGGCAAGGACTGATGTACGCCCATCCAACTTCGTTCTTGACAAAGCTCAGCCGGGCATGCGGTAAGCCAGTACCTTCAGAGCCTTGTCGGGTGATACATCGGCAAACACAGCCGGGTTGGCGACCTGTTCGATGAATTCCAGCTCCGGCACGATCTGTGCCATCTGCTCTGTCAAAAAGGAAAGCGGCAACTCCGGCGCATTGAGGCAGAGCAGCGCATGGCCGCCAGGCACCAGCAGGTCGGGCAGGCGCTTGATCAGGCGGGCGTAGTCCTTGGTGGCGACAAAGCTGCCCTTCTGGTAGCTGGGCGGATCCATGATGACCAGCTGGTACGGCCCCGTGCGGGTGATCTTGCCCCAGCTGCTGAAAATATCGTGCGGCCAGAATTGTCCGCCTGCCAGTTGGTTGAGTCTGTGGTTCTGCTGGCCCGTGGCCAGCGCGCCCTTGCCCATGTCGATGTTGATCGCCTGGCCTGCACCTGCCTGCAGGGCCACCACCGAAAAGGCGCAGGTGTAAGCAAACAGGTTCAGCACCTTGCATTTGCCTGGATCGGGCTGGCGCGCGATGTACTGGCGCACCCACCTTCGGCCCGCGGCCATGTCCAGAAACAGGCCGTGGTTCTGGCCGCGCAGCACATGCACCAGATAGTGGGCGCCGTCTTCCTGCACGGTGTGCGGATCAGGCAGGTTGCCCTGCACCAGCCGGGTCTGTGCCGCGCCCAATGCACGGCACTGGTATACCCAGGTGAGCGGCTCGTCGGGGTGGATCTGTTGCCAGCGCGTCAGCAGCGCGTCGCCAATGGTCTGCAGATCGCTATCCTCCAGCGGGGCAAAGCTGGTCAATACGATGGCGGGCGGAAAGATGTCGAGAGACAGGTGCTCACAGCCGGGATACAGGCCGCCGCGGCCATGGAAGAGGCGCTGCGCATCCTTGCACACGGGCATGGTGGCGATGGCGTCGAACAAAGCATTCATGGGAGGTTGGCAGCCTGCCCCCGCGCGTGACAGGCAGGAGATTGCATGGGAGGTGGGCTGTAGAAGATAATTTTTTACAAACTGTTTCGCTGCTGCAAAAGAAAACATCAGCGAGTCGGTTAGATTGGATGTAACACAAAAATTGAAGCAGATCAGCGCCTTAGCGTGCCTGGATCTGGGAGGAGAGATTGCATGGTGAACACCCCAACCGATATCGGTAGCCTGATCGCTGCCATCAACAATTGCCAGGACGAAGAAAGCATGATCAACCCGCTGACCAATGCGCAGTGGGAGATTTTGGCACCATATCTGGCACCAACGAACCTTGCGGCCTCGCAGGTGCTGTTTCAGCAGGGGAGCCAGGAGCGCACCTTGTTTTTCGTCGAAAGCGGTAGCCTGAGTGTGCATTTTGAAGACGAGCAGCAGCGCATTCGCCTCGCCATCGTGGGGCCCGGCTCCATTGTGGGAGAGGGCGCTTTCTTCTCGCACCGCCCGCGCAACGCCACGGTGCAGGCGGTTTCGGCTACGCGCCTGTGGGGCCTGCCCAATATCCGATTTACAGAGCTGTGCAACCGCCAGCCTACCGTGGCAGTGGCATTGGCCATGGCTGCGGGCTCGGTACTTGCCAAGCGCCTGGGCAACAGAAAACGACGCGTTGCCACCACATAATTGCTGTTGTTGGTCAACGCACAGATAGATTTTTCCGTCATTGATCCAGCACAGGCCTCTACAATTGAAAACGTTTGTTGCGTTAAGAAGCAAACGATTGGGTCTCCATAAAAACAGATTTGGGTAGGGAATCGGCATGTCTCTTTTTGCCAGATGGTTTGGCAAATCCAGCAAGCTGCCTGTGCGGATTGATGCCGCGCAGCCGTCGGTGTTTGCGGAATCATTGCGTACTGCACAGCACGATCCGCAGGCAGCTGCCCCCTTGGGGCCCAAGCCTCTGGTTGCGCCGCATGCTGCAGACATGACCCATCGCCCGGGGGAGCGCTCTGCCCGGCGGGAAATGGTCTATTCGTCCGTGCGTGAATCGATGGTGCGCTCGGGCATTCTTTCTGCTGGCTACAAGTTCAAAGTGCTGGCGCTCGACAAGCGGGCGACGCAGTTCATCGTGATGATCGACCTGTCGGAGCAGTTTTCCGCCAGCCCAGACAAGCTCAGCCAGATCGAGGCGCTGATCGCTTATTCCGCCAAGACCCGATTTGAAATTCTGGTGACATCGGTCTATTGGCGCCTCAACGGCCAGCTGGGGTTGTCCAGTGGCAAGGCCAGGCAGGCATCTGCTTCTGCTGCCAGTACCGTGGGCGCCTTCGCTGGCAAAAACCCGGGTGCAGGATTGGCTGGAAATGCAGGCGCTGCTGGCAATGCAACGGTTCTGCCCGCGACGCACGGCATCGATCCCATCGAAGAGGCGGAAATCGAGGCTTTCAAGAAGGCGTTGCTCGATGCAGCCGTTCGCCCCGTGCCTGAGCTGGAAGGCGGAGCGCCTGTGGTGCCCTCAGCGCCTGCGGCCACACGCCCTGCACCCATCGTGCCGGCGCGTGCGAGTGCGGCCCAGCACGTGGAAAGTGCTCGCCGGGCGGCTCGGCAAGGAGGCGTTCCTGTCCCCACGCCAGATACCAATTTTGGCGGGCTCAGCAATACCCAGTACGGCGATTTGAACTGAGCTGGTCAAAAACATGGCTGGTTGCGCTCATCTGCATTGCCTTTCTGGCAGATTGGGGCGCGAAACCCATCGACAGTGACGCAATCAGCTATGGTTTTTTTGATATGGGGGGCGCGTACGCCACTGCCCTTCAGGGCCTCAATGGCTTGAAAAATCGACCAAGGTAAAGAGCGGCAGCCCCGCATCCCTGAGGCGCTGCGAGCCGCCTAGCTCGGGCAGATCGACAATGGCCGCGCCTTCCATCACGGTGGCACCCAGTTTTTCCAGCAGCTTTTTGCCTGCCATCATCGTGCCGCCGGTAGCAATCAGGTCGTCCACCACCAGCACCCGGTCGCCTGGCTTGACCGCGTCTGCATGCAGCTCGACGGTAGCGCTGCCGTATTCGAGCTCGTAGGTCTCTTCCACGGTGGTGAAGGGCAGCTTGCCCTTCTTGCGGATGGGAACGAACCCCACTTTTAACTGGTAGGCAATGACCGCGCCGATGATGAAACCGCGTGCATCCAGGCCTGCCACCACATCGGGCCGCATGTCGCGGCCCATGTAGCGGTGCACAAAGGCATCAACCAAGACGTGGAAGACCTGCGGATTCTGCAGCAGGGGCGTGATGTCGCGGAACTGCACGCCCGGCGCCGGCCAATCGGGTACGGTACGGATATGGTGGCGCAAAAAGGCGTTGACGTCTGGGGCTTGCATGGTGGGTGGTGGGGGAAGGCGATCCAAGCTGCCATGGTAGTGCAAACGGCTAGGTAGCCTGCCTTTGCGACGTTTGGGATTGGAACAAGTTGACGATTTCCCGACGGTTGCGCTGCAGTGGGGCGGCTCGCGGGCCGTGAACATGCGCTTACTCTGCAACCGGGCGGGGCGCTCCGATAAAATCACCCCAATGAGCACTCTACAAGCCACGCGCCCGGTCCAGGCGGCGCAGATCCTCCAGCTGGCTGTATCCACCTTTTCGATCGAGGCCGAGGCCATTCTTGCCATGGCGCAGCGTCTGGACGACGATTTTGTGCAAGTGGTGCAGCGCATGCTGGCGACCCGTGGCCGCGTGGTGGTCACCGGCATGGGCAAAAGCGGCCATGTGGGCCGCAAGATTGCGGCAACCCTGGCGTCGACCGGTACACCCGCTTTTTTTGTGCACCCGGGCGAGGCCAGCCACGGCGATCTGGGTATGGTGACCGCTGATGATGTGGTGCTTGCCATCTCCAACAGCGGCGAGAGCGCTGAAATTGCGGTGCTGCTGCCCGTGCTCAAGCGCCTGGGCGTACCCGTGGTGGCGATGACCGGCAACCGCGAATCCGCCATGGCACGCCATGCCGACTGGGTGCTGAACACCCATGTCGACAAGGAGGCCTGCCCGCTGAATCTCGCGCCCACGGCGAGTACCACGGCGCAGATGGCCATGGGCGATGCGCTGGCAGTGGCCTTGCTGGAAGCGCGCGGCTTCAAGGCAGAAGATTTCGCCCGCTCCCACCCGGGCGGTGCGTTGGGTCGCCGTCTGCTCACCCATGTGGCCGATGTGATGCGCGCTGGCGATGCAGTGCCCCGCGTGCTGCCGAATGCCACTTTCAGCGCGCTGATGCGCGAGATGAGCGCCAAAGGCATGGGCGCGGCGGCCATCGTGGACGCACAGGGCGTGCTGCAAGGCATCTTTACCGATGGCGACCTGCGCCGCCGCATCGAAGCGGGTGCCGACCTGCGCCATGTGACGGCAGGCGAGGTGATGTATGCCTCGCCCCGGCAGATCTCGCCCGATGCCCTGGCCGCAGATGCCGCTGCGATGATGGAGGCCCACCGCATCACCAGCGTGCTGGTGACCGATACCGACAAGCATCTGGTTGGCATCATTCATATTGGCGATCTGATGCGTGCGAAGGTGATTTGATGGTGACGATGATTTCCCCTGGCCCGATCACGCCTGCCCAGCAATGGCCTGCAGAGTTGTTGCTGCGCGCGCAAGGCATCAAGGTGGCTTTTTTCGATGTGGACGGAGTCCTTACCGACGGTGGCCTCTACATCAGCGAAGCGGGCGAAACGCTCAAGCGCTTTCATACGCTGGATGGCCATGGCATGAAGATGCTGCGCGAAGCGGGCATTACGCCCGCCGTCATCACCGGCCGGGATTCGCGCGCATTGCGGCACCGCCTGGCGGCGCTGGGCGTGGAACAGGTGCGCTATGGCACCGAAGACAAATTGCCTGCCGCGCAGGATATGCTGACCGAGCTGGGGCTGGACTGGCACCAGGCTGCTGCCATTGGTGATGACTGGCCCGACCTGCCTGTGCTGCGCCGCTGTCGGCTGGCATGTGCTCCAGCCAATGCCCATGCCGAGGCGCGTGGCGTGGCCCATTTCACCACCGTGCAGCGCGGCGGGGCAGGGGCTGCGCGCGAGTTCTGCGATGTGCTGCTGGCGGCCTCTGGCGCCTACATCAAACTGCTGGATCGGTACGGACAATGAATTTTCGCTTTCGACGCGTCTGGGACTGGATGTCCATCTACCTGCCCATTCTTCTGATGGGCCTGCTGGCGCTGGGAACCTGGTGGCTGGTGCGCAATGCGCCCAAGGCCCAGGTAGAGGCCGAGGTGGCGGTCAAAGGCCATGAGGTGGATTACTACATGCGGGATTTTTCCGTGCGCAGCTTTGACGACACCGGCACCTTGACCAGCGAAATCCGTGGCACCACGATGCGCCATTACATGGACACCGAGACCCTTGAGATCGACAAGGCCAATCTTCGCTCGGTGCGGCAGGACGGCTCCGAAACCGTGGCCACAGCGGATCGTGCGCTCTCCAACGCCGATGGCTCCGAAGTGCAGCTGTTCGGCAATGCACATGTGGTGCGCAAGGCTGCCAAGCCAGGCGTGCCCCCGATGGAATTCCGTGGCGACTTTCTGCACGCCTTTGTCAATGACGAGCGGGTCAGCTCCAACAAGCCCGTGGAAATCACCCGTGGCAATGACCGCTTCACCGCCGATGCCATGACCTACAACAATCTTTCACAGGTGGCCGAGCTCAAAGGCCGGGTGCGCGGCACCCTCGTGCCGTCCAAGTAAGCCATGGTTGCTCTGCAGCAAACTTCCCTTCCGGTGGCTGGCGCAGCTGCGCCACTGGTGCTGATCACGGGTGCTTCCAGCGGTATCGGCCAGGCCCTGGCGCTGCGCTACCACCAGACTGGCTGGCGGCTGGCACTGGTGGCGCGCCGGGTGGATGCAATCAAGCGATGGGCTGCTGACCATTCCATCAGTGCTGATAGCTATCAAATATATAGTGCAGATGTGGCAGACCGTGACCAAATCATTGCGGCCTGCGAGCAATGCCTCTCCAGCCAGGGCTTGCCTGATGTGGTGGTGGCCAATGCCGGGGTGAGCTTTGGCATCGACACGGCGGAGCGCGAAGACCTGGACGTGATGGCGCAGACCTACGCCACCAATGTGATCGGCATGGCGGCAACCTTTCACGCCTTTGTGCGACCCATGCAAGCGCGCGGCTCGGGTGCGCTGGTGGGTATTGCCAGTGTTGCCGGCATCCGCGGCCTGCCCGGCCATGGCGCCTATTGCGCCAGCAAGGCCGCCGTCATCAGCTATTGCGAAAGCCTGCGCGTGGAGCTGGCGCGCAGCGGTGTCCGGGTGTTGACCATCTGCCCTGGCTTTGTCGCCACGCCGCTTACCAGCCAGAACCGCTATGGCATGCCGTTTCTGATGCAGCCCGAGGCTTTTGCCGATCAGGCCTATGCAGTCATCGCCAAAGGCCGCAGCTACAGCGTGATTCCCTGGCAAATGGGCCTGGTGGCCAAGCTGCTGCGGCTGTTGCCCAATGCCGTCTATGACAGGGCTCTTGCCAACCGCCCGCGCAAACACCGGCATGCCGAGCGCACGGGGAAGCCGGGTGGTTAGAGCAGGTTCTTGGCGATCGCTGCTTGTCTTTAGGAAACCTCTGCAAAACCCTCGCCAGATGGGATGGACGCGGATCGGGATGAGCCGCAAGGCGTCTTTTGAAGGCAATAGCCGTAGCTATTAACGAAAAAGACAACGCAGCGGATCGCCCGAGACCACGTTCAGACCACGGCTGGGAGTTTTGCAGAGTTTCCTTAGCGCATTGAGGCAATAAAAAAGCCCCTTGCGGGGCTGAGAATCAGAGCCAGGGCACGCCATGTGGCGTGCCGGGCGCAGATCAATAGTCGTCGTTGTCGAAGCCTTGGTTACCGCCACGGTTGCGCGAACCATTGCCGTAAGGGCTGCGGAAGCCGCCATCGCGCTCACCGCCACGGTCGCCGCCGCCAAAGCCACGGTCATTGCCGCCACGGCCATAGCCGCCACCGCCTCCGCCATCACCACGGCCGCCACGGTCACCATAGCCGCCGCCACCAAAACCACCACCGCCGCCACCACCGTAGCCGCCGCGATCACCGCCGCCGAAGCCGCCACGGTCACCACCACCGCCAAAGCCGCCACGGTTGCCGCCGCCAAAGCCGCCACCACGTGGGCCGCCAAAGCCGCCACCACCGGTGCGGGGAGGACGTGGCTCCATGGGGCGTGCCTCGTTCACGACGAGGTTGCGGCCGCCCAGGGGCTGGCCGTTCATGCCGTTGATTGCGGCCTGGGCTTCTTCATCGCTGCCCATTTCCACAAAACCAAAACCTTTGGAGCGACCCGTGTCGCGTTCCATCATCACCTTGGCGCTGGTTACGCTGCCAAATTGGCCGAAGGCCTGTTCCAGATCATTGTCGCGCACTTGGTACGGCAAATTTCCGACGTAAAGCTTGTTGCCCATTGAGGGACTCCTGATAACTCTTAAATAACGCGATGGAGTCCCGTAAAACGCAATACCTGAATCATGTGATCATCCAATGCGTCACGACGAAACTGATCATTCACCGCAATAGCCCAGTGGAGGGGTACTCCATCCTTTATTTTCTGGCATAAAAATCCCCTTTGGTGTAGTCGATGCCCCTAGGTGTGGCGCAGAAGCTGCAACAAAACGCAAAAAAGGCCTCAAAGAGGCCTTTTATTCGGGAGATCCCGTTATTTGATCGCCAAAAACCGCAATTGGTTTCTGGCGCAATGATCAGTAGCTGCCGCCGCCGTAGCCGCCGCGGCCACCGCCGAAGCCACCACGATCACCGCCGCCGCCGAAGCCGCCGCGGTCACCACCGCCAAAGCCGCCACGGCCACCACCGAAACCACCGCTACGAGGAGGGCGGGCTTCCATGGGGCGGGCTTCGTTCACGACCAGATTGCGGCCGCCGAAGTTTTGACCGTTCACGCCTTCGATAGCAGCTTGTGCTTCAGCGTCCGAGCCCATTTCCACAAAGCCGAAGCCTTTGGAGCGGCCGGTGTCACGTTCCATCATGACCTTGGCGCTGGAGACAGAGCCGAACTGGCTGAAAGTGCTTTCCAGATCGCTGTCACGGAAAGAATATGGCAGGTTGCCAACGTAGAGTTTGTTGCCCATTTGAGGACTCCGAAAAAAACAATAAAAGCGATGGAGCCTGATGCAATCAACAAACCTGTGACAACTTCCAAGACGGATCACCGCGCGCGCCCCGTGTATCTGACGAGACACAGAGCTCGACCATTATGGGCGAATCAGCTTACGGTGTGTTGACAGTTCACGCAAGTGCACCCTGGTATTTTCCCTCGCGGCAGTATGTGTTGCGGCGCAACATCGGATTTGCGCGTATGATGCGCCCTGTCTTTGGGGAGTAGCCTGCCTGGCGCGCAATGCGCTGCGGAGTGTGCGCCAACAAACTTGGGCCTTCGGCCTATGGCGTACACGGCATCTATACAGATGCTTGGCGAGACCATTGACCACGTTGCGATCCAACAGCCGGAGTCGCGATGCGGTCAATGCTGTCTTGCAACCATCCGGCTACATAAAAGTACCCCACACCATGGAAGCTTTCTTCATCTCGACCGCTGTGGTCGCACTCGCCGAGATGGGCGACAAGACGCAACTGCTCTCGCTCGTACTCGCTGCCAAGTACCGCAAACCCTGGCCCATCGTGCTGGGCATTTTTGTCGCCACCATCGTGAACCACGCATTGGCGGGCGCCGTAGGTGCCTGGATCACCACTGTGCTGGGCCCCGATGTGCTGCGCTGGATTCTGGGCGTTTCCTTCATTTTGATGGCGGGGTGGATGCTGATTCCCGACAAGATCGATGAAGACGAGGCTGGCAAAAGCAGTGGTCGCTGGGGCGTGTTCGGCACGACCTTGCTGCTGTTCTTCCTGGCCGAGATGGGCGACAAGACGCAGTTGGCGACGGTGGGACTGGCTGCCAAGTACCCGGCGCAATACTACGGCGTGGTGGCAGGCACCACGATCGGCATGATGCTGGCCAATGCGCCCGTGGTCTGGTTTGGCGACAAGATTACCAAGAAGCTGCCGATCCAGTGGATCCACCGTGTCTGTGCCGTGATCTTTGCAGCGCTCGGTGTGCTGGCGCTGGTGGCCGGATAAGCAGTCTCTGCGCGATCCGGCACAGTGATGAGCTATGCCGGATTGCTATAGCTGATAGTGGGTGCCAGAGGTTGGCGCCGGGTGCAGCCATGCCGACAATGCTTTGCATAACAGGAGGCAAAGCGCATGGGCACCGTTCCCAACGCCCTCAAGGGCATTTCGTCGATGGCCACCCGGCAGCTGCTGGCGGAACTGGTGGCCAACTGGCACGCGCAAGGCGGCGAGCCGGTCGATATCGAATCGGTAGGCGGCGTCGATGCCGCGCAGCGCGTGCTGAATGGCGAGGCATTCGATGTCGTCATTCTGGCGTCAGATGCCATCACCAAGCTCGAAGCCGCTGGCCGGGTGCTGCCGGGCAGCCGGGTGGACCTGGTGCGCTCCAGCACGGCGGTCGCAGTATCTGCTGGTGCGGCTGCCCCCGATATTTCCTCTGAAGAGGCCGTGCGCGCCGCTGTGCTGGTGGCGCAAGGCATCGGATACTCCACGGGCCCCAGCGGCGTGGCGCTGCAGGCGCTGTTTGCGCGTTGGGGCATCACAGGGCAGATTCGCCCGCGCCTGGTGCAGGCCCGCCCCGGAGTGCCTGTGGCCTCCCTCGTGGCAAGTGGCGAGGTGGCCCTCGGCTTTCAGCAATTGAGCGAGTTGCTCCATGTGCCGGGGATCGCCATTGTCGGCACGTTGCCGCAAACCATTGCCATCGACACCGTCTTCTCCGCAGGCGTGGCGGCTGCTTCGGCACGGGCCGACGCAGCGCGCCGTTTGCTCGCCTTCTTGGCCGCGCCAGGCGCTGCCACGGCCAAACGCCGCCAGGGCATGGAGCCCGTGTGATGCGAGACCGACTGCTTTACCAGTGAATGGATGCCGGGAGCGCATACAGACCGCAGTGCGGCAGGCCTTCCCGGAGCGGATATGAAAAGCCCTGGTACCCGCTGCAGGACACGAATACAGAACCACCGAGAGAGACAACGGAGACAACGACATGATTTCGCCAACCCCTTCCGAGGCGCCGGATTCCGCGGTTGCCAATGTGCAGACCATCCTGAACGAGCATCCCTTCTCCGGGTTCCAATGGGTGATCTTCGCCCTGTGCTTTTTCGTCGTGCTGCTCGACGGCTTCGACACTGCAGCCATCGGCTACATCGCCCCCTCGCTGCTGGCAGAGTGGGGCGTGGCCAAGCCTGATCTGGCGCCCGTGCTCAGTGCTGCGCTGTTTGGCCTGGCAGGTGGCGCCATGTGCTCGGGGCCGCTGGCCGACCGCTTTGGCCGCAAGGCCGTGCTGGTGGGGTCGGTGCTGGTGTTTGCCATTGCCTGCCTGGCTTCGGGCTATGCGCATGACATCCGCACGTTGACGGTGCTGCGCTTCGTCACCGGCCTGGGCCTGGGCGCAGCCATGCCCAATGCCGTCACGCTGATGAGCGAATACTGCCCCGATTCGCGCCGCGCCATGCTCACCAATGCCATGTTCTGCGGCTTTCCGCTGGGCGCAGCGCTGGGTGGCTTTCTGGCGGCATGGATGATTCCGCACTTTGGGTGGCGCAGTGTGCTGCACCTGGGTGGTATTGCCCCGCTGTTGCTGGTGGCGCTGCTGGTGGTGCTGCTGCCAGAGTCTGTGCGCTACATGGTGGCCAAGGGGTATGCGGCAGACCGTATCCGCAAGCCGCTGGTGCGCATTGCAGGCAGTGCGGTGGCTGGCGTGCAGCGCTTTGTGATGACCGAGAACCGGGCGGCCGTTGATGGCAAGAGCGGCCTGGGCGTGGTGCTGTCGCGCCAGTACCGGGTGGGCTCGGCCATGCTGTGGCTGGCTTATTTCATGGGCCTGGTGATCTTTTACGCGCTGGTCAACTGGATGCCGGTGCTGTTCAAGGAAGGCGGCCTCAGCCCCAAAACGGCCACGCTGGTGGCGGCGCTGTTTCCGCTGGGCGGCGTGGGCGCCGTCTTCTTTGGCTGGCTGATGGATCGCTTCAATGCCAACCGCATCATTGCCGCCGGTTACGCACTGACCGCCGTGGCCATCTGGTGGATCGGGCAGGAGGCCGCAAGCCTGGGCTGGCTGGTGGTGTCGGTGTTCGTTGCGGGCACCATCATGAATACCGCCCAGTCTTCCATGCCGGCGCTGGCTGCGGCGTTCTATCCCACCAGCGGCCGTGCGACCGGCGTGGCCTGGATGCTGGGGGTGGGCCGCTTTGGCGGCATTGCGGGCTCATTCCTGGTGGCCGAGCTCACGGCGCGACAGCTGAGTTTCAGCCAGATCTTCACCGTGGTCGCCATCCCCGGTCTCATCGCCATGGCGGCCCTCATCGTCAAGCAGTGGGCCAGCCCCCAGGGCGGGGCCGAGCGGCAAAGCCCGTCTCAGGCCGCAGACGCAGGCATATCTGCAAGCCATTGAATTCATTCATTTTCAAAAAAGGTGTTCCCACCATGATCATCGACGTACACGGCCACTACACCACAGCACCCGCAGCACTGGGCGCCTGGCGCGAGTTGCAGATTGCGGGCCTGCAAAACCCGGCCCAGGCCCCCAAGGCCAGCCAACTGGAGATCAGCGACGATGAAATCCGCGAGACCATCGAGACCAACCAGCTCAAGCTGATGAAGCAGCGCGGCTCGGACCTCACCATCTTCAGCCCGCGCGCCAGCTTCATGGCCCACCACATTGGTGATTTCGAGACATCGAGCACGTGGGCCGCCATTTGCAATGAGCTGTGCTACCGCGTGAGCCAGCTGTTTCCCGATCACTTCATCCCTGCTGCGATGCTGCCGCAGTCGCCCGGCGTCGATCCCAGAACCTGCATTCCCGAACTGGTGAAGTGCGTGGAACAGTACGGCAACGTCGGCATCAACCTCAACCCCGATCCATCTGGCGGCCACTGGACTTCGCCGCCGCTGTCGGACCGGCACTGGTATCCCATCTATGAAAAGATGGTGGAGTACGACATCCCCGCGATGATCCACGTCTCCACCAGCTGCAACGCCTGCTTTCACACCACGGGCGCCCACTATCTGAACGCCGACACCACGGCCTTCATGCAGTGCCTGACCAGCGATCTGTTCAAGGACTTCCCGACGCTCAAGTTCCTCATCCCCCACGGCGGCGGCGCCGTGCCCTACCACTGGGGGCGCTTTCGCGGCCTGGCGCAGGAGCTGAAGAAGCCGCTGCTCGAAGAGCACCTGCTGAACAACATCTTCTTTGACACCTGCGTCTACCACCAGCCGGGCATCAACCTGCTGACCGAAGTGATTCCCACACGGAACATCCTCTTTGCCAGCGAGATGATCGGCGCCGTGCGCGGCATCGACCCGCAGACCGGCCACTATTACGACGATACCCGGCGCTACATCGACGCCACGCAGAACCTAACAGAGGAGGAGAAGCACATGGTCTACGAAAGCAATGCGCGCCGCGTGTTCACGCGCCTGGACGCGGCGCTCAAGGCCAAGGGCCTCTGATCAAAAAAGAGAGCAGCTGGCGCTTGTTGCTGGCTGCTTTCCATATAAAACCATCTGAATGCGATCCCAAAAAGAGCGAGCAGCACATTTTTTTGGGAAGCCATACCCGCGGAGATATTTCCATGTACGAACTCGGAGTCGTTTACCGTAACATCCAGCGCGCCGACCGTGCCGCCGCCGATGGGCTCGCAGCCCTCGGCTCAGCCACGGTGCACGAGGCCATGGGCCGCGTCGGCCTGCTCAAACCCTATATGCGCCCCATCTACCCGGGCCAGCAGGTTTCGGGCACGGCCGTCACCGTGCTGCTGCAGCCTGGCGACAACTGGATGATGCATGTAGCAGCCGAGCAGATTCAGCCCGGCGACATCGTGGTGGCCGCCGTCACCAGCGAATGCACCGACGGCTACTTTGGCGATCTGCTGGCCACCAGCTTCCAGGCCCGGGGCGCGCGCGCGCTCATCATCGACGCTGGCGTGCGCGATGTGCGGGTGCTGCAGGAGATGGGCTTTCCGGTGTGGAGCCGTGCCATCTCGTCCAAGGGAACGATCAAGGCAACGCTGGGCTCGGTCAACATTCCCGTGGTCTGCGCTGGCATGCTGGTGACGCCTGGCGACGTGATCGTGGCCGATGACGACGGCGTGGTCTGCGTGCCTGCGGCACGCGCCGTGCAAACCCTGGAAGCGGCGCAAAAGCGCGAGAGCTTTGAAGGCGAAAAGCGCGCCAAACTGGCCTCGGGCATCCTGGGGCTCGACATGTACAAGATGCGTGAACCACTGGAGAAAGCCGGCTTGCGGTATCTGGATTAACACCCTCTGAGCGGCTGCGCCGCTTCCCCTTCTCTCGCCGCGCAGGAGGGGGACGACAGCCTCGCTGCGGGGCGGCCCTTGCTTGCTGTCGCTTTCGTGGGTTACGCCAGTCTCATGGATGGCGAACAACATGCGGAGCATTGAAAAATTGTGGAGAACACCTATGAGCGCATTTGAGAAAACACCCGGCTGGCTGGACTGGTACGCCGGCCCCAGCAAACCCAGGTTCCAGCTGCCTGCGGGCGCCGTTGACGCGCACTGCCATGTATTTGGCCCTGGTGATGCCTTCCCCTTTGCGCCCGAGCGCAAGTACACGCCCTGCGATGCGAGCAAGGCCCAGCTGTTTGCACTGCGCGACCACCTGGGCTTTGCGCGCAACGTGATCGTGCAGGCGACCTGCCACGGGGCAGACAACCGCGCCATGGTCGATGCCTGCCAGTCGTCCGGCGGGCGCGCGCGCGGTGTGGCCACCGTCAGGCGCAGCATCAGCGACGCGGAATTGCAGGCCCTGCACGCCGCTGGTGTGCGCGGCGTGCGCTTCAATTTCGTCAAGCGCCTGGTGGATTTCACGCCCAAGGACGAGCTGATGGAGATCGCAGGCCGCATCGCCAGGCTCGGCTGGCATGTGGTGATTTACTTCGAGGCGGTGGATCTGCCCGAGTTGTGGGATTTCTTCACCGCGCTGCCCACCACCGTGGTGGTGGACCACATGGGCCGCCCCGACGTGGCCAAGGGCGTGGACAGCGCAGAGTTCGCGCTGTTTCTGAAGTTCATGCGTGAGCACCCGAATGTGTGGAGCAAGGTATCGTGCCCCGAGCGCCTTTCGCTGACCGGCCCCAAGGCGCTGGATGGAGAGCGCAATGCCTACCGCGACGTGGTGCCATTTGCGCGTCGCGTGGTCGAAGCGTTTCCCGACCGCGTGCTCTGGGGTACCGACTGGCCGCATCCCAACCTCAAGGACCACATGCCCGACGACGGCCTGCTGGTGGATTTCATCCCGCACATTGCGCCCACGGCCGAGCTGCAGCGCAAGCTGCTGGTGGACAATCCCATGCGCCTGTACTGGCCTGAGGAGGTGTGACCATGTCGCTTGAAAAACCGTATCTCGATGTGCCCGGCACCACCATCTTCGATGCCGATCAGAGCCGCAAGGGCTATTGGCTCAACCAGTTCTGCATGAGCCTGATGAAGGCCGAGAACCGCCAGCGCTTCAAGGCTGACGAAGACGCCTACCTGGCCGACTGGCCAATGACCGACGAGCAGAAGGCGGCGGTGCGCGCGCGCGATCTCAACTGGATGATGCGCACCGGCGGCAACATCTACTTTCTCTCCAAGCTTGGCGCCACCGACGGGCTTTCGTTCCAGCAGATGGCGGGCAGCATGACCGGTATGACTGAACAGCAGTACCGCGACATGATGATTGGTGGCGGGCGCAGCGCCGAGGGCAACCGCGTGGTGGGCGAAGGCGGCAACGCCCAGGGCGCACCGGTGCAGTCCGAAGCCTGGCGCAACTGGCAAAGCTGGCGCGAGAGCCAGGCGCAGGAGGCGCTGGCCGCGCAGATCGAGAACGCGCAGAACGCATCGAAAGCCCGGCCCGCCACAGGCTCCGCCAACCATGCGCGCATCACCGCATCGGTCTATTCCTCGCATGTGCCCGCCATTGGAGCGGCCATCGACCTGGGCAAGACCGGCGAGCCCTACTGGCAACCGCTGTTCGCGGGCTTCGAGCCCACCAAGCAGTGGATGCGCGAGAATCTGCCGGACGTGGTGTTTTTGGTCTACAACGACCACGCCACCAATTTCGATCTGAGCGTGATCCCGACCTTTGCCATCGGAACGGCGGCCGAGTTCGAGCCTGCCGACGAAGGCTACGGCCCGCGGCCTGTGCCCAAGGTCATGGGCCATCCCGAGCTGGCCTCGCACATCGCGCAGTCGGTGATCCAGCAGGATTTTGACTTGACCATCGTCAATGAACTCAAGGTGGACCATGGTCTCACCGTGCCGATGAATCTGATGTTCGGCAGCCCGGCCCAGTGGCCGTGCCGGGTGATTCCCTTGCATGTCAACGTGGTGCAGTACCCGGTGCCGTCGGGCGGCCGGTGTTTTGCGCTGGGGCAGGCCATCCGCCGCGCGATCGAGAGCTTTGACGAACCGCTCAAGGTACAGATATGGGGCACGGGCGGCATGAGCCACCAGCTGCAAGGGCCGCGCGCGGGCTTGATCAACCGCGAGTGGGACAACCGCTTTCTTGACCGGCTGATTGCAGACCCTGAGGATCTGGCCGAAATGCCGCACATCGAGTACGTGCGCGAAGCAGGCAGCGAAGGCATCGAGCTGGTGATGTGGCTGATTGCCCGCGGCGCGATGGCCGATGTGGCGGGGGGGCCCGCCCCCCGGCTTGCGCACCGCTTTTTTCATGTCCCTGCGTCCAACACGGCCGTGGGCCACCTCATTCTGGAGAACTGAAAATGACCATCAAAGTAGCCCTGGCGGGCGCCGGAGCCTTCGGTATCAAGCACCTGGACGGTATCCGCAACATCGACGGCGTGGAAGTCGTCTCGCTGGTCAGCCGCGATTTGGACAAGACCCGCGAAGTGGCTGCCCAATACGGCATCGGGCATGTGAGCACCGAGCTGGCCGACAGCCTGGCCCTGCCCGAGGTGGATGCCGTCATCCTGTGCACGCCCACGCAGATGCACGCGGCCCAGGCCATCCAGTGCATGCAGGCGGGCAAGCATGTGCAGGTGGAGATTCCGCTGGCAGACAGCCATGCGCAGGCGCAGCAAGTGCTTGATCTGCAACGGCAGACGGGCCTTGTAGCCATGGTGGGCCATACCCGCCGCTTCAACCCCAGCCACCAGTGGATCCACAAGAAGGTCGCGGCGGGCGAGTTCAACATCCAGCAGATGGATGTGCAGACCTATTTCTTCCGCCGCACCAACATGAACGCGCTGGGCCAGCCGCGCAGTTGGACGGATCACCTGCTGTGGCACCATGCCGCCCACACCGTGGATCTGTTTGCCTACCAGGCGGGCAGCCCGATCGTCAAGGCCAACGCGGTTCAGGGCCCGATCCACAAGGATCTGGGCATCGCCATGGACATGAGCATCCAGCTCAAGGCGGCCAATGGCGCCATCTGCACGCTCTCGCTGAGCTTCAACAACGAGGGCCCGCTGGGCACGTTCTTTCGCTACATCGGCGACACCGGCACCTATATCGCGCGTTACGACGATCTGGCGCAATCGACCAAGGAGGGCAAGGAGGAGAAGATCGACGTCTCCCACGTCGATGTGTCGATGAACGGCATCGAACTGCAGGACCGCGAGTTCTTCGCCGCCATCCGCGAGGGGCGCGAGCCCAATTCCAGCGTGCAGAAAGTGTTCAACTGCTATAAGGTGTTGCACGATCTGGAGCAGCAGCTCGATGCCGGCTGATTCAGGCATCTGCCTGGATTGACGAGCCACTGCCCCGCCAGCTGCACCCGCAGCGGCGGGCTTTTGCATTCAGACCCGCTAACACCAAAAGAGCCATGAAAAAACGCACTATCGGCCCCTTTACCGTGGCCAACGTAGCCCTGGGCTGCATGAATTTCTGCCACGCTTATGGCAATCCTGTCTCCACCGAGCAGGCCCATGCCGTGCTGCACGCCGCGCTGGAGGCGGGCGTGACCTTGTTCGACACGGCAGCGCTCTATGGTTTTGGCGCCAGCGAATCACTGATCGGCCCCGTGCTCAAGCCCCACCGCAACCACATCACCCTGGCCAGCAAGGGCGGCATGGCTGGCGTGCGCGGCGATGATGGCGTGATGCGCCGCGTGATCGACGGCCACCCCAGAACCCTGCGCAAGAACTGCGAAGACAGCCTGCAGCGCCTGGGCACGGACGTGATTGACCTGTATTACCTGCACCGCTGGGACCAGCGCGTGCCCATCGAGGAATCCGTGGGCGAGATGGCGCGCCTCCAGGAAGAGGGCAAGATTCGCGCGCTGGGCCTGTCCGAGGTGGGGGCTGACGCATTGCGCCGCGCGCACCGGGAGCACCCGATTGCCGCGCTGCAGAGCGAATATTCACTGTGGTCGCGCAATGCCGAGCTGGGCACGCTGGCGGCCTGCAAGGAGCTGGGCATTGCCTATGTCGCCTTCAGCCCCATGGGTCGGGCATTCCTGAGCGGCAAGTTGCAGCAGGTGGATGGCCTGGTGCAGGGCGATATCCGTGCCTCCATGCCGCGCTTCCAGCCCGAGGCCTATGCGCGCAACCTGCAGTTGCTCGCGCCCATGCAGGCCATCGCCGAGCGGGCGGGCTGCACCCTGGCCGAGCTGGCGATTGCCTGGGTGGTGAACCAGGGCGAGCATGTGATTGCGCTGCCGGGCACGACCAGCGTTGCACACCTGCACGAGAACCTGCGGGGCGGCGCCATTCAACTCGATGCGGCGCTGCTCGCCGAGTTGGACGACCTGTTCCGACCCGGAGGCATTGTGGGCGACCGCTACGCGCTGGCGGCGCAGCGCGAGGTGGATACCGAGAAGTATGCGTTTGAAGCGGTCTGAGATTGCTATCAATAGTGCAGCTATTGGCGCTTTATTTGTAAGCGCTCAATAGCTGTTTGATACTGAAATCTGGCTCAATCCAGCGACATGCCTGCCTGCCGGATCACGTCGCCAAAGCGTTTGCTCTCATTGGCGATGAACTGCTTGAACTCGGCAGGCGTGGGGGCGTAGGTTTCGTAGCCGAAGGCGGCGAACTTCTCGTCCACATCCTTGCCGGTCAGTGCCTGGCGTACGTCGGCGCGGATCTTGTCCTGCACCGCAACGGGTGTGCCGGGGCGCACGGCCAGCGCGTTCCAGCCGGTGACGGCATAGCCGGCCGGGCCGCCGGATTCGGAGACCGTGGGCACGTTCTCGAAACCCGCGATGCGCTGGGGCGCTGCCACCGCCAGAAAACGCAGCTTGCCGCCGCGCATCAGCGGCCCGGCCGTGCCCAGCGAGCCGAGCGCAAAGCTCAGCTGGCCGGTGGCCACGCCCTGGTAGAGCTGGCTGGTTTCCTTGTAGATCACGTGCTCCATCCGGGTGCCGGTCATGCTCTCAAGCAGGGCCGATCCCAGGTGCACGGGGTTGCCGACCGACCAGGAGCCGTAGTTGAGCTGGCCGGGCCGGGCCTTGGCATCGGCGATCAGGTCGCCCATCGTCTTGTAGGGGCTGTTCACCGGCACGCAGACGAAGAAGTAGTTGCGAAACAGCGGCATCAGGATGTCGAAATCCTTATCCAGGCTGTAGGGCAGCTTCTTGAAGAGGTGCGGATAGGCGGCGATGTGCACATTGTCCAGCTGGATCATGTCGGTGCCGTCGGTGGCGCCGCGCTTGAAGGCGTCAATGGCGATGAAACCGTTGCCGCCCGGGCGGTTTTCCACCACCACCGGCTGGCCCCAGGCGCGGCTGAGCTTGTCGGCTACCAGGCGCGAGAGCCCATCAGGGCCCCCGCCGACTGGAAAAGGGTTGATGATGCGAGAAGGCTTGGTGGGCCATTTGGCGTCGCTGCCTTGTCCTTGTGCCAGTGCGGGCCAGGCCGCCAGGGTGCCCAGACTGCCCAGAGCGAGGACTGCGCGGCGGCGGCTCAAAGGGATAGGTTCGTACATGTTTTGTCTCCTGGATCTCGTTGTAATGGCCGCATTGTGGAGAGGACGGCGCAAACCACCTATGTAGCATTGCTGCTAGCAGCTATAGCAAAATGGCATAAGAGCCGCTAACACATCCCTTGATACGTCGTTGCTTCGTCGGGGGCGCCCAGCTGGGGGCGCCTAGCCGGGGGCGCTCAGCCTTGTCGTACGTTTGTACTGCCTAAGGCTTCGCCTGACGCGACCCGGCGCTTCGTCTCAATCGCAAATCTGCGATTTGCTGGGTTGTATTAGCGGCTCTGAGAGCCCGTTCAAAGAATACAGAACCCAGTCCCGGGGAGGCAAGGCGGCAGCGATGAATCTTCAGCAGATCGAAACCTTTGTGCTTGTAGCCGAGACCGGCAGCTTCAGCAAGGCAGCCGTGTTGCTCGATACCGCGCAGCCCGCGCTCAGCCGCCAGGTGCGCGCGCTGGAGACCGAGCTGCGCGAGACGCTCCTGATCCGCACCGGCCGAGGCGTGACGCTGACCGATGCGGGCCGCCGGCTGCTGGAGCATGGCCACGCCATCATGCAGCGTGTGGCGCTGGCCCGTGAAGACCTGGGCGCCCAGCGCGGCGAGCCGGTCGGCCGCATCGTCGTGGGCCTGCCGCCTAGCCTGGCGCGGCGGCTGACCTTGCCACTCATCGACATTTTCAGCCGCGAGATGCCCAAGGCGCGGCTTGCGGTGGTGGAAGGCTTTTCCATGAACATTGCCGAGTGGCTGACCACCGGCCGCATGGATCTGGGCCTGGTCTATTCGCCCGAGCCGCAGCCGCACATCGAAGTCTCGCCGGTGCTGGAGGAACGCCTGTGCCTGGTCGGCCCCAAGGCCGAGCTGGGCGGCCGCGCGTCGGTGCGCTTTGAAGAGCTGGCAGGCTTTCCGCTCATCATGCCGCAGCATGGTCAGATCTTTCGCAAGCTCATGGAGGCCCAAGCCACCTTGTCGCAAGTCAAGCTCCAGGTGGTGTGGGAGGTGTCCAGCGTGCCTGTCATCCTCGATCTGGTGCGCGGTGGCTATGGTTACGCCGCGCTCACCCGCAGCGCGCTCCACAACCACGATGCGGACGCGCACCTGGCCGTGACACCCATCGAATCACCGCATGTGCCTATCACGCTGTGCCTGGCGCAATCGGCCAAGCGGAAGGCCACGCCACTGGTGCGCCGCACCTCCGAGGTGCTGCGCGAACTCAGCCTGCAGGTGTAGTGCTGCGCCATTGCTTCCAAAGGCATGGCTGTTTGCGCGTGATGACGGTGATTTTTAGATAAAAAAGCGCCTGAAAGGTAATGGAGGAAAGCGCAGGCAGCTCTCTGAATTGATGAGATTTTTACAGCAGCGGGCGCAATTCGCGCGCTGCCTCCTGCAGCAGCGGCAGCAGCTGCGCCAGCATGGTGGCAGGCTTCATGCGTTGGGGCGAAGTCACGAGGTTGAGCGCGGCCAGGGTCTGGCCGCCCATGTTGCGCAGCGGCACGGCGAGGGCCTGTACGCCCAGTTCATGCTCTTCGCGCGCCATGCAGTAATCCTGCTCGCGCACCTGCTGCAGCACTGCGCGCAGCGCGGCTGCGTCGGTGGCGGTATGGGCGGTGAGACGCGGCAGCTCGCGCGCGGCCAGCCACAGCTCCAGCTCGGCCGGGGGCAGGGCCGCCAGCAGCACCCGGCCGGTGGAGGTGGCGTGGGCCGGCAGGCGGCTGCCCAGGTGCAGGCCGTGGGCCAGCACGCGCTGGCCGCTTTCATGCACTGCGCTGCGCGCCACGATCACCACCTCGCCGCCATCGCGCACCACGCACGAAAACGACAGCCCCGCCTGCGCTGCCAGCCGGTGCAGCACGGGCTGCACGAGGCGCGGCAGCCGGGCCGTGGCGAGGTAGCTGCCCGAGAGGCGCAGCACCTTCGACGCCAGCCAGAACTGGCGGCCATCCGTCTCCAGATAGCCCAGGTGGGCCAGTGTCAGCAGGTGTCTGCGCGCTGCTGCGCGTGTGATGCCGGCCCGCTGCGCTGCCACCGTGGCATTGAGGCGCTGGCGCTCGGTGTCAAAGCTCTCCAGCACGGCCAGGCCCTTGGCCAGCCCGGCGATGAAATCTTCGGGCGCGATGGGAAAGGCAGGCTGGGGCATGGCGGGTGGAGAGAGTTTTGGGCGATTGTCGCGCAGATTGCGCGGTGATCGCGCAAATCGCGCGACAGCCTCTCGCTTTGATCGGGGTGCTTTCGTAGCCTGAGAGGCATTACCAACCAGGAGACAAACACCATGCGAACCCAAGTCGCCATCATCGGCGCTGGCCCGGCGGGCCTGCTGCTCGGCCAGTTGCTGCACAAGGCCGGTATCGACAACATCATTCTGGAGCAGCGCAGCGCCAGCTACGTGCTGGGCCGCATCCGCGCCGGTGTGCTGGAGCAGGTGACCGTGGATCTGCTGGAGCAGGCAGGCGCTGCCGTGCGTATGCGCGCTGAGGGCCTGCCGCACCAGGGGATCGAGCTGCTGTTTGGCGGCCAGCGCCATCGCATCGATCTGCATGGCTTGACCGGCGGCAAGAGCGTGGTGGTCTACGGCCAGACCGAGGTGACCCGCGACCTGATGGAGGTGCGCGCTGCCGAGGGCTTGACCACCATCTACGAGGCAGCCCAGGTGCAGCCGCTGGATTTTGATGGCCCCAGCCCCCGGGTGCGCTATGAAAAGGACGGCCAGGTGCACGAGATCGCGTGCGATTTCATCGCGGGCTGCGACGGCTTTCACGGCGTGTGCCGCGCCAGTGTGCCGGCCGAGCGCATCCGCACGTTCGAGAAGGTCTACCCCTTTGGCTGGTTGGGCCTGCTGGCAGATACGCCGCCGGTCTCTGATGAATTGATCTACGCCAACACCGAGCGCGGCTTTGCACTGTGCAGCCAAAGAAGCGCGCAGCGCAGCCGCTACTACCTGCAAGTGCCCCTGACCGAGAAGGCGCAAGACTGGAGCGACGAGGCTTTCTGGCAGGAGCTGCGCCTGCGCCTCGACCCTGAGGCGCGCGAGCGACTGGTGACCGGCCCTTCGCTCGAAAAAAGCATTGCACCGCTGCGCAGCTTTGTGACCGAGCCGATGCGCTTTGGCCGCATGTTTCTCGCGGGCGACGCCGCCCACATCGTGCCGCCTACGGGTGCCAAGGGGCTCAATCTGGCGGCGTCTGACGTGGGTTACCTGGCCCATGCGCTGGCGCAGCACTATGGCGAGCGCAGCGACGCTGGGCTGGACGGCTATTCCGGCCGGTGCCTTGCACGCATCTGGAAGGCCGAGCGCTTTTCGTGGTGGATGACCTCGCTGCTGCACCGCTTTCCCGAGGCGGGGGCTTTTGACGCCCGGGTGCAGCAGGCCGAGCTGGACTACATCGTCCGCTCCCAGGCAGCTTCCACCGCATTGGCGGAAAACTACGTGGGCCTGCCGCTCGCGTAATGCAGCAGGAGCGTAGGTTAGCCGAGCGTCATCAGGCTGGCGTTGCCGCCCGCAGCAGCCGTGTTGATGCTGACCGCATGCTCGGCAAGCAGGCGGAAGAGGGGAACGCTGCCGTCCATTGCCTGCGCCGTGATGGGAATGATGGCGCCGGGCCGCGCAGTCAGGCGGCTCCCGGTGGCCATCCAATCGCTGGCGGCATCGGCCACTAGGGCATCAAAGTCCTCGGATTGCAGCAACTCCTCGGTGTTGTGGCCTGCGAGCACCACATGGGCGCGCACATCGGCAGGCAACTGGCCAAGCAAGGCGGCGTTGGCGCTGGTCTGGGGCCAGACGGCGGTGGTGCCAACTGCCAGCACGGCTGCCAGCTGGGCCAGCAACTTGTCGGCGCTGCCCGCCACACAGGCAATGCGCTCGCGGCCACCCAGTACATACAGGTTGCGTTCGCCCGTGGGGCCGGGCAGCTCGGCGGCAAAGCCGTTGCCGGTATGCGCGCCATAGGCAAGGCACAGGCTGGCGAGCTGGGTTTGGCCCTGCTGCTGGGCCCAGGCCTGCAGCGCTGCCAGTGCCGGGGCGGGTGCGGCATCTGCCAGCTCCAGCCCGTGGGCATTGCCGCGTTTGCCTGCAGCGGGCGTGGCGGCTGCGGCGCGGGCTTCACTGCCTCTCATGCGGGGCAGGTGGGCCAGGGCATCTGCAGTGGCAGTGGCGGGCATGCGGGCGAGCAGGCGCAGCATGTACAGGGGGCCGCCTGCCTTGGGGCCGGTGCCCGAGAGGCCTTCGCCGCCAAAGGGCTGCACGCCGACCACCGCACCCACGATATTGCGGTTGACGTAGATGTTGCCTGCATTGGCAGCATTCACCACCTGGGCAATGGTTTCGTCGATGCGGGTGTGCAGCCCCAGGGTGAGGGCGTAGCCGGTGGCGTTGATGTCGGCCACCAGCTGGGCCAGGTTTTCACGTTTGTAGCGCAGGATGTGCAGTACCGGGCCGAACACTTCGCGTTGCAGCTCCGACAGCTTGTGGATGGCGATCACGGTGGGGGGCACGAACGTGCCCTGTGCGGTGCCTTGCGCTGCGCTGCCGACGCTGCCGGGGCGCGCAGCGGTCTGCCATACCTGGTGGCCATTGGCTTTCATCCTGGCAATGTGGCGGTCGATGATGCCTTGCGCCTCTGCGTCGATCACCGGGCCCACATCGGTGTGGAGCTGCGCCGGGTTGCCCACGTTCAGCTCCTGCATGGCGCCGCGCAGCATGGCAAAGAGCCGGTCTGCAGCCTCTTCCTGCACGCACAGCACGCGCAGGGCAGAGCAGCGCTGGCCGGCCGAATCGAAGGCGGACGACAGCACATCGACCACGACCTGCTCGGCCAGGGCCGACGAATCCACGATCATCGCGTTCTGGCCGCCGGTTTCGGCCACCAGGGTGACGGGCTGGCCGTGGGCGTCCAGGCGCTGGGCCAGGGTTTTTTGCAGGATGCGGGCCACTTCGGTCGATCCGGTGAACATCACGCCCTGCACGCGGCTGTCGGCGGTCAGACGGGCGCCCACAGTCTCGCCGGTGCCCGGCAGCAGCTGCAGCACATCGCTGGGCACGCCCGCCTGCCATAGCGCCTGCACGGCAGCGGCGGCGATCAGCGGGGTCTGCTCGGCGGGCTTGGCCAGCACGGTGTTGCCTGCGGCCAGCGCTGCGGCCACCTGGCCGGTGAAGATGGCGAGCGGAAAGTTCCACGGGCTGATGCAGACCACCGGCCCCAGGGCCTGGTAGCCAGACGGGTCTGCGGCATGGCCCCAGCTGCGCACCTGGGCGGCGTAGAAGCGCAGAAAATCCACGGCTTCGCGCACCTCGGCAATCGCGTTGGAGCAGGTCTTGCCTGCTTCGCGCACCAAAACGCCCATCAGCGTGGGCATTTGGGCTTCCAGCAGGTCACCGGCATGCTCCAGGCAGTTGGCGCGTTCGGCCACGGGCGTGGCCTGCCAGCGGGCAGCGGCGGCCTGGGCCGCATCCAGGGCGAATTCAACCTGCTCGGCCGAGGCGTTCGTCACCTGGCCGACCGTGTCGCGGTGATCGGCCGGGTTGACGACGGCTTGTGGCGCGATGGTGGACGCTGGCGCGCCGCTTGTCAGCATGGGCGCGGCGTGCCACGCCATGGCTGCACTGGCCCGCAAATCATGTTGCAGCTGGCGCAGGCGGTCGTCATTGGCCAGATCCAGCCCGGCGGAATTGGCGCGGCTGTCGCCATACAGATCACGCGGCTGGGCAATGTGCGGGTTGGGCAGGCCCAGCTGGCCTTCGCTCTGCGCCCATTGCTGCACGGTGGCGACGGGGTTTTCCACCAGTTTGGAGAGCGGAATGTCCTGGTCGGCGATGCGATTGACGAAGCTGGTGTTGGCGCCGTTTTCGAGCAAGCGGCGCACCAGGTAGGCCAGCAGCGTTTCGTGCGTGCCGACCGGCGCATAGATGCGGCAGGGGCGGCCCAGGTTTTCGGCGGCATTGCGGCCTACCACCTGCTCGTACAGCGGCTCGCCCATGCCGTGCAGGCACTGGAATTCATACTGGCCCGGCTGGTAGGTGGCAGGGTCGGCCAGGTGGTAGATGGTGGCCAGTGTGTGCGCGTTGTGGGTGGCAAACTGGGGGTAGACCGCATCGGGTGCGGCCAGGAGCTTGCGCGCATTGGCGATGTACGACACATCGGTATAGGCCTTGCGGGTGTAGACCGGGTAGCCTTCAAGGCCTTCGACCTGCGCGCGCTTGATCTCGCTGTCCCAGTACGCGCCCTTGACGAGGCGCACCATCAGGCGGTGCTGGCTGCGGCGCGCCAGATCGATGACGAAGTCGAGCACATACGGGCAGCGCTTCTGGTAGGCCTGTACCACAAAGCCGATGCCTGCAAAGCCCGCCAGCTCGGGCGCAAAGCACAGTTTTTCCAGCAGGTCGAGCGACAGCTCCAGGCGGTCGGCCTCTTCGGCGTCGATATTGAGGCCAATGTTGTACTGGCGGGCCAGCTGGGTGAGCTGCAGCACCACGGGGTAGAGTTCGGCCATCACGCGGTCGTGCTGCGCGCGGCTGTAGCGCGGGTGCAGGGCGCTCAGCTTGATCGAGATGCCCGGGCCTTCGTACACGCCACGGCCATTGCTGGCCTTGCCGATGGCGTGGATGGCGTTTTCGTAATCGCGCAGGTAGCGTTTGGCGTCGTCAGCCGTCATCGCCGCTTCGCCCAGCATGTCGTATGAATAGCGGAAGCCCTTGTCCTCCAGGCGTTCGGCGTTCTGCAGCGCCTCGCCAATGGTCTCGCCAGTTACGAACTGCTCGCCCATCATGCGCATGGCCATATCCACGCCCTTGCGGATCAGCGGCTCGCCGCCACGGCCGATCAGGCGCGTGAGCGACTGGCCCAGCGACCCTTCGCTGTGCGTGGCCACCAGCTTGCCGGTGAGCACGAGGCCCCAGGCTGCGGCGTTGACGAACATCGACGGGCTCTTGCCCACGTGGGCCTTCCACTCGCCGTGGGCGATCTTGTCGCGGATCAGCACATCGCGCGTCGCTGCGTCGGGGATGCGCAGCAGGGCCTCGGCCAGGCACATCAGTGCAATGCCTTCCTGTGACGACAGTGCAAACTCCTGCAGCAGCCCCTGCACCAGGCCCGCGCGGCCAGCGTCCGCCTTGCGCTCGCGCAGCTTTTTGGCCAGCGCCAGCGCCAGCGTGTCCCCCGCCTGCGCGACGGCGGCGGGCGGCGTGGCCTGGGGCAGCAACTCGGCCAGCGCATCAGGCTCGGGCTTGCGGTAGGCCGCGGTGATGGCAGCGCGTAGCAGCGTGGCTGGCTGCAATGCCGGGGTGAAATCATCAAAAATAGTAGCTGTCTGCGCTTGGCGGTTAAGCGTTTCGGCCGTATTTTGCTCAGAATCAATGGAGCGAACAGCAGACAGGGTAGGTGCGGTCATGGCGGCCTCTGGGAATACTGGGGTAGTGAATATCGCCAGTGTGCGAGTTTGTGCGATGAATTTCTCTCCATAATTGCTCTATTTCATAGAGAAAGATTCTGCATCCAGGCCGCGTATGACCGATATGATCGCCCCGCCCGAAGACCTCGACCGCATGGATCTGCGCATCCTCGCCGTGCTGCAGCGCGATGGCCGCATCTCCAACCTGAAGTTGGCAGAAGCGGTGGCGCTCTCGCCCACCGCCGTGCTGGCGCGGGTGCAGCGCCTGACCAAGGATGGCTACATCGCCGGTTATGAAGCGCGGCTGAACCCGCAAAAGCTGGGCGCGGCCATGCTGGTGTTCATCGAAATCCTGCTCGATCGCACTACCCCGAATGTGTTCGAGGAGTTCAAGGCCGCCGTGCAGGTGCGGCCCGAAATCATGGAATGCCACATGGTGGCGGGCGGCTTTGACTATCTGGTGAAGATCCGCGTGGCCGACATGAATCATTACCGAACCTTTGCCGGTGAAGTGCTGTGGCAGTTGCCCGGCGTGCGCGAGACGCGGACGTATGCGGTGATGGAAGAGGTAAAAAGCTCCAACCGGCTGTACCTGGGCGGGTTTTGACAGGTGCCGCTTGCGAGCGATTGGTAGTACACTTTGCGCTTCACGGCGCCGATTTGCTTCAGCTTGCGGGCGCTTTATAAATCCAGCTAAAGACTCGGTAGGCGACAGAAAAGCATCGACCCGGCCTCGTTTTTAGCGTTGCCGGGTTTTCTTATGTCATTTGTTGCGACACCTCAATCAATGCATTTCCCGGAGGCGCTCTCTCTCAAAAGTGGCGCTTCCATCCATGATTACCACCTGGCTTTCGAGACCTATGGCGAGCTCAATGCCGACAGGTCCAACGCCATTCTGGTGTGCCATGCGCTCAACGCATCGCACCATGTGGCCGGCAGCTACGAAGGCCAGCCCAAGAGCGAGGGCTGGTGGGACAACATGATCGGGCCGGGCAAGGCGGTCGATACCAACAAGTTCTTTGTCATCGGCGTCAACAACCTCGGCTCCTGCTTTGGCTCGACCGGGCCCATGCACATGAACCCCGATACCGGCAAGGTGTACGGGGCAGACTTTCCGGTGATGACAGTGGAGGACTGGGTCAACGCCCAGGCGCGCCTGCTCGATCGCCTGGGCATCACGCAACTGGCGGCCGTGCTGGGCGGCAGCCTGGGCGGCATGCAGGCGCTGTCGTGGACGCTGCAGCACCCTGATCGCATGCGCCATGCGGTGGTGGTGGCAAGTGCGCCCTGCCTGAGCGCCGAGAATATTGCCTTCAACGAAGTGGCGCGCCGCGCCATCGTGACCGACCCGGATTTTCACGGCGGCCACTTCTACGAGCACCGCGTGGTGCCCAAGCGCGGCCTGCGCATTGCCCGCATGATCGGCCACATCACGTATCTGAGCGACGACGTGATGAACCAGAAGTTTGGTCGCCAGCTGCGCGAGGGCATGGACCTGAAGTACAGCACGCAGGACGTGGAATTCCAGATCGAGAGCTACCTGCGCTACCAGGGTGACAAGTTCAGCGACTACTTCGACGCCAACACCTACCTGCTGATCACCCGCGCGCTCGATTATTTCGACCCCGCCAAGGCCGATGGCGGCGACCTGACCCAGTCTCTCGCCAAGGCCAAGGCCAAGTTCATGCTGGTGAGCTTTACGACGGATTGGCGCTTCTCGCCAGCGCGCAGCCGCGAAATCGTCAAAGCCCTGCTCGACAACCGCCGCACCGTGAGCTACGCCGAGATCGACGCACCGCACGGTCACGACGCATTTTTGCTTGATGATGCCCGCTACATGGGTGTAATGCGCTCCTATTTTGAGAACATTGCCAGCGAACTGAACACCGCCCCAGCCACCAAGGAGGCCGCATGACCGAAAAATCCACCCTGCGCGCCATCGCCTCGCTGGTTCCCCCGGGCTCGCGCGTGCTGGACCTGGGCTGCGGCGACGGCAGTCTGCTGGCCCATCTGCAGGCAGAGCGCGGTTGCACCGGCTACGGCATTGAGTACGACGATGCCAATGTGCTGGCCTGCGTGCGCCGTGGCGTCAATGTGCTGCAGCTCAATCTGGAAGACGGCTTGGCCATCTTTGAGGACAACAGCTTTGATGTGGTGCTGCAGATCGACACCTTGCAACACTTGCGCAATGCTGAGGTGATGCTGCGCGAGACCGCCCGCATCGGCAAGCAGGGCGTGGTGGCCTTTCCCAACTTTGCGCACTGGCCCAACCGCCTCTCGATTCTGCAGGGCCGCATGCCGGTGACCAAGCGCCTGCCTTACCAGTGGTACGACACGCCCAATATCCGCGTCGGCACCTTCAAGGACTTCGAGGTGCTGGCCATCAAGAACAAACTGCGCATTCTGGACAGCTTCGGTCTGCAGAATGGCCATGTGCGGCGCGTATTGCCCAATGCGCTGGCAAGCACGGCGGTGTTCCACTTCGAGCACGCCTGAAGGGCGGTAATGCTGGGTGGAGTGCGAGGGGGAATGTGCGAGAGGCCCTCTCGTGCCGCGCCGCTTGGTGTTCGCGGCGCGTCTTTGGCGCGGTCTGGTGCGCCGTCAGGCGCTCTATCGCACCGGCGGCGCTGAAGTAAAAACGATCTACGAGGGAAAAGGTGCGTTTGGGCACCTTTTATCACTTTTGGTGGTTATTCCACGAACACGGTAAAAGCGTGAGGCTGTGGGCAATGCCACAGTAAATTATTAATAGCTACAATTTATTGATAACAACAATTATTTGTTCATATTTATGGAATGGGGCTTGGTGAGCGTTGCGCTGATGTGGCTGATGGTGGGAATGACCGCCTTGTCGGCGGTCACCTCCATTGCCGTGCTGGGGCGCAAAGGCTGGCGCAAGGGGCTGGGCGCGGTGGCATTGGCCATGTTGCTGGTCGCAGTGCTGGCCGCAGTACAGATGCTGTCGCCACCGGCAGCGCGCTGGAGTGGCGTGCTCACCAGCTGCCTGTTCAGCGTGGCACTGAGCTGCCTCGCAATGGCGCTGCGCCAGTTTCGCCAACTCGATACCGATTGGCGTTGGCTGATGCTTGCGCCTGCCGCTGCTTTGTTGCTTGGCAGTCTGGCGTCGGGCTCCGAGCGGGCAACCCTTCTTCTGTATGCCCTGCATGCCATCTTTGCTTTCCAGCTGGGCTGGCTCGCGCTGGAGTTGTGGCACATGCGCGTACTGCGGCTGGGCACTGGCTATCGCATGCTGTGCGCGGCGCTGGGCGGGTTCCTGCTGGGCATGCCGTATCTGCAATGCGGGTGGGGCCAGGGGTTGGCACAGGAGATGGTGCTGGTAGAGCCGCAGATGCCGTGGTACTGGGCGCGCACGGCGCTGGTGGTGGCGGTGCTGCTGCTGCTGACTCTGGGCTTCATGCGCATGGTGCAGGACCGGCGCGAGGCACGCAGCCGTCGCGCTGCGCTGCGCGATCCCCTCACCCGCATGCTCAACCGCCGTGCACTGGTGAAGGCGCTGGAGCATTGCATTCGGGATGCCAGCCGCCAGGTGCACCCGCTGGCTCTGTTGCTGATCGACGTGGACCACTTCAAGCGGGTGAACGATACACATGGCCATATCTCGGGGGACAAGGTGCTGCGGCATGTGAGCCGGGTGCTGGCCAGCAATGTGCGCTCGGACGTATACCTGGGGCGCTTCGGCGGTGAAGAATTTGTGATCGTCTGTCCCGGCATGGGCATGGAGGAGGCGCAGATCCTGGCCGAAAGGCTGATTCTGGCCGTGCGCTCATCGAGCGTGCACATCAAGGGCCAGGCCTTGCAGGTGACGGTGAGCATTGGCGGTTTTGCGGGCCCCGTGGGCGCGCATACGCAGTGGGAAACTCTGCTGGAAGCCGCGGACAGCGCGATGTACCGCGCCAAGGAGTCCGGGCGCAACCGTGTGGTCATGCATCGCCAGTTGCCCGCCTCATCGACAGAGAGCAGCATGCCGCTTTGGCGGGAAAGCAGCGCCTAGAACGTGAGCACGCCCTGTGATCCACCGCCTGACTGAGACTGGCGAAGGCGCTCCCGTTTGCTTGCTTCCGAAGCAGGGGTTTGGGGGCGGAAAGCGATATTTTCCCGCCGGGGCTGGTACCCTTGAGGCCTTCATGCGCCAGCAGGCGCAGCACGATCAGGAGACCACCCCATGAATGCCCGTATTGACGCTTCCAACCTGCAGGCCGATCCCGCGCTCAGCCACATCAGCGAGCAGTGGGACAAGGATATTCTGCGCCAGCTGACCGATTACATCGCCATCCCGGCCAAATCGCCCGGTTTTGATGGCGATTGGGAAAGGCACGGCTTCATCGATACCGTGGTGCGCAACGCCGCCACCTGGGTGGAGGCACAGAAGGTAGAAGGCCTGAAGCTGGAAGTGGTTCGCATACCGGGCCGCACGCCGGTGTTGTTTTTCGAGGTGCCGGCCACGCTGGCGAACAGCCAGCAGACGGTGCTGATGTACGGCCACCTGGACAAGCAGCCGGAATTCTCGGGCTGGCGCAGCGATTTGGGCCCCTGGACGCCGAAGTATGAAGACGGCAAGCTGTACGGCCGCGGTGGCGCCGACGATGGCTATGCCACCTACGCCAGCATTGCAGCGGTGCAAGAACTCAAGCGCCAGAACGTGCCGCACCCGCGTATCGTCGGCTTGATCGAGACCTGTGAAGAAAGTGGCTCGGGCGATCTGCCGGCCTATATCGACATGCTCAAACCGCGCCTGGGCGATGTGGGCCTGGTGATCTGCCTGGACAGCGGCGCTGGAAATTACGACCAGTTGTGGCTCACCACCAGCCTGCGCGGCATGGTGGCCGGCACCCTGAAGGTCGAGATTTTGACCGAGGGCGTGCACTCGGGCGATGCCTCGGGCGTGGTGCCCTCGTCGTTCCGCATCATGCGCCAGGTGCTCGACCGCCTGGAAGACAGCAAGACCGGGCGCCTGCTGCCTGAGAGCTTCCATTGCCAGGTGCCAGCCGAGCGTCTGGCCCAGGCGCAGGCCACGGCGGCCATTCTGGGCGATGAGCTGTACAAGCGCTTTCCCTGGGCACACTTCGATTGCAATGGCTCCAGCCTGTTTGCGCTGCCCACCACAACCGATCCCACGCAGGCACTGCTCAAGCGCACCTGGGAGCCCACGCTGTCCGTGACCGGTGCTGAAGGACTGCCTGCGCTGCAGGACGCAGGCAATGTGCTGCGTCCTTACACCGCATTCAAGCTCAGCCTGCGCCTGCCTCCGCTGGTGGATGCAGTGCAGTGCATGCAGGAGTTGAAGGGCCTGCTGGAAGACAATGCGCCCTACCAGGCCAAGGTCACCTGGGAAGGCGCCAGCGGTGCCAACGGCTGGAATGCGCCCAGCACCGATGAATGGTTCCTGAACGCGCTCAACCGCTCCAGCCGGGCCTACTTTGGCGCTGACTGCGGCTTCATCGGCCAGGGCGGCTCCATTCCGCTGATGGGCATGCTGAGCGCAGGCTTTCCCAAGGCGCAGATGATGGTGTGCGGGGTGCTGGGCCCCAAGAGCAATGCACATGGCCCCAATGAGTTCCTGCATGTGCCCTATGCCAAAAAGCTGACGGCCGCAGTGGCGCAGGTGATTGCCAGCATGCCTGCGTAATTCTTGCAAAATGCTGGATGGAAATCTCTACCTGGTGCAACTGCGTGTGTACCAGGAGTTTTGCGTTGATTGCCAATAGCCTTGGCCGCCCTAAATAGCTGAATGCACTCTGTCTCCGCAATGCCTGCGAATCCATGCGTATGCCCTTACTGCAACGTTTCCCTGGAAGGGCGCGCGTTGGAACGCAAACCATTACCGGGGCAGCGGAAATGGCTTCCGATGCATGCAGCTCCAGTTTGCCCGGACTGCAGTGGTTTTTTGCAACAACGCGGCGGCGAGCATCCAATGGATCGGTTGGTTCGCTGGTTTCCACTCACCATTGTGTGGATGCAAATCCCGCGTCTGTGGCCTGCGGTCCATGACGGGTTTGTCGTCGTATCAGGCATCGCCCTGGCGGGACTGGCAGTCGCAATGGTTTATCTGTTCATCAAATACAAACGTAGCCCCATTTATTACGAGCGCCATGTCCGAGCCTCACATCCTTTTTGAAACTACCGACCCCATTGGCAACAGCGCCGATTTGGTGGACAACGGAAAACCCATCCTTTTCCAACTGCCCAATGGGCAGAAGGCCTTCGTCATTCGTTGGCAAGGCGGCTTGCATGGCTGGATCAACGAATGCCAGCATGCCAGTGTCCCCATGGATTTTGATGGCGATGTGCTCGAAAGTGGTCGCCAGTTCATCCTCTGCCCCTACCATGGCGCCATCTACCAGCCCGACACCGGCGCCTGCGTGGGCGGGCCATGCCGTGGCTCGCACCTCGATGCCGTGGCGGTGGAGGAGCGGGGAGGGCAGATCTGGCTGAAGGCAGCAGATGGGGCAGAGCGATGAAATCTTCAATCCGTGTGGTGGATGTGGACCGGCTGGAGACCTGGAGCAAGTACAAGCCCGGCATGTGCGACAGCTGCGCGGCCAATTGCTGCACCATGCCGCTGGAAGTGCAACTGCCAGACTTGGTGCGGCTGGAGCTGGTGGATCCGTTCGAGGTGGACAACGTCGACCACAAGCTGATTGCCAAGCGCCTGCTCAAGGCCAGGCTGATCGACCATTACAACCCCAAGCACAATATTTTCACGATGGCACGGCGGGCAGGGGGCGACTGCAACTTCCTCCACCCCACCACACGCATGTGCACGGTGTATGAAAAACGCCCGGAAACCTGCCGCCTGCACCCCAAGAAGGGCCCCAAGCCGGGTTTTTGCGCATACGGTAACAAAAATCTGGGCTAGGACTGTGTTTGCATGCGGGTCGCCTGGATGCAAGGCGCGCGCAGAAGTCCTCTAAAATGGCTTGAAAGCACATGGTGGTGCTGGTTCAAACTGCCCCAGGGCTTGCTCATGGGGCATTTTCTTAGCCGTATCGACGATGCAAAAAACAAAACTGTTCTGGTTTCTAGGAATCGTGGCGAGTCTCCTGGCCGTGGGCGTCATCTATGGGGTCGGACTCCATAACGGCCTGGTATTTGACGACAACCGCTTCACCGACGGCACCATCTTTGGCTCCTATGGCAATCTGGCGCAGCTGAAAGTGCGCATGCTCTCCTATGGCAGCTTTGTGTGGGTGCAGGCGCTGTTCGGAGACAGTTTCGTCGTGCAGCGCGTGGTCAATGTGCTGCTGCACCTGGCAAGCTGCTACGCGATCTGGCTGCTGGTGACCGAGCTGTTCAAGCACGTTCGCTTTTCTGAGGAAACGCTGGCGGAACCTGGTTTTGATACCAATCGCCGGATTGCCATCTTTGCGGCGGTAGCCTTGTTTGCAGTGCACCCCATGGCCGTCTACGCTGTGGGCTACCTGGTTCAGCGCAGCATGGTGATGATGACCTTGTTTGCCGCGTTGGCCTGTTGGACATTTGTCAGGGCGCTTGCTGGCGGAGGCGTCAAATGGGCCCTGCTGGCGTTGCTATGCACCGTGTTTGCACTGCTTAGCAAGGAGCATGCCGTGGTGTTGCCCGCCCTGGCCCTGCCGCTCTATATTTTTGTGAAGCGACCCTCCTGGAAAGTGATCGCGGGTACCGTGGTCGCCATCGCCGTAGTGATGGGCGTGTTCACGGTAGTTCTGTGGCCGCGACTGGGCGCCTTTGTGGGCGCAGTGGCAACCGATGACACATCGTGGGCCTATGTGCATCTGCTGGAAAAGCTGTACCCCGGTATCACGCCATCCATCTATCCCCTGAGCCTGATGAACCAGGCAACGCTCTTCTTCAATTACGGGCTGCTGTGGCTGCTGCCCAATGTGCAGTGGATGGCAATTGATCTGCGGCCGGTGTTCCCGCTTGGCTATTCCAGCTGGCCCCATTGGCTGGGGGCGGTGGGTTATCTGGCTGTGCTGGTTGGTAGTCTGTGCTTGCTGCTGCGCCGCCGTGATGGCTGGGGCCTGGAGGGCCTGGTGCTGCTGTGCACCGCGATTCTGTTCAGCACCGAATTCGTCACCGCCTGGCTGCAGGATCCATTTGTTCTGTATCGCAGCTACATCTGGGCGATGTTCCTGCCAGCCTTGCTGGCGCTGGTGCTGCTGCATCTCCCGCGCAAGGCCATGGTGGCCGTGGCCTTTGTCGTGGGCATGGGCCTGACGGGCCTCGCGGTGGAGCGCAACCTCACCTTCAAGAATGCCTATACCGCCTGGACGGATGCAGCGCAGAAAGTGGACATGCAGGCGCCGTTCAACGCTTTTGGTCGCTGGCGTCCGTTCAACAACCGGGGTGCGTATCTGCTGGAAAACCTGAACTACGAGCAGTCGCTGCAGGATTTCGAGAAGGCCGTCGCACTCAAGGAGCCGCTGGGTTCTGCGCAGTTCAACCGCGGCATGGCTCTGGAGCTGCTCAAGCGCTATCCGGAAGCGCTGCAGGCATTTGCCGAGGCCGAGAAGCAAGGCTTTCAAAACGCAGCGCTGGCCTACCACCAGGCAACGGCTTACAAGCAGACGCAGCAACTGGAGCAAGCCTACCAAAGCTATGCCAAGGCACTGAGCCTGCAGCCTGAATCTGCACTGCTTCCCCAGATCTGGCTGGAGCAAGCCGAGGTGGCCATTCCCACCGGGCACTATGACGCAGCGATTGCGAACTACCAGCAGTTGCTCAAGGGCGCGCCAGACAACACCCGCTTTGAAGTGGGCTTGGGGATTGCCTTGATCGGTAAAAAAGATTTCGCGGCTGCCATGCAGATCTTCGATGCCTCTTTGGCACGGCGCCCCAATCCGCCTGCGTTCTATGGCAAGGCGCTGGCATACAGGGAGCAAGGCGATGCCGCCAAGGCATACGCAGCCATGCAGCGTGCCAGCGAGATGGATCCGGCCAACCCGGTCTACAGAAATCTGCTTGCCCAGATGAAGGCAAAGGCCGGCCAATAACATGCTGCACCGATGGCTGCGAGGGAAAAACCGCAACACTCCTGACAAGAGTGAACAGACGCCCCTGCGCGTTCTGCATGTAGGCAAGTACTACCCACCCTATCGCGGAGGAATGGAGTCCTTCCTGGCAGACCTGATCGAGCAGCAGCGCGCCGGTGGTATCGACGCGCGCACGGTGGTGCACGGTGATCCGCTGCCTGATGATCCCGAGTGGCTGATCCGTGTGCCGGTACAGGTGACGCTTGTTTTCGCGCCCATCGCACTGGGCTTTCCGTTTGCGTTGTGGAAGGCCATTCAGCGCTTCAAGCCCGATGTTCTGCATTTGCACATGCCCAACAATGCAGCGTTCTGGCCGCTGATCATTCCAAGCGCACGCCGCATTCCCTGGGTGGTGCATTGGCACTCGGATGTCCTGGTTTCGGAGTGGGATACGGTGCTGAAGGCCTGCTACCAGCTCTACAAACCGTTTGAGACCAAGCTGCTGCAGCACAGCGAAGCGATTCTGGCCACATCGCCGCCCTACATGGCTGCAAGTGCGCCGCTCCAGCGCTGGCTGTACAAGACCGTGGCGATCCCGCTGGGACTCAAGCCCCTCGATACCGAAACACTCCAACAGGCAGAGGAGGAAGATGTCTCGGAATGGGGCGATGCGCAGTTGCGCATTCTCTCGGTAGGGCGCCTGACCTATTACAAAGGCTTCGATACACTGATATCCGCAGTCGCGGGGTTTGCAGAGGTACAGCTTCTGATCGCCGGCGAAGGAGAGCAACGCAAGGAGCTGGAGGCCCTGATCGAGCGCGAGCGTTCTCACCACGGCTGCGCCAGGGTGAAGTTGCTTGGTCAGGTGAGTGAAGCGAGAAAGTATGCGTTGTTCAACTCCTGCGATATTTTTGCGCTGGCATCGCGCGAGCGTACCGAAGCTTTCGGGCTGGTGCTGATCGAAGCCATGCAGCATGGCAAGCCCTGCATTGCTTCAGACCTGGATGGCTCGGGCATGTCCTGGGTGGTGGGGCAATCTGGAGCCGGGCAGTGCTACGCGCCTGACCAGGTACAGGCTTGGAAAGAGGCCATCCGCCAGGCCTTGAATACCAAGGCGCAACTGGCCTTGCGCGGACAGGTAGCGCTGCGCGCAGCAGATGCGCAATTCACCATCGCTCAGTGCGAGGCGCGTATTCGTGAAATCTACCAAAGCTGCTCGTCGCGTGCCGCGATGCCTGGCACGGAACAGTTGAGCACTCAGCAACTGCTGGTTGCGGTGCTGTACGACATTCGAGATGTAGACCGGCTGGCGCAGTGGCGGCCTGCATTACCGGGCCAGCAACTGGTATGCGTGGACGCCACGGGCGATCCAGATGCTGCTTCCATGCTCCAACAAGCCTCCATTGCCTCCCTGGCACTGCATCATCTGGGTTGGGAAGATACGCTGGCGGTGCTGCAGCGCCTTGTCAGCGAGCAGGCTTATACGGGTTTGGCTCTCATGCCCGCCCACCGGATTCTGGAGCAGGCAGGGGCAGAAGAGGACCGCAGGCCAGGCTGGTGGCAGCGCATGCTGGCGGGCTTGGGGGTTCAGTACCACCACCTGGGCAGGGACACGTGGGTATTGCGAGGCGCCGCTCTCACAGACTGGACACTTGCGGCGCATGGGGCCTTCGGCGCGCGGGTGTGGAGCATCAAAAAATAGAGCAGCTGGCGTGGGCGGGTGTTGGTGCTTCTAGTTTTATGCTGAAGGCCGCATCAGGCCATATGCCGCATACCTTGTGGCCCGGTCAGCAGCCCAGCAATTGCGGTGGGCGGACGACTGCCAGAATACTGGCCACCATGCCCACGCCCAGCAGTGTATACATGGCTACGCGTGGCCAGGTTTTGGTGGCGTTGGCAATGCCAATGGCGGTCACGATGGCTGCAAAGAAAATGCCGTAGTTCAGTACGCGCAAAAACCAATTGGTGTCCAACAGCCACCAAGATGCGGCAATGCTCAGCAATGCAAGCGTGGCGAAGGCAATCAATACCCAGATCAGCAACCGTCCCATGAGGGGGTTGTAGCGTTTGGCGTGCAGCCCGTCGATCAGGCCATAGATTCCGACCACAAAGAAAACGGCGAACATCACGTTGCCCAGCTGAAAAGCCAGAAAACGCAACATCGATCCCCCATAGGGCAACCATGCCTGGGCGGGTAGCAAATAGGCTTGTATCGCCAGGGCAGTAAATACGATGCACAGCAACCCCAAACCTGTTGCAGTGCGCCTGCGCTCCAGGCCGGTAGCCACGGCTTCGGTCCAGCTGGGCCGCCAATGCCACTTGCGCTGTACCCCCATGAGCGCCATGCCGGCAACCAAGGGCAGCGCCGCGAGATAAGGGCCCGCCTGGAGCAGGCGCTGCATCTGGACCTGCTCCAGATCAGCCAGCATGGCCGCGTAGGGGCCGTGAGGCCAGGCATAGACGCCCATGCTGGCAACCACTACCAGCAACAGGCTGAAGTGCCGCCACGTCAAGGGCCGTTTTTCCAGAAAATCGGCAATCACCAGCATGCCGCATAAAAAGACCAGGATGGCGTGGCTCAGTATGTGCGTTACCGCGATGCAGGGAACGATCAGAAAAAATGCCCAGCCGCCTTGGCGGTGCAGCCACAGCCAGGCGCAGATCACGCCCAGAAACACCAGCATCTGCCCCCATTGCTGGGGGCGGGACTCCATCAGCGGTGCCCAGAAATAGCTGGACAACGCCAGCCCGGCCAGAATGGCGGCAGAGCCCGCCAGCGCCAGCTTGCGATAGCCCCATAGCAACAAGAGCATGGAGACGAAGACACCGCCAATGCCCACCATGGATATGGACTGGGTATGGCTGAATTGCAACTGCTCGGAGAGCGCGCGAACCGTGTGGATGAATGCGGGGCCGGAGACGGGCCAGTGCACGCCTGCGTCGAGTTGATGGGCAATGGAGACCCAGTTGACTTCGTCGTTGTGGCAGATGGGGTAGCTGCCCGAGCTCCGCAGTGCCCAGGCCAGCAGCGCAAATGCCAGGGCAGCGGCAGCGCTGCCATACCAGCTTCGCCAGCTGCGGGAGCCCGGGCTCATGCCAGCTGCCTGTAGACGGCCACGGTTTCTTCCACACAGCGATCCCACGACAGGCTGGCCGCTCGGGCCAACCCTTTGGCTCTGGCGTCTGCCTGCCATGCCTCGTTGCCCAGACACTCTTGCAGCGCCTGGGCCATGTCCTCCACATCCAGCGGGTTCACCAGCTTGGCAGCACCGCCTGCAACCTCGGGCATGCACGAGGTGTTGGAAGTCAGCACTGGCGTGCCACTGGCCATGGCTTCGACGATCGGCAGGCCAAAGCCTTCGTAGAGCGACGGGTAGGCCATGAGCCGTGCACCGGCATACAGCGCAGGAAGCCAGCGCTGGTCCACGAACGATACATAGCGCAGCCAGCCTTCGGCTTGTGCCTTTGCCATGCGGGCGTGGACGGCTTCCGAGTTCCAGCCCTTGCCACCGGCGATGACCAGAGGGCACTCGCGGCGCATGTCTTGCGGCAGCAGTTCATAGGCCTGGATCAGCCGCTCCACATTCTTGCGAGGCTCCACGGTACCCACAAACAGGCAGTATTTCCCCGCGCGCAAGCCCAAGGCCTGCATGGCGGGGTCCAGCATTTGGGGGGTATGGGGACGGAACGCTGCATCTGCCGCTTCCAAAATGGCGGTAATGCGATCTGGCGGCATCAGCCGCCGCTCGATCATCTCCTGGCGAACTGCCTCGGACACGGTGATCACATGGCTGGTGCGTGCCAGGCTGGGGCCGAGGGTCAGGTTCAGGTAATCCACCCGTGCGCGTGGGTGGAACTGGGGGTACAGGATGTGCGAGAGGTCATGCACGGTGCTGACCGCTCGCCCCTCGAACGGTGGGACGATGTAATTGGGGGCATGGTAAATCGACTGCCGATTGCCGCGCAGGCGCCAGCCAAAATACATGGGTGTCAAGGCGCAGTACACGCGCACTGCCATGCGGCTCGTTGCCAAGCGGGTACGCAGGGTCGCCCGCTCTCGGGGCGAGGGACCAGGGGCGGCGGGGCTACCATTTTCAGATGGCGGCTTTTCCAGTGCCGCCAGCGGGTCGTCCAGCCATTGCCCCATCGAGAAATAGCGCAGTCGCGCCACCTCCTCATGCCGGGTAAGTCGCCTGGCCACCTCGAAGGTATAGCGGCCAATGCCGGTGAGCGGTGGGCGCAAGGCATCAGCCGCAAGTATGATGTCCAGCTTCATCGTATGGGTTTGTGGATACAAGAAATTAACTGTTTTTGGGTGACGTCCACTATCGTTTTGCCTTTGGCAGCGCTTTGGAAGTCAGGGCAGCCATGCATACAGGCTTGCGCGTCGCCTGCATGCCTTTCATCTGCTCTTTGAAAGAGTCTCGGACACGACCCGTGTGCGAATGAACCTGTTTCATCATATCGGACTTGTTCTCCATGATGCAGGCAACCAGCTGCAGATATTGTGGATGGTGCACAGCCCCCTATGCGCAATTTTTTGATTGAATGGGTTTTTGTCAAGGCCAAAGATGCAGTTGCCATTCTCACCCTGGTCTTGGGTATGCAAACGGCTTGGCTGTGCCCCGCGTTATGACGGCTCAGGCTCAATCTGGTGGTTTGGCCCTTGTAGCCCTCCGTTCTGGTAAAGCTTTCTGACATTTTTGGGCCCCTTTTCCTGCTTGCACCAGTTAGCGTGCAGGTAAAATTTAATATTTTATAAAAGCAAAAATGGTTGTTAAATCGAGTGCAAGAGCAATACCATTAGATATTCTGCGTGTGTTCGCGGCGTTATGGGTACTTGTGCATCACTGGATCAGCCGGGATGGCTTGGCCCGTAACTTGCAGCAGCCTTACGATGTGTCTTGGGTTCCCGGCTGGATCGTTGCTGCTGCCGCGCCCGGGTTTCTGGGAGTGGATCTCTTTTTTATTCTCAGCGGTATCGTTATCAGCCGATCAGCCATCGGGCGGTCCTGGTCGGAGTTCGCGGTAGCCCGATTTTGTCGCCTGTATCCTGCTTACGCAGTTGCTATTGCGCTTGCGATTCTGTTTGCGCCAATCACGCTGATCAACTACCCTCCATTATCCCAATCCATATTAGGCATCACTGGGCTGCAGTGGTTTGTTGGAGCACCGACCATAGTAGGCCCTGCATGGACGCTTTTTCTTGAAGTACAGTTTTATCTGCTGATTACTATACTCTTATTGGTTTTTGGGAAATTGACAAGCCAGCAGTTACGTAATGCAGCGAAGGTATGGTGCTTGGTGCTTCTTCTGGCTCCCAGCTTGCAACTGCCTTGGTTGAATTTTCTTGCGATTTCTGAATTTGGCCCTTACTTTGCACTCGGTATGCTACTGGGGCTGTGTAATTCAAAGGAAGAACTGCGCTCCGATCTGCCAGCAATTCTTGTTTTATTGGCACTCTCGTGTGTAAGAATCGTAGCCAGGCTCTCGGAGGCCAGTTCTGTTCCTCAGCATGAATTGTTTGCCATTTTCATGCTGCTGGGAGTGCTATATATTGTATATCTATGTGCCAAGGCTGATTTTTTTGGCAGATTTCGGAATATCGTGAATCCCTCGGCCTTGATGTCATATCCCATCTACCTATTGCACGAGCCTTTGGGGATGCCCGCTATTGGCGCTTTGGTGGCCTATGGGTTTTCGCCGAAGACATCTTTTCTGATTGCGGGAGGTGTTTTATTTTTCGTGTGCTGGCTTTGTGTTAAATACTATGAGCCTATGGCAAGACGGCTCTTGTCGGAAAAATTATTCAAGAAATCCGAAACCGGGCAATTAAATTAAAAATAAATCGCTAAAATCATGGAGCGTTTCAGTTTTGTGAAGCGCTCCATCAACGGCTTTCATTGTTCCGGATTCTTCAGGCTTACGCGCTGAGGCATCCAAGCAATCCTGCATAACGCATGTATTCAGAGAGAGCATCTTGCCATGGGCGAAGTGGTAGACGCCCTTCATATCGCATTCGATAGGACAAGGCTGCTTCATTTCCTGAAACATCGGCACGACGGTTGAAAGCACTTGAATCAATGGGGCGAACCTCAATGGGTGAGCCTGACAACTCAGCAATCTTCTTTACATAATCGAACCGGCTGGCAACACCTTCATTGACGACATTGTAGATACCCTCACAATCGTCGAGAGTCAGCTCTAGAATGCGGCGTGCACAATCTACCACATAGGTGGGGGAGCCGATTTGTACAAAGTTGGCAGATATAAACCCGGTAGAAGCACGAATTTCATTTATTCTATTTGCAATGAAATTCTTTTTGTTGCTCAACTGTCCACCGAATAGCCAGCCTGTTCGAATGACGAGTGTATTGGGGCAACTAAGCACTGCTTCTTCTGACAACAGTTTTGAACGATGATGAACGGTCGTTGGTTGTACAGAATCATATTCATGGTACGGTTCTGACTTTCCACGCCCATATATGCCTGTGCTTGATATGAAAACGAACTTTTTTTGTCGACGATGGGCATGCCAGAACAGTTGTTCTGTGAGGAACGTATTGTCGAAATAACAGATTTCCGGATCAACTTCGCATTGCTCGACATTGGTATTGGCGGCTGCATGAATAATAATTTCATGGCCGTTGAGCATTGAGGATTGCTCCTTTCTCCCTGCGGCCAGGAAGGCCGTGCGATCGAGCGCAGTTCCCTCGTGCCCCATTTCTGCAAGCCCGCGCAAAAGCTCTGAGCCGAGCATGCCAGTTCCGCCAGTCACTAGCACTTTCATCGGCTGAACTCCCTGGTTACTGACTCTGTGGGGTCATGTTCAATGCTTGCAATATTCAACAATAGATTGGTTGACTGGCCAACTCCCTCAAACGCCATCCAGACTCCAGGAGGAACAAATAGCCGTTGGTAATGGTTTTCTCCTAGCACCACTTTCTCCGCCGATGAGCCGTCTTCGGCTTCAAGGTGAAAACAAATGGAGCCGATAGGCACGAGCAGGTTCATCGACATTCGCAGATGCTTTTTCCAGCCTTTGACCTCGCCACAAGAGACCATCGAGAAATAGGCTTCCCCAAAGTCAATATAGCCCGGAGAGCTCCGTTTGAGTCCATGAAGAATATTCCCCTTGGCGTGGGGAATGACCTTCGATGGGTAGACGATTGCGCCGCAGCTTAGGAGGAGTGGGTCCATCGGTTGCCTCGCTCCGTTGCCAATTGCATGTATTGCTCAATCTGTTGCTCGGTGAGCGTCTGCACATCACGATCCTGGATGTAGAAGCCGGCATACCATTCGCCGACCATGCGCACACACTCCTGATAAAACAGAGTAGGTTCCCAGCGAAGATGAAACAACGCCTTGTCGCAGTTGAGCTTGAGCAGCCCTGCTTCGTGGAAGGGGACATTTCCTGTAATCTGGTAGCAGTCGAAGTCCTTGTTCCAGTACTCGAAAACATCTGCGATCAATTCGATCACACGCCGGTTCTGTTCCGCACGTGGTCCGAAGTTGAAGGACTCACCATTCAATTTTTCGTTGGTGGCAAGATTGGCTCCCAGCCATAGATAGCCAGATAGCGGCTCAAGTACATGCTGCCACGGACGAGTTGCTTCGGGGGAGCGGATCTGTACAGGCTTGTGATCATTCCAACTGAGTACCGAGTCCACAATGATCCGATCCTTGGCCCAGTCGCCACCGCCGATCACATTACCCGCTCGCGCGCTGGCGATGCGAATATCGGGTCGGTGCTTGAGGAACGAGTGGAAATAGGCATGGAAGATCACTTCGGCTGCGCCCTTTGACGCGCTATAAATGTCTTTGCCTCCCAGATGATCAGTTTCGCGGTACCCCCATTCCCACTCCACATTCTCATAGCACTTGTCGGACGTGATGATCACGGCAACGCAAGGCTTGGAGAGCTGTCGAATGGCATCGAGGACGTTGGCGGTTCCAAGCACATTTGTCGAAATCGTGCCCAAGGGATCCATATAGGATGTTGAGACAATGGCTTGCGCAGCCAGATGGAACACGAAATCGGGCTCAAATCCGTGGATCGCCTGGGCTAAGGCGGCGGCATCCCGTATGTCGATAACCCGATGGTGGATCTTTTGTTCCAGGCCCAAGATTTCGAACATCGACGGGGTTGTCGGAATTCCATCCGAAATGCCCATGACCTCGGCTCCAAGCATGGTGAGCCAGCGAGTTAACCAAGTCCCTTTGAAGCCAGTGTGTCCAGTGACAATGACTTTTTTGTCTTTGTATACGTTATTGAACATCACCACACCTTCCAGGGCGCCTGGTTTTTGGCCCAGAGTGATTCGAGCTGCTGCTTGTCGCGCAGAGCGTCCATGGGTTTCCAGAAACCTGTATGCCGGAACGCATTCATCTGGCCATCTTCTGCCAGCCGTCGCAAGGGATCTTGCTCAAACACGAGATCGTCGCCTTCAGGCAGGTAGTCAAAAACGGATTGTTCGCAGACAAAAAAGCCTCCGTTGATCCAGTTTCCATCGCCTTTGGGTTTTTCTGCGAACCGCACAATTTCATTGGATTCATTGATGTCGAGGGCTCCGAAACGGCCTTCGGGTTGAACACTGGTCATCGTAATGGCTTTACCGGATTGGCGATGGGCTTCTGCCAATGCGCGAATGTTGACATCCGCTACGCCATCGCCATAGGTGAGCATGAATGGCTTGCCCTCGGTATAGGCTTTTGCTTTGCGGACTCGAGCCCCAGTCATGGCCAATTCGCCAGTGTCGATCAATGTGATTCGCCATTTCTCAGAGCGATTGTTGTGGACGATAGTTCGATTCTCTGCCAAATCAATGGTGACATCGCTCGTGTGTAAATAGTAATTCGAGAAATACTCTTTAATGACGTATCCCTTATAGCCAAGCAAGATAATGAAATCATTGAACCCGTGCGATTCATAGATCTTCATGATATGCCATAACATCGGCATGCCGCCAATTTCAACCATGGGCTTTGGGCGCACACTCGTTTCTTCTGCGAGGCGCGTGCCAAGACCGCCTGCCAGAATCATTACCTTCATTTTCTACTCCTTAGGCGTTTTTGATGATTTCTTTAAGTTTGGCTGGAATTTGCCCAAAAAGTGATAAAAGCTGACGCATTACTCGCAGCAGTTTGGGCTTTTTGTTGCGAGAATCAAGGGTGCCCGCTAGCTGCACTTTTTCATTCAGCATCAATAGATTTAAATCTCTCCCCTTGAGGTAGGGGGAGTCGGCTTCATGCCAGGAACACGAAAAATGATGGCAAATTGAAGTATTTTCAGTATAGGCATCGATTTCGAATCCGCCTCGATTATTTCGCATAACTGGCGTGAGCGGTGAAAAATATTCTTGAGGATAAATCTTAACCCCATGCTGGATTACTGGCAGATCTAAATGGGGGGTGGTCCCCATTCCATCTACATTATGGCCATTGTGCGCAAAGTAGAGAGATGTCAGTTGTGGTGACATGAAATAGAAGATTTTCCGGCGCCACAGCGAAACTGGACCAAGCCCCTCGTAGACCTCACACATAAAACGGGACAGTGGACTGCCGGCATGGGTTGCCATTGAATGGCCTGTATACCATCCGCCTGCCTTATTATCGATACCTAAAAATGAGTGATGTTTATCACTGACTTCCAGCTCTTCTACGAGATTGCGAAATATAGTGCCGTTAACGATTTCTATATCCGCATCTAAGTAGACGCCGCCGTGCTCGCGAAGAACCCACCAGCGAAAGTAGTCACTCAGAAACGCATGATCGCGTAACTCATACATCATTCTCGAAAAATGACATGCGGCAATGGGCAGATTATCTGCATTCCAGTGTCGGATTTCAAAATCGGGAAGTTTCTCTTGCCAGGTTTTCAGGTATCCAATATAAGGATCCGGCTTTCCATCAAAACCAAAATAGATCCGATGCAGGATCTTCAGAGAGGAATTACTTGCTTTTTGCATAGTCCCAGATTTTCTTCATCATGCCGGTAGGGTCTTTCAGACCATGATTGATGATCTTGCCATAGTCGAAACCACCATTGCTGCGCCGGTAGCCTACAGTTTCTGGGGTCGAGGGTGCTCGTCGACTGGCTAAATCTTCAAGGTACTTGCAATAGTCACTGAAAAGCATCGGCTCTCGACGATGTTTTTCTGCTTCAGGGTCTACTTCCTTTACATTCAGGTTTGCAAAAAGATGATAGATGCAGGTATTTTCAGTGATATTGAGTTTTTTTCCCGTGGTTGTGAACTTTGGTGAAAAATACTCCTGTGGATAAATTTTGACCCGACCAACTATCACCGGCTTTTTCAATTTTGGAAAAAAGCCGTTGTCAGTCTGGTAGCCCTTGTCACGGAAGTACAGGCTCATGAGCTGAGGGCCGATGAGGAGTCGCTCTGCCCTCCAATGCCACAATCCACTGGAAAGCCTGTTCTGGTACATGTCGTACATGAAATCGACAATTTCCGCCCCTTTCTTGGCCGCAATGGTTTGCGCTGTGGGGTACCCATTCTCGAAATCCTCGACACCCACGAAAGCATCGTATTCATCCGACGCCATGAGTTCGTCCACCAGCTGATCGAAAACCTTGCCATTGAGCACTTCGCAATCGCTGTCAAGATATGCTCCACCATATTCCTTGAGTGCAGTCCAGCGCACAAATTCACTCAAGAAGACGGGGTCATTGGCCTCAGCGGAACGCTTCATCCAATCATTGACAGTGACATCAACATTGTCTTTTCCCCATCTCATTACCTTGTAATGAGGAAGCTCCCTGTACCAAGTTTCCAAATAATGGAGAAAAGGATCCTTGAAAGGGCGATAATTCTCGAAATAGACGCGGTGTAGAATTTTTTCCATTACTGAGTCTTCGTTCTGTTCGTGGGTTTAAAGATATATTAATTGGATTGGCTTGTGTCTTCGGGCTCACTATCGATCTTTGCTGATAGTTCACGCACTTTTTGTGCCAAATTTTCCATGCGATTGTCCAAACGTTTGATCAAATCGTCAATACCAATTCCAGTTTCGTAACGAAGAGGATGATCAACTGCTTGGATCAAGCCTTCGGCACCACCAGGGTTCTGAGCGATGAGTCCATAGTCTTTGCTCACACCATAGAAGAGATCTCGAAACGTTATATCCTCTTTGTGATAAAGATTTTTTTCTTCTTGAAGACGTATTATGGAATATTTTTGATAACCAAAATATCGTGCAAGATTGATCATTTGCAGGATTGGAATGGGCCGGATATGGGTATGGTCCAGGTAAAAATTACTTGTTATTACAAATAAATTTTCTGGATTAGGCGTTTCTGCAATGAGTACCCCCCCTGGAATGAGTACTCGCTGGCTTTGCTGAAAGAATTCAATAATCTTGTCGAACGGCAAATGCTCAAGGACGTGGAAGGCAGAGAGTACGGCTATGCTTTGATCAGGAATTTGCTTGAGAAATTCGGACGCATCACCCAGCTGAACATCGAGTCCCTTCTGTTGCGCTGAATTGAGCATGCCTTGGTCAATGTCAAAGCCTTTGGTCCGAAAACCCAATTCACGAAGCATGTCAAGCCACTCTCCGCGCCCGCAGCCAAAGTCGAATGCCAGTGGCGATTCAACAAAGTCCAAAATGGGTTTGACATAGCTTATATAGATGGAACGATATTCTCGAACCTGGTCTTCTGAAGCGTAATTGACGCCTTCGAAGAATTCATAAAAATTGTCAGTCATGCGAAATTTCCAAATGTGGCTCTATCCACGCTACGCCTATAAATTGCTTTTGGGATAGATTGACGACCTTGAAGATGGTTGCCATATCCCGCCATTCGTAGTTCTCGGAAAGATGGCTTTCTGTCTTATGCAGGGCAACGGCTATCGAGTAACTCCCTGGGCCAATGTCGGCCTTGAAGTGATAGCGATAGGTTAGATGGCTCCCGTCACCGAGATCACTCACGACTTGGTCATGGTGGTACGAATTGGTCCCAAAAACTTCCTGTCCAAGGCGGTCCTTGATCAGAAAGCCGGCAACAAGAGTGCTGAGATGCGAGAGTACCTCGACCTGAATCTCCAACGTCAATTCGGCCCCAACACCCACAACCTCGACTTCACGACCAGACGCGTCGCGAAGCGCGACATCGACAATCCGGCTCTTGCCGGTACCAGATATGGTTTGTGCTACGCCGTCTTCGTTGACGGTCTGCGAGATACGGCTGTTCGCATCGTCGACGATCGCCGCATTGTAGTAGTCGAGCACGGCCTCCGGCCGGCCTTCCAGCAGCTTTTGCCCCTTTGACAGCAGAATGGCGCGGTCACAGATGGACTGGATAGCGCCCTTGTCGTGGCTGACAATGAGCAGTGTGGTGCCTAGCCTTCTGAGCTCGCGGATGCGCTCAAAGCTCTTGTGCTGAAAGTAGGCGTCACCCACTGAAAGTGCTTCATCGACGATCAGGATGTCCGGCCGTACGACAGTTGCTACGCTGAAAGCGAGCCGCACCTGCATGCCGCTGCTGTACACGCGCACGGGCTGATCGATATAGTCGCCAATCTCTGCAAAAGCTTCAATGGAGGGCATGCATGCAGCGATTTCATCCTGACGAAGGCCCAGCAACTGCCCGGCCATGAAGACGTTTTGGCGGCCAGTGAAATCGGGGTGAAAGCCCATACCCAGCTCCAGCAGCGCAGCCACACGTCCTTGGCTGCTTACCTGGCCTTGGGTCGGCTGGGTCGTACCGGTGATGATCTTGAGCAGCGTGCTCTTGCCTGCGCCGTTGACACCAACAATGCCCACGGCCTCGCCGGGCTGTACGGTGAAGCTGATATCACGCAGCACCCAGGTTTTCTCATGGGTGGTTCGGCGGGTGATCCATTCCCACGCACGAGCCCATTTGCTGGGGTAGCGCTTGTAGGCCTTGCCTATATTGGTAACAGTCAGCGCGCTCATTACAGTTCGTCCACCAGTTCGCCCACGCGGGCCAGGAAAAAGCCTGCACCGAGCAGCAGGAAGATGACGGTCAAGATGGCAAGCGGCAGCAGCGGACCAAAGGCGGGCAGGGTCTTGTCCAGAAAGATCTGCTGGTAAGCGGCCATCAATGGCTGCATGGGGTTCAGCGCCATGAGGCCGCGTGCTTTTTCAGGCAGTGCGGGCAGGGTGTAGACAATGGGGGTGAGCCAGAACCAGAACTGCAGCACCACGCCGGTGAGTTGGCCTACGTCGCGAAAGAACACATTGAGTGTGCCCAGAAAAATACCCAATCCCAGCGTGAACAGGATCTGCAGCGCCAGCAACGGCACCAGCGCGAGGAGTGCCACGCCCGGCCAATGGCCGATGATGGCCAGAAAGAGCAGGTACAACGTAAAAATGATGCCGAAGTTGATCAGTGCGGACAGTGTGACGATGGCTGGCAGGCAAATGCGCGGAAAGTTCGATTTCTTGATGAGGTTGCCGTGCTCCAGAAACACCCCATTCAGCCGTCCCAACATTTCGGAAAAAAGCCCCCATGTGATGACGCCGGCGCACAGGTAGATGCTGAAGGCAAATGGCGTTTGCTCGTGCCCAGGCAGGGTAGAGCGCATGAGCTGGCCGAACACCACGGTGTAGATGACAATCATGGTCAGCGGGTTCGCCACCGACCAGAAAGCGCCGAGCAGCGATTCGCGGTACTTGCCATGGAACTCGCGCAGCACGCTGCTCCAGATGAAACCGCGGTATGCCCATAGGGCGCGAAGCATAGGTAATCCGGGCATGGTGCTCACTTGGCGGTTTGCACTACTGGCGCGCGGCCGTAGGTGTCTTCAAAGCGGACGATGTCATCTTCACCCAGGTAGCTGCCCGATTGGACCTCGATGATTTCCAGTGGCACCTTGCCAGGGTTGGCCAGGCGATGGGCGTGTCCCAGAGGGATGAAGGTGGATTCGTTCTCGCCCAACAGAAAGGTTTCGTCGCCGTTGGTGACCTCGGCGGTGCCCTTCACGACGATCCAGTGTTCGGCCCGGTGGTGGTGCATCTGCAGGCTGAGCTTGGCGCCGGGGTTGACTACGATGCGTTTGACCTGGAAGCGTTCGCCGCTGTCGATGCTGTCATACCAGCCCCAGGGGCGGTGCACCTTGCGGTGGGTGGATGCCATGCTGCGCTTTTGGGCTTTGAGCTCGGCCACGACCTTTTTCACGTCCTGCGTGCGGCGTTTGTCGGCCACCAGCACGGCATCGGCAGTTTCCACGATGACGACGTTTTCCAGGCCGACGGTGGCGATCAGGCGGCTTTCAGAGAACAGCAGGCTGTTGCGCGTGTCAACGGCGAGTGTTTCGCCGGAGCCGGTGTTACCGTGCGCGTCTTTCGGCAGAACGTCCCACAGTGCATCCCAGGCACCGAGGTCCGACCAGCCGGCATCCAGCGGCACAACGCGCGCAGGCACACCCAGCTCGGGCGTGACGGGCAGCTTTTCCATGACGGCATAGTCAATGGAGTCCGATGGGCAGGCTCCGAAAATTTCGGCGTGCGGGCGGATGAAGTCCATGTCCGTGGTGCTTTGGACCATGGATTGCTGACAGGCTTGCAGCATGGCCGGTTGCAGGGCCGCCATGGCTTTGAGCCACTGGTCGGCGCGCACCATGAAGAGGCCGCTGTTCCACAGGTATTGACCGCTGGCAAGGTATTGCTCGGCCACCTGTGCAGATGGCTTTTCGGCAAAGCTTTGGATGAAAAATGCGCCGTTGTTGTCCGCTGGGCCTTTCTGGATGTAGCCATACCCGGTTTCCGGCCGGTCGGCAACGATTCCAAAAGTCACCATGGCGCCGTCCTGGGCCAGTGCCCAGCCGGTTTCCGCTGCCTGATGCAGTTGCTCGGGGCGTGTCATGACATGGTCGGCAGGCATGGCCAGCAGCACGGCATCGGGTTCTGCCACCAAGGCGGCCAAGGTCAGAGCGGGGGCCGTATTGCGGCCAATGGGCTCCAGCACCAGCTTGGCGCCGGCAATGCCTTGCTCCTGCAGTTGCTGGGCTGCCAGAAAACGGTGTTCTGCGTTGCAGACGAGGATGGGGCCAGTTTGCTGGATGCTGGAATTGAGCCCACTGAGGCGCGATGCGGTGTTTTGCAGCATCGATTTGCCATCGGCGCTCAGGCTCAGGAACTGCTTGGGATAGTGTTCGCGCGATAAAGGCCACAAACGGGTTCCACTGCCACCACACATGATGACCGGCGTAAGCTTTGACATTGGAATGACTTGCTGAAGTTGATGGAGTGAGTGTTCAGGACTTTTCGCTGGCGGCTTGCTGGCTCTTGATATGTAGCAGTGCCAGGCTTTGGTTGAGTCGGCGCACTTGCCGCTCAATCCGCGTATTGACCATGTCGGCGTGCAATGCCTTGATGAATAAGACGGCCACGGCACATACCAACAGCAGTGTGGGCGAGTAGCGGATGCCCAGCTGATCGGCCACTTGATCGAGCATGCGCGGCCATACACCCAGCAACACGGCAAGCATCGCCAACGCAAACCAGAACAAGCCCAACCTCAAATAAAGGCGGTCACCACGGATCAGGTACAGGATGACTGCGGCAAAAAGCACGCCCAGTACCGTGGTAGTAATTTGATAAGTTGCCATTTCAGCCTTGATTCACAGCGACCGTACGCGCCTGGCAGGCATTTGCCCTATGCGTGGTTGCACTGCATGCTTTCCGTGCCGGAAACATGCAGTCTTTTTACCCTGATGAAAAATGGCATCCAATGTGCCCCAAGCGATTCTACTGTGTGGCACGGGTGGCGGGGTATTGCGAAATGTCACGGCTGCCAGGGAGAAAGGGTCGCAGCATCAGCTTGGGTTGAGGGTGTATTTTTTACATTTGTTTGATAAAACCGCTCACACCGCCATTGATACGTCGTTGCCCAGCCGGGGGGGGCAGCCGGGGGCGCCGAGCCGGGGGCACCGAGCCTTGTCGTAGGTTTGTACTGTCTGTGGCTTGGCCTGGCGCGGCCCGGTGCCTCGTCCTGATCCGCGTCCGTCCCATTTGGCGAGAGTTGCGCAGAGGGACCCTAGCGGCTCCAAGTACCGCATAAAACCCCAGTGCTGCCTGCGTGCACCCAAACCATGCCACACTCCCCGGCTATGTCTTCTTCTGAATGGGCGCGCAACGCCGTTTCTGCCTTTGACCGCATGGTGAATGCCGATGGCGGCTTTCGCTCGCGGCCCGGACAGCGCCTCATGGCGGAGAAGGTTGCCGAGACTTTTGCCGCGGCGCAACTGGGCAAGCTGGAAGAAGGCGAAGAGCCGCAACGCGCCATTGCGGTGATCCAGGCGGGCACAGGTGTTGGCAAGTCTCTGGCATATGCGGTGCCTGCCATTGCGATGGCGCTGGAGCGTGGCACCCGCGTGCTGATTTCCACGGCAACGGTGGCGCTGCAGGAGCAATTGGTGAACAAGGATTTGCCAGCGCTGGCGCAGCAGATGCCGCAGCCCTTCAAATATGCGCTGGCCAAGGGGCGCGGCCGCTACGTATGCAAGCTCAAGCTAGAACGCCTGGCGGGCGCGGCCCAGGGTGATGCAGCCGATGGGGGCGAGCCCATCGACGACGATTTCTTTCCGGAAGAGGCAGCGCAAGCGCGCAATGCCCAGCGCAGCCCGCAGGAGCACGCGGCACGCCTGCAGTTCTACACCAGCATGGCCGATGCCCTTGCCACCAGGCGCTGGGATGGCGACCGCGACGCCCTGGATACACCGCCAGAACCCGAGGTCTGGAGCCCTGTAGCTGCGGAAGGTGCATCGTGCACCGGCAAGCATTGCCCGTTGTTTGGCAGCTGTACCTATTACGAACGCCGCAAGGAGCTGGTGCAGGCCCAGGTACTGGTGGCCAACCACGATCTGCTGTTGTCTTCGCTGGGCGCGCGCCTGTTGCCGGAGCTGGACAACTGCCTACTGATTCTGGACGAGGCCCACCACCTGCCCGGCACGGCGCTGGATCAGTTTGCCTGCGAGATGAACCTGAGCCAACTGACATGGATCGACAAGCTCGCAAGCCGTGCGCAGCGCGTGGGAGCGTTAGTGGAGGTTTCGGAGATCGCCGATATTCCCCGCCATTCGTCGCAGTTGCGCCAACATCTGCAGGACATGGCGCGCCTGATCATGGACGAATATGGCGAAGGCATGCGCCAACAGTTGCAAGGCGGCAGCCGGGGCCCGGCGCGCGTACGTCTGCCGCGTGGAGAGCTTCCGCCCGCATTGGTAGAGCCACTGGCACAGGCGGCGCACCACGCAGGGGCCTTTCTGGAGGCATTGCAAGCCATCTCCAAGGCACTGCGCGCCCAGATGCGCGATCAACCCGATGAGGCCAAACGCCTGTCCACCTTGTACGCGCAGGTCGGTACTCTGGCGCCGCGGCTGGAAGCAGTGCACAACACCACACAATTGTTGCTGCAGGATGCACCTGCGGGGAGCGTGCCTGCGGCCAAGTGGTTCACGCTGGATGTGGTGGGCGAGTTTGTTGCCATCAAGGCCTATGCCAGCCCGGTGATCCCCGGATCCACTTTGCGGCACCACTTGTGGAGCCAGGTGCGCGGCGCGGTGCTCACGTCAGCCACGCTTACCAGCGGCGGCCAGTTTGATTTCTTTCTGCGAGAAGCGGGGTTGAACAACGATGCGGCTGTCAGCACGCTCGAAGTGGCCAGCCCCTTCAACTATGCCGAGCAGGGCAGTCTGGTGGTGACCGAAACCCAGGCAGACCCACGCACGCCCGCCCAATACACCAACGAAATGGTAGACGCCCTGCTGGAAGACCTGGCACAGGTACAGGCGGGGGGCCTCGTGCTGTTCACATCGCGCGAGCAGATGCGTCTGGCGGTGGATGCATTGCCTACGGCCATGCGTCAGCATGTGCTGGTGCAGAACACCTTGCCACGCGGTCAGTTGCTGCAGCAGCACCGCGAGCGCGTGGCAGCCGGCCTGCCGTCGATCATCTTTGGCATGCAGAGTTTTGGCGAAGGGCTGGATCTGCCGGGGGCGTTGTGCGAATCGCTGTTCATCACCAAGCTGCCATTTGCCCCCCCTGACGATCCGGTGGACGAGGCGCGTGCCGAGTGGCTGAAGAATTCGGGCCGCGATCCCTTCAGCGAAATTGTGGTGCCAGCTACTGCCATCCGCCTGGCGCAGTGGGTCGGCCGCGCCATCCGTACCGAGGCCGACCAGGCCCATGTGTATTGCTACGACAAGCGCCTGGTGCGCACCGGCTACGGTCAGCGTCTGCTTGCCAGCCTGCCGCCGTTCACGCTGCACCGCCGAACGGCTGCGGCCTGACACTTAAATAAGCCGGGCCGTGCGCAGCCAAAGACCATCAGTAAAGTGTGAATTGCTATATAAATAATAGCATTGGCAGTTGCGATGAATGATCCGTGGGTGGTGCCTACCGCTGGCGCAAATGCACACCATCCAGCGTCGGGGCCGTTAGAGGTGGCAGCGGCGAGGCCACCGCTTCGCCAAAGCCGATGCCTTGGTTCCAGTTGGCCAGAAAGCCTTCGATCTCTTCCTGGCTCTGACCGACAAAATTCCACCAGATCAGCACGCCTCCCTCGTAAGGCTCGCCACCCAGCAGAATGAAGCGACTGTTTGCGCCGCATTGCACATCGACCGTACTGCCGCCTTCGGGCAGGTAGATCAGCTCGTTGGCCGCCGCAGTCTGGCCGTTTACCTGCAGGTCGCCATACAGGCAAAGCACTCCATATTCAAAATCGGGGCGCAGCGCCAGGGTGGCAGAGGCGGGCTGGCCAGCCTCCATGTCAACAGCCACCAGCGGGCTGTGTACCTCGGTCGGCGCACGCTGGCCTTCCCATTCGCCTGCCAGTACGGTCATCTGCAAGCCTTGGCGGCTGAACCGGGGTAGCACCGGGTAGTGCTGAAAGCGCGGGGGCATGAAGCGCTGCTCCTTGGGCAGCGCAATCCACAGCTGCACAGCATGGAAGTCAGGCTTGCCCAGGCTTTCCTCTGAATGCGCAATGCCTTTGCCTGCTGTCATCAGGTTGACCTGACCTGGTCTGATCGGTTGCTCGCTGCCCAGGCTGTCGCGGTGCAGCACTTCGCCTTCGATCATCCAGGTGAAAGTCTGCAGGCAGGTATGCGGGTGTGGGCCCACCTGCATGCCGGGGCCTTCGTCAAAGTGCGAGGGGCCTGCATGGTCCAGAAAGCACCAGGCACCCACCATGCGGCGGGCGCGGTTAGGCAGGGCGCGCAGCACCGGCACGCCTCCCACGTCGGCAACGCGACCGGGGTAGCGGTTCAAGGGGGTGGAATCCATGGTGCCTCTCCTCGTCAGCGAGCCGGAACGAGCAGGCCGCGCTGCACGGCAGGGCGCTGCAGCCACTGGCTGAGCACGCGGCTTACCTCGGGGTACTGGCCCCAGCCGATCAGCTCTTCGGCGTTGTAGCGAACGATCATGTTGCGGATCCACGGGAAGATGGCCATGTCGGCAATCGTATATTCGCTCCCTGCCACCCAATCCTTGCCTACCAGGTGCTTGTCCAGCACAGTGAGCAATCGCTTCGATTCGTTCACATAGCGCATGAGCGGGCGCTTGTCCTCGAAATCCTTGCCGCCATAGATGTTGAAGAAACCTACTTGGCCGAACATGGGGCCGATGCCGCCCATCTGGAACATCAGCCACTGCAAGGTGGTGTAGCGCAGCCCCAGATCCTGCGGGAGGAACTGGTTGTACTTTTCGGCCAGGTACAGCAGGATGGCGCCTGACTCGAACAGCGCGATCGGCTCGCCGCCCGGGCCATTGGGATCCAGGATGGCCGGAATCTTGTTGTTGGGGAAGGTGCCGACGAACTCCGGCGTCAGCTGGTCATTGCTGTCAAAGCTGATGTGGTGCACTTCATAAGGCACGCCCAGCTCTTCCAGCATGATCGACACCTTCACGCCGTTGGGCGTGGCCAGGGAATACAGTTGCAGCAGATCAGGCCGCGTGGCGGGCCATTTGCGGGTGACGCTGAAATCGTCCAGGGAAGGCATGCGGTGGTCTCCATTCCGTGCGCGAGGTGCGCACAATGACCGCAGCATAAATCAATTGAACTCAGTTTGCTGCCTTGGACTTTTGGTCGAAATCAATGCGCAGGCCACTCTTTGTGACCGTGAATGAGGCAGGCAGGCGGTCGGCCTTGTCGAGTTTGGCCAGGTCTTCGTCGCGCAAGGTGTGGACGATCACATCATCCATGGCCTGTTCGGCAGCGCGCGGCGCATAGGCATGCAGCATGCTGGCCAGGCCATCGGGCAGGCCGGTCATCATCAGCGAATTCACATGCACCTGGGTGGCTCGCAAGGTGTGGTCCCTCGGTTCGTAGCGCAGCGCAAAGTCCAGATCCATTGCGCCATCAAAGCTATGGGGCAGCACCTTGCCGTTGAGCTGGGCGGTCATTGTGGCGTTGATGCGGTTGATTTCGGGTTTGAGCCCCAGGGCAGGCGCATTGACGTTGAGAGTCACCAGCCCCAGGAGCGGGTATTGGCGTGGAAAAGCCTTGGCCACCATGGTCTGCAGTTCGTCCTGCGACAAGGTATAGCTGCGGGGCGCCAGAGAGCAGCCCGCAAGTCCGACGGCCATGCATAAAGTAGAGCAAAGAAGTAAGCGGCGACGCATGATGGAGCGATTTTAGATAGTTTGGATCGGGATGGTGGGCCTCATGGATGAGACCTGTGCTCCGTACCGATTTCTTTCAAGTGCTGTCAGTTGGGCAGGGCGATGGGGGCCATTTGCGCGGGCCGCTTCGCATGCCAGGGGATCGCATTGTTGCGCAGCCTGCACAACATCGTTCCGCACACGCATAAAGTGCTTGTTTTCATGGGGTAAATGCCCAGTAAACGGGCTTTGTGCGGCGCCGGGTGGTTGTAATTTCCGTGTAAGAATGTGCCGACTTTTTACCGCAGCGGTGCAAGGCGGGCGTGCGCTTGCCATGGCCTTTCTGCGCAGGCGCCTGTAACCGGTGCCAGAAAACGGGTGCCGCAGTGGTGCCTCATACATCTTGAAGGCAGATATGACTTTCCCTCTGAACAAGCGCGCGCTGGCGCTGGCCGCTGGCGTGCTCATGGGTGCTGCAAACGCGCAGACGCTGACCATCGCCCTGGCTTCCGAGCCCACCGCGGCAGATCCTCACTACCACAAGATGACGACGAACGACTCGTTCTCGGCCCATGTCTATGACTCCCTGGTAGGGCGTACCGCCAATATGGAGCTGGTGCCATCGTTGGCCCTGTCGTGGAAGAACCTGGACGACCTGACCTGGGAGTTCAAGCTGCGCAAGGACGTGAAGTTCTCCAATGGCGCGCCCTTCACCTCGCAGGATGTGCTGTTCACCATCTGCCGCACACTGAACAACGAGACCAACGTGTCGCAGTCGTATATGGACACGACCAAGCTGATCACCGATGTGCAGACGCCCGATGACCTGACCGTGATCGTCAAGACGGCCGAGCCCGTGCCGCTGATCCCGGCCGAGTTTGCGCGCAACCTGCCCATCATCTCCAGCAGCATCGTCAAGCACGACAAGCTCAAGTTTGCGCCCAAGGAAGGCTGTGGCTACAAGGGCCCTTGGCCAACGGTGGCTGATTTCAACAGCGGCAAGATGGCGATCGGCACCGGCCCGTTCAAGCTCAAGTCCTATATCAAGGGCACGGGCATCACCCTGGAGCGCAACGACAGCTATTGGGGCGCCAAGCCGCACTGGCAGACCGTGAAGATGGTATCCGTGCCCAACGCCGGCCCGCGCCTGACGGGCCTGATGTCGGGCGATTACGACCTGATTGAAAACCCCGCCGCGCGCGACCTGGCGCGCATCAAGGAAGACAAGAAGCTGGCTTTTGTGGCCACGCCTTCCACGCGCCTGGTGTTCTTTCAGCCCGACGTTGGCCGCGACAAGTCGCCATTCGTGACTGCGCCGGACGGCAAGAACCCGCTGCAGGACCTGCGCGTGCGCAAGGCCATCAACATGGCGATTGACCGCAAGGCCATCGTGCAGCGCCTGATGGACGGCATGGCAACACCGGCCTACCAGTACATGCCCGATGGCATGTTCGGCGGCCTGGCCAAGGCGCCCGAGATCAAGTTCGACCCCGAGGGTGCCAAGAAGCTGCTGGCCGAAGCGGGCTACCCCAACGGCTTCGAGCTGACACTGTCGTCTACCAACGACCGCTACATGAACGACGCGCAGATTGCGCAGGCCGTGGCCCAGTACCTCACGCGCGTGGGCATCAAGACCAAGGTGGATGCCATGACGGCATCGATCTACTTCCCCAAGCGCGCCAAGCGCGAATACAGCTTTGCCATGGGCGGCTGGCCTTCGGAGAACGGCGAGGCCTCGGGCCTGTTCCAGCTGTGGGTGGCATCGACCGATTCGCCCAAGGGCCTGGGCACCAGCAACTACGGCGGTTTCAGCAGTGCCGAATTCGACAAGGTCTACATCCCTGCGGCCAAGACCGTGGATGCGGCCAAGCGCAAGCCCATGCTGGAGCAGGCAACCAAGATCGCGCTGGACAACGTGCCCCTGATTCCGCTGCACTTTGAAAGCAGCATCTGGGCATTCAAGAAGGATCTGAGCTACGAAGGCCGCCGCGACCAGTACACGCTGGCAACTTCGGTCAAACCTGCCAAGTAGTCGCCGGCATTGCCAACGGATGGGACAGGTTGCGGAAGTCACCTATGGTGCTTTTGTTCCCTTCCCTTCAGCATACGGATCAATCGCTATCGTCCACGTGCCGCAGAGCCGTGCTGTAGCTGGCTTTTAACCAAGGAGGAACGACCTGTGTCTATGAAGAAGATCTCTCGCCGCGCTACCTTGTCGCTGGCAAGCGTTGCAGCATTGGGCCTGCCCGCTGGTATGGTTGCGGCGCAATCGCTCACCATTGGTCTTGCATCCGAGCCGACGGCGGCCGATCCGCATTACCACAAGGTGACGACGAATGATTCGTTCTCAGCCCATATCTTCGAGTCGCTCATCAACCGCAATGCGAAGATGGAGCTGATTGCGGGCCTCGCGGAATCGTGGAAGCCAGTCGATGACAACACCTGGGAGCTCAAGCTGCGCAAGGGCGTGAAGTTCTCCAACGGCGAGCCGTTCACATCGAAGGATGTGCTGTTCACCATCTGCCGTGTGCTGAACAACGAGACCAACGTGTCGCGTTCGTACATGGAGCCCATGCAGAACTTCACCGATGTGCAGACGCCTGATGAATACACCGTCATCATCAAAAGCGACCGGCCCATCCCCACCATGCCCAATGAGCTGGCGCGCTCCCTGCCCATCATCTGGAGTGGTATTGCCAAGTTCGACAAGCTCAGGTTCGCACCCAAGGAAGGTTGCGGCGTAACCTCGCCCTGGCCCACGGTGGCCGAGTTCAACACTGGCAGGCTGTCGATAGGCACGGGCCCGTACAAGCTCAAGTCCTATGTCAAGGGCACAGGCATCGAGATGGAGCGCAACGAAGGCTACTGGGGAGCCAAGCCGCACTGGAAAACCGTGAAGATGGTGCCCGTGCCCAATGCTGGCCCACGCCTCACCGGCCTCATGTCGGGCGACTACGATGTGATCGAAAGCCCTGCTGCGCGCGATCTGCCGCGCATCAAGGAAAACAGCAAGCTCGACTTCGTGGCGACGCCGTCCACACGGCTCATCTTCTTCCAGCCGGATTCGGGCCGCGCACAAAGCCCGTTTGTCAAAGCGGCCGATGGCAAGAACCCGTTGCAGGACCTGCGCGTGCGCCAGGCCATCAGCATGGCGATCGACCGCAAGGCCATCGTGCAGCGTCTGATGGACGGCATGGCTACGGTGGCCAACCAGTACATGCCTGCAGGCATGTTTGGCAGCCTCGACAAGCCCGCAGAAATCAAGTTCGACCCCGAAGCTGCGAAGAAACTGCTGGCCGAAGCGGGCTACCCCAACGGCTTCGAGCTGACACTGACGACCACGAATGACCGCTACATCAACGATGGCCAGATTGCACAGGCCGTAGCGCAGTACCTGACCCGCATCGGCATCAAGACCACGGTCGATGCACAGGCGGCGGCTATCTATTTCCCCAAGCGCGCCAAGCGCGAATTCAGCTTTGCGATAGGCGGCTGGCCTTCGGAAAACGGCGAGGCGTCGGGGCTGTTCCAGTACTGGGTTGCCTCCACGAACAAGGACCAGGGCCTGGGCACCAGCAACTACGGCGGCTTCAGCAATGCCGCGTTTGACAAGGTGTTCGTGCCAGCGATGGCTCTGATGGATTCCGCGCAGCGCAAGGCGGAGTACCAGAAGGCCACGCAGATTGCGCTCGACAACGTGCCGCTGATTCCGCTGCACTTTGAGAGCAGCATCTGGGCGTACAAGAAAGGATTGAGCTATGAGGGCCGACGCGACCAGTACACGCTGGCCATGTCGGTCAAACCGACCAAGTAAGGCCGGTGCACCGGGCAGGTTCGGCCTGGTGCATGGCATGCCCGCATGGGCCCCGGCGGCGGGGCATGCGGGCATTGTGATTTTTCATTGCCGGGCCAGCCCCTTGTGGGTGCAACAACCTCACGGAGTGGGGGAAGCGCGGGGCTTTTGTTGAATAGGGACGCAACGTGATCGTCTATATCCTGCGCCGATTGGTGCAAAGTTTTCTGGTGCTGCTGGCGGTGTCGCTGGTGGTGTTCATGGCAGTCTATGCCGTGGGCGACCCCATCGAGCTGCTGGTGAGCGCCGAGGCCAGCGATGCTGACCGCGAGGCCATGATCAAGCGGCTGGGGCTGGATCTGCCAGTGTGGCTGCAGTACTGGAGCTTTCTGAGCCGTGCCTTCCAGGGCGACCTGGGCACCTCGTTCGTGCATGGCATTCCGGCCATTGAATTGATCGTGCAGCGTTTTCCTGCCACCTTCGAGCTGGTGGTGGTGGCCATCGGCCTGACCTGCCTGATCGGCATTCCGCTGGGTCTGGTCGCCGGGCTCTTCAACGACAAGCCGCTGGGCCGCAGCCTGATGGGCGGCTCGGTGCTGGGCTTTTCGCTGCCCAATTTCTGGCAGGGCATGATGCTGATCCTGATGTTTGCCGTCTGGCTGCAGTGGCTGCCATCGTCCGGCCGGGGCGACACGGTCAGCATTTTTGGAGTGCCGTTTTCTCTCTTTACCGCTGATGGATGGCGCCATGTGATGCTGCCTGCGATCAATCTGGCACTGGGCAATATTGCCCTGGTGCTGCGCCTGACGGCGACCGGCGTGATGGAGGCCAAGACGCAGGAGTACGTCAAGTTTGCGCGCGCCAAGGGCATCAGCGAGCGCCGCATCCTGACGCGCCACATCCTGCGCAACATTCTCATCCCGGTCGTTACCGTGATCGGCATGGAGTTCGGCACATTGATTGCGTATTCGACCATCACCGAAACCGTGTTTGCATGGCCGGGCATGGGCAAGCTGCTGATCGACAGCATCTACAAGCTCGATCGCCCGGTGGTGGTGGCTTATGTGATGCTGGTGACCTTCATCTTCGTGATGATCAACCTGGTGGTGGATCTGCTGTATGCGGTGCTGGACCCACGGGTGCAGCTGCAGGAGGCGCAATGATGCAGCCCGAAAAGAACATGATGAAAATTGACAGCACCCAGCGCGCGCAGCCTCTGCAGGAAACGCCACAACGCGCTGCAATCCTGAAAAAACTGCACAGCAAGCCCACAGTGAAGGGTGCGGTGATTGCACTGGTGGTGCTGCTCGCCGTCGTGCTGCTGTCGCCGTTTCTGTCGCCCCAGAACCCGTACGACCTGGGGGCACTCGATCTGATGGATGGCCGCCTCAAGCCCATGTCCGAGGCAGCATCGGGCATGACCTATTGGCTGGGCACCGATGACCAGGGCCGTGACATGCTCTCGGCGATTCTGCACGGCCTGCGCATCAGCCTGATGGTGGGCCTGAGCGCGGTGGTGCTCGCCACCATCATTGGCAGTCTTGTGGGGCTGATTGCCGCCTATATGGGGGGCTGGGTCGATACCGTGCTGATGCGCATTGTCGACTTTATTCTGGGCTTCCCAACGATTCTGGTGGCATTGGTGCTGCTGGCGATCATGGGGCGCGGGGTGGACAAGGTGGTGATCGCCATCGTGCTGGTGCAATGGGCGCACTACGCGCGCATCATGCGTGGCCGGGCACTGCAGGAGCGCAAGAAGGAGTACATCGAGGCGGCCAAGAACCTGGGCTTTCCCGCCTGGCGCATCATGACGCGCCACCTGCTGCCCAATTGCATGGGCCCCGTGATGGTATTTGCCACCATCCAGATCGCCAACGCCATCGTGCTGGAGGCGACGCTGTCCTTCCTGGGTGTTGGCGTGCCCATCACCGAGCCGTCGCTCGGCCTTTTGATTGCCAACGGCTTTCAGTACCTAATGTCTGGCGACTACTGGATCAGCATGTTCCCCGGCCTGGCACTGCTGGCCCTCATTCTGTCGATCAATCTGATCGGCGACCGACTGCGCGAAGCCCTGGATCCGAGGAAGTAATGACTACCCCTTTGCTTGACGTAAAGAACCTGCAGACGGTGTTTCACACCGAAGAGGGCGCATGGCCCGCGGTCAGTGATATCCATATCAGTCTGCAGCCCGGAGAAATTCTTGGTCTCGTTGGAGAGTCGGGATCGGGTAAATCGGTGACCGGCTTTTCTATCTTCGGCATGATCGACGCACCCGGCGAAGTCACGCAAGGCCAGGTGCTGTTCAAGGGCCAGGACCTGCGCGCACTCCCGCAAGAAGCTATGCGCAAATTGCGTGGCGACCGCATCGCAATGATTTTTCAGGATCCGCTGATGACCCTGAACCCGGTGCTGCGGATCGAGGAGCAGATGCTGGAGGCGATTGATGCGCACCAGAAGATGCCCAAGGCTGAAGCCATTCAGCGCTGTGTGGAAGCGCTGGCCATGGTGGGCATTCCCGCGCCGGAGAAGCGCTTGCGCAGCTATCCGCATGAATTTTCGGGCGGTATGCGCCAGCGTGTGGCCATTGCCATTGCCATGCTCAACAAGCCCGACCTGATCATCTGCGACGAGCCGACAACGGCGCTGGATGTCACGATCCAGGGCCAGATCCTCTACCGCATGCAGAAAATCTGCCAGGAGCATGGAACGGCACTGATCTGGATCACCCACGATCTGGGCGTGATTGCCGAGCTGGCTGACCGTGTGGCTGTGATGTATGCAGGCCGCATCGTCGAGACCGGTGCCGTGGCCGAAGTGCTGGATGCGCCACGCCATCCGTACACACAAGGCCTGCTCAATTCTCTGCCGGCGCAGGCAACGCCCGGTGCGCGCCTGTCGCAGATCAACGGCATGGCGCCCAGCCTGTCGGGCCGTGTGCCTGGCTGCGCATTTGCGCCGCGCTGCACCCGGGCTACGCCGCAGTGTGTGGCAGAGCAGCCCGCCGTCACCACCATTCCCGGCCGCGAATTTCGCTGCTTTGTTCCGCTGGAGGCGCACGCCGCATGACCGCGATGAATACCCCTGTGATTGAGTTGCGCGATGTGCACAAGCGCTTTGTCAGCACACCCGATCTGCTGCAGAAAATGGTAGGTGCGGTGGCTGGGCAGCCCGCGCAAACCCGCACGGTGCACGCCGTCAACGGCGTTAACCTGCAGATTGGCAAAGGCGAAGTGCTGGGCCTGGTCGGTGAATCGGGCTGCGGCAAATCGACCCTGGGCCGTGTGGTGGCGGGCCTGCACCCTGCAACTGAAGGGCAGCTGCTCTACCAGGGCCGGGATGTGAGCGGGCTGGCAGGCAAGGACCGGCTGGCCTACACCCTGGGTGTGCAGATGGTGTTTCAGGATCCGCAGGCATCGCTGAACCCGCGTCAGAAACTGCACCAGATCCTGGGCGAGGCGCTGCACGTGCACAAGCTGGCACCCAGCGGCGATGTGCCGGGCCGCGTTGATGCTGCGCTCGCCGAAGTGGGCCTTGCCACGGAGTACCGCAACCGCTTGCCGCACCAGATATCCGGCGGCCAGCGCCAGCGCATCGGCATTGCCCGCGCGCTGATGGTGACGCCCGATTTTCTGGTGTGTGACGAGCCGGTGGCCGCACTGGATGTGTCCATCCAGGCACAGGTGATCAACCTGTTCATGGACCTGCGCGCGCAGCGGGGCCTGACGTACATGTTCATCAGCCACGATCTGGGGGTGGTGCGCCATATCTCCGACCGCGTGGCCATCATGTACCTGGGCAAAATTGTGGAGATGGCGCCGACTGCCGAGATATTTGGCAAGGCCCAGCACCCCTACACCCAGGCCTTGCTGGCCGAGGTGCCCGATGTGGCACGGCGCAAGCGTGCCTTCGTGCCGATCAAGGGCGAAATTCCTTCGCCGTTGAATCCGCCTTCGGGTTGCACCTTCCACCCACGGTGCCCGCATGCGATGGAGCGCTGCAAGGCCGAGGCGCCTGTACTGCGCGAAACAGCGCCCGGCCACGTCACGGCCTGCCACCTGCAAGACCAGGCCTGAAAACAACCGAGAGCCACAGATGATGGACAGCCTGCAACATTTCAGCCAGCGATATGGCCGGTTTTCAATGCCATGGAAGGCGGGCAATGGTGCCTTGCACCTGCCGGTCGTCCTGAACTGCTATCGCCCGCCGGGTGTGGCGGCAGATGCGCCCGTCGTACTGGTGCAGCACGGCGTGCTGCGCAATGGCGACGATTACCGCGACTTCTGGATGCCCGCAGCCGATCGCCATGGCCTGCAGATCATCGCGCCGACCTTTGGCAACGAGCATTGGCCGGGCGTGGAGAGCTACAACAACGGCAGTGTCTGGACCGAGGACGCCGAACTGCGCGACCGCGCCTACTGGTCGTACCAGGCGGTCTCCGTACTGGCACAGCAGTTGCGCGATACAGGCATCGTGGGCGGCCAGCCGCTGTACCTGTTTGGTCACTCTGCGGGTGGCCAGTTTGTGCATCGCTTCGTCAGCGCCTTGGGGGCCGATGGATTTGCAGGTGTGGTGGCGGGGAACCCCGGTTGGTACACCCTGCCGAATGCGACGCTCACTTTCCCGGAAGGGTTGTCCGGAATTGGGCTGGCCGCAGATGCGCTGGAGCGCCTGCTGGCTACGCCGCTCGTCATTCTGGCGGGCGACCAGGACACCGACACACTCGATCCCAATCTACCCGCCGAGCCTGCGGCGCTGCGCCAGGGGCCCCACCGTTTTGCGCGCGCCCGCCATTACTTTGCAGCAGGGCAGGCGGCGGCAGCGCAATTGGGCATGCCACTGGCGTGGCAACTGCACGAAGTCGCTGGCATTGGCCACGACGGAGAGGCCATGAGCCATGTCTGCGCGCACTGGTGGTTCGAGGGCCGCATGCCTGACTCTGCATGGCTCGCGCAATGGGCGGGCCGCACCACCGCCTGAAAACACCCCTGCAACACCAAGGACACCTTCTATGCAAGCAACTACCCAGCAATTGGTCGATGGCATCTCAGACTGGATGCGCTGTGAATCTCCATCGAGCGACCCGGCGGCACTGGCCCGCATGGTGGAGATGATGCGCGCGCAAGCCGCTGCTGCCGGCCTGCGCGCCACCGTGACTGAAACCTATGCGCAGGGCAAGCATGGCACCGGGCCAGCGCTGCCGTTGCTGCACATCACCAATCGCGCGGAAGGCGATACGCGCCAGGGGCTGCTGATTCTGGGCCACTCGGATACCGTGCATCCCATCGGTATGCTGGCCGATAACCCGATCCGCATCGAAGGCGATCGCCTGTATGGGCCGGGTGGCTACGACATGAAGGCTGGCATCTATCTGGCGCTGACGGCACTGAGCGCTGCAGCTGTCCCCGGCAGCACGCCGTTGCCGGTCGATCTGCTGATCGTGCCCGATGAAGAAACCGGCAGCCACGCATCGCGCAAGCACATTGAGGCCTTCGCCAGCAACGCCAGATATTGCCTGGTGGCCGAACCTGCCCGCGCGAACGGCGGCCGCTGCGTGACCGCGCGCAAGGGCACCGGCATGCTGCGCCTGGGAATCAAGGGCCTGGCATCCCACGCGGGTGTGGCGCATGAAAAAGGCCGCAGCGCGATCCGCGAAATGGCGCACCAGATTCTGGCATTGGAAGCGATGACTGATTACCAGCGCGGTGTTACCGTGAGCGTGGGCAAGGTGGAAGGCGGCACGGCCACCAACACCGTGCCCGCCTACTGCAAGTGCATCGTCGATTTCCGCCTGCCCGATCTGCAGGCCGCTGACGAGCTGGTCGGCAAGATGCGCGCGCTGCGCCCGGTGGGTGAAGGGGTGTCGCTGGACATTGATGTGGAGGTGAACCGCCCACCAATGGTGAAGGACGCCAAGGCCGAAGCACTGCTGGCGCGGGTGCAGCAGTCGGCCAAGGAAGCAGGCTTTGCACTGGAAGAAGCGCCGCCCACGGGTGGCGGCAGCGATGCCAATTTCACCTCGGCCATGGGTGTGCCATCGCTGGATGGGCTGGGTGCCGATGGTGACGGTGCGCACACCGTGACCGAGTACATCCTGGTGTCGACGCTGGAGATGCGTGCCCGCTTCTGGCACCATCTGCTCACGCACCTGGATTGAGGTGGTCGCTCCTGTCTCTCAGGAGTTCAAGCCAATAAAAAACGGGCGCTGGCGCCCGTTTTTTTGTATGGTTTATGGTTAGCTGCTGGCATAGCGCGCTGCGCTCTTTTGGCCGCCCAGGGTGATCCACGTCAGCAGCACACCGCACAGTGCGCCGGTGGCCATGCCCACCACCATGGGCAGTGGCTTGCCATTGGAGAACACGCCCACGATCTGCATCGCAACAGCGCCCGTCAGCATCTGCAAAGTGCCCAACAGGGCCGATGCGGTGCCTGCGATTTCGCCATGCTCTTCCAGCGCCAGCACCGATGTGGTTGGAATCACCAGGCCCATCAGGGCGCTGGAGATGAAGTACAGCACGATCAGCACGAGCAGTTGATCGCCGCCCAGCAGGTAGTAGGCCAGCAGGCTGGTCATCACCACCCCGCAGGCACTGGCCGCCACTTTGACCACGGGCACCAGTCCGAACCGTTTACCCAACGCGCCGGTGAACTGCGCGGCGCCAATGAATGCAATCGCATTGAGTGCAAAGGCCATGCTGTACTGCGTGGTGGAGAGCCCGTAGTGGTTGATCAGCACAAACGGCGAGCCTGCCAGATAGACAAAAAAGCCCGCCATTGCGCAGGAGCCGATGAACACCAGGCCCAGGTAGTGCCAGTCACGCAGCAAGAAACCGTAGGCCTGCAAGACACCACCGAGGCTGCTGTCCAGCCGGGCATCTGCGGGGCGCGTTTCGGGCAGCCCCCACACCATGGCGGCCAGGCCCAGAATGGCCGCCACGCCTACGACCCAGAACACCATGCGCCAGCCGCCCACGGCGATGACGCCGCTGCCAGCCAGTGGCGCGAGGATAGGCGACACGCTGAACACCAGCATCAGCAGCGACATCATGCGTGCGGCTTCATGTCCCGTGTGCAGGTCGCGCACCACGGCCCGCGGAATCGCCATGCCCGCTGCGGCGCCCATGCCCTGCACGAAGCGCAGCACCACCAGGGTGTGGATGTCCTGCGCCAGTGCGCAACCCACGCTCGCCAGCACAAAAATCGACAGACCCAGGTACAGCGGTTTCTTGCGCCCCCAAATATCGGCCAGGGTGCCAAACAGCGGCTGGCCCACGCCCAGTGCCAGGAAGAAAGCGGTGAGGCTGGCTTGCACGGCGCCAACGGGTGCACTCAGGCTCGCGCCAATCTGCGGCAGCGCGGGCAAGTACATATCGATGGCAAAGGGCCCGATGGCCGAGAGCAGGCCCAGGATGAAGACCAGGCGAAGCGAGATCGAGGAAGAGGACGAGCCGGTAGTTTCAGACATAGGAGCGGGATTGTCGCCGATACATGCGCGAGGCGTGTGTCAGCGAAATCCGTGCTTCTGTAATGCCCTGATTTGCAGAAGGTGTTAGGTGTTTGCCAGGGCGGCCAAATGGCGTTGTGCAAATGCCTCGTACCAGTTCAGGCAGCCAGGATTGGCCATGGTCTCCGGGTTGAGCACCTTGCTGGCAGGTTGGCCCAGCAACAATTTCTTGATGGGCAGCTCCAGCTTTTTGCCGGTCAGGGTGCGCGGGATTTCCGCCACCTGCAAGATGGCATCGGGCACAAAGCGGGGCGAGAGGGCCGTGCGTATGGCCTGGCTGATGTCTGCCTTGAGGGTGTCGTTCAGCACGAGGCCATCGCGCAGCACGACAAACAGCGGCATGTAGCTGTCCTTGCCCAGGTATTCCAGATCCACCACCATCGAGTCCTGCACTTGCGGCAGGGCTTCGACTGCGTTGTAGATTTCGCTGGTGCCCATGCGCAGGCCCTGGCGGTTGATGGTAGCGTCGCTGCGGCCATAGATGATGCAGCTGCCATCGCTGTCCACCTGTATCCAGTCGCCGTGGCGCCAGATGCCCGGCCAATGGTCGAAATAGCTGTCCAGATAGCGGCGCTTGCCGGGGTCGTTCCAGAAATACAGCGGCATTGAAGGAATGGGCTTGACGCAGACCAGCTCACCGACTTCGCCCAGCACCGGCTGGCCATGCTCGTTCCAGGCTTCCACGGCGTGGCCGAGCCAGCGGCATTGCATGCGGCCTGGTGCCTGTGGCAACTCGCGGTTGCCGCCGATGAAGGCGCCACAAAAATCGGTGCCACCAGAGATGTTGCACCAGAACACTTCACCCGCTCCTGCCGCCTGCAGCTGTGCACTGCCCCAGCGCTGTACCTCGGGCGCCAGCGGCGAGCCGGTGCTGCCCAGGGTGCGCACTTGTTGCAGGCCCGCAATGGCAGCGATATCCAAGCCTGCTTTCATGCAGTTGCTGTAGTAGGCGGCGCCAGCGCCGAAGATGGTCGTGCGGTGCTTGGCAGCAAAACGCCACAGCACGCCCCAGTCGGGCTGGCTGCTGCTGCCGGCAGGGTGGCCATCGAAAATGGTGATGGTGGTGCCAAACAGCAGGCCGCTTGCCTGGATGTTCCACATGACCCAGCCCGTGGAGCTGTACCAGTGAAAGCGTTCGTTGCGGTTGTTGTCGCCATAGCTGGCGCCCAGATCGTTGTGCAGTCCCGCCACATGCAGCGCCAGCAGGATGCCGCCGGTGCCGTGAACAATGGGCTTGGGCAGACCCGTGGTGCCGCTGGAGTAGACGATCCAGATCGGGTGGTCAAAGGGCAGCCACTCCGGCTCGAACGCGGCAATGGCCTGCGCATCTTGCGCAGTGGCCCATTGCCAGCTGTGGCTATCCGCCACGGGAGAGGCTGCATAGGGTGTAGATATGACGATGCGTTTTTGCACCGAGGGCAGCTCTGCCAGCAACGATTGCACGACGGTGCTGCGATCAAGCGGCTTGCCGCCGTAGTACACGCCGTCCACAGCAATGAGTACCTTGGGCTCGATCTGCTTGAAGCGATCTACGACCGCAGCCACACCCATGTCGGGCGCGCACAGGCTCCACACTGCACCAATGCTGGTGCACGCCAGCATGGCGACTACCGTTTCGGGAATGTTTGGCATGTAGGCGGCCACGCGGTCGCCACGTTGCACGCCCAGCTTGCGCAGCGCGATGGCCACCGAAGCCACCTGGCGCTGCAACTCGGGCCAAGGCATTTCGCGGACTTCACCGCACTCGTTGTCGCTCACGATGGCAGGCAGGCCTGCTGCATCGGCGGCCTGTACATGCCGCAGCAGCTGGCGTGGCAGGCTGACCTGCATGCCGCTGAACCATTGGGTGTCGGGCATGGCATCGTCACTCAACACCTTCGCACCCTTGGCGAGGGCTACTGGCGATTGCAACTGGTAGTAATCCCAGATGCTGCGCCAGAAATCAGCCAGGTGCGACACAGACCAGCGGTGCAGGTCTTCATAACTGTTGAAGCGCAGGCCATGCTGCTGGGCGAGCCAGTCCTGGTACAAGCGGATCTGGGGGGTGGGTGCGTGGGTCAAGGCAGTCATAACACATGAAAGGGAAACTGCGCTGAGCCTACGCAAAGGAGCGATGCCCTGCATGGGGGAAAGCACCGAAGTGCTGTCACCCGGGCAGCAGCCGAGATACCTGCTTTTGGTCGCACACCAGGCCGCAACGCAATAGGCGAGCGCCTGCACGGGATCTTTCACCGTAACAAAATAGCGCAGCCTTGCCGGAACTATTGCATTAGGCTTGGTTCTTAATTATCTCGCCCTCCTGCATCGGCATACATGGGCAATGGCCGTATCTGCTTGTTGCAGCTGGCGGCTCCTGCGGCGGCATGCCCGCCCACTACATGGTCAGCTTTTCGGCGCCCTTGCGCGTTAAGCAACACAGTTTTGTAAACCCTGGATTGGTGCTACTGACGTCTTCTTGGCGGCAGGTGCATGTTTATTGGAATCCGGGCGTGCGGCATCGCTTACTGGCATGCCGACGAAGTAGGGAGTGTGTTTGTTTTGTCTGGATTGCGATTGAAATACAACCCCGCGCTGGATGGTTTGCGCGCGGTGGCCATTGTGTTGGTGTTTATGTCTCATGCCCATGTGCCCATGTTCAATGGCGCCTTCTTTGGTGTGGACCTGTTTTTTGTGCTGAGCGGCTTTTTGATTACATCGCTGCTGCTCAAGGAATACCAACAAGCCGGTCGGCTGGACTACTGGCGCTTTTACAAGCGGCGTTTTCTGCGCCTGGCGCCCGCGCTATTGCTGTTTCTCGGTGCGTATTGGGTATTTGCACCGCTGATATGGCCTGATCTCGAAGACATCAACCAGGATGTGGTGGTGTCGGCGCTTTATCTGGCTGACTACGGCATCGCCTTTTTCGACAGCCCCGATACCCTGCTGCATATGTGGTCGCTGTCGGTGGAGGAGCATTTCTATCTGGTTTGGCCGCCATTGCTGACCTTGCTGCTGGCGCATACTGCGCGCAAGCAGTTGTGGCGTCCTGTCCTGCTGCTTGTGGTTCTGATGTTTGTCTGGCGCGCCTATTGGGTGGCAAGAGGTCAGCAGTTCTACGAGATTTTCTTCCGCTTCGATACCCGTGCCACAGGCATGTTGCTGGGCAGCCTGCTGGCCGCAGTCACCGTGCACCGCCCCGAATGGATGGACGCACTGCATGCGCGCCAGAGGTACCTGCTGTGGTTGCTGCCCGTGTTCCCTTTCATCGTCATTGGCTATGCCTGGGATGATGCGGGTGCGCTGTTATGGGGCTTTGCCCTGGCGGAGTTGACGGCTGTCTCCATCGTCATTGCGGTGAGCAAGCAAAAGGGCGCGCTCTATGACATGCTGAGCCTGCCTTCCTTGGTATGGCTGGGCAAGATGTCGTATGGCATTTATCTGTGGCACTACCCCGTGGTGCGACTGTTGCGAGCGCATATGGATTGGGCCTGGGTGGTGGCATTGGGCTTGCCGGTGTCTGCGGCATTGGCTGCACTGTCTTTCTATACCGTGGAGCGCTGGGCGCTGCGTTTGCGCGATGGTGCCGCGCGTAGACCAGCTTCTGTACCTGCTGCGGCTACGCGCCAAATGGCGCAGAGAAGAACGGCTGCCATATAGCTCCCCTCCTGCGCCACTCTGTCCCCATGCCTGCGCGCACTGCAGGCGCTCAGGGCCACCTCAGCATGCCGGCTGCACACAGTTGCAGTCGGCATGTTTGCATTTCACGGCATTGGTACAAAAAACCTTGCTTATATCGCAAGGATACGCATTCGCAATACCCCAAAAAACCGTTGCTGAGAGAGGCATAAAGCAATCGATACGGCCCCCATGTGGCTTCCTACTGTCAACAATAATACGTATCTAAGTATTTCATGATTTAAAAAAAGCATTGAATATAGAAAAGGCATTGCTTGTAGTTTTTTGTACCTGTGAGCATGTTTTTAATGAAAACTGCAGGTGTGCTATTGGGTAATAAAAGGTATTGAAATTCATCATTCGATAGATATTTTGAAAACTTATATTTTTCTTATTAAAGACTAAGCTTTTTATTTCTGTGGTTCGATTTATTAAATAAATTTATGTGCGAGGTGCGCCGGGTGTAGGGTTACGAGTGTGAGGCTTCGTTTTCAATTCGCAATATTTTTGTGAACAGTTGATCGAAAGTGTCAGAGGTGGATGGGTTGATCGAATCGGCCGTGCATCGAACTGGTTGGTATCTGTCAGCCCATTCTTGGAGCTCTAGTCCAAGAGGAGGCGATATGACTACCGCAGGAATGAAAGGGATCACACGCCGGGTGATCCGTTGGCTCATCATGGTGACTGCGTTTGGCTGGGGGGGCGTGTCGTTCGCGGCTTCCTCCGGCTCTGGTCAGGCCTATGGACTGGAGGCCTCGGCAAGTGTCCTGGCTATATTGCCCGGCCCTCCGCTGGTAGGTTTGGGCACGCAGTTTGCCAACACTGGGAACGGGAGCGCGCCCCCCGATTTCAATAAGAGCGGATATATTGCCAACGTCGGTGTCAATGCTGCAGGCATTCTGAAGGTCGACACGGGTGTTCTCACATCCTCCACGCAGAGTACCTTGACGCGCAACAGCGTGACCTCGATGTCACAGGTCAATGGCCTGAATCTCTCCTTGCTCAATATCCTGTTCGGCAATCAATCCCTTTTGAGCCTGGGAGCCGACACCATCACTACCACGGCGACGATGAGCTGTGAAAAGGGCAAGGTCGTTGCTTCGGGCCGAACAGACGTCCTCAATGGCTCCGGGCCATTGGCAGGTCTTGGCCTGAATGTGAGCGCGAACGCGGATGTGAGTGTTCTAGGCATCGCCACCATCACGGTCAATGAACAGATCGTCAGCCCGACCAGCATCACCGTCAACGCAGTTCACGTCAGAATCAATGTGCTTGGTCTGATCACGGCGGATGTGGTGATTGGCCATGCCGAAGCCTCGATGGCCGATTGCCAGTCCACGGTGACGCTCAATGACCTGCAGAACCCAGTAGCCGCCAGCGATCTGCTTCCTGTCAGCGGTACCTGCAGCCCCGGAAGCAACGATCTCGCCATCACGACGCTTCCCGCCGGTGCCAGCCTGTCGCTTCCCTGCCAGAGCGATGGAACCTATAGCGGCACGCTCAATGTCGCGGCGCTGCCTGCGGGCGCCATTACCGTGACGGCTTCACAGACTCCTGCTGGCCCCAATAGCTCCGCCAGCAAGAGTACGGTGAAGAACCCGCCTTCCAACCCGGGCGCGCCCACGGTTTCGGTCACTGCGTCAGCCATCACGTTGAGTAATCAGACGTCTTACGGAGTGTCGGGCACCTGTTCTGCCGAAGGTCAGCCTGTAACGGTCAGTATTGGCGGTATCCCTGCGTCGGCGACCTGCACCGGTGGCAACTGGTCGGTGTCCGGCGTCAACGTGAGCGGCTTGCCCGATGGCACCATCACGATCACGGCTTCGCAAACCGTGAACAACCAGGTGGGGCAAGGCTCGACCACAACGAACAAGAGCACGGTTTCCAACCCGGGTGACACCCCTGTGGTCACAGTCAGCAATGCCGCGGTGATCAACGCGGCCAACCAGGCCTCTTATGGCGTTTCGGGTACTTGCTCGGCCAATGGGCAATCTGTTGTCGTGAACATCGGCAGCATCGCGGCGCAGGCCACTTGCAGCGGTGGCGCATGGTCGGTCTCTGGGGTCAATGTCACTGCCCTGGGTGATGGAGCCGTCACGGTCACCGCATCGCAGACGGTCAACAATCAGACAGGCACAGGCACGCGCTCCACCTCCAAGGACGCAACACCTCCCGCTGTGGCAGTTACCTCGGCTCCTGCAATCACCTCTGCCAATCAGGCGTCCTATGGGGTTTCTGGCACCTGCACGGAGAGCGGATCGACCGTCTCGGTGAGCATTGGCAGCGTCACCGTGGTGCCGTCGCCGGTATGCAATGGCGGCGCATGGTCTGCCGCGGGTGCGGACGTCAGCGGTCTGCCTGCAGGGCCGGTTACGGTCACCGCATCGCAGACGGACGCTGCTGGCAATACCGGCACGGGGGCGCTCACCACCACCAAGAATGCGGCTGCATCAGCAGTATCGGTGACCGCCGCACCTCCCATCAACGCGTCCAACCAATCGTCCTACGGTGGCGTCACTGGCACCTGCTCGGCCGGAAATGGAACAGTGACGGTGGCCATCGGCGGCTTGACGACCACGACTGCCTGCAATGGTGGCAATTGGTCGGTGTCCGGGATGACCGTCAGCAGCCTGCCTGATGGTGTCGTGACGATCACTGCATCGCAGACCATCAACGGTGCAGTTGTCAGCGGCACGCGCACCACCGTCAAGGATGTGACACCACCTGCGGTCTCGATCACTGCAGCGCCGACGATCGACGGCTCGAACCAGTCGTCCTACGGTGTTTCCGGCACCTGCACATCGTCTGACGGGACTGTGACCGTGAGCATTGGCAATGTAGCGGCCTCGGCACCTTGCACCAACGGCACATGGGCGGTCTCGGGCGTCAAGGTGGGCGGATTGCCTGCAGGTGCGGTGACAGTCACTGCATCGCAGACCGACGCAGCAGGCAATGTCGCTACCGACACGCGCCAGGTGTCCAAGACATCGCCAGCCGACGGCTCGGGCGCTGGTTCAAGCGTTGGCGATCCCCAAGGCGGCAACTGGGTGATCACTGCAGAGCTCAATGGCAAACCTGGCCGCGGCATGGGCATCGATGTGCAGAATGGCAAGTTTGTGATGCAGGTGTACAACTACACCTCCTCTGGCGCGCCGACCTTCCACATCGCCATCGGCACCATGGACGGCAACAAGGTGGTTGCGCCCTTGACGACGTACCAGGGCGGCCGTTTCTTCGGCAGTGGTCCATTGGATGGACAGGAGGCTGGCAATGCGGGCAATGTGGAGGTGGTCTTCAGCAGCCGAACCACGGGTAGCATCAAATTCCCTGGCGAGGAAGCCAAGGCCATCGAGCGTTTCGACTACGAAGGCACGCCTCAAGGAACCTTTGCCGATCCTGCCTATGTGGATCGCTGGGCCATGGTGGAGCTGGGTCAGAACAACCAGCCTGTCAGCACCTGGTGGGCCGATATCGGTTCGGGCGAGCAGGTGGGTCTGAACTACAACTGGACGCTCTCTCCTGTTCCATGGCCCTATGCAGCAAGCACCAAGCTCACGATGCATGGCTTTGAAGGATCGCTGAGCACGCCATTCTTTGCGACATGCGATGACTCAGGCGCAGATCGCATCTTCAAGTGCTCCGGCGTATCGGCGCAGCCCAGTGCTCCCATTGCGCTGACGCTGCAGCGCAGTGTGGATCAGGTGGTTGGCACCGTGCAGTTCGGCTCCGGGGACAAACATCGCATCATCGGCTCTCGCATCACACGTGCTGCGTACTCGACTGCGGCTGGCAAGACCACGCAGACCACCTACTTCCGGCCGGACTACGCACCAGAGGCTGGTACCTGGATCGTGAGCAACGAAATCACGGGCAAACCAGGCCGCGGTTTGGCGGTGGATCTGCAAAAGCCCATCAACAGCCAGGATCACACCTTGTTCATCTCGGTCTATGACTACGAAAGCAAGGGCAATGCCACGTTCCACAGTGTGCTGGGCACGCATGATCCATCCACCATTCCTGCGGCCAACAGGCCTGCCATTGCGCTGAACCAATACCAGGGCGGCCGCTATTTCGGCAGCGGCGATCTGACTGCGAGCTATATGGGAAACGCTGGCAATGCGGAGAACATCAAGTTCACCTCATCGTCCACCGGAACCATCCAGTTCCCGAATGAAGATCCGGTACAGATCGAACGCTTCTATTTCGGTATCAACAAGAACAGCATCGACTCCCTGGTGGGTTCCTGGGTGGTGCTGGCGCATAGCGGTGCCATGAAGAGCCGGATCTTCAACTTCGTGCCTTACAGCGAAGGTTCGGTCATCGACCGCGCAAGTGGCTATGTCTGTGTCAAGGATCAACTGCGGGGCTTCAACTTCCGCTGCGCTCCTGCTCAGGTGGGGGCGGACACCCCGGTCATTCGCTTCTCCACCGGGTTCTACGCCGCCTCTCGGGGTATTGAGGGAGATGGTGGCGATGATCCGGACTCCACGCCAGAGTTGATGGTGATGCGCATCACCGACGCCGATGGCCAGCCCGTGCAGGCAGGTAGCATGCTCCCTGCAGACGACAAGTAGTGGCGTGCCTGGCAATGGCCTATGGCCGTAGCCAGGCTCACACCCATCCTCTTCGTTGAACTTCGGCCCCATGCCACTGGCATGCGGGCCGAAGTGGTTTTGTGTTCGCTGCCAGCTGTTTTTCTCCGGCCCCGGGGTATAACCTGGGCATGCCACATTCTTCTCTTACCAATCACGGGGAGCCTGCTCTGGCAGGTGCCGACGCAATCCTTCAGTTCTGGCTGGGCGCCGCGCGCCCCGGCAATGCGCAGGCGCTGCAGCAACGCCAGCAGTGGTTCACCAAATCGGATGCCTTCGATTCCGAAATGCGCCGACGCTTTGGCTCCACCGTGCAGGCTGCGCTCGATGGACAGCTTGAGGACTGGGCCGGTGAGCCATGGGGGCGGCTGGCGCTGATTCTGCTGCTCGACCAGTTCACCCGCAATATCCACCGCGGCACCCCTGAAGCGTTTGCTGGTGACCGGCAGGCGCTGGAGCTGGCACTCGGCGCCATAGCGTCGGGCCTGGATCTGCAGTTGCCTGAGGTGCTGCGCATTTTTGTCTACCTGCCGCTGGAGCACGCAGAAGACCCAGTCATGCAGCGGCGCAGCGTGCTGGCCTTTGCGGCGTTGGCGCAGGCGGCAGGTTCTGATCCTGACCTCGTGCAGTTTCTGCAAGGCACGCTGGACTACGCCTGGCGCCACCAGGAGGTGATTGCACGCTTTGGCCGCTTTCCGCATCGCAATGCCGTATTGGGGCGTGAGAGTACGTCCGATGAGTCGCAGTATCTGTCTCAGCCCGGCGCAGGTTTCTGAATCGGGGGGCACGCACAATCGAACTTGTCTCACAGACAGGGCCGGGGTGGCGGGCTATGTTCGATAGGTGCCGTGCTTGAAAACGCCCACAGCTTTTCAAGCGAATCCAACCCCATGGAGGAACCTACGATGCCACAAACCAAGAAAACAACGCTCGCCCTGGACCAGGCCCGTCTCGACGCGGCCAAGCAAAGTCTGACCGAAGGCGCGGTGTTGCCCGACGCATCGCCGTACCGCGAAGACATCATCAAATTACTCAACGACGCTCTGGCCACCGAGCTGGTTTGCGTGCTGCGCTACAAGCGCCACCATTTCACCGCAACGGGGCTGGAATCGCCTGCCGTGGCCGATGAGTTTCTGGTGCATGCCAATGAAGAGCAATCGCACGCAGACCGCATCTGCACACGTATCGTGCAGTTGGGCGGCGAGCCTGACCTGAACCCTGACACGCTCACCAACCGCAGCCACGCAGATTACAACGACGAGCTGGATCTGCATGCAATGATCCGCTCCAACCTGGTGGCCGAACGTGTTGCCATTGAAGCCTATACGCAGATGATCGATCTGATTGGCGACAAGGACCACACCACGCGCCGATTGATCGAACAGATTCTGGAGCAGGAGCAGGAACACGCCGATGAACTGTCGGACTGGATGAACAAGGCCCGCTGATGCCTTGAACGGCTGCCCGCAATGGCAGCCGCTCTTCTGCCGCGACGCGGCGCTGACCGGATAGGAAAGCCTCCACCATGACCAACCCTGAAGAGATTCACAAGAAAGCCCGGCACATTCTGTACCTGCTGGTGAGCGAGCAAAGCCTGCGCGCCGGTGAAGGGCTCGATCCCCAGGCGCTCCAGCACGACCTGGACCGCCATCAGTTCAGCGCGCAGGACCAGCAGCAGGCGTTGGCCTACGCCCGAGAGCAAGGCTGGCTGCAGACCGGACCCAATGGTGAGGTGCAACTGACGGAAAAAGGTTTTGCCCTCGACTGACTGCTGCTAAAAAGCGAGCCACCGGCCTTATCAATGAAGCGCGCTAGCTATTGTTTTGGTAGCTTTTGACGTCTGAATCGTTGCCACTGGCTTGCAATGCCGCCAATTGCTGGTGTGCATGGCTGTTCCAATCGGGCGGCAGCTGGTGTTTGGCCTGCAGGTAATGGTGGGTGTAGATGTCAAGGTAAGCCTCCAGCGTCTGCGCAGCGCGCTGGTCGCCGGCCAGGTCCAGGCACAGCGCAGCCACTTCTGCCGTGCAGAAGTGGTCGTCTCTTTTGGAGCGGCGCAACTGGTAGCGGGAGATCTGTTCCGGGTGCAGGCTGAGCACAGGAAAACCATCAAGCCGGGGGCTTTTGCGGAACATCTTGCGCGCCTCGGGCCAGGTGGCGTCGAGCAGAATGAATAGCGGCCTTGGTGCCAGACTGGCCGCAGGCGGTGGCGCCATGTGCAATGTGCCATCAAAAAGCTTGGTATCCGAAACCGTGGTCACCGTCCGCACCACGCGGCTGGCAGGCTGCACAAACTCCTCTGGAAAGACAACGTAGGGCTGCCATTGCGGATCATTCAGCAGTGCGGTCAGCGCCGGGTCTTCCTGCGTGCGCGACCAGCCGAAGGCATAGGTCTCGGCCACCACATCGGCAATCAGCCAGCCGGTGTTGCTGGGCTTGAGCGGTTCGGCATCGTGCATCAGGAGGCACACGCCTGCATGGGTGGCCTGGGTCGGGTGCAGGGGGCATATGCAATGGCTGGGGCGTAGCCTGCAGCCTTCGCAACGCTCTCCCTTGGGGCCGCCACGCGCGAGAAACGGCCGTGTGCTGCGCGACTGGCGCTCGGCGCGCAGGCGCGATACGGCGTGGGGAAGAACGATGGGGCAGGGGGGAGAGGCGGGTGACACGGCCGCTATTGTCGTCGCTCTTGGCCGCCCAAGGAATCAACCGGGTTTAGCACTGCCACTGCAGACTGACCGCACTGGGCAACTGCCGCTGCGCCGCCTGTGCCGGGCGCGCACGTTTTGGCGATGGTCTTCAGTCGCCCATGGCCTCCAGCGCGAACAGCGGCACCTCGGCGCGGCGGCTCAGCCATACGCCGCCACCAAGCTCGGTAAAGCCCTCGGCCAGCCCACGCCGGTACAAGGCAGCACGGTGGCGGTACAGGCGCGGATCGGTAAGCGTGTCATCGATGATGTCGCGCTCATAATCTTCGCGGGCCACGGCTTCCACATACAGGGCGCCGCAGGACAGGCGCGCCAGATTTTCCAGCGCCAGCTTCAGATCGGTGGGGCTCAGGTACGGCAGCACGCCCTGGCAGATGACGAGATCAAACGGCTCGCCGCCAGCCGGTTGGTAATCGATAACGGAGCCGCGCTCCCAGCCATAGCGCTGGCACAGATATTCGCTGAACTCCACGCCGTGGTAGCTGGCAGAGGGAAAGTGCTGGGCAATGGCATCACGCCACAGGCCGATTCCGCAGCCCACATCGAGCACGCGGCGCACCGGCACCCGCACATATTGCAGATAACTGCAGACAAACGCGCCCAGGCGCGCGGCGTGCGCGGGATCGACCACGCTGGTCTTCTTGTCGAAGTAAAAGCGCTGGTAATACGCTTCGTCAAACCACCCCTTGTCCGCTGATTGCACCCATCATCCTTTGCTGTGAAGCGCTGCCAGGCGGAGCGCTGAGCGGGCAGTATGGCGCAGATGATTGCGCAGGGAGCGTGCTGCGGTATTCCCAAGGCTTCAAAAGCGGTGTTTTCGTGCGTGTAGGAACCATGGGCCTAAAAAGAAACGGGCGTTACCGCCCGATCTGATTTGAAGAATTGCTATCAAAACAGCAGCAAATCATTCCTTGGGTTTGCGGTGTGCCAGGCACAGCTTGTTGCCGTCCGGGTCACGCAGATAGGCCAGATACAGAGCGCCGGGCCCTTCGCCACGCCAGCCGGGTGGGTCTTCGCAGGTCACGCCGCCATTGGCAAGGCCTGCAGCATGTGCGGCATTCACTTGCTCGGGGCTGGTGGCGGCAAAGCCTGTGGTGCTGCCGTTGCCAAAGGTGGCTGGCTGACCATTGATGGGGGTGCTGACACCAAAGGTGCCGCCATTGCCGCGCCAGAAATAGCGGTTTTTGTTGGCGTTGCCGGGCGGCACGCCCAATACGCCCAGAAAGGCGTCGTAGAACTGGCGGGACTTTTCCAGGTCGCTGGCACCCAGCATGATGTGGTTGAACATGGTTGTTTCCAGATGGGGATGCAATAGTGCAGCGGCCACTATAACGAGAAAAGGAGGGCATGCCGCGTTAAGCAGGCGACAACTGCGCGGGCAGGCTGCGGTGGCTATTCACATGCAACTTTGATAGCGAAAAACGCTTTTCTGGTGGGCGAGCAGCGCTGTTTTATGTGTTGGCAATGCATGGGCAAGCAGGCAGACACGCATGCCCCTGTTGCTCAGTCGCCCGTATGCGGCGGCTCGCACAGTCCTCTGCGCTTGTCGCTATAGTCGGATGTAGCTTGCAACCATTTCCATCTGCTGGATGGGAGGGAGAAAAGAGAGTGCAGGCGCGCGGTGTACTGAACTATGAATCTCCAGAAAACTCTTGGCCCGCAGGCCTCTTCGCACCTGCGGTTGATTGGCATGGCTTTGCTGTGGGGCGCGTCATGGCCTGCCGGGCGCATGGTGGCGCAGCACATGCCGCCGCTCGCTGCATCGGGCCTGCGCTTTGTGCTCGCGGCACTGGTGCTGCTGCCATGGATGTACATGGCAGGAGGCATGGGCCAGCTCAAGACCTGGCCAACCCGCCGTTGGTTGGGCATGGCCGCAGCAGCTGCAACGGGGGTATTTGGCTACGCCGCATTCTTTCTCAGTGGCCTGCAGCATCTGCCCGCCAGCAAAGCGGCTTTGGTCATCACCCTCAACCCGGTGGTCACCTTGCTGCTGGCAGCCTGGATCTTCAAGGAACGGCTCAATCGCACCATTGGCCTGGGCATGCTGGTGGCCGCCATTGGCGCGGCGCTGGTCATCTCGCATGGCAATCCGCTGCAACTGCTCAGCTCCGGCGTAGGCGTGGGAGAGCTGATGATTCTGGGATGCGTGGTGTGCTGGGTGAGCTATACCTTGATTGGCCGGGCCATCCTGACCGGGGTGGATGCGCTCTCGACCACGGCAGTCACCTCCACCATGGGTGCCATCATGCTGCTGCTGGCCAGCCTGCTGGTGGAAGGCCCCCAGGGCATGGCAAACGCTGTGCAGGCGGGCGGCGTGGCATGGGGGGCCTTGTTGTTTCTGGCCTGGGGCTCGACGGCGCTGGCCTACGCCTGGTATTTTGATGGCGTCAAAGCATTGGGTGCGGGCGCTGCTTCCGGCTACATCACGCTGGTGCCAGTGATCGGCGTGATCTGCTCGGCCCTGTGGCTGGGTGAGCAGGTCGATGCGTCCATGCTGGTGGGCGGCGCCTTGGCGGTGGCTGGCACCGCAGTCATGAACTGGGGGCGCCGCCAGCCTGCCGCTCTGGCCGGAGCTGCGCGCGCAGGCTGAATGCGCTGGCGCTGCGGTTGGCGTGTCACTGCGCAAGGGGCTCCAGAGCCGCACATTCATCTTGCAGGAACGCCTGGGTTCCGCGTGCAGTCCATGCTATTTCAAGGCGCATCAATGTCCTTGAATGCCACCGCCTGTGTACGCCCGCCTTTTTTGCGCACCACCACGGTGTTGGCCATTTTGTCGTGCCAGCCCTGCTTGCGGGGATCGAATGCCACCCAGATCAACCCCAGCCCCAGGGGAACGGTGGATACGAAGTAGCCCAGGTAGCGGATCACCGACTGGCCTACCGTCATTGCCTTGCCCGTGTCCGCATCCACTATCTCGGCGCCAATCAGCATCTTGCCCGGCGTTGCCCGTAGCTTGTGCCACAGCCAGATGCAGGCGACTGCCGGTAGCACCCAGCTGATCAGCACGTCGGCCGGGCCTTGCACCCATCCTTCGGCAAGAAAGTATTCCCACCCGTACACCGCTACCAGCGCAGGGGTGATGACCAGCATCAACACGACCGTGTCGATCAGCGCTGCGCCTACGCGCGCCCAGAAACCCACATATTCCAGATCATTGCCGTCCATGGTGGCTGCTCCATTTGTGTTGCGCCATCATAGGGGCTGTGGGTAAAGCGCAGGTCATGCCGATGCGGCACCTCCGTGGCAAGATGCAGCCTTCTTCCACTGCCGCGCTCGCTCATGGTTCCGTCCGATTCCAGCCCCCGCATGGCCCCCGATATGTGGGCGTTTGAAGCACTCTACGCCCAGCCCCCGCAGCTGGATGGCGAAACCCTGCGTGCCGCCTTGGCTGAGCGCCTGGGCGATGTCGAGCTGGTGTCGAGCGGCGACACCATTTTGCTGGCGCTGCGTGATTACACCGTTGATTACAGTGACAAAAAGGGCGTTCCCAGCGAGATTGCCATCATCCGTGCCGATCAGCCACTGGATGCCGCCGAGTACGCCAGCGCACTGGAGCAGACCTGGGACTGGCCCGAGAAGGAAGCCGCGCTTGCCCAGTGCCAGCATTGCGTGCTGGTGAGCGAGTTCATGGGGCGGGGGCTTGATACGGAAGAGCGCCTGGAGATTTTGCAGGCCGTCATGCATGTGCTGATCGCCAATGGCGGCATCACCGCCATCAGCCAGACCAACGCGGGTTGCCTGCTCGATCCGCAGCGCTATCTGCAAGCCCATGCGGATGGCTTCAACTACTACGGCGTGCTCAATGTGCGGTTTTTCAACATCAGCAACCGCCCCGGCGAGATGCTGATGGACTCGCTGGGCGGCGCAGCCTTTGGCGTGCCCGACGTGCAATTGCACTTTGAGGCACTCGATCCGGCCGAGGTCTCCCGCTTTCTGTTCAACACCGGCGTGTACCTGGTCCAGCACGGCGATGTCATCCAGGATGGCCACACGCTCACCAGCATTGACGGCCAGAGCAAGTGGCCGTGCCAGCACGAGGATGCATTGGCAGCGCCGGAGCGCGTGGTGGTGGATGTCAGGGCCGGGGACAGGCCGACAACTGGACGCGGATGAGGAGTTGCTCGTCGTTGCGCCCCATGGTCTGAGCGATCAGTTCGAAATGCGAGTCCGCCACAATCCGCACAGGGTGTCTTTTGAAGCCTTCCTGCGCCGCATCTAGCACAGGCAGTTTTTGGAAAGATGGCCGAAACGGACGCTCTGCGGCATTTGATTCGCCAGCGGGCGACATCCGCTCGGTGCGCATCTTTATTTCTGGCCATGCGATTGCCATCTTTACAAATCGCCTCTTGAAATTCCTTTTAATAAGATATATCTTAGATGCATCTTAACGAGGAATTTCTTCCATGCCACATCCACACCATCACTTTCACCACGATCACCATCTGTGCAGCCCACGGGGGCGGCATGGCGATGAGGGCGGGCCGGGCCGCGGCCACCACCATGGCCCGCGCGGCCACGGGCCTGACGCAGAGCGCCACTTGGCGCACAAACGCGAGCGCATGTTTGAAGCGGGGGGGCTGAAGCTGCTGGCCCTGCATCTGATTGGCCAGCAACCCAGCCACGGCTATGACGTGATTCGCGCAGTGGGCGAGCTGGTAGGGGGCGACTACCAGCCGAGCCCCGGCACCATCTACCCCACGCTGAGCTATCTGGTGGACATGGGCCACGCCACAGCGAGCGAATCCGCAGGCGGGCGCAAGCGTTACACCATTACCTCCGAAGGCGAGCAGGCCCTGGCCGAGCAGGCCGACGCATTGCAACTGCTGCTGGCGCGCCTGGCCCGAGGCAAGGACCGTGATGCCCGCCAGCGCCCACCGCAACTGGTGCGCGCGATCGAGAACTTCAAGATGGCCCTGCGGCTGAAGATGGCGGGCGACGGGGAGACGGCGCTGTCTGCTGCGCAGGTGGAAAAGATTGCGGCGCTGCTCGATGAAGTGGCGCTGAAGATCGAAAAGGCCTGAGATCGTAAACACGTTCTCAGTCCTGGAGAGCGCGCCGCGAGCGGTCGCTTTGTGAACAGGTTTGCCTGAAAAATACCGGCTGCTTTTGATTGATATGCAGTTAAAGCTATTAAAAATATAGCTGATGCGTAGGCGAGGAATGCAAAAGGTGGATGCGCGCTGACGCGAGCAGCCGCCTGCCTGCGTTATGCTGGAGCGGTGTGCTGAGCACACTCTTACCGCAACAAAAAAGCAGATCGATATGCAGCGACGTCAATTGGTAGCAAGCGGCCTGGCCGCTGGTTTTGCAGCAGCAACGGGCCTGGGGTTGGCCGGTTGCGCCCACAGGGTGGCCGCCCATCCCAAGGCGGACAAGGCCCTGGCAAGCGCATTGGCCGGTATTGAAAAACAAAGCGGCGGACGCCTGGGCGTCTATGTGTACGACGCCGTGACCGGCGGCGAGGCTGGCTGGCGCGAGCGCGAGCGTTTTCCAATGTGCTCCACCTTCAAAACCCTGCTGGCCGCCCATGTGCTGCATCTGGCGCAGGAAGGCCAGGTGGATCTGGGGCGGCAGGTGGCCATCGCGCAGACCGATCTGGTGACCTACTCGCCGGTGACCGAAAAGTACGCGGGCCAGCCTGGCGGCATGACGGTGCTGGAATTGTGCGAAGCCGTAGTGGTGCTGAGCGACAACACCGCTGCCAATCTGATTTTGGGCGCCACCGGAGGCCCTGCCGCGCTGACCGCCTGGCTGCGTAGAGAGGTGGGCGACAAGACCACGCGCCTGGACCGCACCGAGCCCAGCCTGAACACCGCCGAGCCGGGTGACGAGCGCGATACCACCACGCCGCAGGCCATGAACCGCACATGGCAGGCGCTGCTGCTGGGCGATGTGCTCAAGGGCTATGGCCGCGCCATGCTGCAGCAATGGCTGATCGACAGCCGCACCGGCGACAAGCGCGTGCGTGCCGGCCTGCCTGCGGACTGGAAGGCGGGAGGGAAAACCGGCTCGGGAGCGCACGCCACCTTTGGCGACACTCTGATCGTCTGGCCCAATGCGCGGTCTGAAGGCCTGATCATTTCCGCCTATCTGACCGGGGGGCAGCAGAACTTTGCTCAGGGCGATGCGGTGCTGGCCCAGGCGGGAGCCGCGATTGGACAGTGGTACCAGCAGATACAGAACGGCTGATTGCTCGTGGCCACGCAAGCGGCGGTGCCACGGCGCATCGGGCAAGGTTGCGCGGCATTGCCTGCCCTTCAGGCATCCATTTGATGAATGCGCCTTCCCCATAAAAAACGCCGCCTGTCTCTGCACAGGCGGCGTTTTGTCATGGGCTTTCAGTGATTCAGCGTGCGGCCCGGCGGCGCTGGCGCCATGCAAAGCCACCTACCAGCGAAGTGAGCAGTACCAAGGCGGCCGGATGCAAGGCCGGCACAGGTGCAGGCTGTGCAGCACCGCCTGCCTGCCAGGTCATGGTTGCCGTGCGCACCTGCAGTGCCTTGGCGCTGGCAGACTTGATCTCGCTGTCGGCAGTTGCGGTGATGGTGTCCACTCCCGCCACGGCGCTGGTGTAGCAAAGCTTGGCAGCGCCTGCACTGTCCGTCGTGAAGGTGCTGCTCTGCGTGTTGACCCCGCTGACCGCAAGCGTCACCGCCTGATTGGGGACAGGCTGGTTGTTCGTATCGGTCAAGGTCGCCGTAAAACACTGGGTGATATTGACGGGGCTGGTCAGCGCAAGGGGCGAGAGACTCAGCGTCTGCGACAGGGGCGTCACTGTCCATGTGGCTGTGGAGGTCTGCTTGAGCGGGCCGCTGGTTGCCGATACCGTGTCATTGCCTGCATTGGCTCCGCCGTAGCACAGCTGGGCCTCGCCCGCCGCGTTGGTGGTTGCCGAGCTTTGCTGGGGGTTGACGCCCGCAACGTCGAAGGCGATGGCCATGTTGGCCAGAGGCTGGCTGGCGGCATCGACCAGCGTAGCAACAAAACACTGCTGGGTATTGATGGGGTTGCTGGCGGTTGCCGGTGTCAGGGTCAGCGTTGCGTCGCTGGCGCTTTGCAGCCATTTGACCTTGGACGTTGCAGATTTTCCGCCAGCGGACAGCACCAGGGTATCGGTGCCCGCCGTGCTGCTGGTGTAGCAGAACGGTGCGGTGCCCGAGGTGTTGGTAAAAATGCTGGAAAGCTGCGGATTGGCGCCGGAAAGCGTGACATCCACCTTCACGCTGTCCAGGGGAGCGTCTGCCATATCGGTGACGAGCGCGGTGATGCAGTACTGCTCGTTCACCCAGCGGGTGGCGTCTTCTGCGGGCGACAGCTTGATCTCCTTGATATTGGAGATTTTTGCCAGGCCCAGGCCGCCGACATAACCATACGAGTCATAGCTGGTAAAGCCGTAGATGGTGACGCCCACGCCGACGGGCGAGCTGATGTGGTATGAGCCAGGCGTCACGCTTTTGTTGACGTAGAAGAAATCGCCCTGAGGGCTGAGGAGGAAATCTGCCTTGGGAATCAGCACTCCATCCAGAGACACGTCCACGGGTTGCTGCGTGGCCGGGTCGATGGGGCTGACGATGCCGAGGTAATTCTCGGTAAAGCGGGGTGAGGCAGGATCGGCATCCGCTGTCGCCAGGGTGTAGTCATTGATGTAGAGGCCCGATGGAGGCACCAGCATCATGAACGGGTCTCCCGTGGGGTTGGTGGGATCGAAATCCTTACTGTTGGCGTACTGGATGACCGACGTGGGTTTGCTGGTCTGGATGGAAAGCGCTTCCGTGCTGTTGAGCTCATGAAACGCCCCGGCGCCAATGGTGGCAACCACAACCCCGTTGACCGTGATGGTCGTATCTGCCTGGTCTGCCAGGATGCGGTATCTGGCCCCGCCCGACCGGCTGGCAAGCGGCGCCATGAAAAAGCTCGTGCCCCATGATGTCGTGGGAATCATCTGCTCCGTCAACATATCGCAGGCCGTATACGATGTCGGAATATTGACGCAGGTGGCACCTGACAGGACTGCAATCGGAAAGTTCGACGTGACAGAGCTGCCAGTCAGGTCATTTGCCGAGAGGATCTGGTACGTCTCCCCCCGATTGAGGGTGATATTGATGGGAGTGTTGGCAGGGTTGGCGAGCACCGCTGCCGTGGGAGTGATCGTGATGGTGCTGCCGTCCTGGGTGGCAACAATGGCCGTTGACGACTGGTAGCCCGGTGTCGGGACATAGCTTGCCACGCGGTACGAGTTGCCAAGCGCTGCGGTCGGCAGAGACAGGAAGGCGTCGGTGGTATAGGGCTGGTTGTTCAGCCCGTACAGGCTGATCTCCTTGTCGGAACTGACATGGATGCCCTTTTTCTCGATCACCATGTTGGTGGTGAGCTGGCTTGAGGGCGGTGCCTGTATCCGCAGCACCTGGTTGGGGGTGGTGGTGAAGGGCTGGGACGTTCCGGTTTCCAGAAATTCAATCGTCCCGCTAGCGGCCTCCGCGCTCGAAATGAATAGATCCAACGACTGAACCGTGGTGTCGTAGTTCTGGGTGAAAGTCGCGTAAAAATCAGTACCTTTTGAGGTGAGGTTCTGTGCCCAGGCGGGCGCACAGGCAATCGCCACTGCAGCAAGGCCAATTGAGCATGCCTTTCTCAAAGTTCTCTTGACGTCCATGTGTTCCTCCATCGAAACCCCGCCCGAGATCCAGGAGGCAGAGTTTGTGTTTTTGATTTGAAAAATTGATCAACATTGAAAGATTAGTAATAAATGGTGATTTAATCAATAGATTATCTATTTGATAGATAAATACTATTCTTATGGATGCAGCTTCTCGGAGGGAGATCGGTAGCGGGCAAGGCTGGGCAGGGTCCGGTGAACCCCTGCTTGCTTTGCAAATGAAAACGCCGGCATGCAAATGCAGCCGGCGTCAGGTGCGATGAATTCAGGAGAGGGCTATTCCAGATACATCTGTGCCAGTCGGGCCTGCGCCTTGGCGTCTAAGCCCAGCACCTGGCTTACATAGGAGGGCACGCTGCCGTACTGCTGCAAGACCGGGTCAAGTGCGGCAGTCAGAAAGGGCTCCTGTACCCTCCACAGCACATTGAGCACCTCTTCCGGGATGTGGCTGGCGGCGGCGCGCGCCTCTGCGGGGCGGTGGTAGTACTGGTTGGTCAGCAGGTAGTCGTGCACCACCACATCGCGTGGCACACCCAGGGTCATCAGCAGCAAAGTGGCGGCCCAGCCGGTGCGGTCCTTGCCGGCGGTGCAGTGGAAAACCAGCGGCTTGTCGCTGGCCAGCAGCATCTGGAAAAACCGCGCAAACTGGCCAGCGTTGTCGTGGATAAAGCTGCGATAGGTATCCTGCATCAGCTCGACGGTGTGCGCCGCGCTCAGGTTTTCGCCCTGCTGCAGCAGCGTGAATGCGCGCTGCACGACGGTGGGCTCGATGGCCAGCGAATGGTGCAGCAGGCCATCGATGCGGTAGTTGTCCACGGTTTGCTCGCGCAGCCCGCGAAAATCGGCACTGCGGGCCACGCCCAGCTGTTGCAGCAAGGTACGCTGCGATTCGGCAGTCAGATGGGCCAGATGGTCGGAGCGAAACAGTGTGCGCCAGCGCACCTTGCCGCCATCGAGGCCCTGGTAGCCGCCCAGGTCGCGGAAGTTGGTGGTGCCTGCCAGCGGCAGGTGGCGTTCGGGGAAAGTGGTGGCCTGTGGTTGCGGTGCCACCGCCGCGTTCATCGTATCCATAAAAGGGTTATAGCCCACTCCTGTGACAGACCTGTCGTGCAGGTGATTGTGGACTGCAAAGCGACAGCGTCGGCTGCACACACCAAGACACGCCGGACAGGGCTGTTTTGTCGCTATTGCGACCAGAACTGGGGTGGTGCATGGCAACATCGGCGCCATCTGACTGCAAGGCGCCGATATGGATTTTTCTCTCTCCCCCCCACTGCAAGCGCTGCGCGACAAGACGCGCCAGTTCATCGCCGAACAGGTGATTCCGCTCGAAAACGACGAGCGCCAGTCGAGCCACGGACCGAGCGAAGCGCTGCGGCGCGAACTGGTGGGTCGCGCGCGCGCTGCGGGCCTGCTCACGCCGCATGCATCCAAGGCGCTGGGGGGCCTGGGGCTGAGCCATGTCGAGAAGGCGGTGGTGTTCGAGGAAGCTGGCTACTCGTGGCTGGGCCCCACAGCGCTCAACATCCACGCGCCCGATGAAGGCAATATCCACCTGATGGAAGAGGTCGCTACCGCCGCGCAGAAGGAGCGCTGGCTGCGCCCGCAGGTGGCGGGGCAGCTGCGTTCGTGCTTTGCCATGACCGAGCCCGCACCCGGCGCCGGATCAGACCCGGCGGCACTGTCGACCATTGCGGTGCGCGATGGTGACGATTACCTCATCAGCGGCCGCAAATGGTTCATCACTGGCGCGGAAGGCGCCGACTACGCCATCATCATGGCGCGCACCGAAGATGGCGGCGCCACCATGTTCCTCTCCGACATGAACCGCTCCGAGATCGTGCTGGAGCGCAGCATGGATGCGATGGACGCTTGCTTTACCGGCGGCCACGGCGTGCTGCGCTTTGACAGGCTGCGCGTGCCAGCGGGCGACATCCTGGGCGAAGTCGGCAAGGGCTTTCGATACGCCCAGGTTCGGCTGGCGCCCGCACGTCTGACGCACTGCATGCGCTGGCTGGGCCAGGCACGCCGCGCGCAGGATATTGCCCTGGCCTACACGCGCCGCCGCACTGCCTTCGGCAAGCCGCTGGCGTCACACGAAGGCGTGGGCTTCATGCTGGCCGACAACGACATGGACCTGCATACCGCGCGGTTGCACATCTGGCACACCGCATGGCTTTTGGACCAGGGCGAGCAGGGCAATTACGAATCCAGCCGCGCCAAGGTGGTGTGCTCAGAAGCCGAATGGCGCGTGGTGGACCGCTGCGTGCAGATGCTCGGCGGACAGGGCGTAACCATGGAGACGCCGGTCATGCGCATCTTCATGGACATGCGGGCCTTTCGCATCTACGACGGCCCGAGCGAAGTGCACCGCTTCAGCATGGCGCGCAAGCTGGTGCAGGCGGCCGAGAAGGACGCCGATGTTGAGCGCGGCGTACCTGAGGCGATCTGCTCCATACCGCCGCTGCAGCATTGATGCTATGAAAATAGAAGCTATTGGCGAAAACCAGTTAGCCGCCGCACTGCAAAAATACCTGAAAGACACGGGCCTGACGCAAGGCGAGCCGGTGCGCATCAGCGTGCTTGCGGGTGGCCAGTCCAACCCCACCTACCGCCTCCAGGCAGGCGACCGGCAGATGGTGCTGCGCAAGCAGCCGCCAGGGCCGCTGGTGGTGGGAGCGCACGCGGTAGACCGTGAATACCGGGTCATGCGCGCTCTGGCAGGCAGCGACGTGCCGGTGCCCCGCATGCTGGCCTACTGTGATGACGCGCAACTACTGGGCACGCCGTTCTACCTGATGGAGTTTCTCGAAGGCCGCGTCTTCATGGACCCGGCCCTGCCGGAGCTGGGCCGCGCCGAGCGCACGGCGCTGTATGGCGAGATGAATCGCGTCATCGCCGCGCTGCACCAGGTGGATATGGATGCCGTGGGTCTTGCCGATTACGGACGCCACGGCGGCTATGTGGCGCGCCAGGTCAAGCGCTGGGGGCAGCAGAGCCTGCAGCTGTCCGTGCCCATCAACGAAGCCATGCGCCGCCTGATCGACTGGCTACCGCAGTACCTGCCGCAAGGCGATGCAACCACACTGGTGCATGGCGATTACCGGCTGGACAATCTGGTGTGGCACCCGAGCGAGGCGCGCGTCATCGGAGTGCTGGACTGGGAGCTTTCAACCCTGGGCGATCCGCTGGCCGATCTGGCCTACCATGGCATGGCTTGGCGCGTGCCGCCCGATCTGTGGCGCGGCATCGGCGGGCTGGATCTGGCTATGCTCGGTATTCCAGATGAAGCGCAGTACCTGCAGTGGTACGCCAACCAAGCGGGCCGCAGCCCTGGAGCGTTGTGGGAGTATTACCTGGCCTTCAACCTGTTTCGCATGGCGGCCATCTTGTACGGCATAGCCCAACGTGCGGCCGATGGCACGGCGGCGGCAGCCGATGCGGTGGCCACTGGCGCCAAGGCGGGGCCGCTGGCTGAGCTGGGCTGGCAGTGTGCGCAGCGTTTCATGCGCCAAGGCTGAGCGCTCCGCAGGGACGCAGCTCTATCGCCTAGAGTACTGATTGCTCTTAAAATAAGAGCATCTAGTGGTTTCTGTGATTGAGTTCTGAGTGGTTTTCTTTTCATGACCCCGCTGCAATAAGCGCCAGCAGCACTGCTTTTTGCACTCATTTTTCTGCGCTCAGCGTGCAGCACTCCCGGGCACGACCGACAGGTTCTCCGGCACCACCTGCTCTTCGCTACCCGCAGGGCAGGGCGCATCGGTATAGATGGTCTTGCCATTCTGAATGCACTTGCGTGGCTGCACCGGCGTGGCTGAGGGCTTTCCGTGGGCATCGGTTGTGCGGCGAGCCTGGCTGCGCCGCTGTTCGCCGGCGGTGGGTGGCGGCGGATTGGATGCCTTTTTGAGCAACGCGCTTGCGGCATCCTGTGCCTCGTTCACCACTGTCGGGCCGCGCCAGGCCACAACAGCGGCCGCCACGGCCAGAGCAATGGCAAGGCCGATCAGAATACGGTGGCTGCGGCGGATGTACATGGTGCGAATCCGAAATGGGTAGGTGGGCGGGCTGCGGATTATCCGTTGTCAGGCTGCATAGTACGCCCGAAGGTCGAGATACAGCAGCAGGAGCGACAGCAGGCCGACCCCGAAGTTGGCGCGCCGCGCGTAGGGCAGGTAAGCCTTGCTGAAATACCAATGGCGGTGCGCAGGCAGGTGGCGCAGGATGTGCAGCAGCGACATCTCGCGCATATTGACAAAGTGCGTGGCGCTTTGCTTTTTGAGGTGCTGGATGATGGAGATGTCCGTGCCGATCACGGCAGTCACGACAAGGCAGATCACCGCAACCACTGCCAGGGCCTGTTTCCACCCTACATCGCTGATGGCCTGCGCATACCAGTGGCTCATCAAGGCGATGGCCGCCACCGCAAACAGCCGGTAGAAAATAGCCTGCCAGTGGGCGCGGCTGGGCTTCAGCGGGAGCCCTTGCTTGCGGGCTTCCCGCTCCATGATGCGTGCCACGCCGTAGCTGATGCCGTGAAAGAGCAGTTCCAGCAGCGCATACAAGCCCAGGGTCCACGCAAGCAGCGTCATGGCAGCAGCCAAGGTCAGCTCACATGCTTGCCCACAATGCCTGCAATCTCGAACATGCTGATCTGGTCTTTGCCAAACAGCGGTTTGAGCTTGGCGTCGGCGTTGATGGCTCGCTTGTCCTTGGCGTCCTGCAAACCGTTGGCCTTGATGTAGTCCCACAGCTTCTTGATCACTTCGGGGCGCGAGGTCGCCTCGCTGCCAACCACTGCGGCAAGCGCGGGGCTGGGGGTCAGCGTGGCCGCCACCTTGCGAGGGGCTTTGGCCGCGGATTTGGTGGCGGTTTTCGTCGCTGTTTTCGTGGCTTTGGTGGCCTTGGCAGCTGCTTTGCCTGCAGTCTTGGTGGCGGTTTTGGCGGCTGTCTTGGCAGCCGCTGCCTTGCGCGCCGGGAACTTGCCTTCGCGTGGCTCGAACTCGAAGTTCACCTTGCCAGCGTCCTTGTCCCAGGCCAGGAAGGCCTTGAAGCTGCGGCGCGTGCGGTTGGAGACGAACTTGTCCAGCAGGTCGGTCTTGCCGGAGGCCAGCAGCTTGGCCATCTGGTCGCGCTCGATGGGTTGCTGCAGGATGATCTGGCCGCTCTTGAAATCGCAGCTGGGAGTGGGCTGCTGCGCCGTGGGTACGGCTTTGCTGCACACGTAGTTGGCGCCATGCTCGAACACTGGCGCGCCGCACTTGGGGCAGGCGCCCAGCGCGTTCTGGTGGCCAAAATCAACCAGCTCACCCGATTCTTCGTCCGATTTGTTGTCTTCGAACACGAACTCGAACTTGTAGTTGTTGTTGTCCTCGTCGCGCACGATGGCCACTTCGGCGGCAAACGGCCAGCCTGCCTTGGAGCGGAAACCGTCCAGCGGCCCCAGCTTGCGGTCGCGCAGCAGCTGGTCGGCCTCGGCGGTCTCGAAAGTGCGGCCCGCAGGCGATTTGGTGAACGAGAAGCCGCAGCCTTCGCCATTGCCGTGGATGCCGGTACAGGCATAGCGGCGGTAGTTTTCCTTGACGACGCCGCCGCAGTTCGGGCAGGGGGCGGACAAGGTAGCGTAATCGCCGGGAATGGTGTCGCGGTCGTATTCCTTGGCCTTCTTGACCAGGCGCTCGGTCATGGCCTGAATCTCGGCCATGAAGGCTTCGCGCGAGAGCTGGCCCTTTTCCATCTGCGCCAGCTTGTATTCCCACTCGCCGGTCAGGTCGGCGCGTGACAGCTCTTCCACTTCCAGGCCGCGCAGCAGGGTCATCAGCTGGAAGGCCTTGGCGGTCGGAATCAGCTCGCGGCCTTCGCGCAGCATGTATTTTTCGGTCAGCAGGCCTTCGATGATGGCCGCGCGCGTGGCTGGCGTGCCCAGGCCCTTTTCCTGCATGGCTTCGCGCAACTCGTCGTCGTCGATCTGCTTGCCTGCGCTCTCCATGGCGCCCAGCAGGGTCGCTTCGGAGTAGCGGGCGGGCGGCTTGGTCTTGAGGCCCTTGGGATCGACCGGGTCGGCGAGCGGCTTCTCTCCGGGCTGCACCGGCACCAGGTTCTGGCCCTTGTCGCCGTCCTTGGCGTCTTCCACCTCGTGGGCGGCTTCCTTGCCGTAGATCGCCAGCCAGCCGGGCTTGACCAGCACTTTACCTTCGGTCTTGAAATGGTGCTGTTCAACCTGGCTGATGCGCGTAGTGACCTGGTACTCGGCGCTGGGGAAGAACACCGCCATGAAGCGGCGCACCACCAGCGTGTAGAGCTTGTGTTCGGCCTCGGAAAGCGCCCCGGGGGCTTGCGTGGTCGGGATGATGGCAAAGTGATCGGACACCTTGCTGTTGTCGAAGATGCGCTTGGATGGCCGGATGTAGTTGGCACCGATGGCCTGCTGCGCAAAGGGCGCGAGTTGCTGCATGCTGCTGTGCGCCAGCATCTCGAAGGTCTGGCGTGCCACAGGCAGGTAGTCTTCAGGCAACGCGCGCGAATCGGTACGCGGGTAAGTCAGGGCCTTGTGCTTTTCATACAGGGCCTGGGCCAGGGCCAACGTGGTCTTGGCAGAGAAGCCGAACTTGCTGTTGGCTTCGCGCTGCAGGCTGGTCAGATCAAACAACAAGGGCGACGCCTGCGTGGTGGGCTTGCTCTCCTCGGTGACGGTGGCAGGCTTGCCACGCGCGGCATTGGCAATGGACTGAGCCTCCTGCAGGCTCCACACACGGTCGGCCTTGGCTTCGGCGTCATCGCTTTTCTTCCAGGCGGGGTTGAACCACTTGGCCGGGTAGTGGCCGGCCTGCGCGCCGAACTCGGCGTGGATTTCCCAGTAATCGCGGCTGACGAACTTGCGGATCTTTTCCTCGCGCTCCACCACCAGCGACAGGGTCGGCGTCTGCACGCGGCCCACGGTGGTCAGAAAGAATCCGCCATCGCGCGAGTTGAACGCCGTCATCGCACGGGTGCCGTTGATGCCCACCAGCCAGTCGGCTTCGGAGCGGCTGCGCGCCGCGTTGGCAAGGCCTTGCATCTGGTTGTCGGTGCGCAGCTTGCCAAAGCCCTCCCGAATGGCCTGTGGCGTCATCGATTGCAGCCACAGGCGCGTGATGGGCTTGCCCAGGCCGCCCTTGGCGCCGCCCGCGTATTGCTCGATCAGGCGGAAGATCAGCTCCCCTTCACGGCCCGCGTCACAGGCGTTGATGAGGGCGGTGACGTCCTTGCGCTTGGCCAGCTTGACCACGGCGTTGAGGCGCGTCTTGGTCTTGTCGACGGGCTTGAGCTCGAAATAGGGCGGGATCACCGGCAGATGGGCAAAGCTCCACTTGCCGCGCTTGACATCGAATTCTTCCGGCGCCTGGATCTCTACCAAGTGACCCACCGCGCTCGTGACGATGTAGCCGTCTGACTCGAAGTAGTCGTCGTGTTTGGCAAATTGGCCTGCCACCGGCGTTAACGCACGGACGATGTCTTGCGCAACGGACGGTTTCTCTGCAATGACCAGGGTCTTGGACATGGGTTCACTCTCATCAATCTGGGGTCTGCCAGCACTGTGGATTGCTGGCTCTCTGAGCACGCTCTTACAATGCACGCTTCACGCGCATGTGCGCGGGCGCCTGCATGTACGTACGCGCACATGCGCATGTGCTTATTTTTTAAAGTAGCAGAAAAATTCCCATGCCGAGCAATGTCCCCCATTTTTCAACAGGCCGCCGTATCCAGGTACGGCGTTCCGGTGTGCACGGCAGGGGCGTTTTTGCGCTGCAGGATATCGCAGAAGGCGAAGTGATTGTCGAATATGCGGGCAAGGTCATCAGCTATGAAGAGAGCCAGCGCCGCCACCCGCACGATCCGGCCAACCCCAACCACACCTTCTTCTTCCAGATCGACGGCAACCGCGTCATCGATGGCGGTGATGGCGGCAACTCGGCACGCTGGATCAACCACAGCTGCGATCCCAACTGCTTTGCCGAAGAGGTGGAAGACCGCATCTTCATCAGCGCGCTGCGCAATATCAGCGCTGGCGAGGAGCTGGGCTACGACTACGGCCTCATCATCGAAGAGCGCTACACCGCCAAGCTGAAGGCCGACTATGCCTGCCATTGCGGCGCAGCGGACTGCCGGGGCACCATGCTCGCCCCCAAGCGAGGCTGGAAGCCCAAGGGCCCTGCCAGCGACCTGCCCGAGCCTGGCAAGAAACCCAAGACGGGCGGCGAGACCACTGCGAAAGCCAAGGCTGAGTCCAAGAGCCAAGCCAAGGCAGACCCGAAGCCAAAACCCAATGCCAAGCCCAAGCCAAAAGCCAGCCAGCCCAGAACTTCGGCAAAGGCCCGCGCATGACCGCAGCCAGCCAGGAGCCCATCCGCTGGCCCGCTGAGGCCATCTGGCAGGCCGTGGAGCCGCAATTGCCGGGTTTCACGATCGAGATCATGCCCAGCATCGACTCCACCAATACCGAGCTGATGCGCCGTGCGCGCGAGGGCCGACAGGAGCCGATCCTGCTGGTGGCCGAGCAGCAGACGGCAGGCCGTGGCCGCCTGGGCCGTCCCTGGCGCAGCGAAGTGGGCGATTCGCTGATGTTTTCGCTGGGCCTGCCGCTTGCGCCGCGCGATTGGTCCGGCCTGTCGCTGGCTGTAGGCGTAAGCGTGGCTGAAAGCCTGCAGCCCCAGATGTCTATGGAAGACCGCGCCACGCTGCAAGCGCCGAAAATTGGCCTCAAATGGCCCAATGACCTGTGGCTGACGGGCGACCGCAAGCTTGCCGGCATCCTGGTGGAAACTGCAAGTTTCATGGCATCTGGCGACCATTCCACAAGCGCTGGTGGGTATTTTGAACAGCAGGCATTGCGCTATGTCGTGATCGGCATTGGCATCAACGTGCGCGCACCGCAGGGCGAAGGCCTCTCCACCATACCCGGCAGCCTGCAAATGGTAGACAGCCGCTGGGATGCACCGCAGGCGCTGGCCGCCGTGGTGCCCGCGCTGGTTGCCACCGTGCAGGCGTTTGCCCGCCAGGGATTTGCGCCGCTGCAACAGCGTTTTGCCGCGCGTGATGCATTGGCAGGCCGTGCGGTAAGCTTGAGCGATGGCACTCAGGGCACCGCGCAGGGCGTGGCCGCAGATGGTGCGTTGCAGGTGCAGACTGCCGCAGGCCTGGTGGGCGTGACCAGCTCCGAAATCAGTGTGCGGCCGCAGGCGCCGGTGCAGGGCTGACGTGCGGGTGCTGCAGACCAAGACAAGGGAAAAGTTGGGATGATTCGTTTTGCCATCGTGCTACTGTTGCTGGCCAATGCGGGCTACTACGCGTTTTCGCACGGCATGCTGCGCAGCCTGGGCTGGGCGCCCGAGAACCCGGCCGAGCCCGAGCGCCTGCAGCAGCAGGTCAACCCCGAAGCGTTGCGCATCATGACGCGCGAGGAAATGGACCAGGCGCAAAAGCAGATGCAGAGTGCAGCACCGGCGTCCGAGTCTGCGGCGACTGCAAACTCGGATGCCACAGGCAGACCAGCGGCCGAATTCGACAGAATGGCAGAAAAGCCTGCGGACAAACCTGCGGATAAGCTGGCTGAGAAACCCGCTGAAAAACCCGAGAAACCTGAAAAACGGGAATGCCTGGTGGCGGGCAGCTTCGATGCCAAGCAGGTGGAGGCATTGCGGCTGCAACTGGCCAAGCTGCCCGAGGGCAGCTGGAAGCTCGACTCCACCACCACGGCGGGCCGCTGGATGGTGTATGTCGGCAAGTTCAGCAGCCAGGATGCCTTGGACAAACGCCGCGACGAATTGCGCGCGCTCGATATCAGCACCGACCGCGCTCGCCTGGCGAGCCTGGAGCCCGGCATTTCGCTGGGGCGCTTTTCCACCGAAGAAGCCGCAGAGCGCCACCTTGCCGCAATGGGCAAGAAGGGTGTGAGTGGCGCCAAGGTGGTGGTGGACCGGCCTGAGACCACCAGCTACACCCTGCGCCTGCCCCGCGTCGATGCGGCCACCAAGAAGCGTGTGCAAAGCTGGCATGTGATGGATGGCAAGGACTTGCAGGCCTGTATCTCTTAGAAGTCATCCCGATTGCACTCCAACGCGGCTGCGTGGAGATCGTAAACACGTTCTTAAGGAGCCAAGATGGAACTGCTAGACGGCAGTGCGCTGCGTTACCGGCTGCGTTTTGTGCATTTCTGGTTTTTTAACTGCATTCACCAGTTCCACTCGATCGTTGCGCAAGGGTTCAATGGCTTGTGCGCGCTGGGAGTCGGCGTGATAGGGTGGATGACCGACGAAACCGTTGTTTCACTGGTATGGCATGCCGTGGCGGGTTATTGCGCGCTGTGGATGCTGCAATGGCTGTTCAACGCTGCATACCTGTGCAGTCGACACAATCGTGTGCTGACCGAACATGTGGTGCAACCCAGCCCTCAGGGTTTGACGGACTGGACACAGACCTACGAAACCCTCAACCGCTGGCCGGGCGTGACGCGCGTGCGCGACTACCCCTGCATCGTGGCGGTCTATGTTGGCCCGTTTGAGGCCGTGGTTATCCCGCGTCCAGCTTTGCCAACGCCCAAGCTCGCGCCAGCTGGATTGCACAGGTGCGCCAGTACCTGAAGTAGCCGCGAGCGACATCGGCAGTGAGCCACAGCGGGCAGTCCGGGTGCTGCAGCTGTGCCTTCAGACAGGGCTGGCCAGGGTGGGCGCCTTGGTCGTCGGTAGCCGCACGCTGAACACCACACCGCGCTGTACCTGCTTGGGATAGGCGTCTTCCAGGGTGACGCTGGCGCCATGCTGGCGCGCGATTTCCTGCACGATGGGCAGGCCCAGCCCGGAGCCATCGACCTCGCTGCCCAGCACGCGGTAGAAGGGCTGGAAGATATGTTCGCGGTCCTCCTCGGCAATGCCGGGGCCGGAGTTCTCTACCTGCAGCACCAGCACGTGGCCAAAGGGGTCGGCCAAGAGGCGCACATTGATGATGCCCGGCGTGCTGGCGCTGGAAGGCGTGTAGTTGATGGCGTTGTCCAGCAGGTTGCGCACCAACTCGCCCAGCAATGTGGCGTTGCCGTTGACCCACACCTCCAGGTCGTCCGTCTGCATGCCTTCATAGCCCATATCGATGTGCTTGGCCAGCGCGCGGTCTATGCCGTCGTGCATGGCATCGAGCACGATTTCGGCCATGTTGCAGGGCCTGCGCTGCAGCAGCGCGCCGGGGCCCTCGGCGCGGGCGAGCGACAGCAACTGGTTGACGGTGTGGGTGGCGCGCATGCTGGAGCGCCCGATCTGCTGCAGCGACAGCTTCAGGTCTGCGGCATTGGCATCGGCGCGCTGGGCCATTTCGGCCTGCATGCGCAGCCCCGCCAGCGGCGTCTTGAGCTGGTGGGCCGCGTCGGCCAGAAAGCGCTTCTGGGTGGCCAGCGAGTCGTTGAGGCGCCCCAGCAGGTCGTTGACCGAATCGACCAGCGGCACCACTTCGAGTGGAACATCCTTGTGGTTGATGGGCGAGAGGTCATCGGGCTTGCGGGCGCGGATGCGCTCCTCCAGCTGGTGCAGCGGCTTGATGCCGCGTGCCAGCGCCAGCCATACCAGCAGCACCGCCAGCGGCAGGATGACGAACTGCGGCAGCATCACGCCCTTGATGATTTCCGTCGCCAGCACGCTGCGCTTTTCGCGCGTCTCGGCCACCTGGATCAGCGCCAGATTGGGCTCGGGCAGTGACAGGCGTACCCAGATCCAGGCAATCCGCACGTCCACGCCGCGCAGTTCGGCGTCGCGCAGCTGCACCAGACCGACGGGGCGCTCCTGGTCATCCTGGGGCGAGGGCAGTTCCGATTCGCCAGCCAGAAACCGACCATTGGGCGCCGTTACCTGGTAGTACACGGCGTCCGAGTCGTCGGCACGCAGGATTTCGCTGGCAGGCTGGGGCAGGTTGAAATAGGTCTGGCCGCCATGCACGCTCACCAGTTGGGCCAGCGCGTGGGCGTTGTACTCCAGTGCGCGGTCGAAGGGCTTGTTGGCCAGGTTCTGCGCCACCAGCCAGGTCAGCGCAAGCGATACCGGCCACAGCAGCAACAGCGGGGTGAGCATCCAGTCGAGGATCTCACCGAACAGGGAACGCTGCTCACCGCGAAACAGGGCCAAGGCTGTCCTTGTGGTAAAAAATGCTCCCAGCGCTGATGTGCCAAGCGCTGGCCGCTATGAAATGATGATTACGCCGCAGGCTGGATCTTTTCGAGGCAATAGCCCAGGCCGCGCACCGTGGCAATGCGCACCGGGCCTTTCTCGATTTTCTTGCGCAGGCGGTGGATGTACACCTCGATCGCATTGGTGCTGACTTCTTCGCCCCATTCACACAGGCGCTCGACCAGCTGGTCCTTGCTGACGAGGCGGCCGCTGCGCTGCAGCAGCACTTCCAGCAGACCCAGCTCGCGTGCGGACAGCTCCAGCATCCGGCCTTCCAGCGTGGCTACGCGCCCTGCCTGATCGTATTCCAGCGGGCCATGCTGGATCAGGGTGGTGCTCATGCCTGCGCTGCGGCGCGTGAGGGCGCGCACGCGGGCTTCCAGCTCCGACAGCGCAAAGGGCTTGGCCATGTAGTCATCGGCCCCCAGATCGAGGCCTTGCACGCGCTCATCCACACTTTCGGCGGCTGTGAGAATCAACACTGGTATCGCCGAGCCGCGCGCGCGCAGCCTTTTGAGCACTTCCAGGCCGTGCATCTTGGGCAGGCCCAGGTCAAGGATCAGCAGGTCAAACTCGTTGTTGGCCATCAGTGCGGCATCGGCTTCGGTGCCGGTGGCCACGTGGTCCACCACGGCGCCTGAGTTGCGCAGACTGCGCAGCAGGCCGTCGGCCAGCACCTGGTCGTCTTCGGCAATCAGAATTCGCATGGGGTCTCCTGTTGGTATGCGCTGCGCGCTGTTTCGGCTGATTCTAGAGCCTGTTGACGCCCTATATGGTGATTGGCGGTCTGCGGGGGGCGGCGTCGTGCCGGCATGCCGTTGCACGGCTTTGCGTGTGTGGCATGACCGCGTCACAAAAATGCCGCATGGCATCGCGTACCATGCGCGTACGCGTTTTCAGCCCCGGCATGGTGCCCTGGCGCACAGGCGTGTTCAACCAGGCAAGGTGGGATGAAACTGGATATCCAGGCATTGGGGCGGGCGTTGCGAGGCCGCCGTGTAGCGGCAGCCATGGTGCTGTTGTTGTTGGTTGCAGCCTTCCTGCAGCTCAATACCATGCGCCTGCCCTGGCGCGGTGCGATGGCCGGGGAGCGCGCGGCCCCTGCCGCGAACGCGCAACTGGCGCGCTACCGAGCCCAGGAGCAAGCCAAGCCGGTCACCGGCATCCGCGACAATCTCTCGGGTCTGACCTACAGCCCGCACACCAATACCTTGTTCGCCGTGATCAACCGCCCACCCAGCGTGGCCGAGCTGAGCACCAGGGGCGAGCTGCTGCGCCTCATGCCCCTGGATGGCGCCGATGATCCTGAAGGGATTGCCCATATCGAAGGCAACTGGTTTGCCGTTGCCGACGAGCGCCGCAACCGTGTTCACTGGGTGGAGATCGTGCCGGGAGTCCGACAGGTGGTGCTGACCCAGGGCCAGTCGCTGGCGCTGGGCGATGCGGAGATCAAGAACTTTGGGGTGGAAGGGCTGAGCTGGGACGGGCAGCGCCGCCAACTCGTTGCTGTGACGGAAAAATGGCCCATGCGGGTATTGCGCATCAACCTGCCTGCTTTCTCCCCTGGCGCTGGCGTATCGCCCCCCGTGGCTATCGAGTCGTGGGGGCCAGCCGATCCCACCGGCCTGCCCACCACTGATCTGGCGTCGGTCGAGGTCGATCCCCGTACGGGCAACCTGCTGCTGCTGGGGGAAGAGTCGTCGGTACTGTACGAATATGACCGCAATGGCGATCTGGCCGGCATGATGCCGCTGTGGGCGGGCGAAAGCGGGCTGGAGCGCACCATTCCCCAGCCCGAAGGCGTGGCCATGGATGGCGCTGGAGCGCTGTATCTGGTCTCCGAGCCCAACCTTTTCTACCGTTTCGAAAAACGGAGCTAGGAGCGGTTGCTTGATGGGTGCTGGAGCCGCTTTTTGGCTGCTTTTTGCTATTTTTTAGAAAACCTGGTCATCGCTGCCGCAATACGCCTCCAGCCCCAGTTTCACCACCGTCGCCACTTCGTCGCCCACCTCGGCGCGGAACTCGGCCTCTGCCAGCGTCACCGCCCGCTCGAAAGCCTGCAGCCACAGCAGGCCGGTGCCCGTAAAGCGCACGATGCGGGCGCGTGCGTCGCGTGGATCGCTCGCTCGCGTCACCAGCCCCCAGGCTTCGCACTGGTCCACCAGGTTGGCCATGGCCTGCTTGCTCATGCCTGCGCGTTCGGCCAGATCGGTCAGACGGTCTCCGGCCAGCGCCAGGTGCCGGGTGATGTGGATATGGGCGGCGCTCACCTGGTCGCGCGCTGCCAGGTTCGACAGGGCAAGCGGTACTGCCTCGTCCTGCGCCATCAGCTGCAGCACGCGGGCATCGAAGCGGCGCATGGCATGGCCCAGAAGGCGGCCCAGGTGCGTCAGGCGCCAGCTGTCGTCAGGCAAGTGGGGAAGCAGAATGGACATGGGTCTTTGAAAACAAAGGGTTTTTTGCCAGATCAGGTCGGTGTCGGTATTTTATATATAGTCAACTAAACTGACTAAAAAAATGATTTTATAAAATATACCAATCCCCTAAACTACTGTTCAAGCATCCAGTCTGTATATGCAAACAGCTGGATAGAAATCCATACGACATGACTGTTAAACGCAAGGACAAATCCATGAACGCCACCGCTACCAAGCCAGAAGCCAATACCGAAAAAGCCAAAGCCCTGGCTGCGGCGCTTGCCCAGATCGAAAAGCAGTTCGGCAAGGGCACGATCATGAAACTGGGAGAGGGCGAGGCGATTGAGGATATCCAGGTTGTCTCCACCGGATCGCTGGGATTGGATATCGCCCTGGGCGTAGGCGGCTTGCCGCGTGGCCGTGTGATCGAAATCTACGGCCCTGAATCGTCCGGCAAGACCACACTGACGCTGCAGGTGATTGCCGAAATGCAAAAACTGGGCGGTACCTGCGCCTTCATCGACGCCGAGCACGCACTCGATACCAGCTATGCGCAAAAGCTCGGCGTGAACCTGCCGGACATACTGATCAGCCAGCCCGATACCGGCGAGCAGGCGCTGGAGATCGTGGACAGCCTGGTGCGCTCGGGCGCCGTCGATCTGATCGTGGTGGACTCGGTCGCCGCCCTGACGCCCAAGGCCGAAATCGAAGGCGAGATGGGCGATCAGTTGCCCGGCCTGCAGGCGCGCCTGATGAGCCAGGCGCTGCGCAAGCTGACCGCCACTATCAAGAAAACCAACTGCACGGTCATCTTCATCAACCAGATTCGCATGAAGATCGGTGTGATGTTCGGCAGCCCCGAAACCACGACGGGCGGCAACGCGCTCAAGTTCTACGCCTCGGTGCGCCTCGACATCCGCCGTACCGGCACCATCAAGAAAGGTGACGAAGCCATCGGCAACGAAACCAAGGTCAAGGTCGTCAAGAACAAGGTCTCGCCTCCGTTCAAGACTGCCGAGTTCGACATCCTCTTTGGCGAAGGCATCTCGCGCGAAGGCGAAATCCTCGACATGGGCGTCAATGCCCGCATCATCGAGAAGAGCGGCGCCTGGTATGCCTACAACGGAGAGAAGATCGGCCAGGGCCGCGACAACTCGCGCGAATTCCTGCGCGAGAATCCCGACCTCGCCATCGAGATCGAGAACAAGGTGCGCGAAAGCCTGAACATCTCGCTGCGCCCCGCCGAAGACGGCGTGATCGCAGGCCCCGATGCGGATGGAGACGACGCCTGATCCGAGCCCGCCATCCATTGGTTTGAGTAAGAATAGCTGCTTGCGCACAGTAGATGTGCACAGGCAGCTATTTGTTTTATAGCAATTCGGATGCCATTCGGAATGTCATTTGCCAAACTCTCCCTCCAAGGCCGTGCATTGCGCTATCTGGCGCAGCGCGAGCACTCGCGCGCCGAGCTGGTGGCCAAGCTTCGCCCGCATGTAGAAGAAGGCGACGACCTGAACGTGGTGCTGGACGCGCTTGAAGCCAAGGGCTTCATCAGTGCCGAGCGTCTTGTGGACAGCGTGCTCCATACCAAGGCGGCGCGCTTTGGCGCCAATCGCGTTGCGCAGGAGTTACGCCAAAAGGGTGTGGATGCCGAGCTGATCGCCGACGCCATGGATCGCCTGCGGGGCACCGAGCTGCAGCGGGCCCGGGAAGTGTGGCGCCGCCGCTTTGGCGAGCAGCCCTCCACGCCGCAGGAGCGGGCAAAGCATATGCGTTTTCTGGCCAGCCGCGGTTTTGGCGGTGATGTGGTGCGCAAGGTGCTGGAGGGAGCGGGAGACGAGGAACTGTAGCGCAGCCATGCCGAACGGGCATATCTGCTAGCCGCTCGGAGGCAGTGCTCAGCAGCATCGATTTTGGCCACAGTGTGGGCTCTACAGGAGACTTCACATGCAAAGACGACAGTTTGCCAGCGCCCTGCTGGCATTGGGGGCCATGCCGTTGGCGGCAGGTGCCCAGCCATCATTTTCTTCCAAACCCATCCGCATCATGGTGCCCTTCGGCCCGGGGGGCGTAGCCGATCTCACCGTGCGCATCGTGGCGCAGAAAATGACCGAGCTGCTCGGCGGCCAGCCCATCATTGTGGACAACAAGCCGGGTGCGGGTGGCGTGGTGGCTGCCGAGCAGGTGGTGCGGGCCGCGCCCGATGGCCTCACGCTGCTGCTCATGTCCAATGCCAACGCGGTGGCAGAAGGTCTGTTCAAGTCGCTTTCCTACAACGCGGCGAAGGACTTTGCTCCGATCTCGACGCTGGGCTATTTCGACCTGGCTGTGCTGGTGCCGCAGGACAGCCCGATCCGCTCGCTGCAGGATCTGGTCGCCCAGGCCAAGGCGCGGCCTGGCAAGCTCAATATCGGCACCATCAATATGGGCAGCACGCAGCACCTGGCGGCAGAGCTGCTCAAGACCACGCTGGGCATCGACGTGCAGATCGTGCCTTTCAATGGCTCGCCCGCCGTGCTCAATGCGCTGCGTGGCAAGCAGGTGGATGCGGCCGTTGAAATTCTCGCGCCGGTGATGGCGCAGGTCAGCGGCAAGGTATTGCGGGCACTGGCCGTCATGGGCGACAAGCGCGCGCCCGGGCTGCCGCAGGTTCCGACCGTGGCCGAGAGCGATCCGGTGGCCAAGGGCTTCAGCGTGGCCTCGTGGAATGCGCTGGCAGCACCGGCAAAGACGCCTCAGTCCGTCATCGCGCGGCTCAACCAGGCGGCCAACGCTGCGCTGGCTCTGCCCGATGTGAAGCAACGCCTGCAGGGCCTGGGCGTGGAGGCGCGGGGCAGCACCGCCGAGCAGCAGGCGGCGCTGCTGGAGAGCGAAATCCAGCGCTGGGGCGCCGTGATCCAGCGTGCCGGCATTCCAAAGCAGTAAGGGGCGCATCCATGCAAACTTCATTCTCTGCATATGCCGCCGCAGTGGCGCTGGTGGCTGGCGGCACCACGGCTGTTCATGCGCCTGCCCGGGCCGCCGACAGCAGCAGCGTGCAGCTGTACGGGCTGGTGGACGCCTATGTCGGCTCCATGCGGCGCAGCGACCAGTTGGCGCGCACCCTGGTTGTCAACAGCAATGGCATGACCACCTCCTACTGGGGCCTGCGCGGCAGCGAAGACCTCGGAGGCGGCCTCAAGGCACTGTTTGCGCTGGAGAGCTTTTTTCAGACCGACAGTGGAGCGAACGGACGCAACAGCGCCGATCCTTTTCTGTCGCGCAACGCCTGGGTAGGGCTTGCTGGCGGTTTCGGGCAAGTATCTGCCGGGCGGCAGACCAACCGGCTGTTTGTGGCCAGCGGCCAGTTCGATCCATTCGGCGGCTCGCTGCAGTTCTCTCCCATCATGCTCCAGACTTGGCAGGTGGCATACGACCGCGCAGTGCTGGGCGACAGCGTGTGGAACAACACCGTGCAATACACCTCGCCGACCATTGGCGGTTTTCGTGCCGATGTTTCCTATGGTTTTGGAGAACAGGCAAGCGACCACGGCCGCAGCAACAAAAGCCTGGCCATCAACTATGCGCAGGGGCCCCTCGCGGCAGCGTTGGTTGCGCAAACCGTGCAGTACGGGCCGGGGCTGGATGGCACCAGCATCACCCGCCAGTCGGCGCTGCTGGCTGCTGCCTCCTACGACCTGGGCATGGCCAAGGTCTACGGCCAGTGGCAGCGGGCGCGCACCCCTGATTTGGGCACCAGGGCCAACACTGCTCAACTGGGCGTGGGTGTTCCGGTGGGCGCGGCAGGCAAATTCATGGCCTCGGTGGCGCGCACCCGGCGCGATGCGTCCAATACAGACGATAGCCGCCGCACCAACTGGGCTGTGGGTTATGACCACCAGCTGTCGAAGCGCACCGACGTGTACGCCATCTACTTGAGCGACAGGCTCTCGGGCCATGGCGCGGAGGGCAGCATCGGGGCGGGCATACGCCACCGCTTCTGAATCGCCTTCAAGCCTGCTTGCGGCGCGACGGCGCAGGCTGTGCCAAAGGAGTGGCGCCAACATGCATAATTTTTGCATACGGGCCCTTGCCTGTTACCCGGTACAAGCCTTGCAGGGCTGTACTGGGCGACAATGGCGCCATGACCCTCTCTGAGCAACCTCGCAACCCTCTTCACGGCATGACGCTGGAGCGCATCCTGAACGAGCTGGTGGATTACTTTGGCTGGCCGGGGCTTGGGGCGCGCATTCCGGTGCGCTGCTTTACGCTCGACCCTAGCATCAACTCCAGCCTGAAGTTTCTGCGCAAGACGCCCTGGGCCCGCGAGAAGGTGGAGAGTCTCTATCTGTTCATGCTGCGCGAGCAAAAGCGCAGTGCGCGTGAGTGACGTGCAGCGCAGGCACCGATTCACGTATCAAAAGACCCGTTGGCGCTTAGCTGTGAAGCACTGATTGCTAATATTTATATAGCAAAAGACGTCGAGATCACATCTGGACGCACATCTGGACGCGATCCGTACGCCCTGGTTACCCCTTGTTCATGTGAACGGTATTACCCTGTAGCTTGGTTGCGGCGGGCGACCATGGTGCCCGTCAGGTTGAACAGACCCAGCGGGAGACTTTTGCATGACTCCCAAAAACACCATATGCCTCTGGTACCAAGGCGACGCCCTGGAGGCAGCGCGCTTTTATGCGCAGACTTTTCCTGACAGCACGGTGGGCCAGATCCACCGCGCACCCGGCGACTATCCCGACGGCAAGCAAGGCGATGTGCTGGTGGTGGAGTTCACCGTTGCCGGTATCCCGTGCATCGGGCTCAACGGCGGGCCGCATTTTCAGCACAACGAATCGTTTTCGTTCCAGATCGCTACTGATGACCAGGAGGAGACCGACCGGCTATGGAATGCGGTTGTGAGCAACGGCGGCCAGGAAAGCGCCTGTGGCTGGTGCAAGGACCGCTGGGGCATATCGTGGCAGATCACCCCACGTGCGCTGACGCAGGGCGTCTTCAATGCCGACCCAGCTACGGCGCAGCGCGTATTTGCTGCCATGATGACCATGACCAAGATCGATATCGCGGCCATTGAAGCTGCTCGCAAGGGGGTGTGAGGCCGAGGCCTCTGACTGGTCGAGGGGCGAAGGTGCAGCTGGTGGGGCGGCCGATTTTTGCTGCATTGCCATCCATGCTTCTTCTATGATGTCTTGGGGCGGCGCCGTTTGCCGCAGGCAACCGGGAGACCAGCCAAGATGGCAGAACAAGTACCAAAAGGGGCGTTGGGCTCCGCGCTGCGCACGGGTGCAAGCGCAGGCGTATCGATGGTGGGCGGAATCGCACTGGGCGTGGCGCTCGCCTTTGCATTGGGCTTGCTCAGCACCACCTATTACCTGGTGCTCTGGAGCAGCGCCAAGGCGGCATTGCCCGCTGATGCGCTGGGAGCAGGGCCTGTAGTGGTTCTGGTCTTGCTGGCGCTCACCATCCCCGCCTATTTTTTCATGGGCATGAGTCTGGGCCGAGGCATGGCGCTGGCCAAGCTGGTGCGCCGCTATGGCCCTGCATTGGCGCAGCCCCTGGCCGATCAATTGGCAACCCGGATAGAAGCGCTGCCTGCGGCGCATCGCACCTTCCATCGCGGCGCGGATGTGTTTTCGGCAGAGGCTGCGGTGGAGAAGCTCAAACCCCTGGTGGGGGACGGCGCGGTCGTGCGCAAGGTTGTCGGAATGCTGATGGACCGGTTGCCGCTGTCCGAGCTGATGCAGGAATGGGGCGAAACCCGTGCGGCCCATGGCGGGGGTGAGGCGCTGCCAGGCGATCCAGCGCTACGCAGCTTTCTGGCCGCGCGCATTCAGCAGACATTGGACGGCATGGCGTCGCCCGCTCTGACATGGCTGGGCGCATTGCTGGCCGTGCACGCCGTCGTCTTTGGCGCAGGCCTGTGGTTGCTGCGCGGCTGACTAGCCGCAGATGCTCAACGCCCGGCCAGGCGCTGGATGCCCAACAGCACCAGCGCACCGCCAGCAATGCCATTGACGGCCCGCTCCATGCGCAGGTAGCCGCGGCGCAGCGCTGCGTTCCCGAACACCCAGGTGATTCCCAGGTGCCAGCCCAGCGACAGGCTGGTGACCAGCAGCACAGTTGCTACATGGAACCAGGCTGGCGCATGCAAGGGGAAAAGTGCGGCAAACGCACTGGTCCAGAACGCGGCGCCCTTGGGGTTGGTGACCCCCGTCAACAAGCCTGACCGATAGGCGGCCAGCGGTGACGCAAGACGCGGCGTGTGCGCGGCAGTACCTGATTCGGCGCTGCGGTGGGAGCGGAGTGCGCAGCGCAGCAGCCCCACGCCGTACCAGAGCAGATACGCCGCGCCCGCCACCCGTACGCCGGCGGCCAGCCACGGATGCTGCGCGAGCAAGGTGGACAGGCCCGCGAGCGCCAGCACCACCCAGAAGATGGAGCCCGTGGTGAGCCCCAGCACCACAAAGCGCGCTGCCTTGTGCTGCCCTTCCAGCGCCAGCTGACTGAGGATGAAAAAGTTGGGGCCGGGGCTGGCAAGCACGGCCAGGTAGATGCCGGCAATGGTGAGCAGCGAAACAAGGTAGGGCATGGTGCGCGGGAAGAGCAGCAGGATGAGGGATGGACGTCTGCCCGTGATTGTGATGCGGAACCGGTGCCGCGCTGATGCTGGTTTTGCAGCGCTGTGATGCACCTTGCGCCGCGCAATGCCTGCTGCGGCAACCAACCTATGGTTTCTCCCCGGTTTGACAAATCGGTGACAGTTCAGGCGCTTGGCATGGCGGGATGATGCGTTTCGCAAGAATTTATATCTATAACTTCATTGCGAATATTTATAAAAATGCATCCAAGCATTGTTGATATCGGTCGGGCGAGGAAGGTTGGTCAACGGTGCCGGCGCACCATTTTCGGAGAAGCATAGAGCATGATGAAAACGCACATCTTCAGCAGATCTCCATTGTTTTACGCCATGTCGGCAGCCTTGTTGCTGACCGCGTGCGGAGGCAGTGGTTCCAGCAACAGCGGTGGTGAAACACCCGCCACCCCCAAGCCCACCACCATTGTGGATGGGATTCCCGCCATCGATCCATTGATTGCGTCGGCTTCGCAAAAGCTGATGGCCGACAAAAAGATCCAGGACATCATGGCCGAGCTGAACACGGCGGCCAGCGAAAAGCAGCGCTACAACCAGCACATGGAGCTGGTGCGCATTGCATCGCCTTCGCGCTACGAAAACCGCATGGCGCAGGAGGTGCATCGCCGCTTCGTGAACGACTGGGGCTTTGCAGCCAGCGAGGTGAAAACCCGTGCCGACGGCAATCTGCCTGGCTCGGACGTGCAGATCGTTGATGGCCTGCCTGTGTACAACGCCTGCGTGGAAATCAAGGGCTCATACTCGGGCAGCTCCGGTGCTCAATCGTACAAGGGCCAGTATCCCAAGGTGCTGATCGAGTCGCACATCGACGTGGTCAACCCCGAGGTGCTGCCGCCCGAGGACAAGAAATACCAGCCGATCAAGCTGCAGCCGATCACCGACCCCGTGGTGACCACCCCTGCGCAGCTGGCTGCAATCAAGACGGAGCTGGCTTTTGATGCCAATGGCCGCATCATCGAAGACGACAACTACGCGCGCTCCAGCAAATGGTTTGCAACGCAGGACGAGGCCAAGGCCGGTGGCGGTGTGCGCATGTATGTGCCGGGTTACTCGGATGCGATGGGCAACACCACCAACGTGTTCACCATGGCGCGCATGTTCAAGAAATACGGCATCAAGCCGGTGTACGACGTGTGGCTGTGCGGCACGGCAGGCGAAGAGGGCAAGGGCAACCTGGCCGGCATGAAGCAGCTGTATGGCTTTGAGCAGGACTTGGGCACGGGTTCGAACCCGCTGAACTTCGTTGCCAACTTCGGCTCGGAAGGCGGCGGCACGGTCAACTTCACCGGCAGCTACCGCTTCGAGATGAAATTCAAGGCGCCAGCAACCCCGGGCGCTGGCCCGAGCGCCGTTGAAGCCATGGCCTCCACCATTGCGATGATTGCCGATCTGAAGACGCCTTCGGAGGAGCGCAGCGATGCGCTCAAGACCACCTACACCGTGGGCCAGGCCAGCTGCGAAGCGCCCGCTGCCGGCAGCGATGTGGTGCCCAGCTGTTCCTTGCTGGTGGACATGCGCTCGGAGCGCACCGACACCTTGAACGAGATGCGTGCCAAGATCGAGCCCACCTTCAAGGCGGGCATGACGGCTGAAAACACCCGCTACAGCAAGGCCGACGGCTCGCCTGAGGCGGTGTCGATCGAGCAGGTCTGGTATGGCCTGCGCCCTGCGTTCGTCAACGGCAACACCGCCAACATCGCATTGCAGGTGGGCTGGCAGGCGGCCCAGTCGGTAGGTGTGGACAACACCGGCAAGGTGCCATCGGGCTCTACCAGCCTGAACGACAACGTGCCTGCCAACACGGGCGTGCCCACCTACAACTGGTCGCTCGCATCGGATGTTGCGGGCGGTGGCGGCCACGCGTTCTGGGAATGGGGCACGCGCGGCGATCCCAAGCGCGAAGCCAAGCGAATCCAGCGCGCCATGATGGCGGTGTTGATGGCCTCGGGCTACAACCTCTCCGACGGCACGGTGATCGCGCCAGCGCTCGGCCCGGTCGGCGTGCGCACCCGTGAAGTGAAGTAAGCCACCCGCAGGAGTCAATACCATGAAGAAAACCATTTCCACCCTGTTCCTGGTCGCATCCGCATGGGGCGCCGGTCTGGCGCAGGCACAGACCATCGTGGCAGAGTTCCAGGGCCCTGGTGGCCACAGCAGCGGCAACTATGGCCGCACCAGCGCGCTGCATGCCGCTGCGCGCGCCATGATGGAGTTGCAGAAGTCAGGCTTGCCAGCGGGCAGCTATTCGGTCTCTGAGCTGACGGGCGGCAACTCGGTCAACTCGATCGCATCGGACGGCAAGTTTGTCGTCAAGCTCAATGCCCAGTCAGGCGTGAGCGAGAGCGATCTGCTGGCCAAGGTGACGGCAGCGGCCAAGGCGGGAACGGATGCGGAAAACGCCTTCCGCAATGTCAAGCCGGGCGATCTGACGGCGGGTGCGCCAGCGGATATCCGCTACAGCGTGACCCAGCCATAAGCTGCATTGCCACATCACCAAAGGGCTGCGTAGCAGCCAGCAAAAAGGGGAGCACTCGCTCCCCTTTTCTCACCGTTGATGGCGCTCTCTGCCTGACAGGTGCTGAAGACTGACTCAGTCAGAAGCTATGGGCGCTGCACGAGCGCCTTGCCTTCCTGGGACATGGCGCGCAGATGGCGTTCCACACGCAGGAAGACGACGATCATCATCAGGAAAACAAACGACCACAGCAGCACGGTGAACACCAGCAGGTTGCTGGGCTCCAGGAGGCGTTCCAGCCAGCCCGGCGTTGCAGCCTGCACATCACTCTCGCCCGCCTTGGCGCTGAACACCATGTTGTAGTTGAGCAGCAGATTGCTCACCACGATGGATGTGGTCTGCTTGCTGATGCCGGCTTGCACCTGCGGGTCGGCCAGCAGGGTTTTGAGGGCAGCAGGCGCGCCCAGTACAAATGCGCGGCCTGCGTCGTAGTTGTAGCTGGTGATGATGCTGCGTGTCTGGTTCAACAGCGCCTCGCCAATACTGGTGGGCTGGGGTTGCCAATCGTCATCTGCCGCTTGGGCAGCCGCAACCGCTGCGGTGGTAGCGTCCACTGCGGCCGCCGCAGCCGTGTCGTGATCGGCGCGTTCCTTGGCCTGCATGGCCTCCACCAGTGCAGGCAGTGCCTGTGCTGGCGCCAGGCCGCGCTCGTTGTTGTCGTCTTCCAGCTTCTTGCGCTGCGCGGGGTTGCGCTCGATGGCGGCGCGCACCAGGGCATCCACTTCTGCAAAGGCGGCTACGACCGCCGTATCGGCCGCCAGCTTGCCGTCGTTGAGGGTCTGACTGGCATCGCCAAAGCCGAAGTCGGAGTAGGTGATCTTCTTGAGCTCTTCGTCGCTGATCTTGAGCACTGCCCAGTCACGGTCCTTGTGGGCGTCCTCAATCGCAGTGTCAGGCTTGGGTTTGCGCACGGCTTCCCAGCTCCACAGTGCAAAATTGAACAAGGTGAACAACACCAGGATCACCATCACCAGGCGCATCAGATACAGCAGACCGCTCTCAATTTTTCCGAGCATTGATTCCATTCCCCAGGGGTTTTGCAAAACCCGCGAGTGTGCCACGTGGTATGGCGCGATGGAGGTTGCCGCTGGGGTCTGTGGTTACTGTTTGTTGCGAGGCTGGCGAGTGCACCACCAGCAGATCAGCGAGCCCAGGGTGACCAGGGCCACGCCTTGCCAGAAGCTCCAGCCCGGTTGCACCTGCAGCCACACCGTACCCACCAGGGCTGACAGCACGGGGGTGAAGTACGAGCCCACGGCCATGACCGTGAGATTGCCGTGTCGGATGCCGTAATCCCAGCAGCTGTAGCCCAGCGCAGTGAGGCCGCTCAGCATGCCCAGTTGCAGCACGGCGGGCACAGACCACTGCAAGGCGTTTTCAGCGCTGAAGGCATACTTGGCCCACAGCACGGCTGCCACCGCCCACAAAAAGGCGGGCAGGGCGTTGGCACCATGTGCATAGCGCTTGGAGAGCACCGAATAGCAGGGCCAGAGCCAGGCCGCAGCGAAGGCCAGGCCATAGGCGAGCGGGTTGCTCTGCACATTGGCCCATACGCTGGCAATCGACAAGGCGCTGTCGCCTTTGAGCACCAGCACGATACCGGCCATGGCCAGCAGCACACCGGGCACGAGGCCGATGCGAAAGCGCTGCAGGCCGAACACCGTGGCCAGCACGATGGTGAGGCTGGGCCACAGGTAATTGATCATCCCCAGCTCAAGCGTCTGCGTGCGGTTGCTGGCAAAGCCGAGGGAGAGCGACAGCGCAATCTCGTACAGCACAAACAGCAGGCCGCAGCCCCACAGATAGGCGGGGTGCATCTTGCGCAGCTGCGCCACGCGAGGCAGGCCAAAGCGCAAGGTCACCAGCAGTGCGCTTGCCGTGAAGACGGAGGCCGCGCCCCCAATCGGCCCCAGGTGTTCGGCCACGCTGCGGAACAGCCCCACCGAGGTCGACCAGCACAGCACTGCCGAAAGCCCCACGAGGGTGGCGCGAGGGTAAGAGGAGACGGCGGGGGGCGAGGAGGCGTCGGAAGGCATCGGAGCATGCAAAGGCAGAAGGCGCCTTGCATGGTAGCGGCAAAGCACAGAGCCTGTCTGTCGCTTGCCGTATTTGGAGTAGATCAGCCGCTGGCGGTTGACCAGCATGCGTAATTTACGATCAAAGTAATAGTGTCAAGTGGCGATATGGCTGCCGAAGGCGAGTGCTGCAAACAGGGTGGCGACAATCACCAGCACCGCAAAGGCGATGAGGCCACGGTTTTCGCTGCGTTCGGCGGCTGCCAGTTCTTCGGCCGTAGGCACGTGATTGGGGCGGGTGTAATCCATGCAGAATCTCCAGAGCATTGCGGCCGCACGCCATGCGGCCGCCCGGTAGCTTGACTATATAAGTTTGCCGCCAGCCTGTGGTGCTGCCAATCTAGGTGTTTTACCTGTATACAAAATTTGCATGCAATGTGCACCAGCGGGCGTTTTTTCACGCGTGTTGCCGTTCCCGGTCTATAGGCTGCGCGTGCGGTCGCCGGTGGACAGTGCATGCATCGGGTGGCGCAACGTGGGATCGAACGGGTTGATCTGGCTGCTGAGCATTTTGGCTTCGCGCAGCAGCATGTCGCGCACGGCAGGCAGGCGCTCTTCATTCAGGCGTGCCGTGTGCGTGCCGATGGACAGCGCGGCCACCACATGGCCATTGCGGTCAAACACAGGTGCAGCAAGGCCCGCCATGCCTTCGAGCAGGCCGGAGTTTCTGGCGGTATAGCCCTGGCGCAGCGTTCTGTCGATCTCGGTGCGCATGTACACCTCGTCGTACACGTTGTAGTGCTGGATGCGGGGCAGGTTGTAGCGCAATACTTCTTCGCGCTCTGCGTCGGGCAGATTCGCCAGGATGGCGAGCGACCCTTGACCGACGCCCAGCGGAACGCGGCCCCCAATGTCGCCCGTGAAGGTGCGGATGGGAAACTGGCCTTCGATCCGATCCAGGCACACCGCATCAAAGCCGGAGCGCACCAGCAGGATCACCGTGTCGCTCAGGCTGGCAGACAGGCGCAGCAGCACGGGCCGCGCCAGGCTGCGCAAATCCTGCACTCCGCCAGCAAGCGCTGCCAGCGAGAACAGATCAAGGCCCAGCCGGTACAGCTTGTGCTGCTGGTCCTGCTCCACCACGCCTTCCTGCACCAGGCCTTGCAGCAGGCGGTGGGTGGTGGCCTGGGTGAGTCCGATTTCCTTGGCCAGGTGGGTGACGCGCACGCCTTCCTTCTGGTGCGCCGCCAGCGCGCGCAGCACCACAAAGCTGCGGTGCAGGGTGCCGCGCTGGTGGCTGGCGGCGTCTTCGTTGTCGTGGTCCATGGTGTACGCGGAATAAAACAATGAGATTTTCGATTTTTATTCCATTTAACGGAATAAATCAAATTTATCTTCCATTATTAGTGTTTACACCGTGTCTCTGATTCGCTTGCATTCCGAAAATCGGCTGAATTATTGAAGAAATCGTCCATGCCAGCGCGCTGATCTGCAGGGTTGCTTTGCATGCCACCGAGGTGATCCCCATGAGTTTTTTACGTCTTCACCAAGTCTCCAAACAATACGGCGCCACACGTGTGGTCAGCGGCTTCAATCTGGAGGTGAACAAGGGTGAATTTGTCTCGCTGCTCGGCCCGTCGGGCTGCGGCAAGACCACCACCTTGCAGATGATTGCGGGCTTTGTGGATGTGAGCGAGGGCCGTATCGAGCTGGATGGCCGCGATATCACGCGGGCCAAGGCCAATGAGCGTGGCCTGGGCATCGTGTTCCAGACCTATGCCCTTTTCCCCCACATGACGGTGCGCCAGAACGTGGAGTTTGGCCTGGAGATGCGCAAGGTGGCCCAGCCCGAGCGCAGCGAGCGCGCCAGCGAGGCGCTTGCCCTGGTGCATCTGGCGCAGTACGCCGACCGCTACCCGCGCGAGTTGTCCGGCGGCCAGCGCCAGCGCGTGGCCCTGGCGCGCGCGCTGGTGATCAAGCCGCCGGTGCTGCTGCTCGACGAGCCGCTGTCGAACCTGGATGCCAAACTGCGCGAGGAGATGCAGTTCGAGCTGCGCGAGATCCAGCGCAAGGTTGGCACCACCACCATCATGGTCACCCACGACCAGAGCGAAGCCATGTCGATCAGTGACCGCGTGGTGGTGATGGAGGCTGGCCGCATTACCCAGGTAGATACGCCGCACACCGTGTACGAGCACCCGCACAACGCCTTCATCTCCACCTTTGTGGGCAAGGCCAACCTGCTGCAGGCCACGGTGCAGCCGATGCCCTCGGCGCAGGGCGGAGCCGTGGCCCAGGTGGGCGGCGTGGCGATCGAGGTGGTGGGGAGTGGCGCGTTGCCTGCCGGTGGCGCGCGCGTGCTGCTCGGTCTGCGTCCGGAGAAGATCCTGCTGTCCGCGATTGACGCCGGCCGCGTGCAGGGTCAGGTGCGCGAGCGCTTCTTTCTGGGCAATACCTGGATGTACACCGTGGAGTGCCCGCTGGGCACGCTCACGGTCACCTCGGCCAACGATGGCAGCGAGCCGCATGGGGTGGGCAGCACGGTCGGCATGGCCTGGTGCGACAGCAATGTGCGCGTGATTGCCGGTGAAGGAGTGGCCGCATGAGCCGCCCTGCCGTAACCATGGCGCAAAGCACCCCGATACCAGAGCGGCGCAACTGGGCCCCTTGGGGCATGAGCGCGCCAGCCCTGTTGCTGTTTGCCGTGATGCTGGTGGTGCCGCTCATCCTGACGACGATTCTGTCGTTCAACGTATACAACGCCGACAGCGGGCCGGTGGCCGGTACGTTCACCATCGAGCACTATGTGCATATCGTCACCGACAGCTACTACTACGAGATTTTCTGGCGCACGTTGTGGATATCCGCCCTCGTCACCGTGATCTGCATTGCCATCGGCGCGCCCGAGGCCTACATCCTGAGCAAGATGCGCGCACCCTGGCGCTCCATCTTTCTGTTGATCATCCTGGCGCCGCTGCTCATCTCCGTGGTGGTGCGCGCTTTTGGCTGGAGCATGCTGCTGGGCCCGGAAGGGCTGATCAACACCGTGTTCAAGGCCGTTGGCATCGGCAGCGTGAAGCTGCTCTACAACGAGACCGCCATCGTGATTGCGCTGGTGCATGTGATGCTGCCTTTCATGGTGATCCCGGTGTGGACTTCGCTGCAAAAGCTGGATCCGTCAGTGGAGAGCGCCTCGCTCTCGCTGGGCGCGTCGCACGCCACCACCTTGCGCCGCGTGGTGTTTCCGCAGGTTTTGCCCGGCATTCTGTCCGGCAGCCTGATCGTGTTTGGCCTGGCGGCCAGCTCGTTTGCCATCCCCGGCCTTCTGGGTGGGCGCCGGGTCAAGATGGTCGCCACCCTCATCTATGACGAATACCTGCACGAGCTGAACTGGCCTTTGGGCGCGGCCATCGCCTTTGTGCTGCTGGCTGCCAATCTGGTCATCATGCTGGGCTGGAACCGCATGGTCGAAGGCCGCTACCGCAAGACGCTGGGCTGAATGGCGAGGTAACACACAATGCAAAAAAACGGACCCATTGCCCTCATCTTCAACGCGCTGGTCATCACCTTCATGCTGGCGCCGCTGGTCATTGTCTGCCTGGTGGCTTTCACCCCGGAAGAGACTTTGACGATCCCCACCACCAGTTTCTCGCTGCGCTGGTTCGACCAGGTGCTGCACCACCCGGATTTCGTGCAGTCGTTCTGGAACAGCCTGGGTCTGGCCGTGTCTGCGGCTTCGATTTCCACAGCCCTGGCGGTACCTGCTGCGATTGCGCTGGTGCGCTACGAGATTCCGGGCCGCGGCGCGCTGCAGGCGCTGTTCTTGTCACCGCTGATCATTCCGCATCTGGTGCTGGGCGTGGCCATGCTGCGCATGTTCTCGCTGGTGGGCGGGCAGGGCAGCTTTGGCTGGCTGATCTTTGCGCACGCGCTGGTGGTGATGCCCTACACCATGCGCCTGGTGATGGCGGCCTTGATTGGCTTTGACCGCAGTGCCGAGCAGGCTGCGTACTCGCTGGGGGCGAGCAATGCCACCGTGTTCAAGCGCATCACGTTGCCGATGATCCTGCCGGGCATCACCGGCGGCTGGCTGCTGGCCTTCATCAATAGCTTTGACGAGCTGACCATGTCGATCTTTGTCATATCGCCCAGCACGGTCACCCTGCCGGTGCGCATGTACATGTATGCCACCGAGTCGCTCGACCCGATGATGGCTGCCGTTTCGGCACTGATCGTGTTCATTACCCTGGGCCTGATGCTGCTGCTCGACAAAGTCTATGGCCTGGACCGCATTCTGATTGGCAAGCACTGATGGCACACGCAAAAACCAACAGCTGCGCGGGCCAGTTGCAACGGCTCAAGGAGCAGGGCCGCGTGCCTGTCGCCTTTGTGCTCAATGGCCAGCCTGCACAGGCATTGCAGGGCGATACGGTGCTCACCGCTGTACTGACGCAATCGGCCCAACTGCGCACCAATGAATTCGCGGGAACGCCGCGCGCCGGCTTTTGCATGATGGGTGCCTGCCAGGACTGCTGGGTCACCCTGGGCGGCTCTGACGCGGGCCGCAAGGTGCGCGCCTGCTCCACGGCGCTGCAGGCCGGCATGCAGGTGTGTACCACGCCTGGCGCTGCCGCCACGGCTGCACCGCTGGAGGTGCAACCATGATCGGCAGCGATTTCTACCTGGACGACCCGCGCCCAGCCGATGGCGCGGCCGTGATCGTGGGCGCTGGCCCCGCCGGTATCCGCGCGGCGCAGACCCTGCTTGCCCATGGCGTGCGGCCTGTTGTCATCGACGAAGCGCCCAAGGCGGGCGGTCAGATCTACCGCCGCCAGCCTGACGGTTTTGCCCGCACACCGAAGGACTTGTACGGTTTTGAAGCGGGCCGTGCCTCTGCCTTGCACCAAGCCTTTGACAGCCTGCGCCCGGACATTGACTACCGGCCCGACACCCTGGTGTGGAATGCGCAGGGCCACACGCTGAATTTGCTGCACACGGCCAGCCGCACGGCAGACACCGTGCGCTGGCGCGATGTGATCGTGGCCACCGGCGCCACCGATCGCGTACTGCCGATCCCTGGTTGGACACTGCCTGGCGTCTACACCTTGGGAGGTGCCCAGGTCGCACTCAAATACCAGGGCTGCGCCATTGGCGATGCGGTGGTGTTTGCCGGCACCGGGCCGCTGCTGTATCTGGTGGCCTACCAGTACGCCAAGGCGGGTGGCAAGGTATGCGCGGTGCTGGATACCGCGCCATCGGTGCAACGCTACAAGGCAGCCCCCGCCATGCTGGCGCAACCGGCGGTGACTGCCAAAGGCGTGTATTACGTCAGCTGGCTCATGTTCCACAACGTACCTGTGCACCATGGCGTGCAACTGCTGCGGGCAGAGGGCGGGGCGGGGAATGAACGCGTGCAGGCCCTGGTATGGAAAGATGCGCAAGGCGCGGAGCAACGCACGGCCTGCAGTGCCGTCGGCCTGGGCTATGCATTGCGGCCCGAGACGCAACTGCCAGACCTGCTGGGCTGCGAGTTTGCCTTTGCGCCGCTGCATCGCTGCCACGTACCGCAGACCGATGCAGACCGCCGCAGCTCGGTGCCCGGTGTGTATCTGGCTGGTGATGGTGCAGGCATCATGGGCGCGGATGCTGCCGAGATGTCGGGCGAGCTGGCGGCCTTGGCACTGTTGCAGGATCGCGGCATCCACATTGATGTTTCACGTGCATCTCACCTGCGCCAGCGGCTCCTGAAAACAGAGCGCTTTCGGCAGGCGCTGGAAGTGGCTTTTCCGTTTCCCGAGGATTGGGCCGCGCGTGCGAGCGACGATCTGGTGGTGTGCCGCTGCGAAAACATCACCGCAGGCGAGATACGCAGCACGGCCGCAGCCAATGCGAATGGCGACATCAACCGCATCAAGGCGCTGTGCCGCGTGGGCATGGGGCGTTGCCAGGGCCGCATGTGCGGTGTGGCGGCGACCGAGATTCTGGCTGACGCGCTGCAGGTGCCGGTGGAGAGTATTGGCCGCATCCGTGGCCAGGCGCCAATCAAGCCCCTGCCTCTGGACATGACCGTGGCTGCTGCCGCGCGGGAGGCAGCCCATGGTTAAGTATCTGGCCACCGAAGTGGTGGTGATCGGCGGCGGCATCATGGGTGCCAGCACCGCGCTGTTTTTGCGCCAGCGTGGCGTCAACGTGGTGATGCTGGAGCGCGACCTGTGCGGCTCGCGCTCCAGCGGCGTCAACTTTGGCGGCGTGCGGCGCCAGGGCAGGTCGCTTGCCATGCTGTCGCTGTCGCAGCGCTCGCATGCACTGTGGGGGCGGTTGACCGAGCTGATCGGTACCGAGGCCGAATACGAGCGCTCGGGCCATTTCAAGATCGCACGCTCGGATGCGGACATGGAGTCGCTCGTGCGCTACGCCGAGATGACCCGCGACTGCGGCCTGGGCTTGCAGCTGCTCGACGGGGCGGAGCTGAAAAAGCGCTTTCCCGTGGGCGGCGCGCAGGTGGTGGGCGGCTCGTTCTGCCCCGAAGATGGCCAGGCCAACCCGCGCCTGCTGGCGCCTGCCTTTGCCGCCGCTGCGCGCCGTGCGGGCGCGCAGGTGCTGGAACACACGCCGGTACAGGCGGTGGAGCACAACGGCCAGCGCTTTGTGGTGCGCGCGCCGGGGCTGGAGATCAAGGCCAACATCGTGGTCAACGCGGCTGGCGCCTGGGCGGGCCAGTTTGCCGAGCAGTGCGGCGAGCCGGTGCCCATGCGCATTCGCCCGCCCGCCATGGGCGTGACGGAGCCATTGCCGCATTTTCTGAACTGGAGCCTGGGCGTGGAGGGGGGCAGTATCTATTGCCGCCAGGTGCGCCGCGGCAACGTGGTGTTTGGCGGCGGCCCGGGCCTGGTGCTGGACGATACCCGTGCCCGCAACCGCGCCACCACCATCTGGGAGCAACTGCCGCAGCTGGTGGCGCTCCTGCCGCAGCTCAAGAACGCGCAACTGATCCGCACCTGGAGCGGCAACGAGGGCGCGCTGCCCGACCATGAACCCATCATCGGCGCCAGCAGCCGCATGGCAGGCCTCTACCATGCCTTCGGCTTTGCGGGCGGGGGCTTCCAGCTCGGCCCCGGCGTGGGCGAGGTGATGGCCGAGCTGATTGCACAGGGCCGCAGTAGCACGCCGATTGACGCTTTCCGTATTGACCGATTCTTGCAACCTGCTTCCGCTGGCGAAGCCTCTTCTTCCACCCCTGAAAGGAAAATCGCATGACGACAAAGACAACCAAGACCTCTCCGCTGCGCGGTGCCATTCGGGCCACAGCACTGTTGGCTGCGGTGGCAGCAGCAGGCGCGGCGCACGCGCAGACCAAGACCATCTACATCGGCATGAATGGCGGCAACATGGAACGCACGTACTCGCAGTTCGTCTTCCCGCCGTTTGAAAAGGCCAACAACGTGAAGGTGGTGGTGGTGCCCGGTACCTCGACCGACATCCTCGCCAAGGCACAGGCCAGCAAGGACAAGGCACAGATGCAGGTGATGACCCTGGACGACGGCGTGATGTACCGCGCCATTGGCATGGGCCTGTGCGAAAAGCTCAAGCCTTCGGCCAACATTGCAGAAGTCCCGGCCATTGCCAAGATCAAGGACAGCGCTGTTGGTCTGTCGATGGGTCTGACAGGCCTGGCCTACAACACCAAGATGTTTGCCGAAAAGGGCTGGGCAGCGCCTACGTCCTGGGGCGATCTGGCCGATCCCAAGCTCAAGGGCAAGGTGGTGGTGCAATCCATGCCCGCGTCGTCCTTCGGCCTGCATGCCTTCCTGATGTTCAACCGCCTCAAGGGCGGCAACGAGAAGAATGTGGATCCGGCATTCAAGGCCTGGCCCACCACCATTGGCCCGAACGTGGTGGAATACATTCCCAATTCGTCCAAGGTGGTCGAGATGATGCAGGCCGGTGATGCGGCCATCTTCCCCTACACCTTGACGCAGGCCGAGCTGATGAAATCCAAGGGCATTCCGATGGAGTACGTGGCGCCCAAGGAAGGCGCGGTGGTGCTGATGACGGCCATGTGCGTGCTCAGCAACAACCCCGAATCGGAGTTGGCGCACAAGCTGCAAGACTACCTGGTGAGCCCCGAAGCGCAGGCGCTGGCCATGGAAAACGGCAGCTACAACCCCGTCAACCCCAAAGCCAAGCTGCAGGGCAAGGCTGCTGAAGAGCAGAACAAGATGAATTCCATCCTGAAAAATGCCGTGGCGGTGGATTGGGACGTGATCAACGCCGACCGCCCAGAGTGGAACAAGCGCTGGAACCGAACGGTGGAACGCTGAGCCACTGCGGTCTTCCACAGTTCAAAAAAAGCGACCTTAGGTCGCTTTTGTTTTGATAGCTGCTGGCGCTCATCTTTATTGGGTTTTAAGCATCTTCATGCTCCAAGCCCATGAGGAGAAAGCGCTTTGTGCTGTGTTTTTACAAGCCCAGCATCAGCTTGAGGTTCTGCACCGCAGCCCCGCTGGCGCCTTTGCCCAGATTGTCGAGGCGGGCAATCACCACGGCCTGGCGCAACTGCTCGTTGCCGAACACGCGGATCTCCAGGTTGTTGGTGCCCGCCAGCGTATCAGCGGCCAGCTTGTTGTCGTCTGTGGGAGGGAGCACCTTCACCCATTGTTCCGCCTGGTTGGTTTTGGCGTAATGAGCCGCCAGCGCATCGTGCAGATCGCTCACCAGTGGTTTGGTGGGCAGCTCTTCCAGATGCAGCGGCAACTGCACCAGCATGCCTTGCGCAAAATTGCTGACGGCCGGAATGAACACCGGGCGGCGCGTCATGCCGGTGTACTTCAGGATTTCAGGAATGTGCTTGTGCGTCAGGCCCAGGGCATAGGCTTCGTAAGGAGCGGCGGTACCAGCCTCGTAGGCCTCAATCATGGTGCGGCCGCCGCCGCTGTAGCCAGATACCGAAGGCAGTGCCAGTGGTGCATCGGGCGCAATCAGGCCTGCATCGACCAGCGGGCGCAGGATCGCAATGGCGCCGGTGGCATAGCAGCCGGGGTTGGAGACGCGCTTTGCCGCCTGCACGGCCGCCTTCTGGCTGGCGCTCAGCTCCGGAAAGCCATACACCCACGCATCATTGGTGCGGTGCGCGGTAGATGCATCGATGATCTTGATGGTGCGGCCGGTTTCCTGCTCAATGGCATCCACCAGGGCAGCGGTTTCCTTGGCTGCGTCATCGTGCAGGCACAGGATGACGAGATCGACCCCTGCAATCAGCGCTCGCTTGGCCGCAGGATCCTTGCGCAGCTCGGGCGCAATGCTTACCAACTCCACGCCGGGCATGCCTACCAGGCGCTCGCGAATCTGCAGCCCAGTGGTGCCAGCTTCGCCGTCGATAAACACTTTTGCCATTGCCATAACTCCTGCAGTGCTGCGGCAAGCCCGTGCCCGGCCGCTTGTGGATGGGAAAACACCCATTGTCATACAAAGCGGCAGATTGTGGGGCTGTGGTGCGAAATTTTGTCCAGGCAAATGGTTGCAGGTGCAAAGCGCCTACCCCAATTCAGTGACAGGCAGGGAGAACGTGGCAAAAATCCTGCGCCGCAGGGGTATTTAGGCTCCAGGAAACCATAGGCGCTACCTCTACCCGAGACGAAAGATCGATTTGACAACGCTGGACGGAAATTTTGCCCGACACTCTTCAATAGTTAGCTATACAAATGGTAGCTATAAGCATTTGTACTTAAGGTAAATCCAGAGTGCTCACCCGGGATGGATGGGCTGTCACAGGCAATGGCGCAGTGCAGCATGTTAAATTAGCAGGTTGCCAGGCCTCCTAGCCCAGTTTGCGAGTTATTTGTTGTTCTGCGCGCATGGCCGCCGGGTTTTTCCCTTTTTTGTTTTACTCCGAGAGACACTCATGAAAATTCATGAATACCAAGGCAAGGAAATCTTGCGTCAGTTCGGTGTGCCCGTTCCGCGTGGCATTCCCGCTTTCACTGTGCAAGAAGCAGTGGAAGCCGCACAAAAGCTGGGTGGCCCGGTTTGGGTGGTGAAGGCCCAGATCCACGCAGGCGGCCGCGGCAAGGGCGGCGGCGTGAAGGTTGCCAAGACGATCGACGATGTGAAGAAGCTGGCTGAGCAAATCCTCGGCATGCAGCTGGTCACGCACCAGACCGGCCCTGAAGGTCAGAAGGTTCGCCGTCTGTACATCGAAGACGGTGCCGACATCCAGAAGGAATACTACCTGTCTGCCGTGACCGACCGTGGCACGCAGAAGGTGGCCTTCATCGCTTCGAGCGAAGGCGGCATGGACATCGAAGAAGTGGCGCACAGCACCCCCGAAAAGATCGTCAAGGTGTTCGTCGACCCCCTCAAAGGCTTCACCCAGGCCGACGGCGAAGAGCTGGGCAAGGGCATCGGCATGCCTGCAGACTCGATGGCCCAGTTCATCGACATCTGCCAGAAGCTGTACAAGTGCTACATGGACACGGATGCATCGCTGGTTGAAATCAACCCGCTCAACCGCGACTCCAAGGGCAACGTGATTGCCCTGGACGCCAAGTTCAACTTCGACTCCAACGCCCTGTTCCGTCACCCAGAAATCGTGGCCCTGCGCGATCTGGACGAAGAAGATCCTGCAGAAATCGAAGCTTCCAAGTTCGACCTGGCCTATATCAGCCTGGACGGCAACATCGGCTGCCTGGTGAACGGCGCCGGTCTGGCCATGGCGACCATGGACACCATCAAGCTGTTCGGCGGCGAGCCTGCCAACTTCCTGGACGTGGGCGGCGGCGCTACCCCCGAGAAGGTCACCGAAGCTTTCAAGATCATGCTCAAGAACCCCAAGGTCAAGGGCATCCTGGTCAACATCTTCGGCGGCATCATGAAGTGCGACACCATCGCCACCGGCGTGATCACCGCCTGCAAGGCCGTGAACCTGCAAGTGCCCCTGGTCGTGCGCATGAAGGGTACCAACGAAGAGCTGGGCAAGAAGATGCTGGCTGAATCGGGTCTGCCGATCATCAGTGCAGACACCATGGCCGAAGCCGCCACCAAGATCGTTGCCGCAGTGAAGTAAGCCCTGGAGAACACAACATGTCTATCTATATCAATAAAGACACCAAAGTCATTACCCAAGGCATCACGGGCAAGACCGGCCAGTTCCACACTGAAAAGTGCCAGGAATACGCAAACGGCAAGAACTGCTTCGTGGCTGGCGTGAACCCCAAGAAGGCTGGCGAAAAGATTTTCGACATCCCAATCTACGGTTCGGTCAAGGACGCAGCCAAGGACACCGGTGCAACCGTGTCCGTGATCTACGTGCCGCCCGCAGGCGCTGCTGCCGCTATCTGGGAAGCCGTGGAAGCCGACCTGGACCTGGCCATCTGCATCACCGAAGGCATTCCCGTGCGTGACATGCTGGAAGTGCGCAACAAGATGAAGGCCAAGGAAGCGGCTGGTGGCAAGAAGACCCTGCTGCTGGGCCCCAACTGCCCAGGTCTCATCACCCCCGGTGAAATCAAGATCGGCATCATGCCCGGCCACATCCACATGCCAGGCCGCATTGGCGTGGTGAGCCGCTCCGGCACGCTGACCTACGAAGCCGTGGCACAGCTGACCGAGCTGGGCATCGGCCAGTCGTCTGCCGTCGGTATCGGTGGCGACCCTATCAATGGTTTGAAGCACATCGACGTGATGAAGGCTTTCAACGACGATCCCAACACCGATGCCGTCATCATGATCGGCGAAATCGGCGGTCCGGACGAAGCGGAAGCTGCCCAGTGGTGCAAGGCCAACATGAAGAAGCCCGTGGTTGGCTTCATTGCTGGCGTGACTGCCCCTCCCGGCAAGCGCATGGGCCATGCAGGTGCGCTGATCTCTGGCGGCGCCGACACGGCAGATGCCAAGCTGGCCATCATGGAGGAGTGCGGTTTCACCATTACCCGCAACCCATCCGAAATGGGCCGTCTGCTCAAGGGCCTGCTGAAATAAGCAAAATTACGCATGTAAAGAGCGGTTTACGCCGCTACACTGCCTACTCCAACTAAAAGAAGACGCCAGATCTCCATGATCTGGCGTCTTTGCATTCATAACTACGGAGCGCAAAATGGAGTACCTCAATCACCCTGATTTCTGGATCGGGCTGGTCAAGATCATCTGGATCAACATCATCCTCTCGGGCGACAACGCGGTTGTCATTGCCCTTGCAGCGCGTTCACTCCCGCCTGAACAGCAGAAAAAAGCCGTCATGTTTGGCTCTGGCGCAGCGGTTGTGCTGCGGATCGTGCTCACCGTGGTTGCCGCCAAGCTGCTGGAGCTGTCCTTCTTGCAGATCATCGGCGGCTGCCTGCTGCTGTGGATCGGCCTGCAACTGCTGACAGGCAACGAGGACGACGAAGGCGCATCCAAGGGCACCGGCTCGATGATGGCTGCCATTCGTACCATCCTGATCGCTGACCTGGTGATGAGCCTGGACAACGTGATTGCCGTGGCCGCGGCAGCCCAGGGCAACATGGTGCTGCTCATTCTGGGCCTGGCCATCTCCATTCCCCTGGTGATCTTTGGCTCCACGCTGATGATCAAGCTGATGGAGCGATTCCCCGTGATCGTCATCCTGGGCGCTGGCCTGATCGGCTGGGTGGGTGGCGAAACCATCATGAACGACAAGTTGCTGCACAGCTATGTCGAGGCCAACCCCATGCTGCACTACGTGGCCGCGGCAGCGGGCGCTGCGCTGGTTGTCGGGCTCGGCCTGTGGTTGCAGAAGCGTGGCGAAGCAAAGACTGCCTGAGCAGGAGACTCGTTCCTCGAAAAAGCGCCTCAGGGCGCTTTTTTTATACCTAAAACTGACAAAGCCATCACTGATATTGACGCCCATTGAGGAAGGCGGAGAGGCAAAGAACCGGCTGGTTGCGCGAGCTCCACAAGGCGGCGCGGGCCCGCTACAGCTGGCGTCCCCAGGTTTTTTTGTTAACAAAACTATCAGAGCCGACAACTCCATTGTTGTTTTACGTATAATTACATAGAGGTAAATCAACATGCCGCGTTTAATAGTTTCTTTAGATGGAATGGTGGTTCAGGACTACGTGCTCAAAGAGTCCCGAACAACCCTGGGCCGCCGTTCCACCAACGACATCATCCTCACTGACATGGCTGTCAGTGGGGAGCATGTGGCATTCACCTACGAAAAGAAAATTGGAATCGTAGTGGTGGAAGACCTGGGCAGCACCAATGGCACCCGCGTCAATGGCATCAAAATCCGTCGCCAGGTACTGCAAAGCGGCGATCTGCTCGATATCGGCAAATGCCGCATTCGCTTTTTGATGAGCTCCATCGCCCCGGAAACCGGATCGCCCAATGGCAGCTTCTATACCGAGGCGTTGTCTGTACCTGTGCCTCACATGCTGCCTGAAAACGACTCGCACGAGGAAGGCCCTTCCACGTCGCCTGCCGCATTCCCCCACCATGAGGAAGCGCTCTATTCCGCAGGTGCACACCTTCGCGCAGTGAAAGGCGCTGACGAAGACGTCATGCTCTCGAAGATCGTCACTGCTGTCGGCCGCCCAGGCATCGCGGTCGTGGCATTCACGAGGCGCGGCAAAGGCTATGTTGTCTCCAAGGTAGATGGCGTCACCGACGCCAAGCTCAATGGACGTGCCCTGAATGCTACGGAAGCAGCGGTCAAAGGCGGCGACAAGATTGAGCTTGCAGGCATGGAGTACGAATTTTTGACCTGAGCTCTAAGCCTTGTCTCATCCTCAACAGCAACGGCACCTTCGGGTGCCGTTGCTGTTGATAGACGGATAACAACAATAGAACTTTTCACGACCTTACAAAAATGTCGCCCCAGGTTGAAAATGACAAAAATGGATTTTTGCAACAATCAGTTAACAAAAAGCCCCAGAATTGTCAGCCTGGAGCAAGCTGTAAGGAGCTAGGAAAAGTTGGCACGGCGCTTGCAATACTATCCGCAAGCCAAGTCGATGTGATCTGGCTACTAGTTTTCAATACAGATTCCATAGAGAGGATTCAACATGCTGCGTAAGATGCAAAAGGGTTTCACCCTGATCGAACTGATGATCGTTGTGGCAATTATCGGTATTTTGGCTGCTATCGCTCTGCCTGCATACCAAGACTACACGATCCGTTCGAAAGTGACCGAAGGTCTGGTTTTGGGTGGTGCGCAAAAGCAAGGTGTGGCTGAGGCTTACCAAGACAATGGTATCGCTGGTGTGGCTGCTTATGCAGGTCAAGTGGCAAACAATGTCCCTACCTCTAAGTATGTGACCTCGATTGCAGTTAATTCTTCGAATGGTGAAGTGACCATCAAGATGAAAGGTAACGCTAACAACGGTCTGACTGCGATCAATGACAAGACCCTGGTGCTGACTCCGAGCATCACGGGTTCTGCGCTGGTGGATGGTTTGCAGGGCACGATGGACTGGGCTTGTGCTGGCCAAGGCACCACGACTGCAACCAAGCGTTCGTTGCCTGTTACAGCTGGCTCCTTGCAAGAGCGTTACTCGCCAACCGAATGCAAGTAATTTAATTTCGGTTTTGGCCGAATTTATCCAGGCATAAATGTCTGATACAAGCCTGCCTAGCAGGCTTGTTTTTTTTGGGGGGTCGGATGAGTAAAAAGCAAGCTCGAATTTATCGATTAAAATGGAAGCTCATCGGAGGTTTTACACTTATCGAATTGATGGTAGTGGTGGCCATTGTCGGTATTTTAGCGGCCATTGCTTTGCCGCAGTACCAAAGCTTCACCATACGTACCAAAGCATCGGAAGGTCTGGTACTTGCAAGTGATGCAAAAATGGCTGTAGCCGAAGCATACTCAGGTGGTATTAGTGGAATCGCTGACCGGCGAGCAGAATATAACGCACGGAGTATCTCATCCAAATATGTGGCTAGTATCCAGATATCCAATGATGCAGGACAGATTACCATTACTTATCTGGGGAATTCCAACAATGGCTTGGCAGCCATTAATGGTAAAACACTAATTTTGACACCCTCTATCAGTGGGGCCATTCTCAATGGCCAGAGCGGCGACATAGACTGGGCATGCGCAAGCAATTCAAAAATCATCGCAACCAGTCGTGGCCTGCCAGCCTCAACAGGCACAATCGATGCATCTTATGTTCCCAGTGAATGCAAATAAATTGACCAGATCAAAAGCGTTTTCCATTCATTTTGGCTTTACAGCTTTAATTCTTGGTGCATTATTTGTGCCCATTTTTTTTATCTGGTTTCCAGTTCCATATGCTGAAGCTGTAGGGATTCAAAAATTATTATTAGCCACAATTGTTGTGATTGTCGGCGTTGGCCCGATACTGACGCTGGTGGTATTTAAGCCTGGCAAGAGGCATCTACAGTTTGATTTAGTTGTTATTGCTTTAATGCAATCTATTGCACTCGCTTTTGGGATATATTCTATATCCGAAGCACGCCCTGTATTCTTGGCAGGCCTGGGGCATCGATTTGATCTGATACAGGCCAAAGACGTAGATTCATCAAATTTGCCATGGACAGGACCCATTGTTACAGGAATTCGCAAGGCTTCTGATCCTGAACAGCGTGAAGCCATGTTGTTTAATGCGCTTTCCGGCAAAGACTATGGGCATTTCCCAAAATACCATGCGCCTCTAAATGAAATGCGCGATGAGCTGCTTCAAAGAGCACATCCAATTTCTGATTTGATAAAAATAAATCCCGAGAAAAAAGAGTATATTAATAAATGGTTGAATGAGAAAAAATATAGGCCTGATATGGTGGTTTTTCAAGGCATGCAAGCGCAAGCTAAGGATATGGCTGTTATATTGAACAATAAGACGGCACAAGTCATTGGTATCATTCCGCTCCGACCATGGGTAGATTGATTATTCGATGAATAATAATTAAGAGAACAATGAAATTCGACTTTGAATCAAAAAATCGCCTATTGAATAATAGATACTTATCATCTATATTTCTGGCGATTGTGTGCGTGCTGCTCTATGGTCGCACCCTTGGCTACTCATATGTCTGGGATGACGTTAGTATTTTTCTTAACAAAAACTCCCTTGTGGTAGATCCTTTGAGCTGGAATCTATTGACAACACCTATTTTGCCTAATACCAGCTATATGCGGCCTCTAGTGATGTTGACATGGTGGCTGGAGTTCAAGGCCGTGGGTCAGCATCCTGCGCTATCCCATGGGATCAATGTCGCGATTTTCTCCGTGAATGTACTTTTGGTTAGGGCGCTTGCCGAGCGTATTCTTGAAAGTACCAAATCACAACGGTCTATTCAATTTTTGGCCACATTGGCTGCATTAATGTATGCCATTCATCCTGCATTGGTTGAATCTGTTGCCTGGGTATCTGGTCGGTTCGATTTGTTGTGCACGACAGGGGTATTAGGGGCTGCTTGGTGCTTTGCCAAGACCGATTTATCGCCATGGGTAAGAGTATTAGGGGTATGTCTTTTTACTTTGATTGCCTTGATGAGCAAAGAGCTTGGAATTGTAACGCCAATTATTCTTGTGTGTATATGGATGTCCATGCACTCAAATTCATCCGAAAAATTCATTGTGAATTTCATTCATATGTTGAAAGTGGAACGGCATATATGGATTTCCTTGGTATTTATATTGATTTCGTATTTTATTATTCGTGATCTGAGTATGAGCGGGATCTATCATAGATCCGCTAATTTTGAATATTATAGACAAATACTTTCCTCTGCCCTACCCATTGAGACTTTGCAATTCTATGGTCGAATTTTTATTTTTCCATTGAATTACATCGATACATTTTATCCGGTAAGAGAAACTCCTGCTACCTTTGGAATATATTTAACTAATATTGTAACGATAATATTAGTGTTAATTGTTATATTCAGTGCCATACGAAAAATGCAAACATGGGCGTGGCTAATGATTGCGGCCTTTGTGGGGATTTCGCTAGTTTTGCACCTTATCCCAATGACCATTGCCGGGAATATTGCACAAGATAGATTTCTAACACTGCCATTGGCTTTTTTATGCATTGCTGTAGTTAGTTTTCCTTGGGATCGATTTTTGAATAATTTCGGTGTATCCTCTTTTTTAAAAGGGGGGCTCTCTGTTTTATTTGGTGCATGGTTATTGATTTCGCTTTCTGTAACATTATCCGCCACGCCGAAATGGTCTAGCGATTTGAATCTTTGGCGTAGAGCTTATCAAATGCAGCCAAATGTTCTTGCTGTGAGGATGGGGTATCTATATGGAACCTTGGCTGAAGGGCGACTTGATCTGGCAAGGGAAGTTCTTGAGAAGTTAAAAGAAAAAAATGGTGGACTCGGTATAGCAGATCAATATTTCTATGCATCACTCCTACTTGCCGAAGGTGATTCGGAGTCCGTAAAATATTTTGAAGGCATTCTCTTAGCTTTTCCTAAAGATAAAGATGGAAATTTGTTGCCCGATTCAGTAAAACTTCCAAATTTCTCTGAAAATGTATATTCGCAATACGCTAGAAGTAAGTTGATATTTGATGGAGATTTAAGTGTGGCATTGCGCTTTATTAATGATGCACAAAGAATAATGGGGAAAGGGAGGCAAGCATATGCTGCATACACTAAAGTGGCAATTCTGTATGCAATGGATGATTCGGTGCAGGCGGATCTTCTTTTGAAAAAACTCCGTTCAGAATACCATTTTGATGGAGAACGCCTTGAGGACAATATGAAGTCAGATATCAATGCATATTGCAAATTGGCTCGCGTACGGAATATGACAAGTCCCAAAATTTGTCAGACTGAACTTCAGCTGGGAAAATGACAATTCTGAAAAAGCCGGGGAAAATTGTATTCTTGATTTTTGCTATTGCAATATTTATAAGGATTGCGATTTTTTTGCAGGATTTTTCTTATTTGGATAGAATTTTCTTGCCAGATGACACCTATTACACTCTTTCTATTTCAAGAAATATTGCTGGTGGATTTTTCCCTTCGGCTGATGGTGTCACCCTGACCTCCGGGTTTCAGCCTCTTATTGCCTTTGTTATTGCTCCTTTCTTTCTTTTGGAATTTTCTAATGACCAGGCTGCTCTTGCCTCCATTGCGTTAAGTGGAATTTTTGGTGCATTTGCTTGCGGTCTTTTTGCCAAATTAATATTTACTTCTGTAAATTCATCATTACTGGCATTTTTCGGGGGAGTGATAGTTGCGACCTCTCCATTGATCATTAGGAATGACATGAACGGCTTGGAAACATCTTTGTCGATGTTTCTTTGTCTTTGTGCGATTCTCTTATATATTGAATATATAAAAACCCCCACGATTCATAACGCTGGTATTCTCGGGGTAATTATTGGCTTCATGATCTTGGCTAGGGTGGATAGCGCAATTTTGGCGGCATTCATTGGGTTGATGATTGTTGTGCGATTGAATGTGCGACAGGTGATTATGGTTAGTCTAATCGCTGCACTTGTGGTCGCACCATGGTGGGGCTATTGTATTTTTCACTTCGGTTCGCCCATTCCGGAAAGTGGAGCTGCTGTCAGGCAACTAATTGAAGCGTCTGGTGGCGACCGTATGCCAATGGAGATGGCCTCGGATCTGGCTGCTTCAATATTGTTGGATGGCATTCATATTTCAAATATTTCTTATAAAGAGCCATTAATTATATTGTCTGTTTTATTATCTATTTTGATAATATTTTCCAGAAATGACCGGACACTAGATGGGTTGCTTTTGCTCATCTTGTGCGGAATCGCTGTCAGTTTATTTTATATTTTATATTTGCCGGCATTTTGGTTTTTTCCTAGATATCTTCATATTTCGATATTTGCGATGATTGCAAGCGTGATCACGGCATTTTGGTTTGTTGCGCAATCGTTTGATAAGCATGGGGAAGCTATTTTTTGGGGTCTGGGATTATTGATTATTCTTTTTAATATTAATAAGGGTGTGATTTTTTTCTCTAGGCCAGATGGTAGTTTGTACAATGGCGTTGCCGGTGCAAAGGGCTATCGAGAGATCGCTATTGATATTTTGTCCTCCATTCCAAGTCACTCGGTCATTGGTGCTCAGCAATCCGGAGCGCTTGGTTATTATGCGGGTGAAAATATAAGAGTCGTTAATTTGGATGGCGTTGTTGATAGTGGTGCGTATAAGGCAATTAAAAAGAGAGAATTGTCGAAATTTATTATCGCCTCTAATATTGATTATATTGTTGGATGGGATATTAATGTAAGGCATATGAAAATGCATTCTATTAATTCTGGAGGAAACCTTGATCTTGTAGAAGTTAAGCGATTTAAGAAGCAAGGACTGGATCAATTCATTCTGTATCTTGTTAAGCAGCAGAATAATCCTATCGCAACAATGACCAGCCATTAGAGCAAATGACTAAAATGAATTACACAGGTATCAGTTCTCCAAATCACGCCCTGTGCGTTGATTTGGATGGTACCTTACTACGCTCTGATTTGTTGTATGAATCTCTGTTGGCATTGTTGGCAAAAAATCCGCTTTATTTGTTTTTATTGCCCTTTTGGCTGCTAAGAGGCAAGGCTGCTTTCAAACGCGAGATAGCTACCCGTGTTGAAATTGCAGCCAACACCTTGCCGTATGACGTGCGTATACTGGAGCTATTACGCACAACCTCTCAGCGTCCGCGTGTATTGTGCACAGCGTCCGACGCATTGCTGGTGCAGCCAATTGCCGATCATCTGGGGTTGTTTGAGTCAGTGATGGCCAGTGACGGTTGCTCCAATCTGGCCGGTCAGCACAAGGCGGATAAACTGGTGGAGCGTTTTGGCGAGCGTGGTTTTGACTATGTTGGCAATAGCACCGTAGATCTGCAGGTATGGAAACATGCTGCCGCAGGATTGGTAGTTGGTAGCGATGCTTTGGCTGAGAAAGCGGGCCTTTTGACTCAGGTGCGGGCGCACTGGCCTGTAGCCGTGCGTGGTGGCCTGTATCGCTTGCGCACCTGGGTGAAGGCCATGCGCATCTATCAATGGGCCAAAAATTTACTGGTGTTTGTGCCATTGCTTGCAGCACACCGTGTTTTGGAGCCAGAAGCATTGGTGCAAGCGACTGTGGCCTTTCTGGCTTTTGGCTTGTGTGCATCGGGTGTTTATTTGCTGAATGATTTGCTTGATCTGTCTGCTGATCGTCAGCATTCGCGTAAATGCAAGCGTCCGTTTGCAGCCGGTGATTTACCAGTGTTGCAAGGCCTATTTGCTGCTGTTGTGCTTACCGTGGTCAGTTTCATATTGGCTGCATGGTGTGGCTGGAAATTCGCTTTGGTGCTGCTAGGCTATTGGTTGTTGACTGTGAGCTATTCACTCCATCTCAAGCGATTGGTGATGATTGATGTGATATTGCTCGCGGCGTTATATACGGTGCGAATCATTGCTGGGGCGGCTGCGATTGGCGCGCCATTGTCTTTCTGGTTATTATCGTTTTCGATGTTTATTTTCCTCAGTTTGGCATTGCTCAAGCGCTATACTGAGTTGCACGCCGCGCAGGCTGCCGGTAAAGTGGGCGCGTCCGGGCGTGGGTATGACACGATGGATTTGCCATTGATTCAATCGCTGGGTGCTGCGGCTGGCTATATTGGCGTGCTGGTCTTGGCGCTCTATATCAATAGTCCTGAGAGCCTCACGCTGTATCACCAGCCCAAGCTGCTTTGGTTACTGTGTCCTATGCTGCTTTATTGGGTGAGTCATATGTGGATGGTGGCTCATCGAGGAGGCATGCATGATGACCCGATTGTGTTTGCGGCTTCTGACAAGGCGAGCTTGGTGGTAATCTGCTTATGTGCGATCGCGGTTGTGTTGGCGACATGAGGCCCAATCAGGAGCATCCATGAGCGAACCGTCGGCAGGCCGTGTCACCGGCCAATCTTGGGGGCGTTATCCGCACTGTCCGAAGAATACGCAACGCTTGCTTCCGGTAGTCAGTCGACATACCAGCTTGCCTGCGTTTGATGGAACGGTGTTGCCCCATGGAGCAGGGCGAAGCTATGGCGACAGCAACCTCAACCCGGGAGGGGCGCTGCTGATGGTGCGCTCATTGGACCGCTTCATCGCTTTTGACCCTGCCAGTGGCGTGCTGTGCTGCGAGGCAGGGGTAACGTTGGCGGAGGTGCTTGACATAGCGCTGCCGCAGGGCTGGTTTCTGCCAGTGACCCCTGGAACCCGTTACGCTACTGTTGGTGGCTCCATCGCCAACGATGTACATGGCAAAAATCACCACCGCACGGGCAGCTTTGGCTGCCATGTGCGTGCGCTGGAGTTGTTACGTAGTGATGGCGCTCGGCATCAATTACAGCCCGGTGATGTTTTGTTCTCTGCCACTGTTGGCGGGTTGGGGTTGACTGGAGTCATTTTGTCTGCAGAGTTGCAGCTGCGTCGGGTTCCGGGTCCATGGTTGGAGACAGAGTCGATCCGTTTTGACACATTAGATGATTTTTTCTCGCTTTCTCAAGAGTCTGCAGACCAATTTGAATACACGGTGGCCTGGATTGATTGTTTAGCAAGTGGCAAGCACCTGGGGCGAGGTCATTTTTTGCGTGGCGACCATGTCAGCGGTGATGCCAATGCACCGACCCCAGCGACTGTAGCTCGCCAGAGCATGCCACTAGTGCCGCCATTTTCCCTGGTCAATGCTCTGACGTTGCGTCCTTTTAATACGCTATATTATTGGCGCCAGTTGGTACGTAGAAAACGTGCTCTAACACATTATCAGAGCTATTTTTATCCACTTGATGGCATTTCTCATTGGAACCGGATGTATGGGCCCAAGGGCTTCTTGCAGCATCAGTGTGTGCTGCCTTCTGCAATCGCCAGGGATGCGGTGAAAGATCTATTGCGCGAGATTTCTCGCAGTGGGAACGGATCGTTTTTGGCTGTGTTGAAAGAATTTGGTAATAGACCATCGCCTGGAATGCTTTCATTTCCGCGCGCTGGTACCACTTTGGCGCTGGATTTTCGAAACAACGGAGAAAGCGTTTTAAAGCTGTTTGATCGCCTTGATGCGATAGTTGCGGAGGCTGGCGGGGCTATCTACCCTGCCAAGGATGCGCATATGTCAGGGCAGCTTTTTCGGGCAGGGTATCCGCGGTGGCAGGAGTTTTCGCGCTATATCGACCCTAATTTTTCATCGGCATTCTGGCGTCGTGTAATGGCTTGAGAGATTTTCATGCAAAGAGTAATTATTATTGGAGCTTACTCTGCTATTGCGGAGGCCGTGGCGCGCGAATACGCAAAACGCGGAGCAGCGCTTTTTTTGGTGGGGCGCGATCTTCAGCGGCTTGATGCAGTGGCAGATGATTTGCGAGTGCGTGGGGCAGTCGATACGAAGACTTGGGAGCTTGATGTCAACAGCCTTGACCAACATGCTCCGATGCTGGAGGCCGCGCGGGCGGCTCTTGGTGGCATAGATATAGCGCTGATCGCCCATGGAACCTTGCCATCTCAGGAAAAGTGTGATGCATCAGTGGAGACGGCCTTGCGTGAATTTTCGACCAACGGAACATCAACCATTGGTTTGGGGCTTGTGATGGTTCCCTACTTGCAGCGCGGAGCAACACTGGCGGTGATCTCTTCGGTTGCAGGTGACAGAGGGCGGGCCAGTAATTATCTTTATGGGAGTGCGAAAGCTGCCGTGTCGGCGTTTTTCTCTGGACTTGGGCAGCGGCTGAGAACCGAGGGCGTCAATATTCTTGTTGTCAAACCTGGCTTTGTGGATACACCGATGACGGCCGGCTTCAAGAAAGGAGCATTGTGGGCGTCTCCGGAGGTGGTTGCACGCGGTATTGTCCGTGCCATAGACCGGCGCAAGGCGGTGGTTTATTTGCCATGGTTTTGGTGGGGGATTATGCAGATTATCAAAAATATCCCTGAAAGTATTTTTCGCCGGATCCGCCTGTGATGCCGCTTGCATTGCTTTATACAACGTTTGCGGTGGTCTCCATTGCAGCCAACCTTGGTAGCCAGTGGTTGAGCAACCAGCTTTATGGCGGGCCTTATCGTATTGCCCTTTCCATGTTGGTTGGCACCGGAGTTGGCTTGGTAGTGAAGTATGCGCTGGACAAGCGTTGGATATTCCGTTTTCAAGCAAGCAGTGCTCAGCATGAAGCCAAGACTTTTGTGCTCTACTCTTTGATGGGGGTGATCACCACTTTTGTCTTTTGGGGAATGGAAGTGCTATTCCATTGGCTGTTTGCTGGCGAGGTGATGCGGTATGTTGGGGGGCTGATTGGATTAGTGATTGGTTATATTATTAAATATATGCTTGACAAGCGTCTGGTTTTTATAAATAAGAAAGCGGTCGCCTAGAAAACGATTCAAGCGATAAAACTACCACTTTTGCCACCGTGTTTTTCCAGCAGGCAGACGCCATTCATGACCATCCCCTTGTCTGCTGCCTTGCACATGTCATAAATCGTCAATAGCGAGACTTGGACCGCAGTCAGCGCTTCCATTTCCACCCCCGTCTGCCCCACCGTCTCCGTCCGCGCCTCGCAGCGTACGGCATTTTTCTCCGGCAGCACCTCAAAATCCACTGACACTTTGGTCAGCGCAATGGGGTGGCATAGCGGAATCAGATCGCTGGTTTTCTTGGCGGCCATGATGCCAGCGAGGCGGGCCACGCCCAGAACGTCCCCTTTCTTCGCAGTGCCTGCCTGGATGATGGCCAGGGTTTCTGGTTGCATGGTGATGTAGCCTTCTGCAATGGCAATGCGGTGGGTGGCGGGTTTGGTGCCTACGTCCACCATATGGGCCTGGCCTTGAGCGTCGAAGTGGGTGAGTTCAGTCATAGCGTGTGCTTCTCAATCGCTGGTATCACTGCGCAGCAAGTGCAACTTGTGCGAAGGTGCTTCATCATACGTGTTAGCGTTGTCGTTGCCTGCATGGAGATTGCGACAGGCAATGCATTGGCGCCGCCCGGGCGTCATATCTTTTGCTACACGGAATTTTGATGAAAAAATGGCTGTTTGCGCGTACGGGATGTGCGCTGTTAGCTACTAATTTGATAGTTTCTGCCTTGCTGGCTCCTCTGGCCGCCCATGCCCAGGGCAGTTTGCCGGCGATGGGCGAAGGTGCGGAGATGACGACCAGCGAGGAGCGGCGTCTGGGTGATGATATTGCGCGCGAGATTTACCGCGATCCGCAGTTCATCGACGATCCGATTCTGTACGACTACGTCAATGGGATCTGGCAGGAGTTGATGACTGCTGCCAAACGGCGCGGCACCCTGACGGCCGAGCTGCAGGAGCGTTTTGCCTGGCAGGTGATGCTGATCCAGGATGCAACCGTGAATGCGTTTGCGTTGCCTGGTGGTTTCATGGGGGTACAGACGGGCCTGGTGGCGGTGGTGGGGAGCCGTGACGAGTTGGCGTCGGTGCTGGCGCACGAGCTGAGCCATATCACCCAGCGCCACATCGCGCGCATGATGGCGCAGCAAAAGCGCATGACGCCGGTGATGATTGCGAGCATGTTGCTGGGCGCATTGGCCGCGAGCAAAAATCCGGCTGCAGCGCAGGCCCTGATGATGGGTGGCACGGCTGCAGCTATCCAGACGCAGCTGAATTTTTCGCGCGATATGGAGCGCGAGGCGGATCGCACCGGCATGGGGTTGATGCAGCCTGCGGGTTACTCGCAGGCGGGCTTTGTCACCATGTTCGAAAAGCTGCAGCAAGCCAACCGCATGAATGACAACGGCAGTTGGCCCTATCTGCGCACCCACCCGCTTACCACCGAACGGATTGCCGATATGCAGTCACGCCTGCCCAGTGGCGCGGCGCGGCAGCCGCAAGACGCAGGCATGGTGGCGCAGATGATGTCGGCGCGCGCCAAGGTGCTGTCCAAGGCAGAGCCCGCGGTTTTGCACCAGTGGGTGCAGCTGACGCAGGCGCCGGAGTTTGCAGCCAAAGCGGCCGCGCAACGTGCAGGTGGTTGGTATCTGGCGGCGCTTGCCAACAGCCAACTGGGTCGCAATGATGCGATGCAGGCAGCGTTGGATCAGCTCGATGCCTTGGTGCAAGGCCACCCGGATGCCACCCGCCAGGCCCAGCTGCTGCGGGCTGATCTGGCGCTGGCCAACCGCGCGCCGGATGCCGCCTTGGCTGCATTGGGCAAGCTGGCTGGCTCTGCTCCTGCCAGTCAGCAAAGCCCTGGTGCCCGCCAGACGACCACAGTTAGCAATGCAGCGACAGGCCTGGTCAACGAAGCAGTCATCAGCCGGGGAGAGGACAAATCCCTGCGCATATCGGATGTGGACAGCGCTGCTGCGTTGGCGATGCCCGCGGGCGTGCCGGCAACGGCGACGGTAGGCCTGGATCGGGCTGTTGCGATATTGGATGCGCAGGCCTTGGCGCAGTTGCCGTCCGCAGCCTTGGCACAGCATGCCGAGGTGCTGCGCCATGCAAGCAATGCCTTGCAGAGCCTGACGGCGCAGTCTCCCAAGGATGCGGCAGCATGGCAGGCGCTGGCGACGGTATTGCGTCTCCAAGGCCAGCCGCTACGCGCAATCCGCGCGGAAGCAGAGGCGCGCGGGGCGCAGTATGACTATGCAGCTGCAGTAGACCGATTGCGCGCCGGCCAGGATATGGCGCGCAGCAGCCAGAACCGCACCGATTATTACGAGGCCTCGATCATCGATACCCGTCTGCGCGAGATGCAATCACTCGCGAAAGAGCAGGCGGCTCGTAAGTGATTCGATGACCAGGTTGATGATGGAGTAGAGCAGCGAGCCGATCAGTGCGGCCCAGAAGCCATGCACCTGGAAGCCGCTGCCCGCGATCCCTGAGGCCGCCCAGAACATCAGCGCATTGATCACGAAGAGAAACAGGCCCAGGGTGATCACTGTCACTGGCAAAGTCAGCACTACCAGAACGGGGCGCACGATGGCGTTGCACAGACCGATCAGCAGGGCTGCAATCAGCGCCGCGCCAAAGCTGCGTACTTCTACGCCGCTGTACAGGTAGGCCACGCACAGCAAGGCGAGGGCGGAGAGGATCCATTTGATGAGGAGTTTCATGGTTGGGCAGCATAGCGGATTGCCGCAGCTGCGTCATGTCATCCCTTTTCTCCATCGCTGGGTGCAAGTGGCTGCAGCGCTGGCTGCGCCTTGGCGGCGATTGCTCAGTGGCAAAAAAAAGCACCCGAAGGTGCTTGATGGGAGAGGCCCGGTGAGGGCGGGCTGGTGATGTGATCAATCCAGCGCCAAGGTAAAACAGACGCCCAGCACGCTGAGCAGCGAGCCTGCCAGTTTGGCGCGGTGAGGCACGAAATCAGCCGACGGTGGCTCCGAGATGGCCTTGGGACGGCGCCAGTCCAGCACTTCGGCCTCGGGGTATTCGGCGTGCAGCTGGGCAGTCATCTGCTGCACGCTCACCTCGGAGATGTGGGTGGACACGCGTGCGCTTTGCAGCAGCGGGCTTTGCGGGATCAGGCCTTCGAACAGGTTCTTGGCCCACTTGTTGCGCCATTTGTCCAGCGTGCTGCGGTTGCCCCAGCGGCTGGCGCGGCGGGTGATCTTGGGGGCGCAAGCCACCAATACCCAATGCTCTTCGCAGCTGGCAGCGCGCTCCGTCAAGCGTTGCAGGGCGAAAGCGGCGTCATCTACAAAGACTATTTTTACGTTCATCCAAGTGGCCTAGGTAGGCCGGAAGGCGTAGGGGACGCCCTCCGGTGGTTGAAGGAAAGATCGGCGGTATCCACTTAGTGGGACTTTTCTGCGGAGAGTTCCGCAGTCTTTTTGCTGGCAATCCACTTGCCCAGCGCCAGCACCAGCAGCGCACCGCCTACGTGGGCAGCCCAGTACAGCGAGGTGGAGATCACTGCCATGCCCTTTTCGTCGGTCGTGCCCAGCTTGGGCATCCAGGTCCATTTTTCGGTATTGACAAAGACCGGGTCGGTGACGAGCATGCCACCTGCAATCCAGCCCAGCAGCATGCCGCCAGCCACAATGATGACAGGATAGCGCTCCATCAGCTTGATGACCAGCTGCGAGCCCCACACGATGATCGGGATCGAGATGAGCAGGCCCAGGATGATGAGCAACATCTGGTGCTCGCCCGAGCTTTGTGCGGCACCGGCAATGGCGATCACGTTGTCCACCGACATGACCAGGTCGGCCACGATGATGGTTTTGATGGCCGCCAGCAGTTTGTCGCTGCCCTGGATGTTGTCATGGCTCTCTTCATCGGGAGCCACCAGCTTGATACCGATCCACACGAGGAGAATGGCACCCACGACCTTGAGGAACGGGAGCGCAAGCAGCACCATGGCAAAGGCGATCAGGATGACCCGCAGCACAATGGCGCCGGCAGTGCCGTAAATGATGCCTTTGCGGCGTTGTTCGGGGGGCAGTTTGCGGCAGGCCAGCGCGATTACCACGGCGTTGTCGCCACCGAGCAGGATGTCGATGATGATGATCTGGCCGAGAGCGATCCAGAAGGGAGCGTGCGTGAGAAAATCCAAATCCATGTAAGCACCTATTTTGAGAAACCGGCCGGTTTTTGAAAACCGCCAGCGATGGGGTGTCGTTACAGGTTTGAAGAGGCGACGTGTTCCGCTGCGGCGAGCGCGCAGGCAGGGGCAGTGGCTTCGAAAAACCTGTGGTGCGGCACCATGGTTTTCAAAGGTCTTGCTCAGATCATGTCGCCATGAACCTAACGCGCCGGAAGCTGTTGAGGCTTCGTATTGACGACGCATTATCTGTCCCCACACCTGCCGCAGGCGGCGTTGGGACGGGAGCTACTCCCCTTCGTCAGCGGCTATTGGAACATAGACATGGGTCAAGGAGTGAAAAGCCCCGACAGCGTGGCGGACTATTGCACGCCGACCTGATTCTTCAGGCACAGAGGGCGCAGGGTGATTTTTGCGAACTCGCCAGCCAGGCGTTCGCTGCGGCCTATGATCGCCAGGGTCATGGAGCGTATTTACATCACCGATATCGAGGCAGCCATCAACCACTGGCGCCAGCGGGCGCCCAGCGGCCCGGGGCTGGCACTGGCGCGCGAAGTGTGTGCTTTGGCCGAGGTGTATGCGCAGATGGTGTTTGGGCGCGTGTCCGAGATAGATGCGGGCGCACTGGATGGTGAGGCGATGTTTGCCTGGCTCGCCTGGTATGAGACCACGCCGGATACGCCCTGTATCGCCATCTGCTCCACCAGCCAGGGCGATGGCTTCTGCAAGGGCTGCGGGCGCAGTTTCGAGGAGGTGCAGCACTGGCTGTCCTATTCGCCAGTGCAAAAGCGCGCCGTGTGGCAGCGCATCACGGCCGATGGTACGGCGTGGCGCTTCAACCGTTATGCCGAGCGGGCGCTGGACGCCATGCAGGCCTCAAGTCTTGAATGAAAACATAGCCCTGTGCTTGATGGATGAGTACAGGATGCTATTGTTATAGTAGTAATTTACAGGCGGCTATGGCCGGGGCACTGTCTGCAGCCGCGCCACGCGGGTGGCGTGGCGGCGGCTTATTTCCAGCGGATGGGCTCCACGAACACGGTGCCAAGGTTGCTGGAGAGCGTCAACTGCCCTTCCTGGATGGTTGCCTGCAGCTGCATGCTGCGCTCGGCAAGCTTGGCCAGCTCCTGCGTCACATCGGAGGGCAGGCGGAAGACCTCCAGCTTGTCCTGGCGTGCGAGCTTGCCTTCCAGGCCTTTCCACCACACTTCGGCCGCGTGGTGAAAGCAGTACACCAGCATGTGGTCTGACTTGTTGCAGGCCTTGGTGATCGGCTTTTCTTCGGGCTGGCCCACTTCGATCCACACACGCTTGGCGCCGGTGAAGTCGGTCAGGTGCACGTCCGGGTCATCGGGGTCGGACAGGCCTGCGCCAAAACCGAGGGTGCCGTCGCCATTGCACAAATCCTGCAGCTGATGGGCGTTGAGCGCCATGGCCACGAGGCGTACCATCATGCGCTCGTCGGTTTCGCTGGGGTGGCGCGCCAAGGTCAGGTTGTGGTCGGCGTAGTAGTTGTGGTCGATGTCTGCAATCGACAGGTTGGCCTTGTAGACCGTGGATTTGAGCGCCATGGGTTATGCTTCAAAAATAATAGCTGCCTGCGCTTTTTGGGTGCGCGCCAGCAGCTATTTAGATTAAAAACCGGGAGGGATACCCGGCGGCAGGATCAGATGCGCTTGGCCAGCTCGGCTGCCTTGCCTGTGTATGAGGCAGGCGTCATCGCCAGCAGGCGCTCCTTGTCGGCCTGGGGGATTTCCAGGCCGTTGATGAGGCGGTGCAGGTCTTCAGCCAGAACGGTCTTGCCGCGTGTCACTTCCTTGAGCTTTTCGTACGCGCCTTGCACGCCATAGCGGCGCATCACGGTCTGGATGGGTTCGGCCAGCACTTCCCAGGCGTTGTCCAGGTCTTCGGCCAGGCGCTCTTCGTTCAATTCCAGCTTGTTCAGCCCGGTCATCAGCGATGCGTAGGCCAGCGCCGTGTAACCCATGGCCACACCGATGTTGCGCAACACGGTCGAATCGGTCAGGTCGCGCTGCCAGCGGCTGATTGGCAGCTTCTCAGCCAAGTGGCGCAGCAGCGCGTTGGCCAGACCGAGGTTGCCTTCGGCGTTTTCAAAGTCGATGGGGTTGACCTTGTGCGGCATGGTGGACGAGCCGATCTCGCCTGCCTTGAGGCGCTGCTTGAAGTAGCCGACCGAGACATAGCCCCAGATGTCGCGCGAGAGGTCGATCAGGATGGTATTGGCACGGGCAATCGCATCGAACAGCTCGGCCATGTAATCGTGCGGTTCGATCTGGATGGAGTAGGGCTGGAAGCTCAGGCCCAGGCCCTGTGGCTCCTGCTTCTCGATCACATTCTTGCTGAAGGCTTCCCAGTCGAATTCAGGCCAGGCCGACAGGTGGGCGTTGTAGTTGCCCACGGCGCCGTTCATTTTGGCGAGCAGTTTCACGTTGGCGATACGCTCCATCGCTGCCTGCAGGCGCACGGTGACGTTGGCCAGTTCCTTGCCCACGGTGGTGGGCGATGCCGTCTGGCCATGGGTGCGGCTGAGCATGGGCACAGCGGCGTACTGGTGCGCCATTTCGCGCAGCTTCAGCACCACACGGTCAAGGCCTGGCAGCACGACCTGGTCGCGGCCGGCGCGGATCTGCAGCGCATGGCTGGTGTTGTTGATGTCTTCGCTGGTGCAGGCAAAGTGCACAAATTCCGCCGCCTTGAGCAGCTCGGGGCGGGCATCGAATTTGCCCTTGATCCAGTATTCGACCGCCTTCACGTCATGGTTGGTGGTCTTTTCGATCTCCTTGATTGCCTCGGCGTCCGCTTCAGAGAAGTTGGCAACGAGGCCGTGCAGATAGCTGCGCGCACCTTCGGAGAGCGGGGGGAATTCGGCAAAACCGGCGTCGGACAGGGCGATGAACCATGTGATTTCGACCTGCACACGTCGGTGCATATAGCCGTACTCGCTCATGATCGGGCGCAGGGTGGCAAGTTTGGAGGCGTAACGGCCATCCAGCGGAGAAAGGGCGGTAAGAGAAGACAGGCTCATGGCCTGTATTGTAGGAGTTGCACTTTTGCCGCGGCGGCAGTCTGGATTTGGCTCGGTACAATCCGCAACAGCGTGGCTGAAATTGACCTATGGCAAGTTGGATGCGGCCTGCTACTTCTCCCGCGATCACAAAAAACCATTACCTTTAATGCTATGAAATTGTTAGGAAGCCTCGCCAGCCCTTACGTACGCAAGGTTCGCGTGGTACTGGCGGAGAAGAAGCTGGACTACCGGCTTGAGTTGCTGGATGTATGGCAGGACAAGGCGGTCATCTCTGCCTCCAATCCGCTGGGCAAGGTGCCCTGTCTGGTGCTGGACGATGGCGCCTCGCTGGTGGATTCGCGCGTGATCGTCGAATACCTGGACACCTTGTCGCCTGTAGGCAAAGTGCTCCCAGGGGTGGGCCGGGAGCGCGCCGAGGTGCGTACCTGGGAGGCCATTGCCGATGGGGTGCTGGATGCCGCGGTTCTGGTGCGGCTGGAGAATATTTTTGCCGGGCGCACGCCCGAGCAGCGCAGCCAGGCCTGGATTGACCGCCAATGGGGCAAGGTGTGGGCGGGGCTGGACGCCATGAGCCTGGGCCTGGGCAATAAAAGCTACTTCGCCAGCAATGGCACGCACCTGAGCCTGGCCGATATCTCGGTGGGCTGCGCGCTGGCATGGTTGCTGTTTCGCTTTCCGGAACTCGATTGGCAGGGCAAATACCCCAATCTGGCGCAATTGCTGGAGCGCCTGGAGGCGCGGCCCAGCTTTGCCACGACACAGCCCCAGGCTTGACTGCCTGCCGCGCAGGCGCCGGATGCTCGCAGCGCGTACTGGGCAATGGGAAATGTGCGAATGCTTTCAGCGCAAAAGAAAAGGCCCAGTCCGTAGACTGGGCCGTGGAAGAAAAAAGTTGCGAAGCGTCCCGAAGTGAATGATAGAGAGGGAGGGAGGAGAAGCACCTCAGGTTTGCAGTCATACCGCATACGGCCTGAAAGACTTCGCAACACTAAACTGGTTGGTTCTGGCGGCTTTTGCAAGCAACTCTGCTGAACTCCTGTTCGTAGAGTATGGCTTAAAACCCAAAGTTCCAGAGGACCGTCGCAAATGTATTGTAAATAAACAAATTAATTGTTTGCGAATGTAATTTTCTATCGCTTTTGAGTATAGGGTAAATATTAATACTCGTGCAACAGGGCGGGTTTTTTGGCGCAAGTGATTGCCCACGCCGTTGTTGGATCCAAGTATAAACCCTTGCCGTTTTTCTGTGTTTTTAGGGTATTCAGCCGGGGTTGAACACTGCTTTCCACAAGGCAAGAACGGCTTGTTGCTCCTGCTGCAATTCGTTCGATGGCACCTGGGTGGGCGCTTCGTTCAGGCGGGCCACATGCTGCACGCGGCGCAGCGCGCGATAGGCATTGGCCGCTGCCTGGCCGACGCCTGCTGGCACCAGGCCCGCAGCTTCGGCGCGTTGCACCAGTGCGATATTGCCCAGGTTGGGGATCAGCTCGCGGTGGGCTTGAGCATGCAGCAAGACCAGGTATTGCACAGCAAACTCCACATCCATCATGCCGCCCGCGCTGTGTTTCACATCGAAGAGACCCGCAGGCACGGTATGGGCGCCGCGCACGCGCTCACGCATGGTGACAATTTCATCACGCAGCGCGTTGCCATCGCGTGGGGCGGTAATGACCGCCTCTCGCACAGTGTCAAAACGTGCGCCGAGGGCGTTGCTGCCCAGCACAAAGCGGGCGCGTGTCATGGCCTGATGCTCCCAGGTCCAGGCGGTATTGCTGCCGCGCTGTTGCTGGTAGTTGGCATAGGAATCAAAGCTGGTGACCAGCAGGCCCGAATTGCCGTTGGGGCGCAGCGCGGTGTCGATCTCGAACAGGTCGCCCTCGCCGGTCTTGACGGTGAGCCAGCTGATGAGTTTGCGCACGAAGGCCGAGTACACCTCGGGGGCGCGGTCGTCGGCGTCGTCAAACACAAAGACGATGTCGAGGTCGCTGCCGTAGCCGAGCTCCTTGCCGCCCAGTTTGCCGTAGCCGATGATGCCGAACAGGGGCTCATCACGGTGCCGGTTTTTCAGGCGCTGCCAGCACCATTGCGTGGTGATGCGCAGCACCGCATCGGCCAGCGCCGACAGGTCATCGGCGACCTGCTCGACGGTGATGTGCCCCTCGACATCGCGCGCCAGGGTGCGGAAGGTTTCCGCATGGTGGGCGCGGCGCAACAGGTTCAACAGGTTTTCGTCGTCGTCTTCGCCGGTCGATTGCAGCGCGGCGCGGCGGCGCTCCAGCTCGGTTTCGAATTCGGCCGGATGGAAGCGTTCATGCATCAGCGCGTCGCTGGCGAGCTCGTCAATCACGCCTGGGTGTTGCAGCATGTAACGGGCTGGCCACTTGGCCGCGCCTAGCAGGTGCATCAATTTTTCGTGCACGGCGGGGCGCTCCTGCAGCAGGGCGAGGTAGCTTTCGCGGCGCAGCAGGGGCTCCATCCAATCGGCCAGGCGCACGGCGGCAATTTCGCTCACCTGGCCCTGGGCCAGCCATTGCGCGGTGCGCTGCAGCAGCATCACCAGGCGTGTTTTGCCTCCGTCGCTCAGGTACGCATAACGTGGGTTGCGCTGCCATTGCTCAATGCGCTCGCGCACGCTGCCGGGCAATTGGGCCAGTACCGCGTCCAGCTCCGGGGCGGCTGGGGTCTTGGTGCCGCCGCATTGGCCGGAGCTGCAACTCTTGGTATCACCCAGCAATTTGTCAAATTCTTCGGCCACCAGCTCGCGGTGGGCATCGAGCTGGTGCAGGAAGGCGCATTCGTTGTCGTAGCCCAGGGTCTTGGCCATCCAGAGCAGGTCGTCGTCGCGCGTAGGCAGAACATGGGTCTGCTGGTCGTCCAGGTACTGGATGCGGTGCTCGACCTGGCGCAGAAAGGTGTAGGCATTGGCAAGGGCCTGCGCCGTGGCATCGGCCATCAGGCCTGCGCGGGCAAGGCGCCCCAGCGCCTCCAGGGTCGGGCGGCAGCGCAGCTCGGGGAACTGGCCGCCACGCACCACCTGCAGTAACTGCACGATGAACTCGATCTCACGGATGCCGCCGCGCGAGAGTTTGACGTCATTGGCGCGCTCCGGGTGACCGGCGCTGCGCTTGGACGCATGCTCGCGGATCTGGCGGTGAAGGCTGCGCAGCGAGTCAAAGACCGCGTAATCGAGGTAGCGGCGGAACACAAAGGGCAGCACTACGCCGCGCAGTGCCTGCACATTGGGCGTGGCGATGTCGGCGAGCGGCGCGACGATGCGGCTTTTCATCCAGGCAAAGCGTTCCCATTCGCGGCCATGGGTCTGCAGGTAGTCTTCCAGCGCCGACAGTGAGATGGCCGCCGGGCCTGAGTTGCCGTTGGGGCGCAGCATCAGGTCAACGCGAAAGACGAAACCGTGCTCGGTGGTGTCGCCAATCAATTGATAGATTCGCTTTACGGCGCGGAGAAAGTATTCGTGGTTGCTGAGCTTGCCGCGCCCATCGAGCCGTCCTGCGGTGTCGCCGTCCTGTTCATAGACGTAGATCAGGTCGATGTCGCTGGAGACATTGAGCTCGCGCGCGCCCAGCTTGCCCATGCCGATCACCCAGAACTGCACCGGCTGGCCATCGGCGCCCTGTGGCGCGCCGTGTACAAGGTCCAGCTCTGCGCGGGCAGCGGTGGAGGCGGCATCCAGTGCCAGCTCTGCCAGTTCAGTAACGCTGCGGGTCACTGCGGCAAGGGTGGCGTGTTCGTCGCAATCCAGAAAGATCAGACGCTCCATCACCAGCTGGCGCAGGATACGCAGGGAGGCTCCCAGGTCGTAGCCCTTGGCCTGTAGCGCCTCCAGGGTGGAGCGCATGGTGGCGTGCACAGGGGCACCAGCGGGCTGCATGTCCATCAGATCGGCATAGCGGCGATGCAGACGCTGGAAAAAGCGGGAGTGCTCTGCCAGCGGAGAGGGCAATTGCATGGAAGCCGACTGGGTGGTGATATCCGTTTGTGCCATAGCGCTATTCAAAGAATGGATCGACGGCGCCTGTTCAAATGTTCACATCTGAAATGCAAGCTGCGAGGCTGCCGCGGGCCATAATTCTTCTTTCCCCTACTGATTGGACTTCATTGACTGTGCGCGCGTCCCGACTGCTGCGGCCTCTTGCCAAGCTGGCGCAATGGGCCTTGAGGCTTTTGCTGGCAGCGGCATTGCTTCTGGCGTTGGCCGTGGCGGCGTTGCACTGGTGGATTGTGCCGCGTATCAATGACTTTCGCCCGCAAGTGGAATCCCGCCTGTCGCAATTGCTGGGCGTGCCGGTGCGCATCGAATCGCTGCAGGCCGATGGCGACAACGGTCTGGTGCCCGCCATTGCAGCGCGAGGGGTGCAGCTGCTGCAACCTGATGGCGCTGCTGGCCTTGCGTTGCCCGAGGTCAAGGTGGCCTTGTCAGTGCCGTCACTGCTGCGGCTGCGGGCCGAGCAGATCGCCATTCTTGCGCCGCAATTGGTGGTGCAGCGCACCGCTGATGGCGCCCTGCATGTAGCAGGCATTCCTGTGGTGGCGTCGGGCCAGGGCGACTCCAGCGGCGCGGCCGACTGGCTGTTCCGCCAGCGCGAAGTGGTGCTGCAGGGAGGCAGCGTGGTGTGGGACGACCAAATGCGTGGCCTGCCGCCGGTCACGCTGCGCGATGTGAATATCCTGCTGCGCAACCCCGGCCTGCGCCACGAGTGGCAGATCAGCGCCCGCCCGCCTGCCGACTGGGGCGATGTGCTGGAGCTGCGCGGCCGCATGCGCCAGCCCATCTGGGCGTTGCATGATGGCAACTGGAAGCACTGGAGCGGCCAGCTCTATGCCGAGGCCAAGCAGCTCAATGCCGCCGCCATGGCCCCTTACCTGCCGCCTTCGGTAGGTCTGCAGCAGGGGCTGGGCTCAGCGCGCCTGTGGGTCGATGTGGAGCGCGGCCAGATCAAGAACGGAACTGCCGATGTGGCGTTGCGTGATGTGGGCATGCGGCGCAATTTTTCGCTTTTTGAAGAAAAAACTGCTTCTGGCGCACAACCAACCAACGCCAATAGCTCCAAAAACAATAGCAAATCAGCAGATGAAACACCGGTCTTGCTGCTGCGGTCGGTGCACGGACGGCTGGGGGGAAAGGCTGATGAGACCGGTTTTCGCCTTTTTACCGACAAGCTGGCCGTGGAATCGGCCCAGGGCCAGCAGTGGCCCGGTGGCAGTATGCGCATCAACCATGTGTATGCGCAAGGCAAGCAACCCAGCGAGACGGAGGCGAGCGCGCAATCACTCGACATCGCCTCCTTGGCAGAGCTGGCGCGGCTGTTGCCCGTTCCTGTCAATGTGCGTCAGTGGCTGGTGAGCAACCGACCTGCAGGCCTGATCCGCGAGGCCTCTGCGCACTGGCGCGGGGATGCCGACAAGGTGGAAGACTGGCATGTCAAGGCCGATGTGGCCCAACTGGCCTTTGGCATACCGGCAACGCCAGCGCGCGCGAATGCACCGCGCGACGAGCATGGCGGCCTGGTACTGGGTGCGCGCGACGCGCATTTTGGGCTGCGCGGCCTCGATCTGGTGGTAAACGCCAGTGCGGCAGGGGGCGAAGCGACCGTGCGCTTTGCCAATGGGGCGCTCTACCTGCCCACGGTGTTTGAGGAGCCGCTGCTGCCGATTACCGCAGCGCACACCCAGCTGAGCTGGACGGTGGCGGGCGACCAGATCCAGATGCAGTCGGAAAAGCTGGAATTTGCCAATCCGCACGCTGCAGGCCATGCGCGCTGGTCCTGGCACACGGCTGATCCGGAAAAATCGGGGGCAAAGTCTCGTTTTCCCGGTATTTTGCAGCTCAAGGGGGCGCTGGAGCGCGCTGACGGCACCATGGTGCATCGTTATCTGCCGCTGCACATTCCGCCTGATGCACGCCACTATGTACGCGACGCCATTCTGGCGGGCCAGGCCAGCAATGTGCAGTTCGAGATCAAGGGCGATTTGTGGGACGTGCCTTTCCGCGAGCGCGGCCAGGGCGTTTTCCGCATCACGGCCCCGGTGCGCGATGTGCGCTACGCCTATGTACCCGCATCGCACCTGCAGCCGGGCGAAAAGCCCTGGCCGGAGCTCAGCCGCCTCTCGGGCGAGCTGGTGTTTGACGGCCCGGGTATGCAGGTCAACCAGGCCAAGGGCATTCTGGACGGCAACGAGCGCATTCGTGTGGAGCAAGCCACGGCAAGGATTGCAGACTTTCACGACACCATGGTCGCGGTCAACGCCCGTGCGCGCGGCCCGCTGGCCGATATGTTGAATACGGTGCGCAAATCGCACATCGATGCGCTCACCGATGGCGCGCTGGCGCAGACGCAGGCCGACGGCGACGCGCAGTTGCAGCTCAAGCTCGATCTGCCGGTGCACCATATGGAAAAGGCCAAGGTGGATGGCAAAGTGTTGCTGGCGGGCAACCGCATCCAGTTCCACAGCGATGCGCCCGAGGTGCAGCAGGTCAGCGGTGCGGTGCAATTCTCCGAACACGGTTTTGCGTTGCAGGATTTGAAGGGCCAGGCGCTGGGCGGCGCGGTGCAGTTTGCGGGCGGCATGGACCTGAGCAAACTCCCTGCGGGCGCCGACCACGGCCCGGCAGTGGATGTGCGCGCCAGCGGCATCGCCACCACGGAAGGCTTGCTGCAGGCGAAGGAGCTGGGGCCCGCCGTGCAGCTGGCCCGGCTTGCGCAAGGGCAGGCCGCTTACCAGCTGCGCATCAGCATGGCGCGTGGCATTCCGCTGGTGGATGTGCGCAGTGATCTGCAAGGTATGGCGCTGAACCTGCCGCCGCCGCTGCAAAAAGCCCCGGCTGAGAGCTGGCCCATGCATTTTGCATCCACGGTACCGGAAAGCGCAGGCCCTGCCGGGCAGAGCCCTGTGCGCGAAACCATTGATTTTGATCTGGCCGGCCGGGCGCAGGTGCGCTATGTGCGCGAATGGGGAGCGGATGCGGCGGCACCGGCCAAGGTGGTGAGCGGCGCCATTCGCCTGGGAGCGGGGGCCCTGGCCCTGCCTGCCAAGGGCGTGGCAACTGAAATCGAGCTGCCCCAGCTGGATGTGCAGGCCTGGCAGACCGCGCTGCAGCGCCTGGGCACGGGGGCGGCCCAGGTCTCGACACGCAGCGAGGGCAGCAATAACGACCTGGTCACCAACTACCTGCCTGACCACTGGGATGTTCGTGTGGGTGCGCTGCAGGTGCGGGGCATTGAGGTGCAGCAGCTGCAGGTGCGCGGCTCCCGCAGCGGAGATCGCTGGAGCAGCGAAGTGCGCTCCAGCCTGCTCGACGGTCAGTTGGACTATGTGCAGGAGAAGGGCGGCCCCGGCACCGTGCGCGCGCGCCTGTCGCAATTGCGGGTGGACAAGAAAAGCAGTGATGACAGCAAGGCGCCAGCCGCAGAGGAAGACAGCCATGAGCAGCCGCGGCGCCTGCCGGCGCTTGACATCGTGGTCGATGATCTGCGCTGGCACGGCCACTCTGTCGGTCGGCTGGAGCTGCGGGCCAGCAACCGCAGCCAGGGCACGCAATCGTGGTGGCACCTGCAGCAGATGGTGCTGAGCAACGACGCCGCCAGTCTGCAGGCCAGCGGAGACTGGGGGAGCGTCCAAGCGGGGGCCGTCGGGCCGGCGGCGCAGGGCGCACGCCGCACGCAGCTCGACATGCGGATCGATTTGAAGGACACGGGCGATCTGCTGCGGCGTCTGGGCATGCCGGGTGTAGTCAGCCGGGGCAAGGGCGTTCTGCAAGGGCGCATTGCGTGGACAGGCAGCCCGCTCAGCCCCGATTACAACAGCATGGATGGCAAGCTGCATGTGGATGTTGGCCAGGGCCAGTTCCTGAAGGTGGAGCCAGGCATCGCCAAGCTGCTGGGCGTACTGAATCTGCAGGCCCTGCCGCGCCGTCTGACCCTCGATTTCAAGGACATCTTCAGCGCCGGGTTCGGTTTTGATTTTGTGCGTGGCGATGTGGACATCCATGATGGCCTGGCATCCACCACCAACCTGCAGATGAAGGGGGTTACGGCGGCCGTGCTGCTGGAAGGCAAGGCCAATCTGCGCGATGAAACCCAAAACCTGCATGTGGTGGTGATACCCGAGCTCAATACCACCACCTTGTCGCTGGTGACGACGGCCATCAACCCCATCATCGGCATCGGCAGCTTTCTGGCGCAGGCTCTGTTCAAGGGGCAGATCACGCAGGCGGTGACGCAGCAGTTCGAGGTCTCGGGCTCATGGGCAGACCCGGAGGTGCGGCGCATTCAGCGTGCCGCTGCAGCGGACAAGCAGACGGCCGAGCCTTCGCATTGAGAATCTGCCCCATCTCCCGCTCCTGAGTGGTCGCGCGGATAATCAAGGCATTCCGCAGATTTGTTTGAACCTTGCCAGGACACTTTGCCGCCATGAAAGTTGCCGCCCTTCAGATGGTGACCAGCACCCGCTGGGATGCCAACCGCGACCAGGCCTGGGCGCTTCTGCAGCAGGCAGCGCGCGCCGGGGCCGAATTGGCTGTTCTGCCCGAGTATTTCTGCCTGATGGGGCACAAGGATACGGACAAGCTGGCGCTGGCCGAGCCCCTGGGCCACGGCCCCATGCAGCAGTTTCTGGCGGACAGCGCGCGCGAGTTGGGTGTATGGATCGTGGGAGGCACGCTCCCGTTGCAGGGGCCGGATGCGCAGCATGTGTTCAACAGCAGCCTGGTGTTCAACCCGCTGGGCGAGCGGGTGGCGCGCTACGACAAGATGCACCTGTTCTGCTACTCCAACGCCAACGAGGCGTATGACGAGCACCGCGTCATCGCCCCGGGGCGCGAGCCGGTGTTCTTTGACCTGGCAAGCCGGGACGGCCAGATCTGGCGCGTTGGCCTGTCGGTGTGCTATGACTTGCGATTTCCGGAGCTGTACCGCCTGCATGCCCAGGCGGGAGCGCAACTGCTGCTGGTGCCCAGCGCCTTCACCTACACCACGGGCCAGGCGCACTGGGAGCTGCTGCTGCGGGCCCGGGCGGTCGAGAACCTGAGCTATGTGCTGGCGGCCGCGCAGGGCGGCACGCATGACAACGGTCGCCGCACCTGGGGGCACAGCATGGCCATCAACCCCTGGGGCGAGGTGATGGCCATGCAGGCGAGCGAGGCTGGCGTGGTGCTGGCCGATCTGGACTGGGCAGCGCAGCAGCAGTGGCGTGCCCAGCTACCTGCCCTGCAGCACCGCGTATGTTGATGACCGTTTGGGCGCGCTGGACTGCCCAGCGCTGGCACTACAGCTGGCGGCGCTGGTCGCTGTGGCTGCTGCTGGTGCTGCTGGTGGCCGGTATGCTGGTGATGCAGGTGTGGCTGGCCGGGCGCTACGAGGTGTCCGAAGTGCAGCAGCGGCTGGACCGCGAAGCGGCCGATGCGGTGGCCGACATCCGCACCACGTTCAACAGCAATATCAACCGCCTGCGCACCATGCCGCGCTATGACAGCGACGTGATGGCCTGGCAGCTGACGGCTGCCGACATGCTGCGCAACCACCGCGATCTGGCGCATATCGAATGGCGCAATCCGCAGATGCAGATCGAAGCGAGCGAGGAGTCACCTTACCTGAATCTGCAGTGGTCCAGCATCGACCGCACCGGCGCCAACACGGAGAGCAACACCGCCTGCATGCGTGCGCAGCGCTCGGGCAGCGCTTCGTATGCGGGCAGCTATTTTCTGTCGCAGGGCAACGGCACCGGGCTGGAGCTGCTGGAGCTGTGCACCCCGGTGCAGACCGGCGAGCGTCTGCACGGTTTTGTGGTGGTGACCTACATTCTGCAGAACGTGCTGACCGATCTGGTGAGCGAGAATTTCCGCCGCAACCACGAGCTGTCGTTCACCGAGCCCGATGGCACGCGCCTGGCGATCGTGAGCACGCCCCGGCGCGGTACGCGTGTGTTCACCGCCACGCAGCTGCTGGATCTGCCGGGCGCCACGCTGATGCTGCGCATCGACAGCTGGCATGCGGCGGCCAATGTCTTTCCCAATGTGCTGACGGCGCTGGTGACGGGCATGTCGATCGCACTCGTGACCGTGCTGGTGGTGCTGGTACGCGACAACCGCAGGCGCCTCAAGGCCGAGCGCGATCTGGGCGATGCGCTCGCCTTTCGCAAGGCGATGGAGGACTCGCTCGTTACCGGGCTGCGCGCGCGCGACCTGCAGGGCAAGACCACCTATGTGAACCCGGCTTTTTGCGAAATGGTGGGCTTTACGGCAGAGGAGATTCTGGACCCCAGCCGCTCCACGCCGTATTGGCCGCCCGAGCTGGCGCCGGAGTATGCGCGGCGCCAGCGCATTCGCCTCTCGGGCCAGTTGCCGCCTGCGCGCGAGGGCTATGAATCGACCTTCATGCGCAAGGACGGTGTGCGCTTTCCCGTGCTCATTTTCGAGGCGCCGCTGATCAATGCCGCAGGCCTGCATACTGGCTGGATGAGCGCTTTTGTCGACATGAGCGAGCAGCGCCGGGTGGAGGAGCTCTCGCGGGCGTCGCAGGAGCGGCTGCAGGCTACGGCGCGGCTGGCCACGGTGGGCGAGATGGCGTCGCTTTTGAGCCACGAGTTGAACCAGCCGCTGGCTGCCATATCCAGCTACGCCACCGGCACGCTCAATCTGCTGCCCGACGATGTGCCTGCCCAGGAGTTGCAGGCGCATCTGCCCGATGTGCGCATGGCGGTGCAGCGCATGGCCTTTCAGGCCGAACGCGCGGGCCGCGTGATCAAGAGCGTGCACGATTTTGTGCGCCGCCGCGGGCAGGCGCGCGAGCTGGTGCCTCCGCAGGAGCTGCTCGATGCCGTGCTGCCGCTGGTGCGCCTGCAGGGGCGTAAACTGCAGGTGGAAGTGGTGGCCGTGCTGGCACCGAATGTCCCTGCCGTGTATTGCGACCGCACCATGGTCGAGCAGGTGCTGCTCAACCTCAGCCGCAATGGCATGCAGGCCATGGATTTTTCAGGATGCGAGCTGCGGCTTTTGCGCATGGATGTGCGCCTTGCAAGCACACAGGGCGATGCCGCTGGCCGCACCTGGGTGGAGTTTGCCGTGACGGACTGGGGTGTAGGAATTTCCGGCGAAGTGGCGCAGCAGCTGTACACGCCGTTCTTCACCACCAAGGACGAGGGCATGGGCCTGGGCCTTTCGCTGTGCCGCACGGTGGTGGAGCAGCACGGCAGCCACCTGGTTCACCATGACAACAGCCCGCAGGGCACGATATTCAGCTTTACCTTGCCGACCTGGCGCAATGATTGAGAGACGATGCAACCGCTTGTGAACGCCACCGTATATATCGTTGATGATGACGCCGAAGTGCGCGAAGCGCTTGCCTGGTTGCTGCGCTCGCGCCGTCTGCTCAGTGAGGGATTTGCGTCGGCCGAGGCGTTTGAAGCCATGCTGCAGGCGCGCCCGGTGCAGAAGGACCCGGCCTGTGTGCTGCTGGATGTGCGTATGCCCGGCATGAGTGGGCTGGCCCTGTTTGACCGGTTGGTGGAGCAGGGCGCGGTTGCTGCGATGCCGGTGATCTTTCTCACCGGCCATGCCGATGTGCCCACTGCGGTGGCCACCGTCAAGCGCGGTGCCTTTGATTTCTGCGAAAAACCGTTTTCCGACAACGCCTTGGTGGACCGCGTGGAGCACGCCTTGCACGCATCTGCCGCGCACCTGGAAGCGCTGCGCGGGCAGCAGCAGGTACGCGAGCGCGTGGCCGATCTCACCGACCGTGAGCAGGCCGTCATGCGCCTGGTGATTGACGGTCTGCCCAACAAGCTGATCGCCGACGAGTTGGCCATCAGTGTGCGCACGGTTGAAGTGCACCGGGCCCGCGTGTTCGACAAGATGATGGTCAAGTCAGCGGTGGAGCTGGCCAACCTGTTGCGCGAATTGACCTGAACGCAGGGCACCGCTGGCGGTGCAGGCATCAAAAAAGGAGCGCCTTTGGCGCTCCTGGGTGGAAGGTAGGCATGTGCTGCGGCTGCAGCAACAGCGGCGGCCAGCGGTTATTGCTGCACTTCGCCCACAAAGATTTCGACGCGGCGGTTGCGTGCACGGCCTTCGGCGGTGTCGTTGGTCGCAATCGGCTGGCGCGAGCCCATGCCTTGCACCTGAATACGGCCGCCGTTGACGCCGCGCGAGGTCAGGTAGTTGCGCGTGCTTTCAGCGCGGGCGAGCGACAGCGGGTCGTTGATGCCATCGTTGCCGGTGCTGTCGGTATGGCCGATGATGCGCACCTGGGCGTTCTGGTTGTTGCGCAGGCCTTCGGCAAAGCGATCCAGGATGGGGGCGAAGTTGCCCTGGATGTCAGAGCGATTGGTCTGGAACGAGATATCACTCGGGATATCGAGCTTGAGCTGGTTGTCCTGCGTCTGTGTCACGGTCACGCCGGTGCCCTGCGTGGCCTGCTCCATCTCGCGCTTTTGCTTTTCCATGTGCTGCGACCAGATGTAGCTGCCCAAGGCCCCCACACCCGCGCCAATCACGGCGCCCTTGCCTGCGTGGCCGCCAGCGATGGCGCCAATGGCGGCACCGCCCAGGGCACCGACGCCAGCACCGGTTGCGGTGGTGCGCTGGGTGTCCGACATATTGGCGCAGCCACTCAGAATCGCCAGGCTGGCAATGACAGGAACCAGGATTTTTTTGCTCATTGTGGAACTCCTTATCAAGTTGGGCGCGGCCTCCAGCGGGCCTGCACCTTGGAGCCAAATTGTGAGCGCACCAGCATGCAAATGCCAGCTACAAAGCTTAAAAATGGTAAAAACGACGGTAACGAGCGGCACTGTCCTACGGATGGCGGGTATCTGCCAAAGCCTACTTGCGCGGAGGCTGCTCATCTTTGCGTACGATTTCCCCTTTTTTGCGACCGGCAAACATCGTCCACCAGACGATCGCCACCAGTATGACCAACGCCAATAGCGCCTCCAGCAATATCAATCCCATGGGTTCTCGTTCCTTACGTACGCTGTGGATGGTTGCCATTGTAGGAATTCTGTCTGCCTGCTCCACCCAAGTCCCTCTGGAGGAGCCGACCTCCCGGCCACCAGTTTCTGGCAGCATCGAGGTGCCGCCGCCCGATGCCAACGAGCCTTTGCCTGCGCCCATCCAGCAGGCAAAAAGCCGCTGGGTGCCGGTGCACTGGTCATCCGTGCCGGGGCTGGAGCAGGACAACCTGGCCGATGCCTGGAACGCCTGGATCAAGAGCTGCGGTCGCCCTCCGGCACCGTTTGCCCAGTTCTGCTCGGAAGTGCGGCGCATGAGCATGGCCACCACGCAGGAGCAGCGCGAATGGATGGTGGCGCGCTTTCAGCCCTACCGGGTCGAGTCGCTCGATGGCAACCCGGACGGCATGCTGACCAGCTATTTCGAGCCCATGCTTGATGGCGCGCGCCAGCCGGGCAATGGCTACTCCATCCCGCTGTACAAGGCGCCTGCCAGCCTGGGGGCGCGCAAGCCCTGGTACAGCCGCCAGCAGATCGATACCCTGCCGCAGGCCCAGGCCGAGCTGCAGGACAAGGTGATCGCCTGGGTGAGCGACCCGGTGGACGCAATGGTGCTGCATATCCAGGGATCGGGCCGGGTACGGGTGCAGGAGGCCGATGGCTCGGTGCGCATGATCCGTGTGGCCTATGCAGCCACCAATGACCATCCCTACAAGAGCATTGGCAAATGGTTGCTGGACCAGGGCCTGGTGCGCGACGCCACCTGGCCGGGCATCAAGGCCTGGATCGCCGCCAACCCCGCGCGCATCAACGAGCTGCTGTGGAGCAATCCGCGCTATGTGTTCTTCAAGGAAGAGCCGCTGTCTGCGCTGGACGCCGAATTCGGCCCCAATGGCGCGCAGGGCGTGCCGCTGACGCCGGGCCGCTCCATTGCGGTGGATCGCGCCAGCATTCCCTACGGCACACCGGTGTGGCTGTCTTCCACCGGGCCGACCGTGCAGCTCAACCGGCTGGTGATGGCGCAGGACACGGGCAGCGCCATTTTGGGGGCGGTGCGCGCAGATTACTTTGCGGGCTGGGGCCACGAGGCGGGTGATTTCGCGGGCCGCGTCAAGCAGCCGCTACGTCTGTGGGTGCTGTGGCCCCGCCATCTGGCCAAGCGCTGAAATGCTACTGAATAAATAGCTTTTGGTGCTCACTCCTTGAGCGCTACCGGCTATTTCGATAGATGCTCTCTTGAATCTGGCCGGCTGATGGGGTGAAGGGCCTTATTGCGAAGCCTGGTGTTTTTTGTACGCCGCCACCCAGGTGTCCATGCAGGCCTGCATGCATTCCATGTGGGTGGCGAGTTCGGCTAGCTCTTTTTTGCAGGCAGTGAAAGCCGCTTGCGGGTGCGTTTGTTGCAACCGCGCATAGACGGTACGGCCCGCCTGTACGCATAGGTTGGCGGCGGGCTCCTCCTTGGTTGCGGTGGCAGCAGCGGGTTGGGCGCCCGGTTGGGCCGCCTTGGGAGCTGCGGCATCGGGCCGGTGGTGCTGGTTGATTTGCGTCTGGGTCGCGCTGGCGGCGCAAGGCGTTTCCTGGAAGGCCACTTTGCCATCGGATTGCTTGCACTGGTAGATGGAGCCAGCGTGCGCGCTGGCGAGCGCGGAGCTACTGGCAAGAATCATCAAAAAAGATAGCGTATGGCGCTTGATGGATGTGAAGAGCTCGGCTTTTTCTTGCATGGCGATGCCTGTGGACAGACCTTGTCTCGCCCATGCCGGACCGAGTCATCGCACCGGCTTGTGGGGAGGAAGCGTCTTGTTAGTAGGTGTAACAGGTAATGGTAGCGCACTGCTGGCCTTCACTTCTCCCAAAGAGAAGGTGGTGTGCACGTCCTTGACGTTGGGGAGCCGCAGCAGCACATTGCGCACGAAACCGGAAAAGCTCTCCAGATCCTTGGCCACCACCTGCAGTTCGAACGTGCCCGCGCCGCTGATGTAGTGGCAGGTCGTTACCTCGGGCAGCAGGCGGATCGACTCTTCCATGCGCTCGGTGATGTCGGCCGTGTTCTGCGCCGCATCCACCCGTACAAAGGCCAGCACGCCCAGGCCGAGCTTGTGGCGATCGAGCGTGGCGTGGTAGCCGGTGATGTAGCCAGCTTCCTCCAGCGCTCGCACGCGGCGCCAGCAGGGCGCGGCCGACAGGCCTACGCGCTGGGCCAGCTCAGCGTTGGTAAGGCGGGCGTCATTTTGCAATTCTTGCAATATCGCCCAGTCAAATTTGTCAAGTTGATTCATTTGTGGTTAGTTTAGAGCAAGATTCTTTCAAAAACTAGGGAAGCCCCGGCAAGAAAAAGAATACTTTATCCACGCGCTTGCCCGTACACTGCAGCGGAGAAAGGTGTGGTGTTTTGCCGCACCCGCCGGCCTTGGTGCCGGCCCCATCTACACCCCCACAAAAACCTGAAGAGCCACAAGCCGATATCAGGAGATCTCCACAGGAGACAAGACGATGAATGCCTCACTACCAGAACACATCCGCAAGGCGCTGGAAAGCGTAACGCTCGATGACAACCTGCAACGCGGGTTGCAACACAAAAACGCAGCGGGCGGCGTAGCCGCACGTGGCGTATTTGGCGACGAGCTTGTTTGCCAAGGAGGTGTGTGATGAACGCTTCACTACCAGAACACATCCGTAAGGCGCTGGAAACCGTCTCGCTCGACGACAAATACGCGTTGGATCATGGCCGCGCCTTCATGAGCGGTGTGCAGGCTCTGGTGCGCCTGCCCATGCTGCAGCGCCAGCGCGATGCACTGCAGGGCCTGAACACGGCAGGTTTCATCAGCGGCTACCGTGGCTCGCCCCTGGGCGGTTACGACCAAGCGCTGTGGGCCGCCAAGAAGTACTTGAAAGAGAACCACATCGAGTTTCAACCCGGCGTGAATGAAGAGCTGGGCGCCACCGCCGTCTGGGGCACGCAGCAGCTGGATCTGTACCCACAGAGCAAGAAGTTCGATGGCGTGTTTGGCATCTGGTACGGCAAGGGCCCGGGTGTGGATCGCAGTGTGGACGTGTTCAAGCATGCCAACATGGCCGGCACGGCCAAGCACGGTGGCGTGATTGCGCTGGCCGGAGACGACCACATCAGCAAATCATCCACCGCTGCGCACCAAAGCGACCACATCTTCAAGGCCGTGGGCTCGCCGGTGTTCTTTCCCTCCAGCGTGCAGGACATTCTGGACATGGGGCTGCACGCATTTGCGCTCAGCCGCTTTGCCGGTGTCTGGTCGGGTATGAAGACGATCCAGGAGATCGTCGAATCCTCGTCCAGCATTTTGGTCGACCCAGACCGCGTGAACATCATCACGCCCGACGATTTTGTGATGCCGCCCGGCGGCCTGCACATCCGCTGGCCCGATGCGCCACTGGAGCAGGAGGCGCGCCTGATGGACTACAAGTGGTATGCAGCGCTGGCGTATATCCGCGCCAACAAGCTCAACTACAACGTGATCGAAACCAGGCAGGACCGCTTTGGCATCATCGCCAGCGGCAAGGCGTTCAACGACACGCGCCAGGCGTTGGTTGATCTGGGCCTGGATGACGACACCTGCCGCCAGCTGGGCATTCGTCTGCACAAGGTGAATGTGGTCTGGCCGCTGGAGGCATCGATCACGCGCGACTTTGCCATGGGTCTGCAGGAAATCCTGGTGGTGGAAGAAAAGCGCCAGGTCATCGAGTACCAGCTGAAGGAAGAGCTGTACAACTGGCGCTCCGACGTGCGCCCGAACGTGCTGGGCAAGTTCGACGAAACCGACGGCGACAACTCTGGCGGCGAATGGTCGGTGCCCAACCCCAGCGCCCACTGGCTGCTGCGCCCCAAGGCCGATCTGACGCCCGCCATCATTGCGCAGGCCGTCGCCAAGCGCCTCAAGAAGCTGGGCGTGCCCGATGACATCGTGCGCCGCATGGATGCGCGCCTGGAAATCATTGCCGCACGTGAAAAAGGCTTGATTGAGCTCAAGCAGGACAGTGGCGACCGCCTGCCCTGGTTCTGCAGCGGCTGCCCGCACAACACCAGCACCCGGGTGCCCGAAGGCAGCCGCGCCGTGGCCGGCATTGGCTGCCACTACATGGTCAACTGGATGCCTGACCGCAACACCAGCACCTTCACGCAAATGGGCGGAGAAGGCGTTACCTGGGTCGGTCAGGCGCCATTCACCACCGACAAGCACATCTTCTCGAACCTGGGCGACGGTACTTACTTCCATAGCGGGCTGCTTGCCATCCGCCAGAGCATTGCATCGGGGGTGAACATCACTTACAAGGTGCTGTACAACGACGCCGTGGCGATGACCGGCGGCCAGCGCGTGGGCGAGCGCCCCGAAGGCCATTCGGTGCTGCAGATCATGACCAGCCTGTTGTCCGAGGGCGTCAAGAAGCTGGTGATCGTGACCGACGAGCCGCAAAAGTACGATGGCGTCAAGCTGGGCGAAGGCGTCACCGTGCACCACCGCGACGAGCTGGACCGCATTCAGCGCGAGTTCCGTGAGATTGCGGGCACCACCGCCATCATCTACGACCAGACCTGCGCCACCGAAAAGCGCCGTCGCCGCAAACGCGGCACCATGGCCACGCCGGACAAGACCGTCGTCATCAACGAAGCGGTGTGCGAAGGCTGCGGCGACTGCTCGACCAAGTCGAACTGCCTGTCGGTGGAGCCGGTCGAAACCGACTTCGGCCGCAAGCGCAAGATCAACCAGAGCACCTGCAACAAGGATTTCTCCTGCGTCAACGGTTTTTGCCCCAGCTTTGTCACCATCGAAGGCGGCAAGCTGAAAAAAGCCAAGAAAGAGCAGAAGGGTGACCTGAGCAAGCTCCCGCCCCTGGCCGAGCCACTGCTGCCCAACGCCACGCAGGCCTGGGGCATTGTGGTGGCGGGTGTGGGTGGCACGGGGGTGATCACGATCGGATCGCTCCTGGGCATGGCTGCGCACCTGGAAGGCAAGGGCGTGGTCACGCAGGATGCGGCAGGCCTGGCCCAGAAGGGCGGCTCCACCTGGAGCCACATCCAGATCGCCAATTCGCCGGATGCCATCTACACCACCAAGGTGGACACGGCCAAGGCCGACCTGATCATCGGCTGCGACCCGATCGTGGCCGCCACCAAGACCACCCTGGCTGCCATGCAGCAAGACCGTACCTTTGTGGCGCTCAACACCCACAACACGCCAACGGCGGCATTCGTGCACAACCCGAACTGGCAGTTCCCCGAGGCGAGCTGCGAGGCGGCCATTCTGGCGGCTGTGGGGCAGGACGGCGTGGGCATGTTCGATGCCGAGCACATCGCTACCCAGGCGCTGGGCGACAGCATCTACACCAACCCGCTGATCCTGGGCTACGCCTGGCAAAAGGGCCGCGTGCCGCTGTCGCACGCTGCGCTGATGCGCGCCATGGAGCTGAACGGCGTGCAGGTGGACAACAACAAGGCGGCATTCGAATGGGGGCGCCAGTGTGCTGTCCATCTGTCGCAAGTGCAATCCATGTTTGCTGCGCAGCAGGTGATCCAGCTGGTCAAGAAACCTTCGCTGGAAGAGCTGGTGACCAAGCGCGTGGCCTTCCTGACCGATTACCAGGATGCCGCCTACGCTGCCGATTACCAGGCGTTCGTCAACAAGGTGCATGCCGCCGAGGCGCAATTGGGCACCGGCACCCGCCTGTCGCAGGCCGTAGCGCGTTACCTGTTCAAGCTGATGGCATACAAGGATGAGTACGAGGTGGCGCGCCTGCATACCAGCCAGGAATTCACCGACAAGATCGCCAGCATGTTTGAAGGCGACTACAAGATCGTGCACCATCTGGCGCCTCCGCTGACGGCAGCGAAGAACGACAAGGGCGAACTGGTCAAAAAAGCCTACGGCCCCTGGATGCGCAAGGCCTTTGGCGTGCTGGCTGGGCTCAAGGGCCTGCGTGGCGGCGCGCTGGATATTTTTGGCCGCACTGAGGAGCGCCACATGGAGCGGGCCCTGATCCAGGAGTACCGCGACTGTGTGGAGGAACTGCTGCGTGGCCTCCATGCCCAGAACCTGGCGCTGGCGGTAGAGATTGCCAGCATCCCCGAAGACATCCGCGGCTACGGCCATGTGAAGGAGCGCCATCTGGTGGCTGCCCGCGCCAAGTGGCAGCAATTGCTGCAGCGCTGGCGCAATCCGGCGGAAGTGGGCCAGGGGGCTGGCAGCGATGCCCGGCAGCCGGCCCAGGTCTGATGCCGCGAGCGCGTGTGATGAAAGGCTGCCTCTGGCAGCCTTTTTCGTCGCGTGGGGACTGCTGATGCGGTGACAAATTTGTCACCCTCCATGAATGGCTGCCCGCTGCCTGCAGGGGAGGGAGGCGCTGGGTGCCTTACCGCTATTGGCCGCCATTGAATAGCGGGGTGGCACAAAACCTGCTTAATTCCATGAAAAACAGAGGAAAAACCGCCCCAGGTGCAGGTATTGCCATCACCGCGAGGAAAGCGCACGCATACAATGCCTATCTTTGGGTCGCCGAGACTGGCGCCTGCATCTACGTTTGGAGCTTCATTTGTTTATCTCTTCCGCTTTTGCCCAGACTGCCCCGGCTGCCGCTGCTTCGGGTGGCATGACCTCGACCCTCACCAGCATGCTGCCTTTGGTGCTGATGTTCGTGGTGCTCTATTTCCTGATGATCCGTCCTCAGATGAAGCGCCAGAAAGAGCATCGCTCCATGATTGATGCGCTGGCCAAGGGCGACGAAATCGTCAGCTCTGGGGGCTTGGTCGGTCGCGTGGCGGGCCTGAACGAGCAGTTCGTGCAACTGGAACTGGCCGAAGGCGTGGTGGTGCAATTGCAGCGCAGCGCCGTTGTACAGGTGCTGCCCAAAGGGACCCTGAAGTAATCTCCGAGAAAACAGATGTGGCGCAGCATGGCTGCGCCTTGTATTTTGTGTAAGGTTAAAGCGCGATCATGAACCGTTATCCGGTCTGGAAGTACGCGATCATTGTGATCGCGCTTCTGGTGGGGATTATTTATACCCTGCCGAACTTTTTTGGTGAGGCGCCTGCCGTGCAGGTCGCCTCGGTCAAGGCCACGGTGCCCGTGGATGCGGCGCTTGAGAAGCGCGTGGAGTCGCTGCTGGCTGATGCAGATGTGAAGCCGCTGTCGATTGTGCTGGATGGCGGATCGATCCGCGCCCGCTTTGACAAGGAAGACGAGCAGCTCAAGGCCAAGGGCGTGCTGGAAAAGGCGCTGATCCCCGATGCCTCCGACCCCGCCTATGTGGTGGCGCTGAACCTGATTTCGCGCTCGCCCGCGTGGCTGACGGCGCTGCATGCCAAGCCCATGTACCTGGGCCTGGATTTGCGTGGTGGTGTGCACTTCACCTTGCAGGTGGATATGCAGGCAGCCGTTACCAAGCGGATCGAGACCCTGACCAGCGACGTTCGTCTGGCACTGCGCGACAAGAAGATTCGTCATGGCGGCGTGAACCGCGAAGGCCAGTCGCTGGAAGTGCGCCTGCAAGACGAGGCGACTGCGACCACGGTGCGCAACCTGATTGCTGACACCATGCCCGACCTGCAGGCCAGTGTGAACAATGCTGGCGGTACCTACACGGTGCGCGCAAACATCAAGCCCGAATCGCTGCGCAGCGTGCAGGAGCAGGCGCTCAAACAGAACATCACCACCCTGCACAACCGTATCAACGAACTCGGTGTTGCCGAGCCAGTGATCCAGCAGCAGGGTGCAGACCGTATCGTGGTGCAGTTGCCCGGCGTGCAGGACCCTGCGCAGGCCAAGGACATTCTGGGCCGCACGGCGACCTTGGAAGTGCGCATGGTGGACGAGAGCTCCGAAGCGCGCTCGGCCGAAATGGGCTCGGGCCCCGTGCCATTTGGCTCCGAAAAATACAACGACCCCAACGGCCAGCCGATTGTGGTGAAAAAGCAGGTCATCCTGACGGGTGAAAACCTGAATGACGCCCAGCCCGGCTTTGACAGCCAGACGCATGAGGCGACGGTGAATCTGACGCTGGACGGCAAGGGGGCAACGATCTTCAAGGATGTGACCCACGAGAACATCGGCAAGCGCATGGCCATCCTGCTGTTTGAAAAGGGCAAGGGCCAGGTAGTGACCGCCCCGGTGATCCGCTCCGAAATCAGTGGTGGCCGCGTGCAGATCTCGGGCCGGATGACAACCAAGGAAGCCAGCGACACGTCGCTGCTGCTGCGTGCCGGCTCGCTGGCAGCGCCCATGGAAATCATCGAGGAATACACCATCGGTCCGAGCATGGGCAAGGAAAACGTCGAAGCCGGTATCAAGAGCGTGGTGGGTGGTTTTGTGGCCATCGCCATCTTCATGTGCCTGTACTACATGGTGTTTGGCGTGATCTCCAGCATTGCACTGGTGGTGAATCTGCTGCTGCTGATGGCAATCCTGTCGATGCTGCAGGCGACGCTCACCCTGCCGGGTATCGCCGCCATGGCCTTGGCCATTGGCGTGGCCATTGACTCGAACGTGCTGATCAACGAACGCGTGCGAGAGGAGTTGCGTGCAGGTGCTTCGCCGCAATCGGCCATCCACGCGGGTTACGAGCACGCATGGCACACCATTTTGGACTCGAACGTGACGACCTTGATCGTGGGCCTGGCGCTCTTGGCGTTCGGCTCCGGCCCGGTGCGCGGTTTTGCCGTGGTGCACTGCATCGGTATCCTGACCAGCATGTTCTCTGCAGTGTTCTTCTCGCGCGGCCTCGTCAATCTCTGGTACGGCTCGCGCAAGAAACTCAAGAGCGTGTCGATTGGTCAGGTGTGGAAGCCCGAAGGTGAGGACCACCGTTCCGTGGCCTCGATGAAGCGATAAGGAGGAAGAAAATGGAATTCTTCCGTATTAGAAAAGACATCCCATTCATGAAATACGCGTTGGTGCTCAACGCGATTTCCGTCATCACCTTTGTTCTGGCGGTGTTCTTCCTGACCACGCGCGGTCTGCACCTGTCGGTGGAGTTCACCGGCGGTACAGTCATGCAGGTGGCCTACCAGCAGCCTGCAGATGTGGGCAAGATCCGCGAGCAGGTCGGTGCCCTGGGTTACCAGGATGTGCTGGTGCAGAACGTTGGCAGTGCTGACCGGGTGATGATTCGCTTGCCCATTGAAAAGGGCGTGACTTCGGCGCAACAGGGCGAAAAGGTCATGGCGGCACTCAAACAAGCTGATTCCAGCGTGACCTTGCAGCGCAGCGAATTCGTTGGCCCCTCCGTAGGGGAAGAGCTGGTGCACGGCGGCCTGATGGCGCTGGGCATGGTGATTCTGGGGATCGTGATCTATCTGGCGATCCGGTTCGAGTGGAAGTTTGGCGTTGCGGCTGTCATCGCCAACTTGCACGACGTGGTGATCATCCTGGGCTTCTTTGCGTTCTTCCAGTGGGAGTTTTCGCTATCGGTACTGGCAGGTGTGCTGGCGGTGCTGGGCTACTCGGTCAATGAGTCGGTGGTGATTTTTGACCGGATCCGTGAAGCTTTCCGCAAGTTCCGCAAACTCGATACGCATGAGGTGATTGACCACGCCATCACCTCCACCATGAGCCGTACCATCATTACCCACGCTTCAACCGAAGCCATGGTGCTTTCGATGTTCTTTTTTGGTGGCCCGAGCCTGCATTACTTTGCATTAGCTCTGACTATCGGTATCCTCTTTGGTATTTACTCATCGGTTTTTGTGGCAGCAGCCATTGCGATGTGGTTAGGTGTCAAGCGGGAAGACTTGGTCAAGCAGACCAAGAAAGAGCATGACCCCAACGATCCCAATGCTGGCGCCACGGTGTGACAACTTAGGCTTGCACAGACCAGTCGAGCAAAATGCATTTCCAACAGGCAGGCGTTTTGCTTGGGACTGAGTTGCGCGGGTCGCAATAACATTAACGCATCGGGAATCCTGTGGCTGTCGCTCCATCGCATCAACGCATCTGGCAAATCAAATTGGCCCGGCAGGCGCGATTGCGATTTGTGGGGGGGCTATGTGCCGGGCTGCCGGCGGTGGTTCTGCAGCTGAGAAAACAACTGGCCGCAACCCTGGCCAAGCCGCTGGCCGAATCCGGGCGCACCCATGTGGCATTGAGTGACGCGTTGGCAAAGCTGGAACGGCATGAACAAGCCTGGATAGAGGGGGCCACCAAGCTCTTTCGACAAAGCTTGCTGACTGGAGAGGCCCAGGATGTGCCTTCCTCCTCCTCTAGCCTGATGCTGGAGCTGGTCAGCGATGAGGCCATGAATGGCAAGATTTTTGCCTCGCGCCTGTCTGCCCAGGTATTGGAAGCCGTAGCACCGGCCTTTGACAGCGTTCGCAGGATCACCCAGTTTCTGGAGGGTGAGGAGCTGGGGGCAAGCGACATTCTGCGGCCCGAGACCTGGTGCCTGAAATTGGTGGAGGCCTGGGAGAGTGCTGGCTTGGACCGCTCCACGCTCGATATGCTGCGCCCCGAACTGCTGGAGCGCGTCACCGAGATGGGCGTGAAGAGCTACGCGGGTGTGCAGCAGTATTACGATGAACAGAATGCAGCCACCGAAGAGGATTTGAAAAACAGCCGCATCAAGCGAACGGAAGGTGAAGCTGCTGGCAATGGCGGTGCACAGGTAGGAAACATGGGGCCGCAAGTGGCAGCTGTTTCGGCAAACATGGCTGCCGCAGGTGCAGGGCTGCCTACCGGAGTGGCGCCAATGGTGCCTTCGTTTGCGCCAGCCGGACAGGGAATGGGCGCGATCGCTGCTGCAAGGCAGAAGGCGACTGGGGTGCTTGCCCAGTTGCGTGGCTTTCTGGGAGGGCTTGCGGGCCCGGCAGGGGGCCGAGTCATGGTGGGTGGTGGCGGTGGCGGTACTGGCGGTACCGGCCCAAGCACGGGCCAGGGCGAGGGTGCTGTACTGATTTCCCCTGCGTTGCAGCAGGCGCTGATTGCGCAACCTACGCTGATGGAGTCGGCCTGGTTCAACACCGGTCCGGCCCCAAGCCAGTATGGCGCCGCGCATGTCATTGCGCCTGTCGCCATGGCTGCTCGCCAGCAATCGTCGTCGCTCAAGAGCGTTGCAACGTCTGATGAAGAAAAGGCGATTATTGAAATCATCGCCTTGATGTTTCAAAGCATCTTGAACGAGGATCGCATTCCTGCAGGCATTCGCATCTGGTTTGCGCGGTTGCAGGTGCCGGTATTGCGTGTGGCGCTGGCCGAACCGGCATTTTTCAATGACATGGAGCACCCGGCTCGCCAGTTGATTGATCGCATGGGCGCCTGCGTGCTGGGGTTTGAGGCGTCGGCTCTCAGCGGAACCGCTCTGGAGGCCGAAGTCAAGCGCGTTGTGCAGGTGATTGAGCAATACCCCGAAACGGGTAGCCGCGTGTTCCAGCTGGTGCTCAAGGAGTTCCAGAAATTCCTCGAAAAGAATCTGACCGAGCACACACCCAAGGCCCAGGAACTGGTGAGCCTTGCGCAGCAGATAGAGCAGAAGGAAACGCTCGCCATTCAGTACACGATCCAACTGCGCGACATGTTGCTGGATATGCCGGTGGATGGCGACATACGCGAGTTTCTGTTCAAGCAATGGTCTGATGTTCTGGCCATGTCGGCGATCCGCTTTGGTGTGGAGCATGAGAACACCAAAAAATTCAAGCAGGCCGCATTGGATCTGGTGTGGTCTGCCTCTGCCAAGCCCAGCAAGGAAGAGCGGGCCAAGGTCATCCGCCAGCTTCCCGTGTTGCAGACTGTTCTGCGTCAGGGCTTGACATTGGCGGGTGTTCTGAACGAGCGGCAAGATGAGTTGGTCAAAGCCTTGATGGATATTGTTGCCGGAGCGTTTCTAGCCAAGACCAACGAGATTCCTCGAGAACGCATCGATGCCATGGCTGAGCGCCTGGCCCATCTGGAAGATGCGCTGGATGAGGTGGTGACAGAAGAATATCCACTCAGTGCAGAGAGCATCGAATTGATGCTGGGCATCGATACCAGCGCGATCCAGGTGATTGCCGACAATGGAACGGAAGTGCAGAAAGAAGTGCTGGAGTGGGCCAAACACCTGGCGCTGGGTCATTGGTTCATGCTGGACCACAATGGCAGCCCCATGCAGGTGCAATATGTCTGGCACAGCGAGCGCAGGCAGCTGCAGCTGTTTGCGGCCCTGAGCGGCGTGTATTTTCTATTTCAGCTGCGCCGCATGGGCAATTACCTGCAATCGGGTTTGCTGGCACCACGCGATGCGGAAGGCATTACCGCCCGCGCGGCCCGCGATGCCTTGGCCAAGATCGAAGCCAACCCCGAGCGCCTGTTGCAGTAGCGCAGTCGTGCGGTCGGTGGGTCAGCCGCTGGCCTGGCGCTGGTACAGGCCGCCTGGCAGGCGCGCTATCTGGCCTTGCAGCTCCAGATCCAGCAACTGGATCTGCAAGGTTGGGACATCCCAGCCTGTCCTGGCCGACAGGCTATCCAGATCTGCTGGTTCATAACCCAGGGCTGCAAGCAATGGGTTGCTTTCGGGCTGCTGGTTGTTGGGCGCGGCTGTGCCGAGCTTTGGAGCGTCAGAAGCCGGATTGCCTGGGTTGGGTTTGAGGAGCGCTGGCAACTCCTCCAGAATGTCGGCCACTGTTTCGACCAGCTTGGCCCCTTGCCGAATCAACGCATGGCAGCCCTTGCTTTGGGGTGAGTGGATGGAGCCAGGAATGGCGAACACTTCGCGCCCTTGTTCGTTGGCCAGGCGCGCGGTTACCAGCGAACCGGACTCTGGCGCGGCTTCGACCACCAGCGTGCCCAGTGCCAAGCCGGAGATGATGCGGTTGCGTTTGGGAAAATTCTGCGCCAGCGGTGGCGTGCCCAGGTGGTATTCGCTCACGATCAGTCCGCGCTCCGCAACCTGCTGAGCCAATGCATGGTTGTGCTTGGGGTAGACGCGGTCAATGCCTGTGCCGATCACGGCGATGGTTGTCGGGGTTTCAAGAGGCGGTGCAGCCAGAGCACCTTGGTGCGCAGCCGTATCAATACCCAGCGCCAAGCCGGACACCACACTCACGCCTTGGCTAACAAGTGCGTGAGAAAAAGCATGGGCGTTGGCATTGCCCTGCGCAGTGGGAGTGCGGCTGCCAACAATCGCCAGGGATTTGTCCGGCCAGGCCTTGAGCAAACCTTCTGTGCCAAACCATTGTTCATGCCCCAGCGCGTAGAGCAGCACCGGAGGATCGGCGGTTTCCAGCAGGCGGCCCGGGTAGTCCGGGTCGCCCAACGTGATGATGTGGCGCCGCAGCGACGATGATGGCGCCGCAAACAGCCAGGCGCAGGTCGCTGTTTGCAGACTGCGGATGGCATCCGATGGCTGGAGCAGGGCTTGCGCCTGGTTTGCGGAGATGCAGGATTGCAGCGCCGATGCGGGCTGCGCCAGAATCCGTGCTGGAAGGCCAAACTGTGCCAGCAGGCGGCGAACGGATGTGTTGCCCAGGCCGGGCGTTGCCGTCAGTTGAATCCAGTCGCGCAGTGCTTGTTCATTCATGGTTCAAGGGCTGCGCGACGGGTGGAGAGCGTACCTGTCAGGGGCGATAGTCGGGCGAGATGAGGGCGTCGCCCACCTTCACGCCTTCCTTGGCTTCCAGGATCAAGGCATAGGACACCTTGTCAAAGGTGCGGAACACCATGGCCAGGCCATTGACCTCATTGGGCAGCTTGATCACGGTCTGGTCGTTATCCGTCTTGTCCTTGATACGGGCGCCGCGCGTCATCAGGCGGAAGACGTGGCCCAACTCCACACCGTCTGCCTGGCCGCGGTTGATGGCGATCACGTTGTTTCGGGCGGCGTAAGCCACGGAATTGCTGCCGTAGATCGACAACACGCTGCCTTGCAGGTGCTCATCAGGCGCGTGGGGCACGTAGCTCGTCACCTGCAGGCGCGGCATGGGCAGCAGCTTGTCACCAATGCGGATTTCTTCCTTTACCGAGGTGACATCAAGCGATGCCGGTACGGGGTCGGTGTGCTGGCGGCCCTTCACATCCAGCGTGGTTTCCTGGCGTTCGCCGGCCACCAGCTGCACCTTGCCCAGATACTGTGCTTCGTAGCCCAGGATGGCGCCGGTTTCCGGATCTTTCATAGGCACCGCGCTGCGGAAGACACGGTAGAACTGCCGCTCCTGGCCCATTTCCAGCGAGTTGTCGGCCGAGCGTCCATACACCCGATCGCCAGGGGAGAGCAGGGCGCGCTCCTGGGTGGCGCCCACCAGGCGTGGCGCCTTTTCACTTTCGCCCTCTGCCAGTACCTCGGGCTCTACCAGGAAGGCTTCGATCAGGCGCTGGTTCACGGCAGGCAATGCATTGCCAGACAGGCTTTCGCTGCGCACGCGCGGAGAGATGCGGATGACTTCATCCTCGCCGCTGCGCGAAGTGACGAGGCGCGCAAAGCCATCCTTGCGCTCCAGGTACAGGGTTTGGCCCGGGTAAATAAGGTGCGGATTGGCAATGGTCTTGAGGTTCATGCCCCACAGCTCGGGCCAGCGCCAAGGCTGCTTCAGATACATGCGCGAGATATCCCACAGCGTATCGCCGCGTTTGACCACATAGGTTTCGGGCGCGTTGGCCGCCAGATCGTTTTCAGGAATGCCTTGCGATGCCACTTTCTGGGCGGTGCTGCGCTGCTGGGCGCTCACAGGCAACTGTGACGCTGGCGTTGCCGCGAAACTGGTAATGAAGGCCGATGCGATGGCTGTTGCAACGGCGGTGGTGCGCAGATGGCGGAACAGTGGCTGGGTTGGCGTAGATGCTGGCATTGCCGGGTGACTCCCTCACAGGCGCTGGCGGGCTGCAAGCCGTCCAGCGTTCAATCGTTTGTAATTCACTCTGATTCTCGGGCCAAGCCCTTGATCGATCAATGATTATTGCAAGCCAGGCGGGCATTGGCGAGCAAAAGTGGCGAAAATAACGACATTCACAGACCAAATCCATGACAATTCTGCCGATTCTTTGCTATCCCGACCCCCGTCTGCACAAGGTGGCCAAACCTGTTGCAGCGGTGGACGACCGTATCCGCACGCTCACCCAGGACATGCTGGCCACCATGTATGACGCCAGCGGCATTGGCCTGGCGGCCACGCAGATCGATGTGCACGAGCGTGTCATCGTCATCGATGTGTCCGAAGAGCGCGACCAGCCCATGGTCATCATCAATCCGGAAATTCTCTGGGCCAGCGATGAAAAGCAGGTGGGCGATGAGGGCTGCCTGTCGGTGCCCGGCATCTACGATGGTGTCGAGCGCTCGGTGGCCGTCAAGATCAAGGCGCTGAACGAAAAGGGCGAAAGCCGTGAGATCGAGGCCGAGGGCCTGCTGGCCATCTGCATCCAGCATGAAATGGATCACCTGATGGGCAAGGTGTTTGTCGAATACCTCTCGCCGCTCAAGCGCAATCGCATCAAAACCAAGCTGGTCAAGCAGCAAAAGCGCGATCTGGCAGACGCGAAGGGCTGAGATGCACACGCCCCTGAGCCATCGCACTGCGTACTTTCAGGCGGCGGGCCGACGTCCGGCAAGCCTGCTGCACAGGTTGTGCGTGGTGTTGGCGGCGGGGCTGTTGCTTGCTGGCTGTGTCTATCCCACACAGTTCAAGCCGGGTGATAGCACGCAGGCCGTGCAGGCCAAGCTGGGCGCGCCGTTTTCGGTGGTCAAAACCGATGATGGGGGTGAGCGGTGGCTCTACTCTACCCAGCCCATGGGGCGAGAGGCCTTCCAGTTGCGCTTTGGTGCCAATGGCCAGTTGCAGTCGACGACACAGGTGTTGACGGCCGAGAACTTTGGCGCCATCCGCAACGGCCAGTACACCGAGCAGCAACTGCTGCAGGATTTTGGGCCGCCGATGGAAGTCACGCAGGTTTACAGTTTCAAGGGCCGCGTCTTTACCTACCGCTTCTGGGACAATAACATCAAGCGTTTTGCGCATGTACACATTGATCCTCAGGGCGTTGTGCAAAAGCTGATGTTCATGGACGAGCCCACGCCTGAGCCGCGCCAGCGCGATTAACAAGCGGCTTGCAGCCATTGTGCAAGCCAGCCGATGACAGTGGCTTTGCGCCACCACCAAACGACATGAAAGTAGTATTTGCCGGCACGCCGGAATTCGCCCGCGTGGCGCTCACGCAGTTGCTGGCCGCCGGGTTTGACGTGCCTCTGGTGCTGACCCAGCCTGACCGCCCGGCAGGCCGTGGCATGAAGCTGCAGGCCTCGCCCGTCAAACAGTGCGCGCTGGACCACCACATCCCCGTCAGCCAGCCGCACAGCCTGCGCCTGGATGGCAAATACCCGGATGAGGCGGCAGCTGCGCGCGAGGCCTTGCTCGCGGCGCAGCCTGATGTAATGGTGGTGGCCGCTTACGGGCTGATCCTGCCCCAATGGGTGCTGGATCTGCCCGCCAAGGGCTGCCTCAACATCCATGCCAGCCTTTTGCCGCGCTGGCGCGGTGCTGCGCCCATCCACCGTGCCATCGAGGCGGGTGACGCCGAGACCGGCGTCACCATCATGCAGATGGATATCGGTCTGGATACCGGAGACATGTGCCTGATCGAGCGCCTGAAGATCGCCGATACCGACACCACTGCCAGCCTGCACGACAAACTGGCCGATCTGGGTGGACGCATGATCGTGGAGGCGCTGGAGATGAGCGTCTGCGGCGGCTTGAGTCGCACACCGCAGCCTGCGCAAGGCATCACCTACGCGCACAAGATCGAGAAGGCGGAAAGCACCATTCACTGGGGCGACAGCGCTGAGCAGATCGACCGCCGCATCCGCGCATTCAACCCGTTTCCTGCTGCGTCTACCCGCATGGGCGACGAAGTTGTCAAGCTCTGGTCTGCAGAAATTGATAGCAAAGAGCGTCATCCACAAGCGCGCCCTGGCCAGATATTGTCTGCATCTGATGAAGGCGTGGTGGTGGCTTGTGGCAACGGAGCCTTGCGTATCACCGAGCTGCAGCGTCCCGGCGGCAAGCGCTTGAAGGCTGCAGACTTTTTGCGTGGCCATGCACTGCAGGCAGGCCAGATCCTGGGCGACGATCCATCTGCACCGGCGGCTGCATGACCCTGCAGCAGCTGCGCCGCGCAACCGAGCACCCGAGCTTTCGCGCCGGGGTGATCGATATGTCCGGCACTGCAGTGGGCATTGCCGCCTGGGCGTTGGTGACTGGCGTGGCCATGGTCAAGGCGGGTATCTCGGCGCCGATGGCCATCTTCATGTCGCTGGTCGTGTATGCCGGCAGTGCCCAGCTGGCCGTGCTGCCGCTGCTGGCGGCTGGTGCGCCGTTGTGGGTGGTGTGGTTCACGGCGGCATGCGTCAATCTGCGCTTTGTCATCCTCTCAAGCATGTGGCGCACTTATTTTGCGCACTTGCCGCTGTGGCACCGGCTGTGCATTGGCTATTTCAGTGGTGATGTGATTTTTGTGGCCTTCATGCGCCGCTATACCGCACCTGTGCCCAAGCCCCAGCAGGTGTACTACTTCTGGGGGGCGTCGTCGGTCAACTTTGTGGCCTGGCAAGGCTTCTCGATTGCCGGCATCCTGCTGGCCAATGTGGTGCCGCTTGAGTGGGGCCTGGGTTTTGCGGGGGTGCTGGCGCTGCTGGGCGTGCTGTATTCCATGCTGATTGATCGCGCGACCAAGGTATCTGCAGTGATTGCGGCCACCGCAGCCATTGCAGCCTATGGCATTCCGCTCAAGCTCAATATCCTGGTGGCAATTGCCTGCGCCGTGACGATTGGCCTCTTGGTGGAAGCCGTTGACCAGCGCGGGCGCAAACCCAAAATCGTCGTCGTGGCCAAAAGCAAGCCACTGCCTTCGCCCGGCCCGGAGCAGCCCGATGATGGCACCAGTGCCGTGCCCGTGCACGAGGAGCATGTGCGATGAGCGCCGAAGATTGGGAGCTGCTCTACCAACTGGCGGCCATCGTCGGCCTCACCGTGATCACTGTCATCACCCGCGCGTTTTTCATGATTCCGAAAAACGAGCTGCCGCTGCCGGACTGGCTCAAGCGCGGCCTCAAATACGCACCGCTGGCGGCGCTCACCGCCGTCATTGCGCCAGAGGTGCTGATGACCCAGGGCCACCTCATCACCACGCTATTGGATGCGCGCATTCCAGCCCTGGTCTGCGCCACCATCTATTACTTCAAGAAGCGCGGCATTCTGGGCACCATCGTGGTTGGCATGGCAGTGTATCTGCCGTTGCACATTGGTCTTGGTTGGTGATCTGCTATTGGTTTTGATGCAGATGCGCTTGCTGGTGGCGCGCTGGCGGCCGATTTTCCTTTGATCTCTATCACTGCAGGGACGCAGGCCGCCATTGGCACCTGCGCGTGCCGGGACGGCGCCTCTACAATGGCGGCAATTCCGGCAGCCGCCATGCTGCCCCTCCGGTTTTTTGACTCTGTGACGACCATTCCATGAACATTCTCCGTTTCTCCGATCTGTGTGCCCAGGGCAAGGTGCAAGGCAAGCGCGTATTCATCCGCTCTGACCTGAATGTGCCGTTGAATGATGCAGGTGACATCACTGAGGACACGCGCGTGCGTGCGTCGGTGCCCGCCATCGAGATGGCCTTGAAGGCCGGTGCAGCTGTGATGGTGACCAGCCACCTGGGCCGCCCGACCGAAGGCGAGTTCAAGCCCGAAGACTCGCTCGCTCCCGTCGCCAAACGCATGGCCGCACTGCTGGGCCGCGATGTGCCGCTGGTTGCCAACTGGGTCGACGGCGTCGATGTGCAGCCCGGCCAGGTCGTACTGCTGGAAAACTGCCGCGTCAACAAGGGCGAGAAAAAGAATGTTCCAGAGCTGGCGCAGAAGATGGCCAAGCTCTGCGATATCTATGTGAACGATGCCTTTGGCACTGCCCACCGTGCCGAGGGCACCACCTACGGTATTGCCGAGTACGCCCCGGTTGCCTGCGCCGGCCCGCTGCTGTCTGCCGAGATCGATGCCATCAGCAAGGCGCTTGCCAACCCCAAACGCCCGCTGGCAGCCATTGTCGCGGGCTCCAAGGTATCGACCAAGCTGACCATTCTGCAATCGCTGTCCAACAATGTGGACCAACTGATTGTGGGCGGCGGCATTGCCAACACCTTCATGCTGGCCGCTGGCCTGAAGATCGGCAAGTCGTTGGCAGAAGCCGATCTGGTGGGAGAAGCCAAGGCGGTGATTGACGCCATGGCGGCGCGTGGCGCCAATGTACCCATTCCGACCGATGTGGTGGTGGCCAAGGCCTTTGCAGCCGATGCGCCTGCCACCGTCAAGAAGGCGACCGATGTGGCCGACGACGACATGATTCTGGACATTGGCCCCGAGACGGCGGCCCGGCTGGCCGAACAGCTCAAGCAGGCGGGCACCATCGTCTGGAACGGCCCGGTTGGCGTCTTCGAATTCGACCAGTTTGCCGGTGGCACCAAGGCCATTGCATCGGCGATTGCTGAGTCGCCTGCTTTCAGTATTGCTGGCGGCGGCGACACGCTGGCAGCCATTGCCAAATACGGCATTGAAGACAAGGTCGGCTATATCTCGACAGGCGGCGGCGCTTTCCTCGAAGTGCTGGAAGGCAAAACGCTGCCTGCATTCGAGATCCTGGAAAAGCGCGCCAACGGCTGAAGTCGGGGTGCATCCAGTTGTGGGCGCATGCAAGAGATAAATCTAAAGTGTGAGCAAAAACAACAAAATGCTTCGTTGTTCTCGCACTTTGGATCGTTTTTCTTGTCTTTGCGCCGCCACATCTACAACAATGGAAGCAAGCATGGGCGGGGATAGGCTCGCCCACATTCCAATTCCGAGGAGGGAAAACATGGCATTGAAAAAGACCATTGGAGCTGCAGCGCTGGCTGGCGCTGTGCTCGCATTGACGGGTTGCGCAGTAGAGGCCCCCGTTCCATACGGCGCAAACTATGCGCAACCAACCCAAATGAAGGTGCGCGCCGCTGGCCACTGGGACCTGATGGCCAGTGACGTCGTGGCAGAAACCATGGCTACGCTGGAGCGCAATGGCCTCAATGCCAAGACGCCGCTGTATGTGGCCCTGCCACAGAATGCCAGCGCCTTTGATACCGTGTTCCACGAGCTGGTGGTGACCAAGCTGGTGCAAAACGGCGCTTCCGTCTACAACACCCCAGGCCAACAGCTGGAGCTGAGCTACGACGCCAAGCTCGTGCACCACAACCTTCAGCATGTCGGCGGCTACAGCCCCGAAGCGCCGGATGGCTACAACCGCAATGGCTACTACGGCTTTGGCGCCACCATTGGCGATGCTGATTACCAGCCTGTTACCGCTGCCGGCGCGCCCGCTTATTCGGAAGTGCTGTTGACCTCGACCGTGCTGCGTCAAGGACAGTACGTGGCGCGCAAGTCCAATGTGTACTATGTGGATAACGCCTCCGTTGGCCAGTTCGCCAAGACCGAAGCCTATCGTGCAGTGAACATGAAGGTGGTGAACAAATGATGATGCGACTGACTTCCATTGCAGCCCTCGCATCTGCCTCGGTTCTGGCAGGCTGTTCCACCTGGGGCGTACCTGCCCAGCCGGTGAGCACGGTTCGTACCGAGCCTACCTACCAGGCTGCAGATGCCAACAACTTCCTGGCCAGCAGCCAGGATGCCATCAACAAGCTGACGGCCACTGTGGCGCCTCAAGCGGTGGGCACTGGCCCCGTGCTGGTGGCAACCGTGGTGAATGTGAACAACACCAGCACCTCGGCACCGCTGGGCCGCACGCTGTCCGAGATCTACGCCAACCAGATGACTGCCCGTGGCTTCCATGTCAAGGAAGTCAAACTGCGCACCGATCTGTATGTACGCGAAGGCACTGGTGAGCTGATGCTGTCGCGCGAAATGCGTGACATTGCTCGCAGCCAAAATGCCTCAATGGTAGTGGTGGGCACCTACTCGCCTGCAGCCAACTTCACCTACGTCAGCCTCAAACTCGTGCGTACGGAAGACAGCCGTATCCTCGCAGGTTACGACTATGCATTGCCCAATGACCGCGATGTGACCCGTCTGGTGAACGCGCCACGCTAAGTCAAACATGGGCTGGCGCCCATCTGAAGAGCACAGTGCACTATCATTTTGATAGTGCACTTTTTTATTGCAGATGGGCGACAGAAAACCTGGTGTTGGCGCTGGTACAGCGGGGAAGAGCCGCCAGATGCCATCAATGGCCGCCCGCAAACACGCCAGGCTATGCCCGGGTGCTGGCCTTGCTTGGCCACAGCACCGACGCGATCGCCACTACCATCAGCGCCACGGCCGTCCAGTCCTGCCAATGCAGAACTTCGCCCAGCCACCATGCGCCGCTGAAGACGCCCAGTACCGGGATCATCATCACGCTCAATGTGGATGCCAGCGGTGGCAGGGTCCGCACCAGAAAGAACCAGGCCACCTGCGCAAAGCCGATCACCAGGATGGCATTGAAAAGAATGGCCATCCAGGCCATTGCATCGGGGGCATGCCACTGCGGGCGTTCCAGCACCGTGGTCAGCACGCACAGGCAGATGGCGGTTTCCACCGTCATCCAGAAGGCGAGTGTGAGCGTCGGGGCAGGAATCGTGCTGCGCCGCAGCAACTGCGTGCCCAGCGCCCAGCTGCCGGCAGCGACGAGCATCAACGCCACACCCGTGGGCTTGCCGCCGAGCTTGTCCATCTCGTTCCACAGCAAGAGCAACACCCCGCCCGCTGCTGCCGCTACGCCACCCCAGGCCCGAGCAGGCAGGCGGTCGCTGAAGAACAGGGCGCCGATGGCTGCTGAAAAAATAGGCATCGTATAGCCCAGAATGGCTGCCCGCCCGCTGGGCAGCAAGGGAATGGCAATGATGATCAAGGTATGCCACAGCACCATGTTGAAAAGGCCGAGCACCAATAGCCGCCCCCAGTAGCGGCGTTCTACCTTGAAGGGCGTCTTCAGCGCCACCAGAGCCGCAGCCAGGAGGGGCAGACCCATGAGCATGGAGCTGGCGCGAAAAGCCAGCGGGGGGAAGTGCTGCACGCCCAGCTTCATCACTGGCCAGTTCAGGCCCCAGACCAGGGTCAGCAGCGCCAATGTAATCAGTTGTTTTCGCGACAGGATAGGCATGGGCAGCGATGGTAACTGCAATCCCCGCATGGCACAGTCAGCTGCGTAAAAGCGATGAAGGGCCGCCTTTTACAATATGGCCCATGCCATTTATCGACCAGCTGCGCGCCGCAGCCACCCAAAACAACTCCATGCTGTGCGTGGGCCTGGATCCGGAACCCAGCCGCTTTCCAGGCGGAATGAAGGGCGATGCGTCCAGAATCTATGATTTCTGCGCCGCCATCGTGGATGCCACCCACGACCTGGTCAACAGCTTCAAGCCCCAGATCGCGTATTTTGCCGCCCATCGCGCCGAAGACCAGCTGGAAAAGCTGATGGCCCACATGCGTGCCGTTGCGCCCCATGTGCCAGTGATTCTCGATGCCAAGCGCGGCGATATCGGCTCGACCGCCGAGCAATACGCCAAGGAAGCCTTTGAGCGCTATGGCGCTGATGCCGTGACCTTGTCACCCTTCATGGGCTTTGACTCCATCACGCCCTACCTGAAGTACGAAGGCAAGGGCGCCTTCCTGCTGTGCCGCACCTCCAACCCGGGCGGTGATGACCTGCAGGCACAGGTTCTGGCCGATGTTCCTGGCAAACCTCGCATGTTTGAGCATGTGGCGCGGCTGGCCCAAGGCCCGTGGAACACCAATGGCCAGCTTGGCCTGGTGGTGGGCGCCACCCGCCCGCAGGAAATCGAGCGTGTACGTGCAGTTGCGCCTTCGCTGCCCTTGTTGATTCCTGGTGTGGGCGCGCAAGGCGGCGATGCGGTGGCCACGGTCAAGGCTGCCCGCATGGGCGGCGGCCCCATCATCATCAATTCCTCGCGTGCCGTTTTGTATGCATCCGGCGGTGACGACTTTGCGCAGGCGGCGCGCTTGGCAGCCATGCAGACCCGGGACGTGTTGAACGCAGCGGGCTGAGGCGCACTGTCCAGCGCCTGTCGGCTCTCTGTCGTGCGGATGGCGGGTCGCTGGCGTGGCGCTGCGCACCCGAGCTTGGCACATTGCAGTGGCGATGTTTCAGGAGAAATGACATGCTGGTTCAAAAACTGCGTTTGCAACGAGGGTGGTCCCAACAACAACTGGCCGAACTGAGCGGCTTGAGCGTGCGAACCATTCAACGTATCGAGCAAGGCAGTGGTGCCACGGTCGAAACCTGGAAATCGCTGGCGTCCGTCTTTGAGGTGGACTTTCAGCAATTACGAGGAGTTCCGGCCATGCACGCATCCGAACAGACAACGGGTATTCCAGACGTTGACGGCACTTTACCGCCAGCCCCAACGCCCATTACCGCTGCAAGCGACCAGCAGCGCGCGCAAGAGGAATGGCTGGCAATGCGCCATGTGCGCAAGCTTGGCCGCTTTTACCGGCAATTGATGCTGTATGTCGCCATCATTGCGATGTTGGCGGTGATCAACGCTTTTACGCAGCGCGATTACTGGTGGGTGGTATGGCCCGCATTTGGTTGGGGCCTGGCATTGCTTTTGCAGGCCAACCGGCTGTTCCAGTGGGTGCCGTTTCTCGGCTCGGATTGGGAGCGCCGTCAGGTGGAAAAACGGTTGAACCGGCCGCTATAGCGTCTGGGGCGCAATCCATCTTTTTGGATTGGCCTGCGACCCCTTTCTAGGCACAATGAGGGCCATGCATTACTTTTTGAAGCGTCGGCACATGATGCCGGTTTTCTGCGCTGCGGCGCTCGGCGCTCTGGCGATCCCGGCGCTGGCGGCAGACAACTACCCCAGCAAACCCATCACCATCGTGGTGGGCTACCCGCCCGGTGGTAGTACCGATCTGGTGGGGCGCCTCGTGGCGACCGAACTCTCCGACCGATTGAAACAACCGGTCGTGATCGAGAACCTGGGCGGGGCGGGCGGTGCAATCGGTGCGCAAAAAGTAGCCAAGGCCGCAGCGGATGGCTATACCCTGCTGGTATCGGCCAATAACGAGATGGCGATTGCGCCATTGATCAACAAGGCCGTCAAGTACGACGTGTTCAAGGATTTTGCGCCGATCGGCCTGGTGGCCACGCAGCCCATGGTGCTGGTGGCATCCCATTCCACCGGCGTCAAGAATGCGAACGACTTTATCCGCCTGGTGGCGGCGCACCCGGGCAAATACAGCTATGGCAGCTCGGGTGTGGGTACTGCATTGCACCTGGCCGGAGAAATGGTCAAGCAAAGCGGCGGTCTGGACATGATCCACGTACCCTACAAAGGCGTGGCTCCGCTCACAAACGATCTGGTGGGCAACAACCTGGAATTCGGTGTGTTCGTGCTCTCATCGGGTCTGCCGCACATCAAGGCGGGCAAGGTGGTGGCACTGGGCACCACCGAGGCGAAACGCTCCAGCGTGACGCCGGATATCCCGGCTCTCGCTGAAAACCCGCAGTTCAGGCATGTGGATATCAACAGCTGGTTTGCGCTGATGGGGCCAGCCAAGCTACCGGCACCGGTGGCTGCCAAACTCAAGGCTGCGCTGAATGACACCCTGCAATCGCCCGCCTTCCGCGCCAAGATGGAGGCAACCGGCAATGTGCTGTCATCGCCCAAGGTCGACATGACAGTCTTCCTGAAGACGGAAGTTGCCAAGTACAAGAAGATCGTCGACGCCGCCAACATCGAGGAGTGACGGAAAGGCGTGGAGCTGATAGCGTACGATTCGCTATAAAATAAATAGCATATTGCGTTTTATGGTCCAGCGCAGGAGGCTAGTTTACAGGCGCTTCCTGCGCGCGGCCTCCACCAGCCTTCCGCCCCAGATCACCACCACCAGCGCCAGCACCACCAGCACGGCGCCAGCCCATTGCCAGGGGGTCACCTTTTCACCCAGCATCAGCATGCCGGTAGACAGGCCGATCACCGGTACGCACAGGCTGAAAGGCGCTACACGATTGGCTGAATAGCGCTGGATCAACTGCGTCCACAGCCCATAGCCGATGGTGGTTGCAATCCAGCCCAGATAAGCGATGGATGCCCAGGCCAGCAGCGGAATCTGTTGCCAGGTCTGCAGCTGCGTCCACTTGCCAATATCACCGTCGTCCAACCAGGCCGAGAGCGCGATGAACGGAATGATCGGCATCAGGCTACCCCAGGTGATGAAGGCCACCGGGTCGTAGCTGGCGTTTTCTTTCTGTGCAAGGCGTACCACCACGTTGGAGCATGACCACGAAGTGGCCGCGCACAGCACCAGCAGCAGTCCCGCCAGTGTGGTTCCGCCCGTGCCATTGCTGCGCAATTCATTGATCAGCAGGCACCCCAGGCCCAGAGCAGCAATGCACATGCCTGCAATCAAAGGGCGTGCAGGCTTGCCACGCAATAGCACCCAGGTCCACACCGCTGTCAAAAACACCTGGGTCTGCAGAATTACGCTGGCCAGCGACGCCGTCATGCCCACCTTAAGCGCCGTGAACAGAAAGCCGAATTGCCCTACGCCTTGGAGCAGACCAAACAGTACCACCCAGCGCCAGTGCACCTTGGGCGGCTTGATGAACAGCACGAGCGGAAAAGCCGCGCAGATGTAGCGCATGGCGCCCAGCTCAAAGGGCGTGAGGCTGCGCAGGCCCCATTTCATCACCACAAAATTCACCCCCCAGATCACAACGACTGCCATGGCGAGCATCAAGTCCCGCGGGCTGAATGGGGGGGACGACGAAGAGGAAGAAGACATGGCGGCAGAGCTGTTGTTGTGCTGTTTTTGCCCAGTGTAGAGTGGGGTGCAGTGCCGTGCTGGCACTGCGGTATTGCTGCCAAAGGCGGTACTTGTGGGCACCTCGGCATGCGGTTGCTGGCGCTCCATGAACGCCTCGGCGCTTCTTGCGTTGCTGCGCCCCTTGGGTTTGCCGCTTTTCGCTGTTTCTACAGCTTTTGCGGTTGCTGCAGTCGCTGTGGCGACAGCGCGGCGGGCTGCACGCCCTGCTGCTGCAGCACGGGATCGAGTGGCTCGTTCAGGGCCAGGTTTCGTGCGAGCAGCGAATAGCCATACGCGCTCTGGATGCCATAGCCGCCCTGTGCGGCCACCCACAGAAACGCGGGCGCCTGGGTATCCCAGCCAATCACCATTTCTCCGTCGGCTACAAAGCTGCGCAGGCCTGCCCAGGTATGTTTGGGGCGGCGTATGTCGAACTGCGTGGCCTGCGTGATGCGGTCAATACCGATGGCAATGTCCAGCGCTTCGGGCTGTACATCGTGCGGCGTAGTGGCATCCGCATTGGCGGGAGAGCCGAGCAACTGGCCCGCATCGGGCTTGAAATACCACTGCTCATCGATATCGATCACGGCTGGCCAGGCGTGGCCGTCCATGCCATCGGGCATGGCAAAGGTAAAGGCGCTGCGCCGCTTGGGGGTCAGGCCAATGGCCGCGGCACTTGCCAACTGCCCCATCTCATCGGCCCAGGCACCGGCGGCGTTGACGAGGTGGCGCGCCTGCGCGCTGCGGCCATCGGCCAGCTGCACGATCCAGCGCTGCGCCTGGGTATTCCATTGCAGCGTTTGCACATCGGCATCGGTCCACAACTGGCCGCCGCGCTGGCGCAGACCGCGCAAAAAGCCCTGGTGCAGGCCGTGCACATCCATATCGCGGGCGCCATCATCGGTAAAACCGGCTACCAATACCTCGGTGTTCAGCGCGGGCAGCAAGGCCTTCAGGGCTGCGGCATCCCGCCAGCGGGCATTGGGGGAATGCCGCTGGGCGTTCTCAAATTCCTTGCGCAACTGCGGCAGTTGGTCGGTGCTTGCCACATACAGCACACCGCGCGGGCCCACCAAGGGCTGCTCGGCAAAGTCTGCTGGCGGCTGCTCGTAAAACGTGCGGCTGGCGCGTGTGAGCGCTTGTACCTGGGCAGGGCCGTAGTGCTCTTCAAAGAGTGCGGCCGAACGCCCCGTGGTGTGGTAGCCGGGCTGCGATTCGCGCTCCAGCACCAGCACGGATGCGCGCTCAGCCAACTGCCAGGCGGTAGCGCTGCCAGCCATGCCGGCGCCGATGACGATGAAATCCCAGAGAGGATCGGATGCGGTAGAAGGGGAACTGGGGTGCTGGTGCATGAGTGCCATGGTACTGTCTGGAGTCGACCAGGAGGAGCACCCATGGCACCAAAGTTCTTGTCACTGTCGCCTAAGCCACTGCGCTGGTGCATACCGCGCCAACTGGCGGTTTTTGCTGGTGTGTGTATGGCTGCGGGCGCGGCACTGGCGCAGGCTGCCTTACCCAAGCCCGAGGTGCTGGCAAGCGGCCTGGCCAACCCATGGGCGATTGCGCCTCTGCCCGACCAGCGCTGGCTGCTGAGCGAGCGCACCGGCAAGCTGTGGCTGCTGAATGCCCAGGGCGCAAAGCAGGCCGAATTGAAAGGCGTGCCTGGCGTGGCATTTGGTGGGCAGGGCGGTTTGCTGGACGTGGTGGCCGACAGCCAGTTTGCCAGCAACCGCCGCATCTATTTTTGCTACAGCGAACCCGGGCAAGACAGGGACACCAACAGCACTGCGCTCGCCAGCGCGCGTGTTGCAGCGGATGAGCGCCAGCTCGAAGATGTGAAGCAAATTTTCAGCCAGCGCCCCAAGGTCAAAAGCAGCGCGCATTTTGGTTGCCGTATTGCCCAGGCGCGCGATGGCACGCTGTTCCTGAGCCTGGGCGATCGCTACGCATACCGCGACGATGCGCAGAAGCTGGACAACCACCACGGCAAACTCGTGCGCATTGCAACAGATGGGAGCGTGCCCAAGGACAATCCCTTCGTCGGCAAGCCGGGCGTGCTGCCTGAAGTCTACAGCTACGGTCATCGCAACAGCCAGGGTCTGACGATGGGGCCTGATGGTCAGCTTTGGCAGCATGAGCATGGCCCCCAGGGAGGCGACGAAGTGAACCGCCCGCAGGCCGGAAAGAACTACGGCTGGCCCGTCATCACCTACGGCGAGGAGTATGGTGGCGGCAAGATTGGCGAGGGCACGCAGAAAACCGGAATGGAGCAGCCATTGCACTACTGGATGCCCAGCATTGCGCCATCAGGCATGGCCTTTGTCACCAGCGATCGATACGGGGCGGGCTGGAAAGGCAGTTTGCTGGTGGGCGGGTTGAAATCTCGCAGTCTCGCCAAGCTGCAGGTACAGGATGGCCGAATCACCGGCGAGCAGCGTTTGTACGAATCGCTGGGCGAGCGCATCCGCGACGTACGCCAGGGCGGGGATGGCTTGGTCTATCTGCTGACGGATGGGCCTGACGGCAAACTGATTCGCCTGGTGCCTTGAAGTAGTGGCTTACAGTTTGCGTTTGAAGCCCAGGTGGCTGGGCTCGAAGCCGAGCTTTTGGTAAAAGCGGTGCGCATCGGTGCGGCTTTTGTCGGTGGTTAGCTGCACGACTGAGCAGCCCCGCTCACGGCACTGCGCCACCGCCCACTCCAGCATCTGCTGGCCAGCGCCAATGCCACGCAATGCAGCAGCGATGCGTACCGATTCGATCTGGCCGCGCCATGCTCCGGTGTGCGACAGGCCGGGCACAAAGGACAGCTGCAGTGTTCCCACGACCTGGCCCTGTAGCTCGGCCACCACGAGGCGTTGATTCGGATCGGCACAGATGGCTTCAAATGCCGCCGTGTAGCGCGAATCTGGCGGGTCGGCCAGCACCTCGCGCTCGCGGCCCAGGGCATCGTCTGCCAGCAAGGCAATGATGGCGGGCAGGTCGGCAATGTGTGCGGTGCGAAAAATCAGGCTCGCGGACATAGGCGCAGTGTGGCGTTCCTGGGTATTGGTCATCGGATGGCAGGCTGCGTCTGAAAGTGATGGGCTCAGGCCTGAAGGTAAGGCGCCAGATACCGCCCGGTATGGCTTGCCGGGTTGGCTGCCACTTCTTCGGGGGTGCCCTGTGCTACCACCTGGCCGCCGCCTGCACCGCCCTCGGGGCCCATGTCGATGACCCAGTCGGCGGTTTTTATCACGTCCAGGTTGTGCTCGATCACGACGATGGTGTTGCCCGCGTCGCGCAACTGGTGCAACACCTTCAGCAGCAGGTCGATATCGGCAAAATGCAGGCCGGTGGTGGGCTCGTCCAGAATGTAGAGCGTGCGGCCGGTGTCGCGCTTGGAGAGCTCCTGCGCGAGCTTGACACGCTGCGCCTCGCCACCCGACAGGGTGGTCGCGCTCTGGCCCAGGCGAATGTACGACAGGCCGACATCCAGCAGGGTCTGCAGCTTGCGCGCGATGGTCGGCACATCCTTGAAGAAGGTGTGCGCATCTTCCACCGTCATGTCCAGTATCTGCGCGATGTTCTGGCCCTTCCACTGGACCTGCAGGGTTTCGCGGTTGTAGCGCTGGCCGTGGCACACGTCGCAGGGCACGTATACGTCGGGCAGAAAATGCATCTCCACCTTCACCATGCCATCGCCCTGGCAGGCTTCGCAACGGCCACCGGCCACGTTGAAGGAAAAGCGCCCCGGGCCATAGCCGCGTTCCTTGGCGGTGTTGGTTTCGGCCATCAGCTCGCGGATGGGCGTGAACAGGCCAGTGTAGGTGGCCGGGTTGCTGCGCGGCGTGCGGCCAATGGGGGACTGGTCCACGTTGATGACCTTGTCGAAGTAATCGAGCCCCTCGATTTCGTCATACGGCGCCACATCGCCTTGCGCGCGGTTGATCTTTTGCGCCGCCGCAGCGTATAAGGTGTCGTTGACGAGTGTGGATTTGCCCGAACCCGAGACGCCGGTCACACAGGTGAACAGGCCTACCGGAAAATCCACCGTCGCATGGTGCAGGTTGTGGCCGCTGGCGCCTGCCACACGCAGGGTCTGTACGGCGTGCGGATCGATGCTTTTGATAACGGATGCGTTGCTGGCGTTTGATTGGCGAGCGCTGGCTGCTCCTTTTTTGGGAGTTTTCTTGGCAAGAGAGGCTTCCACGGTCGGAAAATGCGATTCCGCCTTGGCCCCCACGGGCTTGCCCGCAGGCGCTCCCACCGTGCCCTCCAGCACCGGCAGCCAGGGGGTGCGGCGCTGGGGCACGGCAATGGTCTTTTTTCCGCTCAGGTACTGGCCGGTCAGCGATTGCGCATTGGCGCAGATGTCGGCATAGCTGCCCTGCGCCATCACGCGGCCGCCATGCACGCCAGCGCCCGGGCCCATGTCGATGATCTGGTCGGCCGCACGCATCATGTCTTCGTCATGTTCGACCACGATCACGCTGTTGCCGATGTCGCGCAGGTGCATCAGGGTGGCGATCAGGCGGTCGTTGTCGCGCTGGTGCAGGCCGATGGAGGGCTCGTCGAGCACGTACATCACCCCTGTCAGACCGCTGCCGATCTGCGATGCCAGCCGGATGCGTTGCGCCTCGCCGCCCGAGAGCGTTTCGGCGCTGCGGTCCAGGCTGAGGTAGGTCAGGCCCACGTCGTTGAGGAACTGCAGGCGCGTGCGGATTTCGTGGATCACGCGCGCGGCGATATCTGCCTTGGCGCCGGAGAGGTGCAGGTGGCTGAACCAGTCATAGGCTTCGGCCAGGGTGACATGGCTCACATCCTGAATGGCGCGGGCTTCGTCCCCTTCGCCCACGCGCACAAAGCGGGCCTCGCGGCGCAGGCGCGCGCCATGGCAATCGGGGCAGGGCTGCACGCTTTGGTAGCGCGAGAGCTCGTCGCGCACGATGCTGGAATCGGTCTCCCGGTAGCGCCTGGCCATGTTGGGCAGGATGCCTTCAAAGGGGTGTTTCTTGGTGATCAGCTTGCCTGCGTTTTCGCCGCTGGCCAGCTCGTACTTGAAGGCAATGTCTTCGCTGCCCGACCCGTACAGCACCACCTGGCGTACGTTCTCCGGCAGATCTTCGAAGGGCTGCTCGATATCGAACTTGTAATGGCGGCCCAGGCTCTCCAGCATTGCAAAGTAATAGCCATTGCGCCGGTCCCAGCCCTTGATCGCGCCGCTGGCGAGGCTCAGCGAGGGAAATGCCACGACGCGGTCAACATCGAACACCTCATGCACGCCCAGACCGTCGCACGATGGGCAGGCACCGTTGGGCGAGTTGAACGAGAACAGCCGTGGCTCCAGCTCCGCCAGCGCGTAGCTGCAGATCGGGCACGAAAACTTGCTGCTGAACAGGTGTTCCTTGCCGGTGTCCATCTCCATGGCCAGCACGCGGCCATTGCCTTCGTTGCCGCCTACGCGCAGCGCCGCCTCAATGCTCTCGGCCAGGCGCTGCTGTACATCGGGGCGGATCTTGACGCGGTCGATCACCACGTCGATATCGTGCTTCTCGTTCTTGGCCAGAGGCGGCAGCGATTCGTGTTCGTACATCTGCCCATCGACCCGAAAGCGCACATAGCCCAACGCCTGCATCTGCGCAAACAGCTCGACGAATTCGCCCTTCTTGCCGCGTGCCACGGGGGCGAGGATCATCAGCTTGGTATCCTGCGGCAGCGCCAGGATCGCATCCACCATCTGGCTCACGGTCTGTGCTGCAAGCGGCAGATTGTGGTCTGGGCAGAACGGCGTGCCGGCGCGGGCGTACAGCAGGCGCAGGTAGTCGTGGATTTCGGTGACTGTGCCGACGGTGGAGCGTGGGTTGTGGCTGGTCGCTTTCTGCTCGATGGAGATGGCTGGCGACAGGCCTTCGATCAGGTCGACATCGGGTTTGTCGAGCCTGCCCAGGAACTGGCGTGCATAGGCCGAGAGGCTCTCCACATAGCGGCGCTGCCCCTCGGCATACAAGGTGTCAAACGCCAGGCTCGATTTGCCCGAGCCCGACAGACCGGTGATCACCACCAGCTGGTGGCGCGGGATGTCGAGATCGATGTTCTTGAGGTTGTGGGTGCGTGCGCCACGGATGGCGATGCGGCTGTGCGCCAGGCGCGCACCCAGGTAGCGGCCGTCGTCCTGCGCCAGGGGTTCACCCAGTTCGGCGTGCAGATCGAGGGCGGCAGTGGGGATGGTCGGAGTGCGTGGTGGCATGGGCGGCGCGGAGAACCAAAACTCCCCATGATAGCCAGCCAGCAGGTTTTGTGTGTGATCGGCACACTTTGGCGCCAGGGTTGTGCAGGGCAAATGGGCCATGCCAAGGCGGGAAAAAGATGTTGATGTCGCGCAAGTACATTGATAAAAGATGGTGTTTGTATAAGCCAAATCAGCGCATGCAGCTATTGATTTGGAAGCGTGTTGTTTCCTGTTGTCTGTAAGGATTGCGGCGCCGCCCTACACTTGCCGCTGGCGATAATTCTTGTCGCGCTGCGGGCTGACTGTCCGCTTCCCCGCTTTTTTGGCCCATCTTCTGATTTCTCCCTTGCCGCGTTCCTCCCGCCCATCCTCTTCTTCATCCGCCATGCTGCCCGCCGAGCGGCGTGCCAGTGTGAGCCTGGCGCTGATCTTTGCGCTGCGCATGCTGGGGCTGTTCCTGGTGCTGCCCGTGTTTGCGCTGGAAGCGCGCAAGTACCCTGGTGGCGATGATCCGGCGCTGGTGGGGCTGGCCATGGGCATCTATGGGCTCACGCAGGCGGTGTGCCAGTTGCCGCTGGGCATGGCCTCCGACCGGTTCGGCCGCAAGAAGGTGATCGTGCTGGGCCTGCTGGTATTTGCTGCGGGCAGTCTGCTCGCGGGGCTGGCGGGCAATCTGCACACGCTGCTGATCGGCCGTGCATTGCAGGGTGCTGGCGCCGTGTCGGCTGCGGTGACGGCGCTCCTGGCCGACCAGACGCGCGATGCCGTGCGTACCAAGGCCATGGCGCTGGTAGGGGCCAGCATTGGCCTGATGTTTGCGCTGGCCCTGGTGATCAGCCCGCTGCTGGTGGTGCATATCGGCCTTTCGGGCCTGTTTCTGCTGACCTGTGGCCTGGCGCTGGCCGGGATTGCTGTGGTGCTGTGGGTGGTTCCGCCTGAGCCGGTGGTGCACCACGATGGCCCGCGCGGCGGCTTGCGCGATGTGTTTCGGCACGCCGATCTGCTGCGCTTGAACGGCGGCGTGTTTGTGCTGCACACCGTGCAGATGGCCATGTGGGTGGCGGTGCCTGCCATGCTGGTGCAGGCAGGCCTGCCCAAGGCGGAGCACTGGCATGTCTACCTGCCGGCAGTGGTGCTGTCATTTGTTGCCATGGGGGCGCTGTTTTCGATGGAGCGCAAGGGCAGGCTGCGTGCCGCCCTGCTGGGCGCCATCGCCTTGGTGCTGGTGGTGCAGGTGGGGCTGGGCATGCTGGCGGCTGGTGGCTCCATTCCCACCATCTGGTGCATGGCGCTGTTGATGTTTGTGTTTTTCTGTGGCTTCAATGCGCTGGAGGCCACGCAACCCAGCCTGGTTTCTCGCATGGCGCCAGCGCCGCTGCGTGGCGCAGCGCTGGGTTGTTACAACACCTTGCAGTCGCTGGGCCTGTTTGCAGGCGGCGCATTGGGCGGCGCGCTGGCCAAGTGGGCCGGGCCAGCGGATCTGTTTGCTGTCACTGCGGTGCTCACGCTGCTGTGGTTGGTGGTGACCTGGCCACTACGGCCAGTGGCGCGTGCAGACGACAGTGGCGACGCGGGAAAAGTGAGTGCTGGCAATGGTTCGGGCCGCTGAGTGGGCCAAGCCCTGTTTTTCTGTCGGCTCTGCCGCGCACCCGTGCTGCGCTTTGGGGTAGGATACGAACCTGTTTTTCACCAGTGATGGGCGTTTGAAGGCCGCAGGGCCAGCAAGGCTGCCAACGCATAGTAGGCGCTCATTTTTCAAGGACTCATTTCCACCATGGCATCCGTCAACAAAGTCATCATCGTCGGCAATCTGGGCCGCGATCCTGAAATCCGCACCTTCCCATCGGGCGACCAGGTCGCCAACGTCACCATCGCCACCACCGACCGCTGGCGCGACAAGAACACCGGCGAGAACAAGGAGGCCACCGAATGGCACCGTGTGGTGTTCAATGGCCGTCTGGCCGAAATCGTAGGGCAGTACCTGCGCAAGGGCAGCCAGGTGTATGTGGAAGGCAGCCTGCGCACCCGTAAGTGGACCGATCAGGCCACCGGCCAGGAGCGTTACGCCACCGAAATCCGCGCTGACACGATGCAGATGCTGGGCAGCCGCCAAGGCCAAGGCGGCCAGGGGCAGGGCGGTGGCGATGACTACGGCTATGGCGACAGCGGCTACGGCGATCAGGGCGGTGGTGGCCAAGGTGGCGGCCAAGGCGGCTACCAGCAACGCCGCGCACCGGCTCCTGCGATGGCCCCTCGCCAACAACAGGCGCCTGCGCCGCGCCCCGCGCCCGCACCCATGCCAGCACCGGCTCCGCGCGCGGCTTCGGGTTTTGACGACATGGACGACGATATTCCGTTCTGATCTGCGCCTGCCGCGCGCTCATCCATGAACGATCCAAGGCCTGCATTCCTATTTGGTGCAGGCCTTTGTTTTTGAAGAAAGCCTTGCCATGACTGCTGGTGCCGACATCGTTTCCGCCTTCGCTCCCACAGGCCGCGTGCGCGCTGCCATCAATGTGGGCAATCCGATCCTGGCGCGCCTGCAGGCCGATGGATCGCCTGCCGGTGTTTCGGTGGATCTGGCGCAGCGCCTGGCTGCACAGTTGGGAGTGCCGCTGGAGCTGCAGGTGTTCGAGGCGGCAGCCAAGTCGGTCGATGCGGTGACAAATGGTGAGGCCGATTTCGGCTTTTTTGCCATCGATCCGTTGCGCGGCGCAGGCATTGCGTTTTCTGCTGCTTATGTGCTGATCGAAGGGGCGTACATGGTGCGCAGCGATTCGCCGCTCACCGACAACGCGCAGGTCGATGTGCCGGGTCATACCGTGGTGGTAGGCCAGGGCAGCGCGTACGACCTGTACCTGTCGCGCGAGCTCAGGCACGCCAGCATCGTGCGCGCGCCCACATCGCCTGCGGTGGTTGATGTGTTTCTGGCGCCCACGGGCGATGTGGCCGCAGGCGTCAAGACCCAGCTGGAGGCAAGTGTGGCGCAGCGCGGTGGCCTGCGCATGCTGCCTGGACGCTTCATGGTGATTCAGCAGGCCATGGGCGTGCCAAAAACACGAGGTACGGCCGTGGCCCGATGGCTGTCCGATTTTGTGGAAGAGATCAAGGCAAGCGGCTTTGTGGCCGAGGCGCTGGCGCGCCACCAGATACAGGGCGCCATCGTTGCGCCAAGCAAGGATTGAGTGATGGTGTTTGATCAACTGGTGCAACTGCTTGATGGCCATGGCGCGCGCTACCGCGTGCTGGAGCACCCGGCAGAGGGCAAATCGGAAGAGGTGGCGCGCATCCGTGGCACTGCCCCGGGGCAGGGTGCCAAGGCCATGCTGTGCAGAACCAAAAATGGATCGGCAGGAGAGAACTGGGTGCTGGCCGTGCTGCCCGGCGACCAGAAACTGGATTTTCGCAAGCTCGCTGCCGCCCTCGGGTTGCCCAAGATGACACTGGCGAGCGCTGAAGAAGCCACGCAGCAGACCGGCTGCGTGATCGGCGCAATTCCTCCATTCAGTCTGGCGCCGCAGATCACGCTGGTGGTGGATCCGGGCCTGGTGGCGCGTTTTGGTGAAATCGCCTTCAATGCTGGCAGGCTGGACCGCTCGATGGTGCTGAACAGCGAGGACTATGTGCGCATCGCCCAGCCAGCGCAGCATGCGATCTGCACGGAGGCGGTTTAAGCAAAAGCGCTGCTGGCGACCAGTTCATAAGCGCAGCAACTCTCTTTTTGATAGCGAGCGTTGAGGTGAAGGGGCATTCGTGCCCCTGTCGGGTTGCGGAGTGAGGCGCAAAAATCCAACACTGTGGCTACTGCGCTGGCGCTGTTGACAGCGTCGCAGCCCTGCCAACGCACAATAGGCGCCATGTTCATCGCCATCCCCCTTGAAAACAAACCCTCCTGGCAGTCTCCACCATGGATGACCGTGCTGTTGATCGTCATCAACTGCCTGGTGTTCTGGGTCTGGCAGGAAGGCGAAGAGCGGGGCGCAGAGCGGGCCGCCAAAACCTACGCGCACACGGCACTTCCTGCGATGGAGGTGCCGGAGTTCGTGAAATACCTGGATGAGCAGAGCCAGAACAAGGACAGCCGTATCACCAAGCAACTGGTGCGCATGACCCAGGGCCTACAAAAATCCCATGATTACGAGCAGTTGTACATGCTCATGTGGCAGGAAGGCAGCTTTCGGCGCCAGTTGCTGGCGGGTGAGGTGATCAAGCCTGGCGATCCGGCCTATGCCGAATGGCAAGCCGCCCGCGCCCGCTTTGCGCCGCAGGAGCCCAAACCCTTCACATCACGCTGGGCCATGAGCTACGAGCCCGGCGCAGGTCTGCAGCCCGTGCAGGCCTTTACCTCCACCTTTTTGCATGGCAGCACCGGGCATCTGGTGGGCAACATGGTGTTTCTGTTTCTCTTCGGCTTCACGCTGGAGATGGCGCTGGGTGCGGGGCTGTATCTGTGCTTTTACGTGGTCTCCGGTATCAGTGCATCGCTGTTTGCGGGCCTGTTCTATGCGGGCATGGGCAGCTATGGTCTGGGTGCATCGGGCGCGATTGCCGGGCTGATGGCCATGTACGTGGTGCTCTACCGCATGCGGCGCATCCGGTTCTTCTACATGCTGGCGTTCTATTTCAACTACGCCACCTGGCCCGCACTGGTACTGCTGCCGGTGTGGATGGGATTCGAGCTGGCGCAGCACTGGATGGGCGGGCGTGGCGTGGCCTACATGGCGCACTTTGGCGGCCTGGTGGCGGGGGGCATTCTGATGGCGCTGTACCTGCAGTTGCGGCGCAAGGAGTCGGTAGTGGAGGAGGCTGCGCGCGACAAACAGGTGGCCAAGGCACAGGCCGATGCCTTGCAGGCTGCCGTGCAGCGGGCCCAGCAGCATACCGATGCACTGGCGTTTGACCGTGCGGCCCGTGCCTGGCGCGAGGCAGCCAAGCTGGCGCCCACCGATCCCAAGATTCTGCGCGCCTGGTTCGAGAGCGCACGCCATGCCCCTGCCAGCGATGATTTCCACCTGGCCGCGCGCGCCATTTTCAAGCTGCCCGCCAGGACCGATGCCGATCGTCAGTTGCAGCACCGCAGCTGGCGCACCTATTGCGAGCGCGCCCAGCCGGTGCCGCGCATCAGCAGCAACACACTCCATGCACTGGTGCTGTGCTTTGTCCGCCTGGGCGAATGGGACGACGCCCAGAAGCTGTGCCAGCAACTGGAAAAGGCTGCAGACCACCCGCAATGGCCGGGCACTCTGGCATTGCTGGCCAATGGCCTGACAAAAGCTGGCCGCATGGACGATGCGCGCCGCTGGCTGCCTGCACTGCAGCAGGCGGCACCGAACGAGCCGGTGACACGCTGGCTGGGTGGAGCCGTGCGGTAAAGCATGAGCCTCCGCCTGGGCTGTGTTTTGTAAAGAGATTGTGAAGTTATGGCTTATGATCGTTTCTGACAATACATAAAGTTGCGGACTGCCAGTTTCGCAATGGTCTACAGACAACAGGGGCGGCCATGGGCCTATCGCGTTCACAACCGGAAGTCGACAACGACAGCGCCAACTGGAACATTCCTCCTTTCTGGCACAAGCTCAACAGTTTTTTCCTGTTTCCCTTTCAGCGCACACCGTTCATGTATGCGGTGGTACTGTCGCTGTGTGCGTATGCCATGTTCATGGGGTTGCTCATCGGGATTGCGGTGTTTGTTGGTCTGATGCTGGCCGTCAGCCGCTATGCCTTCAAGGCCGCAGCCTATGCATCGCGCGGCGTGCTGGACAGCAGCGACTATGACCACTACCCGCTGGACGCCGATCTGAAGGTGCTGCCCTGGAAGTTCTTTGGCGTGCTCCTGGTGCATGGTTTTGTCATCGGCATGCTCGCCCAGGCCAGCCTCAAGCTTGGCGTGCTGGGCAACCTGGGGTCGTCATTCCTGATTCCCGTCACCTTGATGGTATTGATCAGCACGGGCAGTCTGTCGTCGGCCATCAATCCGTTCATTCTGCTGGGTACGATTGCCGGTATCGGGCTGCCGTACTTTCTGTTGTGCCTGTTCTTGTTTCTGCTGATGCAGGGCGCGCCCATGGCCATGGGGTTTTTGCTGGTGCTGGTGCCTAAGGCCATGCTGGCGCCGCTGATGGCCTTTGTCATCATCTACTTTCTGTGGGTGATTGCGGCCATGATCGGCTATGTGATGTACCAGAACCATGCGGAGTTCGGCATCGAGCCCGACAAGGCGCCCGAGGCCGAAGGCGGCAGCACGGTGCAGATCGACCCGCAGGCCGCAGAGGCCAAACGGCGCGATGCCGCTGTTGCCCAGCTGGTGCAGAACGGCGACATGCAGGCCGCGCAGGATGAGGCGCGCGAATGGCAGCGCCTCAACTACGACAATGTCGCCGACCAGCGGCGCTACCACCGCGTGCTCAAGCTCACCGACAAGACGGCTGAACTTGCGCGCCATGGCCAGCAGTTCATCGACTTGTTATTGCGCAAGCAGCAGGCCAGCGAAGCCTTGGAGGTATGGGGCAGCTGCTACAAGCGCATGCCGGGCTTCAAGCTGGAGTCCGCCGAGGCGACCCTGGCATTGGCCAGCACCGCCTGGAAGCGCCAGCAGGTATCGCACGCGCTGGCGGTGCTGCAGAATTTCGAGAAGAACTACCCCGGCAGCCCGGTGATCCCGCAGGCGCAGGAGTTGATCGTGCGCGTGCTCAAACAGGGACTGGGCAAGCCCGATCAGGCGGTGCGCGTTTTCATGCGCATGAAGATGCGCCACCCCGAGCACCCCAGCACGCAGGAGGCGGCATGGATTCTGCGCGACGAATTGCCGCAGGATTCCACCAAGCCAACAGCACCCGTTGCGCCAGTGTAGGCGCTCTAGAGAGCTGCGGCATGCGCCACCCCTGCCTCCGTCCCCACCTGGGCGATGATGCCGCCGCCCAGGCAGACCTCGCCGTCATACAACACCGCTGACTGGCCGGGGGTGACCGCCCATTGCGCCTCTGGAAAATCCAGGTGGAAGAGGCTGTTCGTTGCATCGGCGCCGATGATGGCTGGCGAATCGGGCTGGCGGTAGCGGGTTTTGGAGCCATAGGTGCCCGCAGCTGGCGGGTGGCCTGCGATCCAGCTGGTGTTGTCGGCATCGAGGGCATGCGACAGCAGCCAGGGGTGGTCGTGCCCCTGCACTACGCGCAGGATGTTTTTTTCCAGATCCTTGCGTGCCACAAACCACGGCGCATGGTCGCCCGCGCCGCGCGCGGCACCCTTTTCCTTGACGCCGCCGATGCCCAGGCCCGAGCGCTGGCCCAGCGTATAGAACGACAGCCCCACATGCTTGCCCAGCTTGCGGTTGCGGTCGTCCAGGATCAAGCCGGGCTCCTTGCTGATGTAACGGTTGAGGAAATCGCGGAATGGGCGCTCGCCGATGAAGCAGATACCGGTGGAATCCTTTTTCTTGGCGTTGGGCAGGCCAATTTCTTCGGCGATGCGGCGCACCTCGGTTTTCTGCAGTTCGCCCACGGGGAACATGGCCTTGGACAGCTGCGCCTGGTTCAGGCGGTGCAGAAAATAGCTCTGGTCCTTGGCGGGGTCGAGCCCCTTGAGCAGCTCGAACAGCCGGGTTTCGGGGTTCTGGCGCACGCGCGCGTAGTGGCCGGTGGCAATCTTTTCTGCGCCCAGGCGCATAGCGTGATCCAGAAACGCCTTGAACTTGATCTCGGCATTGCACAGCACGTCGGGGTTGGGCGTGCGGCCCGCCTGGTATTCGCGCAGGAACTCGGCAAACACGCGGTCCTTGTAGTCGGCCGCAAAGTTGACGTGTTCGATCTCGATGCCGATCACGTCAGCCACGGCGGCGGCGTCGACAAAGTCGATGTTCGACGAACAGTACTCGCTGTCATCGTCATCTTCCCAGTTCTTCATGAAGATGCCGACGACCTCGTGCCCCTGCTTCTTGAGCAAATACGCGGTGACGGCCGAATCCACGCCGCCACTCAGCCCCACTACGATGCGCTGTTTAACCATGGGCGTAATTATCCGCCCCGGCCGCTGGCGCTTGCTGCGCTAGGGCTATGGGATGCTTGCGCTCTATCGTTCATTTTTTTGAACGATGAATGCAAATTTAGGTGATTTATCTTTGATCGTTCCAAAATTAATATTCATTCCAGGCGTTAGGCACGAATCTTCGTTGCAGACGCTCCAGGCAGGTAGGCCTGCCCAATGATCTGAAAAGGAACGACCATGTCCCACAAGCCCTATGTTCGCCTCGACAAAGACAATGCCGCCGTGCTGCTGGTGGACCACCAGACGGGATTGCTCTCGCTGGTGCGCGATATCGATCCCGACAAGTTCAAGAACAATGTGCTCGCGCTGAGCGACCTGGCCAACTATTTCAAGCTGCCCACCATCCTGACCACCAGCTTTGAAGACGGCCCCAACGGCCCGCTGGTGCCTGAACTGGTGCAGGCACACCCCAAGGCGCCATTCATTCCACGCCCTGGCCAGATCAATGCCTGGGACAACGAAGACTTCGTCAAGGCCATCAAGGCCACCGGCAAGAAGCAACTGATCATTGCCGGCGTGGTGACCGAGGTGTGCGTGGCCTTTCCAGCGCTGGCGGCCATCGAAGAAGGCTTTGAGGTGTTCGTGGTGACCGATGCATCGGGCACGTTCAATGAAATCACCCGCGATTCGGCCTGGCGCCGCATGGAGGCAGCGGGTATTCAGCTGATGACCTGGTTTGGCGTGGCCTGTGAACTGCACCGCGACTGGCGTAACGATGTGGAAGGACTGGGCACCCTGTTCAGCAACCACATCCCTGACTACCGCAATCTGATGAACAGCTATTCGCGTGCCAGTGCCACCAAATAAAGCGCCAATGGATATTGCATAGATAGCAATACAAGCCAGCGCTGCAAGATGACCGCTGTCGAGTCTGCAGATGGCAAAAAGGCGATCCTGGGATCGCCTTTTTGCTGCCGCCCGAAGGCTGGGTTCATTGCGGTGTCAGCGCAATGCGCTCGCGCGTGGCCTTCTCTACTGCGCTGCGCGAATAGGCGAGCGGAAAGTACTGGCCTGCCGCCCAGGTGTTGGCCAGGTCACGGTAATGCGGGCTGGCAGGGTTGCCCGATTGGCCAGGCGTGTTGACCACGCGCGAGGCATCCCAGTTGCCCACATCCACCACCATGCGGAAGGACGCGCCGGATGTCAGCTGGTAGGTGTCCGCGTTGTAGCTGGTGGCCATGGGCGTGGCCGACGATCCGCCGATGCCGCCAGCCCCGACATTGAGCTTCTGTCTGGTGGCGCTGTCCACCACGCCCGCCAGTGGGTGCACGAAGATCGCCTGGTGCAGATCACCCCAGGCCCAGCTCTTGGCATCAGCCCCCAGCTTGCCCTGCAGCCACTGCATGGCAGGTGCAATGGAGGACAGCAGCACCTGGTCACGCTCGGTGGGGCTCATCCAGCCCTGGGGATTTTCCAGCACCGTGATCATGCGGGTGGGGCTGGTGTCCTTGGCAAAGCTGCGCTCGCCTGCGGCCAATACGCGGTCGGTGAGTGCTTTCTTCAAGGTGGCATTGCTCCAGACCTCGTACAGCGCAGCGGCGGCGCTGTCCTTGGCCATGGTGCCGTCCCAGCCCTGCAGCATGGCCAGGCCTTGCGCGGTTTGTGCGTCGCTGCTCTTGAGCGGTGCCAGCAGCTTGAGCAGGCGCTGAGCCGGCACGGCCACAATGTCGGTCTGCCAGGCTTCGGAGTCGGCAACGCTGAGCTTTCGGCCTTCCTTGGCCGCCTTTTCGAACAGCCCATGCAGGCGTTGCGCGCGGGCCGAGTCGGACCATTCGTAGCCAATGCCTTTCTGGTAGAGCGGATGGGCAGGCGGCACATTGTTTTCGTTGGCCGTCACCACATAGCCGCGCTGGGGGTTGAACTCCCAGGGCAGCTCGTCGCCATTGCGGTAGCCCGTCCATTCAAAGCGGCCGTCACCGGGCACGGGCATCAACCCATCCCAGTTGGGGCGGATGGGCGTCAGGCCGCCGGGAATCCAGCCAATGTTGCCACTGCTATCGGCGTAGACCTGGTTCTCGCCCGGTGCGCCCCAGCGGTTCATCGCCGCGCGGAACTGGTCGAAGTTCTGCGCCCGCATGTAATCCATCGAGCCGAAGTAGGGCGCCATGCCCAAGTCCAGCCAGGCTGCGCGCAGCGCGTAGGCTTTGTTGTTTTCGGCGGCCAGCACCGGGCCGTGGCGGGTGTACCAGTTCTCCACGATCACGGGCTTGGCCGCACCTTTGACAGGAATGGTTTCCGTGACGCGGGTCATGGGCTCCCAACGGCCCTGGTACTTGTATTCCTTGCTGTTTTGCGGGTTGGTCTCGTACACGTACAGGTCTTCCTGGTCCATGTAGAAGCGCGTCAGGCCAAAGGCAATGCGGCCGTTGTGGCCGATGGAGATACCGGGCAGAAACGGCTCGCCCGCGCCGATCACATCCATGCCGGGGGCCGAGATGTGCGAGATGTAGCGCAGGCTGGGCGCGCCGTGCGCGCGGTGCGGGTCGTTGGCCAGAATGGGGCGACCGGTCGTGGTCATGCCGGGCGCAATCGTCCAGTTGTTGCTGCCATAGCTGGCCAGGGTGTTGGCATCGGGCTGGTTCAGCGTGGATTCGGACAGGGCCTGCAACTGCTCGGGAGGCAGTGCCTGTGCCAGCACTTTCACGTTCTCCTTGGTAAAGCGCGGGCTGGCGGTGGCCAGCGCATAGGCGCGCTTGAGCTCCTTGCCGGGCAGGCCGCACACCTCCAGCCCCTCTGGGATCTGCGGTTTCACATCAGGCACCAGTTCGCGGCGCAGCCAGTCCACGCGGGCGCCGTTCTGCTTGCCATCGCAAAAGGCCTGGGCGCGATCCACCTCACCGGTGAAGTTCAGCGTGAGACCGTGGTGGCGGATGCGCACCGTGTCTTCTGCGGCCCATTTGGCAGGCTGGTAGCCCAGCAGTTTGAACTCCTCCGGCAGCAGGCTGGGGTCTGCCTGGGTCTGCGCCACAAAGGCATTCACCCCTGCGACAAAGGCTTCGGCCACTCGCTTGGAGTCCGAGCCATAGGCCAGCCATTCGCGGTACATGTCTCCGCGAAAGAGCACGGCCCGCGCCGCCTTGTCGCTCTCGACCCAGGCCGGGCCAAAGTCCCGGGCCATTTCGCCCAGGCCGCGCTTGCGCCACAGATCCATCTGCCACAGCCGGTCGCGGGCGGCCATGTAGCCCTGCACCACAAAGGCGTCGTAGGTGGTGCCGGCATAGATGTGCGGCACGCCCCATTGGTCGATCAGCACTTCAGCCGGTTTTTCCAGCCCGGCGATCTTGGCCTGGCTCTGCGAGGTGGGAGCGGTTCCCAGCGAGCTGCAACCTGTAGCCACAAGCGCGGCAGCAAGTGGCAGTGCCAGAAGCCGCGCGCGGCGCGGTATGGAGGAAGGGAAGGCAGGGTGTTGGCGTGGCACGGCGTCGTCTCCTCGTTGTGAGGCGTCCACATTGCCACGAGGCGGCATGCCGCGCTATCGCCTGCGCGGCAGTGCTGGCGTCAGGAGATCGTCAACACGTTTTAAGCGCCCGTCTCCGGCTCTACCAGTACTGACGCATCGGTGTAGATCAGCCCCAGCGGAAAGCGCTGCCCGGCCAGGTAATCGTTCAATGACTGCAGCACCAGCGGGCTGCGTAATTGACCCGCATCATGGGCAGCCTGTATCTCGTCCTGGGTCATCCATACTGTGCGGCGAATGCCATCGTCCAGCGGTTGGCCTTCGTGGAAGGTGCCCAGGGTGCCGGTGAAGGAAAAGCGCATATAGGTCGTGTCCGTGCCAGTCTTGGTGCGGACAAACCGGTTCATATAGATGCCTAGCAGGGCCGTGGGCTTGAAATCGAATGCGGTCTCTTCCAGCACTTCGCGGGCGCAGGCCTGGATGGGCGATTCGCCAGGGTCCAGATGCCCGGCAGGGTTGTTCAGGCGAACACCGTCCGAAGTGTCTTCTTCTACCAGTAAAAAGCGGCCATCACGCTCGATAACGGCGGCCACGGTGACATTGGGTTTCCAGCGGTGGGGCATGCGCGCATTATGGGTGAAGTCGAACGGGGCGCGCTGCCAGTGTGCGGTTTTTAAGGTAAAAACCAGAGCTGGCGCCTGTATATACAGCACGAATTGCTATTAAATTATGAGCGATGGTATTTACCCCAATTTCCGCAGGCGGGGCCGCGTTATGGCTGCAGGGCTTTGGGAGCAGCGCTAGGATAGAACCATGCAGAACAACAACGTCCCCGCCATCCCCGCCCAAGCCATTTATGCCGAGCGCCGCGCACAGGTTGCGCGCCAGCTGGGTGAGGGCGGCATTGCCATCATCCCCACGGCGCCGGAACACCCGCGCAACCGCGACAGCGATTATCTGTATCGCCACGACAGCTATTTCTATTACCTGACGGGTTTTACCGAGCCGCACGCAACGCTGGTGATCACGGCCGATGGCAAGAGCACCTTGTTCTGCGCGCCCAAGGATCTGGCGCGCGAGATCTGGGATGGCTACCGCCTGGGGCCCGATGCCGCCGTGCCCGCGTTGGGCGTGAGCGAAGCCTTTGCCATCAACGAGCAGGATGCGCGCATGGCCAAGATGCTGGAGAACCGCACGGTGGTGTGGTACCCGTTTGCCATCCATCCGGGGCTCGAAGGCGTGGTTGCCAAGTGGCTCAATGCGGTGCGCGCCCGCACCCGTTATGGCGCCCTGGTGCCCGAGCAGCAGCGCGATCTGTGTGCGATCCTGGACGAGATGCGTCTCATCAAGGATGCGCACGAGGTCGCCATCCTGCGCCGCGCCGGTGCCATCAGTGCGCGCGCCCATGTGCTGGCCATGCAGCGCTCCGCACGCATGCTGCGCGCGGGCAAGGATGTACGTGAATACCATCTGGATGCCGAGCTGCTGCAGGCCTTTCGTGAACATGGCTCGCAGTATCCGGCGTACGGCTCCATCGTGGCAGCAGGCGCCAATGCCTGCGTGCTGCACTACCGCGCAGACGCTGCGCCTGTCAAAAACGGCGATCTGGTGCTGATCGATGCCGGCTGCGAGCTGGACGGCTACGCCAGCGACATCACCCGTACCTTCCCGGCCAATGGCAGGTTCAGTGGCCCGCAGCGCGCGCTGTACGACCTGGTATTGGCCAGCCAGGATGCGGCCATTGCGCGCGCCATGCCCGGCAAGCGCTTCAACGACATGCATGACGCCACGGTGGCCGTGCTGGCACAGGGCATGCTGGACTTGGGCCTGCTGGACGGCAACAAGGTCGGCAATGCGCAGGATGTGATCGAGAACCGCAATTACTTCCAGTTCTACATGCACCGCACCGGCCACTGGATGGGCATGGACGTGCATGACTGCGGCAACTATGTGGAACCCAGCGAAGTCGGCCACATCAGCGAGCGGCGCGATCCGCTCTCGGGCGAGCTGATCATCAACCGCCCAAGCCGTATCCTGCGCGCGGGCATGGTCACCACCATCGAGCCTGGCATCTACGTGCGCCCCGCTGAAGGTGTGCCCGAGCAGTTCCACAACATCGGCATCCGCATCGAAGATGACGCACTGATCACCGAAACGGGCTGCGAGCTTTTGACGCGCGGTGTACCAGTGGCTGCCGATGAGATCGAGGCCTTGATGCGCGACGGCTGATCTGTAAACAGCCAGTGGCAAGCGCATGCATGCAATTCGCTATAGAAGAAATAGCTTATCGTGCATGCTACGCCTGCATAAGCAGGTGTTTATGCTTGCTGCGTGGCCAAAGTACATCAATTGTGCAGGCGCACATCGAATGAAACCCGTTGGTAACCGCAAACGGGGACTTTGGTGTCAGAATGGAAACTCGATTACAGAATGAAGCTGTATACAGTTACATGAAACAGCTCCAGCCTCCCGTTTGAGACAACCCCAACGCTCAGGAAAACATCCATGGCTTCCTCCAAGATTCGCCGCGCCACCAAGATTGTTGCCACCTTAGGCCCAGCCTCCAGCGATCCGGCGCTGCTAGAAGAGATGATCCGCTCGGGGGTGAATGTGGTGCGTCTCAATTTCAGCCACGGCAAGGCGCAGGACCATGTGGACCGCGCCCGCATGGTGCGGGATGCGGCCCAGCGCGCTGGCCGCGAAGTGGCCATCATGGCCGACTTGCAGGGCCCCAAGATCCGCGTCGGCAAGTTTGCTGAAGGCAAGGTGATGCTGGAGCCGGGCGCCAAGTTCGTGCTCGATGCCAGCCGTACCGAGCCAGGCGATCTCGACGGCGTAGGTCTGGATTACAAGGAACTGCCGCGCGATGTGCGAACGGGCGACGTGCTGCTGCTGAACGATGGCCTGATCGTGCTGACGGTGGACAGCGTGCGCGGCGATGCCGTCCACACCACGGTCAAGCTCGGCGGCGAGCTGTCCAACAACAAGGGCATCAACAAAAAGGGCGGCGGCCTGACGGCGCCAGCGCTCACGGCCAAGGACATGGAAGACATCAAGACTGCGATGAGCTTCCAGGCCGACTATGTGGCCGTCAGCTTTCCCAAGACTGCCACCGACATGGAAATGGCGCGCCAGCTGTGCATGGTGGCTGCGGCCGAATACCGCCACCGCCCCGGCCTGATTGCCAAGATCGAGCGGGCCGAAGCCATACCGCACCTCGAAGACATTCTGCGTGTGTCCGATGGCATCATGGTGGCGCGTGGCGATCTGGCCGTCGAAGTGGGCCACGCCGCCGTGCCTGCGCTGCAAAAGAAGATGATCAGCCTGGCGCGCGAGATGGACAAGGTCGTCATCACCGCCACCCAGATGATGGAGAGCATGATCACCAACCCCGTGCCCACGCGCGCCGAGGTGAGCGACGTGGCCAACGCCGTGCTCGACGGTACCGACGCGGTGATGCTGAGCGCTGAGACCGCAGCTGGCAAATTCCCGCTGGAAACCGTGCAGGAGATGGTTGCCATCTGCGCTGCTGCAGAGGCTTCGGCAGACTGGGCCGCGGACACCGATTTTGTCGGCAAGACCTTCCAGCGCATCGATCAGAGCATTGCACTGGGTGCGCTCTTCACCGCCACGCACCTGGGCGCCAAGGCGTTGGTGGCCATGACCGACAGTGGCTCCACGGCACTGTGGATGAGCCGCCACCGCACGCAGATCCCGATCTACGCGCTCACCCCCAAGGTAGCCACGCAGCGCAAGATGGCGCTGTACCGCAACGTTCGCCCATTGCTGATGGATACCAGCGCTGACCGCGATACCGCACTGGGCCAGGCCGAGGTACACCTCAAGGCGCGCGGTATTGTGCAAAGCGGCGATATCTACGCCATCACCTGCGGCGAACCCATGGGCTCACCCGGTGGCACGAACATGATGAAGATATCCCGGGTGGTGTGATACCGGGCGTGGCAAACGGCTTCAAAAGTGTTTGCTATTGAAAGATGAGCTGCTTGCGCCTGCCAAATGGGCGACAGTGGCTCTTTTTGTTGACGGGATGGTGACGGCCTGGGGCGCAGAAGCTGCGACAAGAATACCGCTTGCAGGCACAGCAAGCACCGACAGCTATTGACCCATACCGATATGCGTCAACCCTGCACGGCCTTGCGCCGCTGAACCACGGCATCCACGGCCAGGCCTGCTGTCCAGCACAACCAGGCAGTCCACAGCGTGTGGCTCATGTAATGGGCGCCGCGCATCTGCTGGCCAATGCCAAGGGCGAAGCCCACCACCAAGGCGATCGCCAGCCACCAGCGCGCAGCGCGCGGTGCATCGCGGTACAGCGCAAAGTAGCCGCCCAGGAAGGCAAAACCGGCGGCTGCATGGCCTGCGGGAAAGCAATGCCCGCCGCCGCCATCCCGCACTCCCCAGCGCCAGTGGGACACATACTCGGCCACGCCGCCAAACAGCTGCATGTCCCAGGGGCAACTGGTAGCGCTGCTGCGCTTGATGATGGCCACCACGGCCAGCGACACCAGAATGGCCACCACCAGCTGCACGCGACGGGCCATAGGCATGCGGCGCAGCGGGCCCCATGGAAACCACACCCCGATGCTGAGCAAGACCACGATGATCCAGCCAAGCATGCGCATCACCTCGTGCATGTAGTTCACCAGAAAATGGTTGTCGCGCAGCGCAAAACCCTGGGCGGTGCCCCACCAGCGGGCCATGGCGACATCCTGCCCGGCCAGATCCCAGAGGGAGGCGAGCACGAAGCCGATCAGGGAGATGACGATCCAGCGGGGAGAGGGTGTGGAACTGGTGTTGGCGGGGAGCGGAAGACGCGTTGGCGATGGCATGGCATGCAGCATGCGCGGTTGGGCTTAAGCATTTCTTAATGTAGAAGTGGGTTGCCCTCATGCACAATGGCTGGCATGCGAATACTTCTGGTTGAAGACGATGCCGGCATTGCCGAAGGGCTCAAAGCCAACCTGCAGCAACGCGGCCATGCGGTGGACTGGTGCAGCACCATTGCTTCGGCCTGGACGGCGCTGACCACGGAGGGTTTTGACGCGGTGCTGCTGGATCTGGGGTTGCCCGACGGTGACGGCACCAGCGTTCTGCAGCGGCTGCGCAACGCGCCTGCGCCCACGGGTCTGGCCAAGACGCTGCCAGATCCGGCAACGCCCGTGATCATTCTGACGGCGCGCGATGGCGTCCACGACCGTATCGAAGGGTTGGACCTGGGGGCGGACGATTATCTCTCCAAGCCATTCGATGCCCAGGAACTGCAAGCCCGCCTGCGGGCCTTGGTGCGCCGCGCAGCCGGACGCGCCAACCCGCTGATCCATTACCGCGACATGGTGCTCGACCCGGCGCAGCACCAGGTGCGCCTCCAAGGTGCGCTGGTGGAGATGTCGCCGCGCGCCTACGCAATTTTGCTCATCTTGCTGCAGGCCCATGGCCGGGTGCTTTCGCGCCAGCAACTTGAAGAAAAGCTCTACAGCTTTGATGCATCGATCGAGAGCAATGCGGTCGAGGTGCACATCCACCACCTGCGCAAGAAACTGGGCGCAGACTACATTCAGACGATGCGCGGCGTGGGCTACTTCATGCCGCAGGATGCCGGGGCATGAATGCATCTGCCGCATCGCAGCGGCTGCCGCGCCTGCAGACGCGTCTGCAGGTATGGATACTGGGGGCGCTGGTGGTGGTGTGGGCCAGCTTCGTGTTCTGGGGCTACCAGGCAGGCGTGGAAGAGGCCGATGAGTTGACTGATGGCCATCTCGCCAGCGTGGCGGCCCTGGTGCTGAACCTGCCGGTCTCCGACGCCTTTGCCCAGGGCAAGACAACGCCGCGAGTGGCGCTGCCCGGCCTGCGCGCCCACGATTACCAGCAATCCATGAGCATGCAGCTGTGGGACGACCAGGGCAATATGCTGCTCAATGTGGGCAGCGCGCCCCGGCTGAAGTTCGCTGATGAGCGCGAAGGTTTCTTCGATGCGCAGTTGGGCGAGAAAAAGCAGTCGTGGCGCACCTTTACCCAATGGAACGCTGAGCACACCCGCAAGGTGACGGTGATGGTGGCCCTGCAGGAGCGCGATGATCTGGCGGACGACATTGCTGGCCAGATGGTGCTGCCCGGCCTGTGGCTGCTGCCGGTGGTCACCCTGGTGCTGGGGCTGACGATACGCGCAGGCCTCAAGCCGCTGCACCAGCTGTCCCAGGATGTGGAAGAGCTGCAGCCCGAGCAGGGGCAGCGCCTGTCCACCGGCCACGACTGGCAGGAATTCCGTGCGGTCACCTATTCCATCAACACCTTGCTCGACCGCAACGACGAGGCCATGGAACACGAGCGCAAGCTTGCCAATGAAGTGGCCCACGAGCTGCGCACGCCGCTCGCGTCGATCAGCCTGCACGCCCAGGCCTTGCAGGGCGGCCTGCCGCAGCCGCAGCAGGCGCAGGCGGTGGAGCGCATCCGCAGCGATGCCCTGCGTGCTGGCCATGTGCTCAACCAGATTCTCGCGCTGGCGCGCAGCAGCCGGGTAGCGCTGACACAGCAGGCCCAGCCTGTGGATGTGGCCCAACTGGCGCGGACGGTTGCGGCAGAGTACGCGCAGGCTGCCTGGCAGCACGGCGGTAGTCTGGCGGTGGAAATGCCCGATGCCCTGTGGGTGAGGGGCCATGCGGTATTACTGGAAGTGGCGCTGCGCAATCTGGTGGAAAACGCCTTGCGCCATACGCCGCCCGGAACGCAGATCGAGGTGCAGGGCGGCCTGGACGTCTCGCCCGAGGGTGGCCGCTGCTGGCTGCAGGTGTGCGACGACGGCGGCCGCGCCGGGCAGGCCGCGGCCCCGGAGCCCGTAGACAGCCTGCACTTGGGGCATGAAATCACCCAGCGCATCATGGCTTTGCACCATGGCAGTTTTGGCCAGGTGGCAGCCCCTGCGCCCTATACCACTTGCTACCGCCTCGGTATGCCAGCCATGCCGGCCGTCTGAGCTTGTTAAAATAGGCAGTTACCAAGCGGTTACCGGCCTTGTTTTTGCCTTTTCACGGGCCTGTTGCCTGCCGCCTGGAGTTGCTGACATTGCCTTGAGACGCCGCCGAGCCTTGCCTGCCGGCCATTTGTCTTTTTCGCAAACCCTGCGTTTTGCGAGGCGGTGCTGGCAGTGATGAGATAAATCGAGGGTGCTGCAGCAGCGGCTGTGGCGCTTTTTCTTTGTATTAGAACGGACCCGACGACCATGCCTTTGATCTCGATGCGCGAAATGCTGGACCATGCTGCCGAAAACGGCTATGGCATCCCCGCTTTCAACGTGAACAACCTCGAACAGGTTCAGGCCGTGATGTCGGCGGCTGACGAAGTCGGCGCGCCCGTGATCCTGCAGGCCAGCGCTGGCGCCCGCAAGTATGCTGGCGAGCCCTTCATCAAGCACCTGATCCAGGCTGCGGCCGAGATGTACCCCCACATCCCCCTGGTGATGCACCAGGACCACGGCACCACGCCCGAGATCTGCCAGGGCGCGCTGAACCTGGGCTTTGGCTCGGTGATGATGGACGGCTCGCTGATGAGCGACGGCAAGACGCCTTCGTCCTTTGACTACAACGTGGATGTGACCCAAAAGGTCGTCGCCATGGCGCACAAGGTAGGCGCCACCGTGGAAGGCGAGCTCGGCTGCCTGGGTAACCTGGAAACCGGTGATGCGGGCGAGGAAGACGGCATTGGCGCCGTGGGCAAGCTGGACCACAGCCAGATGCTGACCGACCCGGAGGAAGCTGCCGTGTTCGTGAAGGCCACGCAGCTCGATGCGCTGGCCATTGCCATCGGCACCAGCCATGGCGCCTACAAGTTCTCGCGCAAGCCCACGGGCGACATCCTGGCGATCTCCCGCGTCAAGGAAATCAACGCCCGCATTCCCAACACCCACCTGGTAATGCACGGCTCCTCTTCGGTGCCCCAAGAGCTGCTGGCCATCATCAACCAGTACGGCGGCAAGATGAAGGAAACCTACGGCGTGCCCGTCGAGGAAATCCAGGAAGCCATCAAGTACGGCGTGCGCAAGATCAACATCGATACCGACATCCGCCTGGCGATGACCGGCGCCGTGCGCAAATTCATGGCCGAGAACCCCGACAAGTTCGACGCCCGCGAATGGCTCAAGCCCGCCCGCGAAGCCGCCAAGCTGGTGTGCAAGACCCGTTACATCGAGTTTGGCTGCGAAGGCCAGGGCGCCAAGATCAAGGGTTACAGCCTGGAGCAGATGGCCAAGAAGTACGCCGGTGGCGAGCTGGCCCAGCTGGTCAAGTAAATCCTGCTGTTTTCATAGCTGCTGGCGCATCTGTGATGAGCGCCAGGGCCTTGAGAGCCACCAAACCTGCAGCATGCTGCAGGTTTTTTTATGGCCTTTGCGGCTGTGCGGCTCGCTCTCCAGCGCACCCGATGTCCAAGGGGGCCGTATACCGGAGATGCCCCCGCACCGGCAGGCGCTTTGCAAGGCTTGCGGGCGGATTGGCGCGCTCTTTTGCCAGAATGGGGCAGTCATACGAAAACGCAAGGAGTGTCCCCATGCTGCCCCAGCACGAATGGAATTTTGATGTGATCGTCATCGGAGGCGGCTCAGGCGGCGTGCGTGCTGCGCGCATGGCTGCCAAGCGCGGCGCCCGGGTGGCGATGGTCGAATCGGGCGCCATGGGCGGAACCTGTGTCAATGTGGGTTGCATTCCGAAAAAACTCTACAGCTACGCCGCGGGCTACCACGACGCCTTTGCCGAAGCGCGAGGCTACGGCTGGCAGGTGCCCGATGGCATTGCGCTGGACTGGGCGCAGCTCAAGGCCGCGCGCGCCAAGGAGATCACCCGCCTCAACGGTATCTACGAAGGGCTGATGACCGGTGCCCAGGTGGAGCGGCTGAGCGGCCATGGCCAGCTGGCCGATGCGCATACGGTGGTGGTGCTCCAGGCGGGTGTTGAAGTGCGGCGCCTCACGGCGGCCCATATCCTGATCGCCACCGGCGGCACCCCTGCATTGCCGGATGTGGAAGGCAGGGAATGGGCCATCGTGTCTGACGACGTGTTCGATCTGCCCGTGCTGCCGCGCCGCATGGTGGTGGTGGGCGGCGGCTACATCGGCTGCGAAATGGCAAGCATCTTCCACGGCCTGGGCGTGGAGGTCACCTTGCTGTACCGTGGAGAGCAGATTCTGCGCGGTTTTGACGACGAGGTGCGCGCCTTTGTGGCTGAGGAAATGCGCAAGGCCGGTGTGGATGTGCGTGTGAACACCGATGTGGCGCGCATCACCGCAGATGCCGCAGATGGTGAGCGCGTGGTGCATTTGAACGACGGCAGCGTGCTGCGCGCAGACCAGGTGCTGTACGCCACGGGCCGCAAGCCCCATGTGGCCGGACTGGGGCTGGAGGCGCTGGGCATTGCACAGTCCAGGAATGGTGCCATTGTGGTCAATGAACATTTCACCACCAACCTGCCGAGCGTGCATGCCCTGGGCGATGTGGTGGGGCGGATGGAGCTCACCCCCGTGGCGCTGGCAGAGGCCATGGCCTGGGTGGACCATGTGCTGGGCCCCACGCCAGGCCAGCAAGCGCGGGTGATGGATTACGGCAACATTCCCACGGCGGTGTTCACGCACCCGCAAATCGGCACGGTGGGCCTGTCGGAAGCACAGGCGCGGGAGCGCTGCGGCAAGATTCGCGTCTACCGCAGCGATTTCAAGCCGCTGCGCCACACCTTGTCGGGCAGTAGCGAGCGCAGCCTGGTCAAGCTGGTGGTCGATGATGCGAGTGACCGCGTGGTCGGCCTGCATGTGGTGGGGGCCGATGCGGGTGAAATTGCCCAGGGCTTTGCTGTGGCGATGAAGGCTGGCGCCACCAAGGCGGTGTTTGACCAGACGATCGGCATTCATCCGACCATGGCCGAGGAGCTGGTGACCTTGCGTGAGCTTTCACGAACCTGACAGTTGTTGCGGTGCAACGCTGCTGCATCGCCCTGTTCTACCTTTTGTAACTTGATGCATGATGGCGCATCTTTACAAAGGAGAAACATATGGGGGACTTGGTGTACCCGCGCGAGAAATCACTGGGCCTGATCACCCTGGTGCTGGGGTTGATCGCCTGGCTGGTGATCATTCTCGCAACGCTTGGCACGGCGTTGATCTACCTGCTGTTCGGCTTCATCTTCTACCTGTTTGCGCAATCGGGCTTGATTGCCTGGCTGCGCGGCACCGGCGTGCGGCTGTCGGACGAGCAGTTTCCCGATCTGTACCTGCAGTACCTGCAGTGTTGCAAGAAGCTGGGCATGGTGGAGCCGCCCGAGGTCTACATCCTGCAAGGCGATGGCATCATGAATGCATTTGCCACGCGCTTTCTGGGCCGCAACTTCGTCATTGTGCTCACCGATACGCTGGACGCCATGCGCGAGCAGCCCGATGGCATCAATTTCTACTTTGGCCACGAACTCGGCCACATCAAGCAGGGTCATTTGACCGGCCACTTCTGGCGCATGCCGGTGCTGTGGCTGCCGCTGATCGGCGCCGCATATTCGCGTGCGCAGGAATACACCTGCGACATGCACGGCCGTGCCTGCTGCGACAACCCCGAATCGGCGGCGCGCGCGCTATCGGTGCTGGCTGCAGGTGCTGAAAAGTGGAAGAACATCAATCTGGTGCAGTATGCGCGCCAGACCATGAAGAACCGCGGCTTTCTGCCTGATCTGCATGAGCTTCTGAGCGGCTACCCCTGGCTCACCAAGCGCGTGGCGCGCATGATCAGCCCGACCACCAAGATGCCTGGCCGCAATTGGTTCAGCTATCTTTTTGCGTTGTTCGTTCCATACGGTGGGCGTGCTGGCGGTGCATTTGCAGGCATCATCATCGTGGTGGCCATTGTTGGCATCCTGGCTGCCATTGCTGTTCCGGCCATGAAAGGCGCGGGCACCATGGGGGGCGCAGGAGGCGGGGGCCTCACCGACATGCTGATGCAGGGCATGCAGGAGAAAAAGGGCAAGGAAGCCTTCAGCAAGGAGTGGAACCAGGCCGAGCAGGCGCGCAATGCACTCGCACGCTACTACGAGCAAAAGGAAGAAGTGCCCGATACGCTGGCTGAGGCTGCGGTGCCCGCGCAACTGGCGGCCAGTCTGAGCTATGACAGCAGTGACATGTCGCTCACGGCCATCACCCGCTTTGGCCGCTTGGGCATGACGCCATCGGTCGGTGATGACGGCAAGGTGCAATGGCACTGCGTGGCGGAAGGTAAGGCAGAGCGCTACTTGCCTGATTCCTGCCGCGAGGACTGAAACCCGCTGCCGCCTGCGCGTGGCTTCTGCAATGGGCAGGCGTGGTTGCGAAGTGAATACATCTGGAAACATGTCATGCCAATGTCTCCAGATTCGCGCAGGGCGGGGCGGTCAGAATTCAGGGCGCTCTTGCTATGATGCGGGGCTTGGCAGTGCCTTGGCTGCCGCCGCCTTCTGGATCCGTTCTATGTCTTTTTCCGCTGCCCGTTCCCCTTCGCTGGTCCTGCTGGCCTGCAGCGCCGCTGTTGCGCTGCTGACTGCATGCGCACCCCTGTCCCCCAACACGGCGCAGGTGGGGCGCACCCAGGTGTCGCTCGACAGCAACCCCGATATGCAATGGAAGTACTGGGGCACGGACAGCGAAATCCTGAACGTGCTGCCCGAGGACCTCTCCAAGAACAAGCCCCTGACGGCCAAGCTCTGGCAGATGCGCACCACGCTCGGCGAGCTGGTGGGCGTGATGTCGGTGCGCTCCAACGTGGACAGCCTGGACAACCGCAACACCGTCTGGACCGAGGACTGCCCCAAGCAGAAGGGTGTGCTGGTGGAGCGTACCCAGGGCCTGAATGTGGGCCGTGTGGACTGCCTGCGCATCAAGCGCACGGCCAACAGCATGGATTGGCTGGCTGCGAACGATCCGGCCATGGCTGCGCGCCTGGAGGCCGCTGGTGTGTTCTTCGCCCGGCCGGTGTCCTATGTCTCCTACCAGTACACCACCAGCAATGGCGGTTATGTGGAGGTGCAGGTGCTGGCAGACCATCGCCTTGTGCGTCCGCAAACGCGCAACAGTGTTGATTTTCTGGCTGCCGGCCGTCCGTTGGTGGATTGGTCGCAGGAGCTGGCGCTGTCCGTGCGGCAAAGCACGGGTTATCTCAACGGGGTGATGAACGTGCCCCCGTTTCCCTACGACATCGACACCAAGCCTTATTACGAAACCAAGACCGTGGATTCGGACGTGCTGATCAGCAAGGACACGTTCAAGAAGGATGCCCCTGCACCTGAGGCCGAAGCGCCAGTCAAGCCGTAACGCCGCTGAGGCGCAAGGGCAAGACCCATCTGCTTGAAAAAATGCCATGGCACAAACCATGGCATTTTTTTCGTCTGTTTCAGGGTATATCCAGACCCGCAGGCGCCGCAAACTCCGCACAATAGCGCAGATACCAATCAAAGACGGTGCGGTCAAACCGCATCCGCAGGAGACTTGTGCATGACAGATCGCCCCTGGCTGGCGGCCTATCCGGCCGAAATGCCAAAGGACATTGACCGGGACCATGTCCCCACCCTGGTGCAATTGCTGAACCAGGCATTCATCCAATACGCAGACCGCACGGCACTGCATTTCATGGGGGCGACCTTCAGCTACCGCCAGCTCGACCAGTGCAGCACGGCACTGGCGGCCTATCTGCAGACGCTGTCGCTGACCAAGGGCGACCGGGTGGCGCTGATGATGCCCAATGTGCCGCAATATGCGGTGGCCGTGGCGGCGGTACTGCGCGCCGGGCTGGTGGTGGTCAACGTCAATCCACTCTATACCTCGTCCGAGCTAGACCACCAGCTCAAGGACAGCGGCGCCAAGCTGATGATCGTGCTGGAGAATTTTGGCGCCACGGTGCAGAATTGCCCGGCCCACCGCCAGCTCGACAAGGTCATTGTCTGCAGCATGGGCGATATGCTGGGTTTCCTCAAGGGCAATATCGTCAACTGGGTGGTGCGCCACAGCAAGAAGCTGGTACCACCGTTCCAGATCGATCGCAGCATTGCCTTCAATGATGCGCTGCGCGAAGGCGAACGCCACCAGTTCTCGCCCGTGGATGTGGGGGCGGACGACATCGCCGCGCTGCAGTACACCGGTGGTACCACCGGCGTGGCCAAAGGGGCCGTGCTGCTGCACCGCAACCTGGGCTCCAACGTCATGCAGGTGCAGGCCTGGTACGGGCCGGCGCTCAAGACCATTCCGGCAGGCGAGCAGCCGCTGTGCGTCTGCGCACTGCCGCTCTACCATATCTTCGCGTTCACGGTCTGTTTTCTGCTGTCGATGCGCCTGGGCCACCAGGTGCTGCTCATCCCCAACCCGCGCGACATGAAGGCGGTGCTGGGCGAGCTGGGCAAGTATGAATTTCACACCTTGCCCGCCGTCAACACCTTGTTCAACGGCCTGATGAACCACCCCGATTTCGACAAGGTGAACTGGAAGAACTTGCGCGTGGTGGTGGGTGGCGGCGCCGCCGTGCAGCATGCTGTGGCAGAGCGCTGGCTGCAGCGCACCGGCCAGCCGATTGTCGAGGGCTACGGCCTGTCGGAAACCAGCCCCGTGGCCAGCTGCAACATCGTTGGCACTGGCAAGGAATCATCGGGCTCCATCGGTTACCCGATGCCGGGCACCGATCTGGCGATTCTGGACGATCTGGGCCATCCGGTAGCCCAGGGCGAGCGAGGTGAAGTCTGCATTCGCGGCCCGCAGGTGATGGCCGGGTACTGGCAGCGCCCGGACGAGACGGCCAAGGCCATGACCGAGGACGGGTTCTTTCGCAGCGGTGATATCGGCATCATGGAGGCCGATGGCATGTTCCGCATCGTGGACCGCAAGAAGGACATGGTGCTGGTGAGCGGCTTCAACGTCTACCCGAACGAGGTGGAAGATGTGGCAGCTGCCTGCCCTGGCGTGGCTGAATGCGCGGTGGTAGGCGTGCCGGACGAAAAGACGGGCGAGGCCATCAAGCTGGTGGTGGTGCGCAAGTCGCCAGACCTGACCGAAGCGCAACTGCGCGCCTTCTGCGCCGAGCGTCTGACAGGCTACAAGCGGCCCAAGTACATCGATTTTCGGGATGCCCTGCCCAAGACCCCTGTGGGCAAGATACTGCGCCGCGAACTGCGCGATGAGACCCCCAAGGCGTGAGCGCGTGAAAACGTTCTAAAAGCCAAGGCGGTTGGCAAAGCGGAGATTGCGGCGACAATCTCCGCTTTGTTTTTGCGTACTTCAGACGTGACCATCGCCATTCTCAGCGCCCTGCCGCAGGAGCAAGCAGGCATTGCCAACCTGTTGACCGAGCTGTCCATCACCGACCATGCCAGCCGCCGCTACACGTGCGGCAAGCTGCATGGCCACGCCGTGGTGCTGGCGCTCTCGGGCATTGGCAAGGTGGCTGCTGCCAGCACCGCTGCCACCTTGATGGAGCGCTTTGGCGTGCGGGCCATCGTATTTACCGGCGTGGCCGGCGGTCTGGGCGAGGGCGTGCAGGTGGGCGACGTGGTCGTGGCCAGCAGCTATGCGCAGCATGACATGGACGCCTCGCCGATCTTCCCGCGCTACGAGGCTCCGGGTTATGGCAGAGCGCGTTTTGATTGCGATGCGGCATGGAGCGCACAACTGGCCCGTGCTGTGCAGCGCTGCGTGGAGGAAGAGGCCGCGGCGTGGACTGCCGAGCTGGGGCTGCCCGCCCCGCGCATGCACCAGGGCCTGATCGTCAGCGGCGACCGCTTTGTCAGCAGTGCTGCCGAAGTGCGTGTTCTGCAAAGCAGCTTGCACGCCGCAGGGCTGCACGCCATGGCGGTGGAGATGGAAGGCGCCGCAGTGGCCCAGGTCTGCGCCGATCATGCTGTGCCGTTTGCTGCCATGCGCAGCATCTCCGACCGCGCCGACGACAGTGCGCATATGGATTTTCCACGCTTCATCAGCACCGTATCGAGCCGCTACGCCCAGCACATCATCGGCAGTCTTCTGCAGGATCTGCCTGCAGCCTGAACGCATGCAGCCGGTAGCGAGGGTGACTGTGCACGGCGGCCATGCCCGGCAAAATAGCGGGCTGGTTTGATGCGCGCCTATGCCGACAATGTCCCTTTTTTCGCCCAATCCCGGTGCTGAGCGGCCGGTGCTGACCACCTGCAAGCTCGGCGTGGGGCAGATGCTGTCGTGGGGTTCAGCGTTCTACCTGCCGGCCATCCTGGCGGGCGCGATGGGCGGGAGTCTAGGCGTGCCGGCATCCCGTGTGTTTGCCGCGTTTTCGCTGGCGCTGCTGGTGATGGCCTTTACCGGCCCGGTAGCGGGTCGGCTCATCGACCGCTGGGGCGGGCGCCCGGTGCTGATGGCGACCAATCTGCTGTTCGCCTTGGGCCTGGTGCTGCTGTCCCGTGTGCAGACGGCGGGCCAGTTGTTTGCCGCCTGGCTGCTGCTGGGGCTGGCCATGGGTGCCGGCTTGTACGAGGCTGCGTTTGCCACTGCCGTGCGCCTCTACGGTAAGGAAGCGCGCGGTGTGATTGTGGGCATCACCTTGTTCGGCGGCTTTGCCAGCACCGTGAGCTGGCCCATCACTACCTGGCTGTTGCAGTCCGTAGGGTGGCGCGATGCCTGCCTGGTCTGGGCCTGCGTGCAGTTGCTGGTGCTGTTGCCGCTGCATGCCACGCTGCCGCGCGCCCAACCCCGGCAGGCGATAGAGCCCGCGCCTGCGTTGGATGACGCTACCAGGGCCTCCGGCCCGCCGCCAGTGGTGGCCCTGCGCGGCCAGTTGGGCACGCTCGCGCTGCTGGCGCTGACATTTGCCTCCGTGTGGTTCATCGGCACTTCCATGATGTCGCACCTGCCGCGCCTGCTGGCCGTGAGCGGCGCCACCGCCACGGCTGCCGTCGCGGCTGCGGCGCTGGTGGGGCCTGCGCAGGTGGCGGGCCGCATTGCCGACTATGCATTCCTGCGCCGCGCGCACCCGCTGTGGTCGGCGCGGATCGCGGTCATGGGCTACCCGCTGGCAGCCTTGGTGCTGGTGGGGTTTGGAGCTGCTGGCGGCTGGGGCTATGCCGTGGCCTTCGGTCTGGGCAACGGCATCATGACGGTGGTCATCGGCACCCTGCCGCTCGCCATGTTCGGCGCGCAGGGCTACGGGCAGCGACAAGGCCTGCTGATGGTGCCGGCACGCATGGCGCAAGCCAGCGCGCCTTTCCTCTTTGGCCTTGCGCTGGAGCGCTGGCACCTGGGCGCGCTGTGGGTGCTGGTGGCCGCTGCCAGCACCGCTGCCACGGCACTGTGGTGTCTTCGCCCCAAACAGGCCTGATGGGTGACCGGTGGCAGCGCGCCCCGGACATATCACCCTGATTCGATAGCGGATCGCGCATACGCAGTGCGGTCTGCGGGCTGATTTCTATCGCCATTACCGCATTCGACGAGGCCAGGCTCCGCGTCATTTTCCGCTCCATTGAGCCCATTTCCTAGGGTTTCCCCTCTGAATTACCCCCCTGGAGTGATCGCTACACTTGCGTTGTTTCAGGAATTAATCATTGTTTCTTAGGTGAAACGAATCATGAACCTCACACCCATGCCGCAAATTGGCCAGTTGCAAGGCCGTCGCATTCTGGTGACCGGTGCCGCGCGTGGCCTGGGCTTTGCTTTTGCACAGGCCTTGTGCGAGCACGGCGCCCATGTGGCGCTGGCCGATCTGCGTGCAGACCTGCTGCCGCAATCGGTGGCTGCGCTGCAGGGGCGTGGCTTTTCTGCCATTGGCATTCGCGTCGATGTCTCCGATCCAGCTTCGGTGCAGCAATGCGCGGAGCAGGCGGTGCGCGAACTGGGCGGGCTGGACGGCCTGGTCAACAACGCGGCAGTGACCGATTCCGGCGGCAAGGGCATGGACGACATTGAACTGGCCAAGTGGGACCAGGTAATGGATGTGAATGTGCGCGGCACCTGGCTGATGACCCGCGCCTGCCGCCCCGCGTTGCGTGAAAGCGGCCGTGGCGCTGTTGTGCATCTGGCCTCTGACACCGCGTTGTGGGGCGCGCCCAACCTGATGGCCTACGTGGCCAGCAAGGGCGCCGTGATTGCGATGACGCATGCCATGGCGCGCGAGATGGGCGCCGACGGCATCACCGTCAACGCCGTGGCGCCGGGCCTGGTGCTGGTGGAGGCCACGCAGTACGTGCCCGAGGCGCGCCACCGGCTCTACATCGACCAACGCGCACTGCAGCGTGAGCAGATGCCCGAGGACGTGGCGGGCGCTGTGGTCTACGCCATGTCGGACGGGGCGCGCTTCGTCACGGGCCAGGTTCTTGCCGTCAACGGCGGCTTTGTCATGAATTAACCGCAAGGAGCGAACCATGAGCGAACAGCAGAATATTCCCCCCACCTGGGATCGTCCCGCAGGCGCAAGCCTCAAGGACTGGATGGAGACGCGCATCGCGCGCTTCTCCACCCGCAAGTACGATTTCGACGCGCTGAAGTTCCAGGCCGACTTCGACCCCAAATACCGCCGTGGCCAGATGCGCTACATCGGCACTGGCGGCACCGGTGTTGCCTCCGACAGCAACACCATCCCCTCCGAGCACTTCACCTTCTCCACGATGGTGATCCCCGCTGGCAATGAAGGCCCGCCGCATATCCATGTGGATGTGGAAGAGGTGTTCTTCCTGATGCGCGGCAAGCTCAAGGTGGTGCTGACCACGCCCGAGGGCGAGCGCTTCGAGACCGTGATGACCGACCGCGACGTGATCTCGGTGCCCCCGGGTGTGTACCGCGAAGAGATCAACATTGGCGACGAAGACGCGCTGATGTGCGTGATGCTGGGCGCCAAGAAACCGATCACGCCGACCTACCCGGCCGACCATCCGCTCGCCAAGATCAAGCGCTGATCCAGCAAGGCCTGCACCATGACGACCGACACCGCCACCCTCTGGAGCGAAGCGCTCATGCGCAAGGCGCAACAGCTGGAATCGCAGTTCGCGCAGCGCTCGGTAGCGCTGCCCGATGGCGTGCAGCTGGCTGTGCGCGAGCGCCCGGCCGCCGGTGTTGCCGCGCAGACCGTAGTGCTGCTGCATGGCATCAGCTCGTCGGCGGCCTCGTGGCTGGATGTGGCATTGGCGCTACGCCCTGACTGGCGCGTGCTGGCCTGGGATGCGCCCGGCTATGGTGCGAGCACAGCCCTGCCGCAGACCCATCCGCACGATACCGACTATGCCGCACGTCTGGGCGCCTGGCTGGCCGCAGAGGTGCGGGGCCCAGTGGTGCTGGTGGGCCATTCGCTGGGGGCGTTGATGGCAGCGGCCTGCGCTGCGCAATACGCACCCCAGGCGCTGGCAGGCGTGCTATTGCTCAGCCCTGCTGGCGGCTATGGCTCGCACGATGTAGCTGCCCGCGAAAAGGTGCGCAGCGAGCGCAATGCCTCGCTCGACACGCTGGGCGTGGCGGGCCTTGCGCAACGCATCGACCAGCGACTGCTCAGTCCTGGCGCGGACGCACTGGCGCGCGAGTGGGTGCGCTGGAGCACATCGCGCATGCACGATGGCGGCTACCGCCAGGCCGTGAACATGCTGTGCGACAGCGACCTGGGCAGGCATGCGCCGCTGCCCGTGCCTGTGCACATTGCTTGTGGCGAGCACGATGTGGTCACCACCCCTGCAGCCTGCCGCCGCTGGGCCGGAGCCTGGCAGGTGCCTTTTTCCAGCATCGCTGATGCAGGCCATGCCAGTCCGGTTGAAAAACCCGGCGCGGTGGCCGAATGGATCGAAGATAGAGCCTTCTTACTTTGAACCAGGAATACAGCAATGACACAGACCAACCCTTCCGAAACCGGCTCTGAAAAGTACGTGGTGCCAGCGCTGGAGCGCGGATTGCGCCTGCTGCAGGAGTTTGGCCGCGACAGCCGCACCCTGGGCGCCCCGGAGCTGGCGCGCCGACTGGAGCTGCCCCGTGCCACGGTGTTCCGCATGCTCAACACGCTAGAAGGCATGGGCTTTCTGGAGCGCATCGACGGCGGCACCGAATACCGTCTCGGCATGGCCGTGCTGCGCCTGGGCTTCGAGTACCTGTCGTCCCTGGAGCTGACGGAGCTGGGCCAGCCTGTCATCGCCCGCTTGTGCGACGAAATCAGCTACCCCTGCAATATCGTGGTGCGAGACAACCGCTCGATTGTCTACGTCGCCAAGGTCACGCCGCCGCGGCCTCTGGCCAGCGCCGTGCACGTAGGCACCCGGCTGGCGGCGCACGGCACGGTTTTCGGCCGTGTGCTGCTCCTGGACTTTTCATTGGCGGAACTGCGCGCGCTCTACCCGGAAGAGCATCTGGAAGCGTTCTCGCCGAACACCCCCAGAACCGCGCTCGACCTGTTCAACCTGATCGAGGTCGACCGCGAGCGCGGCTACGTCTTCGGTGAGGGCTTTTACGAAACCTCGATCTCCACCGTCGCGGCGCCCGTGCGTGACCACAGCGGTCGCATCGTGGCTGCGCTGGGCTCCACGATTCCGTCACCGCATGCGGGTCAGGCCAAGGCAGCAGGCGTCGCCGAGCGTGTATGTGCAGCAGCCGATGAGCTCTCGGGCCTGCTGAACTACCGCCGTGAGGCACAAGCCGGTGCCCGGGTTCTGTCCATGCCGGGACATTGAAGGAATATTGCAAATGAGTGCTTTCCAGATCAAGGATGTGGTGGCGGTGGTCACTGGCGGATCGTCCGGTATTGGCCTGGCGACAGTGGAGCTGCTGCTGGAGCAGGGCGCTACCGTGGCCTTCTGCGGGCGCAACGAGGAGCGCCTGCGCACTGCCGAAGCTGCCCTGCGCGAGCGCCACCCCAAGGCCCGTCTGCTGGCTGCCGTCTGCGACGTGCTGAATGCAGAAGACGTGCAACGCTTCGCCACCCAGGCGCAGCAGGTGCTGGGCACAGCAAGCATTCTGATCAACAACGCAGGCCAGGGCCGTGTGTCGACCTTTGCCGATACCTCCGACGAAGCCTGGAGCCAGGAACTGCACCTGAAATTCTTCTCCGTCATCCATCCCACGCGGGCCTTTCTGCCCCAGTTGCAGCAATCCGCCCAAGGGCGCGATGCCGCCATCGTCTGCGTGAATTCGCTGCTGGCATCCCAACCCGAGCCGCACATGGTGGCCACCTCGGCTGCGCGCGCTGGTCTCAAGAACCTGGTGCGTTCCATGGCCACCGAATTTGCGCCGCAGGGCGTGCGCGTCAACGGCATCCTGGTGGGTCTGATCGAGTCGGGCCAATGGCGCCGCCGCTTCGAGGCGCGCGAAGACAAGTCGCAGGACTGGGCCGCCTGGACCGGTGCGCTCGCCACCAAGAAATCCATTCCGCTGGCACGCCTGGGCCTGCCCCGTGAGGCCGCGCAGGCCATCACCTTTCTTGCCAGCCCCCTGTCGTCGTACACGACGGGCAGCCATATCGATGTGTCCGGAGGTCTTTCCAGACATGTGTAACACCCCCTGTGCGGCTGACGCCGCTTCCCCCTCTCTCGCTTCGCGGGAGGGAGACGACGCCCTCGCTGCGGAGCGGCCCTTGCTTGGCGTCCCGCCGATGAACTGCGCCGGTGGCATGCGCAGCGCCTGCTATCACTAATACGGATCTGACAAGACCATGACATCTACCGCACCACAAATCACTGTCGGCGCCGCCGTTGCCGAATTTCTTGAGCACTGCGGCGTGAAGGCTGCCTTCGGGGTGATTTCCATCCACAACATGCCGATCCTTGACGCGATGTTCGCGCGCGGCAAGGTGCGATTTGTGATGGCGCGCGGCGAGGCGGGCGCTGGCAACATGGCGGACGCCTGTGCCCGCTCCACTTCCAGCCTGGGCGTATGCATCACCAGCACCGGCCCGGCAGCAGGCAACATCGCAGGCAGCCTGGTGGAGGCCTACACCGCAGGCACTCCGCTGCTGCATATCACCGGCCAGATCGAGACCCAGTACCTCGACCAGAAGCTGTCCTATATCCACGAGGCGCCCGACCAGCTCACCATGCTGGGCGCCGTCTCCAAAGCCGCATTTCGGGTGCGCAGCGCCGAAACCTGCCTGTCCACCTTGAAGGCCGCGGTACAGGCTGCGATGACCGCGCCCACGGGCCCGGTGAGCGTCGAAATACCCATCGACATCCAGCAAAGCGTGATCGACATGCCCTCCGACTGGTCGCCTTTGCCGGTGGCTGTTCTGGCACCCAACGAAGCGGCACTGGACGCGCTGGCAGACACGCTGGCCAAGGCCCGACGCCCGCTGCTGTGGCTGGGCGGCGGTGCGCGCCATGCCGGTGCTGCCGTGCGGCGCCTCAAAGCCCTGGGCTTTGGCATTGTCAGCACGGGCCAGGGCCGCGGCATTGTGCCTGAAGACGATCCGGCCTCGCTGGGCGCCTACAACATCCAAAAACCTGTCGAAGCCTTCTACCAACGCTGCGACGCCATGCTGGCCGTGGGTACGCGCCTGCGCAGCAACGAGACGCTGAAGTACGAGCTCCAGCTGCCGCGCCCGCTGCTGCGCATTGATGTGGACGCTGCCCAGCAAGGCCGCTGCTACATCGACGATGGCTTTGTCTGCGGCGACTCGGCCCTGGCGCTGAACGGTCTGGCTGATCGGCTGGAAGCGCGCGGCTACCGGGCCGATCCCGAGCTGCTGGCCGATCTGCGCCAAGTGCACGATGAAGTTGTGGCCACCATGCGCGATGGCCTGGGCCCCTACAGCACTTTGGTGCAACAGCTGCAGCAGGTGGTGGGTCGCAACTTCAACTGGGTGCGTGACGTGACTGTCTCCAACAGCACCTGGGGCAACCGCGAGCTGCGGTTTTTCGAGCCCAACGCTGGTGTGCACGCCACGGGCGGCGGCATTGGCATGGGTATGCCCATGGCCATTGGCGCGGCCATCGGCGCGGCGCAAAGCGGCTCGGGCCGCAAAACGCTGGGCCTGGCGGGCGATGGTGGTTTCATCCTGAACCTGGGTGAGCTTGCCACGCTGGTGCAGGAAGAGTGCGACACGCTGATCGTGCTGATGAACGACCAGCGCTACGGCGTGATCCAGAACATCCAGGATGCCTCCTATGGCGGCCGCCGCTGCTATGTGGAGCTGCACACGCCTGACTATGCGCAGCTGTGCGCTTCGATCCACCTGCCCCATGCCCGGGTGCAGAACTTCGATGAGCTGCCAGCTGTGCTGGAGTCTGCATGGAGCAAAAAAGGGCCTTTCCTGCTGGAGATCGACATGCGCTCCATTGGCAGTTTCAAGACCGCATTCTCCGGCCCTCCGGTGAACAAGCTGGACCAGATTCCGGCCACCAAGACCCAGTAAGACCTGACAAGACCGGATAAAACCTGGAAGGACCCACACCATGCAGATTGCTCTGATCGGTTGCGGCGCCATTGGCACCGCCTTGCTGGAACTGGTGAAGGACGATGTCGGCCTGCAGATCGCTGCGGTCGTGGTGCCAGCTGAAGGCGCCGAGGCCGCGCGTGCCGTGGCCCAGCGCCTGGCGCCGGGTGCGCAGGTTGTACAGGCCGTGCCGGCAGATGGCATTGATCTGGTGGTGGAAGCAGCAGGTCACGCTGCCATCGAACAGCATGTGCTGCCTGCACTGCGCCGAGGCGTGCCCTGCATCGTGGCATCGGTGGGCGCGCTGTCTGCAGCTGGCCTGCCTGAGCAACTGGAGGCTGCTGCCCGCGAAGGCCGCACGCAGGTGCAACTGATTGCTGGCGCCATTGGCGGCATTGATGCCTTGGCTGCAGCCCGCATCGGCGGCCTCTCCACCGTGCGCTACACCGGTCGCAAGCCGCCACATGCCTGGAAGGGCACACCGGCTGAGCAGGGGCGCGATCTGGATGCATTGGCGAACGAGACGGTGATTTTCGAAGGCACGGCCCGGGAGGCGGCCGCGCAGTTTCCGAAGAACGCCAATGTGGCCGCCACCGTGTCGCTGGCCGGCCTGGGCCTGGACCGTACCACCGTGCGCCTGATTGCCGACCCGGCGGTGCGCGAGAACCTGCACCAGGTTGAAGCCGCAGGCGCCTTTGGCAGCTTCGAGCTGACCATGCGCAACCAGCCGCTGGCAGCCAACCCCAAGACCTCGGCCCTGACCGTGTTCAGCGCGGTGCGCGCGTTGCGCGGCAAGGTGGCACCTCTGGTGATCTGACAACGAAAGAGTTTCATCATGTCGAATCTTGAACTGCTCCCCATCAACATCGGCGGCGAATGGCGCCTGGGCGGTGGCGACGAATCTGCCACGCTGTATCCGGCCACCGGTGAGGTGGTGGGCCGCCTGCGCGCGCCCAGTCTGCAGGATGTGGAAGAGGCCATCCAGAAGGCCGACCACGCATTCCGTACCAGTGGCTGGGCACAGAAGAAGCCGCACGAGCGCGCCGCTGTGCTGCATCGCGTGGCGCAGCTGATCCGCGAGCGCGCCGAGCCGTTGGCCCAGTTGCAGCGCCTCGACAACGGCAAGCCCATCAACGAAACGCGCGCCCTGGTGGCCAGCGCCGCCGGTACCTTCCAGTATTTCGCCGCTGCCTGCGAAACCATGGAAGAGGCGATCACGCCGCCCCGTGGCGATTTCATGACCATGAGCGTCTACGAGCCCATGGGCGTGGTCGCTGCCATCACCCCGTGGAATTCGCCTATTGCGAGCGAAGCGCAAAAGCTAGCCCCCGCGCTGGCGGCTGGTAACGCCGTGGTCGTCAAGCCCGCCGAAGCCACGCCACTGCTGGCGCTTGAGCTGGCCAAGATCTGTGAAGAAGCCGGTGTTCCGAAAGGTATCGTCAGCGTGCTGCCCGGCCGTGGCTCGGTGATTGGCGATGCCATCACCAAGCATCCACTGGTCAAGCGCGTGTCGTTCACTGGCGGCACCTCCACCGGCAAGCACATCGCCCGCATCGCGGCCGACAAGATGATGCCCGTCTCGCTGGAGCTGGGCGGAAAATCGGCCACCATGGTGCTGGAAGACGCCGACCTCGACCATGCCGTCAACGGTGTGCTCTACGGCATCTTCAGCTCGTCGGGCGAATCGTGCATAGCGGGCTCGCGCCTGTTCGTGGCACGCAAGCTCTATGGCAACTTCATGGAGCGCCTCACGGCCAAGGCCGCTCAGCTGCGTGTGGGTGACCCGGCCGATGAGCGCACCCAGATGGGCCCGCTGATCACCGCCAAGCACCGCGAATCCATCGAAAGCTATGTGCAGCTGGGCCTGTCCGAAGGCGGGCAGTTGCGCACTGGTGGTCATCGCCCCGAGGGCGCACTGTACGAGCGCGGCTACTACTACCGTCCCACCATCCTCGAAGGCGTGCAGAACGACTGGCAGATCTGCCAGCAGGAAATTTTCGGCCCCGTGCTCGTGGCCATGCCTTTTGACAACGAGGAATCGCTGCTGGAGCAGGCCAACGACAGCGTCTACGCGCTGGCCGCCGGTATCTGGACGCGCGACTACAAGGCCGCATGGCGCATCGGCCGCGCGGTGCAGGCCGGCACCGTGTGGATCAACACCTATAAGCAATTCTCCATCTCCACACCGTTTGGCGGCTGGCGCGACAGCGGCCTGGGCCGCGAGAAGGGCCGCATGGGCATCCAGCAGTACATGGAGCAAAAGAGCCTGTACTGGGGCCTGAACGAATCACCCCTGGCCTGGGCCAATTGAGATGCAACACCCCCTGAGTCGCTTCGCGCCTTTCCCTCTCTCGCTGCGCGGGAGGGGGACGACACCTTCGCTGCGGGGCGGCCCTTGCTTGGCGTCCGCCGATGGGCCGCGCCGGTTGCAGGCGATGTGGGCAGCGCGTGGCGCGTGATCGGGTGAAGAAAGGATTTTTTATGAGCGTACTGGGCATTGACGAAATCAGCTACGGCGCAGGCGATCTGGCGGCCTGCCGCCAGTTCTTCATCGACTGGGGGCTGAATCTGGTGACAGAGCAGGCCGATCGGCTGGTGTTCGAGACCCTGAATGGCTGCCGCGTCATCGTGGCCGCCACCGACCACCCTGATCTGCCACCGGCCATCGAAACAGGCCCCACGCTGCGCGAGGTGGTCTGGGGCGTGGAGAGTGCTGCCGATCTTGCGCTCTACGAAAGCCGTATCGCACAGCTGCCGGGCTTTGTGAAGCAGGGTGCGCGCATCGGCTGCACCGATCCCAATGGCCTGGCTGTGCGCCTGCAAGTGACGAAAAAGCGTGATGTGGAGGTGCAGAGCGCTGAGTACAACACCTGGAGCCGCAAAGGTCGCATTGACCAGGCGAGCCCGGCCTACGAGCGTGCCCAACCCATCGAGGTCGGCCATGTGGTGTTCTTCGTCAAGGACGTTCAGGCCTGCGAGCGCTTCTATGTGGACAATTTCGGCTTTGCGGCCTCGGACCGCTACCCCGAGCGCGGCGCCTTCCTGCGCACCGCACCCGACGGCGGTCACCACGACATTTTTCTGCTGCAGCGCCCCGATAAGCACGCTGGCCTGAACCATGTGGCCTTCACCGTACGCGACATCCACGAGGTCTTTGGCGGCGGCATGCACATCTCGCGCTGCGGTTGGGATACCCAGCTGGGCCCGGGGCGTCATCCGGTGTCGTCGGCCTATTTCTGGTACTTCAAGAACCCGGCTGGTGCGCTGGTGGAGTACTACGCTGATGAGGACCAGCTGACGGCCGACTGGCAGCCGCGCGAGTTTGAGCCAGGCCCTACGGTGTTTGCCGAATGGGCGATTGATGGCGGCCTTGACGGCAATACCCGGCGCCAAAAGGGCGTGGGCGGTGCCGACGGCAAGTTTCTGACCGACAAGCGCCACTGATCCCATCCGATACGGAGTTCAACGCGATGCAACGACGCATGCTCATCCCCACGCTGCTGACACTGGCCGCAGCCGCTGCACTGCCTGCTGCCCGTGCGCAGACGCAGGATGCCCATCAGGCGCTGGCGGCGGGGCAGTTCACCATCATTGCGCCGTTTCCTCCCGGAGGGCCAGTCGACACGCTGGCGCGCATGCTCTCGAATGGTCTTGCCGCACAGTACAAGCAAGCCTCCATCGTGGACAACCGCACCGGCGCCAACGGCAATATCGGCATCGAGGCGGCCCGGCGCGCCAAGGCCGATGGCCATACGCTGCTGGTGGTGCCGCAGGGCAACCTCACGATCAACCCTACGCTGATGCCCAAGCTGCACTACAGCGTGGAAGGGGACTTCGTGCCGGTGGCCTCGCTCGCGCGCACCGCCAACGTGATTGCGGTGAACCCGGCTGTGCCAGCGAAGAACATCGCAGAGCTTATCGCGCTGGCCAAGAGCAAGCCCGGCACCGTGAGCTATGCATCGCCCGGGGTGGGCAGCAGCCTGCACCTGGCAGGCGAGCTGTTCGGCCAGCAGGCGGGTGCGGATTTTCTGCACGTGGCCTACAAAGGCACGCCCCAAGGTCTGAACGATGTGATGGGGGGCACCGTGCCGATGATCATCGGCAACCTGCCAACGCTGCTGCCGCACATCCAGTCGGGCAAGCTGCGTGCGCTGGCTGTTACCGACGCGCAGCGCACACCCGAGTTGCCACATGTGCCCACGCTGGCAGAGGCTGGCGTCAAGGGCGTGGCGCTGTCGTCCTGGTACGGCGTGATGGCGCCCAAGGGCACACCGGCACCCGTGCTGGCCCAGCTGCAGCACGACATCGCACAGATCTTCAACGACCCGGCAAGCAAGGCGCAGCTGCAAAAGCAGGGCCTCAGCGTCTGGATCGTGGAAGGGCAGAAATTCGGTGACCTGATCCGCACGGAGACGGCGGCTTGGGCGCCCATCATCAAAAGCCGCGGGATCGAGGCGCAATAGACGGCAGGCAGCCCGCTAAACCAACCACCCACCACCACAAGAGCCCACCATGAAAACCTCTCGCCGCCAGATTTGCCTGGCCGTTGCCCTGCTGGCCACTGCCTTCGCCGGCAGCGCCATGGCCCAGGCCTACCCGAACAAGCCCATCACCATCGTTGTGGCCTATCCGGCCGGCGGTGACACCGATGCCATGGCACGCCTGTATGCCGACAAGCTTTCGCAGCGGCTCGGCCAGCCCGTGGTGGTGGAGAACCGCCCCGGCGCCAGCGGCACCATCGGCACGGTGCATGTGGCCAAGGCCGCGCCCGATGGCTATACGCTGCTGCTGGCGCCCAGTACCTTCTCGATCGCGCAGTTCGTGCTCAAGACTTCGGCGGCGTCGAGCTATGACGTGTTGCGTGGCTTCGTGCCTGTGGTGCAGACCAGCGTGCAGCCGCTGTTCGTCGCCACCAGCCAGGCTTCGGGCATCAAGGATCTGGCAGGTCTGACCACCCAGGCCCGCAAGAGCGAGCTGACCTATGCCAGCCCCGGCAGCGGTTCGCCCATGCACATTCTTGGTGAAATGTTCAACAAGGCTGCAGGCGTCAAGCTCGCGCATGTGCCCTACAAGGGCGTGGCGCCCGCTGTCAACGACCTGATCGGTGGCCATGTACCCGCTACTTTCATGACCTGGGGGCCGATTGCTCCCTACGCTGGCACCAAGGCGAATGTGCTGGCTGTGGCCGACGCCCAGCGCAGCCCGCTCGCGCCCAACGTGCCCACACTGGCCGAGCTGGGCGTCAAGAACGTGGAAATGACCGCCTGGCAAGGCCTCTTTGGCCCCAAGGGCATGTCTGCCGAGACCGTGAAGCTGCTGAACACCCACCTCAACGAAATCCTGAAGATGCCGGAAGTGGCGACCAAGATGGCCACCTTCGGCGCACTGCCTGCCGGCGGCGATGCGGCCCGGCTTGAGAAAACCAATGCGGCCGACTACGAGCGCTTTGGCAAGCTCATCAAAGACCTTGGCATTCAGGCCGAGTGAACCGTTTTAGAAGGAGACCCCACCATGGCTGTTGACCGATACCTTGAACCGCACCAGGCACGCCAGCGCCCTGCAACCCTGTTTGAAGACCTGCTGGGCGATGCGATCGAGCGCGCCTTTGGCGAAGGGGTGCAGACGCTGCCCGAGCTGGTGGCCTACATCAACCGAAGTGGCCCCGCCGGAGAGAACGGCGAAGCCTGGACGGAGCAGAGCTTTGGCGCCCTGATGGCGCGCCTGGGCCATTGAAGCAGGAAAGGAGCACTCCATGAACGTACAAACCATCGCCATCGATCCCGTGGACCGCTTGCTCACCAAAGGCCTGAGCAACCTGTGGTACCCCGTCTGCCCGTCTGATTTCGTGCAGGAAAAGCCCATCTCGCTGCGCCGCTTTGGCTACAAGATCGCGCTGTGGCGCGACGCCGCAGGCCAGGTGCATGCGCTGGAAGACCATTGCCCGCACCGGGGTGCGCCGCTGTCGCAAGGGGTGATCCTGGGCGACCGGCTGGCATGCCCCTACCACGGTGTGGAAGTGCGCTGCGATGGCACGGTGACCAAGGTGCCCGGCAGTCCCGGCTGCAAGCTGGAAGGCTCGCGCGCCGCGCTGGATTTTCATGTGCATGAAGCGCACGGCGCCATCTTCCTCTTCAACAGCGACAAGCATGTGGATGCGCCGCCTGCGTTCTCCATGCCAGAGGAGCTGACCTCGCCCGAGTATTCGAGCTTTCTGTGCTATGCCGAATGGCGCGCGGATTACCGCTATGCCATCGACAACGTCATGGATCCGATGCACGGCACCTTCCTGCACAAGCAGTCGCATTCCATGTCCGAAGGCGACAGCAAGGCCACGTTCCAGGTGCGCGATACCGACACGGGCTTCGTCTTCGAGAAGGCAGGCCAGCGCGGCGTGAACTTCGACTGGACCGAGTGGGGCGAGACCGACATGCACTGGATGCGTCTGGAAATTCCGTATCCCAAGACCGGCGGGCCTGGCGGCAACTTTGCCATCATCGGCTGCGTCACGCCCATCAGCCCCGAGCTGTGCGCGGTGTTCTTCTGGCGGTGCCGCCGGGTGCAGGGCTGGATGCGCGATACCTGGCGCTTTCTGTACCGCAACCGCCTGGAGGCCCGCCATTGGGCGGTGCTGGAGCAAGACCGCGTGATGATGGAGCAGATGGAGTTTGACGCCAACGAGCGTGAAAACCTGTACCAGCACGATATTGGTCTGGTGCGCCTGCGCCGACGCCTGCGCAGCCTTGCACAGGAGCAGCTTGAGGAAAGCGCCGCACCATGAGCAACAGCTTGCAGGCCTTCGTGCACACGTTGCGCTTCGAGGCCCAGGACACCATCAGCGTAGAGCTGCGCCCGGTGGATGGCGGTGAGTTTCCGGCTTTCACAGCGGGCTCGCACATCGACCTGCACTTGCCCAACGGGTTGGTGCGCAGCTACTCGCTGTCCAACGACAGCAGCGAGCGCCACCGCTATGTGGTGGGCGTGCTGCGCGACCGCGCCAGCCGTGGCGGATCGCGCTGCGTGCATGAATCGCTGCGCGTGGGGCTGCCCATCACCATTTCCGAGCCGCGCAACCATTTCGCCCTCGACGAGGGCGCTGCGCATTCGGTGCTGGTGGCTGGCGGCATCGGCATCACGCCCATGCTGTGCATGGCGCGCAGGCTCCAGAGCCTGGGCCGCTCGTTCGAGATGCTGTATTTTGCGCGCGAGCGCAAGAGCGCGGCCTTTCTCGCCGAGCTGCAGGCCCTGGGCATGCCGCTGCATCTGCATTTCGATGCCGAGGCAGGCGGCCCGCCTGATCTGCGAGGCCTGCTGGCGCAGCGCACGCCCGATGCGGGCCTGCACCACTATGCCTGCGGCCCGACGCCAATGCTCGATGCTTTCGAGAAGTTCTGCGGCGAGCTGGGGCACGCCAACGCTCACATCGAGCGTTTCACACCGGTGGAGGTCAAGGCAGCGACCGATGCCCTCGCCAACTACACGGTGGAGCTCAAGCGCAGTGGCCGCTTCATTGCGATCACGCCCGAGAAATCACTGCTGGACACTTTGCTGGAGGCTGGCGTCGATGTCGACCACAGCTGCTGCGAAGGCGTCTGCGGCTCCTGTGAGACACGCGTGCTCGCAGGCGTTCCCGATCACCGCGACTCGGTGCTCAGCCCCAAGGAGAAGGCGAGCAACAAGGTGATGATGGTCTGCGTCTCCGGGTGCAAGAGCGAGACGCTGGTACTGGATCTTTAACGACACACAAAGAGAGACAACACCATGAAAAAAATCGTGATTGCCGCTGGCCTGGCCAGCCTGGCAGGGGCAGCTGCAGCCCAATCCAAGGTCGAGATCTTTGGGGTCATCGACACCAATGTCACCCGGCTTTCGGGCTCGGGCTCGTCCAGCAAGGTAGGCCTTGCCACGGGCGGCGCCAACATCAGCCGCCTGGGCTTTCGGGGCACCGAAGACCTGGGGGGTGACCTGAAGGCGGGCTTCTGGCTGGAGGCGGGCCTCGATTCGGACACTGGCGCAGGCAAGGCTGCGGGCACCAGCGGCCTGGGCTTCAACCGCCGCTCCACCGTCAGCCTGCTGGGCAACTTTGGGGAGCTGCGACTGGGCCGTGACGATTCCGCCACCTTTCTGAGCACGCTGATCTTCGATCCCTTCCTCACCAACGGCGTGGGCGGCACGGGCGCATTCACTATTCTGGGCATTCCCGGCTCCGGTACCGCCACGGGGGGCGCGCCGATCCAGATCAGCAATGCGGTCAGCTACTTTCTGCCGCACAACTTGGGCGGGTTCTACGGCCAGGCCCAGGTGGCATTTGGTGAGCACACCAAGAGCGAGCCCAACAAGAACCAGGGCGATTACCGGGGCCTGCGCGCGGGCTACCGGCAAGGCGCCTTCCATGGCGCGCTGGCCGTTGGCCGGTTCTACGGCGACAGCTCGGACAACAACATCACCGCCAGCAATGTGGGCCTGAGCTACGACCTGGGCATGGTCAAGCCGATGCTGCTGTGGGCCAGTGAAAAGCGCGGTTCGCTGAAAGTGACGGTGCTGCAACTGGGCGCCACGGCACCGCTGGGCAATGGCGAATTGCGCGCCTCTGTGGGCCACTACAACACATCGGGCAGCAATGCGGACTGGAACAAGATTGCCGTGGGTTACGGCTACAACTTCTCCAAGCGCACACAGGTCTACGGCACGCTGGCCTATCTCAAGAACAAGGACGGATCGAGCCGCGCCATCGGCGTGCAGGGTCTGAGCGCCACGGGCTCCACCTTGGGCGGCAAATCCACCGGCATGGAGCTGGGCATCCGCCATTTCTTCTGATCGCGGGCCATGCCCCACGCGCAGCCTTTGCGCGGCGCGCAGGGGCTGGCGCGAGCGTGCTCTTTTATCTCTTAGGAAAGTCGCACCATGAATGACTCCCGTTCAATGCGCTGGTGGGGCGTGATCACGCTGTTCGTGATCGTTGCCATCTCTTATGTGGACCGGATCAATATCTCGGTTCTGATCACGGACCGCGATTTCCTCTCGCACATCGGCCTGACGGCGGATGATCGCACGCGCCAGGGGTTGCTTGCCACCGCATTCATGGTGGGGTACGGGGTGTCGTCGCTGGTGCTTACGCCTTTTTGCGCGGCGCTGTTCGGCGTGCGGCGCAGTCTGATTGGCGGGCTGCTGCTGTGGGGTGTGGTGACCTTCCTGTCGCCCGCGATGAGCAGCTATGGGCTGCTGCTGGCTTCGCGCATTTTGCTGGGCGTGTCGGAAGGGCCGCTGTTTTCGCTGGCGGGCAGCTACATCAAGGCGCATTTCGAGAGCCGCGAAAACGGCAAGCCCAATTCGCTGGTCAACATGGGGACGGGGGTCGGGCTGGCTGTGGGTTATCCGCTGGTGGGGTATCTCGTGGCAGGGCACGATTGGGAAACGTCCTTCCATGTGCTGGGTCTCATCAATGTGCTGCTCGGCATTCCGCTGGTCTGGGCCTTCGTGCGCATGCCCAAGGTGGAAACCGGCATGCCCAAGCCGCAGTCTCTGGGCCAGGCTGTCGCTCAGGTGGGCACGATCGTGCGCGGCGCCATGCATACGCGCTATCTGTGGCTCATCACCATTCTGACGGCGGCCTTTCTGTCCTACCTGTGGGGCAGCAGCAATTGGCTGCCTGCCTACCTCAAAGAGTCGCGCGGCTTCTCGATGCGCGAGATGGGATGGCTGGCCTCGCTGCCGCAGTACGCCAGCGTGGCGGCGGTCTTTGTGGGTGGCATGATCATCGACCGCATTGCACGCCGCCAGGTGCCACTGATCTTCGTCTTTGGCAGCTTGGGTGTCGCTGCCGCCGTATGGCTGGCCATCCATATGGAAGACCGCTATGCGGCTGCGTATTGCCTGATTGCCGCCAATTTCTGCTGGGGGCTGATGAGCCCGGCCATCCCGAGCACCGTGCAGTACTGTGCGCGGCCCGAGCACATCGCCAGCGCCTATGGCGTAGTCAATGGCGCGGGCAGTCTGGTGGCAGGCTTCATGCCGGCCATCATGGGGGCTGTGATTGGTGCACTGTCAGCCCGTGGGGGCGTGGGCGCAGGCTTTTTTGCCGGTTTTGCGGCGCTGATCGGCACGCAGGTGGTGGTGATGCTGTGCGGCATCATTCTGTGGGTGCGCGAGCGCAACGCCACGCAGAAGTCATAAAAAATGAGCGCCTGGCGCTCATCTCTCGTCGATTCCAAGGTGATTCATGCTTGAAGTGCTTTTACAGCAGGTGCTTCAAGCATCTTTTTTTGATAGCGCCTGCTACTTCAGCCAGCCACGCTTGCGGAAGTACAGCATGGGTATGAGCGCGCTGCACACCATCAGCAAGATGCCGTAGGCATAGCCGTATTCCCAGTCCACTTCGGGCATGTACTTGAAGTTCATGCCGTAGACGCTGGCGATCAGCGTAGGGGGCAGCAGGGCGACGCTGGCCACGGAGAAGATCTTGATGATCTTGTTCTGATTGATGTTGATGAAACCGACGGTGGCATCCATCAGGAAGTTGATCTTGTCGAACAGGAAGGCCGTGTGGTTGTCCAGCGATTCGATGTCGCGCAGGATCTGGCGCGCATCCTCGAACTGGTCGGAGTTGAGCATCTTGCTGCGCATCATGAAGCTGACGGCGCGGCGCGTGTCCATCACATTGCGGCGAATGCGGCCGTTCAAGTCTTCCTGGCGGGCGATGGCCGACAGCACTTCGCTCGCGTGGGTGTCCGTCACATTGCCGGCCAGCACCTGGGTGCTGACTTTTTCCAGGTCGTCGTAAATGCCTTCGAGCGTGTCGGCAGAGTATTCGGCGTCTGCGTCAAACAGCTTGAGCAGTACGTCCTTGCTGTCCTCGATAAGCCCCGGCGCGCGGCGCGCGCGCAGGCGCAGCAGGCGAAAAACGGGCACATCCTCGTCGTGGATGGAAAACAGCACGCCGTAACTTTTGAAAGCGGCGTTGTTCAGGTTCATGATGAAGGCCACGCGCACGCTGCGCGGGTCTTCGTCGTCATCGATCAGAAAGTCGCTGCGAATGTGCAGATCGCCATTGTCTTCTTCATAGAAGCGGGCGGATTCCTCAATGTCCTGGTCCATCGCGTCTTCGGGGATGGACAGGCCGTAGTGCTGCTTGACCCAGCGCTTTTCTTCCAGCGTGGGCGATTCCAGATCGACCCAGATCGGCTGAAAGCGCGCAAGATCCTGCAGCGACTCGATCTCTTCCTGCACCAGGCGGCCATTGGCGAGCGTAAAGATGTTGAGCATAGGCTCACTTCCTTGTTGTTTTTGGTCTGCAAAAGGGGGAATGGGGCGCTTCCAACCCGTGTGCAACAACGCGCGGCCAGGGTGGAAGCTACCAACTAGGGTAGGGATCCAAGGAGATTGCTCCGATTGATGGAATGGGCGCCATTATGGCACTGCAGCATGGCCCGCGTACGGCGGTGCGCAATTACAGCCGGCTACCCGGGCGCCTGCGTTGCCATTGCCCCACGGCATGGCGAAGGCATGGGGTGGTGGCGGCTTTCAGCGGCCTGCGTGGGCCAGCGCCAGGCACAGATCGGCCCAGGTTTCGCCCTTGGCCTTGGGGGCGCGCAGCAGATGTGACGGATCGTAGGTAACTACGGCAGGCAGCTGGCAGGCGCCCACCTGGTGCAGTTGCTGGCGCAGGCGGGAAAAGGGTTGATCGCCTCCCAGCAGGTGGCGGGCCGCAGGCAGGCCCAGTACCAGGGCCATCGCGGCCCCCGTGTCCTGTACCAATGCGTCGATGCTGTGGCTGGGCGGTTCCTGCGCTTCGCCTTGCGCCGCATCCTGGCCAGGGGCCAGACGCTCCAGTGGTACCCAGTACACCAGGGTGTCGGTCAGGCGCATGGCGCGCAGCATGTTGATGACAAGCTGGCCCGCCTTGCCATGGGGCGGCGCGCCTTCGGGCAGCTCGGCCACCACCAGCCAGGCGGGTTGGCTGCTGGGGGTGGCGGGCTCGGCCTGCAGCTGGGCCTCTCGCAGATCAAGCGGCACCGGCGTGCGCAGCGCAAAGCGCACACGCGGAAAATCTTCTGGCATCGCCTGCGCCGCAGGTGCAACAGGTGCTGCCGAGGGGGCTGCCGCAGTGCGTGCAGGCCGTGGCGCGGGGGCGGGCACTGCAGGGGCTGGTGATGAGACCTCTGCGACAGAATGGGTTGCAGAGGGTTGATCTGCTCTGTTTTCAGGAGCTGCTGACGCTTTATGGACAGGTGCCTGAGGCTGTTCTTCTTCTAAAGCCTGCGCAGGCGCTGCCGGTGCTTCGGGTGCCTCGGTGGCTGGGGCCGCCACGGGCGCGGCAGACTCAGGCCACCACAGCGGGTGGCCCATCTCTTGCAGCATGGCGCGTTGGCGGGCATCCAGGTTCAGGCTCATATGGATCAGGCAGAAACAGGCAACAGGTAACGCATCACCATGGCGTCTTCGCGCTCCAGGTGAGACACCGGATAGTAACCCTTGCGCAGCCCCACGGCTTCAAAACCGAAACGCAGGTATATCTGCTGCGCGCGCATGTTGCCCTTGCGCACTTCCAGCCAGATGGTGCCAGCGCGCACGCTGGCGGCCCAGCTTTTGAGCTGCTCCAGCAACACCTTGGCCCAGCCCTGGTGCTGGTGGTGCGGGTTGACGGTGATATTGAGCAGATGCACTTCGTCCACACCCTGCATTGCAACAAAATAGCCCACCAGCTGGGAATCGATCCACAGCAGCTGTATGGCATAGCCCATGGCCATCGAGTCGATGAAGTTGCCCCGCGTCCATGGATGGCTGTAGCACTGGTTCTCGACAGCCAGCAGGGCATCGAGGTGGTCGATCTGCAGCGCAGACCAGCGCAGCTGCGGCTGCGCTGCGGGCTGCCTGTCCATTGCCAGTTTCGTACCTGGCGTCATGCCTGGGGCGCTGCCTGTTCGGGCACGGCGTGCTGGCTGGCCTTGATGGCTTCGCGCTCTGCCGTGGTTTTGGCGACCTTGTCGCGGATATAAAGGGGCAATGCATCCTGCGCCGCTACTGCGTGCCCCTGGGCGAGCAGCGCGGGCGCCAGGTTCAGCAAGGCGCTGGCGGTGGGCATGGCATGCACATGCGCCAGCGTGGGCAGCAGGCGGTCGCCATAAGGGGCCTGGGCGTTGCCCGCCACGGTAAAGCCGCTGATCGCTGGCACATCCTGGGGCGGGCCCACAGTCAACTCGGTCTGCAGCAGCCACTGCGCATCGGCATCCGCATAGGTATAGGCTGCGCTGTAGACCTCGTCCATGCGCGCGTCGATGCAGGCCAGCACCTGCGTGCAGCCATGCTGCAGGCGGGCCTCTTCGGCAACAGCCATCAAGGTATCCACCGGCAGCACAGGCACTTGCCGGCCCTGGCTGCTGGCGGCAAACGCCAGGCCCTGGCTGATGGCGCAGGCCGTGCGCAGTCCGGTGAACGAGCCTGGGCCCCGCCCAAACACGATGGCATCCAGCTCGGTAAAGGCAAGGCTCGCCTCTGCCATCAGTGCACGCACGGCGGGCAGCAACTGGCTCGACGACTGAGCGCCACCCGCACCGCTGTGCAGCCAACGCTGGCTGCCGCGCGCCACGGCGATGGAAAGGGTGTCGGTACTGGTATCGAGGGCAAGCAGATTCATGGGGAGGGAGGCGGCGCCATCAACCGGGCGCCACAAGGCAGGCCTGCAGGCACAAAGGCAGGCAACGGGCCATTATCGTGGCAAAGCCAAGGCTGCACGCTGGGCTTGGGCATAGCGGATAGACTGCTGCAATGCAACAGAACTGCAGCATAGCCAACAGATAAGCCGGAACAATGCAACACCAGGTTCGTACCGACACACGCCTCCGTTCACCCCTCCATTTCACAGGCAGCCCCAGCAATGGCAGCCGACCGTGGCTGCAATCCATCGCTGTTGGCGTGATTGCGCTGGGCCAGGTGGCCTGCGCGCAGACCACCGCCACGCAAGGCGCCGAGCGCACAACGCCTGCGGCAGTGGCAGTGCAAGTGGCTCCCAATCCCTCTCCTGCCGTCCGCGCACCGATTGCACAGTCTGCGCCTGCGGCGCCCATGCAGCCCGCCAGCACCATTGCCACGGGCCGCCTGCCCGCCGAGGTTGAGGCCGCGCTGCAACGCGGCAAGCTGGCGCCCGATGCCGTATCGGTGGTGGTGATGGATGCCAGTGGCACCCAGCGCCCCTTGCTGGATGTGCGCAGCGACGTACAGCGCAACCCTGCATCGGTGATGAAACTGGTCACCACCTTTGCCGCGTTGGAGCTGCTGGGTCCCGCCTACACCTGGGACACCTCCGTCAGCACCGATGGCAGCATTGCCAAGGGCGCGCTGAACGGCAACCTCTACATCCAGGGCTCGGGCGACCCCAAACTGGTGATGGAGCGGCTGTGGCTGATGCAGCGCCGCCTGCAGGACCGTGGCGTCAAAGTCATCGTAGGCGACGTGGTGTTGGACCGCAGCGCCTTCCAGTTGCCACCCATCGACCCGGCTTACTTTGACAACGAACCCTTCCGCCCCTACAACGCGGTGCCCGATGCTCTGCTGGTCAACTACAAATCGATGACCATGAGCTTCATGCCCGACGCCGCTGCCGGTGTGGCGCGCATCGCCTATGAGCCCGCCATTGCCAACATGAACCTGCCGGCCACCGTGCCGCTGGTGAACACCAAGGGCGGCTGTGGCAACTGGCGCGCCGCGCTGAAGGCCAATTTTGCCGTTGCAGGCCAGATCCAGTTCGCAGGCGGTTACCCCGCGGCCTGCGAGGAAAACAGCTGGTCCATCGCGCCCGCAGCACCGGAGAGCTTTGCTCCGCGCGTGTTTGAAGGCATGTGGCGCGAGGCCGGTGGCAAGATCACCGGCCAGGTGCGCTTTGGCACCGTGCCGCAGGGCGCCACGCCGCTGATGCGCTTTGATTCGCCCAGCCTCACCGAAGTGGTACGCGACATCAACAAATACAGCAACAACGTCATGGCGCAGCAGGTCTTCCTCACCCTGGGCAAGCAGCGCGCCGGTGTCGGCACCTTTGAAGGCGGCCGCCAGGCCGTGGCCCAGTGGTGGAGCGAGCGCATGGGCGGCATGAGTCAGCCCACGGTGGACAACGGCGCGGGCCTCTCGCGCGATGCGCGCGTCACCGCAGGGGGGCTGGCCAAAATGCTGTCCGTCGCGTGGACCAGCAATGTCATGCCCGAGCTGATGGCCTCCATGCCCATTGTGGGCGTGGACGGCACCATGAAAAAGAGCAAATCGAGCGCCGTGGGCGGCGCCCACCTCAAAACCGGCACCTTGCGCGACGCCTCAGCCATTGCAGGCTACGTCAATGGCGCCAACGGCCGCCGCTGGGTGGTGGTCGCCCTCGCCAACAGCGACAACGCCCCAGCGGCACGGCCCGCCTGGGATGCACTGATCGACTGGGTGGCGGCGCAGTGATTCTGTCGATGAAATAGTGCCAGCGTTTTTAGCCAAAGTACGAGCGGGCTGCTTGGTCGCATGGCCACTGTGCTGAGTGGCTGGGGTTGCGAGCGGACGTAAAGCCTGCAAACGACCCAAAGCGGCTATTGCACCTCATTAGTTATCAGTCCATCGGACGCAGATTGCTGCAAAGTTGGCGCAGACCTGACTCAAAGATCCCGGCGAATGAGTGCCCCCTTGAACAGCACTGGACCAGTCGGCCCCGTTGAGCTGGGTACGCCGCCTTTGGGCTCAAGACTGATAGCTAGCACCGGAATCGCTTTCACATCGGTTTCCTGCGCCGTGAGTTGCTCCAGTTTGCCCGCCCCCATGACGCCCAATGAACGCGGCGCGCCTTGTTGAGGCAATGCCCACAGTTGCAGGGATTTGTTGTCTGCCTCCTTAAAGCCGCTCACGCGCTGCAAAACCAACTGGTTATGCCGGGGGTCGAACGTCACCAGCATGGAGGCATCGGCTTTGACGTCGGCTAACACCGCTACATATTGGATCTGGGGCGCCTCCTGCAATGCAGTCTGCGCTATCTGGAGTTGGGTTTGCAGCGAAGCCAGTTGCTGCTGTGAGGCCTGTTGAAGCCCTTGATGGGCCCACAGGCCCACCGATATCGCACCCGCAGCGGTCAAGCTACCTGCCAAGGCCAATCCGCGCCACCATGCCAGCGCGCGCCCAGGCGATTTGGGCGCAGCATCGCGTTGCTGCGCTAACTTGGCGTTGTTCTTTTCGGCTTGCAGCAGGTTGTCGATGCGAATCCAGACTGCCTCATCGGGCGACACGGGTTTTTGCACCTCGGAGAAGGCAGACCAGCGGCCTTGCCACAACAGGGCAGCAGCCCGCACCTGGGGGAACTCGCGAGCGAGTTGCTCAAAGCGCCGACGAGCCCCTGCGCGCAGCGTACCGAGTGCGTAGGCTGCAGCCAGGCGGTCCAGCAGTTCAGGGTTTCGAGTCAGATTCATGGTAGGAACTCCTGACACTCAAACATGGCGCGCCATGCATTTGCGCAGTTGCTCCAGGCTGCGGCGCACCCAAGTTTTGACGGTCCCCAGCGGCAACTTCAGATGGCTGGCCAATTCACTATGGCTTAAATCCCTCAGATAGGCCAAGCTCACCACCTGGCGCTGGGGCTGCTCCAGCTTTTGTAGGCACTGGTGCAGTACTGCAGCTTGCTCACTGGCCTCCACCCATTGCATCGGGCTTTGCGCCTCCCTGTCCTGTAGCAACTCTTCAACGTCATCGATCGGAACATTGAGATGCAGGCGCTCGGCTCTGCGCCGACGCAGAAAGTCCAGCGCGCGGCTGCGTACCAGCATGCCCATCCAAGCCAGAGGCGGGCTGAGCGAGTCCCGGTAAGTTCCCGCGCTGCGCCAGATACCCAAAAAGCTGTCTTGCAGCACATCCTCGGCCCATTCCTTGTTGCCAACGATGCGCAAAGCAAGCCCATACAGCCGCGAAGCGGTCCGGTCGTACAAAAGCTTGAGAGCGGCTTGCTCTCGGGCTGCTATGCGGTCGAGTAGTTCCATCAGTTCACTGTCCGGTGTATTGGCGCTCATGCAGTCATTGTGATCAGAAGCACCTCCTTCATACGGTGCTGTTGGATAAATGCCAAGGCGTATTGCCCATCCTGCCTATTTACCTGTACGCAGCATCTCGGCTACTGGATGTGAGCACCCAATAAATTACCGAAAAAATCTTCAAAAACTTGAATCCATCGACTCAGCGGCTGCGTATTACAAGCGTCGGACACAGCAAATGGTCGACACAGCCCCACAGCTAATTAGGAGTTGTCATGAGTATCAATCTGTTTGAAGGTCGTTCTTCCCCCATGGCCTCGCGTCGTGGATTTCTGGGCACCACAGGCACCTTGTCAGCCGTGGCAGTTGCCATGCTCGCCGGCAACGAGGCCCTGGCACAGGGTATGGGCAACGATCCGGCCAAGGATGTCTCTATCCTCAACGTGGCCCTGGGACTGGAACACGAAGCCATCAATGCCTACCAACTGGGGGCTGGCAGCGGTCTGCTGCAAAAGCCTGTGCTGGATGTGGCCTTGCTGTTCCAGAGCCACCACAAAGCCCACCGAGATGCCCTGATCGCGACCATTCAGAAAATGGGAGGCAAACCGATAGCCGAAGCCTCCATGCAGACCTACGCTGAGTCTCTGAAGGCCGCCACCCTCAAAAGCCAAGCCGATGTACTGGCACTGGCAGCAAGGCTGGAGCTTGGGGCGACCAACGCTTACCTCGGCGTCATTCCCGCTTTTGAGAGTCGTGACCTGGCCAAGGTGGCAGGACGTCTGGCGGCCGACGAAACCATGCACTACACCGCACTGATTTCGGCTTTGGGCCGCACTTTGCCCAGCAACGCCTTGTCCTTTGGGGCCTGACGCGCACTAGCTTCGGGTACCGAGCACATCTGCTCGGTACGCTTCTTCTCCATTTTGGTCGAGGACATTCTCATGAAACATCTACCAACCCGCTCTCTGGCCGCCCTTTGCGTATCAGCGCTGGGCCTGACTGCCTGCTCATCCATGTCTACGCATTCCACCTACTCACAAGCCGAACTCCCAGCCACCGTGCAGGTGCCTGCTGGACACAAGGTGGCCATGGAAACCGTCGGCGTTGGCCAAATCACCTATGAGTGCCGAGCCAAGAAAGATAAGGCTACCGAGCACGAATGGGTGTTTGTCGGCCCTGATGCCAGGCTGCAAACGCGAAGTGGCACGGTCATCGGCAAATACTGGGGCCCACCAGCCACTTGGGAGAATCATGATGGCTCCAAAGTCACTGCGACACAGGTTGCAGTGGCTCCCGCTGGTACTGGCAACATCCCACTGCAGCTGGTCAAGGCCAATCCGGCCAGTGGCATGGGAGCCATGCAAGGTGTGACCTATATCCAGCGCGTAGCAACCAAAGGGGGTGTTGCACCAAGCATGGCTTGTGAAGCCAGCAATCTGGGCAGCAAACAGGTTGTGCAGTACCAAGCCGACTATATTTTCTGGAAAGCGGTCTGAAAGACTGACCGATGGTGCGCCCATCCTGCCGAAAGCGGGAGAGGGCGCCATTTTCAGAAATAGCCAGTCGGCGCTTCTCGACGAGCGCGCTCCATAGCGTCGTTAGAAGGCACAAACCCCAGCTTTGCAAAGAACGCAGGCGCTTGCGCGCGCGATGCGCGAAGGACCCAGGTGATGCTGTCGTCGTCTTTCACAATCTCGTCCACCAGGCTTTTGCCGATGCCCCGGCCACGCCATTGTGGGGCGACGACCACCATGGAGAGGTAGCCGTTGGAGAGACCATCGGTGATGGCGCGGGCAAAGCCGATGACCTGGCCCTGTGAGGTGGCGACAGCTACCCGCTGCGATGCGGTGATCAGGCGTTCCAGAAAGGGGCGGTTCGGTATGCGGTGGGCCCAGCCGTGGGCGGTCAACAGTTCAAATGCGCCTTCCAGATCGGTTGCGGCAAAGCTGCGGATTTGCACAGGGCGGTTTTTCATGGCGATGTATGCCTTTCATCGTTTTTCATCCGTGCCCAGCATTCTCCACAGCCCCGGATATTCTGATACTGCGCCGAAATCGGTGACTTCCAGCCTGGCGCGGTAGTGGTGCTCGGGGGATGCATAGTTGTAAGCGTGTGGGCTGACGCGGTGGTAGGTCTGGTACAGCCTTTTCACCTGCCAATCATCGGCGTCCAGCCACACGGCAATGGTTGACGCAGTCTCAGAGGTTGGCAGGTTCAAACGCCGTATGGCGTTGGTATTGCTGGCCGGGGTGAAGCCCAGGTCGATGTCGGCCAGTCCGTCAAGGGTGTGATCGGGTTGTGCGTTGATGAGCCATGTCCCGCCGGTACCGCGGGTGATGTGCAGATCAATGTTTCTGGTGCTCACCCAACCTTGCAGGGTTGCCTCCTGGCTGGCCCAGTTGCTGTCGCAGCGCAATTGGTAGCGCAGGTTTGCGGTATCGCCCTGGTGTTGGAATATGGCCGTGCCTTCGATCGTCCAGCCGTCTGGGCCTTGGGTGATGCGGCAGGCGTCCAGGCCTTCCTTGTCCAGGCATTTCCAAAGTACGTTGTACATGGGTGCACTCCTGTTTCTGGTGGTGGCGGCCTCCATGGTGAACGTGCCATTCGTTCGCCGCTTTCAACATTCCACCTTGGCAAATTCCACTGCCAGGTGGTCGATCAGTGCGCGCACGGCGGGCAGCATGCCGCGGCGGCTGGCAAATACGGCATGTACGGCTTCTTCGCGCGGGCCCCATTCGGGCAGTACGCGCACCAGGGTGCCAGCGGCAATCTGTTCGTGGATCATGATCATGGGCAGCTGCACGACGCCCAGGCCCGCCAGCGCGGCGCCGCGCAGGGCCACCATGTCGGTGGTGATGAGGCGGGGCTGGTGGGCAATGCTGATGGCCTTTTCCTCTGCGTGCTGCAGGTGCCAGACAAACTGCTGCTCGGGTGAGCCGAGCCACAGGCTGGGCCAGGTCGAGAGATCCTGCGGCGCGCGCGGCTGGGCCTGGCGGGCCAGCAGAATCGGGCTGGCCACGAGGTGCTGCTTGTGTACAGAGAGCATGCGCACGGACAGATCGCTGTCTTCGAGCGGCATGGTGCGCACGCGAATGGCCAAGTCCAGTCCTTCGCCGATGACATCGACGCGGCGGTTGGTGGCATCGAGCTGCACGGTCACATCGGGGTACATCACCATGAAGTCGGTGAGCATCTTGTGCGCCAGCTCGTGCAGCAGGGTGATGGGACAGGAGAGCCGCACCACACCGCGCGGCGTGGCCTGCACGGCTTCCACGCTGCGCTGGGCGGCATCGGCCTCCACCAGCATGGCCTTGCAGTGCTGGTAGTAGGTGTGGCCGATTTCGGTGACGGCAAATTTGCGGGTGGAGCGCAAGAGCAGGCGCACGCCCAGGCGCTCTTCCAGCAGGGCAATGCGGCGGCTGAGCTTGGATTTGGGCATGCCGAGCGCGCGGCCGGCCGGGGCAAAGCCACCGTGGTCCACTACCTGGACAAAGTAATACAGGTCGTTGAGGTCTTGCTGCATGAGGGTACTCTTTATCGTTCTTTAAATAGAACGAATTGGGCAAATTATGCCCTCTAGTGCAGGCAGTGTTCCATCTCCATAATTGGAATACGGCCTCCAGCACGATGGATTGGCAGGCCCTAGAAGGAAACACTCCCATGAAAAACGTTCTGCAGGTTCAAGACGCACCCCGCCAGCATTGGGTGGGCGATGGCTTTCCCGTGCGTTCGCTTTTTTTCTACCAGAGCCATGGCAAGGCGCTCAGCCCCTTTTTGCTGCTGGATTTTGCCGGCCCGGCCGAATTTGCGCCCGCCAGCACGCCGCGTGGCGTGGGCCAGCACCCACACCGGGGTTTCGAGACGGTGAGCATCGTCTACGACGGTGAAGTGGCGCACCGCGATTCGACCGGCCAGGGTGGCGTGATCGGGCCCGGCGATGTGCAGTGGATGACAGCAGGCGCTGGCATTCTGCATGAGGAGTTCCATTCGCCTGCCTTTACAAAAAAGGGCGGCCCGCTGCGCATGCTGCAGCTGTGGGTCAATCTGCCAGCCAAGGACAAGAGTGCGCCTGCGGGTTACCAGGGCATTGCCAATGCGCAGATTCCTGCGGTGGCGCTGCCCGGCGATGCGGGGCAGGTACGGGTGATTGCCGGCAGCTACGCAGGGCAAACGGGCCCGGCCCGCACTTTCACGCCGATGAATGTGTGGGATGTGCGCATCCGCGCCGAGCAGACGGCCACGCTGGAGCTGCCCGATGGCTGGAGCACGGCGCTGGCCATGGTGGAGGGCGTCGCACTGGTCAATGGCGAGCATGTGGCCCGCGAAGCGCAACTGGTGGTGATGGAGCAGTCCGGCACCACCGTCACCATCGAGGCCAACAGCGATGTGGTGCTGCTCTTGATGAGCGGTGAACCCATCGATGAGCCCATCGTCGGCTATGGCCCGTTTGTGATGAACACGCAGCAGGAGATCGTGCAGGCAGTGAACGATTTCAACAGCGGCAAGTTCGGCAGCATGCAGGCGTGACTGGGTTTTGCAGAAAATGGCTGCTGGCACTTGCCAGATAAGCGCTTGCAGCTATCAAAGCCCTAGAGCGTGATGGACACGCAAAAAAACGGACACCTCGGTGTCCGTTTTGCTGTGTGTGGCGCTTTGCCATGGCCTGGCTGCCTCTGACCATGGAAAGACGGCCAGCTTGCCCGCCGATTACCAGTTGGCCTTCATGCGGTCATAGACCCAGTCACCGAAGCGGCGATGCGCTTCGGGCGTGTAGTTGATCTTGTCCGAAAACACGTACTGCGAGATCTTGCTGCTGTCGACCACGGTGTCGATGGTGCACAGCGACGAATTGATCTGGCCAGCACCGATGCCGATGCCGTTGGTGGCATCCACGGTGGTGCACAGCGGGTCGGTGTTGTTGGTGAAGTTGAAGTTGCCGGGGTTGCCGGTCATGGAGTTGAAGTAGTACTGCACGTCGGAGTACAGCACCTGTGTGCCATCCAGATCGACCAGGGAGACCTGCATGGTCTGGTTGAACGCATTGGTGGCGTCTTCCAGTGTTTTGGTGGGCTGGGGGTCGGCCGCAGGGTTGGCAGTATCGAGGCCCTTGGCCCACAGGGTGCGCGAGACGTTGGGGGTGCCAATGGCCAGCACGCGCGGCGCGCCAGCCACGTGCAGGCGGCGTACCTGATCGGCCATCTGCTTGCCTGCGGTTCTCATGTTGGCCAGGTACTGGTCAACGGTGGTGGTGCCAGCCAGCACTTCGTTGTAGCCCGCAATCACATCGCTCATGCCGCCGCTCAGCAGCACAAACTGCTTGTCGGGGAACTTGGGGTTGGCGGCCAGGTAGCTGTCGATCTGCGAGGTGATGGACGGCGCATTGGTGCCGGTGGCATCGGGCAGCGCCACGCGGGCATTGCCTTGGGCGTAGGCCGTGCCGCCTGCTCGTGCTGCCGTCAAGGTCAGGTCATAGCGGTAGGCGATCTCGCGCGTCCAGTTGTTTTGGAGGCCGTCGGTGGTGGTGACGGAGTAGGGCCTGCCATTGGAGTTCTGGCCCAGATCGGACATTGCGTCGCCGAAGGTGATGATGCTGTCGGGGCGAACGCTGTTCGCTGTGGTGCTAGAGCCGCAAGCCGCCAGCAGAGCCACCGAGGCAGCTGCCGCGGCGGTCAACAGGGTACGGTGCATCCAGTTTTCTGCCATGTAGGTTCTCCAAATTTGTAGTGCGTAGTGTAGCGAGGCTGGGGGGGACCACCAAAGCACTGAGGTAAAGAGTGGTAAACCTGTATGGGCACCGCGGGGACGCAGTCGTACGCTTGGGTTCTAAGAACGTGTTTACGATCTCTACGCTGCCGCGTTGGAGTGCAATCGGGATGAGTTCGAAGCGATGGGACGCAGCTTGCACCGGGGTGCAAGCAAGGGCCAGCGCGCAGAAATTGCCCGATTTCGCTCCAACCCAGAGGGACAGTGGCATTGCGGGCGGTCTGCGTTGTTGCAAATCCTCGCAATAGCGGGGCTATTGCTGCGGTATTGCGCCTAGCATCCCCTCCCTAGCCGGGCGCCCCGCAAAGCCACTGTCGCGGCGCGAGGAGATCGTAAACACGTTCTTTCAACCAACAGCGACAGGAGACAGCATGCGCACGCAACGATTTCAAGCCGCCCGTTGGGCGCGGTGGGCCCTATGGACGGGGGCGGCCGCTGCCGCCGCATTGCTGAGCGCCTGCGGAGGGGGCGGCAGCGATGACGACGACACGCGGGTGACCGCCGTGAAGGTGATGGGCGACAGCCTGGCCGACAGCGGCACCTTTGGCTACAAATTCACCGTGCAGGCAGCGCAGGCGGTGGGCGCGGGATCGACCCCGCTATGGGTCGATCAGGTGGCCACGCAGTACGGCACCAGCGTGTGCGCGCACTACCGCTTCAATGGCAGCAGCTTTGCCGCGCAGGCCAATTGCACCAACTACGCCATTGGCGGGGGCCGCATCAACTATGTGCAGTCGGCCAGCTCACCGTTGTCTATTCCGCAGCAGCTGCGCGACGCGGCAGCGGCAGGCTTCGGCAAGGGAGACTTGTTGTTGATCGATGGCGGCGGCAACGATGCTTCGGATCTGGTGACCGCCTATCTGGGTGCAGCCTCCGATCAGGGGGCTGCCTACCGGGCCCTGCTGTCCACCCAGCTCGATGCCGCCACGGTGCAAGATTTGATGGGCAAGGGTGCCAGCGGGCTGGCAACAGCTGGCGGCGCCTATCTGCAGGCGCTGGCCAAGAACTGGGCAGGCACCATCCGCAGCCAGACGGTAGACAAGGGCGCGCTGCGGGTTGCGGTGCTCAATATGCCCGATGTGAGCCTGACGCCCAAGCTCCGCGTGGTGCTGCAGGCCGTGGCTGCGCAGCAGGGCGAGGCGGCTGCGCAGCAGTTGCAGGCGCTGATCTCGGGCTGGGTGCGCGCTTTCAACCAGCAGCTGGCCAACAGTCTGGCGGGCGATACCCGTCTGGCGGTGGTTGATTTTTACGCTGCCTTGAATGACCAGGTGAGCCTGCCGCAGAAGTACGGCTACACCAATGTGACGACGCCCGCCTGCCCCGCCAGTGGCGCAGATGCCAATGGCCTGCCGCAGTACGATCTGTCAACCTGCACGGCTGCAGGGCTCTCGGCCCGCATTCCCGCAGGCCAGACTTCGGCGGATTGGTGGCAGAGTTATGTGTTTGCCGATAGCTTTCACCCAACGCCGCGCGGCCATGCGCAGTTGGGAGCCGCCGTCAGCGCGCGTCTGGTGCAGGCGGGGTGGTAATTTAGCTATTGAAAAAAGAGCTGCTGGCGCCCTTTCAATAAGCGCCAGCGGCCTTTTTTATCAGAGGTTCCGTTGTGCGCCGTATCAGCCAGCTGCTGCGGCGCGTTGCAGCCGGTCGGCCACGCCTTCCCAATCGGCTGTCTCGGGCGGTGTCTCGATCCAGATCAGCTTGGCGCCCCAGTCGTCAAAATTGCGCAGCATGCCAAAGAGCTCGCGCGCCACGGCCAGCGGTGCGGTTGGCATGCGGCGCAGCAGCAGGTGCGTGCTACCGGCTTTCAGCGGGCTGCGGTGGTAGATGGCGATGTTCTTGCCATCGGCGCCCAGAATGTCGAGGGCCGATTGCAGCTGCTTGGCATCCATGAGCCGTACCTTGGCATTGGGCGCATAGTGGGCCAAAAGCGTTCCCGATGCACGAGGGGTATGTGCGGGTAGCTCTTCTTTGGAGAGCGGCTGCATGCCGCAGGCGCGTGCGATGTCGTCGCGCGTGATGGCGCCGGGGCGCAGCAGCACGGGCACACCGCGCGTGCAGTCGACGATGGTCGATTCGATGCCGACCTCGCAGGCGCCGCCATCGAGCACCAGAAGGTCGTCGCCGAACTCATCGGCGACATGGCGGGCCGTGGTGGGGCTGACGCGGCCAAACTTGTTGGCGCTGGGCGCGGAGACACCCCAGACGGGAGGATCGAGCTGCTGGCAGGCCTGCAGCACGGCATGGGCCACGGGGTGCGACGGGCAGCGCAGGCCCACGCTGTCCTGCCCGCCGGTCGAGGCCTTGGCGGCCTGCGGCAGGCGCGGCAGGATCAGCGTCAGCGGGCCGGGCCAGAAGGCGTCGATCAGCTGCTGGGCAAATACCGGCACTTCCTTGGCGTAGCGGGTGATGGCGTCTGCGCCCGCCACATGCACGATCAGCGGATGGTTGGCGGGCCGCCCCTTGGCCGCGAAGATCTGCGTAACGGCGGCATCGTTGTCGCTGTCTGCTGCCAGCCCGTAGACCGTTTCGGTGGGCAGGCCCAGAAGCTGGCCCGCCTGCAAGGCTGCGGCAGCGGTGCGGACCGAGGTGTCCAGCGTTCCATCCAGAATCACATCAAGTCCTTAAAACGCTTCGATACCCAGGATGGCGGTGGCCTTCAGCGCCGTCTCGCGCGCCTTCTCGGGCGTGGCGGCGGTGATGTTCAGGTGCCCCATCTTGCGCCCGGGTTTGGCATCGACCTTGCCATAGAGGTGCAGGTGGGCGCCGGGCAGCTGCAGAATCTCGTCCCAGGCTGGCGTTTTGGCCACACCGCCGCTGAACCACAGGTCTCCCAGCAGGTTGAGCATGATGGTGGCGCTGTGCTGGCGCGGCTGCACCAGCGGCAGGTTGGCCATGCAGCGTACCTGCAGCTCGAACTGCGACACATCCAACGCGTTCTGGCTGTAGTGGCCGCTGTTGTGCGGGCGTGGCGCAATTTCGTTGACCACCAGCTGGCCGTTTTCCAGCACGAAGAACTCTACGCAGAGCACGCCCACGTAGTCGAGGCCGATTGCTACTGATTTTGCAGCTGCAATCGCCTGCTCGGCTTGCACAGGGGGCACATTTCCTGCAAAAACCTCGGTCACGGCCAGAATGCCGTCGCGGTGCAGGTTGCGCTGCACGGGCAGGTTGACGATGTCGCCACTGCGGCTGCGCGCCACGATGACCGAGCATTCGTGCGCCAGAGGCAGCATTTTTTCGAGCACGCAGGCCACCTGCTTCAGCTCGTCCCATGCGGCCACCAGCTCGGCGCGGGTCTTGACGCGGATCTGGCCTTTGCCGTCGTAGCCCATGCGGGCGGTCTTCAAGATACCGGGCAGCAAGGCGTCGTTCACGGCCGCCAGCTGCGCTGCGGTCTCGATCACCGCATAGGGCGCGCAGGGCACTCCGCATTTCACGAAATGGGCCTTTTCTGCAGCGCGGTCCTGCGCAATCGCCACGGCAGAGCCTGCGGGCGATACCGGCAGGCTGGTTGCGAGCTGGTTCAGGGCACCTGCGGGCACGTTCTCAAACTCGGTGGTCACGGCGTCGCACAGGCGCGCCAGCTCTGCCAGGCCTTGCGGGTCTTCGTAGCCGGTGCGGATGTGGTGGTGGCTCACGAGGCCCGCGGGACTGGTTTCGTCCTTGTCCAGCACGGCGGTGAAGTAACCCATGGCCTGTGCGGTCTGCACGAACATGCGGCCGAGCTGGCCGCCGCCCAGCACGCCGAGGGTGGCACCCGGCAGGATGGGGGCAGTGTCCTTGGTGGCTTGCTTGGAGGTATGGCTCATGCGTTCACCGGCAAGGTCATGTTGCGGGCCGCTTCGGTCTGCTCGGCGCGGAAGGCGTCGAGTTTCTTGCGCAGCGCGGCATCTTCATTGGCCAGCAGGGCCACGGCAAACAATGCCGCGTTGGCGGCGCCTGCGTTGCCGATGGCAAATGTGGCCACGGGTATGCCCTTGGGCATCTGCACGATGGAGTGCAGCGAATCGACGCCTTGCAGGTGGCGGCTGGCCACGGGCACGCCCAGCACCGGCACGGTGGTTTTAGCGGCTATCATGCCCGGCAAATGCGCGGCGCCGCCTGCGCCTGCGATGATGGCCTTGAGGCCCCGGTCCGCTGCGCTCTCGGCAAAGCGGAACATATCGTCTGGCATGCGGTGCGCCGAGACCACCTGGGCTTCAAAGGCGATACCGAATTGCTGGAGAATGGCAACTGCGTGCTGCATGGTGTCCCAGTCGCTGCTGGAGCCCATGACCACGCCAACTTGGATGGGTGTCATAGTGTGCGTTGGCGGGTGCCCCAGGCAACAATGCCGGCCCCGCGCCAGGATGGAACCCGCCATTTTACTTTTTGCAGTGAAGCTGCCTGATCAACACGGATTTTTAGCGACATGATCGACGTCACCATTCAGACTTTTGAAGCCGAAGTCATTGCAGCCTCGATGCAGGTGCCAGTGCTGGTGGATTTCTGGGCGCCCTGGTGCGGCCCCTGCAAGACCCTGGGCCCGATCCTGGAAAAGCTCGAAATCGAGTACGCGGGCCGTTTCAAGCTGGTCAAGATCGATTCCGATCAGGAGCAGCAGCTGGCGGGCATGTTCGGCATCCGCTCCATCCCCACCTGCGTGCTGATGATCGCGGGCAAGCCGGTGGATGGCTTCATGGGCGCGCAGCCCGAAGGCAAGCTGCGCGAGTTTCTGGACAAGCATGTGCCCTCGGAGGCCGCGCTGGCCGCCGAGGCTGGTGCGGACGAGGCCCAGGCGCTGCTCGACAGCGGCGATGTGCAATCGGCCCTGCAGATGCTGCAGGAGGCGCTGGCTGCCGATCCGGCCAATGACGATGCGCGCTTTGACTATGTGCGCCTCTTGATCCAGACCGGCGCGCTCGATGAAGCCGAGGCCCAGCTGGAAGAGCCGCTCAAGCGCATCCAGCACCCGCTGCGCTTCGAGGCGCTCAAGGCCTGGGCGCAGGCCATCCGCTTTGTACACGAAGACGACCGAGGTGAATGGCCCCTGGAGCAGTTTGACGCCTTGATTGCCGCCAACAAGCGTGATTTTGACACCCGCTTTGCCAAGGCCCGCGTGCTGATGGCCGAAGGCCAGTGGATGGCGAGCATGGACGAGCTGCTGGAGATCATCATGCGCGACAAGACCTGGAGCGAGCAGGCGGCCCGCAAGCTCTACATTGCCATTCTTGAATTGCTCACGCCGCCCAAACCCAAGGACGCAGGCGCCGTACCGGGTAAAACGGCAGGTGGCATCGAGCTGACCGGCAAGGCTGGCAAGCAGGAAGACGAGCTGACGGCCATGCTGAGCAGTTACCGCCGCCGCCTGAGCATGGCGCTGAATTGAGCCCTTGCGGATGCTCCGCTACAGGGCCAACCCTACACCCCGTTGCAACTGCGGCGGCGTAGGGTTCTGGTTTGCACCTATACTGATAGCAGCAAAGCGGCAATGGGCGCGCGCAGGTGCCCTGTTTGAGCGTGCGATGGCCAGCAGGGATTGGCAGACACGGCGCTCGGTGCGCATGGGGCGCGCCGCGATCGCAGGAGAGCAAATACCATGGGACTGTGGCAAAAACTGTTCGGCTGGCTGAATCCGTCGGCGCCAACGGCTGCCCACACAGAGGCGGGCGCAGCATTGCAGACCGCACCGGGCGCGTCGCCGCCTGGTTATCAGGCTGCCCATGAGCCGGCATTCGACCCCCATGCCGAGCTGGTCGCCCCCACGCCTGTGGCGGATGAGCGCGAGATGCCCGGCAGGGCGGATGGCGCGCAATTCCAGGACGCAGAAGACGCCGCTGCGCAGGACTCCAACCAGCCCGATCTGTTTGAAGCTGCCGCGCAGGCCGAGGCGGCGCGCCTGGCTGCCATTCCCCCGGTCATCAACAACCCGGGCCTGCGCGATGCGCTGTCCACCTACGCCGGAATCGCCTGGGATCGGCAGATTGACTTTGCCGAAAAGGTGGGCGACCGCCCCTGGTCGGCCGACACCAGCCAGGGCCTGATCGCATTTGGCGATGATCTGCGCTTTCGCATGCAGGTGCTGGGCTCGTATGCGTTCGAATCCGGAACATGGCAATGGATCTGGGCCAACACCCAGGCCGAGGTGGCGCCTGCATTCACCGAGGTGGCCCGCCAACTGCTGGGTTTTGGCAATGCCCAGCAACTGGCGCTGTTCACCCAGCCGCGCTCTGCGCTGCGCGAGGAAGATCTGCATACCATCGGCCTGATTGCCGCTGGCGCCGACGAGAGCGCGGGCTATTACCTGGGCAATTACGGCGAAGGCATTCTGCTGGCGCTGATCGACCCCGGCCACGGCCTGCCTGCACCCGCAGCCAGCAAGCCCGAGCGTGTGCTGACCGTTGTGCCCCAGCTTATCAGCGAGTTTGAGCTGAACCACCGCCTGCTGCTGCGCCACTACCTGGAGGCCAAGGGCTTTGCGGTGCAGGACGAGGATGGGCAGATCACTGCGAGCCAGGGCGCCAACCGCGTGAACGCCAAGCTGGATGCGCAGGGCCGCATCACCGCCATCAACGGCAGTCTCCATTGATGTTTGATGCGAAAACGGCTGCTGGCGTTTACCCCACCAGCACACCGTTGTCAAAATAGATAGCAAATCTGCTGTGAGGCAGGTTGTCAGAAGCGGAAATCGAGCGATTTGCTGCTCGCGCCAACATCGACGGTCTGGCTTTTCTCGCGTCCATCCTTGGTGGTGGCCGTCACGGTGTACTTGCCTTGGGGCAACTGCAGCAGACAGACCGGGCCGGTGGCAGTGAACTCTGCCGTGCTGGCGCCGCTCAGGCGCACAGATAGATCGGCGAGGTATTCACCCCCTGCGGCGGCGAACAACAGGGCCAGCGGATAGCTGGGCATGGCGCTGCGCATGGCAGTGGATTCGTCCAGCCCAATGCCGCCGCAGCGGTATTGCACGGCACCGGCACTTTGCATGGGCGCCGGTTGCTGCGCCTGCACGGCGCCGCTGGCAGCCATGCCCATTGCCATGAGGACGAGGCCAACAAACGGCCGTGGAGAAGAGGAAAACCATTGCATGCTGAACTCCTGGAGACAAGGGCGCGGGTGATCCCTCCAACACGTGCTGCAGCTACGCGGCAAGCAGCATTGGTGCCATGGTGAGAGCTTTGCATGCCCAGGCACTGCACCCTGTCAGCCGCCGCGCATGCAGCAGGTCAGCCATGCCAGGGAATTGGCGGAGCAGGAGGGCGCGCGGGTGCCTCTCCGCGAGGGCTGCTGGCAATGCAATGAAAACGGCGCCCGAGGGCGCCGTTTGGTTGGAGGATCGCATCGTTGGGCGCTAGAAGCGTTCCAGTTCCGGGTGCTTGATTGCGCCGCCGCGCACCAGCATCTTGCCGTATTCGGCGCAGCGGTTGAGCGTGGGGATGACCTTGCCCGGGTTGAGCAGCCCCTCTGGATCGAATGCGGCCTTGAGGGCCAGCATCTGCGCGTTTTCCTCGGCAGAGAACTGTACGCACATGCTGTTGAGCTTTTCCACGCCCACGCCATGCTCGCCGGTCACGGTGCCGCCCATGGCCACGCTGGTCTCCAGAATGTCGGCGCCGAACTGCTCACAGCGGTGCAGCTGGTCGGGGTCATTCGCATCGAAGAGGATCAGTGGGTGCAGGTTGCCGTCGCCTGCATGAAAGACGTTGGCGCAGCGCAGGCCGTACTTCTTCTCCATCTCCTGAATCGATAGCAGGATATCGGCCAGGCGCTTGCGCGGAATGGTGGAATCCATGCACATGTAATCGGGGCTGATGCGGCCGCTGGCGGGGAAGGCGTTCTTGCGCCCGCTCCAAAAGCGCAGGCGCTCTTCCTCGTTGTTGCTCACGCTGATGGCTGTGGCGCCCGCCTGGCGCAGCACCTGGGTCATGTGGGCGATTTCTTCGGTCACTTCCTCGGGGGTGCCGTCACTCTCACACAGCAGGATGGCTTCGGCTGTCAGGTCATAGCCGGCATGCACAAAGTCTTCGACGGCGGCGGTCATGGGCTTGTCCATCATCTCCAGCCCGGCAGGGATGATGCCCGCAGCGATCACGGCGGCCACGGCGTCACCCGCCTTGCGCACGTCATCAAAGCTGGCCATGATGCATCGCGCCAGCTGCGGCTTGGGAATGAGCCTGACGGTCACCTCGGTTGCCACAGCCAGCATGCCTTCGCTGCCGATCACCGCGGCGAGCAGGTCGTAGCCTGCGACATCGAGCGCCTCGCTGCCGAATTCAATCGGCTCGCCCGCCACGGTAAATCCCTTGATCTTGAGCACGTTGTGCACGGTGAGGCCGTATTTGAGGCAGTGGACGCCGCCCGAGTTCTCGGCGATGTTTCCGCCAATCGTGCAGGCAATCTGGCTTGATGGGTCGGGCGCGTAGTACAGCCCGTAGGGCGCTGCCGCATCGCTGATGGCCAGGTTGCGCACGCCGCACTGCACCACGGCCGTGCAGGCAGCGGGGTCCACGCGCAGGATCTGGTTGAAGCGCGCCATCGACAAGGTCACGCCCAGCGCAATGGGCAGCGCGCTGCCCGACAGGCCAGTGCCCGCGCCGCGCGCCACCACGGGCGCCTGCAGCGCATGGCAGGTCTGCAGCACGGCTTGCACCTGCTCATACGTCTCGGGCAGGCAGACGACCAGCGGTCGCTGGCGGTAGGCCGTCAGGCCATCGCATTCATAAGGGGTGGTGTCCTCGTCGTGCCATAGCAGGCAGTCATCGGGCAGCACCTTGCGTAGCGCGGCAACAACTTCGCGCTGGCGCGCGGCGCGGTCTGCGGTCATGGATGGAGGAGCGGTAGAGGACATGCCCCAACTGTATCCCCATTGGCGCGGGCTGTGGGAGCGGGTGGCTGGATGGGTGAGTCAGGAAATCAAAAATACGGGCTGCTTGCGCCTGATGCGCGAGGCCGTCCACCAGAAATTACATCCGGCGGCCAGTGAACTGCATCTGCGGCGCAGCGATCATGACGCGGCAAGCTTGCTGATGTAGGCCATGGCGGCCTGCCCATGCGGCTGCAGGAACAATTCCACGTCCTGCCCCGACTGGGGGAGGCGCAGGCGGTGGATGCCTTCGGTGACCGGCTGGCTGCACTGGAATTTCAGCGTCCATTGGTCTATACGGCGGTCCACGGCTGCGTGGGTCACATTCACCAGTGTGAGCACCGTGCCATTTTCCAGCGTGAATACCGTCCCTGCGAATGCCACGGGGTTGTGCATCAAGGCGTCTGCGGAAGAGGGCTGCGATACCAGCGCGGCGAGCACGGGCGAGCCACTGGCTGCCACCGCCACGCCGGTCAACGCCCGCTTTGCAAAATTCCTGCGATCCATGGCGGCCTCCTTGAGCCTTGTAAAGAGTGAAAGCCGATGACCGGCTCTGCAGACATACATGCCATTTTGACAAAAAATGATGCAAAATGCTTCTAAATATTTCTTTGGTTGGTGTGTGCCTTGGACATGGCAGGCGTGATGCCTGATTGGAAGGAGATCCGATGAGCGATGTTTTTATAGGGCAAGTCATGATCTCTGGCTTCAATTTCGCGCCCAGGGGGTTTGCGCAATGCAACGGCCAACTGTTGCCTATTGCCCAGAACCAGGCCCTTTTTTCGTTGCTGGGTACACAATATGGCGGCAATGGCATCACCAATTTCGCATTGCCGGACTTGAGAGGCCGCACCCCCATTTTCTTTGGCAACGCTATGGGGGAGTCTTTCGTCATTGGTCAGACGGGGGGCGTTGAAAATGTCACGCTGCTGCCCAGCCAAATGCCACAGCATACGCATACCCTGCAGGCAACGACGGCGACGGGCACGACCCGCATCCCCAAAGGCAATGCATTGGCAAGCAGCGCTTCAACGGCCATTTACGCCGCAGCACAGTCCACGGTTTCCCTGTCGCAGCAATCTATTTCGCAGACGGGCAACACCCTGCCGCATGCCAACATTCAGCCCTATGCGACGCTGAACTTCTGCATTGCCCTGCAGGGAATCTTTCCGTCACGCAATTGAGCTGCATGATGCAGATGCCGAACTTTCAAGACGATTCACGAGGCCCTATCCATGAGTGAACCCTATGTTGGCGAAATACGCATGTTTGGCTTTGCGCGCACTCCAGAAGGCTGGTTTGCCTGTGACGGAAGCCTCAAGCCCATTGCCCAATACGAAACGCTTTACACACTTTTGGGCACTACCTATGGAGGTGATGGACAAAACACCTTCGCAGTCCCCGATCTGCGTGGGCGGTTGCCGATTCATCAGGGTACGGGGCTGGGGCTGAGTCCGTACTTCATCGGACAAACAGCGGGTACCGAATCCGTCACGCTGCTGTCTCAACAGATGCCAGCCCATACCCACACTTTGCTGGCAAGCACAGCCGCTGCTACGTCGCAGTCACCGGCATCCGACCGGGTGCTCGCAGCCATCAGTGGTGATGGACTGTATGCCACCGAGGTTGCGGGCAGTGCCATCGCAACCTATCCGCAGACAGTGTCTGCCGTCGGAGGCACCCAGCCCCACGAAAACTTGATGCCGACCCTGGCAGTGAATTTTTGCATCTCCTGGGCTGGCATTTTCCCTTCGCAGGGGTAAGTGGCAGTGCCCAGCTGTGCACCTGAGACCTTTCAGAGGTAATACACCATGTCTGAACCATATATTGGCGAGATCCAGATTTTCGGGTTCAACTTTGCCCCCCGTGGCTGGGCATTCTGCAATGGCGCCATAATGCCCATTCAGCAAAATACCGCGCTCTTTGCGTTGCTGGGCACCCAGTATGGTGGTAACGGGCAAACCACCTACCAGTTACCCGATCTGATGAACCGGGCAGCTTGCAGCCAGGGACAAGGGCCGGGCTTGACGCCTCGAACGATTGGCGAGACTTTTGGCTCCAGTACGGTCACCCTGCTGCAGCAGGAAATGCCCAACCATACCCATACTCTGCAGTTCTTCAACCAGGGTGATCCCGCCAAAAGGCTGTCCACACCGCAGGCGAATGCGGCGCTCAATCTGCCGTCGCAAGCTGCGTCCAAATTTTTTGCTCCGGCCGGGGGGATGACTGCGCTTGCGCCTACTGCGCTCCAGCCCGCGGGCGGCTCTCAACCTCATGAAAACCGCCAGCCCTACCTGGCCTTGAATTTCTGCATTGCACTGCAAGGGGTGTTCCCCTCATTCGGGTAATGGCGCAGTAGCAGCAAGGGCGGACGGGGGTGCAGCAGCTTCCATCATTTCCAAGCTCCCGGTACGCCATCCCACAACCTGCGGCATGGGCGGCGCGGGGCCTTTCACTGCGGCACGCCGGTGATGAAGACCTGCCCTGGCTACAGATGCTCTATGGCCAGTCACGCGAAGCCGAGCTGGCCGCAGTGCCTTGGCCTGCCGCCGTCAAGGCTGCTTTTCTGGAGAGCCAGTTTGCGCTTCAGCACCGGCACTTTGTGCAGGTGGGAACCAGCGGCGCCTGGTGGATCGTGTGCCGGGAGCAGGCAGGCACGGTTCAACCTATTGGCCGCCTGTACCTTGCCGAGGGTGTGCACACCGTCACGGTGGTGGATATCTGCCTGCTTGGCGCGTACCAGTCACAAGGCCTGGGTACGGCGCTGCTGCGCCAGGTGATGGATGAAGCGGCGCTGGCCGGGCGCTCGGTGGGCCTGCATGTGGCGCATGGCAATCCGGGTGCATTGCGGCTCTACCTGCGGCTGGGGTTTGCCGTACAGGAGGATATTGGCAGCCACCTGCGGATGCAGTGGCTGCCGCCAATGGCAGGTTCGGCGCTTTCCTAGTTGAAGACCGCCTGGTACAGAAAGCCCGAGGCATCGCGCGCAACGGGCACCACGAAGATGGCTTGCTCGCCCATGCCCGGATGCCGCATGGAATAGATTTGCTGCGGAAACAGAACGGCCGATTCGTTGCGAAACACCAGGGAAAATGGCTGGCGGTACTGTTGCGCCCCCGCTGACGATTGCAGAGGCTGCACCTCCACCAGCTGGAAAGGCACTTCGGAGTCAGCCAGCTGTCCCACGAATACGGTACCGACATGGGGCTGGAAATCTTCCAGCGTCAAGAATCTCACTCAGAGCTCCCGTTGTTTGTTGTGCATGGCGCTGCCCTTGCGGCGCGGCGCCTGGCGCCACGCCATCGCCGTTAGCAGCAGCGCGAGCAAGGCCAGCATCCATTCCGATTGGCTTGGGACTGGCACTGCCTCTGCGCTCGCTTGCGCAACACCAAATCCACCCGGATCGGCAATGACGCCGTTGGCTGCCAGATCGTCGTCGCCGGTCAGCCCGTCTGTCAGCGTGTAGGTGACGGTGTTGGCGCCAAAGGTCGCAGGGTATGCGTACCATGAAGGTGCCTTGTTGGGTTGTGGGCCGTATTTCCAGTACTGCGCGCCGGCGGGTATGGCCGTTGGGTAGGTCAATTCCACCGTGATGGCCGATCCCACATCGCAGCCCGTGGTCTTGAAATCGAACAGGCCATGGGGGAAGCTGACCCCTGCCAGGGGCGTGGCCATGTCGGATGCTGGCAGGTAGCGGCTCGTGTCGAATCCGCAACCGGCTCCGCCGCCGCTGAGCGTGGCGGTGATGATGCCAGTCCCGCTGGGCGATGGCGCAGAGTAGCTCTTCGCGCTGGGTATGCCGGTTTGCGCGGCAGACGCAGGGCCGGGCCCCACCTCATTGGTGGCGCTGACGGTGCAGCTGTATGTTGTGCCATTCGTCAGCCCCGTGATCTTCAAGGGAGAGCTGGTTCCGCTGACCGTGGCGGTACTTGCGCCGCACGAGGCGCTGTAGCCCGTGAGGGCGCTGCCGCCATCAGAGGCGGGTGGTGCAAAGGAGATGGACAGCTCTGCATTGCCCGCCGATATGGCTGTGATGGACGGTGCATCGGGCACGGTAGCCGGTGTAACGCTGACTGCCGCAGACGCCGGGCTGGGGCCGATGGCATTGCGTGCGGTGACGGAGCAGCTGTAGGCTGTGCCGTTGGTCAGGCCTTGCACCAGGATGGGGCCCGATGCAGCGGTGGCAGATACCGGGCCCGGCAGGCAACTGGCCGTGAAGTCGATCACGGCAAGGCCATTGGGGGCGGCGGGAGTGAAATCAATAGATGCCTGCCCATTGCCTCGCGTGGCGAGCCCGATGGTTGGCGCATCCGGCACGAGGCCTGGCGTCACGCTCACCGTGGCCGATGGCGCTCCCGGCCCAGCGGGGTTGCTGGCCGTCACGGCGCAGTCATAGGCGGTGGCATTGACCATGCCTGTCACCACCAGCGGCGAGCTGGGGCCGCTTTGCGTGCGGGTGGGAGCGCTTGCAGAGCTGCAGCTGGCGGTGTAGCTGGAGACAGGGCGGCCGCCATCCATGGCCGGGGCTGTGAATATGACCGTCGCCTGCGCATTTCCCGGCGTTGCACTGGAGATCGTGGGCGCTCCGGGCGGGCCAAATGGCGTGACCGATGCAGGGGTGGATTCGGCTCCAAAGCCCGCAGCATTCTGCGCTGCGACCGTGCATGCATAGGGGGTGCCATTGCTCATGCCGCCGACCTCGATCGGTGAGACCGGCCCGTTGGCAGTCAGGCCTGCGCTGCAGCTGACGCGGTAGCCGAGGATGGCAGAGCCTCCATCATTGGCCGGCGCAGTGAAGGCAATCGATGCTTTTCCGTTGAGTGGGTCTGCACTCGTGATGCTGGGAGCTGCTGGCGCGGCTCTGGGCGTCACGCTCAAGGCGTTCGACGATGTGCTTCCGAGCGAGTTGCTGACCGCCACCGTGCAGTTATAGGCCGTGCCGTTGATCAACCCTGTCACGGTGATGTTCGGCGGGGTGCCGCTGTGGACGGTCACGCCCTGGTCGCAGGTGGCTGCGTAACCGGTGATGGGATCGCCGCCATCGGATGAGGGCGCGCTGAATGTCAAGATCGCAGCAGAATCGGCAGGCTGAGCGCTGGTCAGCGAGGGCGCCAGCGGGGCGCCCTTGGGCATCACGGAAACATTGCCGGAGGCGACACTGGACCCGACGGCGTTGGCAGCCGTGACGGAGCATGTATATGTGACACCGTTGGTGAGGCCGGTCACCTCGATGGGCGATGCGGGGCCTGTCTGGCTGGCCGATCCACAGGTGGCGGTGTAGGACTGGATGGGGCTGCCACCATCGGAGCTGGGCGCTGTGAACGAGATCTGGGCTGTACCATTGCCGCCGATGGCGGTGCCGATGACCGGCGCGCCTGGCACGGTGGCATTGGCCACCACAATGGTCAAGGTGTGTATCTCGTAGTAGTCGGTATTGGGGGCGACAGGGTTCACCGAGGCGTCGCTCACCAGCAACTGCACGGCGTAGCTACCTGGCGCAGTAGGTGTTCCGGTGATGCTGCCGGTGGGCGAGAGCGACAGGCCTTGCGGCATCACATTGTTGGGTTGCAATGAAAGCGTCAATGGCGCTACCCCGCCAGGAACGGGCACTTGGGCAGAGGCCGGCATTCCAGTGGCGAGGTGAATCGTTGCGGGCGAAATCGATAGATTGGGGTTGGCGAGAATGCCGGCATAGGATTGGGTGCCGCTGGCTGACTGGCTGTCTGTTGACCTGACCGTAAAGCTGTAGTTTCCGCGCACGGTCGGGGTACCGGAGAGCAATCCGCCCGCAGATAGCGTCAATCCGCCAGGCAATGTGCCGGTACTGATCACATAGCTATAGGGCGCAGTACCGCCGATAGACGTGAGCGTGGTGTTGACGGCTGCGCCGGTTTGCAGAGCCAGGCTGCCTGGTGCAACGGTGATGCTGGAGCCGGAGGCGGTGATATTGATGTTGAAAACCAGCCAATCTCCTTGGGGGTCTTCCAGTGTGAAGGTGTCGGAGGATGTGGCAGAGCCGTCATGGCTGTAGGTCACAAACTGCTGGCCGTTGATGTCGGGGCCGACCACGGCCGTGCCATGCAGCGGGGCGACGGGTTGATTGGGCGGGGTTACCAGGCCTTCGCCAAAGCCAAAGTTGTCCGGGCCGTCAAACGTCGAGATATTGATGGCGATACTGCCACCGGATGCCACAGTAGCGGATTGCGGAGAATAAATGGAAGGCGCGGCCCAGAGCCGCGCGAGCGGCACCAGGCACAGGGCGCAAAGTAGAAAAAATCCCCATATCGGCTGTCGATAAAGTGGCTTCACGGCTGCGCTTTCCGAAGTAATGGATTGCAGGTGGCGCAGATGAGGCTGTTACGGGATATTACTCAAATGCGTCAAATTGTGAACCGAGTATAACAATGCGACAAATTGAGCGCGACTTATTTTTTCGCGGCTGCAGGCGCCATTGGGTGCCCATGCAAAAAAGCCAGCAGATGGCTGCTGGCTTGTTAGGGAGCGTTGGTGGTCAGCGGAAGACCACTGTCTTGTGGCCGTTCATCAGCACGCGGTGCTCGCTGTGCCACTTGACGGCACGGGCCAATACCTGGCTTTCGGTATCGCGGCCGATGGCCGTCAGGTCTTCCACGGTGCGTGAGTGGTCCACACGGGCCACATCCTGCTCAATGATCGGGCCTTCATCCAGGTCGGCCGTTACGTAGTGGGCGGTGGCACCGATCAGCTTCACACCGCGCTCGTGCGCCTGGTAGTAGGGGCGTGCGCCCTTGAAGCTGGGCAGAAAGCTGTGGTGGATATTGATGGCACGGCCTGAGAGCTTGCGGCACAGATCGTCCGACAGAATCTGCATGTAGCGCGCCAGCACCACAAGATCGGCTGATTCCGCCTTGATGATCTCGAACTGCTTGGCCTCCACCTCAGCCTTGTTGTCCCGGGACATTGGCAGATGGTGGAAGGGAATGTTGTAACTGGCCGCGAGTTGGTAGAAATCGCGGTGGTTGCTGATGATGGCGCGGATGTCGATGGGAAGCAGGCCTGATTTCCAGCGGAACAGCAGATCATTGAGGCAGTGGCCTTCGCGGCTGACGAAAATGACGGTGCGCATGGGCTCGCTGGCCGAATACAGGCGCAGCTTCATGTCCAGCGGCTTGGCAAACTCCGTCAGGGCGGCGCGCAGGGTGTCGTAATCGGCATTGGCGCAGGCAAAGCGCACACGCATGAAGAACAGACCCGTGGTGTGGTCATTGAACTGCGCGGCCTCTTCAATATTGCCGCCTTGCTCCAGCAGGAATCCCGACACGGCATGCACGATGCCGGTGCGATCAGGGCAGGAAAGCGTGAGGATGTAAGCGTTGGTCATAAGCTCGCCATTGTCGCAGGACTAGGGAATAACCCGGCAAACTCTGATATCCATTTTTACCTTGGTAGAAATGGTGCTGCCGGATGTAAATGAGTGTTAAAACAAAAGTTAAAAATCATAGCGTTTTTTCGATTGACGGTTGCGCGAGAAACAAAAAACTCCAACAAAATCAAGTGCCTTCCTGTTTTTGTGGAAATGCAAAAATGATAGCAAAGAAGCGAACTACAATAATGTCTCCGCCCCTTGCAAGGGGGCTCCGCAGGGGGCGTTGTGCTGCCATTGCGACAAGCCGGGCATCGGGCTGCGGCCACACAACAGTGGTGGTCTTCGCGGTTTTCAAGCCCGGCTTTTGACGTTAGATTTGAGTGTGCCGAGCCGATGCAAGAAAGTTTGTATCGGCCAATCGATTTCATAAAAATTCCCCTCATCCACGTGTTGACCAGCGCCCGGCGCAATGGCGCCCATGGTTGCGGGGAATTTGTCTGAAAAGCAGGTGAGACCCGCAGCGGTGTGCCTGTTTTTTGGGCAGGCATGCTGCCCGCTTGCCACTGCAGTACCGATTTTTTGAGGAAATACAACATGAAGCGCGACAACATCACCCAGCCACACCAGGCGCTGGCGCCCCAGGCCATCAGCATGGATGTGCTCAAAGAAAAATACTTCAAGGGCGATGAGTCGACGATTGATGACCTGTACGCCCGCGTGGCGCGTGCGCTCGCTTCGGTAGAGAAAAAAGAGATTCGCGCCGAATGGGAAGCCAAGTTTGCCGCCAATCTGCAGGCGGGCGCCATTGGCGCGGGCCGCATCATGTCGGCTGCGGGCACCGACATCCAGGCCACCCTCATCAATTGCTTTGTGCAGCCTGTGGGCGACTGCATCCAGGGGTTTGATGACGAAGGCTATCCAGGCATTTACGAAGCACTGCGCGAAGCGGCTGAAACCATGCGCCGCGGTGGCGGCGTGGGCTACGACTTCTCGCGCATCCGCCCCCGCGGCGCGGAAGTGAAGGGCACTGCCTCCATGGCGTCTGGCCCCTGCAGCTACATCAACGTGTTCGACCAGAGCTGCTCGACCGTCGAATCGGCTGGCGCCCGCCGTGGCGCGCAGATGGGCGTGCTGCGCATCGACCATCCGGATGTGATGGAGTTCATCACCGCCAAGCGCACGCAGGGCCGCTGGAACAACTTCAACGTCTCGGTCGGCGTGCCTGATGCATTCATGCAGGCCGTGGTGGACGATGCCGACTGGCAGCTGGTGCACAGCGGCCGCCCCAATGCCAAGCTGCGCGCTGAAGGCGCCGTGCAGCGCGAGGACGGCAAATGGGTCTACAAGACCGTGCGTGCCCGCGACATGTGGGACACGATCATGACGTCCACCTATGACTTCGCAGAGCCGGGCATCCTGTTCCTCGACCACATCAACGACGACAACAACCTGCGCTATGTGGAGCGCATTGCCGCCACCAACCCTTGCGGCGAACAGCCATTGCCCTCGTACGGCTGCTGCGACCTGGGCCCGATCATCCTGACCAACTTCGTGCGCAACCCCTTTGGTTTTGGCGGGCTGCCCAGCTTTGATTTCGACAGCTTTCAGCAGGTGGTGGCCACGCAGGTGCGCGCCCTCGACAACGTGCTGGATGTGACCTTCTGGCCGCTGGAGCAGCAACGCGAAGAGTCTGCCGCCAAGCGCCGCATTGGCGTGGGCTTTACCGGCATGGGCAACACCCTGGCCATGCTGACCCTGCGCTACTCCGACCAGGAAGGCCGCGACATGGCTCGCCGCATTGCCGAGTGCATGCGCGATTCGGCCTACCGCGCCTCGGTCGAGCTGGCCAAGGAAAAGGGCGCCTTCCCCAAGTTCGACGCCAAGGGGTATCTGGGCAAGGGCACCTTCGCCAGCCGCCTGCCCAAGGACATCCAGGACGACATCAAGAAGCACGGCATCCGCAACAGCCACCTGCTGTCGATCGCGCCCACAGGCACGGTCTCGCTGGCCTTCGCGGACAATGCCTCGAACGGTATCGAGCCGCCATTCTCGTGGACGTACACCCGCAACAAGCGCGAAGCCGATGGCAGCAAGAGCCAGTACCAGGTGGAAGACCACAGCTGGCGTCTGTACCGCGAGCTGGGCGGTGATGTGAACAACCTGCCTTCGTACTTCGTCTCGGCGCTGGAAATGTCCGCCACCGAACACCTGGCAATGATGGAAACCGTGCAGCCCTATGTGGACACCGCCATCTCCAAGACGGTGAACATTCCTGCCGACTATCCGTACGAGGACTTCAAAAACCTGTACCTGCAGGCATGGCGCGCCAATCTGAAGGGACTGGCCACCTACCGCCCCAACAGCATTCTGGGTGCCGTGCTCGAAACCACTCCTGCTCCCAAGGCAGAGACGCCTGCCGCAGAAGCTGCTGCTCCTGCTGCCGCCGCCATTGCCGATCCGATGAAGGTCGTGATCGAGCGCCGCCCTGAAGGCGAGCTGTCCGCCGTGGCAGACAAGGTCGAATACTGGACGCAGGAAGGCCAGCAGCGCCTCTACATCATCGTCTCCTTCCTGCCGGTACCAAGTGCAGACGGCAAGAGCATGGTCGAGCGTGCGGTCGAATTCTTCATGCCCGTGGGCCAAAGCGGCGAATCGCAGCAATGGATCACCTCCAGCATGCGCCTGCTGTCGCTGGCGGCGCGCGGCGGCTTCCTCGAGCGCGCTCTGGCAGACATGCGCAAGGTCGCCTGGGACCGTGGTCCGGTGCGCCTGGGCACCTACCAGAAGGCCGACGGCACCCATGTGCCGATGTGGCACGACTCGGAAGTGGCCGCCATCGCCTATGCGGTGCAGCAGATTCTGGAGCGCCGCCGCCAGCAGAACCTGCCCGGCGTGGCCAACACCACCTGGACCCCTGTGGCCGCAGCCCCCGTGGTGGCCACCGGCATGCAGACCATGGCCGGCAAGAAGTGCGCTGAATGCGGCGCACACGCCGTCATCCGCAAGGATGGCTGCGAGTACTGCACCTCCTGCGGTGCGGTAGGCTCCTGCGGCTGATCAAGCATCGGCAAGCCATGCTGCAAGCCAAGCCCGGCCCTGAAAGCCGGGCTTTTTTTCGCCTCAAACCGGATGCGGCGGTGAAAAATAAGTACTTGGGATAAACAGGCATGCATATGCCTGCGTGTGTGAAACGGATCTTTTTTGGGGAGAACGCGCCGTGCCGGTTTTTTTCAGATCACTCTGGCTGATGTGTCTTGGTTTCATGCTGGCAGGCTCGCCTCTGGCGCATGCGGCGTGCGAAAGCCAGTCGCAGACGCGGTACAACAAGGATGGCTCGCAGATGCGGCTGACGCAGACCCGGTGCGATACCGATGGAGACACCGCCGGGGATAGCGAGGCAGCGAAAGAGGACGGCTCCTCCACTTTCGTGCTCTCCATCAAGCTCAAGGGCGGCAACAGCTTCCGCACGGTGCTGACGCCGGACGCCTTGCCGGAGGGCTGGCGTATGGCCAAGCTGCGCGATCTGGAGGGAGACGGCAACTGGGTGCTGGAAGTGACGGGCACCAACTGCGGCGCCGGGCCCAATTGCCAGGGCTCCATCTACAAGCCCACCGCAGACCGCAAGGGCGTGTACCTGTTCTTTGACGGCGGCTACGCCGAGTTTCTGAGGATTCCCGGCTATTACGTGGAATCGGGCCGGGCCAGTTGCTGCAGCTGGGAATACCACCTCTACACACCACCGGCGCCCGGCAAGGCCATCACCCAGCAGAACTTCCGCTACCGAGTGGTGGTAGGCGGCATCAGTGACGAGACAGCCAACGCCTGTGTGATGACCGATGTGCGCCGCGAAAAGCGCGTGCCCATCCGCGACGCGCACATCCGCAAGCTATGCAAGGTGTATGACTGATGATTCACTCTCGAAAATAGAGCTATTGACGCTTTTGGGGCATGCACTAGCAGCCCTTCTACCAACTACTTGCGCCCCACCTTGGGCAGCAGCACCGCCACCATTCCCAGAAGCGGCAGGTAGGCGATGACCTGGTAGACGTAGGCGATGCTGGTGCGATCGGCCAGCACGCCCAGCACGGCGGCGCCCAGGCCCCCCATGCCGAAGGCGAAGCCGAAGAACAGGCCCGACACCATGCCGATCTTGCCGGGAATCAATTCCTGCGCATACACCAGGATGGCCGAGAACGCAGACGAGAGCACCAGGCCGATGATGATGGTGAGCATCACGGTCCAGAACAGGTTGGCATGCGGCAGGATCAGCGCAAATGGTGCGACGCCAAGGATCGATGCCCATATCACCGGCTTGCGGCCGATGCGGTCGCCCACCGGGCCGCCCGCCAGGGTGCCGACCGCCGAGGAGAACAGAAACACGAACAGCAGCAGCTGTGCGTTCTGCACGCCCACGTCAAAGCGCTGCATCAGGTAGAAGGTGTAGTAGCTCGACAGCCCCGCCACATAGAAGTACTTGGAAAAGATCAGCACCAGCAGCACCGCCACCGCGCCCAGCACCTGCTGGCGTGAGAGCCCGTTGCTCACGCGCGCAGGCGTCGTCTTGGCTGTACGGTGCTGCTGCATGTACCAGCGGCTCACATGTGAGAGCAGCACGATGCCCACCACGGCCGCCAGGCCAAACCAGGCGGCGCTGTGCTGGCCAAACGGCACGATCACGGCAGCCGCCAGCAGTGGGCCGAGTGCGCTGCCGGTGTTGCCACCCACCTGAAACAGCGATTGCGCCATGCCATGCTGGCCGCCCGAGGCCATGCGTGCCACCCGTGAGGATTCCGGGTGGAAGATGGACGAGCCGGTGCCAATCAGTGCAGCGGCTGCCAGCACAGTGGTGAAGTTGGGGGCAAACGCGAGCAGCAGCAGGCCGCACAAGGTAAAGCACATGCCTGCGGGCAGCGAATACGGCGTGCTGCGCCGGTCGGTGTACAGGCCCACCAGTGGCTGAAGGAGCGACGCTGTCAGCTGGTAGACCAGGGTGATCAGGCCGATCTGCCCGAAGCTGAGCTGGAAATTGCCCTGCAGCACCGGGTACATGGCCAGGATCAGCGACTGCATCATGTCGTTGATCATGTGGGAGAAGCTGATGGCGCCCAGAATGCCGAAGGCCGCGCGGGGCGCGGTGGCCTGTGGCGGGCTGACGGGGGGCGAAGAAGCAAGCGAAGGGTTCATGGCGGCGTGGCGCAAAGAGTCTGAATGCCAGCCATGCTACGGATGGCGTGCGTGCCTGTCTTGCGCATTTTGGGTTAGAGTCTTTGCAAAAAGGACATTGCATGCCCTATTACTTTCAAACCCTGGAGGACATGGAGCGCAGCCCCGTGCCGGTGGCATGCCATGCCACCGACTACGCTGCGGGTAGCACGACCGGCCAGCACCGGCACGCGTTTCATCACCAGCTGATCCATGCCTTGCACGGCGTGATGGTGGTGGTGGCCGATGCCGGCCAGTGGATCGTGCCGCCAACGCGCGGCATCTGGATGCCTGCAGGCACGGTGCACCAAGTGCGCCATATTGGCGATGTGCAGATGCGCAGCCTGTTCGTGCGCCCCCATGCCGCTCCCGGGCTGGCAACGCAGGCCCAGGTTGTCGGCATTTCACCATTGTTGCGTGAGCTGATCCGCGCTGCCATGGAGGTGGATCTGCCTTACCAGGAAGATTCGCGCGACGGCCGCCTGATGCGCTTTTTGCTTGACGAGCTGCATGCCTTGCCGGTGCTGCCCATGCACCTGCCCCGGCCTGCCGATCCTCGCCTGCAGCGCATCTGCAACCACATCCAGCAGCGTCCCGATGACAACGCGACCCTGTCCGACTGGGCGGAGCACCTGGGCGTAGACCCCAAAACCCTGCAGCGCCTGTTTGCGCGCGATACCGGCATGGGCTTTGCCCGCTGGCGGCAGCAGGCGCGCCTGCTCAAGGCGCTGGAGCTGCTGGCGCATGGCGAAAAGGTGATCGATGTGGCGCTGGCTTTGGGCTATGACAGCCCGGGTGCATTTGCCACCATGTTCAAGCGCCAGTTCGGCCAGACGCCGACCGGCTTTTACCGCTGAGATGCAAAAAAGCTGCCTGCGCGCAAACGCAAGCAGCTTTCGATGTTTTTGACGCCGGAGTGGCTCTGCGTGGCTTAATGCACGACCACGGGTTGCTGGGCCAGGCCGGTGTAGCGGTCGAGCGTGGCTTCCACTTCTTCTTCGGTGGGCGCGTTGGCCTGCCAGGCCTGGATCTGCTGGTGAAACATTTCGGCCCAGGCACCGTCCAGGTACAGTTCCTTGCCGCTGCGCTTGTCCACGATTTCAAAGCCTTGGCGCTGCAAATGGCGAAGGGGCTCGGTGACGGGTAGCGCACTTACGGTTGCTCCGTCGGTAGACAGGGGCAATTCTGGCGTCAGGTGCAACACCACAAAAGAGTCCGAGTCGTAAATCATTTGCATGATGTTCCTCCTTGTGAACCGTAGGTGGTGGCAGACCGCCGGTTTGCAAGCCTGCGTCCACAACTCCGTTGTAGCAGGTTTTGGTGGCAGGCAATGCAAACTAAGGCAGTTTTACGCAAAAAACGTAGCAAACGGGGGACAAAGAAGCGGGATTTTTCCGCAGCTTTACGTCCTCAAACATCTTTTTCTTACGGTTTGAACAAAGTGCTCATTGCGATGCCTTTTCGACCGTGGCAGATTGCAGCTGCAGATCGGCAAAGTCGCCATTGGCCTGCGAGATGCGAATACGCACGGGCAGGTACTGCATGGCCGGGTCGATCCACAGGTGGGCCACCTGGTCGTAGCGCTTGCGCGGCTGGCGCGTGAGGCGGATGGTCTGCCGGGTGCCTGCAGGCAGCTCCAGCGTGTCCGGACCATCGACGGTAAAGGTCCAGACGTCGGTGGTACGTGCGCTGGTCACATTGATGTGGATGAGGGTGCCCGGCGGGTAGCGCTCGGGGCCCGCCGCGATCATGCTGGCCAGTTGCAGAAAGATGGAGAGCCGGTCTTGCACGCCAGCGCTCGCGGCCTGGGGCTCATCATTGCCGCTGTAGGTGATCTGGCCTTTGTCCACATCCAGGTGCGCAGCCCGTTCGCTGCGGGCCTTGTCGCCAAAACGCTGGGGCGAGAGGCCATGTGGCGTGATGCGGCCTGTGCTGGTCTGCGAACGGCTTCCCACCAGAAAGGCCGAGACCTCTTGCCTGGCCTGGTAGGTGAGCCCATCGGTCTTGAAGCTGAGCTGCGCCTTGGCCGAGTACTGAAAGCCTTTGGCCGAGCCCTTGGCCTCGAATTCCAGATGGGCCGAGGGCGGCACGCGCACGGGGGGCATCGGGCCGTTGTAGCCGGGGCTGCCTATGCCGATGGGAGCCGGTGGCTCTTCGCTGCTTTTGGCGTCGGCGGGGGCTTGTCCATCGCCAGTGCCGCTGTTTTCTCCACCTGCCGTGGTCGCAGGCTGGCCCGCGTCAGAGGAGTCTTGCGCATCGGATGCAGTTGCGGCGGTATCGCTCTGCGCGGCAGGTGTGGAATCGCCGGGCCCATCGCCGGACAGCAGGCCGTCCAGTGCGGTGGTTCTGGGTTTGGGGGCCGGTGGGGTGGGGCCGATGACGGCAAGGCTCTCCGGAGCCTGCTCCGGCGGAGCCTTTTGAGGCTGCGCTTTCGGTGGCGGGGGCCGGGGTTTGGCGGGCTTGGGGGCCGCAGGCGCTGCCTTGATGCGCGGTGCCTCGGGCGCTGGCGGGGCTGGCGGCTCGGGCGTGATCTGGCGGGTTTCAAACCGCAGCTCTTGCGGGCTGCTGCCGGTAATGCGCGCGGTGCGCCATATTTCCTGCATGCCTGGTCCGGCCAGCAGCGCCACATGGGCGGCCAGAACGGCGGAGGTCAGCAGAATCAACGGGCGTTGGCGCATGGCAGATGGCGAAGATTGCCAGTGTAGCGCTGGCGCTGGGCCGCGTGGTCAACCTCGGGTAAAGCCTGTTGCGTCGCCTGCCTTGCGGTAGCCCAGGTCGTGCGACAGCTGCTGCGCCATGGCTTGCAGGCGCTGGTCCATGGCACCACCAAAGCTGGGATCGAATGTGGCAACGGTGCCCAGGGTGGTGATGGCGAGTACCAGCTGGCCACGCGCATCGAACACCGGGGCGCACAGCGCGACCACGCTGGGCAGCAGGGTATCGACCACGCGCGCAACGCCGTAGGCGCGCACATCGGCAAACAGCTGGGCGGCGGCGGCTTCGGTGTGGGGCAGATCCTGGCGCTGGGCGCGGCGGGCCTGCTCCAGCTCCAGCTGCAATGGCTGCGCAATGCGCCCTGCGGGCAGCCAGGCGCCAAAGCAGCGGCCTGTTGCGGAAGACAGCAGCGGCATTACATCGCCCAGACGCAGATGGCCGGTGGTGCCATGCGGAGGCTCTTCCCAATGCACCACGGTTGCGCCATGGTTGCCCCACACGGCCAGCGCCACGGTATGGCCGAGTGCGTCGATCCAGCCGGGCATGCGCTCGCGCGCCAGGCGCACTGCATCGGTACGGCGCAGCGCAGCCAGTCCCAGCTGCAGGGCCATCGGGCCCAGGTCGTAGCGGCTGGTGGCCGCATCCTGCCGAACCAAGCCGCTGCGCTGGTAGCTGACGAGATAGCGGTGCGCCTTGGCAGCGGGCATGCCGGCTGCGGCCGCCAGATCCTTGAGCGCCAGCGGCCCGGGCGCATCGATGAGCGCCTGCAGCAGCGCAAAGCCGACTTCCACCGATTGGATGCCAGCACGGTCTTTGTCCAGAGGGTTGTCCATTGCGGCAGTTTACGGTATTCTAAATAAAGGAATGAATTTCACTAATCGTAATTAAACGGTGTGGCACAGGCTCTGCAGCCAGGCCGACAAGGTCTGGCACGATAGAGGCATGTTTGACTGCGGAAACCCAGCATGAAGCTTGCAACCTACAAAGATGGATCGCGCGACGGCCAATTGGTCGTGGTGTCGCGCGACCTGCGCACCGCCCATTACGCCACCGGCATTGCCCACCGCCTGCAGCAGGTGCTGGACGACTGGGCGTTTTACGCGCCGCAGCTGCAGGATCTGTACGACGCGCTCAATGCCGACCGCGCACGTCACCCGTTCGATTTCAACCCTGCGCAATGCATGGCGCCGCTGCCCCGCGCCTACCAGTGGCTTGACGGCTCGGCCTACCTCAACCATGTGGAGCTGGTGCGCCAGGCGCGCGGCGCGGAGGTGCCTGCCTCGTTCAAGACCGATCCGCTGATCTACCAGGGTGGCAGCGACGATTTTCTCGGCCCTTGCGACGATATCGTCGCAGCCAGCGAGGCCATGGGCATCGATTTCGAGGCCGAGATCGCTGTCATCACCGGTGATGTGGCCATGGGCACCAGCCCCGAGGATGCACTCGATGAAGTGCGCCTTCTGATGCTGGCCAACGATGTGAGCCTGCGCAACCTCATTGCGGCAGAGCTCTCCAAGGGCTTTGGCTTTGTGCAGAGCAAGCCTGCCACGGCGTTCAGCCCGGTGGCGGTCACTCCTGATGAACTGGGCGATGCGTGGCGCGGCGGCCGTGTGCACCTGACCTTGCAGACCAGCTGGAATGGCCGCAAGGTTGGCATGTGCGAGGCGGGGCCGGACATGACCTTCCACTTTGGCCAGTTGATGGCCCATGTCGCCAAGACGCGCAATCTGCGGGCAGGCACGGTGGTGGGCAGCGGCACTGTCAGCAACCCGGGCGTGGAAAAGCACGGCCGCATGGATTGGCCCAAGGGTTACGGCTGCATTGCCGAAAAGCGCAGCATGGAAATGATCCAGAACGGAAAATCGACCACCGAGTTCATGCAGTTCGGCGACAGCGTGCGCATCGAGATGAAGGGCAAGGACGGCCACAGCATTTTTGGCGCCATCGACCAGAGCGTGGCATCGCTGCACGAAGCCCGCGAGGATGCGCAGCGCGAGGCCCAGGCGGAGGCGGTGCAGGGCACGGATGCCTCTGTGGGCACCGGAGAGGACGCCTGATGCCTGCGCTGCATGCGACCCATGGACATGTGCGTGCCAGTTGCACGCAAGGCCCGGAGCATGCAGCGATTGGTCTGAAGTTTGCTGCTGAAGTTATAGCATCTGGCGTGTGCCAGATGTGCGCCTGTGGCCCAAATGGCCCAAATCTCCTTGGGCGCGTGGATGCGGATGCACCCAGGCCGCCAATGGCTGGCGGCCCGGCACGTCCCTTACTCGGGCAGGCTGGTCTTGCGGGCGTGCTGCAGCAAACGGTCCAGCAGCACATCGAGCTGCGCCTGCTCATCGGCTGTGAGCCCGGCCAGGATTTCCTGGTTGCGGCGCGCCACCACCTCCATCACCTTGACCCACTGCTCCTGGCCCTTGGGCGTCAGCGTCAATACCACGCCGCGGCCATCCACTTCGCTGGCCAGCTTGAGCACCATGCCCTGGTCCACCAGGGCCTGTGTGGAGCGGCTGGCCTGCGCCTTGTTCAGGTTGGCGCGCATCGCCAGATCGTTGACCGACAGCGGATGGAACGCGCCGATGGCCGCCAGGCATCGGCCTTCGCTGATGGGAATGCCGACGTCTTCCTCGTATGCCTGTTGCGTGGCGCGGTCGGTGATCTTGGCCAGCGCATGCAGGCGATGGGTGTAGGTGCGATCCAGCGGCGTGTTCACCACAATTCCTTTGGTCAAAAAGTATCCCCAGCTTGCGCACGCGGGGCGGCAGTCGCTCGGCCCGGTGGCAATAAAAGCCGGGGAGAAAAACAAGTATCGCGACTATGTCACGGCCGTCCGCTTTTCGGAAGGGCCAACGTTGCGCACGCATCTAGTGCTTTCCCTAGCCTAGGGAAAACCCATGGCAGGCGCTTTGCACCATCTTCGATAATTGTTGCGCGTGCAACAAAATATCGCTCTCCAACGCTGCACGCACCATCCGATGGACCTGGTGCAGCGTGGCCGCAGTGCGGCTCTTTTTCTGGCAGCACCAGCTTTTGCACGAGGTTGTGATGTCTGCTGCTTACGAATTTGTTCCTTATCCTTTTACGGCGCGTACCTACGGCGCGAGCCTGCCGCCGCTGCACGATGGCCGCGATCCGCAGCGCCGCCCGGTGGTGGTGGTGGGCGGTGGCCCGGTCGGCTACTGCACGGCGCTGGGCCTGGCCAACCACGGTGTGCCCGTGGTGGTGGTGGAGGCCGATGATTCGGTGTGCTTTGGCAGCCGCGCCATCTGCATTTCGCGCCGCAGCCTGGAGATCGTGGAACGGCTGGGCGCGCTGCCCGGCTTTCTGGCCGAAGGCCTGCCGTGGACTGGCGGGCGCAGCTACTACCGCGACCAGGAGGTGCTGCATTTTCGGATGCCGCAGGACGCCCACCAGAAGCTGCCCCCCATGGTGAACCTGGCGCAGTACAGCATCGAACAGTTCCTGCTGGATGCATGCGAAAAGCGCTCCGACCTGATCGAGATCCGCTGGCAGAGTCGGCTTGTCGGCATCGACAGCCGCGATGACGGCGCGCGCCTGCAGGTGAGCACGCCCGAAGGCGATTACGCCATGGACGCCGACTGGGTGGTGGCGGCCGATGGCGGGCGCAGCTTTGTGCGCGACGCGCTGGGCCTCAAGCTCCAGGGCACCAGCTACGAAGGGCGCTACGTCATCGTCGATATCCAGATGGAAAGCAGTCGGCCCACCGAGCGCCTGGCCTATTTCGACCCGGACTGCAACCGCGGCTCCACCGTGCTGGTGCACAAGCAGCCGGGCAACGTCTGGCGCATCGACTACCAGCTGCAAGAAGGTGAAGACCCGGATGCGGCCATCCTGCCCGAGAACGTGCTGCCGCGCGTGCACAGCCTGCTGGCCATGATGGGCGAGACCGCACCCTGGAGCCCGATCTGGACGGGCATCTACAAGGCCAATGCGCTCACCCTGAACCGCTACCGCCACCAGCGCGTGCTGCTGGCGGGCGACGCCGCGCACCTGGTGCCCATCTTTGGTGTGCGCGGCGCCAATTCGGGCATCGACGATGCCGACAACCTGGCCTGGAAGCTGGCCTACGTTATCCAGGGCAAGGCGGGCGAAGGCCTGCTGGACAGCTACAGCGACGAGCGCGTCTACGCCACGCACGAGAACCTGAGCTACGGCACCAAGAGCACCGAATTCATGGCGCCGCCGTCCTTTGCCTTCGACCTGATGCGCCGCGCCGTGCTGAGCCTGGCGGTGGCACACCCGCAGCTTGCCAGCCTCATCAACCCGCGCCAGACATCGGCCATCACCTACCTGCGCTCGCCGCTGAACGCGCAGGATGACGGCGCACTGTTTGGCGCAGGCCCGGTAGCGGGTGCGCCGCTTGCTGAATGCCCGGTGCAGCTGGTAGCGCCGTCCACGTCCGCAGAGGGGCCGCGAATGTGGGCAGGCCATGTGACCGATGTAGTCCAGAACCGCTTCACCCTGCTGGCGTTTGCACCGCAGCCCACGCTGTTGCAGGCCCTGCAGCCGCAGGCCGAGGCGCTGCTGGCCAGGGGCATTCCCATCGTTGTGCTGCCGGTTCTGGATGCAGCGCCCGCTGGCGCAGCAGCGGTGGTGGATGCGGAGGGGCAGCTCGCCACTCTGTATGGCGCGCTGCCCGGAGCGGTGTATGTGCTGCGCCCCGATGGCCATGTACTGGGCCGCTGGCAAGGCGGCTTGCACGCACCGGCCGATCTGGCCGCCACCGTGCGCCACGCCATCGACAAGGCGCTGGCCTGATCGCACGCCCACACAACAGCCAAGGATTGCAGCATGAACACCACAGCCCCCCGCCTGACCGATACCGAACTTGACGCCGCCTACACCCAGTTTTGCCGCCATATGACGGCGCTGGGCGAAGCCCAAGCCCCTTTATTCATGGCTCGCTTTGCACTGTTGGCGATGCACCGCATTGGCGACGCCGCTGCGGTGCAGACGCTGATTGCGCAGGCAGCCGAGGACATGGCGCCTGCGCAGGCCGCATAGCGCCTTTTTCACCCAAGGAGACATCACCATGACCGACCCGCAGGCCAGCGGCGCAGCCAAGCCGCACGACACCCGGCATTACATGACCGGCTTTGCCAACGAATGGGCCACCGAGGCGATTGCCGGCGCCCTGCCCGTGGGGCGCAACTCGCCGCAGGTGGCACCGCTGGGCCTGTATGCCGAGCAGCTGTCGGGCACGGCCTTTACTGCGCCGCGCCACAGCAACCGCCGCAGCTGGCTCTACCGCATCCGCCCCGGCGCCATGCATGAGCCGTTTGCCGCCATGCAACTGCCGCTATGGAAAACCCATGCCATTGGCGGGTTTGATGAGGTGGCAACACCCCCCAACCAGCTGCGCTGGGACCCGCTGCCCATGCCGGCTGCGCCACGTGATTTCATCGAAGGCATGGTCAGCATGGCGGGCAATGCAGCCTGCGGCATCCACCTGTATGCTGCCAACCGCAGCATGGAGGGGCGCTACTTCTACAACGCCGATGGCGAACTGCTGATCGTGCCCCAACAGGGGCGCCTCACCATCGCCACCGAGCTGGGCGTGCTTGATGTCGAGCCGCAGGAAATCTGCGTGGTGCCGCGCGGCGTGCGCTTTGCCGTACACCTGCCCGACGGCACTGCGCGTGGTTATGTGTGCGAGAACTATGGCGAACTGCTCAAGCTCCCCGACCTGGGTGTGATCGGCTCCAATGGCCTGGCCAATCCGCGCGACTTTCAGACGCCCGTGGCCGCCTACGAAGACAAGGAGGGCGATTTCGAGCTGGTGGCCAAGCTGCGCGGCCATTTCTGGACGGCGCGCATCGGCCACTCGCCACTCGACGTGGTCGCCTGGCACGGCAATTACGCGCCCTACAAGTACGATCTGCGCCGCTTCAATACCATTGGCTCCATCAGCTACGACCATCCCGATCCGTCGATCTTCCTGGTGCTGCAGTCGCCCACAGCGGTAGCGGGCGTTGATTCGCTCGATTTCGTCATCTTCCCGCCGCGCGTGCTGGCCATGCAGGACACCTTCCGTCCACCCTGGTTCCACCGCAATTTTGCGAGCGAATTCATGGGCTTGATCGAAGGCGCCTACGATGCCAAGGCCGAGGGCTTTGTGCCCGGTGGCGCATCGCTGCACAACTGCATGAGCGGCCACGGGCCCGATGCTGATACGTTTGAAAAGGCCAGCCGCGCCGACACCACCAAGGCGCACTACATCACCGATACGATGGCGTTCATGTTCGAGACGCCTGCCGTCATCCAGCCAACCCGGTATGCGCTGGAGACCGTGCAGCTCCAGCACGAGTACTACCGTTGCTGGCAAGGGCTGAAAAAGCACTTCCAGCCGCAAGGCAAATAACCACAAGGCGCGCGCAGCCAACGGTGTACAACAGGCATCTGCGCCTGTAAAACGCCTTGCCTGCGCTGCAATTGTGGCAATCAATCATTAAATTGAATAGCTGCTGGCGCTTGATGAGTAAGCGCTGGCAGTTGTTTTTATCTGAAAGAGACAAAGCATGAGCATGCTGAACGAAACCCACGACCCCGCCCTGCAAAGCTGGGTGGCCAGCGCCAATGTGGCAGGCTGTGATTTCCCGATCCAGAACCTGCCGTTTGCCAGCTTCAAGCGCAAAGGCAGCAGCGAAGCCCTGCGCTGCGGCGTGGCGATTGGCGACCAGATACTGGACCTGAAGGCGCTGGCAGCGCTGGGCGCCCTGCAAGGCGAGGCCCAGCGGGCCGCTGAGGCAGGCGCCCAGACGCAGTTGAATACGCTGATGGGTCTGGGCCCGCAAGTCTGGAGCGCACTGCGTCTGGCGCTCTCGCGCGGCCTGCGCACAGGCGCTGCCCAGCAAGGCGTGTGGCAAGCGTGCTTGGTGCCGCAGGCCGAGGCCGAGTTTGGCCTGCCCGCACGCATTGGCGACTACACCGACTTCTACACCTCCATCTACCACGCCACCAACATCGGCAAACAGTTCCGTCCGGACAACCCGCTGCTGCCCAACTACCAGTGGATTCCGATTGGCTACCACGGCCGCTCGTCGAGCATCGTGGTCTCGGGCCAGCCCTTCAAGCGCCCGGTTGGCCAGACCAAGGCACCCGACGCGGCGCAGCCCACCGTCAAGGCCAGCGCGCGCATGGATATCGAGCTGGAGCTGGGCGTGTTCATCGGCACCAGCAATGCGCTGGGCGATCCGGTGGCCATCACCGAGGCCGAAGACCATGTGTTCGGCCTGTGCCTGCTCAACGACTGGTCGGCACGCGATATCCAGCCCTGGGAGTACCAGCCGCTGGGCCCATTCCTGGCCAAGAACTTTGCTTCGCACATCTCGCCCTGGATCGTGACGATGGAGGCGCTGGCGCCTTACCGCACCGCCTTTGTCCGCCCCGAAGGCGATCCGCAGCCGCTGCCTTACCTTAACAGCGCGCACAACCGTGAGGCAGGGGCGCTTGACATCCACCTGGCTGTCGATCTGCAAACCAGCCAGATGCGCGCGGCAGGCGACAAGCCCGTGCAGATCACCAGCACCAACTACCGCCACGCCTACTGGACCGTGGCGCAGATGGTGGCGCACCATACAGTGGGTGGCTGCAATCTGCAGCCCGGCGACCTGCTGGGCACCGGTACCTTGTCCGGCCCCTCGCTGGACCAGGCGGCCGCCCTGATCGAGCTGACCACCGGCGGCAAGAACCCCATCAGCCTGCCCAATGGCGAAACCCGTACCTGGCTGGAAGATGGCGACTCCATCGTGCTGCGCGGCTGGTGCGAAAAGCCGGGCGCCGCCCGCATTGGTTTCGGCGAATGCGAAGGCACCTTGCTGCCCGCGCGTAAGCTGTGAACTAGGAACTCCTGAAAGAAACGCGCCATGCAGCTTTTTACCGATGCCCAGTTTCTCAGTCCCTATGCCATGTCGGTCTATGTGGGGTTGCAAGTCAAAGCCGTGCCGTTTGCACTGAAGACGGTGGACTTGTCCGCCGGCGCCCAGCGCCAGAGTGCTTATGCCGCGGCTTCGCTGACCCAGCGCGTCCCGCTCCTGGAAGATGGTGATTTTCAGTTGTCCGAGTCCTCGGCGATCACCGAATATCTTGATGAACGCTTGGAGGGGCCAGCGCTTTATCCATCTGCTCCCCAAGACAAGGCCCGCGCACGCCAGGTTCAAGCCTGGTTGCGCAGTGATTTGCTGCCGCTGCGTGCGGAGCGGCCGACGACAGCAGTATTTCTGGGGCAAAAATTTCCAGCGCTGACTCCCGCAGGCCAGCAGGCGGCGGACAAACTGATCGCCGCAGCCAGTGCATTGCTGCCCGAGGAGGCCCCATCATTGTTTGGAGCCTGGTGTATTGCTGATGTGGACTTGGCCATGATGCTGCAGCGCCTGGTGCAGCACGGCGATCCGGTTCCGGCGTCTTTGGAGCGCTATGCCCGCGCACAATGGGAGCATTTTGCGGTCAAGCGCTGGTTGCAATTGCCGCGCTGACGATGGCTGATCTGATTGATAACGACCGGCGCCCTGTTGCGCCTCACTACACGATTCCACAATAAGGAGACACTTCATGTCCTTGCGTTTTTCTCTGCGCCACGTCGTGGCTGTGGCCGCTGTTGCGCTGCCTGCCGTCAGCTTTGCCGCCTATCCTGACCACCCGATCGAATGGGTGGTGCCCTATGCAGCCGGTGGCGGCTCGGACGTGGTGGCCCGCGTGGTGGCCGAACCCATGGCCAAGGCCCTGGGCCAGTCCATCATCATCATCAACAAGCCTGGTGCCGCCACCAATATTGGTGCCGACTACGCAGCGCGCGCCAAGCCCGACGGCTACACCGTGCTGACCGGCGACACTGGCACCCTTGCGGCCAACCCGTACCTGTACAAGAAGCTCAGCTACAGCGCCGAGAAGGATTTCTCCTCGGTCGGCCTGCTGGTGCGCTTTCCGATGATCCTGGTCGTCAACCCCAAGCTGCCGGTCAAGAACCTGCAGGAGTTCGAGGCCTGGGCCAAGGCGCAAAGCGGCGGCGTGAGCTATGCCACACCGGGTGCTGGCTCGCCTCACCATCTGGCCACCGAAATCTTCCGCGAGCGCGCCCATCTGAACCTGGTGCATGTGCCCTACAAGGGCGCGGCACCGGCCGTGCAGGACGTGATGGGCGGCCAGGTGCCGTTCATGTTTGTCGATTCGGTCACCGGCTACCAGAACATCCAGGCGGGCAAGCTGCGGGCGATTGGCATCGCCACGCCCAAGCGCTCCAAGGTCTTTCCCGACATTCCGACCCTGGATGAGCAGGGCGTCAAAGGCTATGAAGCCTATGCCTGGCAAGGCGTGGTCGTTCCCAAGGCAACGCCTGCAGATCGCACTGAATTGTTGAGCAAGCAACTACAGGCGACTTTGAAAGAGCCTGCCGTGACTAAGCGCCTTGAAGAGATGGGCCTGGAGGTGACGCCTTCGAACAGTGCCGAGATGGATAAATTCCTTGCCGCAGAGCGCGCCAAGCTGGGGCCTGTGATCAAAAGCAACAATATTCAACTCGATTGAGTAAAAAGTGAACAAATGCGATAAAATAGATTCGCCAGTAGGTTAACCATTCCATTGGTTGAAAAAGTTGAGTCACCAAGCGCGATGTCATAGACATCGCGCTTTTTTTGTGCCCAATAAACGCGGGAAGGCATCAAGACACCAGGGCGATAGGGCGGTGTTTCCTTTTGCGGCATGCTGCATCCATCGATCTTTTGCAAGGAATGGCGATGGCGGCTGCAGTTCTCCCAACTCCCCAGGTGTTGGCGTTCGATGTGTTCGGCACGGTTGTGGACTGGCACGGCTCCATCCTGCGCGAGATGGCGCAGCGTTATCCACAGGTCGATGGCGATGCCTTTGCCTTGGCGTGGCGCGAAGGCTACAGGCCTGCGATGGAGCAGGTGCGCAACGGCACTCTGGGCTGGATGCGGATCGATGCGCTGCACCGCCGCATTCTGGATGGCATCCTGCCGGAGTTTGGTCTGGGTCATATGCCCGAGGCCGAGCGCGCGGAGCTCAATCGTGTCTGGCATCGGCTCTCGCCCTGGCCGGATGCCGTAGCGGGCCTGCAGCGGCTCAAGAAGCGCTTTGTCATCACGCCGCTGTCCAATGGCAATATCGCGCTGCTCACCCACATGGCCAAAAACGCTGGTCTTCCCTGGGACTGCGTGCTGTCGGCCGAGGTTTTCAAGGCCTACAAGCCCGACCCAGCCGCCTACCTGGGCGTGGCCGATGTGTTTGAGCTGTCGCCCGAGGCGGTGATGCTGGTGGCCGCCCACCACAGCGATCTGGCAGGTGCGCGTGCCTGTGGCCTGCAGACGGCCTATATCGAGCGCCCGCAGGAGTTTGGGGCGGCGCGCCCCAAGGATGTATCGCCCAAGCCCGGCAACACCTACCACTGCCGCGATTTTCTCGATCTGGCAGAGCGCCTGGGTTGCTGAGAAGGGTTGGCACCGGGCCTCAGTGCGCCGCACCGTCGACCGAAGATGCAAAAACAGCGCCCGCAGGCGCTGTGGTCGTGATGCGGGCGCGGCTTATTTCTTGCCCTGTGCCAGCCATTTGGTGGCCAGTTGCACCCAGTAGGTGGCGCCCAGTGGAATCAGGTCGTCGTTGAAATCGTAGCTGGGATTGTGCAGGGTGCAGGGGCCGCCGCCGTGGCCGATAGCGCGGTGGTCGCCCTCGCCATTGGCGATGAAGCAGTAGGCACCGGGCTTGGCCTGCAGCATGAAGGAGAAATCCTCCGCCCCCATGGTGGGCTCCTGCACATTCACGCGGTCTTCGCCAACGATGTCGACCATCACCTGGCGGGCAAATGCGGCCTCGTCAGGGGTGTTGATGGTGGCAGGGTAGTTGCGGTTGAAGTAGAAATCGCACTTGGCGTTGTTCATCGCGCAGCAGCCTTCGGCAATCTGGCGCATGCGCGATTCGATCAGGTCCAGCACCTCCACGGTAAAGGCGCGCACCGTGCCTTGCAGCTCCACGCTGTTGGGGATCACGTTGTTGGCTTCGCCGCCATGGATCATGGTGACCGAGATCACGCCAGTGTCCAGCGGCTTCTTGTTGCGGGTGATGATGTTCTGGAACGCGGTGACGATCTGGCAGGCGATGGGCACGGGGTCGTTGCCCATGTGCGGCATGGCGCCATGGCCGCCCTTGCCGGTGATGGTGATCTTGAAGTCATTGCTCGACGCCATGACCGGGCCGGGGCTCACGGCCATCTGGCCAGCAGCCATGCCGGGCCAGTTGTGCATGCCGAACACGGCCTGCATGGGGAATTTCTCGAACAGGCCGTCCTTGATCATCTCGCGCGCGCCGCCGCCACCTTCTTCCGCAGGCTGGAAGATCAGGTACACGGTGCCTTCAAAATCGCGGTGCTTGGCGAAATGCTTGGCCGCCGCCAGCAGCATCGCGGTGTGGCCATCGTGGCCGCAGGCGTGCATCTTGCCGTGGTGCTGGCTGGCATGGTCAAACGTGTTGCTCTCCTGCATGGGCAGCGCGTCCATGTCGGCGCGCAGGCCCACGGCGTAGCCGCTCTTGCCGCCATCCTTGCCGTGCACGATGCCCACGACGCCGGTTGTTCCCATGCCGCGGTCGATAGGAATGCCCCACTCGGTGAGCTTGGCGGCTACCAGATCAGCCGTGCGTACTTCTTCAAAACACAGCTCGGGGTGGGCGTGGATGTCTTTGCGGATCTGGGCAATGCTGGCCGCATCGGCCACGATGGAGTCAATCAGCTTCATAGCGGGTATGTCCTGGTAAAACAAGCGCTGGCGCTCGTCTGTCGCCAATGATTGCTTGATTTTCGATAGCAAAATGGACGCTGGAGCGCCAAGCCTTCTATGGTGCAGCAAAGCGAATGACCGCTGGTGACAAATGGCCTGGGAATAACCCTCAAGAGGGGCTCCAACTGTCACCTTTGGCACTTCTGTTTCGATTGCTAAATCATCCGATGACTTGTCGGCTTCGGTCGCTGTGCGCCGCACGGTCATCACTTTGCCTTCACGTGCTCTGATGATGGACGGAATGGAATGTCGCCTTTGCAGCAGCGGGCGCACAGACGTGCCGATCCCGCGCTACGATGAGCGGGCAGATCGCCCGCCGATCCATCACGACTCCAAACCCGCCACCATGAACACGCCTACTGCCTCTTTGTCCGTCATCGGCGCCTGTCCGCATGATTGCCCCGACACCTGCTCACTCGTCACTACGGTGGTGGATGGCGTGGCCACCAAGGTCAACGGCAATCCGCAGCACCCGCAGACCGGTGGCGTGCTGTGCGCCAAGGTGAGCAAGTACACCGAGCGCACGTACCACGAGGGCCGTGTGCTCCGGCCGCTCAAGCGCGTGGGGCCCAAAGGAGCAGGCCAGTTCGAGCCAGTGAGCTGGGACGAAGCACTTTCAGACATTGCGGCCCGATTGCGCGCGATTGCTGCGCGAGACCCGCAGGCCATTCTGCCGTACAGCTATGCAGGCACCATGGGTTTTGTGCAGGCCGAAAGCATGGACCGGCGCTTTTTCCACCAACTGGGCGCCAGCCTGCTGGATCGCACCATCTGTGCGAGCGCGGGCAGCGAAGCGCTGCTGCATACCTATGGCGGCAAGCTGGGCATGCGCGTGCAGTTTTTCGCGGAGAGCCAGCTGATCCTCATCTGGGGCAGCAACAGCATCACCAGCAATCTGCATTTCTGGCGCTATGCGCAGGAGGCCAAGCGCAATGGCGCCAAGCTGATCTGCATTGATCCGCGCCAATCGGAAACTGCCGAAAAATGCCACGAGCACATCCAGATACTGCCCGGAACCGATGCGGCGCTGGCGCTCGCGCTGATGCATGAGCTGATCGTGCACGATTGGCTGGACCACGACTACATTGCCCAGCACACCCTGGGCTGGGACGCGCTCAAGGCCCGGGCGCTGGAATGGCCGCCCGAGCGTGCCGCATCGGTGTGCGGCATCACGGTGGAAGAGATCTGCAACCTGGCGCGTGATTACGGCACCACCAAGCCAGCCGCGATACGCCTGAACTACGGCATGCAGCGCGCGCACGGTGGCGGCAATGCCGTGCGTGCCGTGGCCTGCCTGCCAGCGCTGGTGGGGGCATGGCGCCACCGGGCTGGCGGTCTGCTGCTGTCCACATCGTCCACCTCGCCCGCGCGCCGCGCTGATCTGCAGATGCCGCAACTGTTGGGCGCGCGCCGCCCGCGCACCATCAACATGAGCACGATTGGCGATGCGCTTTTGCACCCGGGCGGAGCCGGTTTTGGCCCTCAGGTCGAGGCACTCATCTGCTACAACAGCAACCCGGTGGCCGTGGCGCCTGAGTCGGCCAAGGTGGCGGCGGGCTTTGCACGCGAGGATTTGTTCACCGTGGTGCTGGAGCATTTCATGACCGACACCGCAGACCATGCCGACTATGTGCTGCCAGCCACCACGCAGCTGGAGCACTGGGATATTCACACCACCTATGGCCACACCGATGTGCTGCTGAACCGCCCGGCCATCGCCCCGCAGGGACAGGCGCGTAGCAATGCGCAGATCTTCCGCGATCTGGCAGCGCACATGGCGCGGCACGACGCGGCGTTTGCCGCCGAGCACTTCCGCACCAGCGATGAAGACCTGTGCCGCGCGGCCACGGATGCCAATTGTGTGGATTTCGACACCTTGCTGGCGCAGGGCTTTGCTGTGCAGAACCTGCCCGATGCGCCTTTTGCCAAGGGCGGCTATGCCACCGCGTCGGGCAAGTGCGAATTTTTCAGCAGCGCTCTGGAAAAGCAGGGCGTGAGCCCCTTGCCAGACTATGTGCCCAATTACGAGACGCCGACCGCCGCGCACCCGTTGGCCATGATCTCGCCACCAGCGCGCAACTTCATGAATTCGACCTTTGTGAACGTGCAGAAGCTGCGCCAGGCCGAAGGCCGCCCCACGCTGGAGATGCATGCCGATGACGCGGCCGCGCGCCAGATCGCTGATGGCGATGCGGTGCGCGTGTTCAATGCGCGCGGCACCCATGTCTGTCACGCCAGCATCAACGGCCGTGCCCGGTCGGGGGTGGTGGTGGGCCTGGGCGTGTGGTGGCGCAAGGACGGTGCCAACGGCACCAATGTCAATGAGCTGACCCACCAGCAGCTCACCGATATGGGGCGTGCGCCGTCCTTCTATGACTGCGCGGTGCAGGTGGAGAGGCTGTCCGCAGCATGAAGTCTCGTGCTTTGCCAATTTGCTTCAAGAGCATCGCTTATCGCGCTCTTTGTGATTGATTTTTAATGCTAAAAGGTGTTGAAGTTCAATATGGCCAACTGCCATGCGCTCTCTTTTTTTGATGAAGATTGCCCAGCGCGACAGACGCCTCTTTCGGGTGCGCCGCGATCCGAAACCCGGTGAGGCGCGTTGAGGGCCATTTTTCCAACCACCACCAACAGGGGGCAGACATGATGGGTATCCGCGATGCGTTTTCCACCAGCTACGCGAAGGCGCGCGTTAAATTTTTGGAGGCCGCTGTGCTGGCGGGGTTGCAGGTCGAATCGCACAACCATCCCGAAGATGGCGCCGAAGACGAGACGCTGGCGATGGATGTGGCGCGCGCTGGAGTCCTGGATGCGGAGAGGCTGCTCATCGTCAGCAGCGCCTGCCATGGCATCGAAGGCTATTGCGGCAGTGGCGTGCAGGTGTATGCACTGCATGACGAGGAATGGCTGCAGAAGGCACGTGACGCGGGCGTGGCGGTGCTCTATGTGCATGCGCTCAACCCGCATGGCTTCTCGTATGGCCGCCGGGTCACGCATGAGAACGTCGACCTGAACCGCAACTTTATCGACTTCAACCAGCCCCTGCCCACCAATCCCGCCTATGACGAGGTGCAGGACCTGATCCTGCCCGCGCAATGGCCACCCACGCCCGCCGTGCAGCAGGCGATTGACCGCTATATCGCCGAGCGTGGCCAGCGTGCGTGGCAGGGCGCTGTCGGCCAGGGCCAGTACCAGCATCCGACGGGCGTCTTCTTCGGCGGCCATGCGCCTACCTGGAGCAACCGTACCATCCGTCAGGTGCTGCGCAAGCATGGTGGCCAGGTGCGTCAGCTGGCCTGGATCGATATCCACACCGGCCTGGGGCCCAACGGCTATGGCGAGCGCATCTTCACCGGACCGAATGACGCGCAGATGCTGGCGCGGGCGCGCCGCTGGTGGGATGGCGGTGGTGCCACGCCCGTCACTTCGCTGGACGATGGCAGTTCGTCATCGCCGCCTCTTACGGGCCTGCTGTGGAACAGTGCGGTGCAGGAATGCCCGCAGGCCGAGTTCACCGGCATTGCGTTGGAATACGGTACCGTGCCGGTGCTTGAGACCACGGGCGCCATCCGCGCCGACCACTGGGTGCACAACCACCCTGATGCACCGAGCGCGCAGCGCGTTGCCATTCACCAGCAGATGCGCGCGGCGTTCTATGACGAGCGCGAGGCCTGGATGGCCCAGATCGTGAGCCAGGCGCGGCAGGCAATGTTCCAGGCGGTGGATGGCCTGTCTGCCTGATTATCTGGCTATCTGGTGGCCTGGTCGTGGCTTTCCTCCAGCACTGCCAGGGTCTGCATGCCCCAGTGGTGCAGGCATTCGCGCACGATGATGAGCAAGGCAATCTGCGCATGGCTGAGTGCCAGGCCCCGCTGCGGGCCGCCCATGACCGTATCGGCGTAACGGTTAAACCAGGCCTCTACCGCATCGATGGAGTACAAAAGCAACGCCGCTGTTGCCTCGGAGACATCGGCAGGCGTGGCCAATTGCTGGACCAGTGACGCCATCTCGGGCGCGGTGCACAGCAGGCTTGTCTGGGGCAAGGGTGCAGGCCAGGCGCGTACCAGGGGCATCACCATGTCTTCCACGGTGGCGATCGCCGCTTCCACATCGGCATCATCGGGCGGGTTGTGGCGCAGGCAACGCCTTGCCAGGCTGGCGCTGCCAATGGGCAATGCGTGGGCAAGAGCGTCATCCCTGTGTTGGCGCCTGACCGTGCTGTGATCGGCACCGATGTCCAGCCAGACCCAGTCGCGCGTGGGCCATTGCGCCATGCAAAGCGCCAGCAGATCGTCGCAAGGGTGTGTGAATGAGGTCATGGCTGCAATGTAGCGTGGCAATGTCAGACAAATGCCATTGACGGGACATGTTTGCTCACCAAAATGAGGTGCCATGAACATGCTGCAGTCCCAATTGGAGGCGAAGCTGTCGGGCCTGCCCGTGGCAGTCGCCATTGCGCTTCCCTCGGGCGAGTGGATCGCCAATCCCCATGAAGCACAGCTGCGCCTGCATTGCCGCAGCGCCAAATCGCTCGCGGCGCTGGCGTCTGGCGATATTGGAATCGTAGGCTCTTATATCGTGGAAGGGGATGTCGAGATCGATGGCAGCATGCGCGATGCCATGGCTGCGGCCGTGGCGCTGATGCCGTCGGACCCGGTGGCGGCTCGCTCCACCTGGTGGAGCCGCCTGCTGGCGCGCTCACGCTCGGCGGCCCTGCACACCCTGACCAAGGATTCGGAGCAGATCCAGTTCCATTACGACGTCTCCGACGAGTTCTATGCGCTGTGGCTCGATCCGCGCCGTGTCTACTCGTGTGCGTATTACGCCCAGCCCGATTTCACTGTGGCGCAGGCCCAGGAGGCCAAGCTCGATCTGATCTGCCGCAAGCTGCGCCTGCAGGCCGGAGAGCGCTTTCTGGATGTGGGCGCGGGCTGGGGCGGCCTGCTGTTGTGGGCAGCAGAGCATTACGGCATTCAGGGCACGGGCATTACGCTGTCCAGAAACCAGCATGCCTACGTCAACCAGTTGATTGCACAGAAGGGCCTGCAAGACCGTGTGCAGATGCTGCTGATGGATTATCGCCAGCTCAAGACGACCGAGCCGTTTGACAAGGTTGCCTCGGTTGGCATGTTCGAGCACGTGGGCCGGGCCCACATGCACGAGTACTTTGCCACCCTCAAGAGCCTGATCAAGCCTGGGGGTCTGCTGATGAACCATGGCATCACCGCCGGTGGCACTGACAACGAACAGCTGGGCGCGGGCATGGGCGAATTCATCGAGAAATACATTTTCCCCGGCGGCGAGCTGCTGCATGTGAGCGTGGTGCAGCAGGAGATGGCCAATGCAGGCTGGGAGATGGTGGACGCGGACAATCTGCGCCCGCACTATGCCAAGACGCTCTGGGCCTGGTCCGACGCGCTGGAGGCGCAGCTGGAGTCGGCGCTGCAGGTGCTGTCGCAAAAAAGCAGTCCCGAGCAGGCCGCCAAAACCCTGCGCGCCTACCGCCTCTATCTGGCCGGTTGTGCGACGGGGTTTGAGCGCGGCTGGACGGCCCTGCACCAGATGCTGGCCGTTGTGCCGGACGGATCCATGACCACTGGTAGCATCCGTGGTGCACAATCGCATTACCCATTCACCCGGGACTATATGTACTGTTAAGAACGTGTTGATGATCAGGAGTGTGGGAGCGGATTGGGGCGGTTTGCGCCTGGCAGCCCATCCTGACCTGCACCCACACACCTTTACGAAAGATCGTGGGCTCGTTCCAAGGAGAAGAATTTGGTCTATAAATTTGTATCGCGTGCCACAGCCGACATGATCATGCTGGAAGCGGATGCGCAAAAAATCCTGAAGATCATTGGCAAGGACGCATCGCCCGCGGGCATCATCACCGTGGCGCAGATTCCGGCTGCCATCGGGGCCTTGCAGGCCGCCGTTGCGGCCGAGGATGAGCGCAGCAGGCAGCCCGCCGAACCAGTGGACAAGAACGCCGAGGACGAAGACGGCGACGATGTGAAGGCCACCGTGGGCCTCAAGCAACGCGCCGTGCCGTTCATCGTGATGCTGCAGCGCAGCGAGGCCGAAGGCGCTGATGTGGTCTGGGGTCACTAAGACCCGCTAACACAACCCTTGATACGTCGTTGCTTCTTCGGGGGCGCCTCCTCTCAACCGTAAATCTGCGATTTTGGGGTTTTGTTTGCGACGCCAAGCCTTTCACCCGCTGCTGCAAAAAAAGCGACTGCATGGCAGTCGCTTTTTTCATGGCCGCAGGCCTCAATCGGGCTTGACCTGCGCGTGCTTGAGCACCTTTTGCCAGCGCACCTGCTCCTTGGCGATGAACTGGGCAAACTGTTGCGGCGTGTCGCCAATGGGCTCGGCCGCATCGCCCTGCAGCCGTTTGACTGAATCGGGCGCTTTGACGGCCTTGGCGCATTCGGCAGCCAGGGTGTCCACATGGGCCTTGGCCATGGATGCGGGGGCCAGCATGCCGTACCACTGCGTCATCTCGAAGCCGGGGAAGCCCTGCTCTGCCACGGTGGGCACATCGGGCAACTGGGGCAGGCGCTGGGTCGAGCCGGTGGCAATGCAGCGCACTTTGCCCGATTTGATGAACGGCAGCAGCGCCGCTGCTCCCACTGATGCCGCGTCAAGCCTGCCCGAGAGCAGGTCGGTCATCATGGGGCCTGTTCCCTTGTAGGGTACATGCAGCATGAAGATGCTGGCGGTCATCTTCAGGTACTCGAACGCCAGATGGCCGGCGCTGCCATTGCCGGCCGAGCCGTAGCTCAGCTTGCCTGGCTTGCTCTTGGCGAGCTTGACCAGGTCCTGCAGGTTCTTGACGGGCAGGTCCGGGTGCACGACATACAGGCTGGGCACCTTGGCCAGCAGGCTCACGGGCCGGAAGTCCTTGTTCGGGTCATACGGCAGCTTGTCGAAGATATAGGGGTTGACGGCCAGGGTGCCGATATGGCCCAGAACGACGGTGTGCTGGTCGTCGGAGCGCGCCACTTCCTGCATGGCGATATTGCCTGCAGCCCCGGGCTTGTTTTCCACGAACACGTTCTGGCCCATGGTTTTGGAGAGTTCTGCAGCCGTGGAGCGCGCCACGATCTCGGAGCTGCCGCCCGGCGCGAATGGCACCACAAAGCGGATCGGCCGGTTGGGCCAGTCGGCCGCATGGGCAAAAGGTGGCAGGCCGGGCAGGGCCAGCGCGCCGCTGGCGGCCAGCCACTGGCGGCGGGTGAGTGAGTGCAAGGTCATGGGCATCTCCTGGAGGTCGTTATCGGTTGATGGAGGTGGTGGGTTGAAAATGGAAGTCGCTCAGCTTGTCTCTTCTGGAGCGGCGCATGGGCGCCATGCCGGGCAGCAACAAAAAAAGACTGCCGCAGCAGTCTTTATCTTGGGAATGGTAATGGCTGGCGGCGCCTGCATCACAAGCGCGACCAGCCATCAATACCAAAGCATTGGCCAAGTTATTCGGCAAAGGTGCCCGCGGCCTTGATGACAGGCGTCCACTTGGCGATTTCGGCTTGCACGAACGCCTTGTGGCCTTCAGGCGTGACACGGTTGTCATTGGCGACCACAGCGCTCAGGCCTTCGGATTTCTTGATGAACTCGGGGTCCTTCAGTGCCACTTTCAGCGCGTCATTGACCTTCTTGAGGATATCGGCAGGCGTGCCCTTGGGGGCGTACAGGCCGTGCCAGATGGTCACTTCAAAGCCCTTGAGGCCTTCTTCCTGCAGTGTGGGCAGGTCTTTGAGCGATGGGGTGGTGAGGCGCTTGCTGGTGGTCACGGCATAGGCCTTGACCTTCTTGCCTTCGATCTGGCCGGTGGTGTTGGTGGTCTGGTCGCACAGCACATCCACCTGGTTGCCCATCAGATCAGCGATTGCAGGGGCAGCGCCCTTGTAGGGCACGGGGGTCATCGGCACCTTGAGCGTGCTTTGCAGCAGCAGGCCGCACAGGTGCGAGGCCGAGCCGATGCCCGCATTGGCGAGGTTGACCTTGTCCTTTTCCTTGTTGATGAAGGCCGCCAGCTCCTTGTAGTTGTTGGGGGCCAGCGTAGGCTTGCCGATCAGGGTCATTGGCACGTCGTTGATGATGCCCAGGTATTCAAAATCCTTCATCACATCGAACGACAGCTTGCGGTACAGGATGGGGGCCGTGGCCACGCCAATGTGGTTGAGCAGCAGGGTGTAGCCGTCAGGCTTGGCGCGTGCTGCCTTGGCCATGCCAATGGTCGAGCCCGCACCATCGGCATTGTCGATCACGATGGTGACGTTGTTGCCCAGGGGCTTGCGCAGGGATTCCGCCAGATCGCGTGCCACGCGGTCGGTCGGGCCGCCCGCCGTGAACGGAACAACGATGGTGACGGGTTTATTGGGGTAGGAGGCATCGGCATGCGCGCCTGCTGCTGCAAAGGCGGCCAGCGCCACCACACTCCATTGCGCCATGGTTTTCATAGTCTCTTGTCTTTCTCTATATCAAAGGTGAAGCCTTTCATGTCCCCTGTTATTGGTAGTGGCGGCCCCTGCAGCTGATGCGGGAGCTGGCCTTTGTTCTGGGTCAGCTTGGCGATAAAAGAGTGCCATCCTAACGACACCGGAGGACGGTTTTTCCTAAGGTAAACCCTTGTTTTTCCGAAGTTTTCGCACGGGTGATTGACGGAGGATGCAGCGTAAGTTCAAGCCAAATTGGTTGTTGGCGCAATGGCTGCGTGTGCAATTTGCTATGAAATTTGATAGTCATAGCGTCTGAATTCTCATGCGATATGCATGATGGACGGTGCGGCGCAATGACGAAATTTTGCTTTCCGCAGGCCCAGGCTGCGGCCCACATCGCGGACTGTCTTGCGCTGCTCAGTACTTTTCAGCGCTTTTCGATGGGCGGCTTGCCCGGGCGGGCGGCTGCAATGCCGCGTGCCATGCGCGCGTTGCGCACGGCGGGAGCCGAGCGCCCCAGTTGCAGGGCCAGTTGCGCATCAGGGGCAGTGCCCAGCTGCACGATCTCGGCGTCGGTCCAGGGCTGCTGCGTTTCCTTACCCCGGCTGGCATCCAGCGGGGCAATGCCCAGCGCCCCACGTTTGGCCACCACGCTGGCCTTGCTGATGCTCCAGCGGGCGGCCAGCTCGGCATCGGTGCTGCGGCCCAACTCGTCCAGCATGGCCTGGGTCCACGCCACATGGCCAAAGGCGGCAATGCTCAGGCTGTTGCGCTTGAGGTTGACGGTCTTGGCTGTGGTGCCCCAGCGCTCGGCCAGCACTGCGTCCTTGTCCGTGCCCAGCTGGGCGATCATCTCGGCTGTCCACTCTATGCTTGCGCGGCCCATGGTTTTCTCAATAAAAATCGCAGTAACGGTGTACAGGAAAATTGCTGGCAGCTCTCATTCTTGTAGTAGCTGCTCGATGGCCGCCGCCATGGCCAGCAACTGGCGGTCCTGCATGCGCTGGCCCACTAGCATGATGCCCACGGGCAATTCCTTCGCTGCACGCGGTGCGGGCAACGAGAGGGCGGGCAGGTCGTAAAAATTGAAGATCGAGGTGTTGCGCAGGATCAGTCCGTTGGCGGCAAAGAATGCGTCGTCGTCTTCCAACAGATCGGCGATGCGGGGCGCGGTGATGGCAATGGTGGGCAGCAGGAGCAGATCTACATTCTGCATGGCGGCATCCATCTCCACCTGCAGCCGCTGGCGCTGCTGCAGCAGATTGACGTAATACGGCGCCGTCAGGCTGCGGCCCTTGTCCATGCGTGAGAGCACGCGCGGGTCAAAGGCATCGCGCTGGTGGGCGAGGGCCTCGCGGTGGATGGCGGCTGCCTCGGCAGCGATGATGGTGCCTTCGCTTTGCAACTGCCCGGGGGCCGCCATCAGGGCTTGCCAGGGCAGTTTGGTGAAAACAGCCCCTTGCGCCTGCAACGATTCAATGGCTTGTTCTGTTTTTTGCAGAACTTCGGCGCTGCACTGTTCCCACGGCAAGCCTTGAGGCAGTCCAATGCGCAGGCCGCGCACGCTGCGCGCGGGTAAAGGGGTGGGCGCTTCGCCCGCCATCACGGCATCGGCAGTGGCGCAGTCGGCTACGCTGCGCGCCAGCGGTCCCAGGCTGTCGAGTGTGAATGACAGCGGAAAAGCGCCCTCGCGCGACACCCGCGCCTGCGTAGGCTTGAAGCCCACCGTGCCGTTGAAGGCAGCCGGAATGCGCACCGAGCCGCCCGTATCCGAGCCAATGGCAATATCGACCAGGCCGCGCCCCACGCTCACCCCGGCTCCTGATGACGACCCGCCCGGAATGCGCTCTGCCTCCTGCGCATTGCCCGGTGTGCCAAAGTGCGGGTTGATGCCCACGCCGGAAAACGCAAACTCGGTCATGTTGGTCTTGCCGATGATGACGGCGCCTGCCGCGCGCAGCCGCTGCACCACGGGGGCATCGTGTGCGGCAGGGGTACTGCTGCGCCGCATGGCGGCGCCTGCGGTGGTGACTTCGCCCGCTACATCCAGCAGGTCTTTCAGCGAGACGAGCTTGCCGTCAATCGGCCCCAGCGACAGGCCGCGCGCTGCCCGCGCATCGGCTGCCTGCGCCGCCTCCCGGGCTGCATCGGCATAAATTTGGGTGAAGATGCGGTGGCCTTCGTCGCCCAGCGCTTTGAGGGCGTGCAGGGTGTGATCAAGGCGTTGGGTGGATGTGGGCATGGCAAGGTAAGCAGGCATTGGTACCTGTGCCATCGTAACCAAAAAAGGCCTGGGCCTAAGAACGTGTTTACGATCTCCTCGCGCCGCGACAGTGGCTTTGCGGGTGCGTAGAGGTCGTAGACACGTTCTAAGGCGTGGCGGCGGTAAAGCGCAATTGCCCGTCGTAGGAGCCGGCCGTGCGGCTGGCGCTGTTGGCGTAGGAGAAAGTCCAGTTGGCACTACGGATGGTGACCAGGCTGTTCACCGCGCCCGAGCCGCCGCCGTTCACATTTACCGAGGTGCCGTTGCCGCTGTTGGGAATAGGCGGCGCAGGCAGGTTGGTGCTGTCGCTGCTGGTGACCACGATTTCGCTCATCGGAATGGTGTTGGAGCCACTGGTGAGCGGCGTCGTAACAGTGGCGTACAGGCTCACCTGTCCGCCGTTGCTGCGCACTTCGACGGGCAATACGTTACCGCTTGCGGCCACCACAAAGCCAGGGGCTGCGCCGTTCCAGTTGACCGATGTATTGTTGCCGGCTGCGGGGGTGGTCGGTACGGCCGGGATGGATGGCGTCAGGGTGAACGCCACCTGCGATATGGTGCCGCCCGGCGTCGGCCAGGCGCCGTCACCAATGCGAAAGAAGAGGAATTTGTCGATCTGGATTGCGAAGTTGAGTGCCACGCGCGGGGTGGTACGCGGCAGGCTGCCGGTGCCCGATGTGGCACTGGCTGCATGCGCGCCGTTGTGGATGGCCAGTGCCGCCACCGCCAGCACTGCCGACAGCGCCACCCTCAGGGCAGCGTGGTAGAGGCGGGCGGGGCTGTTGTTCACTTGAACTCCGTATTCACTTTGAAGCTGCCCTTGTCCCAGTCCAGCAGGCCGCTTGCCTGCACGGGATAGCTGGGCTGGGGCACGTTCTGGCCGTCATCGCCCTTGGGCATCAGCACCAGGTTGCGCGTTTGGCCGGGCATGATCGGGGTGCCTTCCACGGCCAGGCTGAAGGTGCGGCCTTTGGCGTCCTTGGCGTCCAGTGTGCCTTCGAGGCGGCCATGGGCATCGCCGGTATTGGTCACGCTCACGGTGGGGGTGCGCTTGCCCGCTACGTCGCGCATGGTGAACTGGTGCATTTCCAGCTTGGGCTCGGCCCCACCCAACATCACGTAGACCGCCACGGCAATGCGCCCGGTGACCGGCAGGCTCAGGCTTGCGCCACCGCTGCGGATGATGCTTTGCTGCGCTGGCTCCACGCCTTCGATGGTGATCATGAACCGGCATTCGCCGCGGGGAGCATCGGCCGGGGGCGTGATTTGAAAACGGAAGCTGTTCTTGGTCTGCGCGGGCACTGACAGCGTGCGCCGCTCCAGCACCACCCAGGGGCGGCAGCTGCCGGACAGCAGCTCGTCGTGGTAGGTGATCTGACCTTCGGGCGAGTAGGTCCAGTCCAGTGTGCGGATCGATACGGCAGTGGGCGCGTTTCCCAGGTTGTGGATATCGATCGACTGGCCCAGCCGCTCGCCGCCCTTCGCTGTCAGCTCAAAACGCGATGGAGCCACAGCGATTTCGAAAGGCGCGGCATGTACGCAGGCTGCAAGCAAGGCCAGGCTCAGTGCGGCGGCATTGCGGACGAAGGGTGAAAAAAGTGGACTCATGGCTGTATCTCGATTTCGAAATAGGACTCGAAGCTGAGGCTGCCGCCCCGGCCCAGTTGCAGCTGGCGCGGGTCGATGCGCAGCTGCAGGTCAAAGGTGTCGGTGATCCAGGGGGCTCGAACCTCGCCATTCCACACCAGGACACGGTCGCCCGGGCGGCCCATGCCGCTTTGGAACAGGGCGCCGCGCCACTGTACCTGCAGACCGGAAGGCGAGCGCAACCCTGCCACGGCCAGCGGAATGACATAGTAGATGCGGGCGCGGCGCCCCACATACGGGGCGGTGGCGAGCCGGTATTCGACCCGGCCAAAGGGGAGCAGCAGGGTCTGGGCATCGATCATCTGCGCCTGACGGAAATCGGCCTGCACTTGCGCGCGCGGCGAGGCCGAGTCGTCCAGCCGCGCGATCTGTGCGTGTGCAGTGGCTACCCAGGCTATCGTGCAGGCAGCTAGCGCAAGCTTGGCTGGCAGGCGGTGCGAACTGTTGGGTTGCAAGCGCGGCATATGCATCCTCACTGCATCGATGCGGTGAAATACACCGTACCCTTGTAGGAGCCAGCGGGGTAGATGACGTCGTTGGCGTAGGTGAATGTCAGCCGCGTGGCATTCATGGTGTTGGATTGGTAGACCCAGCTCAGGCAAAAAATGATGATGGGAAACGAGCAATAGGTGGCATTGGCATTGAAGCTGGCGATCTGCTGGTTGGCCGCGCCGTTGAACTGGCCGTTCTGGATGTCGCCCGCGCTGCCGCCGCTGGAGTTGCTCACTGTCCAGCTGATCTTGTTGAACGGGATGATGGTGGTGCCACAGCTGGCGCTCTGGCAGGTAAGGCCGGCGGTGGAGTCCACCTGCAGGGTGACAGGGCGCGCGGCGCTGTCGGAGTTTGCCGGTCGCGTGGGAACCACGGAGATGTCGATCGCAGGTGTCCCTGTCACCGGCGCTGGCGTGAGGCCCACATTGTTGCCGGTGACGTTGAATTGAACAGTATCGATGGCCGAGGATGATCCCACCTGTAGCGAAATGGCGTAGGTGCTGCCAGTGTCGGTCACAGTGGTGATGACCGCATTGGCAGGGGCTGTGCTGCCGCATGCAAGCAGCGCCAGCCCCGCAGCCAGCGGAGCGCGGACCCGCTCCGGAGCTGCGGTCAAGAGGGCTGCGGCACGCATACGCATCAGACGCCGGTGGCCGTGTAGGTCACCTGGGCCGTGTAGGTGCCTGCTTTCCAGGTGGCAGCGGACGCACTTGCCAGGCTGTATGCCCAGGTACCCGTGGCTACCGAGTTCGAGGGGATGGTCGCGCTTGCAGCACCGCAGGCCAGGTTGGTTCCTGGATGAGGCAAAGAGCCCGTGACGGTCACGGTGAAGTCCGTGTTCGCTGGGCCGCCAGCAGCAGGCGTCCAGGTAGGCGCTGTGCAGGTGAGGGTGCCGGTACCTGCATTGGTCCATGCATAGACAGTCAGTGCTGCCGGTGTGTTCAGCGTCGAGGTTGGCGCTGCACCGCTCCAGTCCACATTGGTGTTGTTGCCAACCACAGGCGCCGTGGGGACGGCAGGAATGCTGAAGGTCGTGTTCCAGCTGAGGGTGTCGATCGTGGCGTTGGTCGAGCCCACACGCAGCAGGATCAGCTTGGGCACCGCCACCGACAGCTTGACATTGGCCTGCGCCGTGACATTGGTGCCGCTGGTGGAGTAGCCATATTGGCTGTCGGCCAGTGCATAACCTGCAGACGCAAGCATCAAAGCAGTGCCCAGCGCAATGGGATTGATAAGTTTGTTAATCATTTTCACAGTCCTTTTTATCAAAGGGATTGGCAAAAGCGCAGATGCGCTGGTGGAGGGCTGGCTCTCAACGTGCTCGGCAGCTCAGGGGTTTACTGCCGTTTACACATTTGTCAGCCCGTGGTCTGCTGCATGGCTACTCCCCCACCTTGATGACGGGAATCTCGGCGTTGGCTTCGCCACGCAGCGGAACATCGACGCTCACGCCGGCATCGTCCGCTGCACCCCAGGGCAGCGGCACGCTGTCGAGCGTGACAGTGATTCGGTGGCGGCCTTGGCCCACCATCGGGAATGAGAAACGGCCTTCGCGGTCGGTAACCGTGCGGTAGCGGCCATCCAGCACTACCTCGACACCAGTGACCCCGCCTTCGCCAATCTGCCGCTGGCCATCGCGGTTGGCGTCGTAGAACACATTGCCCGAGACACTGCCTGCCCCTGTGCCGGGCATTCCACCTGCCACGGCAAAGGGTCGGCCTGTGCTGCCATCCCAGCGCAGGTAGATGTAGGCGGTCTTGTCATTGCTGCGATAGACCAGGGGGCCGGTCCAGTTCGGCAGGGGCACCGTGGAGGCGCGCGCCTGGTTGATCAGTGCCGAAAAGCCCAGGCGCCAGCCGTGTCCCAGATCCTGCTCGGCCGAGAGGGTGCCCGACAGGCCTCGGCTGGTGTACAGGCCACCCGTTTGCGAGGTGTAGCGCAGGTTGCCCGAAAAGCTCAGTGAACTGCTGGCCCAGTAACGTACCTGCACACCGGCCGTGGGGTATTGGTGTGCCGTGCCGCCGCTGCGGTCGTCGGCCCAGCCCAGCGTGGTGGTGAGTTCGGGGCGCATGGTTTCGCGCCGCGCCGTGATCCAGTCCTGCTCCCATTGCACTTCGCGGCCCGTGGCGGCGCCATCGCCCAGGACGATCTGCTCATTGCGTCGCGCGGTCAGGCTCAGGCGTGTGCGGGGCCAGCCGAAAAAGCGGGTCTGGTAGAAGCCGTAGGCGTAAATGCTGCGCTGCGTGCCCAGCGCAGCCTGGCCATTGGCATTGGCATTGGCGCTTGCGTCATAGCGGGTCTGGTAGAGGTTGAGGTTGCCGCCAATGGAGCTGTCCCGGTTGATGAAATACTGCACATTGCCGCTGGCTCCCAGGCGGGAGGAGCCGGTCTGCGCCGTCTCGGAGCTGCTGCGAACGCGCTCGAAATCAAGCCCCCCGCCCCAGCTGAGGCGGCTAGCGCTGTGGTCCACGCGCCAATAGGCCCCTTGGGTGCCCGAAGGCAACAGGTAGTCGCCAAAGTACAGATTGGGCCGGGAAACGTAGGCGCCGAACTCATGGCGGAAGCGGCCGAGCTTTGTTCCCGCCTCCACGTACAGGCCCTGCGCGCCGCCTGTTGCCGTGCCGGGTGTTGCGCTGGAGGTATTGCTGCCCAGGACTGTCAGGCGCGCGCGCAGATCACCGTCTTGCCGCAATTCGCCTCCGTAGCCCACTGCCGCGGCCCAGCTCGATACAGTTTTGCTGCCCGAGCCCTCGCCGGTAAACAGGTTGTAGTAGCTGGCGGGAATGCGGTGTGCCTGCTCGATCTGGCCAGCGGCGTACCAAGAATCGCCCAGGCGCCGGGTGGCGCCCAGCCATGCAATGCTGCCTTGGCTCTTTTCGAAGCCTGGATACGGTCCGCCCAGGAGATCGCCACGCTCGCCCATGCCAGCGCGCAGATCGAAATCACTGCCGTAGATGCGGGTCGAGAGACCGCGCACCGTGCTGGTGCCGAGCGTGAGGCGGTAGTTGCGGCTGAGGCCTGTTGTCAGCTCGCTGTAGGCATCGCCCAGGGTAGTGTCGGCCAGCACGCCGGGCGTGAGGGGCATGCCCAGGTTGCGCAAAGTGATGCGCTGGCTGCTTGCCTCGCGGGCATAACCCAGGGCGCCAATGCCGTTTCCTGCATCCTGGTCTCCATGCTGCGAGCGTCCGTCGGCTTGCAGAACCCATTCGCCGTAGTTCAGGGTCTGCTGGCGGTATTCGATGCGCTGACCGTATTCGGTGGCCTGACGTTTTCCTGTGCCGGAGCTGTTGGATTGGGCGGCGCCGATGCGACCTTCCACGGACCAGCTGCGCAGGCCCTCTGGTTGAGACAGGGCCTCTTCTGCGCTGGCGGCCTCGCCGGAGCGCAGGGCGCTGACTTCGTCGGCGCTCATGAACCGGTCTTCATAGGCGGCAGGGGCCGCATCCATCAATTTCCGCAGCCGTACCTGCTCGGCTTCAGCGGGCGTCATCGCCTCAATGCCGGGCGCATTGCCCGCATTGGCGCTGGAGGAGGTGGCGGGCTGGGCCATGGCAGAAGAGACGCTGGCAATGAATGTCAGTAAATAGGCTGCCCTGGCCCTGTATGAAGCGGGTCGGGGGCAGATGATAGCAATTTGTAAATGAGATGCTTTCATTTGTAATATTGAGTGATTACATTTGAAACCATTTACATTCCAATTCTTTAATCGCCAAATGCAATTTGATACGTAACGATTAGTTTGTCAGAAAGGATGACAGGAGGATATGTGTGCTTATGTAAAGAAGAATGAAGCTTGCTTTTTCAATTAAGTTATTTGTAATTTTAATTATTGTTACAAATTCAGTTTTTGAAATAGATTTTTTATATAAGCAATAGAGGTGAATATTCGGCTCTTGAATCGCCAACCATGGCGCCCATATGACGGATTGATTTCTGTTGACACGAGACATCCTCATGACAAAACAAACCCACTCCTTTCAGGCCGAAGTAGCGCAGCTGCTGCACCTTGTCACACATTCGCTGTACTCCAACCAGGAGATTTTTCTTCGAGAGTTGATCTCCAACGCGTCAGACGCTTGCGACAAATTACGCTTTGAAGCACTGGGCGATGCCAGCCTCTATGGCGATCAGCCCAAGCTGGAAGTGCGTGTTTCCTTCGACAAGGCAGCCAAGACCCTGACGATCACGGATACGGGCATCGGCATGACGGAGCAGGAAGCCATTGAAAACCTGGGCACGATTGCCAAGAGCGGCACCAAGGCCTTCATGGAAAAGCTCAGCGGTGACCAGAAGGCCGATTCGCAGTTGATCGGCCAGTTCGGCGTGGGCTTCTACTCCGGGTTCATCGTTGCCGACAAGATCACGGTTGAATCGCGCCGTGCAGGCGTGGCTGCATCTGAGGGTGTGCGCTGGGTCAGTGGCGGAGCCGGTGATTTCGACGTGGAGCAGATCACCCGTGAAGAGCGTGGCACCAGCATCACCCTGCATCTGCGGCCCGAGGCGCAAGAGTTTCTCAATGGCTACAAGCTCAAGCAGATCATCGCCAAGTACTCGGACCACATCAGTCTGCCGATCCTGATGGAAAAGGAAGAGTGGAAGGAGGGCGAGAACGACCAGCCGGGGGACATGGTCAAGACTGGCGAGTGGGAGGCTGTCAACAAGGCCAATGCTTTGTGGACCCGCGCCAAGAAGGACATCAGCGACGAGCAGTACAAGGATTTCTACAAGGCGATCAGCCATGATTTTGAAGATCCGCTGACCTGGAGCCACAACCGCGTCGAAGGCAACACCGAGTACACGCAACTGCTGTACATCCCTGCCAAGGCTCCATTCGATCTGTACCAGCGGGACAAGCATGCTGGCATCAAGCTATACGTCAAGCGCGTTTTCATCATGGATGATGCAGAGGCGCTGATGCCTCAGTACCTGCGGTTTGTGAAGGGCGTGATCGATTCGGCCGACCTGCCACTTAATGTGAGCCGCGAGTTGCTGCAGGAAAGCCGCGATGTGAAGCTGATCCGTGATGGTTCGGTCAAGCGCGTACTCTCCATGCTGGAAGACCTGGCCAAGCACGACAGGCACGAAGCAGGCACGGATGCCGAAGTGACCGACGTGGTGAGCGAGGAAGACAAGGCCAAGGAGGGCAAATACAGCCAGTTCTACGCCGAATTTGGCGCTGTGCTGAAGGAAGGCCTGGGCGAAGACATGGCCAACCGCGACCGGATCGCCAAGCTGCTGCGTTTTGCCTCGACCACCCAGGACGGTGTCGTGACCTCGTTTGCCGATTACAAGACCCGCATGAAGGAAGGCCAGGACGCGATCTACTACATCACCGCCGATACCCTGGCCGCAGCCAAGAACAGCCCGCAGCTCGAAGTCTTCAAGAAAAAAGGCATCGAGGTGCTGCTGATGACCGACCGCGTGGACGAATGGGCACTGAATTTTGTGCACGAGTTCGACGGAACGCCGCTGCAGTCCGTGGCCAAGGGCGCGGTGGATCTGGGCAAGCTGCAGGACGAGACCGAGAAGAAAGCAGCCGAGGAAGCGGCCGAGGCCTTCAAGCCCGTGCTTGCCAAGCTGAAAGAAGCGCTCAAGGACAAGGCAGAGGATGTGCGCGCCACCAGCCGTCTGGTCGATTCGCCTGCGTGCCTGGTGGTGCAGGATGGCGGCATGAGCCTGCAGTTGGCCCGTATGCTCAAGCAGGCTGGCCAGGCCGCGCCTGAGTCCAAGCCGGTGCTGGAGGTGAACCCCGAGCACCCGCTGATCAAGAAGCTGGACGGCAGTGTCCATTTCCATGACTTGGCTCAAATTGTGTTTGACCAGGCAGTGCTGGCCGAAGGCGGCCTGCCGGAAGACCCGGCTGCCTACGTCAAGCGGGTGAATGCGCTGCTGGCCTGATCGTTCGCGCTGAACCTGTCACAACGACACAGAGGCAGCCCCGGCCCCGTTCATCAGGAGCCGGGGCTGCCTTTTTCTTTTTGAAGGGTGAGCAGCCAGCAAGGCGGCAGCGGTTGGTTTCTGGGCAGTGAACAGGTTCCAAGAGGCCGCCGGGTGTTGCATTGCTGCGCTGTAGCATGAGTTGTTAACAGGTGTATTGACACTGCAGACCGCTTTCGGGGCTATATTTACTCCCCAGAAGATGCTGCTGAGCGAGACAAGCGGCAGGTGCGCGCCGCTGGCCGGGATGGAAAGCCCGATTGCAAGGCTGGCCGCAAGGCAGGACCGCCGCCGCAGTGGACTCTTGCATTCTTGGCGCCACTGTCCCTGGGCACGGCAAAGCACGCGGCGCAGCAATATAGGATATGGAAAGCGTCCCCACTCCGGGTGAAGGCAGGCGATCACGATGGTTCGATTCTTTTTTGTTTTTCTGGGCATACAGCTCACCTTGTTTGGCCTCAACATGCTCAATTGGGTGCAAAAGCATCTGGTGGAGCCGTGGACGGCCATGCTGGCCAAGATCTGCGCGTTTTTGGTGACATGGTTCGACAAATCGGCCGTCGCCGAGGGCAAGGTGCTGTGGAACCATGCGTCCAATTTTGGCGTGTCCATCGAGGCAGGCTGTAACGGCATCGAGGCTTGCATTGTTCTGTTTGCCGCCATTCTTGCGTTTCCCTCCACCTGGCGCCACAAGATCATCGGAATGGTGCTGGGCTTTGTGGCGGTGCAGGCCATCAACATCGTGCGCGTGATCAGCCTGTTCTACCTGGGCCAGTGGAACATGACCGCCTTCAACTTTGCCCATGAATACCTGTGGCAGGCCCTCATCATGCTGGACGTGCTGGTGGTATGGCTGGTGTGGGTGCGCGCAGGCCAGCGCGCCAAGCGTGCCGATGATGGCTCGGACAGCCCGCCGCCTTCGGGCAGCATCGCTGCACCGAATGAGCCCGTGGCGGCCTGAATGCGAGCCAGCAGCAAAGCACTGCTGGCTTTGTTTTAACCGGGCAACGGTGTTTTCTGCCCAATCAGCAAGAGCAAGAGCCAGAGACCAGGAAGAGGGATGAAGCGCTTAAACCCCATTCAGCGATTTGCCGTGCTGGCTTTCGTCGGCATCATCGTGCTGACCACGGTGTGGACTCGGCTGTCTCCATGGATCAGCTATCCGGTGGCCATCATCTCCAAGGAGGGGCTGGAAGATCTGGCATCCGGCTGGGTCAAGCAGGTGCAGATTTCTCCGGGAAAGATGGAGGTGGATACCAATGTCGGCATCGCGAACGCCCAGACGGGCGGGCGATGGGTGGAGATTTCGGTGGACGCAGACCCGGGCCGCTATGCCTATGGTTTTCCCATCTTTCTGGCACTGCTGCTGGCCGCCTGGCGCAAGGGGCGGGTCTGGCGTGCCATTGTGGGCTATATCGTGCTCTTGCCGTTTCAGGCTTTCAGCATCTGCACCAGCCTGCTGATGCAGGTGGTGCTGGCAACCAATCTTGACCTGCGGTTGTTGAAAATCTCGCAGGGCCAACTCGAAGGCCTGGCCTATGGCTACCAGCTCGGCAGTCTGGTGCTGCCAACCCTGGTGCCGTTTTTGCTGTGGCTGTGGATGGATCGCCAGTTCGTCAATGATGTTCTGGTGGAAGCCTGGAAGAAGAACATCCAGCCCCGGATTGCCCCCAGGCCCATGATTGTGAAGCCGCCACCACCTCCGCCTCCTGAGCAGGTGATCCGCCCTGCAGAAACGGGGCCGGAGATTTCACACAGCGTCAGCATTACCTTGCCACCTCGCAATGACCGGTAAAGCAAACGCGGACATTGTTCTGCCAAGCGCTGGCTGCTATTTATTTTGATGTTGTGGAAGGCGGGCGTATCGCCAGCGCCGATCTCTTGCCGCTCCCTCACCAGCCTGGCAGTCCGCCAGGGGATGGAAAAATACCGTTCTATGCACAAACAGATTTTGGCGTTGCGTATTGCAGCCGTGGGCGCACTGGCCGCATTTTTTCTCTCTGGCTGCTCTCCCTACATAGGTGTTGGCGTTCCTGTCGGCCCGTTTTCGGTAGGCGTGGGGGTGGGTAGCGGTGGAGTCAGCGCAGGCGTGGGCACAGGTGTTGGCCCGGTGGGCGTGGGTGTGGGAGTCAACCAGAGTGGTCAGGTCACCGGCAATGCGGGTGTGGGTGTAGGCACCTCGGTGGGGGGAGCGAATGTAGGCGTAGGCGCGGGTACCGGCACGGTGCTTTACGACCCGGCTGCCGCATCCCCGGATGGTGCACGCGCACAGGCGCCGACTGCCGCGCCAGAGGTGGGGCGGGTTGTACCTGGGGTTTTGCCCTCGCAGCCTGCACCACCAGACGGCGAAGGTGGCGCCGTGCAATGGCGCGGAGCTGATGGCCAGCCGGTGCCAGACTGCAAATTCCGCAATGCGTGCTGAACCCGCGGATGATCCGTTTCAATAATTCGATGCGTCCGTAACGGTATGGCGGGCGGGTGCTTGTGGCGCATGGCCAGTCGCGCAGGGCCTTGCACAGGCAACCGGATGGGGGGCGGGTTTGCAGCACTATCAGATAGACAGCTGCTGGCGCTTGGTTATTTGGGCGCCTGCTGTCTTTCGGAACCTTGAATCAGTGGCCTATCCGGCTGCATCACACGTGCAGCGGTTCTTCATCCATCGCCTCGATTTGCGCATGCAGCAACTGGGTTTGCTCTTGCCAGTAGGCATCGCTGCCAAACCAGGGAAAGTGGATGGGAAAGATCGGGTCATCAAAGCGGCGAGCGAGCCAGGCGCTGTAGTGGATGAGGCGCAGCGTGCGCAATGGCTCGATCAGCACGAGCTCGCGCCGGTCAAAGGGGCGGAACTGCTCGTAGCCTTCAACCAGGGTAGAGAGCTGCGCTGTCTGCTGGGCACGGTCGCCTGACAGCAGCATCCACATGTCTTGGACGGCCGGGCCGGTGCGTGCGTCGTCCAGATCCACAAAATGGGGGCCGCCGCCGGCCTCATCGGGCGGCACCCACAGCACGTTGCCGGGGTGGCAGTCGCCGTGCAGGCGCAGGCTTTGGCAGGGGCCTGCGGCAAAGTGGCCGGTCGCATTGCCGGCGTCCATGATGTGGCGAATCTTGTCGATGGCCTGCAGGCAGGCGTTACTCCAGGCGGTGCGCTGCGAAGGCGCAATCGCATGGTGGTGCATCAGCCAGTCGTGCGGCTCCAGTCCGAAATCATGCACATTGATGTGCGGGCGCGCCACAAAGGATTGGGCGGCGCCTACGGTGTGGATGCGGGCAAGGAAGCGGCCCGTCCACTCCAGCACTTCCCAGTCGTCCAGATCGGGCTGGCGCCCGCCGCGCCAGGGCGACACCGAAAAGCTGAAGCCTGCATAGTGGTGCAGGCTGGAGCCGTTCAGGATGAGGGGCGCCACCACCGGCACTTCGGCATCGGTCAACTGCTGCGAGAACGCATGCTCTTCGTCAATCTGGGCATCGCTCCAGCGGCCGGGGCGGTAGAACTTGGCGACGACCTTGCGGCCGTCGTCCAGCCACACCTGGTAGACGCGGTTTTCGTACGAGGCGAGCGGGTTCATCCGTCCGTCGCCCATCAGCCCCACGCCCGCCAGCGCATCCAGCACCACATCGGGTGTGAGTGCAGCGTAGACATGGGGCGGCTGGCTGGCGCTTGTGGAGGATAGCGCGGCAGGCTGGGTGTCGTCGTCAAAATGGTGGGAGTGCATGGATGCCATTGTCTGCCGACTGGCTGCCGGTATCAGTAATCCGGGGTGTGATCCATGGTATTGCTAAAAAATATGCTTTTTGAGCAATATCTTCTATCGCAGATTGCTATTAATTTTGATGGTGTGGACGGTGGCAGCGCCGCATTCCACCTGCCAAAGCACGGCCTGCGCAGTCCGCCATTCCTGCCTGGCCGCGCGGATTCCGGAACAACCGCGTATCCTTGGCGGTTCTCTATGAACCAATTGCATTTGTTTTTGCCCTGCGCCGCTGGCGTCGAGGGCTTTTTGGCCGACGAAGTCCATGCCATCACCGGCGCTGCAGGGCAAGACCTGCTCGTGGGCCGGGGCGGCGTGATGCTGCGTGGCATGTGGCGCGATGCCATGCTGCTCAATCTGCACAGCCGCCTCGCGCAGCGTGTGCTGGTCGAGCTGTCGCACAGCATGTACCGCAACGAGAACGACCTGTACCGCGCCGCCAGTGAGGTGGCCTGGGAGATCTGGTTCTCCCCCCAGGAGACGTTCAAGATCGAAGTGACGGCCCAGCACAGCCCGCTGACCAGCCTGAACTTTGCTGCGCTGCGCGTGAAGGATGCGATCGCCGACCGCTTCCGCGCCAGGCGCAATGGCGTGCGTCCCAGCGTGGAAACGCACCACCCCGATGTGCGCGTGCACCTGCACCTGACCACAGACGGCGCCACCATCTATATCGATACCTCGGGCGAGGCGCTGTTCAAGCGCGGCTGGCGAGAGGACAAGGGCGATGCACCGCTCAAGGAAACACTGGCCGCTGCCATGATTGCTGCGAGCGGCTGGGATCCGCATGGCGATGATCCCCAGCCGCTGTACGACCCCTGCTGCGGCAGCGGCACCGTGGTGATCGAGGCCGCACAGATCGCGCGGCGCATTCCCGCTGGCATTCTGCGCCGCTTTGCGTTTGAAAAGCTCGTGCCGTTTCAGCGCCATGTCTGGGAAGCGATGCTGGACGAGGCCGAGGCGGCGATTCTGCCCGAGAGCCCGGTAGGCATCTACGGATCGGACATTTCCTTCCGTATGGTCGACTTTGCCCAGCGCAATGCCGAGCGCGCGGGCGTGGCGGGCTCCATCCAGCTGCGCGGCGGCGATGCGCTGCAGCGCATGCCCCCGAGTGATCAGCCCGGCATGATGCTGCTGAACCCGCCTTATGGCGAGCGCATTGCCGCTGCCGGCAGCGCAGGCCGCAATGCGCAGGAGCGCATGGGCCAGGTGGCGCGCGCAGGCCGTGAAACGGCGCAGACCGAGGACGGCGGCGAGTTCTTCAGCCAGTTGGCCAGCCACTGGAAGAAGAACTACAGCGGCTGGAGCGCCTGGATGCTCACGCCCGACCTCAAGCTGCCCGGCAAGATGCGGCTCAAGGAGTCGCGCCGCACGCCGATGTGGAACGGCCCCATCGAGTGCCGTCTGTTCCGCTTCGACATGGTGAGGGGCGCGGTCAAGCAGCGCAAAAATGAGAGCGATCAGGGCTTGCCGGAAGGCCCCAGCGCATGAAAATCGTGCTCAAGTGGCCTGCCTGCAATGATGGCTATGCAGGCCCGCTGCCGCGCCCGGTGGTGCTCGATACCAATGTGGTGCTGGACATGCTGATCTTCGACGACCCGCACATTCCGCCCATCCGCGAACTCGTGGCCCAGGGCCAGTTGCGCTGGATTGCCGACCAGGCCCAGCGTACCGAGCTGGAGCGCGTTTTGCATTACAGCCAGATCGCGCCGCGCGTCAGCTTCTACGGCAAGACCCCCGAAGGCGTGATGGCGGCCTTCGACGCCGCCGTGCAATACGTGGCAGAAGCGCCCAAGATCCGCTTTACCTGCACCGACCCGGACGACCAGCATTTCCTGGACCTGGCCAGCCAGCATCAGGCGCTACTCGTGAGCAAGGACAAGGCCGTGCTCAAGCAGCGCAAGCGAGTGGCGACCTATTACGGCGCGACGGTGGGCAATATCGTGCTGTTGGAGCCCGTACCTGTTGTGGCGTAGCTATTGCGCGGTCTTGCCGGCCGTGCACAGCTCGAATACGCTATTGCCAGTTGACCAAAGTCAGGAGTCTTGCATGAAGAAGCAATGGTTCATCGGTGCAGCAATGGCACTCATTTTTGCCGGGCCTTGCGTACAGGCCAAAAGTATTTCAAACAAGGCGGAGCGGGATGACATCACCCTGATGGCAGATGCCGACCCTGCCATGCAAAAGGCATTTGCCCTGGCACAAAAAACGCTGCCAGATTTTTTGCGTGAAGCTGCCAATCCGAAAGAAGGCACCAGTGGCTATGCGCTCAAGGTAGGTCTGACAGACGGTAGCGGTACCGAGTACTTCTGGATGAGCGACTTCGTACAAAAGGGTGATCAATTCACCGCGACGCTGGCCAACACCCCGCGCATGGTGCGCGGTTACCGCCCGGGCCAGAAAATCAGCTTCAAGCAGTCACAGATCGTCGACTGGATGTACATGGATGCAGGCAAAAGACGCATGATGGGCAACTACACCGCGTGCGCATTGCTGTCCAAGGAACCTGCTGCGGAGGCCGAAGCCTTCAAGAAGCAATACGGCCTGCGCTGCGACCATTGAGCGCACAGATCCCCGGAGTGTGCCGCTGTTGCGCGGCAACCACCCAGGCCATCGGCGGTTTTGGGGCCGCTGAGGGTGTGAATCTGGAAGTGGCGCTAGCATAGACACACTTTCGTGCACAGGGACGGCCCTGTAACAGCATCGCTGCGATGCGCACTACCGCCGGGACGGCCTGGCCATTCAGACCCGCTAACACAACCCTTGTACGTCGTTGCTTCGCCTAACGCGGCCCGGCGTCTCAGCTCAACCGCAAATCTGCGATTTGCTGGGTTGTGTTGTCGGTTCTCAACACGACAGGAGTGCAATATGGCTTGGTTTGCTTTGCTGGTGGCGGGTGTTCTGGAAGTGCTGTGGGCTTACACCATGAAGCAGTCACACGGCTTCTCCAACCTCAAGTACAGCGCCGTTACCTTGGTGGCGATGGCTGCCAGCTTCGGGCTTCTCGCCTATGCCATGCGCAGCCTGCCGCTGGGCACGGCCTACACCATCTGGACGGGCATCGGCGCGGTCGGCTCGTTCATCGTGGGTGTGCTGGTGCTGGGCGAAGCGCTGTCGGCCATGCGCATGACGGCGGCCGTGCTGATCGTGGCAGGATTGGTGCTGATGAAGATATCTTCCAGCTGAAACGGCGGATAGCGCTTTACCATAAAGCGCTTGTAGCTCTCTTTTGTATAGCAATTCCAAGAAGACTGGTGTATGGCCGCAGCTCCGATGCATGCGGTGCAAACCAGACGCAGGTTCGGTGCGATTGTGCGGGCTGCGACAATGGCGGGATGACTGACGCCTCTACTTCTGCAACGGCGGCGCAACGCAAGCATGCGTCGCGGCTGACCACTTTGGACAAAACCCGCATTGACGACACGCGCATCAAGATCGTGCGCCCGCTGCTCACGCCTGCGCTGCTGGAGGAGTGGCTGCCGATCCCCGATGAGGCATCCCATCTGGTGGAATCGAGCCGCGCCGCCATCTCGCGCGTTCTGCATGGACAGGACGACCGGCTGATCGTGGTGGTGGGGCCTTGCTCCATCCACGACCACGACCAGGCCATGGAATACGCCCGCCAGCTCAAGCTGCAGGCCGATGCGTTGAAGGACGATCTGCTGATCGTCATGCGCGTGTATTTCGAGAAGCCTCGCACCACGGTGGGCTGGAAGGGCTACATCAACGATCCATACCGCGATGGCAGTTTTGCCGTCAACGAGGGGTTGGAGCTGGCGCGCCGCCTGCTGCTTGATGTGCTCGCGCTGGGCCTGCCTGCGGGAACCGAGTTTCTCGATCTGCTCTCGCCGCAGTTCATCAGCGATCTGGTCAGCTGGGGCGCCATTGGCGCGCGCACCACCGAGAGCCAGAGCCACCGCCAGCTGGCAAGCGGCCTGTCATGCCCCGTGGGCTTCAAGAACGGCACCGATGGCGGCGTGAAGGTGGCAAGCGACGCCATTCTGGCTGCCCAATCCTCGCACGCCTTCATGGGCATGACCAAGATGGGCCAAAGCGCCATCTTCGAGACGCGCGGCAACCAGGATTGCCACATCATCCTGCGCGGCGGCAAGGCGCCCAACTACGACGCAACCCATGTGCAATCGGCCTGCGAACTGCTCGAAAAATCGGGCCTGCGTCCGCAAGTGATGATCGACCTGTCGCACGCCAACAGCAGCAAGCAGCACCGCCGCCAGATCGACGTGGCAGCCGATGTGGCACAGCAGGTGGCCGGTGGCGACCAGCGCATCACCGGCGTGATGATCGAGAGCCACCTCCACGAAGGCAGGCAGGACATTGTCGAAGGGCAGGAGCTGCAATATGGCGTGTCGCTGACCGACGCCTGCATCAGCATGGAGCAGACGATTCCCGTGCTGCAGCAGCTGGCGCAGGCGGTGCGCGCGCGTCGGACAATCTGAAAGTAGACGGGTTGTGGCGCTGGCGGAGAAGACACTGCCGTCTTCTCACTGGTATTGCTGGTATTGCGGTTACCGCTGGGCAGCGCCCACCATGATGATGGCCATGCCCGCCAGGCACAGCGCCACGCCTGCGGCATCCCAGGCACTGGGGCGCACGCCGTCCACCAGCCACAGCCAAGCAATGGCCACGGTGACATACACGCCGCCATAGGCTGCATAAACGCGGCCTGACGCCGTGGGATGCAAGGTCAGCAACCAGACAAAGGCGCACAGCGACAACGCCGCTGGCACCAGCACCCACAGAGGCGCCTTTTCCTTGATCCACAGGTAGGGCAGATAGCAGCCCACGATTTCGGCAACCGCAGTCAGGATGAACAGGGCGGTGGTGGTCAGAAGTTGCATGGCTTGCCAAAGTCTTGAAGGCGCGCGGCCAGCTCGGAATCGTGCGCAGCCAGCGTGTGCAATCGGGCAAATGCAGGTTTGGCCGCCACCGACACCTGCGGGCCGCAGGCCTGCTCGTAGGCGTCCAGAAAGGGCTGCGCCGTGTCGGCGAGGGCGAGCCACGCCGGGGCGCAGTCCAGCAGCGCATGGCATGCCATTTCGCAGCGGCCGAGTTGGCTGATGGCCCAGAGCGCCGATTGCGCTTCGACGTCGTCCAGATCGGCATGGTCCTGCACCAGCAGATCCAGTGCCTGTTGCCTGTCCGCATCAGGGACTGCGGGGTCGGCAAACAGGCGTCCCAGTTCGGCGATGACGGGTACGCGAGAGGGAAGGCCGTGGTTGTTCAGGCTCATGGGCAGAAATGAATGGAAGTGGCCGTGCCGCCATTGTGTGGCAGATCTGATCCGCACAGGCCCTGAACTCGCACTGGGCACATTCCCCTAGGGCAAGCCATGGGAATGGAGGTCACAAATACCGATTAGAATTTTTTGTGAGACAAAAGTCTCGTAATCGATAATTTTTTGACGGATTTATGAACTCTGACGCGGATGGAAAGCTGGTCAGCGCCTTGGTGCGCGGCATCAGCATTTTGCAATGCTTCAACAACAAGCGCCAGGAACTCAGCGGCAAAGAGCTGATGGATTTGACGGGTTTGCCCAAACCCACCCTGTTCCGGCTGACGGAGACGCTGTGCGAGCTGGGCCTGTTGCGCTATTCGGAGCGCCTGTCCAAATACGTGCCGGGCGTAGCGCTGCTCAACCTCGCCTCGCCCGTGCTGGCGCGCATGACGATGCGGCAGTTTGCCCGCACGCAGATGGAGGAGCTGGCCAACTACATGGGCGGCCAGATCCAGCTGAATGTGGGCAGCGGCCGCGAGCTGGTGCTGGTGGAGCTGGCCAAGGGCATTGAAGACAAGCTGTTCGCGCCCGAGATCGGTGTGGGCATTTCGCTCTCACGCACCGCCACGGGCCGCGCCTACCTGCTGGCCTTGCCGCAGGCGCAGCGTGAAAGCTATCTGGCCGATCTGGCAGCGCGCGATGCAGAGCGCGCCACGCAACTGCGTGCGCGCCTTGATGATGCCCGGCGCGACCTTGCCGAGCATGGCTTTTGCCGCAGCCATGGTGATCTGCACCGCGAAATCCAGTCGATTGCCGTGCCGCTCTCCAAGCCGCAGGATGGCGAGTACTGGGTCTTTGCTGCATCGGTGCCTTCGTACAACCCCAAGAGCAGCCAGATGGAAACCGACATCGGCCCGCGCCTCATCACGCTGGTGCGCTCCGTCGAAGCCGTGCTGGGCGGTACAGGCGTGTGAGCGCATGGTGCTATTGATTGGATATTTATTGCCTGCGCTCACCAAATGGGCGCTGCACGGTGGTTTTATAAAAATACGGAGACAGAATGAAAGTACTGGACAGCATCAAGGTTCTGGAAATCGGCGGCCTCGGTCCCGGCCCGTTCTGCGCCATGCACCTGGCCGATCTGGGAGCCGATGTGATCTCCATCGTGCGCGAGGAAAAACATGCCGCGCCCACGGGCAACCTGCTCAACCGCGGCAAGCGCTCGGTATTTGCTGATCTGAAGACGCCCGAAGGCAAGGCCCTGGTACTGGCCCTGGTGCAAGGCGCTGACGTGCTGATCGAAGGTATGCGCCCGGGCGTGATGGAGCGCCTGGGCCTGGGCCCGGCCGAATGCATGGCAGTCAACCCCCGGCTGGTGTATGGCCGCATGACGGGCTGGGGCCAGAGCGGCCCGCTCAGCCCCCGCGCCGGGCATGACAACAACTACGCGGCGCTGTCTGGCGCACTGTGGGGCTGCAGCCCCGCCGATGCGCGCCCCGTGTCATCGTTCGCCATGGTGGGCGATATCGGCGGCGGTGCGCTCTACCTGATGACGGGCTTGCTGGCGGGCGTCATCAACGCGCGCCAGACCGGCCGTGGCACTGTGGTGGACGCCGCGATTGTGGATGGCGCCGCCCACATGCTGAACCTGGCGCTGAGCGCCCGGCAAAAAGGTGTGGTCACCGACACACGCGGCACCAGCATCCACGACAGCGCGCCGTTCTACGAAACCTATGTCTGCGCCGACGGCGCGCACATCACCATCGGCAGCATCGAGCCGCAGTTCTACACCTTGTTGCTGCATACCTTGGGCCTGGCGGATGACGCCGATTTTGCGACGCCTCAATGGGACAAGGCCGCGTGGCCCCGGCGCCGCGCGCGCCTGCAGGCCATCTTCATCACCCAGCCGCGCAGCCATTGGCAGCAGGTTTTTGAAGGCACCGATGTATGTTTTGGCGCAGTACTGAGCCCGCTGGAGGCATCTCAACACCCCCACATGCAATCGCGTGGCGTATATGGCGAGCAGGGCGGCGTTCTGCAGGCCGCGCCTGCACCGCGCTTTGACGGCACCGCCTACGCCACCAACGCCATGTGCGCGGCAGGCGCGCATACCGAAGCGGTGCTGGCGGCGGTACAGGCCGGGGATGCGCGCGGGGGCTGGCGGTAGGGATGGGCCGATTGCTATCCACCTGCAATGCACCCCGTAATGCGGTACAACAGGCGCTTGAACACGTTCCTGCTGTTCTCACCCCTTGCATCGCCGCCGAACCATGAGCATCGCCGTCTTCTACCTGCACAACACCAACCCCGACACAGAGGGCGACGCCAGCTGGCAGCCCCGCTGCATTGCCTACACCGACCAGCAGATGAGCGAGGCCCTGGCGCAGTGCCAGACACTGCGCGGCGATGCGCGCAATGCGCATGTGGTGATTTCGTCGGAGCTGCGCGACATGGTGGGAAAGATTGGTGTGGCCGCAGTCGAAGACGGCCAGACGCCCGACGGCCAAACCTACGACTGGAGCAAGGCTGGCCGCGCCGGCAACAGCCGCAAGAACGCCATGGAGCCGCCCAAGCAGCGCAAGGACATGGATTCCTGAGTGTTGCCTCTCATCCCGTTTTTGCTATCAAAAATAAAGTAATGAATGTTGCAGGTATTGCGCAGGCGGTTGATTGATCATCTGATCGTGCACATCTTGCCGGGTGCGGCACGCCGCCACTCGGCTATCGCCACCCGGGCGTCACCCGAAAGCACTAAAATCAAGGGTTTTGACCGCTTTGCGGGCTAAGACCCTGTTCTAAGGCCGCAGTGCTTGCATGCAGCTGGGCCATGCCGCCATGTGCCGTAACGCATAGGCGCGGGGCGGCGCACTGTATCACCACCAGATTCTCATGTTGACCTTCCAACAAATCATCCTGAAGCTGCAGCAGTACTGGGCCGACCAGGGCTGCGCGCTCTTGCAACCCTATGACATGGAAGTGGGCGCGGGCACCTCGCACACGGCCACCTTCCTGCGCGCCATCGGCCCAGAGCCCTGGAAGGCTGCCTATGTGCAGCCCAGCCGCCGTCCCAAGGACGGCCGCTACGGCGAAAACCCCAACCGGGGCCAGCATTACTACCAGTTCCAGGTGGTGCTCAAGCCTGCACCGGCCAACATCCTGGATCTGTACCTGGGATCGCTCGAAGCCCTAGGCTTTGACCTGAAGAAGAACGACATCCGCTTTGTCGAGGACGACTGGGAGAACCCCACCCTTGGCGCCTGGGGCCTGGGCTGGGAAGTCTGGCTCAATGGCATGGAGGTGACGCAGTTCACCTACTTCCAGCAGGTGGGCGGCATCGACTGCAAGCCCGCGACCGGCGAGATCACCTACGGCCTGGAGCGCCTGGCGATGTACCTGCAGGGCGTCGAGAACATGTACGACCTGGTCTGGACGGTCGATACCGATGGCCGCAAGCTCAGCTATGGCGATGTGTTCCACCAGAACGAGGTGGAGCAATCTGCGTACAACTTTGAGCACTCGGATGCGGACTTCCTGTTCACCGCGTTTGCCGCGCACGAAAAGCAGGCCAAGCATCTGATGGAAGCGCAACTGGCATTGCCCGCCTATGAACAGGTGCTCAAGGCTGCGCACACCTTCAACCTGCTCGACGCCCGTGGCGCCATCAGTGTGACCGAGCGCGCCGCCTACATTGGCCGCATCCGCAACCTGGCGCGCGCCGTGGCGCAAAGCTATTACGACAGCCGCGAACGCCTGGGCTTCCCCATGGCGCCGCGCGAGTGGGTGGCGCAGATCCCCGCCAAGGCCGCAGCCTGATCTTTTAAGCCGCCGCCATGCCCACCATCTTCACGCATGTTGCCGTTCCGGTTGCTGCAGCGCTGGCGCTGGGCAGCCGCCGTGTGCCGCCCAGCATGCTGCTGGTGGGGTGCCTGGCTGCCATCGTGCCGGATTTTGATGGTATTCCCCACCAGTTTGGCTGGCAGGGACTGGGCATGTGGGGCCACCGTGGCTTTACCCACACCGCCTTGTTTGCCGCGCTGATGGGCATCCTCGGCCTGCTGCTGGCCAAATGGTGGAAGGTGCCGCGCATTGCCGGCTTTGCGTGGCTGTTCGCCTGCACGGTGTCGCACCCCCTGCTGGACATGATGACCACCGGGGGCAGCGGCATCGCGCTGTGGTGGCCTTTTACCAGTGAACGTTTTTTCAGTCCGTGGCGGCCGATTGCCGTGTCGCCCATCCTGGCGGACCGCTTTTTCTCGCAGCGCGGCGTGCAGGTGATGGTCAGTGAACTCTACAACGTATGGTTCCCACTGCTGACCATCGGCCTGTCCATCTTTGCGTTGCGCCATACCCGGAAATCCTGATGACTTCCTCTCCCAATCTTCTGGTCGAACTGTTTGTTGAAGAGCTGCCTCCCAAGGCGCTCAAAAAGCTGGGCGAAGCATTTGCCCAGGTGCTGCTTGCGCAACTGCGCGCGCAGGGCCTGGCAGGCGACGCCTCGCAGCTGACCGCCTACGCGTCGCCACGCCGCCTGGCTGCCCACATCACCGATGTGCTGCCCCGCGCTGCCGACAAGCAGGTGTCGCAAAAACTGATGCCCGTGACTGTGGGCCTGACGGCTGACGGCCAGGCGACGCCCGCGCTGCTCAAGAAGCTGGCCGCACTGGGTGCCGATGCGGCTGCCGTGCCACAGCTCAAGCGCGCGCCCGACGGCAAGGCCGAGGCGCTGTTCTACGACAGCACCGTCGCTGGCGCCACCTTGGCCGAAGGCCTGCAGAAAGCGCTGACCGAAGCGATTGCCAAGCTGCCCATCCCCAAGGTCATGACCTACCAGCTTGAAAACAACTGCGAGCTGCCCGGCTGGAGCAGCGTGCAGTTCGTGCGCCCCGCGCACGGCCTGGTGGCGTTGCACGGCTCGCAGGTGCTGGAATCCATCGAAGCCCTGGGCCTGAAGGCGGGCAACACCACGCACGGCCACCGCTTTGAAGCACTGGCCGACCCGGTGCTGATCGCCAACGCCGACAGCTATGCGCAGACCCTGGCAGAGCAGGGCGCTGTGATCGCCAGCTTCGATGAACGCAAGGCCACCATCGCCCGCCAGCTCAAAGAAGCTGCCGAGCGTGTGGGCGGAGGCGTCCGGGCCATCGAAGATGAAGCATTGCTGGACGAAGTGACCGCGCTGGTCGAGCGCCCCAATGTGCTGGTCTGCCAGTTCGAGAAGGAGTTTCTGGACGTTCCCCAGGAATGTCTGATCCTGACCATGAAGGCCAACCAGAAGTACTTTCCGCTGCTGGATGCTGCTGGCAAGCTGACCCACCAGTTCCTGGTCGTCAGCAACATCACCCCGGCAGATGCATCGGCGGTGATCGGCGGCAACGAGCGCGTGGTGCGCCCGCGCCTGGCCGATGCCAAATTCTTCTTCGACCAGGATCGCAAGAAGACACTGGAATCGCGCGCGTCGCTCCTGGCCAAGGTGGTGTACCACAACAAACTGGGCACGCAGGGCGAGCGCGTGCAGCGCGTGCGCGCCATCGCCAAGAGCATTGCCCAGCAACTGGGCGCCACGGCACTGGGCAAGCAGGTAGACCAGGCCGCATTGCTGGCCAAGACCGATCTGGTGACCGACATGGTGGGCGAGTTCCCGGAACTGCAGGGCACCATGGGCCGCTACTACGCGCTCAACGACAAGCTCGACGTGGCAGTGGCCGATGCCATTGAAGACCACTACAAGCCCCGCTTTGCTGGCGACGAGCTGCCGCGCGGCGAGGTGGGCGTGATCGTTGCGCTGGCCGACAAGCTGGAAACCCTGGTCGGCATGTTCGGCATCGGCAACCTGCCCACCGGCGACCGCGACCCGTTTGCACTGCGCCGCCATGCGCTGGGCGTGATCCGCATGCTGGTGGAAAAGGACCTGCCGCTGGATCTGGACACCTTGCTGGTGAGCACACTGCCTGCGTTTGGCGACAAGATCGAAGATGCTACGCCCGCGCTCTCCGACTTCATCTACGACCGCCTGGCCGGCAGCCTGCGTGAACAAGGTTTCAGTGCGCAGGAAGTGGATGCCGTGCTCGCCCACCGCCCACAGCGCCTTGCCGATGTGCAAAAGCGCCTCGAAGCCGTGCGCGCCTTTGCCGCCTTGCCCGAGGCGCCTGCGCTTGCCGCAGCCAACAAGCGCGTGGGCAACATCCTGAAAAAGGCGGACGCCCCCGTCAGCCCCAATGTCAGCGAAGCCGTGCTGCAGGAGCAGGCCGAAAAAGACCTGTACGCCGCCTTGCAGACCGTGGCCCCCAAGGCCAATGCCCAGTTTGCTGCGGGCGACTACACCGCCAGCCTGCAGACTCTGGCCGCCTTGCGCACCCCGGTCGATGCCTTCTTCGAGCACGTGATGGTGAACGCGGAAGACCCGGCGCTCAAGGCCAACCGCCTGGGCTTGCTGGCAACCCTGCACGATGCGATGAACCGCGTGGCCGATCTGTCCCGTCTGGTCGCCGCCTGATTCTCTGGGTACACTGGTTTCCAGCGGGTCAGACGCCTGCAGCCGTCCCTTGCGGCGGCAGGCAACAATGATGAGGATTTGCGCAAACGAGGGAGGCAGACCGAGCGCTCTGCTGGCGCCACGGGTTGCCAGGGCCGGATTTGCGGAGATCGGGACAATAAGGGGACGGTTATGAAACTCGCCATCATCGAGCGCGACGGTATCGTTGGTCAGCCGGTCACGGGACAGCTCACCGGCCACCACGACTGGCATGTACTGCCCGATGCCGCCAGCGGCATTGCGCGGCTCAACCTGTCGGGCTGGCATGTGGTGCTGGTGGCCAACCAGCCTGGCCTGGAGCGCGGTCTGTACGATTGCGCTGCGCTCAACGACTACCACCGGCAGATGTACAAGGACCTGGCCATGGTGGGTGCCAAGGTCGATGCCGTCTTCTTCTGCCCGCATGCCCCCGAGGACCATTGCGACTGCTGGGCACCGCAGGCCGCCTTGCTGCGTCAGATCACGGAGCGGTTCAATACCGAAGCCGGCAAGGTTGCCGTCGTGGCCCGCAGCACCGAGCTGCTGCAGGCAGCGGCCAGCCTGGGCGCCTGCCTGCACTGGATTGCACCTGCCGATGCGGCCGCACACCCGCAATGCCCTTCAGCGCAGGCCGCGCAGCACGCCACCCTGGCCCAATGTACCGAGGTCCTGCTGCACTGGCAGCCGCCCAGATCCCCGTCGCAGTTGGCCGCAGCATAAGCCTGCTGCTGTATCAAAGACCAAAAACAAGCCCCGCATGGCGGGGCTTGTTGCTGAAGCGGGCGCTGCTTTATCTGCGCATGGCGCGCGACTGGCTGTGCACCGCTTCAACGAGCGCCGCCACATGCTCGGGCGGCGTGAACTGGCTGATGCCATGGCCCAGGTTGAAGATGTGGGTGGGGCCGGTGGTGGCGCTATCGGTGTGCGGCTTGCCAAAGCTGCTGAGCACCGCCTGCACCTGCTCTGCAATGCGCTCGGGCGGAGCGAACAGCACGTTCGGATCGATATTGCCTTGCAGCGCCTTGCCCGGGCCGCCTGCTGCGCCACCAACGATGGCGCGCGCATGGCCTAGGTTGGCCGTCCAGTCGAGGCCCAGCACTTCGCAATCTAGTGCGTTCATGTCCTGCAGCCAGATGCCGCCTCCCTTGGTGAAGACGATGCGGGGCACATCCTGGCCATCGGTGCCGTGGCGCTTCAACTGGCTGAGTACGCGTTTGGTGTAGGCCAGACTGAATTGCTGGAACATGCCGTCAGCCAGCACGCCGCCCCAGCTGTCAAAAATCATCACAGCCTGCGCGCCCGCGTCGATCTGCGCATTCAGATACGCTGCCACGCTGTCGGCGTTGACTTCGAGAATGCGGTGCATCAGGTCGGGGCGCGCGTACATCAGCGATTTGACCTGGCGGTAGTCGTCGCTGCCCTTGCCCTCGACCATGTAGCAGGCCAGCGTCCAGGGGCTGCCGGAAAAACCGATCAACGGCACGCGGCCATCCAGCGCGCGGCGGATGCTGGTGACGGCATCGAACACATAGCGCAGCTTGTCCATGTCGGGCACGGCCAGTTCTGCGACTGCGGCCTCGTCGCGCACGTTCCTGGCAAAGCGCGGGCCTTCGCCTTCGGCAAACGACAGGCCCAGGCCCATGGCATCGGGGACGGTCAGGATATCGGAGAACAGGATGGCTGCGTCGAGCGGAAAACGCTCCAGCGGCTGCAGGGTGACTTCGGTTGCGTAGTCCACATTTGTGGCCAGGCCCATGAAGCTGCCCGCCTTGGCGCGCGTGGCCTTGTACTCGGGCAGATAGCGGCCGGCCTGGCGCATCAGCCACAGGGGCGTGTAGTCGGTGGCCTGGCGGCGGCAGGCGCGCAAAAAGGTGTCGTTCTGCAGGGGGGCGAAAGTCGTGCTCATGGGCTCGATTGTCGCCCAGCGGCACAGAGCGCCCAGGGGAGAACCTGACTGTGGGTACCGCCTTCATGGCATAGGGCTAATCGCCGTGGCCTGTACTTGGGGTGCCGCCGGGGCGAAAGGCCCATTTCAGCCAGGTGATAGAATTGCGCATCGCCCTGAGAATCATTTCTCCAGGGCGTTTCGTTTCGGAAGGTGCTCGCTTTGGCGAGTGAAACGGGAACAAGGTGCGGTCGATCGACCCAGGCCTTGGCTGCCCCCGCAACGGTATGCAGGAAAACACCCCAGGCGAGCGCTTTGTGCGCTTGCGGCCACTGGATCGGCGTGACCGTTCAAACATCGAACGCTACGCGCTACCGGGAAGGTGGGGTTCGGATCCAAGATGGATCGCCTGCGAGCCCGGAGACCGGCCCGCCGATGTTCACAGCGCATGCTTTGGGTGCATGCGCTGGCTTTCCACTGTCTGCGGGGTGCGGATGGCGTTCTCGGTACCAGTCTCGGTTCGTGGGTTCGGCCATCGCTTCAGGCAGTTGATGTTCTGGGGTGCGGCGTGATGCACGGCCTTCATTTTTTTTCCCCTGTCCTGCGGCGTACAGCCTGGGGCTTGCTGCTGTCTCCGGCAGCCGTTCTGGCACAACAGACCTTGAGCGAAGTGGTGGTCACTGGCAGCCGCAATGAGGCGCCTGCGCTCGATACCGCACGCCGCTCTGCAACGGCGACACACCTCGATGTACCCACGCTGGATCTGCCCGCCAGCGTGAGTGGCGTGTCTGCCGAGCAGATCGATGAGCGCGCCGACCGAGGTGCCGCTGAAGCGGTGACGCGCACCGTGGGTCTGTCGGCTGCGGGCACGCCGGGCAATGGCGGGCTGGCGTTTGCGAGCCGGGGCTTCTATGGTGTCAATTCGGTGGGTGTGGCCGAAGACGGCATCACGCTGGGCGTGGGCTCGGGAACCATCAACTATCCGTCGGACACCTGGGGTTATGAGCGCTTTGAAGTGTTGCGCGGCCCCGCATCGCTGATGTATGGCAGTGGCACCATGGGCGCCACAGTCAACGCCATCCGCAAGCAGCCCAGCCGCGAGCGCTCCACCGAACTCATGCTCTCGGGCGGCAACCATGGCACTGCGCGCATGGGTCTGGGCAGCACTGGCGCCTTGAGCGATACGCTGAGCTACCGCGTGGACGCCTATGGCGCGCGCAGCGACGGCGACCGCGCTTTCGACAACAGCAAGGGCGGCAAGCTGATGAGCGCGTTGCGCTGGCAGCCGCGCGGCGACTTCACACTCGATGTGACGGCCGACATCAGCAACCAGGCGCCATCGCGCTATTACGGCACACCGACAACCAATGGCCGTGTGGCGCGCGAGCTGATCGGCACGGGCTTCAACACCGAAGACAGCGACATCCATTACCGAGACAAACGCTTCAAGGCCAAGGCAACCTGGCAGGTCAACGACGCGCTGGCGGTGCGCAACGAGCTCTACCACTTTGGCGCCGACCGCCACTGGAAGAACATCGAAGCCTATGACTACAACGCGGCCGCAGGCACGGTGGCGCGCTCGGATTACCTCGAAATCGGCCATGCGCTGCAGCAAAACGGCAACCGCCTGGCGCTGGATTGGAAGGGCGGTGGGCACCAGGTGGCGATGGGCTGGGATGCGTCCCAGGCCAACTTCCGCAACACCAGCAATTCGCCGTACACGGGGAGCTCCGTCGTCTCTGCATTCGATCCGGTGCCAGGCACCTGGATCAGCCCCGATCCGTACCTGCCGCGCATGGGCTCGACCTTGCGGCAGAACGCACTGTATATCGAGGACGCCTGGAAGATCAACGAGCAATGGTTGCTGATGGGCGGCATCCGGCGCGACTGGTACGAATTCTCGCGGCAGGACTTTGTGGCCAAAACGGGCTTTGACAAGGACCTGAACGGCACCTCATGGCGCCTGGGTCTCACGCGCAAGCTGACTGCGCAATCAAGCGTCTATGCACAGATGACCACCGGGCACGATCCAGTCACCAGCCTGCTGTCGCTTGCGGCATCGCAGACCGGCTTTACGCTCAGTAAAGGCCGCCAGCAGGAAGTCGGCTTCAAGCAGCAACTGGCTGATGGCCGTGGCGAATGGACGGCTGCGTTGTTTCACATCGCCAAGGGCGACATCATCACGCGCGATCCGGCCAATTCGGCGCTGTCGATCCAGGGCGGCAAGCAATCCTCGCGCGGACTGGAGCTGGCTGGCGCATTGCAGGCGAGCCCGGCGTTTCGCGTGGAGGCCAACGCCGCCTATACCAGGGCCCGGTTTGATGAGCTGATCGAAGCTGGCGGCGCCGACCGCAGCGGCAATCGCCCGGCCAACGTGCCCAAGGTCACGGCCAACCTGTGGGGGCACTACCGCGAAGGCGGCTGGCGCACATCGCTCGGCCTGCGCTACGTGGGCAGCCGCTTTGGCGACAACGCCAACAGCGCCGGCAAACGCCTACCGGGCTACACCGTGCTGGACGCCGTCGTGAGCTGGAATGCAAGCCCCCAGACCACCGTCAGCCTGATCGGCCGCAACCTGACAAACCGCGTCTATGCCACGGCTGCCTACAACAGCCAATGGCTGGTGGGCGCCAGCCGCAGTGTGGAGCTGATGGCGCAGATGCGCTTTTGAACCATGCCACGAACCTTTTTACTGCTGCTGATCGCGCTGTGTGCCATGCCTGCATGGGCGCAGGATGCGAAGCGTTCCCCGATAACCGTCAATGTCTGCGGTCAGCCGCAGACCTATGCCTCTGTGCCCCGCCGTGCGGTGACGCATGACGTGAACATTACCGAGATGTTTGTGTTCCTTGGGCTGGCGGACCGGCTGGTGGGCTACTCCGGCATGTATGCAGGCAAAGATGCCAGCCCGCAGATCGTGCCCATGCTGGCAGGGGTGCCCAATCTGTCGCCCCAGGGCATGAACCTGGAGAACATCGTTGCTGCGCAGGCCGATTTCGTTTTTGGTGGCTGGAGCTATGGGTTTCAGCAGGGCGGTGTCACGCCTCAGCTGCTGGCGCGCTATGGCATTGCGTCCTATGTACTGACCGAGTCCTGCATTCGTGTGCAAAAGCGCGCGGACGTTGCCTTGGAAGATACCTTTGTCGACATGGACAACGTGGCCCGCATTTTTGGTGTGCAGCAGCAGGCCGCGCCGCGCATTCAGCAGCTGCGCGACGAACTGACGCTGCTGCGCCACCAGATGCGCGGCAATGCGCTGCAGCCCAAGGTCTTCGTTTTCGACAGCGGCGAGAAGATTCCTACCACCGTGGGCCGCTACGGCATGCCGCAGGCCATGCTGGAGGCGGCGGGTGCGCGCAACATCTTCGACGATATCGCCAGCAACTGGCCCAAGGGCAACTGGGAAGATGTGGTGCTGCGCGACCCGGAGTGGATCGTCATCATCGACTACGGCCAGCCCAGCGCCCAGGGCAAGATGGATTTTCTGCTGCAGAAAAAAGAGCTCCAGACGGTAAGCGCGATCCGCAACAAACGCTTTTTCGTGATGACCTATGCCGAGGCCACGCCCGGACCGCGCAATGTGGAAACCGCCCAGCGTCTGGCCGCTGCGCTGCACCCACAGCGGGGGATCACCATGACACCAGTGCGTTTTCAGCCATGAAGACCTCGGCCTTGCCCTGGATGCTGGTGCTGCCCGTGCTGCTGACCCTGGCGGTGCTGGCCGGCGTCACCTGGGGCTCGGCGCAGCTGGGCATGGGGCAGGTCTGGGCCATCGTGCAGCACCAGATGGCGCAGGCGCTGGGCATGCAGACGGCGGCGCCGGACTGGAGCATGCAACAGCACCAGATTGTCTGGATGATCCGCCTGCCGCGTGTGCTGATGGCGGCTCTGGTGGGGGCAGGGCTGTCCATCGTGGGTGTGGTGATGCAGGCCATGGTGCGCAACCCGCTGGCCGATCCGTACATGCTGGGCGTATCGTCCGGCGCATCGGTAGGGGCGGTGTCGGTGCTGGCCTGGGGGGTGTTTGCCGCGGTGGGGCTGTACGCGGTGGCAGCGGGCGCATTCATTGGCGCGCTGCTGGCTACTGTGCTGGTCTATCTGCTTGCAAGGCAGGGCGGGCGCATTCCTTCTGCGCGGCTCATCTTGAGTGGTGTGGCCGTGGGCTACATGCTCACCGGGTTGACCAGTCTGGTCACCCTCACCGCAGGCCAGCGTGACCTGGCCAATGCCCTGCTCACCTGGCTGCTGGGCAGCCTGGCTGGCACGCAGTGGCAGGCGCTGGGTCTGCCCGCTGGCATGGTGCTGGCAGGCATGCTGTGGCTGCTGGCGCAGGCGCGGCCGCTGAATGCGCTGCTGGCGGGTGACGAGGCCGCCGCGACGCTGGGTGTGGCAGCCGAGCGGCTGCGCCGGCAATTGTTTGTTGTGGTGTCGCTGCTCACCGGAACGATGGTGGCGGTGAGCGGCGCGATCGGCTTTGTCGGGCTGGTGATTCCGCATGTCACGCGCATGCTGGTGGGTAGCGACCACCGGCGCGTGCTGCCTGTTGCGGCGCTGATGGGTGCAGTGTTCCTGGTGCTGGTCGATGGCGCGGCACGCACATGGTTTGCACCCATGGAGATTCCGGTTGGTGTCATTACCGCCTTTGTGGGCGGGCCGTTCTTCATTGCTATGCTGTGGCGCGGCGCCGTGCGGGAGGAAGGCTGATGCTGCGGGCGCAAGGGTTGCACTTTGCCGTGGGTCAGCGCCCCATCGTGCAGGATGCCGCGCTGCAGGTGGGAACAGGCGAGTGTGTGGGCCTGATCGGCCCCAATGGCTGCGGCAAATCGACGCTGCTGCGCATGCTCTACCGCGTGCTGCCGCCGCACCGCGGCCAGGTGCTGCTGGAGGGGCAGGATGTCTGGCAGATGGATGCGCGTGCGTTTGCGCGGCAAGCCGCCGTGCTGGCCCAAAGCAGTACGCCAGCCTTCGACAGCACCGTGCAGGAAGCCGTGATGCTGGGCCGCTTGCCGCACCAAGGGCGCTTTGCCGCCGATAGCGAGCAGGACAGGTGCATCGTAGGAGAAAGCCTGGAGCGTGTGGGCGCGGCGCAGCTGGCCGGGCAAAGCATGGCCACGCTCTCCGGCGGCGAGCGCCAGCGGGTGCTGCTGGCGCGTGCGCTGGCGCAGCAGCCGCAGCTGTTGTTTCTTGACGAGCCCACCAACCACCTCGACATCCGCTACCAGCTGGAGCTGATGCGGCTGGTACGCAGCCTTCAGCTGACGGTGCTGGTCGTGCTGCACGACCTCAATATCGCCGCCCAGTTCTGTGATCGGCTGTACCTGATGCACGAGGGCGTGTTGGTGGCCAGCGGCCCGCCGCGCGAAGTACTCACGCCCGAAGCACTGGAGCGCGCTTTTGGCGTTCGCGCCGCCATTGATGACCACCCGGCCACCGGTCGGCCGCGCATTGCCTATTGGATGGAGTGGGATGAGCATGACAAGGGATGAATCCATTGCCATCGTACTGCTGGGGCGCGGCGGTGTCGCCAGATCGACCACCGGCGAGTTGGTGGAGTTGGCGCGGCAGCTGTTGGCGCAATGGCCGGGCGTACAGGTGCTGCCCGCCTTCGTCGATCGCTGGCAGCCCGACCTGCCTGCGGCACTCACCGCCAGTGCGGATGCAGGTGCGCAGACCATTGCCATCGTGCCGCTGATGCTGCCTGACGAAGCCGCCCTGCGCCGCTGGTTGCACAAGGTGGCCATGCGCTGGCTTGCCTGCCGGGGTGATGGCGGTCCTCGCCTCGTCTTTGCCGATCCGCTTTCGCAGACCGTGCCGCTGCCTGCACTGCTGGCCCTGGCTGTGCGCAGGGCGTTGGTGCACCAGCCCGATGTGCCTGCCATGGTTGGCGATGAAGACTGGCAGCACGACCCCAAGGGTTGGTCCAGCGTGCCGGAGCACACGCACCACGCGCTGTGGTGCATGGGGCCGCGCTGTGCGGCAGCCGGTGCGGTGGCGCTGTGGCCTGCGCTCACCAGTACCGTCAATGACACGCCTGCCTTGAAAAAATGCGTGCGTCCGCTGCAGACGAGCTGCCAGTATCCCTGCAACCATGGCCCGCTGATGATCGTCTACCCCGAAGGCGTGTGGTACGGGCCGCTGGATGCGGACGGCATCCGCCACGTGCTGACCCGCCATGTGCTGCAGCGCAAAGTGGATGCGACGCTGCGCGTGCATGGGCCTCCGCAGATTGATCAAACCATAGTGGTTGGCGATTGATGCGTCAGCATTTAAAAACCATTTGAAGCCCCCATCCATAGAGTGCCACCCGCTCTACAACCTCAACCCCCAAGAGTTCACACCATGCAAACCACCAAGATTCCCGCCACCATCGTCACCGGCTTTCTGGGCAGCGGCAAGACCACGCTGATGCGCCATATCCTTGAAAAAGCCCAGGGGCTGCGCGTGGCAGTCATCGTCAACGAGTTCGGCGAGCTGGGCATTGACGGCGAAATCCTGCGTACCTGCGCCATCGGCTGCAAGGACGAAGGCGGTGCCGACGCACCCGAAGGCCAGATCTACGAGCTGGCCAATGGCTGCATGTGCTGCACGGTGCAGGAAGAGTTCTTTCCGGTGATGAAGGCATTGGCAGAGCGCCGCGCCGATATTGATGTGCTGCTGATCGAGACCAGTGGGCTGGCCCTGCCCAAGCCGTTGGTGCAGGCTTTCCAGTGGCCGGAGATTGCCAGTGTCTTCACCGTGGATTCAGTGGTGACCGTGGTGGATGCTCCCGCAACCGCGGCTGGCCAGTTCGCCCACGATCCACATGCCGTTGATGCGCAGCGCCTGGCCGATCCCAATCTCGACCACGAAGCCAGCCTGCACGAGTTGTTCGAGGACCAGCTCTCTGCGGCAGACCTGGTGGTGCTCTCGAAGGCGGATCTGGTCTCGCCGGAGGAGTTGGCGCAGGTGCGAGCCCTGGTGGCCGAGGAGGTGCCGCCAGAAGTCAAAATGGTGGAGGCCGTGCAGGGCAGCGTGCCGCTGTCTGTGCTGCTGGGCCAGCAGCGCGCGGCAGAAGCCCATATCGATGCCAGGCATTCCAACCATGACCACGACGAGGAACATGACCATGACGACTTCGATTCGCTGTTCATCGACCTGGGGGCCGTGGACCGCGAACGCCTGATGCAGGCGCTGCAGGACATCGTGCAGCAGCACGCTGTGCTGCGCGTCAAAGGCTTTGCTGCGCTGCCGGGCAAGAAAATGCGGCTACTGGTGCAGGGCGTGGGGCGGCGTTTTGACGCTTACTTCGATCGTGCCTGGAGGGATGGCGAAGCCCAGGCAACGCGGCTGGTGTTCATCGGCAAGGGACTGGATGCAGCGCCGCTGCGCACGGCGCTGGCTGCGGCGGAAGTCTGAACCATGCACTTGCTCAGCACCCGCCCGGGCGGTTTTGTCGAAGACGACAGCATCATCACCCGGCTGGACCAGACGCCCGCCGAAATGGTGGTACTCAGCTCGGCCGACACCACGCTGTCCCTGCTGGCCGACGCCTACCGGCTGTGGCAACAGTCTGAAGCGCCTGGGGCCGTTCCCACCTTGCGCCTGGCGAACCTGCTGCACCTGCGCCAGAGTGCATCGCTGGATCTGTACATCGACGAGGTGCTGCAGCATGCCCGGCTGGTCATCGTCGATCACTTGGGCGCCGAATCGGCATGGCCCTATGGCATCGAACAACTGCGCAAGCTTGCACTGCAGCGTGGGCAGCAACTGGCCATGTTCTCGGGAGACAGCCAGGAGGATGCCGAGCTATTGGCCAAGGGCACACTGGCTCCCGCGCAAAGCCGCATGCTGTGGCAGTACCTGCGCGCGGGGGGGCTCGCCAATGCACGCGAGTTCTTGCGCATGGGCGCAGCCTGGGGCCTGGGCAACGCCATGGACGCTGCGCCGGTGCGTGTGCTGCCACCCGTGGCCGTGCATGTGCCCATGGCGTGGGCGAGCGCTGAGCCGGGCCACGGCAGACCAGGCCTGGGTCACATCGCTGGCCTGGATGATCTGCAGGCACATTGGGTGCCGGGCGCGCCGGTGGTCATGCTCGTGTTCTACCGCTCGCACCTGCTGGCGGCCAATACGGATGCCTTCGATGCCATGGCAGAGGCGCTGCTGGCCCAGGGATTGAACCCACTGCCGCTGGCCCTCGAATCGCTGAAGGACGCGCTGTGCCTGCAAACCCTGCGGGCGCTGTGCACGACCCATGGCGTGCAGCTCATCCTCAACACCACTGCGTTTGCTGCGCTGGGCGAGCATGCGCGTGTGGGCACAGAGGCTGATGCACTCGCGGGTGACATTCCGGTGCTGCAGGTGATTGCCAGTGGCGCCAACCGCGACGACTGGCTGGCCGACCACCAGGGCCTGCGCCCGCGCGATATTGCCATGCAGGTGGTGTTGCCCGAGATGGATGGCCGCATCATGACGCGCGCCATGAGTTTCAAAGGGCTGGCTCACCGCTGCGAGCTGACGCAGACCGATGTGGTGGCCTACCAGGCAGAGCCCGACCGGGTGCAGTGGGTGGCCGAATTGGCTCGGCGCTGGTGCACGCTGCGCCGCAAGCCCGCTGCCGACAAGCGTGTCGCACTGGTGCTGGCCAATTACCCTGGCAGCGAGGCGCGCATCGGCAGTGGCGTGGGGCTGGATACGCCCGCATCGGTGATCGCGCTGCTGGCCCAACTGGCGCGTGATGGTTGGAATCTCGGCGATCCTGCTGATCAGCCCGCAGACGGTCTGGCCCTGATGGAGCGCCTGCAGCAAGGCATTGCCAATGACCCTGCCAAGTGGCCGTTGCGCCGTGCACACCAGGGCTACTCGCTGCAGGCCTACCGCCAGCGCCTGGCGCTGCTGCCCGAGGCCATGGCCGATGCCATCGCCCAGCGGTGGGGCGCGCCCGAGCGGGATCCGATGCTGCGTGATGGCTGGTTCATGGTTGCCGGGGTGCAACTGGGCCATGTGTTCGTCGGCATCCAGCCCGCGCGCTCGCTTGATGGCAGCAACGATTACGCGCAGTACCACGACGCTGATCTGGTGCCGCCGCACCATTACCTGGCCTTCTATTTCTGGCTGCGCGATGGGTTTGCGGTTGACGCCTTGGTGCATGTGGGCAAGCACGGCAACCTGGAGTGGCTGCCGGGCAAGAGTCTGGCCTTGTCGCAGCAGTGCTGGCCTGATGCCATTCTGGGGCCGATGCCCCATGTCTATCCGTTCATCGTCAACGACCCTGGTGAAGGCGCGCAGGCCAAGCGCCGCAGCCAGGCCGTCATCATCGACCACTTGATGCCACCGCTCTCACGCGCCGAAAACCATGGCCCCATGCAGGAGCTGGAGCGGTTGGTGGACGAATACTACGACGCGCTCCTGGTGGACCAGCGCCGCGCCGCCATGCTGCGCAGCCAGATTCTGGAGACTGCCCGCAGCCAGGATTTGCTGCGCGAACTCGGGGCATCAGCCGGGCCGGGTGAGCAGGATGAACAGTTGCTGGAGCGCATCGATGCATATCTGTGCGAGCTCAAGGAAACCCAGATTCGTGACGGGCTGCACATCTTCGGCAGCTCACCCAAAGGAGCATTGCGCGACAGCACCCTGCTGGCGCTTGCGCGCTACCCGGCACCGGGAGAGCAAGGTTTACTCAACGCGCTGGCTGCCGATCTGCTGCCGGATTGCGACTGGAATCCGCTCGACATGGATGCTGCTGCCGCATGGAATGGGCCGCGCCCGCAGGTGCTGGCCGATCTGGATGCAAGCCTCTGGCGCCATGGCGGCGACACGCGCGAGCGCCTGGAGCTGCTGGCGCTGCGCGTGCTGCAGGATCCAGAGGTAGCCCATGGTTGGCCGCAGACGCAGCATGTGCTAGCGCGCATCCACGAGCAGATCGCGCCCGCGCTCGATGCATGTGGAAGGGAAGAACTGCGTCAATTTTCGCGCGCGCTGCAGGGGCGCTTTGTGCCACCGGGGCCCAGTGGCTCGCCTTCGCGTGGGCGCTGCGATACCTTGCCCACGGGGCGCAATTTCTACACCGTGGATACGCGCGCCATCCCCACGCAGACGGCATGGGCGCTGGGCCAGCAGGCCAGCGAGCGGTTGATTGCGCGCTACCTGCAGGAGCATGGCGAGTACCCTGCCGCCATTGGCATTTCGGTCTGGGGCACGGCCACCATGCGCACGGGTGGCGATGATATCGCCCAGGCTTTTGCATTGATTGGCGTGCGCCCCAAATGGGCGCCAGGCAGCCAGCGGGTGGTGGATTTCGAGCTCATCCCGCGCGTGGGCCTGCGCCGTCCGCGTGTGGATGTGACGCTGCGCATCAGCGGATTTTTCCGCGACGCGTTTCCTGGCGTCGTGCAGATGTTCGACGCTGCGGTGCGCGCCGTGGCAGCGCAGGACGAGGACGCCGAAGACAACCCCATTCGCGCCCGCGTGCTGCGCGATGCTGCCACATGGGTGGCGCAGGGCATGGACGAAGCCCAGGCCCGCGAGCAGGCCTTGTGGCGCGTATTTGGTGCGCCTGCGGGCAGCTATGGTGCCAGCATGCACGAGCTGCTGCGTTCGGGCCAGTGGAGCGATGCGGGCGACTTTGCACGTCACTACCTGCACTGGGGCGCATTTGCCTACGGCCAGCAGGCCGATGGGATTCCGGCACGCCAGGCGCTGGAGCGCCGCATGCAGGGGTTGGATGTGGTGCTGCAGAACCAGGACAGCCGCGAGCACGATCTGTTGGACTCCAGCGAGTACTACCAGCACCAGGGCGGCATGGTCGCCGCCGTGCGCCATCTGGGCGGTGGCGAGCCGGCCGTCTACCATGGCGACCACGGAAATCCGCAATCGGCCAGGATCCGGTCGCTCGCCGAAGAGATCGGCCGCGTGGTGCGTGCCCGCGTCACCAACCCCAAGTGGATCGCGGGCGCCATGCGCCACGGCTACAAGGGGGCATTCGAGATGGCGGCGACGGTGGACTATCTGTTTGGCTTCGATGCCACCACACAACTGGTGTCAGACGTGCACTATGCCTTGGTCACCGAAGCCTATGTGCAGAACGAGAGCGTGCGGCAATTCCTGCGCGATCACAATCCCCAGGCGCTGAGCGATATTGTGGGGCGGTTGCTTGAAGCCATTGACCGTGGCATGTGGGCGCAACCCGGCGCGCTGCACGATGCGCTGCTGGCACACATGCTGACGCAGGAGGAATTCATGGAAGGACGGGTACCGCAATGACACCGACATTTCCTTTGTCTGCGATCCGGGGTCAGCCGCAGCTGGTGCAGGCCCTGCTGCTCGCGGCCATCGAGCCCGCGCTGGGCGGCGTGCTGATCCAGGGGCCGCGCGGCACGGCCAAATCGACGGCGGCGCGCGCGCTGGCCGATCTGCTGGCGCCCGCGCCCTTTGTTACCTTGCCGCTGGGGGCGTCCATCGAGCATGTGGTGGGCAGTCTTGATCTGTCAAAGGCGCTGTCGGGCAACGAAGTGGCTTTTGCTCCCGGTTTGCTGGCCAGGGCGCATGGCGGTGTTCTATATGTTGACGAGATCAATCTGTTGCCCGACGCCATCGTCGATGTGCTGCTGGACGTGGCGGCCTCCGGCGTGACCCGCGTGGAGCGCGATGGCATCTCGCATGGCCATGCGGCGCGCTTTGTGCTGATAGGCACCATGAACCCCGAAGAGGGCATGTTGCGCCCGCAATTGCTGGACCGTCTGGGCCTGTGCGTGCAACTGGCAAATGCGCAGGACCCTGCGCTGCGCAGCGCCATCGTCAAGGCGCGGCTGCGCTTTGATCTCGATCCTGCCGGTTTTGTGGCGGCGCATGCCACCCAGCAGGCCCCTATGGCCGAACGCCTGCAGCAAGCTCGCACGCGTTGCGCCAAGGCGGCCGAGCTGCCATGGAGCGATGCGGTACATGAGGAAGTGGCGCGCCAGTGCATTGCCGCCTGCGTGGATGGCCTGCGCGCCGATCTGGTGATGCTGCGTGCGGCGCGCGCGCTGGCCGCCTGGGAGGGCAGCGACGCCATCGAAAGCCACCATGTGGCCGAGGTGGCGCCATTGGTGCTGCTGCACCGGGCAAACCAGACGTCCGGTGATGCCGCGCAACGGCAGGCCCTGCCTTCATTGCCTGCTTCCGCGCCGGTGTCTGAGCCATTACCCGAGCCATTACCAGCGCTTGCGGAAGCGGTGCCTGAACCATCGGCACCGCCGGCTCAATCCACCAGCCCAAGACAGAGCAACCCCCCGGCGCAGGAGCTGGAGCAGCCGCCACCCGATTGGGGTGCGCCCCGGCCCATGGCCAGCGCACCTGTCAGTGCGCTGCAGGCAGATGCGCTGGCGCAGGCCGCCATGGAGGCCCTGGCCGCAAAAAAAGCCCGCGCCCCCGGCCTGCCGCGCTGACGCCATCGGCATACCGCCCCGGTCGGGGGCAGGCATCGGCAGCCATGGCCAGTGCCGCACTCGCTGGCCATGCGCAGCCCGTGGCGCAGCGCGAGCTGGGGGCTGTGCTGGATTGGCCTGCGATATTGCGTGCTCGCCAGGGTCAGCCGCTGACAAGCGAGCATCTGCGCTGGCGCCGGAGCCTGGGCCAGCCTCAGGCGCTGCATGTGTTTGCCCTGGATTGCTCGGCCTCAATGCTGGAGAGCGGTGCTTTCGCAAAAGCCAAGGGCGTGCTGCTGCAATGGCTGCGCTGGGCCTATCTGCAGCGCGTGCCGGTGGCGTTGTTGTGCTTTGGCGCAGGGCAGTTGCAGTGGAAGCTGTTGCCGGGCAGGGCACCGCAGTGGAATGCAGGATTGATCGAGCCGTTGCCGGGAGGAGGTGGTACGCCCTTGGCGCTGGCCTTTCATGCGGCCTGGGCGCTCGTGGCCAAGCGGCCCGAGGCGCGCCCGCATTTTTGGGTGCTGAGCGATTTTCGCAGCGCCGATGTGCTGTCCTTGGTACAGGATAGCGCACCTGCGCTTTCGCACATTCTGGTCGATTGCGAACCCGCTGCCCGCTCAGGCCCGCGTTCCTTCGGGGGGGCAGAGCGGCTGGCCCAAGCCTGGCACAGCGCCGTGCGCTTACAGCCTTTTTGAAAGAGGGCAGCAACCATCTTGGGTGCTGCGCTTGGTACCTAAGGGAGAGGCAATTGCCGCAGGCACTGCACGATGCGCCGCGCTGCTTCATCAATGCGCGGGCCGGGGCGCACGAGTGCATCGAACTCCGCATTGGGAATACGGCAATAGCGTTGGTTGCGCAACGCGGCAATGCTGCTCCAGCCCTGGCGCTTGGGGGGCGGCACCGGCATGTCGGCCATGGTGATGATCACGTCGGGGTTGGCCCGCACCACGTATTCGGGGCCGAGCTTGGGGTACATGGGCAGATCGCGCCCGGCAATATTGACGAGACCCAGGCCATGCAGCGTCTGGCCGATGAACGAGGCTTCGCCAGCAGCTGCCATGCCGCTGTGCAGTTCAAAATACACCTTTTTGCCTTGCCACTGTCTGGGCATTTCGCTGCGCAGCAACGCCATGCGCTCGTGCATCTGCTGCCACAGCCGTGTGCCAGCGCCGGGCCGACCTAGCAGCGTGGCCAGTACTTCCAGCTCGCGCGCCATGTCTTCGTAGGTCTGGGCGTTCAGTGTCAGCACCTTGATTCCCAGGCTCTCCAGGCGCTCGTCCACCTTGTGGCCGGGACGCGCCAGCACGACATCGGGCTTGAGGGCTACGATGCGTTCGATATCCGGGTCGCGCAGGCTGCCTACCTGGGGCAGCAGGGCCACTTGCTGCGGCCAGGTGGAGAAACGGTCTACACCCACCAATGTGTCGCAACCACCCAGCGCACAGATGGCCTCGGTGAACGACGGTTGCAGCGAGACGATGCGACGGGCAGGTGCCGCAAAGGCAATGGTTCTTTGCTTGGCATCGACGAGCTGAACGGCAGTGCCCGCATTGGCGAGTGCGGCAGGCGTGAGCACGGAGATGGCCGAGGACAGCGCCAGTACCTTGAGATAGTCGTTCATCTTCTTGTTGCGATGGGGATGCCCCGATCGTGTATGACCGGTGGGCGCAAGATGCTCATATTTTAATAGTGGATTACTGCCGCTTGCCGGACTGGCGGGGCGGATAGATGGCGCGGGTGTCCGCGTCATCGCCATGCTCCAATGCGCTGGCCTGCGCTTGCAACAACTCCAGGCTGCGCTCCAGCTGTTGCTGCTGCTGGGGATCGAGCGCCGCAAGCAGCTGCAGGTTGATGGCACGCACTTGCGGCAGCAGTTCGTCGTGCAAGGCCTGGCCAGCAGCAGTCAGCTGCAGCGCGGCACTGCGGCGATTGGCGCTGGTTGTCTCTTTGTGCAGTAGGCCCTTGGCTTGCATGGATGCGATGGCACGCGAGATGCGTGCGCGGTCCAGCTCCAGGTGCGCGGCCAGCTCTGAAGGCGACAGGCCCGGTACGCGCGCCAGCCACATCAGCACACCCCATTCGCGCCGGGTGATGCCATAGCGCCGCTCCAGCATGCGGGTGACCAGGCGCCCGGCAGCGGACGAGAGCTTGTGCAGGCGGTACATCAACAGATCGCCCGGCTGCTGCGGATTGGCGAGCGTTGGTGTGCTGGTGGTGGCGGGCTGCGGCAGGCGCGGCATGCGGGTAAATCCTGTGAACAGTTGATTAGAACAATTGTGCCTGTGCTTTTTATATTGAGGTAACACGACCGAGCTGCAGCGGGTGGCACAAGCTTATTTCCGCCAGTCATCAAAACCTCGGCAACATAAGAGCAACTAGCACAACCCAGCAAATCGTAGATTTGCGTTTGAGACGAGGCGCGAAGCCGCGGGCAGTACAGACGTACGACAAGGCGAAGCAACGACGTATCAAGGGTTGTGGTAGTGGCTCCAAGCAGCATTGCTGTAACGATTCAAGGAGAGTTTCCCCATGGTTCAACGCCGTCAATTTCTCGGCCGCTCGGCGGCATGGGCCGCAGCGCCTGTTCTGGCCACTACGGCTGCGCTGTGGGCCGCCCCCGCACAGGCGCAGGAGGTGCTGCGCATCATCGTGGGTTACCCGCCCGGCGGCGCGACGGATCGCGTGGCACGCATCGTGGGTGACAAGCTGCAGGCCAAGATCGGCGCGAGCGTGGTTGTGGAGAACAAGGTGGGCGCAGGGGGCCGCGTGGCGGCGCAGTACGTCAAAAATGCCCCGGCGAGCCAGCCGATGCTGTTGCTGGCCAACCCCGCTGTGATGGTGGTGGCGCCCTTGGTGGTGAGCGATCTGGGCTACGACGCCGACAAGGATTTTGTGGCAGTGAGCGAGGTGAACAGCTATGTGTTTGGCGTGGCGGTGTCAAGCGCCGTTCCGGTCAAGGAGATGCAGCATCTGCTGGCGTGGCTCAAGGCCAATCCGGCCAAGGCCAACATCGGTGTGCCCGCGACAGGCAGCCTGCCGCACTTTTTTGCGTTGATGCTGGGCCAGCAGGCGGGTGTGCAGGCCGAGGCCGTGGGGTACAAAGGCTCGTCGCCGCTGCTGACCGATCTGATGGGTGGGCAGGTGCCGGTGGCGGTCGATACGCTCGATACCCTGGTGCAGCAGCACAACGCGGGCAAGCTGCGCATTCTGGCGGTGAGCGGCGATGCGCGCAACGCTGCCGTGCCCCAGGTACCGACCTTGAAGGAGGCGGGCGTGAATCTGGCCGCTGCAGGCTGGAACACCTTTTTTGCCCCCAAGGCGATGCCAGCAGCGCAGGTACAGCGCTATGGCGATGCAATCCAGAAGGTGATGAAGGATCCAGAGGTGCACAAGCAGTTTGCAGCCAACTACCTGGACCCGGTGGTCAGCAACATGGCGCAGACGCAGCAGCGCCTGGTTGCTTACAAGCAGCAGTGGGCTCCAGTGATTCAGGCATCTGGCTACAAGCCTTGATGGAGATATTGAGAGCCATACCGTAGGCGTTGGAGGCCAGTCTCTGGAGATGGGTGCTGATTGCTATTGTTTTTGAACGTCAGGCACCCACCAGGGGTGCGCGGACGGCTGATTTGATCTGAATGCTGTGTTGAAACGACCGAATATCATTTTTATCGTGGCCGACGACCTGGGCTACGCCGATCTGGGCTGCTATGGCGGGCGCGATGCCAGCTTTGGCGCCGTATCTCCCAACATCGATGCGCTGGCAGCGGCTGGCTTGCTGCTCACGCAGGGGTATTCCAACTCGCCCGTATGCTCGCCCACGCGCTTTGCGCTGATGACGGCGCGCTACCAGTACCGGCTGCGCGGGGCACTGGAAGAACCTATCCGCACGGCAACGCGCGGCAACCCGGATCTGGGCCTGCCACCCCAGATGCCCACCTTGCCCTCCTTGTTGAAGGAAGCCGGTTACCGCACTGCTCTGATGGGCAAGTGGCATCTGGGCTATCCGCCGCATTTCAGCCCATTGAAATCAGGGTATGAAGAGTTTTTTGGCCCCATGTCGGGCGGTGTGGATTACTTCACCCATTGCGGCGCGAACGGCCAGCACGATCTGTGGTTTGGCGAGGCCGAGCGTGCGCAGCAAGGCTACCTGACCGACCTGATCACCGATTATTCGCTGGACTACATCGAGCGCATGGCAGCAGGCGCACGGGGCGATACGCCTTTCTTCCTGAGCGTGCATTACACGGCGCCGCACTGGCCATGGGAGACGCGCGACGACGAAGCGCTCTCGCGCGAGCTGGTGGAGAACCAACAGGCCATCTACCACCTGCACGGTGGCAGCGTGGATACCTACCGCCGCATGATCCACCACATGGACGAGGGCATCGGCCGCATCGTGGCGGGCCTGCAGGCGCAGGGACTGCTGGAGGACACGCTGATTGTCTTCACCAGCGACAACGGTGGCGAGCGCTTTTCAGACAACTGGCCGCTGGTGGGCGGCAAGATGGACCTGACCGAGGGCGGCATCCGCGTGCCCTGGGTGGCGCATTGGCCGCGCCTGATTGCGCCGGGCAGCCAAAGCCGCCAGACCTGCATGACCATGGACTGGAGCGCAACCATGCTGCAGATCGGTGGCGCCAAGCCCCATACGGACTATCCGCTGGATGGCCAATCCTTGGTGGCGCTTTTGGAAGACCCGCTGTGGAGCAATGACCGCCCGCTGTTCTGGCGCATGAACCACCGCGGCCAGCGTGCCATGCGCCATGGCGACTGGAAGTATCTGCGCGTCGATGGCATCGACTATCTCTTCAATCTGAAGGCGGACGAGCGCGAGCGCGCCAACCTGGCCGCCGTGATGCCAGAGCGCCTGGCCAGCATGCTGCTTGCCTGGGAAAGCTGGAATGCCACGATGCCTGCCATTCCTGGCGACGCAACGGTAAGCCTGTGCTACACCGAAGAGGACATGCCGCAGCGTTGATAGAGCGGCAGTGGTGTTGCAGAAAACAAAGCTGCCAGCGCCCTTGACAGAGGCGCTGGCAGCTTTTTTATATGCGTAGTGGTGATGCGGCACGGGTGCCGCTGCGTTCGCGCTACTTGGTGGTTGCCGGAATTTTGCTCAGCTGCGTGGGTACGGGCTGGGGTACGCCATTGTTTTTGCAGCCTTTGGCTGCGTCCCAATCGGCGCCTACGGGAAAGCCGTCGCCCAGCAGCAGAGCCGAAGACAGTGGCTTGCCGTCAAAGTCAACGGCCTGGTCCTTGGCGGTGATGGCGCCCTGCAGGCCCGTGGGGTTGGGCATGGACAGCACTTCGCAGGTGACCTGCTTGGACAACTGCCCATTGTTGATACGTTGTACGAAATAGGCGGTAAAGCCTTCGGCATGGGTCACCGTGGATGCCAGCAGCGTTGCCGCTAGGGCCAGGGATGTGCGAATGTGCATCAAAGTCTCCTGAATCAATCTATGTTCAATGGGTGGGCGCAGAGGCGCCTCTCAACCCTGGGCCCGGCGGCGGCGCGCGCCCAGCGCAGCAAACCCTGCCAGCAATGCAGACAGCATACCCAACGCCCAGGTGCCCAGCGAAGGCACGGCAGTGGCAGTGGCTGGCGGCGTGGTGACCAGAGCCAGCATCAGTCCGCCATCCTGGCTGGACTGCAGGGCATAGGTCTGGCCGTTGATCACCAACGGTGCGGACAGCACAAAGCTGTTGGCGGGCACCGGTTGCGTGCTCTTGATGAGTTGCAGTCCGTTGAGGGTGACCGGGTCGATATTCTGCAGACCGGACAGGCTCAGCGTGGTCTGGCCGCTGACAGCGCCATTGATCACGATCGTATCCGGCACGACGGCGGCCTTGGTGGTGGCCGCAGCGCTTTTGGCAGCGGCAGCAGGCGCCAGATCGAGCTTGACGGTGCCTTGTTGTCCCACCCAGGGGCCGTTCACCGTCAAGGTCTGGCCGGCTATGCCATCTGCCAGATTGACGGTGCCGCCATTGCGGATACCCGCAACGCTTGCATTGCCGCTGGCCGTGATGTCGAGGGTTGCTCCGCTCGCAATGGCGATCTGGCTGGTGGCCAATGCGGTCTCCACACCTGTGCGCAGGCTGCCGGCATCAATGCGGGTACCTCCGGTGTGGGTCGCATTGGCGGCCAGCGTCAGGCTGCCCGCGCCGGTCTTCGCCAGTGTGCCCACGTAATCTGCATCGGTCTTGGCGGCCAACTGGTCGATACGGGCCTGCCAAGCGGCAAGGCCTGCGTCCACACTGATGTTGTTGTATTTGGCGTAGGACTGGATATAAGCCGCCATGGCAGCAAGGTCCCGTCCGTTGATAAATTTGTCGTAGGTGGTTTTGAACGTGGCATTGGTACGCCAGTCGGGGTACAGGTTCTGGTCTTCCAGTGCTGCCAGCAACGGTTTGCCGTAGGTCACATCGGCCAGCAACTCGTTGCGCAGATTGTCGGCGGCAGAGGCTGGCGTTGCTGGCAGATCGAATATGGCCTTGAGCTTGACCAGCGCGTTTTCGTAGCCAGCCAACACTTCGGGCGTGATGGCTGGAATGCTGAATTTCTCTTTCTGCAGCAGATCGCGGTTGGCGGGCCAGTCGGCAATTTCCTGCTGGTCGTCCATTTTGCGTTGCTTGAGGGCGGCTTCGCTGATCGGATTGGTCCACACATCTGTCGCGCCATCGGCAATCTGGGCCTCGAAGGTGCCCAGCAACTGGCTTGGGCCGGACATGGCCTTGTCCATATCTGGCACACCCCAGCCAAAGCGCGCATTGGGCACATCTTCAGGGCCATCGCCCAGGTGGCGAGAGGTCGTCAGCAGCACGGTACGCACGGCCTGGTTGGAGAGGGTTGGGTAGCGCTCCATCAACACGCCCAGCGCGCCGGTCACGTGGGGGGCGGCCATGGATGTGCCGCTGGAATTGGCGTAGGCGGTGGTCTGCGTGGCCTCGGTGATCGCACTGAGGCTTCGGATGCCGCTGCCTGGAGCGGAGACGCACCAGTATTTGGCCAGACCGCAGTGCTGCGAAAACGAGGCAAGCGTCAGCGGAGCGGTGTTGGCCAGTGCCGGCACGGCGATCCAGTTGGCTTCGATATCGGACTTGAAGAACGGTACCGCCGAGCGCAGGTTGACATTGGGGTACTGTGTATTGCCAGCCGCAAACACCTGCAGCGCCTGGGTTCCGCGGGTGACGTCAACGACCGCATCCAGCCAGGTCTTGTCCTTCGCATCGGGCTCCAGCCGCGCGTGGGTGGCCAGGAAATACTTGCCAAAGTTGCGCACCAGGCTGGTGAGCGTCGAAGTGTCGCGTGTCGTGCCGGGGCTGCCCCAGCTGCTGTTGGTGACACGCACGCCTTGCGCGATCAGGTCGCCGTAGGCAGCCTTGAAGTAGTTGTAATCCATGTTGGAGCCGTAGATTGCGGCGTCGGCCCCATTGGTATTGGCGATGTAGTACTTGCTGTTGAAGGCCACACCCATCATGCTGGTTGCATCGCCTGTCTTGGCCGCTGCAATGGTGCCCGAGACATGGCTGCCGTGGTTGTCGTTGACTCGCTCTGCCGAGGGCTTGGTGAAGTCGTAGTTGATGGCGCCATTCACGTTGAAAGCGTCGCCCGCATTCCACGCCCCTTTACGGGTGGGCGGCACAAGATAGCCGCTGTTCAGATACGTGCCCGAGATGGTGATGGCGACCGGGTCGCGGTTGACAAATTTGACGTGGTTGAGCCGCAGGCCGGAATCGACCGAGCCCACCTTCACATCCTTGCCCGAAAAGCCACGCGCGTAGGCAAATTGCGCGTTCATGGCCCCCAGCCCCCAATCGCCTTTGAACTCGCCGTGGTCGGCCCAGGTCTGGGCGGCTGCAGCCAGATCGGTATTGGGGCTGCCGTCGTAATTGGTATAGACCTGTGCAGTCGCGGATGCGGCCCACGCAGGAGCCAGCGCTACAAAAATGGCGCGCTGGATGGAATGCCACTGAGGTGCCCGCTTGTGGCGCGGACGGGGGAAGGGATAGGCTACCGCCATGTTGTCTCCTGGTAATTTATCTTTGTGATAGGCCTAGTTAACACCATAAAATGATGTAATTAAACCTATGAGGAATCACAATGTAGTCAGGTGGACAGCGGTAAAGGGTCTTGAAGTTGTATTTATTTGAAACTAAATGTTTCTTATTTGCGCTTCACAGAAGAGAGCAATGCCAGGCACTCGGGAAAACGATGAACGTGCCGACTGGTTATTGGCCTTTGCCAATGCAGGGAAGACCATGCCGTGTCACATTCATAAAAAATAGCTGCTGGCGCCTAGCAGATGAGCACCAGCAGCTATTGTTTTAGGAGTTATGGCTTATTGGCCTGACTTGTGGCGGCCTTCCTGTACATCCCGGCGCACCTCTTGCACAGTGGCCAGAAAATCCCAGAACTGGCGGGCCTGCTTTTTGAACTGGTAGTCCATCTCGCCCATCTGGTCTTCCACGAGATCGGCCATGCGGGTGTCGAGGCGGGCGGGAGGAAGCTTGAGGTAGGCCTCGGATTCGGAGCCATCACGCTCCACCGTTGCTCCTGCCTTGCGCGCGATCTTGAGCATGGCGGTGTTTTCCGAGAGCGCGTGGATGAATAGGAGGTGTACGCCCTTGGTACGTGCATCCATGGCTGCACGCTCAAACAGGCGGCTGCCCAGGCCTTTACCGCGGCCCGTCTTGAGTACCGACACGCCGAACTCGGCGCAGCTTTCCATGTCGGACGATGCTGGCGCATAGGCCACATGGGCCATGGCGATGAGTTTGAGGTTGCGGTTGTACACGCCGAAAATCTCGTCGCGCTCGAAATTCAGGTTGTCTACATAGCGCTGGATCTGCGCGTCGCTGGCGGCATAGCCAAAACGCAGGTAGCGGTCGTGCTCGTCCAGGCTCAGCAAGTGGGCAAGGATGCGAGGACGGTGTCGTTCACTGAGGGCGCGGATCGGAACCATAGAGGAAGAAGTGCTGCGCTTCTTGCCGTCAGGGTTCTGCTGGTTGCCATTGCCCATACGGCCAAAGAAGGGGAAAAAAGCCATCATGCCGTTGGCAACGGATGAGGGGAACCATTCTTTCGTCGTGATCATGATGCAAATATACGGGTTAACCCGTGTATTATCAATCATGTTGCAGTGCAGCATATACTGCCAAAAAACCTTACCCTCCGCTTACAAAGGATATTGAAGCCAGCATTGGCGCGGCTTTGCAGCCTTTTGGTGCCATAGGGCGGGCTTGTCAACAAAGGTCAGGGTACAGGGCAAACACTGCGCTGGCTCAAACAAAGTGCGGGAGAGAAAGTAACGTCGGAACAGCTTGCCTGCGTGCGCAGTTCCTTAGAACGTGTTTACGATCTCCTCGCGCCGCGACAGTGGCGTTGCGGGGCGCCCGGCTAGGGAGGGGATGCGAGGGGTGCGCCTAGCGGCGCAATACCGCAGCAATAGCCCGGCTATTGCGAGGATTTGCAACGACGCAGACCGCCCCTAGCCGGGCGCCCCTGACCGGGCGTCCCTAGCCGGGCGCCCCCAAAACCACTGTCCCTACGGGTTGGAGTGAAATCGGGCGATTTCTGTGCGCTGGCCCTTGCTTGCACCCCGGTGCAAGCTGTGGCCCATCGCATCGAACTCCTCCCGATTGCACTCCAACGCGGCTGCTTAGAGATCGTAAACACGTTCTTAGGACGATAGGCCCGGCTGCACCGGCAGGGCCGTGGTGACCTTGACGCGGTCCAGCACGAAACTGGTTTTGCAATCCTGTACGGAAGGGTGGCGCAGCAGGGTGTCCATCACAAAGCGGCTGTAGTGGGCCATGTCGGCTACCACCACGCGCAGCAGGTAGTCCATGTCGCCGGTCAGGGCCACGCATTCCACGACTTCCGGCCAGGTCTGCACGCTGGCGCGGAACAGGTCCAGCGGGTTGCGCTTGCTCGCCTCGGTGAATTTCTCCAGGCGCACATTGAGGTAGGCCGTCATCGACAAGCCCACCGATTCGGGTTTGACCAGGGCCACATAGCGTTCGATCACGCCCATTTCCTCCAGCCGCTTGACGCGGCGCAGCACGGCGCTGGACGAGAGACCTACCTGCTCGCCAATCACGTCATAGGTTTCGCGGCCGTTGTGCTGCAGGCGCTGGAGGATGGCGCGGTCGAGCTTGTCCAGAGGGTAGGGAGTGGAAGTCATGGCGGAGGCAGGTGGAAAACCGGCGATATTGCACTGCAACAGCGAATGCTGTGAGATTTAAGCAATTTTATTGCATGAAATCTTTTTTGCGTGCAAATAAACGGATGAAATTCGGGTAATTGGGCTTCAAATCGCCAAAAACATGCAGGTCAAAATCGGTACAGTGCGTTGTTAACAGCGCAGGGGAAATGCCCTTTGCGCCCCTCTCAAAGACAATTCACTGGAGACCTGCGATGACAGCCGCTACCCCCCACCAGACCATCGAATTCACCACCTGGGACAATCCCATGGGCACCGATGGCTTCGAGTTTATCGAATACGCTGCACCCGATCCGGTGGCCATGGGCAAGGTGTTCGAGTCGATGGGTTTCAAGCCCGTTGCGCGCCATCGCCACAAGAACGTCACCTTGTACCGCCAGGGCGATATCAACTTCATCATCAATGCGGAACCCGACAGCTTTGCGCAGCGCTTTGCCCGCCTGCATGGCCCCAGTGTGTGCGCCATTGCGTTCCGCGTGCAGGATGCCAAGGCGGCCTATGAGCGCGCGTTGAACCTGGGCGCCTGGGGTTATGCTGGCCAGGCTGGCCCCGGGGAGCTGAATATTCCCGCGATCAAGGGCATTGGCGACAGCCTGATCTATCTGGTGGACCGCTGGCGCGGCAAGAACGGCGCGCAGCCAGGCGATATCGGCAATATTGGCTTTTTCGACGTGGATTTTGAGCCGCTGCCTGGCGTGACGGCCGAGGAAGCGCTCAACCCCAAGGGTTTTGGCCTGACCTATATCGATCACCTGACGCACAACGTGCACCGTGGCCGCATGGACGAGTGGGCTGATTTCTATGAGCGTCTGTTCAACTTCCGCGAAGTCAAGTACTTCGACATCGAAGGTCAGGTGACCGGCGTCAAGAGCAAGGCCATGACCAGCCCCTGCGGAAAGATCCGTATCCCGATCAATGAAGAGGGCAAGGAAAAGGCTGGACAGATCCAGGAGTACCTCGATATGTACAACGGCGAAGGTATTCAGCACATTGCCATGGGCTCGAACAATCTGTACGACACCGTGGATCAGTTGCGCGCCGGAGGTGTGCGCCTGCTGGACACCATTGATACCTACTACGAGTTGATCGACAAGCGCCTGCCCGACCATGGTGAGAATGTGGCGGAGCTGAAAAAGCGCAAGATTCTGGTGGATGGAGCAGGCCGCAAGCTGCTGCTGCAGATCTTCAGCGAAAACCAGCTCGGCCCGATCTTCTTTGAGTTCATCCAACGCAAGGGTGACGATGGTTTTGGCAACGGCAACTTCAAGGCGCTGTTCGAAAGCATCGAACTCGACCAGATGCGCCGTGGCGTTTTGTAAGTTTATTGTAAGGATTTCTGGCGGGCGGTAGCTACTCTCTCTATACTCCGGGGCGTTCAACATAGTTACATTGGAAACATTGTGAAACGCTCTCTCGTATTCGCCGCGCTGCTGTGTGGCTCGGTTTTTGGCGCGCTGGCCCAGAATGCCGGCCAGCCATTGACCTTTGTCGTGCCCTATCCGCCCGGCGGTCCGCTGGACACCTCGGCCCACATGCTGGCCCAGGGTGCCAAGCAGGCGCTGGGCAACATCACCGTTACCAACAAGCCTGGTGCGGGCGGTGCCACGGGCGCCGCCCTGATCGCCCATGCCAAGCCCCAGGAAAATCTGGTGGTGATGGGTGCGGTGGCAACGCATGCGGTGCTGCCTTATTTGGGAACGCCTCCGGCCTATGACGCGCAGAAGGACTTCAAGCCGCTGATTCTGGTCGCGCGCGTTCCCAACGTATTGGTGATGAAGAAGGAACGTGCCGCGCAACTGGGAATCAAAAGCACATCGGATGCGGTGACCTATATCAAGGCCAACCCTGGTGTGCTGAAGATGGGTACTGGTGGCAATGGCAGCATTGGCCATATCGCCAGCGAGATGTTCAAGTCACTGGCCAACCTGCAATTGCAGAACCACCCTTATGCCGGCGCGGCGCCTGCGCAGAAGGCGCTGATGGGTGGTGAGGTGGACATGGTGTTCGACAACCTCGCCTCTGCGCTGCCGCTGATCAACAGTGGCGAGTTGGTGGCGCTGTCCGTCACCACGCCGGATCGCAATGTGGCCTTGCCCAAGGTGCCCAGCGTGAACGAGGCCATGCCTGGTTTTGATGTGGCCACCTGGTTTGGCGTGTTTGCACCGTCCAGCCTGCCCGATAAGGATGCGCAGCGCTATGCCTATGCATTCCAGACGGCGCTGGCCGATCCACAGTTCAAGGATGCCTATCGCAAGATGGGCATTGCGCCCGAAGACATGCGTTTGCAGGAGTTGTCGCACTTTGTCAGCCAGGAAGGCCGTAAGTTTCAATTTTTGATCAACACCATCAAGATCAAGGCCAACTGAGCGCTTGCGGTTCGCGGGTGCATGGTGGCCTTCTATAAATAAATAGGAGTACACAATGGGACAAGCACCTGTGGTTTATGGTCAGTCCGACCGTCCGCCGCGCGGCGACTACAGCCGCGCGAACAGCGACTACACCTGCGCGCAGGATTACGCTGCCTACACCGAGGCAGACCACGATACCTACCGCCGTCTCTATGCGCGCCAGAAGGCGCTGCTGCCCGGGCTGGCCAGCCAGGCGTTCATCGACGCCTTGCCATCACTGGGGGCGGAAGACCGCATTCCGCGTTTTGAAGACATCAACGCGCGCCTCAAGGCTGCCACGGGATGGGAGATTGTGGCCGTGCCGGGCCTGATCCCGGAGGTGCCCTTTTTCAGCCTGCTGGCCAACCGCCAGTTCCCTGTGACCGACTGGATCCGCAAGCCCGAGGAGTTCGACTACGTGGTCGAGCCCGATATCTTCCACGATCTGTTCGGCCATGTGCCCTTGCTCTTCAATCCGGTGATTGCCGACTTTATCCAGGCCTATGGGCAAGGAGGCTTGCGCGCCTCGGAGCTGGGCGCATGCGAGCTGCTCTCGCGCGTGTACTGGTACACGATCGAGTTCGGTCTGATCCGCGAGGCGGGCGGTGTTCGGGCCTACGGTGCTGGCATTCTCAGCTCATCGGGCGAGCTCGCTTACAGCGTAACGAGCCCCGAACCCCACCGCCTGCCACTGCAGCTGGAACGCGCCATGCGCACGCGCTACAAGATCGACACCTACCAGCAGACCTATTTCGTCATCGATTCCATGCAGCAGTTGCTGGATTTCGCGGCGACCGACTTTGCCCCGCTGTACGAAAAGCTGCGCGAGCAACCCACCATTGCTGCAAACGCCTTGCTGCCGGGCGAAACAACACTGGCCCCATAACAGCGGGCCGTTTTGCGCCGCTGAAGCGGATAGCCGGTATTCTGGCGCTCTGGCGCTCTGGCGCTTGATGGTGTGGTGCTAAACGCTATCAAAATAAAAGCATCTGCCGTTGCGAACCGGTAAATGCTTCTTGGGCGCGTGCCCCTTGGTCAGCCATTCCACCACGGTTCTGCCCGGTAGGGTGGGCAGGGCAGAGTGGCAAGCGCCCAGACCAACGCTGGTGGGTGTCTATGTCTCCTGACAGGTGCAGGGCAGATGCTGCCACCGCCATATGCGCATATTTGGCAGGTTGCGACGGATGCGGGGCAGGCGGCGTCTTGCAGCTCGCGGTCGGAAGTCAGTTTTTGGCATCGAGTCATTGATGAATTCGATGAGACTCTGATCAAGATATAGTCTGTTACCCGGATTTGTTACGCTTTTATCTATGTCGGATCCATTGCCACCAAGCCCCGCAGTTGCGCTGCCTCCTGGCCTTCAATTCATCGAGCGAGGCTGGCTGTCTGCCAACAACACGGTGTTTGTTGTCGGGATGACGGCTGTGGTGGATACCGGCTATTGCAGCCATGCCGAGCAGACCGTGGCGCTGGTGGAATCGGCGCTGCAAGGCGCCCCGCTGCAGTGCGTGGCAAACACCCACCTGCACAGCGACCACTGTGGCGGCAACGCGGCGCTGCAGCAGCGCTGGCCAGGCGCGCAGACCCTCATCCCACCCGGCCATGCCCAGGCGGTGATGGATTGGGACGAGGCGCAGCTGACCTACCGCCCCACGGGCCAGGACTGCCCACATTTCCGCGCCGATGGCGTGCTGCAGCCGGGCGCTGAGGTGCTGCTGGGCCTGCAGCATTGGCAGGTGCATGCTGCGGCAGGACATGATCCGCATTCGGTCATTCTGTTCGAGCCGCAATCTCGCACACTGATATCGGCAGACGCGCTGTGGGAAAACGGCTTTGGCGTGGTTTTTCCAGAAATTGAAGGCATTGCCGCGTTTGACGAAGTCGCCGCCACACTGGACGTCATCGAGCAGCTGAGGCCCGTCGTAGTGCTGCCAGGGCACGGCAGCGTGTTTGTCGATGTGGGCGCGGCGCTCGCCACTGCGCGGCGCAGGTTGGAGGGCTTCGCGCGCAGCCCCGAGCGCCATGCACTCTATGCTGCCAAGGTGCTGCTCAAATACAAATTGTTGGAATGGCAGCAGATGCCACTGGCCCAGGTGTATGCATGGCTGGCGGCCACGCCGTACTACGCCTTGCTGCATGCCGCATATTTTGCCGACCAGCCTGCCAGCGGCTGGTATGCCTCCCTGGTGGCCGATCTGGAACGCTCGGGTGCGGCTTCGCGCCAGGGCGGGCTGCTGGTGAACCAGTAGGGGGAGCGCTGACTGTGTGGAGTTCACTGCTTGCGCAGATTCAGACGCAGCCCTGGCTGCAGGCCTTGCTGACCGGAAGCGGCCTGTGTGCCCTGTTCTGGCTGATCGACCACGCGGGTGCGCATGCGATGGTGCGCTACATCCCCATTGGCACACCCGTCTACCGGCGCAACCTGACGGGTATTCTGCGGCGCGTATTGCTGCTGTGCGCAGCCGGGCTGCTGGCGGTGGGCGATTATCTGATCCTGTTGCCCAGTGCCTGGCAAAGCAGGCTCCCGCTGTTGCTAGTGGCATTGCCGATTGCGGCGGCCATTCTTGTGGTGTGGCTGCTCATCGAATCGCGCCTGGTACGCCATGTGATTGCAGGCGATACAGCACTGCGCAGCTGGTGGCAACAATACATGCAGACTCGCTCGCCCAGCACCATCGGGCAGGAGCCCTCCCTGGGGCTATTAGATTTCCTGCGCCTGACACGGGCGCTGAAACAGCGCATCTATGGCAGCGAGGCCTACGGCGGGCCATCGCAGCGGCTCAACCAGCTGTTGTACCTGCTGACCTGGGCACACCTCGTGGCTTGGGTGTATGCCCTGCGCATGCAGGCTTAGAATAAAAAGGGTTGCTGGAGCTTGATTGGTAAGCGCCAATAGCTATAAAAATGATAAAGAGTTGCATGAAAAAAGCGCCCAAGGGCGCTTTTTTTTACAGAAGCCTTCGCAGGCTGTGGGGCGGCTCAGGCCGCTTCCCAGCGCTTGAGCACCAGGCAGGCGTTGGTGCCGCCAAAGCCAAAGCTGTTGGAGAGCACCTGTTTGAGCTCGGCCATTCGCGCCTTGGTCACCAGCGGCATATCGCCCACGGCCAGGTCAGGCGTTTCCACATTGGCCGAACCTGCGATGAAGCCCTTCATCAGCATGATCAGGCTGTAGATGGCTTCTTGCACGCCGGTGGCACCTTGCGAGTGCCCGGTGAGCGACTTGGTGCTGGAGAACGGTGGAATCCGGTTGCCAAACACCTTGCGGATCGCATGCAGCTCGGGCACGTCACCCACAGGCGTGGAGGTGCCATGGGTGTTGATGTAGTCGATGGAGCCATCCAGCCCCTCGATGGCCTGCTGCATGGCAGCCACGGCGCCTTCGCCGGAAGGCGCCACCATGTCTTCGCCATCGGAGGAGATGCCAAAACCGACGATCTCGCCCAGGATGTTGGCGCCGCGCGCCTGGGCGTGCTCCAGGCTCTCCAGAACGAGTGCGCCGCCGCCGCCAGCGATGACAAAGCCATCGCGGTTGGCATCGTAGGGGCGCGACGCCTTTTCGGGCGTTTCGTTGTACTTGCTGGACATGGCTCCCATGCCGTCAAACAGCAGTGCCAGACCCCAGGAGAGCTCTTCACCGCCGCCGGCAAACATCACATCCTGCATGCCCCAGGCAATCTGCTGGGCAGCTGCGCCAATGCAATGCGCCGAGGTGGAGCAGGCAGAGGTGATGGAGTAGTTGATGCCCTTGATCCTGAAATTGGTGGCCAGGTTGGCCGACACGGTCGAGCCCATGCAACGTGTGACCTGGTAGGGGCCGACACGGCGGATGCCTTTTTCGCGCAGAGTATCGGCCGCTTCGATCTGGTTGGCGGGCGAGCCCCCGCCTGAGCCCATGATGAGGCCGGTGCGTGGGTGGCTGATCTGTTCAGGCTTCAGGCCCGATTGCTCGATCGCCTGTTGCAGCGAAATCTGCGCATAGGCAGCTGCATCGCCCATGAAGCGCAGCTGCTTGCGGTCGATGAACTCTTCCACATTGATCTGCGGAATACCGGCCACCTGGCTGCGCAGGCCCAGTTCCTTGAACACAGGCATGTGCTGGATGCCGGAGCGGCCTTCGCGCAGCGAAGTCTCCACGGCTTCCAGTCCAACACCGATACAGGAGACGATACCGGCCCCTGTAATAACCACCCTACGCTTCATGCTGCGTTTTCCTTGCCGTCACCGTCACGCAGGAACAGGCCCACGCGCAGATCGTTGGCTACATAGATTTCTTTGCCATCGGCCAGCAGGCGGGCATCGCCGATGGCCATGTTCAGCTTGCGCTTGATCACACGCTTGATGTCGATCTCGTAGGTGACCAGCTTCACATCGGGGCCGACTTCTCCGGTGAACTTCACTTCGCCCGCGCCCAGCGCGCGGCCGCGGCCTGGCAGGCGCAGCCAGGTCAGGTAAAAACCGATCAGCTGCCACATGGCATCCAGTCCCAGGCAGCCTGGCATGACGGGGTCGCCCTGAAAGTGGCACTTGAAGAACCACAGTTCCGGGTTGACATCCAGCTCCGCCACAATCTTTCCCAGCCCGTGCGCGCCGCCGTTCTCGTCAATGTGGGTGATGCGATCGAACATCAGCATCGGCGGCAGTGGCAGGCGGCCACTTTCAGGGGTAAACAACTTGCCCTCACCAGAGGCGATCAGTTGCTCGTAGGAAAAAGATTCAGCCATTGAATATCCAGTCAGTCCAACTCCAGGGATCCGGGGCGCAGTCATGGCTGCATCTTCCGGACGGCAGCTAAACGCTGCCACCATCCATTATCCAGCTTTATCGCGCAAATGCAGCCACACATAGCCGTGGGCTGCACTGTGCTTTGTCGAAAAAAAGCACGCTTTGCCCGTTTTTAACAGCACTTACATTTAGCGCTTGCCAGCGCCGAATATGCCCGGATAACAGTGCTCATGGCGCATGCCCAGGCTGTGTGGCATGCATCTGCATGCAGTTGCCGTCATCATCGGTGATCTTGCGTACCCCCGGTGCCGCGGGGTTAATCACTGGCGCTGCCGCGTCAGCATGGCACCTGCCAGCACCACAAAACCTGCCAGCCACAGCGGCCACAGGCCAAAACGGCTCGCCCAGCGTGCAAATAAGGTGGGGGACGCATCTACACCCTGTACCTGGGCTTGCAGCACCGCGCGGGTCTGGTGAGGCAAGGCATGCTCCACCTGGCCGCGGTGGTTGATGACGGCGGTGGCCCCGGTGTTGGTGGCGCGGATCATCGGGCGCGCCAGCTCCAGGCTGCGCATGCGGCTGATCTGCAGATGCTGATCAATCGCAATCGAGCCACCAAACCAGGCAATGTTGCTGGCATTGACCAGGATGGTGGGCGCTGTGGCCGCATCGACAAAGCGGGTGGCCAGCTCCTCGCCAAACAGATCTTCGTAGCAGATATTGGGCGCCCAGCGTTCGCCCGCCCAGGCGAGCGACGGCTGATTCATACCGCCGCGGTTGAAATCGCCCAGCGGAATCTGCATCAGATCGGTGAACCAGCGGAACATGGGCGGAATGAACTCGCCAAACGGGACGAGATGGTGCTTGTCGTAGCGGTAGGCGGCAGGCTGCCCGGGCGCCAGGCCCACCATCGAATTGGTGTAGCCCACTTCAAAATCACCCAAGGGCACGCCAATCAATGCAGCCTGCTTGCCGGTGGAAAAGCGCTCTTGCAGTGCGGGCCAGTAATTGTCCGGCGTCTGGCGCAGCAGTACGGGAATGGCGGTCTCCGGCGCAATCACCATATCCGCCTGACTGGCCTGCAGTTGCTCTGCATACCAGCTGAGCGCCTGCGGAATGCCTGAGCTGGGCTGGAATTTTTCACCCTGCGAGATATTGCCCTGCAGCAGTTCGATAGAGACGGGCGGGCGGTTGGTGCCGATGGCGGAATCCTGTTGCGGTTGATGGGTTATCCACAGCACTGCTGCAAACAGGGCCACAGCCCCATAGCTTTGCCACTGGTGTGCATGGCGTATCCGCAGGCCACCCAGCACCACGGCGATGGCCGCTGCCACCGCACCAATGCCGTACACCCCGACAAAAGGCGCAAGGCCAGCGAGGGGGCCATCGGTGTGGGCATAGCCACTCGCTCCCCAGGGAAAGCCTGTCCACCACTGCCCGCGAGCCAGCTCGCCCAGCAGCCATAACGCGGCAAACAGCAGTACGGCGCGGGTCAGGCGCTCGCCCTTATAGGCGACGAACAGTCCGCAGGCTGCGGCGTAATAGCTGGCAAGAAACGCGGCCAGCGCAAGAACGGCCAGTACGGCCAGCGGAGCCGCCAGCCCGCCGTATACATGCATTGATATGAACAGCCACCAGAATGTGGCGCACAGCCAGGCCGTGGCAAAACCCCAACCCAGCAGCGCACCATGCCAGGCTCGCCGCTGTCGGATGAGCATGGCAGGCAGCACGGCCAGCGATGCGATCTGCAGCCACCACAGAGGCTGGCCGTACCAGGCTTCATACCCGCTCAGCCGCCACGGCCAGGCCAGCGACCAGGCTTGCAGCACCCCGGCCACCAAGGCAAGCAACAGGAAAAGCCACGGAAAGCGGCGCGGCGTCTCATACAGCGAAAAGGATGCAGGCACGGTAGGGCAGCGATGGGGTTACGTCAAAACAAAAACGGCAGCGACGTCACCGTCTGCTGCCGCCTTGCGCACTATACGCGATGCGTATGGCGTCCCGTGCCGGGGCACCGCGGTCAGGCGTCTGCCTCCGGGTCTGACACGGGTGCAGCCCGCTGTACGCGGAACCAGCGCACGGCGCCACCCTTGGTCAGCAGCACTTCGAAGTGCAGACCACCCAGCATGATGTGTTCGCCGCGCTTGGGCACATGGCCCAGTTCATGGGCGATCAGGCCGCCAATGGTTTCGAAGGATTCATCTGCGTCGCTGCTCTCCAGCGTGACCTTGAACGCATCGGCAACACGTTCGACCGGGGTGTCGCCCGAGATGCGGAAGGTGTCGTCGGCCAGCGCGAAGATGTCGCCCTCTTCCTCTGGAAGATCGAACTCGTCCTCGATCTCGCCAACGATCTGCTCCAGCACGTCTTCGATCGTGACCAGACCCGCCACGCGGCCGAACTCGTCGATGACGATGGCCAGGTGGTTGCGGTTGCCGCGAAATTCACGCAGCAGGTCATTGAGGCCCTTGCTTTCCGGCACAAACACTGCCGGGCGCAGCAGGGAGCGGATATTGAGCTGTGGCGACCGCTGGAGCTTGAGCAGATCCTTGGCCAGCAGGATGCCGATGATGTTTTCCTGCTCGCCTTGGAATACCGGAAAGCGCGAGTGCGCGGTGTTGATGACGGTGTGCAGCACCGTCTCGAAATCGGAATCGATGTCCACCAGGTCCATGCGCGTCGCGGCAACCATCACGTCGCCTGCGGTCATGTCCTCCATCCGGATCACGCGTTCCAGCATGACGCGCGAGTCGGCATTGATTACATCGTTGTTTTCGGCTTCGGCCAGGGTTTCGATCAGTTCATCGGGTGAATCTGGCGCCGGGTGGATGAATTCCACCACCTTTTGCAAAAAGGTTTTTTTGTCTTCCTTGTCAGGGAATCGAGAAGGATGGGGGTCTGACACTGTCTTGGAATGCAGGACGTGCGGTAGTGAAACAAGCTGCCAGCATAACGGATTGAAAAATTCCTCCGATTTCGCTGTTGATTGCAGTTGCCTGGTTTCAGTGTGGGAGGGGAGGCAATTGGCACTGTCTGCTGTAGCAGACAGTGCGCAGATTGCTATTGAATGGTGAGTGGTTCGGGGCTATTCGCCTTGCGTAGCCGCGAGGCTTTCGAGAATGATCTTCAACTGCGGGCTCATCGGCAGGCCCAGGGTCTGGCCGGTGGGCAGTTTTTTCAGAAACCAGCGGTTGTACTGGCGCTCGATCTCTCTATCGGCTGCCAGGGCCTGGAATGTTTCCGTCACTAGTTGCGCCATGGGGGCGTCGCCCTTGCGGTACATCACCCCATACGGATCGTAGGACAGAAAATCGCCAACAACCGCATACTGCTCACGTCCCCCGGGCGTTTGCGCCACCAGGCCATACAGCAGCACGTCGTCGGTTGCAAAGGCATCGGCTGCGCCGCTTGTCACCTGCGCAAAGGATTCGGCGTGGTCGCGCATTGGCAGTATCTGCAGGTTCAGCTGGAAACGGGCAGACAGATCGCGCATGGTCTTCTCGTTGGTGGTGCCTGCGGTCACTGCCACCTTTTTGCCGGCGAGGCCCGTGTAATCGCGCACTGGCGATCCCTTTTTGACCAGCAGCTTGGTGCCCGAGACAAAAAAGGTGGGCGAAAACGCCACCGTCTGCTGGCGTTCCTTGTTGCTGGTGGTGGAGCCGCACTCCAGATCGGCCTGGCCGCTGGTGATGGCTTCCATGCGCGTTGCCGAAGTCACGGGCACCCAGCGGATGGTCAGCGGCTTGTGCACCGTCGCCTCCATGGCGTGTACGACGGCCTTGCACAGCTCGATGGAGTAACCAATCGGCTTGCCCTGCGCATCCAGGTACGAGAACGGAACGGAGCTTTGGCGGTAGGCCAGCGCCACTTCGCCTTTCTGGTGGACTTTGGCCAGGGTGCCGGTCAGCGCCACCGGAGCGGCGGGTGCCTGTGCATTGGCTGCCAGAGGGGCCCATGGCGCCAGCGCAGCCAGCATGAGCCATGGGCGCAGCGGACGCAGCATTGGGTTGGAGCGTATCAATCTTCGCATCATCAGCTGATATCTGGGGTTGGCAGGGGATGCGCCGCCAAGGCAGCCTCGGCATCGAGCTTGCGGGCCAGTTCCGCGGCTTCAGCTTCGGGCAGCAGCTCGCCTTCCCACTTGGCGACGACGGCGGAGGCAATGGAGTTGCCTACAGCATTGGTGGCGGAGCGGCCCATGTCGAGGAAGGTATCCACACCCAGGATCAGCAGCAGGCCGGCCTCTGGAATATTGAACTGGTTGAGCGTTGCGGCGATCACGACGAGCGACGCACGTGGCACGCCAGCCATGCCCTTGGATGTCAGCATCAGGATCAGCAGCATGGTGATCTGTGTGGACAGGGGCAACTGGATACCGTAAGCCTGCGCGATGAACAAGGTGGCGAAGGTGCAGTACATCATCGAGCCGTCGAGGTTGAACGAATACCCCATTGGCATGACGAAGCTGGAGATCTTGCGCTTGACGCCAAAGCGATCCAGGGCATCCAGAATTTTTGGGTAGGCCGCCTCGGAGCTGGCCGTGGCAAACGACAGCATGAAGGCTTCCTTGATCAGCACAATCAGCTTGAAGATGCGGGGGCCCAGGAACACGAAGCCTGCACCCAGCAACAGTGCCCACAGCAGGAACAGACCCAGGTAGAAATCGCCCATGAACACGGCAAACTTGAGCAGGATGCCCAGGCCGTTCACAGCCACGGTGGCGGCCATGGCTGCCAGCACCGCCAGCGGCGCCAGCTTCATCACATAGCCGGTGATCTTGAGCATGACGTGCGAGAGCTCGTCAATCGCGGCCACCAGGGTTTTGCCCTTTTCGCCCAGTGCCGACAGCGCCACGCCAAAGAACATCGAGAACACCACGATCTGCAGAATCTCGTTGTTGGCCATCGCCTCGGCAAAGGATTTGGGAATCAGGTGGTTCACAAATTCCTTCAGGGTGAACTTGCCGGTGGCCAGATTGGCGGAGGCGCCAATATCGGGCAGCGGCAGCCCCAGGTTATTGCCGGGCTGCAGCACATTGGCCAGAACCATGCCCAGCAGCAGCGATACCAGGGATGCTGTCAAAAACCACAGCATGGCCTTGAAGAACACCCGGCCGACAGAGGCTGCATCGCCCATGTGCGCGATGCCCACAACCAGAGTGGAGAACACGAGCGGCCCGATCAGCATCTTGATGAGCCGCAAGAACACATCGGAGACGATGGAGATATAGCCCGCAATATCCTTGGCGGCGCCCTTGTCGGGGAACTCGATGTAGATCAGGTAGCCGATCAAGATGCCCAGTACCATCGCGCCCAGGATCAGGAACGCGACCGGGATGCCTTTTTTGCCCGCTGCAGAAGCCATGGTCAGAATCCTTTTTTGCTATCGATTGTTTTCAATGCATAGCTTACATCCATGTCATGGCGGTCCGTGGTCTTCGAGCACCTCGGTTTTTACCTAGTTGACCTAGGTTATATAAACTGCCTTTAACGCTGCCGAGGCCGTAGCGCATGGTGGACAGCGCTCGCCATTCAGCAGCGGTCGTGGGGTGGCGTGAGCAGCATCTTCAGGCCGGGCTTTCGTTCTCATCATCCTTGGGCATGGCGGCAAAGCTGACTCCGCCCAGCAGCAGCATCACCAGGGCAAACAGATAGACGGCATTGGCGATACCCAGGCTCAGGCTGTAGCCCCATGCAATGGCCGCACACCACAGACTGTCGTTGTACAGGGCAGCGCATTGCGATTGCTGGGGCATATGCATGTACCAGATCACGGCCACTGCAGAAAAGGCGAGAGCTGCCAGCACCCCGAGCACATTGCGGTGAAAGCGCAGCATCACCAGCAGCGATACCGGCACCAGGGTGCCCCACACAAACATCATCAGCCAGCTGGCCATCGGAGCCTGTGCAAGCCAGTGCTCCAGGGGCTTCCAGTGCGCTTGCGACTGGATCAGATTGAGCGTATCGCGCACCAGCGGCAGCGCCAATGCTGCAATGCCGATGCACAGCAGCACGATGCCCAGACAAATGCGCCGTGCACTGAAGTGGGCGTGCCGGCCTGAGGGAGCAGGCTGGCTGGATGCGTGGGGATTTGCGTGTGTGATGACAGCCATGGTGGTCTCCTTGTGATGGCTGTCTTGCCTGGCCGCATACACGGTGTTGCGCACCTGCGGCGGGCGTTGCAGCCCTTGGGTGACTCCGCGCTTGCTTCCCGGCAGAAGCGCAACGCGGCATGTGGGCGCAGCAGTGGCCGGTTGGTGAGCCACCCCTGAGCCGTCGTTTCAATATAGACCCATTTGGTGGCGGAGGCTAGAGGCCAGGGACGCATGCGCGCATGGCTGGGTATGCGAAAAATTCATTAGTAATCATGTTTTTATTCGTTTTTGTTTTGTAGCCCGACGCCTAAATTGGTGGCTATACCCATCTTTTGAAGGAAAAGGCCACTGCGATGACAACCCTGGAAATCTCTCTTCCGCCCGCTCTGGAAGCCGCCTGGCAGCAGGCACAACTGCAAGGGCTGGGCTATGCGGGCGGTGTATCGCCCCAGCAGGCCTGGCAACTGGTGCAGCAGAACCTGGCGGTGCTGGTGGATGTGCGCTCGGCCGAGGAGCTGAAGTTTGTCGGCCACGTACCCGGCAGCGTGCATGTGCCCTGGGCGACCGGCACGGCGCTGACGCGCAATCCGCGTTTTGTGCGCGAACTGGAGTCAAAGCTTGCGGCGCACGGCGGAAAGGAGGCCGTTGCCTTGCTGTTGTGCCGCAGTGGCAAGCGCTCGGTGCTGGCGGCGCAGGCGGCTGCGGCAGCAGGCTTCACCCAAATCTTCAATGTGCTGGAGGGGTTTGAGGGCGAAATCGACGCCGCGCAGCACCGCGGCGGTGGTGATGGCTGGCGCTTTCACCATCTCCCCTGGGTGCAGGATTGAGGAGCATGCCATGACGACCAGTTCTTTCCCCATAGACGAAGTCAGCGCCGCGCTGGCCCAGGCGCGCCAGCAATGGCGACAGGCCCACCAGCGCACGCAGGAGCCCGGCGGGCGCGAGTTCCCCTCGCGTGACGCGCTGGCGCGGGTGGTGGCCCAGCTCAAGGGGGTGCTGTTTCCGATGCGGCTCGGGCCGCACGATCTGCTGCAGGAGAGCGAAAACCACTATGTTGCGCACACGCTGGATGCTGCCCTGCATGGCCTGCAGGCGCAGATCGCACTGGAGCTGCGCTACGGCAGGCGCGACCTGGCGGAAGCGGCCAGCCAGGCCCATGGGCTGACGCACCAGTTTGCGCTGACGCTGCCCGGCATTCGCCATCTGCTGGACACCGATGTGCAGGCCGCCTATGAGGGCGACCCCGCCGCGCGTACCGTCGATGAGGTGCTGCTGTGCTACCCGGGCGTGCTGGCGCTCATCCACCACCGCCTCGCACACCAGCTCTACCAGCAGGGCCTGCCGCTTTTGGCGCGCATCGTGGCGGAGCTGGCGCACAGCGAGACCGGCATCGACATCCACCCGGGTGCGCAGATCGGTGCGGGCTTTTTCATCGACCATGGCACCGGCGTCGTGATTGGGGAGACCGCCGTCATCGGCCGTAAGGTGCGCATTTACCAGGCGGTGACGCTTGGCGCCAAGCGTTTTGAGCAGGACGCGCAGGGCCATCTGCAAAAGGGCCTGCCACGCCACCCGGTGGTGGAAGACGGTGTGGTGATATATGCGGGCGCAACGATTCTGGGGCGAGTGACCCTGGGCGCGGGGGCCGTCATCGGCGGCAATGTGTGGCTGACGCAGGATGTGCCGCCAGGCGCCAGCGTGACCCAGGCTTCGTTGCAGGCGCAGGCAGTGTCCCAGGCCGAGCGGCGTGTGCGGCTGGCGGCGGAGGCGGCGCTATGAATGGGTTTTCTCAGCATTTCGGGCTGGCGGTGCGCCAATCGCGCGAAGCGTTGGGCTGGTCGCAGGAGCAGTTGGCGGCGCGCGCAGACCTGAACCGCTCTTACGTTGGCGAGGTGGAGCGCGGCAGGGTCGCGGTATCGCTGGCCACCGTGGGCAAGCTGGCGCGCGCCATGGATCTGGCGCAGTCTGCCCTGGTGCAGCGCGGCGAAGCCTTGCATCAGCATTACCTGGCGCGGTCTGCACAGATGCAGCACCTCTGCAGCCAAGCTCCAGCCGCTCTTTAGTCACTTGGCGGCTATAGCCGGTTGAGCGCGGCAAGGCGCTCGCCAACAATTTCGGCATCTCTCAACCTTCTTTTCGATCACAACGGAGTGCGTTATGACAGCAAATGTGGGCGGTACCACCGCTTTGGGCGATGTGGCAGCACGCCAGTTGGCCAATGCCACCAAGACAGTTCCCCAACTCGCCACCATCAGCCCGCGCTGGCTCACCCATCTGCTGCAGTGGGTGCCAGTGGAGGCGGGCATCTACCGGCTCAACCAGGTCAAGAACCCCGAGGCCATCAAGGTGGCATGCACCGCCAAGGAGCATGAGAACCAGCTGCCCCGCACTTTTGTCGAGTACGAGGAGGCGCCGCGCGAGTTCTACCTGAACGCCGTCAGTACCGTGCTGGATGTGCACACCCGCGTGTCCGATCTCTACAGCAGCCCGCACGACCAGATCAAGGAGCAGCTGCGCCTGACCATCGAGACGATCAAGGAAAACCAGGAAAGCGAGCTCATCAACAACCCCGACTACGGCCTGCTGGCCCAGGTGACGGACGAGCAGCGCATCTTTCCCTTGACCGGAGCGCCCACGCCCGATGACCTGGACGAGCTGCTGACCAAGGTGTGGAAGGAGCCCGCGTTCTTTCTGGCCCATCCGCTGACCATTGCCGCCTTTGGCCGCGAGGCCACGCGCCGCGGCACGCCGCCGCCGACCGTCAGCCTGTTTGGCAGCCAGTTCATCACCTGGCGCGGTGTGCCGCTGATCCCTTCGGACAAGGTGCCGGTGGCCGATGGCAAGAGCAAGATCTTGCTGCTGCGCGTGGGCGACAAGCGACAGGGCGTGGTGGGGCTGTTTCAGCCCGGCCTGCCGGGCGAGCAGGGGCCGGGGCTGTCGGTGCGCTTCATGGGCATCAACAACCATGCCATCGCCAGCTACCTGATTTCGCTGTACTGCTCGCTGGCCGTGCTCACGCCCGACGCGCTGGCGGTTCTGGACGACGTGGAAATCAACAAGTACCACGATTACCCCGATACCTATAAATAAGCGAAGGGGCAGCCATGGTTTCCACCGTCACGGGCGCGCCGGATCTGGCGGCCGCGCCCATTTCCCCTGAGGTGTTGGCGCAGATGGCCAGCGCCTTGTTCAGCGAGCGCCCGGGCGCTGGCGCTGTGCCGCCAGGCATACAGGCGCCCGTCAATGTCGCGCCGCCGGGTTCGCCCTTGGCAAGCCCCGCGGGCCTGGGCCCGAGCGTGCCGGGCACACCGATACCGCAGGGCGTGGCACCGGGTGCCAACCTGCTGCCAGCGTCGCCAACGCCCGTGCTGTCGCTCGCCCACCGGGCGCCTGCCTTGCTGCCGCATGCGCAGGCAGGCAATGGCGTGCCCGACAGTGTGCTGAGCAACCTGCCCGCCTACGAGCCGCGCCTGGGCGCCAGTGTGCAAGGCGTGCCGCAGGCGGTGCCGGCTTATGCCAAAACCGATGCATATGCTGATGCAGAAAGCGCAAGCAGCTATTATTTTTTACAACAGCAGGCAGATACGCCAGCGCCAGATGATGGCCTGCTGGCCTTGGCCCAGCTGGCCCGTGCCGCTGCGCCTGCCTCTGGCTTGGAAGGCATTGATCTGCGCGGGCCGCGCAGTGCAACTGCAGCGCCTGCGATACCGGCTTCTTCTGCTGCGCCGCAGTATTACTTTGCCCACGCAGTTCAACTGCCGAGCGGTTTTGTCACACCGGCCAAGCCCCATCCGCATGGCGAGCAGGGCAAAACCCCGCAATCGCAGGCAGACCGCCACCCGCCTTTTGATATCAACGCGGTGCGCCGGGATTTCCCCATTCTGGCCGAGCGCGTGAACGGAAAGCAGCTGGTCTGGCTGGACAACGCCGCCACCACGCACAAGCCGCGCCAGGTGATCGAGCGCATCCGTTATTTCTACGAACACGAAAACTCCAACATCCACCGCGCGGCCCATACGCTGGCGGCCCGCGCCACGGATGCCTACGAGCATGCGCGCGAAGTGGTGCGCCGCTTCATCCACGCGCCCGATGCGCGCGAGGTGATCTTTGTGCGGGGCACCACCGAGGCGATCAACCTGGTGGCCAAGGCCTGGGGTGGGCAGAACGTGGGCGAGGGCGACGAGATCGTCGTCAGCCACCTGGAGCACCATGCCAACATCGTGCCCTGGCAGCAGCTGGCGCAGGCCAAGGGTGCGCGGCTGCGCGTGATTCCGGTGGACGAGCAGGGCCAGATCCGCCTGGACGAATACCAGAAGCTGCTGAACGACCGCACCAGGATCGTCGCCATTGGCCATGTCTCCAACGTGCTGGGCACGGTGGTGCCGGTCAGGGAGGTGGTGCAGATCGCCCGCCAGCGCGGGATTACCACCTTGGTGGACGGTGCGCAGTCGATTGCGCATACGCCGGTCGATGTACAGGAGATTGGCGCGGATTTCTTCGTCTTCTCCGGCCACAAGATCTTCGCGCCCACCGGCATCGGCGTGCTGTGGGGACGGCGCGAAGTGCTCGAAGCCATGCCACCCTGGCAAGGCGGCGGCAACATGATTGCGGATGTGACCTTCGAGAAAACCGTGTTCCAGCCGCTGCCCAATACCTTCGAGGCGGGCACCGGCAATATTGCCGATGCCGTGGGCCTGGGCGCGGCGTTGGAGTACGTGGAGCGCATCGGCATCCATGCCATCAGCCAGTATGAGCATGCACTGGTTGACTATGGCATGCAGCAATTGGCAACCATTCCCGGCCTGCGCCTGATCGGCACCGTACCAGGCAAGGCGAGCGTGCTGTCTTTCACCCTGGCCGGTTACACCACAGACGAGGTGGGCAAGGCGCTGAACGACGAGGGTATTGCCGTGCGCACCGGCCACCATTGCGCCCAGCCCATTCTGCGGCGCTTTGGGGTAGAGACTGCGGTGCGGCCTTCGGTAGCCTTCTACAACACCTTTGACGAAATCGATCAATTGGTGGCTGTGGTGCGGCGGCTGGCCAGCCAGAGGCGTTGAATGGTGCGACGCAAAAAAGGAGCGTAGCGACGCTCCTTTTTTCCAAGCGGCCTGCCGCTGAAGAACTTGCAGTCACGCGGCCTTCAGCGGCAATGTCGCATCAGCGGGTGTGCTTGCGGCCGCGCCGCTGGCGCAGCAATGCCGCCATGCCGATCAATGCGCTCAGTCCACCCAAGGCCAGCGGCGTGTTGGTGGGCACAGGCGCGGGCGGGCGGGGCTGTGCTGTGTCTTTCACCAAGGTATTGACGATGGTTAAGGTTTGCGCGCCTGCAGATGCCATGGGCGCACTGGCCGCAGGCAAGGTGGCCGGGCCCCAGCGGTAGCCCGCCGGAGGGGTGGGCAACGCACCTTCTTCCACCGCGCAGGTGCTGCCAGCGGCGACAGTAATGGGGGCTGCGCTGCCCTGGTTGCTGGCGACTGCAATGCTGCCCGCCTGCGAGAAAGCAGGCGTGGAACACGTCAGCGTGAATGGAATGGCACCGCTGAAGGCGGGCGCATCGGCAGGGGCGTTCACCTGCTTGGCGACGGTGATGGTGCCAGTGCCAAGCTGCGATTGCAGATACCAGTCGTTGCCCACTTTCACCAGGCTGTAGACGTAGTTGCCCTGGGTGACGGCTCCGCCCTCCAGCGAGAAGACGGCGTTGGAGTTGCCTGTTACCTGCACCACAAGAATGCCTTTGCCATCGCCGGTGGTGGTGGTGTCGGCGCCGGGGCAGGCTGCATCGGTGAATGGCGTCACCTTCAGCACGGTAGTGCCGCTGGTGTCGCCCGCGACCCGGAGAATATCCGACGCCGCGCCGCTGCCTGCGAGGCAGGTATCTACCGCCAGCGCGGCGCCGTTGCTGCCGGTATAGCTGGGCTGCACGGTCAGCACGTCGTCGGGTGCGCCGTCCACCAGGTTGATGGTGGAGGCGTCCGAGCTCACCGGCCCGTTCATCACGAACGCGGCAGCTCCCGCCTTGAAGGCGTTGAGTGTCGACCCTGCCGTCATGCCGAATGTGGTGTAGGTGGATGTCTTGTCGCCGTTGCTTTTTTCCACCAGATTCCAGGTGGATGCATTGTTCACCGCCACATTCAGTGTCGATGTTGCATAGGACTGGTTGGTCAGGCCCTTGGCAATACTGCCGTGGTCCAGCGTCAGCGCCACGGAACTGGGATTCGTGGAGCTGCGGTATTTAATGATGTCGATCAAGTAGCCATTGCTCGCTGCCGTCAGATCGGAAGCGTTGTCAAACAGCATCTGCACGCCTTGCTGGCCGCTGTCGGCCATCAACAGCGGGGCCGTTGTGGATTGGGTCTTGACGGTGGCCTTGCTAAAGAGAGCCTGGATGCCTTGCGAATCCACATTGCTCCCCCAGTCGTCAATCCCAATGGCCAGTGCGGAGCGGCTGGCGTTGATGTTGGCGGAGCTGTTGGCGCCATTGGCAAGCAATTGCGAGCCGCTGACGGCCATTTTGATGGCCGGGCTCATGTACGGCTGGTAGGGGACGAGCAGCGGGCCTGTGCCAGATTGCCAGGCAGGATCCATGTCAATGCTCAAGGCACCGTTGGAGACAAGCAGGCCCTTGCCCGTGCCCACGGCCCGGGATTTGCCAACCTTGATGGCGCTGCTGTCCGTGGTTTGGGTACCGGTTTTCACCATCTTGATGGTGGTGTTGCCCAGGATAACTTGCGAGACGGCTTCGTTGCCATTGGTGTCGGTGCCTGCGCCCGAGACGTAAATGCCTTCGATGCGGCCACCCGTCAACGTCATGTTCAGCGCATTCTTGATCTCGATCTTGCCTGCACTGCCTCCATTGGAAGAACCAGCGCCTTGGATGGCTCGCAGGCCACTGTTCAGAATGGGTTGGGAGAAAAGACCTACGCCGCCTGCCGTAGTCTGGCTGATGGTTGCATTGTCAAGCGTGATGGTGGAGTACTTGCCGTTGTTGCTGGCTGGCTCGGCGGCGTCCACGGAGGAGCCTGCCAGCACGGCATAGGACGCTACCCCGCCGCTGGAGTTGCCGCCGGTATAGTTGCTGTTGGAGGTCAGGTTGAAGTTGGTGCCATTCATGGCTACCGTGGAGTGGGTGCCAATGCCACCGATACCGCCACCGCCGCCGCTGTTGGTCAGGTTGGCCGTCACATCGGTGAAGTTGATGCTGCCGTGGGTGAGAAATTGGTTGCCGATTGCCGAAAAGCCATTGGCGCCGGTATAGGAAATATTCGTTGCGCCGATGGTGACGACATCGTTGGGGGCTGTCAGGGCGCTGCGCGTCAATACATACCAACTGGCCGCAGGAGCCAGTACCGTCGGGGATGCAGTGGTTGCAGGTACCGTGTCGCAGTTGTTGGTGTAAGGATTCGGGGCGGGCTGAACCCAACCTGCAAAATAGGAGCCATTGGCATCGGGCGTGCAAGTCACAGCCCAGGCCGAACCGGTGGTCACCGCAGTCAGTGCCAAGGCAACCACGGTGGTTTTGCCCGCCCGCCGCGTGGCCTCCGAGCATGCCACCCAGGCGCCCCGCGCCGCATTCCACTTGTTGGTATAGACCTTGTTCATCTGCTCCCCTTTCGGAAATGAATACTCTGGCGTCAAATCGCTCAAGAATATTGAAGCTTTGATGTTTCTACAGAGTTTCTTATCGAAAGAATAGGAAATTTATCAATAAATGACAAATTATTAAATTATCGAATCACTGAATGGGGCAGACGCGGGTCTGCAGCAGGATGGCCTGCCTCCGCGCGGTGGCTACGCCAGCAATGTGATGAATATCGAGGCAATTTCCCAGTCTGCCCGAGCTGATGAAGTGCAGGCATTGGCCGAGCCCGAGCCTTGATTACGGCGCGCCGCAGAGCGAAAGACTCAGCCCTGGGTTGGCAGCGCCTGTACCGCGTCCACCACTTCCTGCACGCTCAGCACCTCACTCAGCACCACTGGTGCCTTGCCCGGTGCGTACAGTACATATACCGGCACGCCGCTGCGGCCCAGCTGGTTGAGGGCTGCTGTAATGGCAGGGTCCTGGCGGGTCCAATCGGCGCGCAGCAGGGTCACCTGCTTGCCGTCAAAGGCCTGCAGCACCTCGGGATTGCTGAGCGTGGTGCGCTTGTTGTACTGGCAGGTCACGCACCAGGCGGCGGTGAAATCCACGAACACCGGGCGGCCTGCGGCGGTCGTCTCTGCCACCAGCGCCGCCGACCACGGCTGCCAGCGTGCATTGGGTTGGGCTGCGCTGGCGATCTGGGGTGCTGGATTAGAAAGGTTTTTGCCTGTGGCGCTTATCAGATAAGCACCTCCAGCTATCAAAAGAATAGAAAGCACCCAGCGCGTGCGGCCCTGCAGTGTCAGCGCCCAGATCAGCGCGGCCAGCAGCACCAGCAAGGCCAGCAAGGTGGCTGCGCCGTCGATGCCGCTTTGCTGGCCCAGCACCCACACCAGCCAGACCACGGTGGCGAACATCGGAAAGGCCATGGCGCGGCGGAACGTGTCCATCCATGCCCCTGGGCGTGGCAGCCAGCGCACCACGGCTGGCACCCAGCTGGCCAGCAGGTAGGGCAGGGCCATGCCAATGCCCAATGCGGCAAAAATCAGCAGCGCTTGCGCTGCAGGCATGCTGATGGCCAGCCCCATGGAGGCCCCCATGAATGGCGCCGTGCAGGGCGAGGCAATCGCCACAGCCAGCACGCCGCTCAAAAATGCATTGGTGAGCGGATTGCTGGCCTGCTTGCCTGCCAGGCTGCTGGGCACAAAATGGCCAAACTCGAACAGGCCCGCCAGATTGAGGCCGATCACGGTAAACAGGGTTGCTAGCAGCGCCACCACCAGCGGCGATTGCAGCTGAAAGCCCCAGCCCAGCTGCTCTCCGGTGGCGCGCAGGGCCAGCAAAAGGCCGCCCAGTGCCAAAAACGACAGCACCACACCTGCGGTGTAGGCGAGGCCCGCCATGCGTTGCTCGCGCAACTGGTTGCCGTGGCCGGCGAAGCCGAGCACCTTGATGGCCAGGATCGGGAACACGCAGGGCATCAGGTTCAGGATGAGGCCGCCAACCAGGCCGCCCAGCAAAGCCAGCCACAGGCTGCCCGACGCTGCTGGCGGAGCCGCTGGGGCAGCGCCTTGCTGCTCAGCATTTTTGGCCAATGCGGCAGCCAGCTCGGGCGAGACTTGCGCTACGGCAGCGGCTTGCCATTGGCCGCTGATGGGCGCGACGGTGCGCCAGGCAACGGCGTTGCCTGCAGCGGTGCGGTCGGTGGTGGTCAGCACCAGTGGCAGTTCGGCGGGTGTGTCGCCACGGGCGTCTGACAGCGGTACGGTGGCAGTCCAGACGGCGCCGTCCCACTGCTGGGTGAAGTCCTTGCCTGCTTCCATCGCATGGTGCAAGGTATTGGCGCTTTCGGGCAGTACCTGCAGCGATTGGTTCTGCAGCGCAGCGGGCAGGCCGGAGATGCGCAACTGCAGCTTGCTGCCTTCCACGGTGGCGCTGCTCTCACCTTGCAGCGCAACAGGCTCCTGGGCATGTGCTGCAGCAAAGTCGGCGGCATACATGCCGGTGCTGCTCTTGGCCGGAATGGCCAGGCTGAAGCTGCCTTCCTCAGGAATGCATTCCACACGGCATACCAGCCAGCTCGCCTTGAGCTGCACGGTGGCGCTGGTGCTGTCTGCGGCGAAGGTGGTAGGAATCTGCACTTTGACCGGCAGCAGCACCTTGCCTTCATAGCCATAGTTGACCAGGTTGCCTATGCGGATGGGATGCGGCGTGGGCCAGGCGATTTCGGCGGCGTCCCAGCCTGGGGGCAGTTGCCAATCCAACTGCGTGGGCAGGCCGGAGTCGCCAGGGTTCTTCCAATAGGTGTGCCATTGCGGCTGGTGCTCGATCAGCAAGCCCAGTTCGATGGATTTGCCCGGCACGATGCCATCAGGCGCGTTGGCCACCAGCTCGGCGCGCACCCGGGGCGTGGTGACGACATAGCTGCCAGCGCCACTGCTGCTGCTTGCGGGGGTGTCCATGGCAGCCGTGTTGCCACTGCCGCCCATATTAAGTTTGATCTGGGCACTAGCGCCCGTCCACAGAGCGCTGGTAGCTATGAAAAGAAGAGTAAAAAACAGCGCCCGCAAAGGCAGGCGCTTGCCGTCATATGCCATGTAAAACCCCAAATCGCTCCAATGCCTGGCTGGTTCGTGCGCAGCCTGATGCCTCGCCGTTCAACCGTGTGGCCAATGCGCTAGCTTAGTCGACTGGCGCGCTGACCATGTTAGTCACTCCCTCTCGGAGCTGCAGTCAATGGGTTTGGTTCCCTTTCGGTGTTCCGATGCAAGGGGGAGCTGCGCAAAGGCTCAAAAGAAAAGGCTGCCGTTCGTAAGAACAGCAGCCTGCCGACGTGTTGATCTGGCAAAGAAAAACCGGACGGGGAGTGTGTACGCCGTCCGGTGGGTGGCTGGCAGAATCGTGGGCTGCCAGCGCTGAGAACGTAAATCCGTTCTTCGAAACGATTATTCGCCTTCAACGATCGAGCCATTGACCATGGCCTGGTGAGCAGCCTGGGTCACTTCAGCGCGGCTGAGTTGGCCCTTGCCCATTTCATAGGCGTTCACGGCCACTTTGTCGCCTTGCACCACCATGGTGTGGTTCTTCTGTGCGTCGGCCAGCTGGGCTTGCACGTCGGCGCGGCTCACGGCGCTGGTGGCAGTGGCGCGGGCAGCAATGGCTTGGTCGCCTTCAAAGGGGTTGGCGTTGGCAACGGTGGCACCCAGAGCCAGGGTAGCGGCGATAGCGAGAATACGTGCGTTCATTTTTTCATTCCTTTCAAAGTCGCGGCAGGTCACATGGCCGGCCGTATCGCCCGCTGTGCGTCTTTGCGCTGCAGCGTTTTGTTTAACGATGGAATGAAGTTTAGTTTTGGTACGAATGCAGATAAATCACTAAATTGAAGACGCATTGTTTCGTTTTTGAGTCCAATAAGCTCGGAACTTTTACAAATATGTGACAGATGGCCCTGGTATTTACCCTTGGTTGTGGGTTTTATCCGGGGCACAATTTCTCTGTGTTGATTCGCTGTAAAAACGATAGCTGAAGATGCCCGTTGTTCGTGCGCTACAGTGCAAATGCCAGGATCACGCGCCGGCTGTTGGCGCCTTTCTTCTCGGTCTTGCTGATGACGATGGCGCCGATCTCCGACGTATTGGCCAGATGGGTGCCCCCGCAGGGCTGAAAGTCCACAGCAGGCATGTCTCCCGTACCGTCGCCGCCAATGCGCACGGTGCGCACCCGTCCACTTCCGCGCGGTGGCTGAACGCTCATGCTTTTGACAAGGGCAGGGTTGGCGTCCAGTTCGGCATCGGTGATGGAGGAGATCTGCACCGGCAGCGCCTGGGCAACGATGGCGGCGAGGCCTGCGGTCACGGCGTCCTTGTCGACGGCTTCATTGGTCACAAAGTCGATGCGCGCCTGATCGGGTGTGATGGAGCAACCATTGACCAGGTGAGGCACCAGGTGGCAGAGCACGTGCGACGCCGTATGCAGGCGCATCAGCCGGTGGCGGCGCGACCAATCAATGGCGGCTGTGACCTGGTCGCCCGTTCGCAGTCCATGGTCTTGCTGCGCAGGCACATGCAGCACCAGGGGCAGGGGCTGGCCGTCTTCCGACTTGGCCTTGCGCGTATCGACAATGGCAATGCTGCGGCCATCTGCGCAGCGCAACAGCCCCGCGTCGCCAGCCTGGCCGCCGCCCAGCGGGTAGAACACGGTCCGATCAAGCACGATGCCGGCATCGGTCACGGCCAGTACGGTGGCGTCACAGGTTTGCAGGTAGCTGTCGGCGCGGAACAGCTCTTGGGTGGCAGGCAGCAGGGAGAGTGGCGAGAGTGCGGAAGATTCGGAATTCATTTCTGGCAGGGACGCAAAGAGACACATTGGAGACAGCCATGCTAGTGGGTTTGGCGTGCTCGGCTTGTCGCCTGTGCAAGCATGGCGGCGCAGGTAGCAGGCTGGTGCTGCTGGCTATAGCGAATACGTATCACAGCATTGGCGATTGATATTAGACAGCGCAGGTGGCACTACCCACAATCAGCCCAGAGTCGGCCCATAACCACCATTCGAGCATTAGGAGACAAAACCATGAGCGACATTCAACGCCGCCATTTTCTGACCACCCTGGCTGGCGCCGCCGCCACTGCGGGCTTGCCCCAATGGGCCCATGCGCAAGCGGCCTACCCGAACAAACCCGTGCGGGTGATCGTGCCCTTTGCGGCAGGCGGCACCACCGATGTGGTGGCGCGGCTGGTGATGCAGAAGATGGGCGAGCTGATGAAGGCCTCCTTCGTCATCGACAACAAGGGCGGCGCCAACGGCATGATTGGCACCGGCGAAGTAGCGCGTGCGCAAGCCGATGGCTACACCCTGCTGTTCAACACGGCGGGGGCGCAAACGCTCAGCCCGGTCATCTACAAGGCCAACTACGAAGCTGCCGCCAGCTTTGCCCCGGTGGCCAAGGTGTGCACGGTGGGTTTTGTCGTGATTGCACGCAAGGATCTGCCGGTCAATTCGATGCAGGAGCTGATTGCGCTGGCGCAGAACAAGGACAAGCCGCTCACCATCTCGTCGGGCAGCGCGATGATCAACCTGATCACCGAGCAGTTCAAGCATGTGATCAAGGCGCCGCACCTCATCAATGCGCAGTACAAAGGCACGAGCCCGCAGATGCAGGCCGTGGTGGCGGGCGAGGTGGATTTCTCGTTCGATTCGTTTGCCGCGGTGGAGATGATCAAATCCGGCAAGGTCAAGGCGCTGGGCGTGATCCTGCCGCAACGCGCTGCCTCCTTCCCCGATGTGCCCACGTTCAACGAGCTGGGCATCAAGGACATGGAGTTCAGCTCCTGGGCGGGCCTGCTGGCCCCCAAGGGCACGCCCAAGGAAGTCATTGCCGCCCTGTCGCAGAACATCGACAAGGTCATGCAGATGCCCGATGTGCTGGCCAAGCTCAAGCAGTACGACTACATCCCGGTCAAGACGACGCCAGAAGAGTTTGCCCAGCAGATCCAGGCCGAATCCGATCGTTGGAAAAAGGTGGTGAAGGACACCGGGTTCAAGATCGAATAAGCGCAGGCGCATGACTGGCAGGCGCGAGTTGCTATAAAAAAGAGAGTCGATGCCATTACGCTGACGCACCCAGCCCGGGTGCGTTTTATTTTGAGGCAGTTGCGCGCGGGACGGACTGGCGCGCCACACGAGCCCATAATCGCACCCCATATCTGTTCAAGGCCCCCTGCTGCGCTCAGGGCGCTTGCCTCTCTGGAGAACACCCATGCAAACCCCGATCAATACCTTCAAGCAAGCCATGGCGGCAGGCGAAGTCAAACTGGGCCTGTGGCTGGCGCTGGCCGACAGCTATGCAGCCGAGGTCAGCGCCGGTACTGGCTTTGACTGGCTGCTGATCGACGGCGAGCACGCTCCCAATGATTTGCGCAGCACGCTGGCGCAGTTGCAGGCCGTAGCCAGTGCCACGCAGGCTCTGCCGCCGGGCATACCCGCGCCGCACCCGATAGTGCGCGTGCCCACGGGCGATGCGGTGCTCATCAAACAGTATCTGGACATTGGCGCGCAAACCATTCTGGTGCCGATGGTCGATACCGCCGAGCAAGCCGCGCACCTCGCCCAGGCCATGCGCTACCCGCCGCAGGGTATTCGCGGCATGGGCAGTGCGCTCGCGCGCTCGTCGCGCTGGCAGGCCTATCCCAACTATCTGCACGAGGCCAATGCCCAGGTGTGCCTGCTGGTGCAGGCCGAAACGGTGGAAGCCATGAAGAACCTGGATGCGATTGCCGCCACGCCCGGGGTGGATGGTGTGTTCATCGGCCCGGCCGACCTGTCTGCATCGATGGGCCATGTGGGCAACCCCGGCCACCCGGAGGTGCAGGCCATGATCGCAGGCGCGATTGCGCGCATCCGCAAGGCGGGCAAGGCGCCCGGTATTCTGTCCACCAACAAGGCGCAGGGCGACAAATGGCTCGCCGCAGGCGCGCAGTTTGTGGCGGTGGGGGCCGATACCATGCTGCTACATGCCGCAGCCTGGCAACTGGTGGCCAGCTACCGGGGCACGGACGGCGCCGTCAAAAACACATATTGATAGGCTCAGCTGCGCTGTTGTGCGCATGAAAAAGCCACCGGCGCAAACCGGTGGCTTTGCTTTTTTTGCACTGCCCGTGCTCGTGCGTGTGCGCATGCGCGGGGCCAGCTTTTATTGCTTGCGTGCAGCAATGGCCTTTTCTGCCACTTCGACCAGATCGGCGCCCACTTGCTGCTTCCACTTGTCGTACACAGGGCGGGTGGCCTTCACAAAGGCATCGCGCTCGGCGGGGCTCAGCTGGGTCACGGTCACGCCGTTGGTGGCCAGTTCCTTGACCAGTGGCTTGTCGGCCTCGATCATGCCTTTGCGAGCGATGGCGATCTCTTCCTTGCCCGCCTCGATGGCGGCCTGGCGCACGATGTCCTGGTCGGCCTTGGTCCAGCTGTTCCAGATGTCCTTGTTGACGACGAAGATCAGCGGATCGTTGATGTAGCCCCACAGCGTCATGTGCTTCTGGCCCACGGTGTACAGCTTGGCAGCCTGGTACACGGCCACGGGGTTCTCCTGGCCGTCCACGGCGCCGCTGGCCATGGCAGGCTGGGCATCGGCCCAGCTCATCTGCGTGGGGTTGGCGCCCAGTGCGGTGAAGGTGTCTACAAACAATGGCGAGCCGACGACGCGGATCTTGAGGCCCTTCAGGTCAGCAGGCGTCTTGATGGCGTGCTTGGAGTTGGAGATTTCGCGGTAGCCGTTTTCACCCCAGGCCAGCGGCACCACACCGGCTTTCTCCAGGCGGGCAAACAGGCGCTTGCCGGGCTCGCCCTGCGTCAGCGCGTCGGCGGCAGCATAGTCGGGCATCAGAAAGGGCAAGGCGAACAGATTCAATTCCTTGATCTGGGGAGACCAGTTCAGCGTGGAGCCGACAGCCATGTCGATCACACCCTGGCGCAGCGCGGAGAACTCGCGCGTCTGGTCGCCCTGGATCAGCGACACGCCCGGGTAGAGCTTGATGTTGATGCGGCCCTGTGTGCGTTCGCGCACCTTGTTGGCCCAGATTTCGCCGCCCTTGCCCCAGGGGAAGGCGGTGCCCAGCACCAGCGACATGCGGTATTCGCTCTTGTAGTTGCCCTGTGCATGCACGGCAGGGGCAGCAAGGCAGAGCGCAGCAGCTGCGGCCAGCGTGGTGGCGAGGAATTGGCGGGTTTTCATCAGAAAGTCTCCTTGTTGAGATACAAAAAAGTGAGCGGCCAGCGCTTTTGGGATAAGCGCTTCCGCATGTTCTTATCAATAACCCAGCTTGGCGGGCAGCCACAGGGCGAGCTGCGGGAAGGCAATCACCAGCACCATCACGCAGAACATGGCAAACAGCATCCAGCCGACCCAGCGCACGGTAGATTCCATGCGCACGCCAGCGATGCGGCAGCTGACCATCAGGTTGACGGCCAGCGGCGGCGTGAACTGCCCCAGCGCCACCTTCAGGGTCAGGATCACGCCAAACCACACCGGATCCCAGTGGTAGTGCTGCATGATGGGCATGAGCAGCGGCACAAAGATCAGGAAGATGGAGATGCCGTCGAGGAACATGCCGACGGTGATCAGCATCAAGATCAGGAGCGCCATCACGCCCCATTCGCCCAGGCCCGAGTTGACGATGGCCGTGGTGATCGGATCGATCACGCCCAGCGTCGAGAGCGAGAAGGCAAAGATACCGGCGAGTGACACCACGATCAGAATGACGGCCGACAGCTCGCCCGCTTCGCGCAGGATCGGGAACAGATCGCGCAGGCCGATGGTGCGGTGGATCACCATGCCGACGAACAGGCCGTAGAAGACCGCGACCACAGCCGCTTCGGTCGGGGTGAACCAGCCCATGCGCATGCCGCCCAGAATCAGCACCGGCGCGGCCAGGCCCCAGGATGCTTCGCGCAGGCTCTTCCAGAATGGCGGGCGCGGCAGGCTCGACTCCAGCGCGCCCATCTTGTGCTTGCGCGACATCCACACGGCCGGAACGATCAGCGCCAGCCCTGCCAGCACGCCCGGAATCATGCCTGCGGCAAACAGCGCAGGCACCGAGGCGCCGGGCACCAGCACCGAGTAGATGATGAAGGCCACCGAAGGCGGAATCAGAATGTCCGTGGCCGCCGCTGCTCCCACCACGCTGGCGGAGAAGCTGCCGGGGTAGCCCGCGCGGCTCATGGCGGCAATCATCACGCCGCCAACGGCAGCCGCATTGGCAGGGCCAGAGCCCGAAATACCACCGAGGAACATGGCCACGGCAATCGCCACCAGCGGCAGCATGCCGGGGCCGCGGCCCACAATGGCAATCGCAAAATTGACCAGCCGCAGCGCAACGCCGGAGCGGTCAAAAATGGAGCCCACCAGCACGAACATCGGAATGGCGAGCAGCGGGTATTTGCCCAGGCCCGCATAGAAGTTCTGTGGCACGGCCAGCAGGCCGAACCATTGCGCGTCGGCATTGGCAAGCGCAATGGCCACAGCACCGGCCAACCCCAGTGCGGCGCCGATGGGAACGCCGATCAGCATCAACGCGATAAAGCCTATGAACAGGAGCGTGGCGATCATGCAAGCTCCTTGGTGGTGACCGTGCCTTCGCCGGTATCGTCCGCCGGCGCTTCAAAGCTGGCCTTGCCCTGGCGCGCGAACAGGCCGAGCGCGCGGAGCGTGATCAGCGCCGAAAAAATCGGCAGCCAGACGGAATACCACCACTGTGGCACGCCAATGCCAGGCGAGGTTTCTTCAAAGCGGTAATCGTCGTAGACCACACGGATGCTGAGCACGCAGATCAGTGCAAACAGCAACGCCACCATCAGCGCGCCAAAGCGGGCAAACGCCTTGCGGCGGCGAGCGTTGCCACGATCGGCAAAGTACTCGATGCGGATGTGCAGATCGCGTGCGACGGCGGCAGAACCCGCCACCATGGCCAGCAAAATCATCAGGAAGACGGAGATTTCCTCGGTCCAGGCAAAGGAGCCATCAGTGAAATAGCGCACGATGACATTGGCAAAGGTGATCAGCGCCAGCAGCGCCATGATGGCCACCGTGAGCCAGTCCTCCAGCCACAGGCCTTTGGCAGGTGGGGGCGTGGCGGGCGCAAGGGAAGAGGGGTCAGGCGCGGCGGCGCCGCCCGGACGGGAGGAGGAGGGTGGGGTCATAACAACCGGAATCCAAAAAGGCTCGGCAGAGCCAGACAAAACGCAGAGGCATGGAACACGAGCCGCCTTGTGGGCGAACCATCACAATCGGGTAGATCGGTTGCTGAACCAGCAAAAATTGTCTGGTGGGTAGACCAGTTGCCGCTGATTATGGCGCGGTTGCAGAGGGTGAAAGGCCATGAATTTCCCGCAAACGTTGCGCAGATGCACTGAAAGCACGGCACGCGTCGCCGCAGCGACCCATGGCGTCGCCGCAAAATGCGCCGCATCGACCGGGCCTGCGTGCGGCGTGTGGATAATGCGCGCATGGAAACCAAGTGGCTTGAAGATTTTGTGAGTCTGGCGGAAACGCGCAGTTTCAGCCGGTCGGCGCAGTTGCGCCATGTCACGCAGCCGGCATTCTCGCGGCGCATCCAGGCACTGGAATCCTGGGCCGGGGCAGACCTGGTGGATCGCAGCTCCTACCCGACGCGGCTGACGCCCGCAGGCAAGACCTTGTACAACCAGGCCATCGAAATCCTGCAGGCGGTGCAAAGCACGCGCTCCATGCTGCGGGTGCATGCCTCCTCCGGCAAGGACATCATCGACTTTGCCGTGCCACACACGCTGGCGTTCACCTTCTTTCCTGCATGGGTGTCGGGCCTGCGCAATGATTTCGGCCTGTTCAAGAGCCGCTTGATGGCGCTCAATGTGCACGATGCGGTGGTGCGTCTTGTCGAAGGCGGCTGCGATCTGCTGATTGCCTACCACCATGAATCACAGCCCATCCAGCTCGATCCGCAACGCTACGAAATGGTGAGCTTGGGCCGAGAAGCGATGGCGCCCTACTGCAAGCCGGGGCTTGACGGCCTGCCGCTGTTTCCACTGCCGGGCACTTCGGAGGTGCCGCTTCCATTTCTGGGTTATGCGCCTGGAGCCTACTTGAGCCGCGTGACCGATCTGGCGCTGAAGCAGGCCCCCGAGCCCGCCTATCTGGACCGGGTGTACGAAACCGATATGGCCGAAGGCCTGAAGGCCATGGCAATGGAAGGCCATGGCATTGCATTTCTGCCGCAAAGTGCGGTGAGGAAAGAGCTCAAGGCCAAAAAACTGGTGCGTGCCGACCACCCGAGCTCGGCGCAATGGGAAGTGGAGATGGATGTGCGCGTCTACCGCGAAAAACCAGTGTCCAGAGACTCGGTAAAAAGCAGCGCGCAGGCCCTGTGGGACTACCTGGCATCACGCAATCCTGCGCGCCATTCCTGATGTGGATGGCGCTATTTATTTTTCCGAATTGCAGGGTAATTTCTAATACGGTGCGCAGTCAATCTGTGCAATGCTTACGGATTGCTTACTTTTTGCAGGCCAGGTCTCAGGGTTTTCTTTGGAAAATGCTATGGATGATGGTGATGGGATTCAAATTGTTGAAGATATGTCAGCATGATCGCATCACATTAGCTTGGCCGGTGCACAATCGAGCGCGCGGGTTGTCGCATTGGTGTCTTCAGGGCTCTGATCGCGTGACTACAAACTGATTTTTCTGGAGGTCTGATGATGAAGAAACATTTGCTGGCTTTTGCAGTGGCAGCGGTAGCTGCAGGTAGCGCGTTTGCGCAAGCGGGTGACACCCTGGCGAAGATCAAGTCTTCCGGCAGTATCACCCTGGGCGTGCGTGAATCGTCGGGCCTGGGCTATACGCTGGGCAATGGCAAGTATGTGGGCTTCCATACCGAAATGTCGGAGCGCATTGCCGACGATCTGCAAAAGCAACTGGGCCTGGCCAAGCTGGAAGTCAAGTACCAGCCCCTGACCTCGCAGAACCGCGTTCCCCTGGTGCAGAACGGCACCGTGGATCTGGAGTGCGGCTCCACCACCAACAACCAGTCGCGTCAGAAGGATGCTGCTTTCGCATTCACCACCTACGTGGAAGAAGTGCGCATCGCCGTGAAGGCCAACTCGGGCATCACCGGCATCAAGGATCTGAACGGCAAGACCCTGGTGACCACCACCGGCACGACCTCGGTGCAGACCCTGCGCAAGAACAAGCGCGCTGATGGCCTGACCTTCAAGGAAATCATGGGCAAGGACCACGCTGACAGCTTCCTGATGCTGGAATCGGGCCGCGCCGACGCCTTCATCATGGACGGCTCCATCCTGGCTGCCAACATCTCCAAGTCCAAGTCGCCTGCTGATTACAAGATCGTTGGCGAAGTGCTGTCGGTCGAGCCCATCGCCTGCATGATGCGCAAGGATGACCCCGCTTTCAAGAAGGCGGTGGACGACTCCATCGTGCGTCAGATCAAGGACGGCTCGCTGGCCAAGCTGTACGACAAGTGGTTCATGCAGCCTATCCCACCTAACAACGTGAAGGTGGGCCTGCCACTGTCGGCTGCAACCAAGGATGCGTGGGAGCATCCAAACGACAAGCCGATGGAAGCCTACGAAGTCAAGTAAGCACACCTCACGGGTACCGCCCTTCCAACCCGCGGTTTGGAGGGGCGTTTTTGTTGGTACTGGTAATTGATAGTTGCGTGCCGGTGCCAAACATTGCTACAACGACAAAAAAAGAGGTGGTCCTATGAATTGGGATTGGCAAGTATTTTGTGAAGACACCATCGAGCGCCAGGTCGTGCAGGGCTGTTTCGGCAAGAACGGCGATATCACGTATCTGGATTGGTTGATGTCTGCATGGGGATGGACAGTCTCCGTGTCTCTGTGTGCGCTGGTGATCGCTTTGGTCGTCGGCTCAATCATCGGTACCCTGCGTACCCTGCCAGACCGGCCGTGGACAGTGCGTCTTGGCAATGCCTGGGTGGAGCTGTTCCGCAATGTGCCGCTGCTGGTGCAGATTTTCCTGTGGTACCACGTGGTGCCAGCCATCTTCCCCGCATTGAAGCAGGTACCCGGGTTCTTGCTGGTGGTGCTGGCGCTGGGCTTTTTCACCTCAGCCCGTATCGCCGAGCAATTGCGCGCTGGTATCCAGGCGCTGCCGCGCGGCCAGCGTTACGCAGGCATGGCGCTGGGTTTTACCACTTTCCAGTACTACCGCTATGTGCTGCTGCCCATGGCTTACCGCATCATCATTCCTCCGCTCACCAGTGAGGCGATGAACATCTTCAAGAACTCGTCCGTCGCGTTTGCCGTGTCGGTGGCAGAGTTGACCTTGTTTGCGATGCAGGCGCAGGAAGAAACCTCGCGCGGGATCGAGGTCTATCTGGCGGTGACGGGCCTGTACATGATCTCGGCCTTTGTGATCAATCGCATCATGGCTTTCATTGAAAAGAAGAGCCGCATTCCAGGCTTCATTGCTGCCGGCGGATCGGGAGGCCACTGAGATGAATCTGAATCTTGATTTTTCGTTCTACAACTGGGACCTGATCCAGAACTTCATCATCAAGGGTCTGGGTTTCAGCGTGATGCTGACGATCATTGCGACCCTGGGTGGCATCTTCTTTGGTACCTTGCTGGCGCTGATGCGCCTGTCGGGCAACAAGCTGCTCACGGTGCCCGCGACGATCTACGTCAACGGCATGCGCTCCATCCCGCTGGTGATGGTGATCTTGTGGTTCTTCCTGCTGGTGCCTTTGTTGATCGGCAAGCCGATTGGCGCTGAGCTGTCGGCCATCATCACCTTCGTGGCGTTTGAGGCGGCGTACTTCTCCGAAATCATGCGCGCTGGTATCCAGTCGATTCCGCGCGGCCAGGTGTATGCCGGCCAGGCGCTGGGCATGACTTACGGGCAGAACATGCGTCTGGTGGTGCTGCCACAAGCCTTCCGTAACATGCTGCCCGTGCTGCTGACGCAGACCATCATTCTGTTCCAGGATACTTCGCTGGTGTACGCCATCGGCGCCTACGACATGCTCAAGGGCTTTGAAGTGGCGGGCAAGAATTTCGGCCGTCCGGTCGAGGCCTATCTGGCTGCTGCCGTCCTGTACTTCATCATCTGCTTTACGCTGTCGTGGTTTGTGAAGCGTCTGCACAAAAAGATCGCCATCATCCGTTGATGCTGCAATACAAAGGATATCCAAATGATTGAAATGAAGAATGTCTCCAAGTGGTACGGCAGCTTCCAGGTGCTCAACGACTGCTCCACCAGCATCAGCAAGGGTGAGGTGGTGGTGGTGTGCGGGCCTTCGGGTTCCGGCAAGTCCACGCTGATCAAGACGATCAACGCGTTGGAGCCAGTGCAGAAGGGCGAAATCTGGGTCAACGGCACCGCAGTGCACGATCCCAAGACCGATCTGCCCAAGCTGCGCAGCACCGTGGGCATGGTGTTCCAGCATTTCGAGCTCTTCCCCCACCTGTCGGTGACCGAGAACCTGACCATCGCACAGATGAAGGTGCTGGGCCGCAGTGCAGACGAAGCCAAGACCCGTGGTCTGAAGATGCTGGACCGCGTGGGCCTGATGGCACACAAGGACAAGTTTCCTGGCCAGCTCTCGGGTGGCCAGCAGCAGCGTGTGGCCATTGCACGCGCTCTGTCGATGGACCCAACCGTCATGCTGTTTGACGAGCCCACTTCCGCGCTCGACCCCGAAATGGTCGGTGAAGTGCTGGATGTGATGATCGGTCTCGCCCACGAAGGCATGACCATGATGTGCGTAACGCACGAAATGGGCTTTGCCAAGAAGGTGGCCAGCCGCGTGATCTTCATGGATGTGGGTGGCAAGATCCTCGAAGACTGCAGCAAGGACGAGTTCTTCGGCAACCCCGATGCCCGTCAGCCTCGTACCAAGGACTTCCTCAGCAAGATCCTGCAGCACTGATTCTGCGCGGCTTCAAAAACAGAGCTGCCAGCGTTTATCTTGTTTGGGTTTTGGATGAAAATCATCAAAACTCATGACAGGAGCGCGCTGGCAGCTCTTTTTTTATGAGTGATTGGCGCTAGCCTGCGCGCAGGAGCGCATGGACGGGTGGTGCGCAGGGTTTGCGCATCTCACTGCGCAAAGCCATGGTCGCGGCGCGAGGAGATCGTGGACACATTCTCAGTTGTCGAACTTGTCGCTGGGGTAGCGCAGCATGTCGGTCAGCAGGTAAGACATCGGCGTATTGAGGTTGAAGCGCTTGCCCGGCAGCGGCGATTCAAACCATTTCTTGTAGAGGCGGGCGATCTCCTGGTTGCTCGCCATGGCCCGCATTTCTTCGTCAAACACCTTCTTCATGCGGGCGTCGCTCTCGCGCATCATCAGCGAGAGGGGCTCGATCGACATCAGCTTGCCGACGATCTTGAACTGCTCGGGCTTGGCCGCCTGTGCACGGTAGGCGGCCAGCAGCACGTCGTCCATCAACCAGACATCGGCTGTGCCGTTCTGCACCGCGTTGAAGCAGTCCTGGTGCTGCAGGCATTCGGAATGCGCTATCTTCAGGCCGCTGCTCAGTGCGCTGCCCAGGGTCTTGAAAGAAGTGGTGCCCTTGGTGGTAATTACGCGCTTGTTATGCAGGCCTTCCATATCGTTGATCTTGCTGCTGCCCAATGTGAGCATGCGAACGCCCGCCATGTAGTACGGAATGCTGAAAGCCACCTGCCGGGTCTCGCGTCGCTCCTTCGTGTTGGTGGTATTGCTGCAGTCCACATCAATATCGCCGCTGGCCAGATCGGTAAAGCGAGTCTGGCCGTTGATGGCGCGGTAGCGGATATCGAGCTGCGGCAAGCCCATGCTCTGCTGCAACCTGGCAATGAGCGCCTGGCAGATCTCGATGGCATAGCCCACCGGCTTTTTCGAGCCTTCCATTTCATAGGAGAACGGAAGGCCGTCAGGGCGGTAGCCCACGGTAATGGTGTGCGTATCTTTGATTTTGTCCCAGTTGCCCGATGCCGGGGCCTGGGCAAAACTGGTGCCGCCGATCGCCAGTAGCAAGATCGCAGGCAAGAGGTTTTTTTGGAACATTTTGTCAAAACTTTGACTAATTTTCACTGTGATGGATGATACGCATCGGCTGCAGTCACCTCATGAGAGCCTTCCCTAACTTTCGAGCAGAACTTCGGCAGCACGCATTCAGGTGCGATGCTCTGGTTTGCATGTGACCGGGATATGACCGATGCGACAATGTCGGGATGAGCACCGCACACCCCACCCTCTCCTTGACCCGCCCGGACGACTGGCATATCCACCTGCGTGATGGCGCGGCCCTGGCCACCACCGTGCCGCACGCGGCGCAGCAGTTTGCACGCGCCATCGTCATGCCCAACCTCAAGCCGCCGGTCACCACGGCCGCTTTGGCGCAGGCGTACAAGGAGCGCATCCTCGCGGCGGTGCCGCAAGGGCTGTCGTTCGAGCCGCTGATGACGCTGTACCTGACGGACAATCTGGCGCCCGAAGAGATTGCGCGCGCCAAGGCGGCAGGCGTGGTGGCCTGCAAGCTCTACCCGGCCGGCGCCACCACCAACAGCGACCATGGCGTGACCGATATCCGCAAGATCTACCCCACGCTCGAAGCCATGCAGCGCGCAGGCATGCTGCTGCTTGTGCATGGTGAAGTCACGAGCAGCGACATCGACCTGTTCGACCGAGAAGCGGCCTTCATCGATCAGCACATGATCCCGCTGCGCCGCGATTTCCCGGAGCTGAAAATCGTTTTCGAACACATCACCACCAAGGAAGCTGCGCAGTACGTGGAGGACAGCGACAGCCACACCGGCGCCACCATCACCGCGCAGCACCTGCTCTACAACCGCAATGCCATCTTTACCGGAGGCATTCGCCCGCATTACTACTGCCTGCCGGTCTTGAAGCGCGAGGTGCACCGCCAGGCGCTCGTGAAGGCAGCCACCAGTGGCAGTCCGAAGTTTTTCCTGGGTACCGACAGCGCGCCGCATGCCGCGCAGCTGAAGGAGGCTGCCACTGGTTGCGCCGGTTGCTACACCGCGCACGCTGCCATCGAGATGTATGCCGAGGTGTTTGACAATGCGGGTGCGCTCGACAAGCTCGAAGGCTTTGCCAGCTTTTACGGCCCCGACTTCTACAACCTGCCGCGCAACACGGACCGCATCACCCTGGCACGCCAGAGCTGGACGCCACCCGAGGCCTTTGCGTTTGGCGAAGCAGAGCTCAAGCCCCTGCGCTCGGGCGAAGCCTTGCCCTGGAAGCTCGTGACTGCCTGAGGCAGTTCACTACTAAAAGATGAGTTTCTGCGCTTGCCAGCCGTGCCTTGGCGGCCTGTTTATCCTCAGAGCGCTTTGAATCCGGCAGTGCAGTCCATCTGGTCGGCTCTGGACTGGAGTGCTCCCTGGCTGGCGCCATACCGTGGCTTGGCTTCGCGTGTGCAAATGCTGTCTGCCAACCCGGAAAACCGGGTAGCGGACGTGCTCAACCAGGTGGGAGACTGCGGCCGGCGTTTTGTGCCGCAGACCGATCTGCCCGATGGCGAGGCCTACGAAGCCTACATTGCCCGCACCGGCTGCGTGCCTACCCGCGAGCACCTGCACGACGCGCTCAATGGTCTTGTCTGGCAGCGCTTTCCTCGCACCAAGGCACGGCTCAATGCCTGGCAGGCGCAGGCCATTGCACAGCAGGGCGTAGGCGCGCAGCGCGGCGCATTGCGCGATGCGCTCACCCTGTTTGACGAAAACGGCGCTGTATTGCTGGCCCCGGAGCCGCTGTGGCAGGCGCTGCAGGCGCGCCAGTGGCGACGCCTCTTCGTGGAACTGCGGCCGCTGTGGTGCGATGCGCAACTGGTTCTGACGGGCCACGCGCTGCTTGAAAAACTGACCCAGCCGAGAAAACCAATCACCGCACATGTTTTTTGCCACCCGTTTGCCGCAGGCTTGGGGGACAATATCGACACAGCCATCGCACAAGCCCTGGACGCAGCGCCGCTCGCGACCAAACCATTTACACCACTGCCAGTGTTAGGTGTTCCAGGGTGGAGCCAGGAAAGCGAGAACTTTTCCTTCTACGATGACTCTTGCGTATTTCGCGCGGCACGACTGCCAAAACCTTGATAACAACACCAGTCGATGTCAGAAAAAGGCGGGTAAGGTCTTGAATTACCGAAACTTTGCCTCAATTAGCGATCAGTGCGTTCCCCATATTGGAGAAACCCCTCAATGAAACGAATTTTTCTATTTTTGCTGACCAACGTCGCCGTCGTGGTGGTGCTGGGTATTGTTGCCAGCCTGCTGGGCGTCAACCGTTACCTCACGGCCAACGGCTTGAACCTGGGCGCCCTGTTGGGCTTTGCCTTCATCATGGGCTTTGGCGGTGCCATCATCTCGCTGCTGATGAGCAAGCCCATTGCCAAGATGAGCATGGGCGTCAAGATCATCAACCAACCTGCCAATGCGGACGAAGCCTGGATTGTGGAAACCGTGCGCCGTTTTGCCGACACAGCAGGCATCAACATGCCTGAGGTCGGTATCTACGAAGGCGAGCCCAACGCCTTTGCCACGGGTGCATTCAAGAACTCCGCGCTGGTGGCGGTCTCCACCGGGCTGCTGCAGGGCATGACGCGCGAAGAAATCGAAGCTGTGATCGGCCACGAGGTGGCTCACGTTGCCAATGGCGATATGGTGACCATGGCGCTGATTCAGGGCGTGATGAATACCTTCGTAGTCTTCCTCTCCCGTGTCATCGGCTATGCGGTTGACTCCTTCTTGCGCCGCAACGACGAAGAAAGCTCCGGCCCCGGCATTGGCTACATGATCACCACCATCGTGCTGGACATCGTGTTTGGCTTCCTGGCTGCCATCATCGTGGCCTGGTTCTCGCGCCAGCGGGAGTTCCGCGCGGACGCCGGCGCGGCCCAACTGATGGGCCGCAAGCAGCCGATGATCAACGCGCTGTACCGTCTGGGCGGTATGCAGCCCGGTGTACTGCCTCAAAGCATGCAGGCCATGGGTATTACCGGCGGCCTGGGCAAGCTGTTCAGCTCGCACCCTCCTATTGAGGAGCGTGTTGCCGCACTGCAAAACAGCCAGGCGCAATAAGCTGCTCGCCAGCTCTTTCTCAAAAGCACTGCCAAGGCAGTGCTTTTTTTATGGCGCCGTAGCATCTGCTCATGATGAATGGCTGTGCGCAAGAGCGATGTGGACACTGGTGCCGGTCTGTAGGCTGCGGCTTTTACCAAGGGTTTACGCGCGGCTCACGCAGCGTTAAGGCGGGCTTTTTGTAATAGGCTTCATCGCAATGACTGAAGGTGCACCATGTCGCACACCCTTACCCCCTGGCGCTCGGCGGCGCTCTGCGCCGGAGCCCTGGCGGCCGCCACGTTGATGACCGGCTGTGTCGTGGCGCCTGCCGAGCCGCATTACTACGGCAATGCCGGAGCTGTGGTTATCTCTCCCGAGGCGCCTCCGCCCATGCAGTATGAGCCAGTGCCCGTGGCGGTAGCGCCGGTGGCCACCCAGATCTGGATTGGAGGCTTTTGGGATTGGAGTGGGGGGCGCTATGTGTGGCGCGAGGGCAGGTGGGCCACGCCGCCGCACCGTGGTGACCATTGGGTACCCCGCGAATGGGTGCGTGGCCCACGTGGCTGGCAGGCGCGCGGCGGACATTGGGAACGACGCTGAGCCTTTGCAAACCCAGACCATCAAAAAGACCTCAGCCAGAGGTGGTCAGCGGATCGAGTAGTTCAGCTGAAACATCAGTGCAGACTTGCCCAACAGATTAAGCTGGCCGCCCCAGTGTTCGTCGAAGTTCCAGCCCAGCGCGGGAATGGCTGTGAGGCCCCAGCCGTTCTTGTTGTTGAGCGGGATTTTCTTGTGGTACGGGTATTTGTAGCCGTGAATCACGCCGCCCGTCAGCTTGAAAAACAGCTGTGGCGTGCCAGACAGGGGTCTGAATTGCCAGCCGTAATAGGCATATTGGCTGGGTTGGCCAAATGAATTGCTGAAATATGCAAAACCTGCGACCTGGCGCTCATCGAGCTGTTTTTCGGCATTGACCAACCACACATATTTGTGTTTCTCGTCATCGGGCTCGTAATCGTGCTCTTTTTTGGCGTCAGAGAAGTGGTAGGTATAAGGCGCGTAGCCAAATGTCCACCCAGACAATGCAGAGCCACCGCCGGCGCTGAGGCTGTCTGTATCGGCGGCGCAGGCCATATTGGAGAGTGCACACAGGAGCGCTGCGCCCAGGCAGGAGTTCAACGTGCGTAGGATGGAGCCAGCCATGAAAAACCTTCAGCAATATCTTCAGTCAGAACAATCCAAAATTGTAGGATGGGCCTGCGAAGGGTGGTCAATATTTGTGGTGCAAAGGCTGCGATAGTGTAAAAAGCAGTTTTTTTAAGGAATTCTTAAGCCTGTTTGCGCGAGATTAATAAGTAGAAAATCCGCAACTTGCAAGCGCGTAGCATTCAATAAAAAAGCCACCCGAAGGTGGCTTTTTTCATATTATTAAATCTCTACACGATTTCTCTCAGAGAAAGCTGCTGCATTGATATTGGCGGCGCTTTTACCGTGCGGGGTGGCGGCGGCTCATCAACGCCCCCACGAGACCCATGATGAGGGCCGTGAGCAGCAGCGCAAAACCTCCGAGGCCGGGAACTGGCGCTGGTGTCTTGATCACCGGAGCAGTCCAGGAGACATTCAGCACGTTGGAGGTGATCGTATTGTTTGACGATACAAAGGATGCCTCTATGGCATCACTGCCAACGCCGCCGTTGCCCAGGTAGCTGAAGTTTGCTTTCCCATTGGCGTCGGTATTTGCCGTAAAGGTCTGGCCGGCATTGGGGCCGGAGGTGACCGTGAAGGTGACGCTGATGTTGGGCTGCGGTGTGCCATTGGCATCGGTAATGACTGCCTGTACTTCATGAGAAGTGCCCACAGCATGTGTGTCCACGGTCTGGCTCAGAGCAATCTGCAGCACTGGAGCGGTCCAGGTGACATTCAGCACGTTGGAGGTAATCGTATTGTTGGAAGAAACAAAAGATGCCTCGATCGCGTCGCTGCCTACACCACCGGTTCCCTGGTAGCTGAAGTTGGCTTTCCCATTGGCGTCGGTATTTGCGGTAAAGGTTTGGCCGGCATTGGGGCCGGAGGTGACCGTGAAGGTGACGCTGATATTGGGTTGAGGGACGCCATTGGTGTCGGTGATGACGGCTTGCACATCATGGGTAGCACCCACTGTGTGGGTGTCCACCAGCTGGCTCAGCAGGATGCCCGAACCAATGATCGCCGGGGTTGAGCTTTGGAAGTAGGCAAAGAAGATGTTGTCGTCCGAGGACGCGTTGACGGTGTAGGTAGAGATGGCCGTCGTGCTGGAGGTGAGGAACGGCAGCAACGAATACAGTTCGTCGTCGGAGCGGGCATTGGTTGCCAATGCGAGCGGATCTGCAGGGTTGTCATTGCTGTCGCCGATTCCGCCCACCGTGAGCAGTGCGCCATTGGCATGCTCGCCATCGTCATCACCTCCTGCAGAAGAGGTGAGGGTCTGGCCATTGATTTGCACCATGCTGTTCTGGTTTGTGGAATTTTCCTGATAGCCGAAGGAAATTCCCAACCCCATATCCAATTGGGCACCCGGCACGGTTGGGTCAATAGGACTTGCCAGTGTCACGTTGAAGGTATCGCCTGCAGATGATTGCGCCCCGAAGTTCAGCAGGACGCTGGAGTCCTTGGTCTGGCTCGGGTCATCAAACACCACAACGAGCACACTGCCGTCCACTCGGAAGCTCGTGGCGACGGACTCATTGACGACGATGTTGGACAGACCGACCGCAGCGGCGTCAATGATGGGCTTGACGACAGAAGTGACGTCTGCGCGGTAATTGCTGATGCCGATCACGTTGCTCAGAACGCTTTCGGTCCAGGCAATGGGCTGGCCTGCCAGCGAGATGCTGTTGTCGGCCAAGGTGGCTCCGGGGCTTCCAGCCGTCATCAGGAACGCGATCTTGACGGTGGAGGTTGCACTGGGTTTGTTGACGCGGATGTTGCACTCATCGGCTGAGGTGCCGCAACCGTCCACCGAGAGCCCGAGTTTGCCAGTTGCGCTATAGAAATTGACCAGCGCAGCATGGGCTGGCGCGCCTGCCATGCATGTTGCTGCGACAATAATAGCAATTAAATAAAATAATTTATATTTTATAAATTCCTTCAATTTGCCATTCGATGAAGTTGTTGTGATGGGCATGTTGCTCGGCTCCCTTGCTTGTGACTACTCACATTAAGTGTACATTCGCACACACTTGATCTAAATTCGATAGAGCTATTTGATCAACAACTAAAAAACATTAAATTTAATTTTGTGTTAGATATAACTAGTGACTTCTATTTCGTGTAGCGATTGAATGCGAAGACACGCCTTTGCCTGTCAGGCAAATTGCATGGAAGGGCAAGAGGCGAGATAACCCGGCAAGGCGTTGGACTGCCGCGGGATGGTTTGATGTGTGCCTTAGCGAGCAGGCCCGCTTCACTTGGGCCGATGTCAGCTTTTGTATTTGCTTAGGTAGCGATCAGTACCTGCAACGCACCCCAGGCGCGCCGCCTGAAGCGACGAGCATGAAAGCTGCTGGTTGGCTGGAACTATCAGAAAACAAGTCAATAGCAAGGCTGCATATGCGCGGGCACAGGGGGGAGCAAGGCGTGCAAGCCTGGCATATGGGTTGCGCCAAAGCGCCCCGGCATTGCACCGGGTTCGCGCGGCCTGGTTGCTGCAACTGTTTTTACAGAGCCCCGCCGGAGCCCCGCGCGCCCGATGAAGGCACAGGCAGGCCCAGAATGTCGCAGGCCACGGCCTCACCGACCTTGATGCCATCCACGCCCGCCGACAGGATGCCGCCCGCATAGCTGGCGCCCTCACCGGCCGGGTAGAGGCCGCGGGTGTTGTCGCTCTGAAAATCTGCCCCCCGGCCAATCTTGACGGGAGAAGAGGTGCGCGTTTCCACGCCGGTCAGCACGGCGTCTGCCATGTCGTAGCCGCGGATTTTCTTGCCGAACGCGGGCAGGGCTTCGCGCATGGCTTCGATGGCATAGGCCGGCAGGGCCTGGTGCAGATCGCCCAGGCTGATGCCGGGCTTGTACGAAGGCTGTACGGCTCCGAATTCAGTGGATGGATTGCCTGCCACAAAATCGCCCACCAGTTGGCCTGGCGCGCTGTAGTTGCGGCCCCCCAGCGCATAAGCTCTGGATTCCAATTGGCGCTGCAGCACAATGCCAGAGAGCGGATGATGCTCACCTTTTGGTAGCTTTTCCACGCCATAGGTCTTGCCGCCAAAGGCCCAGGCAAAGCTTTCGGCATCCTGCGGGTAGTCTTCCGGGGTAATGGCGCAGACCATGCCCGCGTTGGCATTGCGCTCTGCGCGCGAATACTGGCTCATGCCGTTGGTGACCACGCGCTCAGGTTCGCTGGTGGCCGCCACCACGGTGCCACCGGGGCACATGCAGAAGCTGTAGACAGCGCGGCCGTTTTTGGCATGGTGCACGAGCTTGTAATCGGCAGCGCCCAGCAGCGGGTGGCCTGCGTCTTTGCCCCAGCGCGCGCGGTCGATCACGCTTTGCGGGTGTTCGATGCGAAAGCCCACCGAGAAGGGTTTGGCTTCCATGGCCACGCCGCGCTCATAGAACATGGCGAACGTGTCGCGCGAGCTGTGGCCCAGCGCCATCACGGCATGGCGGGCGGGCAGGGTGTAGCTCTCGCCAGTGGCCTGGTTCAGCACCTGCAGGGCAGTGAGCTGTCGCTGTACGTCTTCGCCATGAGGGGCAGCATCAATCACCACATCGGTCACACGCTGTTCAAAGCGGATTTCACCGCCCAGGCGGATGATTTCCTCGCGGATGCCTTCCACCACCTTCACCAGCTTGAAGGTGCCGATGTGCGGATGGGCGGCGTACAGAATTTCGGGCGGCGCGCCGTGTTCGACAAACTCCGTCATCACCTTGCGGCCCAGGTGGCGCGGGTCCTTGATCTGGCTGTAGAGCTTGCCGTCCGAGAAGGTGCCAGCACCGCCTTCGCCAAACTGTACGTTTGATTCGGGCGTCAGCTCGCGCTTGCGCCACAGACCCCAGGTGTCCTTGGTGCGCTCGCGCACCTGCTTGCCGCGCTCCAGCACGATGGGCTTGAATCCCATCTGCGCCAGCACCAGGGCGGCAAAGATGCCGCAGGGGCCAAAGCCGACCACCACCGGGCGCTCAGCCAGATCGGCAGGCGCCTGGCCTGCGGGCTTCCAGGCCATGTCCGGGGTGGGGTTCACGTGCGAATCGTCCGCAAATTTCGCCAGCAGCTGCGCGTGCAGGGCTTCATCGGCCAACGTGACATCGACGATATAGACCGCCAGCAGTGCAGATTTGCGGGCGTCAAAGCTGCGCTTGTGCACATGCAGGCTGGCAATGGCCTGGGCGGGAATTCCCAGGCGCTCGCTCGCCAGCTGCGTGAGCTTTTCCGTGGGAGGGAATTCGGTGTGGTTCTCGGGGTGGTAGGGCACCGCCGCGAGGGGGAGTTTGAGTTCTGCGATCCGGATCATGGCTTGTACCTATCAAGCAAGGCTGGGGATGGTACGGCAAAGCCTGCATGGGCGGCGGCGGTGGCTCGCTTGGCCTTGGCGTGTGCTCGGAAAATCAGCATGAAATACTGCTTTTTTGTAGCAAAAAGCGCTTTATGTGTATGCGCAAAAGGCTTTTTTCATCCAGTTCCTGGAGGTAAGCTGCATTCTCTGGGGTCAAGGGTGCTTTTGGCCTGCCTGCCAGCGGACGAAGGGCTGCTATATCACCAGTCTGGAGTGGCCCACCCCCGCGCCTTTTTCCACGCGGATCTGCGCGGGGATGCGTTCCTTGAGCGCTTCCACATGGCTGATGATGCCGATCATCTTGCCACTGGCGTTCAGCGCGTCCAGGGCGGAGAGCGCCACCTCCAGCGTCTCGCCGTCCAGCGTGCCAAAACCTTCGTCCAGGAACAGCGAGTCGATCGAGGTCTTGTTGCTGACCAGATCGGACAGCGCCAGCGCGAGGGCCAGGCTGACGAGGAAAGCCTCGCCGCCCGAGAGCGTGCGTGTGTCGCGTGCCACATCGCCTTGCCAGCTGTCCACGATGTCGAGCTCCAGCTCGCCCGTGGGTTTGCGGCGCAGCAGGTAGCGGCCATGAAGGCGGGTGAGGTGGCGGTTGGCAAGCAGCAGCAGGTGGTCGAGCGTGAGCCCTTGCGCAAATTTGCGAAATTTGTCGCCCTTGGCCGAGCCGATGAGGCTGTCGAGCCGTTGCCACAGGTCGCTGTCCTGCTCTTGTTCGGCAATCTGTGCCAGCAAGGCCTGCTGGCCAGCGCGGCGTGCCTGGTCATCGGCCAGGCGTGCACGTTGGGCACCCATGTGTTCGGCAGTACTGGTTCGTTCGGCTTCCAGCGCCTGCAATTGCTCGGCAATGGCCTGCGGCGTCTCCTGCGTCAGAGCCTGCGCCTGCAATTGGCGGTGCTGCTGCTGTGCTTGATCGGCCAAGGTGACCGCGCGCTGCACAGCAGCGTGCAATGCATCGCTCCATGCGGAAAGCCGTTGCTGCTCGGCCTGCGGCAACAGGGCTTGCGCAAAAGCGTCCTCATCGCTGAAGGGGCTGGTTTGCAGTGCTGCATTCCATGCCGCATGCGCTTGTAACTGTGCCTCTTGCAGCTGCGCCAGGTGGCTGTGCGCTTGCTGGGCCTGGCCTTCCAGGCTGGCCTGCTGCTGGTTGGTGCGCTCCAGCACAGCGGTGCAATCGGCCAGTGTGGCGGGCAGGGCAGCTGGCGGAGAGCCAATCTCGGCCAAGGGCTGCAATTGCGCGGTACGGTGCTGCCATTGCCTCGCTTCCTCGGCGCATTGAAAGGCACGCTGCTGCTGCAGGGCCAGCTGCTGGGCCAGGGTCTGCAGTTGGGTGTTGTGATGCTGCCATTGCTGCCAGTCGTGCTGGCGTGCCTGCAGCCAGGCAGGGGTGGCTGCGCCGCCGGGTACTTCCAGACCCAAGGGTGCCATGGCCGCCTGCAGTGCTGCATCTGCGGCGGAGGCGCTGGCCTGCAGGCTTTGCACCGAGGCAGCCAGCCGCGTTTGCAATGCAGCATTGTCCTGCTGGGCCTGCAGCAGGCGCTCATGCTGGTGCTGCGCGCTTTGCTGCGCCTGTGTGGCTGCGTGGGCAGCATCCTTGGCGTTGTGCAGTTTGCGTTCGCCAGCTTCTGCATCGGCCAGTGCCTGTTGCAGGCTGCGGGCTTGCTCGGCAAGTGTTTGGTGGGCTTGCGCAATTACCGTTGGATGCTGCCAGGCGTCTGGCGGCAATTCGCCCGCAGTAGATTGGCGCAGTTGCTCCCACTGGTTGTTCCACTGGGCAGTGCGTGCGGCAAGGCCTTCGAGCTGGCTGTGCAGGCTGGCCTGCTGGCTGAGGCTCGCTGCGTGCCCTGCATTCAGTTGCTCTCCCTGGTGCTGCAGTGCTTCGAGCTCTGCCTGCGCGCGCTGCAGCGCAACTGCGGTGGCAGAGATGTCCAGCGCCGCGTATGCCGACAGGGCCGGATGCTCCTGCGATCCGCACAGCGGGCAGGGCTGGCCGGGCTGCAATGCATGGCGGTGGGCTTCCAGGCTTTGGATGCGTTCTTCCTGGGCCAGCAGCATTTGCTTGTCGGCCACCCGCTCTTTCTGCGCCTTGTACTGGCTGCGCATCGCGCCAAGGGCGGCCTGCTGCTGTTGCACCTGGGCAGAGCAGGCATCCAGCTCTGCTGTGAGCTGCAACTGTTGCTGGGCCAGCGGCTCGCGCTGGCTGGCATGGTGCTGCAGCTGTTGCCAGGCTTGCAGGTGCTGCTGGGCAGCCTGCCAGGCCGTGCGCAGCTGTGTCAGGCTGTCGCCATGGGCCGCGAGCCGGGCTTGCTGCACCTGTGCGGCATCGTGCGCTGCGGCTTCTGCCTGCTGCAGGGCCGCCTGGGCCCGCTCCAGCACGGCAGCCTGATCCGTGGCTTGCTGCTGCAGGGCCTGGCCCTGCTGCCGTGCATGTTGCAGCTCACCTTGTTCACGCTGCAGCTGTTGCAGGTGCTGCTGGCGCTGTTCGAGTTGTTCGCGCCAGCCGCTGAGGTGTTCGCCCAGCTGCGCGTGGGCTGCATGGCTATGCAGCCATTGGTTGGTATCGGTATGCTGCGCCTGCAGTTGCTGTAGTTGTTGCTCTTCTTTTTGTAGTAATTGTGTGGCCAGGTGGCTGGCTTGCTGGTGGATATGCCACCGCAGGCTGCGGGCCTCGTTCAGTGCGGCGTGCAGTTGCTGCTGCTGGGTGTGGCCCGCCGCACTGGCGGCCTGTGCCTGTTGCCAGCGCGCATGCAGCGGCGCAATGGTTTGCGCCGGGCCATTAGCTTGCAGGCGCTGCAAATCAGGTGCTGCAGCCTGCAGCGCTTGTTGGGCCTGAAACAGGGCCTGGTTGGCCTGGGTCTGTGCGTGGGCAGCTTGCGAGGTCTGGGCGTGCCAGTGCTGCAGGGCCTGCAAGGCGGCGTGGCGCGTGTGGAGCTCGCCCAGGGTGGTTTGCAGTTGTGCAGCGTGCGCTTCCAACTGGGCGCGCTCGTCTTCCGGCAGCAGTTGCATGCCGCCTGCATGGGCCTTGCTTTGATCCAGTGCCTGGCGCGCTTGGCGCGCGCGCTCGAACACGGCCTGCGAGATCTGGCTGTAGATGTCGGTGCCGGTCAGCTCTTCGAGCAGTTCGGCGCGTTCATTGGCGCTGGCTTCCAGGAACTTGGCGAAACCGCCCTGGGCCAGCAGCATCGATCTGGTGAAGCGTTCAAAGTCCAGCCCGGTGATCTGGGCGATCTGCCGGAGCTTGTCTGCACTCTGGGTGCTGAGGATGTGGCCGTCCGCCACGCGCGCGAGCTCGACCCGTGGTGCCTGGAGCGCACCGCTGGCCTTGTCGCGGGCGCGGCGCTGGCTCCAGAAGGCACGGTAGCGCACGCCTTTGACTTCGAATTCCACCTCTGCCTCGCAAGCCGCAGTGTGGCGCGTCATCAGGTCATTGTTGCTGGCGCTGATGGCGGACAGGCGCGGTGTCTGGTGGTAGAGCGCCAGGCAGATTGCGTCGAGCAGGGTGGATTTGCCCGCCCCCGTGGGGCCGGTGATGGCAAACAGGCTGTTGTCGGCAAACGGCGCGGCGGTGAAGTCGATGTCCCAATCGCCTTTGAGCGAATTGAGGTTCTTGAGGCGGAGCCTGAGGATTTTCATGCTGCGTCTCCCTCCGTGGCGGTGACCGTGCGCACGATTTCCTGGTAGCGCTCGGTGAGGGCCTGCTGCAAGGGTGGATCCAGCGTTTCCTGCGCCAGGCGGCGTGCAAATACTTCCTGCGCAGTGAGGTCGCCCAGCGATTCCATGGCGGCGCTTTGCAACTGCGCCGCAGCCGTGCCGCGCTGGCGCTTGATGCGCAGCACCCGCACGGGCAGTCCATCGGCCAGGGCCTCTACACGGGCGGGCAGGTCGGCGAGGTAGTCGTCTTCTTCTATGGTGATATCCACCCAGGTGGCGCGCTGTGCGTCTGCACGCGATGCAATATCCTGGAGTGCGCCTGGCAATGCTGCCAGATTGCAGCGGATGGTGGCCAGCGCCTGGAACGCCGGAATCGGCAGCGGTGTGACGGCCTGCAGGCCGGCTTCGCCCACGTCGACCAGCAGCACCTGTTTGGTCTGTCGCGCTTCGTCAAAGCCGAGCGCAATGGGTGAGCCGCTATAGCGGATGTGTTCCAGCCCGCCCACTTTCTGCGGCTGGTGGATATGGCCGAGCGCAATGTAGTCGGCAGGCGGAAAGGCGTTGGTAGGAAAGGCCTCCAGCGAGCCCACATAGATCTCTCGCACCGATTCGCTGCTGCTGGCGCCTACGGTGGTGAGATGCCCGGTGGCGATGATGGGCAGCTTGCGGCCCAGGGAATGCAGCAGCGCTGCCTGCTGGGTGAGCGCCGCCTCGTAGACCTGCTGGTAGGTAGACTGAATGGCGGCCTGCAGGGCCAGCTGCTTGTCGAGCGCGCTTTGTCCGGCCAGGCTTTGCTGCACATCGCGGGCGCGAATGAAGGGCAGGGCGCAGACGATGCAGCCGGGATCGCCAGAGCGGCGCAGCGGCAGGGTGATGGCATGCTGTGGTGGCGCGCCTGTCGCGGCAATCACCTGGGTGCCCAGATGACGCAGCAGGTCGCGGCTTTCATCGAGCACGCTGACCGAATCATGGTTGCCTCCCAGCACCAGCAGGGCAACCCCTGCCTGGTGCAGCCGGGCGATCAACTGGTTGTACAGCTCACGGGCATAGCTGGGCGGCGCGCCGGTGTCGAAGATATCACCGGCAATCAGCACGGCATCGACCCCCTGGGCATCGACCTGTGCCACCAGCCAGGCAATCAGCGCCCGGTGTTCGGCCTGGCGGCTCTGGCCCATGAAATGTTGGCCCAGATGCCAGTCGGAGGTGTGGAGGATGCGCATGTGGAGATTGGCGGGAACAACCACCTATCGTAGTGGCTGGGGCTGTGCTGTCAGGGATAGCCCGGCGGGAAAGCATACAAATAATAACAATGGTGTCATTGAAGTTAGGCTTTCAATTGATTCGTTCTATGAAGATGGCGGGTTCTATAATCCGCCGCACCATGATTGCGCCCATGGGGGGCAGCAACGTGACATGCGCAGCTGACGGGCACGGCGCCCGCTGCAATACGGAGAAGCATATGGCAAAGTTTGCAAATTGGATGGCAGTGGCTGCCGTGGTGGCCGGTGCCGGCCTGGTGGGTTGCGGCAAGAAGGAAGAGGCTGGCAATGCAGCTGCCCCTGCTCCTGCAGCAGCACCCGCACCAGCCGCAGCCCCAGCACCGGCTGCAGCACCCGCAGCCAAGGTTCAGGCTGGCAAGTGGAGTGCGACTACCGAGATGAGCGGGCCGATGGGTCAGCAGGCGCTGGCAGGTATGGAGCAGGCTTTCAAGAGCATGACGCCTGAGCAGAAGAAGGCGGCCAATCTGGAAAATGCCCGTATTGAAGGCGGCAAGCTGATTCAGGAGATGTGCATCACCGCTGATATGGCTTCCAAGACCTTGCAGGCGCTGGCTGATTCGCAGCTCAAGAACATGCCCGGCTGCAATGCACCCGACATCAAGACCAGCGGCAGCAAGGAAACCATGTCGTTCAGCTGTGGCGAGGGCAAGATGAGCATGGTGCTCGAAGCCGATTACAAGTCGCCTACCGAAAACGTGGTGACCACCAAGATGGACATGGCCGGTCAGAACATGCAGACTACCGTGACCAGCAAGCGCATCGGCGACTGCTGATTCCGCTTCGGATTTCTATTGCGAGGCCAAACGCAGCCACCTGGCGGGGTGGCTGCGTTTTTTTATGGGGCGCAGACTGAGGACGGAAGCGTTTGCAACAAAAATGGCTTGTTGCCCCGTCCGTTAATCGCTATTGCTTCTGATTTTGTAGCGCAAGCCGGGCAAGAAGCCCAAAAAGGGCCACTGCTGGGAGCAGCAGTGGCCGTCAAGAGCACGGCCTGAGAGCTGGGCGGCCCTATTGTCTTGCGACGTTCAAGCCGTGCTACGCACTTCATGCCGTGGTGGCGAGCTGTGCTCGCCACCGTCAACCTGCGTTTGATGTGAACAAAAGGCGGCTGGGTTCATGGCGGCCGCCTGGAGGAAGGGCTGCGTCAGCGCCGCCCGATTTCACTCCAACCCGTAGGGACAGAGGTTTTGCAGGCGGTCTGCGTCGTTGCAACGCTTGCCAATAGCTGGCTATTGGCTGCGCACTGCGCCTCGCATCTCATCCCGCAAAGCCACTGTCGCGGCGCGAGGAGATCGTAAACACGTTCTTACTCGCCGAAGGAGCCGTTGCCTTCAGGCAGCTTGCCTGCGATCAGTGCGTCATGGGCCGCTTGCATCACTGCGCCGCGTGACAGGCCCTGGCCTTGCTCATAAGGGTTGGCTTGCAGCTTGTCACCCTTGAGCAGCATCGTGCCATTCTTCTGGGCGTCGACCAATTGGGCCTGCACTTCGGCGCGGCTCAGGCTGCTGGTGGCTGCGGCGCGGGGTGCAATGGCCTGGTCGCCTTCAAAGGGGTTGGCCTGTGCAACACCGGCACCCGTGGCCAGAACAGCGGCGAGACCTGCAATCGAAAAAATACGTGCGTTCATCATTTTTAAATTCCTTTGAGATTCCGGCGGGTCACCATGGCCTGCCGGTTCGCTCAACGGGTGGCGGTGTGTCACCGCGTTTGCTTCTCGTTGATCGATGTATTCAGTGTATTTTTGCGACCGTCGTGGATAAACCCCTTGGTATGGGATTGATTGTTCCGAATATCGAATCAATTGATCGACGAAGCTGGTGCGCAATGACCTACCCTGGTGGCCTTTATCGGCGGTAGACAAATAAAAATAGCATCCAGCGCTTGCTGTGTAAGCGCTGGATGCTATGGTTTCAGGAATTAGAGGAAGCGACCTCAGGTGCTGCTTCCAACAGCGGCCTGCAGCAGTTTTACAGAGGCCCTTCCAGCGGCTCGGCCAGAAAGCCGCCACTTTGGTGGGCCCACAGCTTGGCGTAGATGCCGCCATGCGCCAGCAGCTGCTGGTGCGTGCCTTCTTCCACGATCTGGCCCTTGTCCATCACGATCAGGCGGTCCATGGCCGCGATGGTGGACAGGCGGTGCGCAATCGCAATCACGGTCTTGTCGTGCATCAGGTTGTCCAGGCTCTCCTGGATGGCGGCTTCAACCTCGCTGTCCAGGGCGCTGGTGGCTTCGTCCAGCAGCAGGATCGGCGCGTCCTTGAGCATCACCCGCGCAATCGCCACGCGCTGGCGCTGGCCGCCCGAGAGCTTGACGCCGCGTTCGCCAACCTGGGCGTCATAGCCCGTGCGGCCAAACCGGTCGGACAGGCTGCCAATGAAGTCTGCCGCTTCGGCGCGCTCGGCAGCGCGCAGCATCTCCTCCTCGGTGGCATCGGGCCGGCCGTAGAGGATGTTGTCGCGCATGGAGCGGTGCAGCAGCGAAGTGTCCTGCGTCACCATGCCGATGTTGCCCCGCAGGCTGTCCTGGGTGACATGGGCGATGTCCTGGCCGTCGATGCGGATCTGGCCGCCCGCCACATCGTGAAAGCGCAGCAGCAGGTTGACCAGGGTCGACTTGCCAGCGCCCGAGCGCCCGATCAGGCCAATGCGCTCGCCCGGGCGGATGGTGAGGTTGAGGTGATCGATCACCGGACGGCCCGCATCCTTGTACGCAAAGCTCACGTTGTCGAAGATGATCTCGCCGCGGCTCACCGCCAGTGGCTTGGCGTCCTGCGCGTCCACGATGGTGCGCGGCTTGGTCAGGGTGTTGATGCCGTCCTGGATGGTTCCGACGTTCTCGAACAGCCCGGTCATCTGCCACATCACCCAGTGCGAGTAACCCATCAGGCGCAGCGCCATGGCGATCACCGCCGCCACGACACCGGCCGTGGCCTGGCCATTGGTCCACAGGTACAGCGCTGTACCGGCAGAGCCCAGCAGCAGCAGGGTGATCATCAGGTGGTTGGTGATCTCGAACAGGCTCACCAGGCGCATCTGCGCATGGCCCGTCTGCTTGAAGGCATCCATGGCACTGCGGGCGTATTCAGCCTCGCGCCGGGTGTGGGCAAACAGCTTGACGGTGGCGATGTTGGTGTAGGCATCGGTCACGCGGCCGGTCATCAGCGCGCGCGCATCCGCCTGCGCCTTGCCGATCTTGCCCAGGCGTGGAACAAAGAACACACAGGCGCCGATATAGGCGGCCAGCCACAGGGCAAACGGGATCATCAGCCGCCATTCAAAGCTCGCGGCCAGGATCAGGATGCCGATCATGTAGACGCTCACGCCCACCAGCACGTCGACGATCATGAAGATCACCTCGCGCACGGACAGCGCCGTCTGCATGATCTTGGTTGTGATGCGCCCGGCAAATTCGTCGGCGTAGAACGACATGCTCTGCCCCAGCATCAGCCGGTGGAACACCCAGCGCAGCCGCATCGGAAAGTTGATGGCCAGTACCTGGTGCATCACCTGCGTATGCAGCGCCAGCAGCAACACGCTGCCCAGCAAAATGGCGATGATACCGATGACCGTGCGGCCCTGGTCCGCCCAGAACGTGGTGGGCGAGAACGTGGCCAGCCAATCGACCACATGGCCCATGATGGCAAACAGCACGGCCTCGTATACCGCCAGCAGTGCCGATGTGGCCGTGAGCAGACCGATCCAGCCGCGCATGCCTTGCGTACAGGCCCACATGAAAGCGAAAAAACCCTTGGGCGGAACTTGTGGCTCGGCCGTTGGGTAGGACGGCACACGCCGTTCAAACCATGAAAACATGCACAAATCTCCTGCGATGTGGTCCAGATGCAGCCGGAAAAGTGACGACAGGCAGAAGGTGTCGTGGGGACACCGTGGCCGCAAACGGGACAACCAGCGCAGCCGCTGTGTGCAAGCGGCTGATGGTGAAATGGGAAAAGCGGGAACAGGCCCGGTTCGCCGAGTCTAGCGGGCCTGTGGCAAGACGGGGGGCGCTCATGGGATAGCCCTTGGATGACGGAATGTTTTTTGGGGTTGTCGGTGTTTGCTGCAGTGCGTCAATTTATAGATTTGTGAAAAGCCATAGGGATGTTCACCAATGCGACTCATAGCCCGGCGTTTTTAAGATAGAGGTTTTATCTCAAGCCAAAGGCATCCGATGTCTTCCAACCCAACTACAACTTTGCATCACGTTCCTGCCACCCGCTGGAAACTGCCTGCCCTGAGCGCTATGGCGCTGGCCATCACCATGAGCCTGGGCGCCTGCGCAAGCAGCCCGCAAGCTGCCAGTGCTCCTGCAGCGGCAGCGCCTGTCGCAGCAGCCCCGGCAGCGGCTGCGCAACCGGCGCAGCAAGGTGCGCGCAATGTGGTGGTGCTGGCCACCGGCGGCACCATCGCGGGCGCAGGCGCGTCGGCCATGAACAGTGCAACCTACAGCGCGGCCAAAGTGCCTGTGGACAAGCTGCTGGCAGGGTTGCCCGAATTGTCCAAGGTCGCCAATGTGCGCGGCGAGCAGGTCTTCCAGATCGCCTCCGAGAGCTTCACCAATGACAACCTGCTGGTGCTCGCCAAGCGCGTGTCGGCCCTCGTCAAGCAGGCCGATGTGGATGGCGTGGTCATCACCCACGGCACGGACACCCTGGCCGAGACTGCTTATTTCCTGAGCCTGACGGTGCATACCAACAAGCCCATCGTGGTGGTGGGATCGATGCGCCCAGGCACGGCCCTGTCGGCGGACGGCGCTTTGAACCTGGTGAACGCCGTGAGCGTGGCCGCCGCCAAGGATGCCGAGGGCAAGGGTGTGGTCGTCACGATGAACGACGAAATCCAGTCGGGCCGCGATGTGAACAAGGACGTGAACATCAAGACCGGCGCATTCCAGAGCCAATGGGGCCCGCTGGGCATGGTGGTGGAAGGCAAGAACTACTGGTTCCGCGCGCCGGTCAAGCGCCACACGATGCAGTCCGAGTTCAATATCGACTCCATCACCAGCCTGCCGCCAGTGGAGATCGTCTATGGCTACGGTAATGTGCCGCGCACGGGCATCGATGCGTTTGTCGGCTCGGGCGCCAAGGCGATCATCCACGCAGGCACCGGCAATGGCTCAGTGGCCGACCGCATTGTGCCCGCACTGCAGGAAGCGCGCAGCAAGGGCGTGCAGGTGATCCGCTCGTCGCGCGTGCCTTACGGCTTTGTGCTGCGCAATGCCGAGCAGCCTGACGACAAGTACGACTGGGTGGTCGCCCACGACCTGCGCCCCGAAAAGGCACGCCTGCTGGCCGCGCTGGCCCTCACCAAGACCAGCGACCCCAAGGAAATCCAGCGCATCTTCTGGGAATATTGATGCGCCGCGCCCGGTGTTGCCGGGCCTGATTGCGCAAGCGCCATGAAAAAGGGACAGCCTGAACCGGGCTGTCCCTTTTTTCCATGGCGCAGATCAGAACGTGATGACCTTGTCGGCGGTCAATGTCCAGTCCGCCAACTCCGGCAGCGTGCCAATGCTCACGCCGTTGATCAACGTCAACTCGGCCAGGCCCCGCGCCAGTGCGCAGGTGCGGCACAGCCTGATGGTGACGCCTTCGGCCACCAAGGTTTCCACCATGGCCTGCAGGCCGGGGCCCGCGCCGTCATGCTGGTTCGGCAGGCCGACGACGGTGGCATCGGACATCAGGAACACCTTCACTTCCGGCTTGCTGTCGTGACCGGCCAAAGCGGTGGCCACACGCAGGGCCGACAGACAGCGCTCGCTACCGTAGGGTGCGGCATGCACGATGACGACGATCTTCTGGGTCATGGGAAATCCTTTGCAGAGAGGGGGTCACTTCCGGATCAGGTAGCGGATGGTCGGGCCATCCTGCTGGATTTCCAGCACCTCGTAGCCGTGGTTCTTGGCGTCCAGCGGAATGTTGTTGATCGACTGCGGGCAGTCGGAGATCACTTCCAGGATTTCGCCGGGCTGGAGGCTGGGCATCGCCTCCAGCGTGGCCACGGCTGGGTACGGGCAGGGCTCGCCCATCATGTCGAGGCGGTAATCGGGCGTGTAATTGGACATGGGAAGAACTCCTTACTGAACGGCAGGGCGCACGCTGGCCTGAATGGATTGCTGGCGCTGCTTGCGGTTGAAGAAATGGCGCTCCCACCACAGCACGAGCAGCAGCGAGATGGCCAGCATCACATAGGTGGTGAGCAGGCCCGCCTGCGGGCCCAGGGCCTTGAGCAGGTTGATCTTGTCATAGTTGATGGCGATGGCGGGAGCCAGGTCGTCCCAGACCAGCGCCAGCAGGGTAGAGCCGATGATGTTGCCCAGACCCACCCACCAGTAATGCACCTGGCCTTCGACGGCGCGGTACATCCAGCCGGTCTCGCACCCGCCTGCGAGCACGATGCCAAAGCCGAACAGCAGGCCGCCGATCACGGCATTGGGGCCCGCCCAGAAGATCTTGGGATCAAGCCCCAGTTGCACGTAGCTGTAGACGCCGATGGTGCCTGCGGCCATGCCGAAGATGATGGCCTTGGCCATCTGGGTGCGGCCAGTCAGCCACAGATCGCGGAAAGCCGAGGTGAAGCACACCTGGGCGCGCTCGATGATCAGGCCGAACATCAGCCCGAACAGGGCGGCAAAACCGAGCTTGGGCGCATCGAACACCTTGGCGACTGCCCAGCAGATGAAAGCGAAGAACAGAAACATGCCGATGCGAAAACGCTTCTTGGCCTGGGCTTCGCGCGCAGACAGCGGCTGGGCGGCGTTCACCTTCTGCAGTTTGACCGGAATGCGGAAGATGGGCAGCATGCTCACCTTGGCGCCAAACAGCGAGCCAATCGCCGTGGCGATGGCAAAGAACCAGGCGTGCAGCGAGAACTGCGGAATGCCGGTGAAGAACGCCGCCAGGTTGCAGCCCATGGCCAGGCGTGCGCCAAATCCGGCAATGATGCCGCCAACGATGGCCTGCACCACGCGGATGCGGTGGTTGGGCATGCGCAGCTTGACGTTGTTGGCCCAGAGCGCGGCCGAGAAGCAGCCGACGAACATGCCGATGATCATCACCCCGTCGATGCGGGTGAGCGGCGTTCCCTGCAGGCCGATGACCTTGAAGTAACCCCAATTCGAGAGATCGACCCCGAAGAACTGGAGCACATGGCCGCCCCACCGGGTGAACTCGCCCGTGACGGCCCAGAAGGTGCCGGTCAGGCCAAAGTAATACGCAGAGAGGACGCCTGCCGCAATCACTGCGGGCACGGGCGACCAGAAGCGCACCAGGTACTGGTGCTTGAAGTCTTGCCAGGTCATGTTTCTTCCTTGCTGCGCGGGCGTGCGCAGCGTCTGGCCCAGGCTCCCGGCGCGTGCTGCAGCAGCGTGCGCTGGGCGGTGGGTCTTTCAAATAGGTGCCTGCAACAGAGGCGAATCTTCCCGGCGGATGCACCGGGGTGGACGGGAGCGATTATGCTCCTTGTGATTTTTCCGGCCACTGCCACTGCTGCTGCTGTCACGGCGCTCGGCTGCCTGCACAATCTGCACCTGATACCCAAGAAGGAACTCCATGGACAACACATATGGCTGGGCGGCTCTCGTCTGGGAAGGTTTTCCCGCCTGGTACAAGCAATGGGCGGACGGCAGCAGCCTCGTCGTGGCAGAGCAGGGCGCGCAGGTGCTGTCGTGGAAAACGGCGGATGGCCGCGAACACCTGTACCTGAGCCCCGCCAGCGCGCGTGATGGCAAGACGGCCATCCGTGGGGGCGTGCCGGTGTGCTTTCCCCAGTTCAACACGCGCGGGCCGCTGCCCAAGCATGGCTTTGTGCGCAATCTGGGCTGGCAGGTGGCGGAGTGCGGCGCGCAGCACATTGCACTGCGGCTGCAGGATGGCCCGGCCACCCGCCAGTTCTGGCCGGAGGCTTTTGACGCTGTGCTGCGCGCTGAAGTGGGCGCCAACTCGCTGGTCATTACGCTGGACGTGCGCAACACCGGCAGCACGCCCTGGGCCATGACCTGCGCGCTGCACAGCTATCTGGAGGTGGATGACATCACGCAGACGCAGCTTTGGGGCCTGCAGGGCGCTGCGTGCTGGGATGCGCTGGCCGATACCCGCTTTGCCGAAGCGGCGGCGCAAATCGATTTTGGTGCCGCGCCAGGAGCAGGTTTTGATCGCGTGTTCTCGACACCGGGCGCTGGCGATAAATTGCTGCAAATTTCGCAGCAAACAACGCATAACGGACGGTCGATGACCATCCAAAACAGCGCAAATGCCAGTGAGGTGGTGGTGTGGAACCCGGGTGCGGCGCTGAGCCAGGAGCTGGCCGACATGCCCGATGATGGCTGGCGCCAGATGCTGTGTGTGGAGGCGGCCAGCATCGATGCCCCTGTCACCCTGGCGCCGGGGCAGCCATGGCGACTGGTGCAAACGCTAACTACGGCGGGTGCATAGACCTGGCTGGCGCCTATACCTATAGCAAGGCACCGGCGGCGGTTTAGCGCGGGCTCCCCGGCAGGGGTAGGCAGCTGCGTTGATAATGGCGCCCTTGTTTGTTGTGCGCGCAGCTATGGCTGCGCTGTTTCTATGCCGGGTACTGCCTCCCGTTCTTCTTCCTCTGGCGCCGCGACCGAGCTGCGCCGCGACCTCAAGGCCCGCCATCTGTCAATGATTGCCATTGGCGGCTCCATCGGCACGGGCCTGTTCGTGGCCTCTGGTGCCACCATTGCCCAGGCCGGGCCCGGCGGCGCGCTGCTGGCCTATGGCGTCATCGGCCTGATGGTGTATTTTTTGATGACCAGCCTGGGCGAGCTGGCTGCCTACATGCCGGTGTCGGGCTCGTTTGCCACCTACGGCGCGCGCTATGTCGACGAAGGCTTTGGCTTTGCGCTGGGCTGGAACTATTGGTACAACTGGGCAATCACGATTGCGGTCGATCTGGTGGCGTCGCAGTTGGTGATGACTTACTGGTTTCCCGATGTGCCGGGCTATTGGTGGAGCGCCCTGTTTCTGCTGCTGATGGTGGCGCTCAACGCCATTTCGGTCAAAGGCTTTGGCGAGGCGGAGTACTGGTTTGCCGCCATCAAGGTGACGACGGTGCTGGTGTTCATCGCGATTGGTGTCGCCATGATCATCGGCATTCTCCGTGGCGGCCCGCAAAACGGCATCTGGGGTGCTCTGGCTACGTGGCAGGTGGGCGACGCACCGTTTGCCGGCGGCTTTGCGGCGCTGATCGGCGTGGCGATGATCGTGGGCTTTTCTTTCCAGGGCACCGAGCTGATCGGCATCGCAGCAGCAGAGTCGGAAGACCCCGCGCGCAACATTCCGCGCGCGGTGCGCCAGGTGTTCTGGCGCATTCTGCTGTTCTATGTGCTGGCGATTGCGGTCATCAGCTCGCTCATTCCGTATACCGATCCGCAGTTGCTGCGCAACGAGGTGGGCGACATCAGCGTGAGCCCTTTTACCCTGGTGTTCCAGAAAGCCGGGCTGCTGTCGGCGGCTGCCGTCATGAATGCGGTGGTGCTCACTTCGGTGCTGTCGGCAGGCAATTCGGGCATGTATGCCTCCACGCGCATGCTCTACACGCTGGCCTGCCAGGGCATGGCGCCCAAGGCATTTGCGCGTCTGTCGGGCAACGGGGTGCCGGTGCTGGCGCTGCTGGCCACCACGGTGATGGCCGGGCTGTGCTTTTTCAGCTTTCTGTTCAGCCCCAAGACGGTGTACCTGTGGCTTTTGAACCTTTCGGGCATGACGGGTTTCATCGCCTGGCTGGGCATTGCCGTAAGCCACTACCGCTTTCGCAAGGGCTTTGTGGCGCAGGGGCATGATGTGTCGCAACTGCCCTATGTATCACCCTGGTTCCCTTTCGGGCCGATCTTTGCTTTCGTTCTGTGTCTCACCATCACGCTGGGCCAGAACTACGAGGCATTCCTGAAAGACCAGATCGATTGGGGTGGCGTGGTGGCTACCTATATCGGTCTGCCGGTGTTTTTGGTGATCTGGTGGGGCTACCGCATGGCCAAGGGTTCACGCACCGTGGCCTACCGCGATATGCGTTTTGACGGGCATGTTACTATCAAAAAATGAGCTTGAAACGTTTGATGGTTAAGCGCTATAGCGTGTTTTGACAGTAAAAAAGCAAGTCCGTGGACTTGCTTTTTTTTTGTGCGTGCTCCCGATCCCGCTGTTGGGGGCGCGCTTCAATGGCCCTTGGGCTGCACAGGCTGGCGGCCAATGGAGACATAGCCCAGGCCGTAGCTGGCTACCTGCGCCGGGTCGTACAGGTTGCGGCCATCGAACACCATGCGGTCCTTCAGGTTGGCGGCGAGTTGCTCGAAATCGGGCGCGCGGAAGATTTGCCACTCGGTGACGATTGCCAGGCAGTCTGCGCCCTGCACGGCTGCATCCACGTTGTCTACCAGCACCAGATCGCCGCGCTCGCCATAGATGCGCTGCGCTTCCTTCATCGCCACCGGATCGTAGGCCTGCACCCGGGCGCCTGCCGCCCACAGGGCTTCGAGCAGGTTGCGGCTGGGTGCCTCGCGCATGTCGTCGGTATTGGGCTTGAAGGCCAGGCCCCACAGCGCAATGGTCTTGCCCTGCAACTGCCCGCCATAGAAGGCGCTGATGCGCTCGAACAGCACGTTGCGCTGGGCTTCGTTGCGGGCCTCCACGGCGTTCAGCAGCAGGGGCTCGAAGCCGGTGTCCTGCGCGGTACGCACCAGGGCTTTCACATCTTTGGGAAAGCAGCTGCCACCATAGCCCGCGCCGGGGTAGATGAAGTGGTAGCCAATGCGCGGATCGCTGCCGATGCCGCGGCGCACAGCTTCCACATTGGCGCCCAGCCGTTCGGCCAGGTTGGCGATCTCGTTCATGAAGCTGATCTTGGTGGCCAGCATGGCATTGGCGGCGTACTTGGTCAGCTCTGCGCTTCGCACATCCATCACCACGATCCTGTCGTGGTTGCGGTTGAAGGGGGCGTACAGCTCGCGCAGCCTAGCTTCGGATGCCGGGTTGCTGGTGCCGATGATGATGCGGTCGGGCCGCTGGCAGTCGGCGACTGCGGCACCTTCCTTCAGAAATTCGGGGTTGGAGACCACGTCAAAGCCGTAGCTTGCACCGCGCGCGGCGAGGCCCTGCGCAATCACGTCGCGCACCTTGTCGGCGGTGCCCACGGGTACGGTGGATTTGTTGATGACAATGCGCGGCCCCGTCATGTGCTCGGCAATGGTGCGGGCCACCGCCAGCACGTACTGCAGATCGGCGCTGCCATCCTCATCAGGCGGGGTGCCCACGGCCAGGAAGATGACCTCGCTGTGCCGCACGCCTTCGGCTGCATCGGTGGTGAAGCGCAGGCGCCCGTTGGCGTGGTTGCTGGTCACGAGCTTGTCCAGGCCCGGCTCATGGATGGGTATCTGCCCGGCCTGCAGCGCGGCCACCTTGGCGGCGTCCACGTCCACGCAGAGCACCTGGTGGCCTACATCGGCCAGCACGGCCCCTTGTACAAGACCGACATAGCCGGTTCCAAAAACAGTGACTTTCATACGCGGTAGAACGAGCGGTACCAGTCCACAAAGCGCTGGACACCGTCTCTGACAGTGGTCGATGGGGCAAAGTTCACCCAGGCCTGCAGGGCGCGGGTGTCGGCCGATGTGCTGTGCATATCGCCCGGCTGTATGGGCAGCATACGCTTGTCTGCCGTGGTGCCCAAGGCCGATTCCAGCGCCGCGATGTAATCCATCAGCACCGTGGGATTGCTGTTGCCGATGTTGAAGATGCGGTAGGGCGCGGTGCTGGTGCCCGGGTTGGGCTGCAGCGCGTCATAGCTGGCATCGGGTGTGGCGGGCTTGTCCAGTACGCGCAGGATGCCTTCTGCGATATCGTCGATGAAGGTGAAATCGCGCACCAGCTGGCCATTGCCATACACGTCGATCGTCTCGCCCGCCAGAATGGCCTTGGTGAACTTGAACAAGGCCATGTCCGGCCGGCCCCAGGGGCCGTACACGGTGAAGAACCGCAGCCCGGTCGTGGGCATGCCATACAGGTGGGAGTAGGTGTGCGCCATCAGCTCGTTGGCCTTCTTGGTGGCCGCGTAGTAGCTGATCGGGTGGTCTACCGCATCGCTTTCGGCATAGGGCATCTTGGCGTTGCCACCATACACGCTGGAGCTGCTGGCATACACCAGGTGCGCCACCTGGTGCTTGCGGCAGCCTTGCAGAATATTGCCAAAGCCCAGCAGGTTGCTGTCGGTGTAATCGTCGGGTTGGTCGATGGAGTAGCGCACACCGGCCTGGGCGGCCAGGTGCAGCACGCGCTGCGGGCGCACTTCGTCAAACAGGGCGGCCATGCCTGCGCGGTCGGCCACATCCAGCTTCACAAAGCGGAAATGGGGGTGGCTTTGCAGCTGCGCCAGGCGTGCATCTTTCAGCGCCACATCGTAGTAGCTGTTGAGGTTGTCGATGCCCACCACAGCCAGCCCCTGCGCGAGCAGGCGCTGGGCGCAGTGCATACCGATAAAACCGGCGGCGCCGGTGACGAGAACAGTGTTCATGGGCTCACGGGGGCTGGCAGCCACACATACTGGTATTGCATGGGCGGCGTGCTGGCGCGCATATGGACAAAAGGAATGGTGAGGGACTGCGGCACAGCCCCGGGGTGGCTGGCGAGCACGGCGCTCCACCAATCAGGCGTGGCCTTGTCCATGCGTGCAATGTACAGCAGGCCTACGCCGGTATTGGCTGCCCGGGCGCGGCCATCGGCAAGGCACTCTGCCATGCGGCCCCATTCGGCAGTGCAGAACATGGCATAGGCATGCGGGTTGTGCGAGCGCAACATGGCGGCCACCATGTGGTCGGAGCCAACGATCAGGCCCTTGCCGTCGTAGCCAGCGTCCGCCAGCTGCTGGGCCAGTTGGGCAACCGGGTGGTTCAGCTCATCAGGGTCGTGGCGCCAGTCGGCCTGCCAGGGGCGGATGGTGGCGAGGGTCCAGAACACCAGCGCAAAAAGCACCACCGCCGTGGTGTAGCTGCGGCCTGTGCCCTCGGCCAGCAGAGCCGGGCGCCAGGCGTACAGAGCCAGCGGCGCAATGGCCGTCAGGGGCAGCACCCAGCGCTGCTTGAAGCTGCTGACATCTCCCACCACCACCATGGCGATCAGAATGAGGAACACCAGCGCCAGATAGCGGCGCAGCAACGGCCAGGCCCAGGCGCGCCAGTCGGGTGTGGTGCCTGCTGCAGCCTCTGCACGGTAAGCGGCCTTCCACAAGCGGCCGCGATAGGTTGCTAGCGCAACGATGAGCCACAGCCCCAGCGTGGAGAACACCGCCTTGGCCAGTGCACCCAGGCCTTTGAGGTGCGAGACCTGGGTCGAGATGTCCATCTTGTGGATGGTTTCCGTGGTGGCCTCACGCCAATGCTGCGCGAGCCACCAGGCGTGTGGCGCAAAGATCAGCAGGCCCACCAGCGGGGCAAGCCACCAGCCGTGGCCCAGTAAGGCGCGGCGCACCTGCGGCACCGTCAGCGCAGTCACAAACAGCACGCCAATCAGCATGGCAAAGCTGTATTTGGCCAGCATGCCCAGGCCGCAGAACACGCCCAGCCAGACGAAATGGACAGGGTTGGGCGTCTTGACCTGGCGCAGCACCATCCACCAGGTGCCAAAGGTCATGGCGGTCACGAGGATGGTGTGGGTCTGGTCGCGTACGCTGTCCCAGCCAAAGGGCAGCATCAGCAGCAGCCCGCCTGCCACCCAGAAAGCGCCCTTGGCGGGCAGCAGCACGCGCGCGGCCTGCCAGGCCAGCACATAGGTGAGCACGATCAGGCTGTGCTTGACGATGGAGAGTGCCAGCACCGACGGCCCCAGCACCTGGCCCACGGCCCATTGCAGCCAGCTGTAGGCGGGCGGTTGCGAGCCGTAGCCCAAGAGGAATTCTTGCGACCAGAGGATCTGCTCGGACTCATCCCATTTCATGCCCTCCGAGATCGTGACGCGCGAGATGATGTGCGCGCAGGCCAGCAGCAGTATCCAGGCCAGCGGGTGCTGGTAGAGGGGCTGCTGCCAGTCTTTGGCAGGAGCAGAAGGCGAAGACGTCATGGCGGAAACACGGATGCGCCATGCGCAAGTGGCCTGGGCACGGGCCTGGCCTGTCGCATCAGCAGCAGAGGAAAGGGCGGATCAGGTAGTATAGGCGACCGCTGTTTAAGCAAAATACCAAGCGCCGTGTCTTCTCCTGCTGTATCCATCGTCGTCCCCATCTATAACGAATTTGACAATCTGACCGCCCTGGTGGACCGGATCGATGCGGCCATGCGTGCGCAGCCGCTCAGCTACGAGCTGATCGCAGTGGACGATGGATCAAAGGACGACAGCGCCAGGCTGCTGCTGGAGCTGGCATCGACCCGCCCCTGGCTGCGGCCGGTGATTCTGGCCCGCAACTACGGCCAGTCGAGCGCGCTGCAGGCCGGGTTTGACCGCGTGCAGGGCAAATATGTGGTGACGCTGGATGCCGATCTGCAAAATGAGCCCGACGATATTCCGCTGCTGCTCAACCGCCTGGAAACCGATGCCAGCGTGGACATGGTGTCCGGCTGGCGCAAGGATCGCCAGGATGCAGCAATTTCGCGCAAACTGCCCTCAAAAATAGCCAACCGGCTTATATCCAACGCCACGGGCGTGCAACTGCACGACTATGGCTGCGCGCTGAAGGCCTACCGCCGCCACATCATCGACCGCATCCACCTGTACGGCGAGCTGCACCGTTTCATTCCGTCGCTGGCGCGTGATGCCGGGGCGCGCATCACCGAGGTGCCGGTGCGCCACCATGCGCGCACGGCAGGCGTGTCCAAATACGGCATTGACCGCACCTTCCGCGTCATCCTGGATCTGATCCTGATGGTGTTCCTGATGCGCTACCGCCAGCGCCCGCTGCACGCCTTTGGCGGCCTGGGGCTGTGGCTGGCAACGCCGGGCTTTCTCATCCTGGCCTATCTGTTCGTCATCAAGCTGATGGGCGAGAGCATCGGCGGCCGGCCGCTCCTGATCGTGGGCGTGATGCTGGTGCTGATGGGCATGACCTTTGTGGCGGCAGGCCTGATCGGGGAAATGCTGACCCGCGTGTACTACGAATCGGGCGGTGGCCGCCAGTACTACGCGGATGAATACCGTATCGACTCCACGGGTGAGACCCCGCAGATGGTGCGCGTGGAGGTGCCGCGCGCAGCAGCCGCTACCGCTGCATGAACGTGGCGCCCGCGTGAACCGAGTCCAGAAAGCCTGCCTCAAGGCCGCAAGCGGCGCCCTCCTGCTGGGCGCCGTTGCCTATTTTGCCGATCCTGCCGCACTGTGGGCGCGCTTGCGCGCAGCCAATGGCGGGTGGCTGGCAGCGGGCCTGTGTGCGGCAATCGCGTCCAACGTGGTTTCTGCATGGCGCTGGCGCGCACTGGCGCGTTGGCTGGGCGCGGAGATGCGCTGGCCCGATGCGCTGCGCTGGTACTTTCAGGCCATCGGCCTCAACGCCTTGTTGCCCGGCGCCGTGGTGGGCGGCGATGTATACCGCGCTGTAGTACTGCAGCGCACCGGGCAGAGCAAGGCGGCATCGTCGCTGTCGGTGCTGCTGGATCGGCTGAGCGGCCTGTGGATGCTGTGCGCGATTGGCGCCCTGGGCGCGGCCGTAGCGGCCCCTGTGCTGGCACCGGTGGTGCGGGTGCCGCAGGCCTGGTTTATTGCGGCCATGCTGGCAGGCGCGGTACTGTGGATTGCATTGCCCTGGGGGCTGCTGTGGTGGCTGGGCCGGCGTGATGCGGCCCGGCTGCCTGCGTGGCTGCGACCGCTGCTGCAGGCAGCGCAGCGGCCTGATTTTCACGTGCAGATGCTGGTGCAGGCGGCTTCGTCGGCACTGGTGCAGGTCTTGTCGGCAGGAGCCCTGGCGCTGGGCGGTCTGGCGCTGGGCATCCATCTGCCGGTGGCGGCGTGGGCCTTTGCCATGGCACCCATCTTTTTGATGGCGGCGCTGCCCGTGAGTGTGGGCGGCTGGGGCACGCGCGAGGCGGCCAGCGCTGCGGCACTGGCGCCGTTTGGCGTGCCAGCAGCCGTGGCGGTTGGTGTCGGCTTGGTCTATGGCGTGTATGCGCTGGTGCAGGGCGCGCTGGGGGCACTGGCCTTCGGTCTTCCAAGCCAGCGTGAAAGAGAAGCTGGTGTCGAAGGGCATTGAACAGCCCTTGAACAGCGCTTTTGTCAATGAATCAGGCTTGGACGCTTAAGGCATAAGCGCATATTGCTATCGAAGGCATAGCGTTTGATGGGTGGCGTTGCCTTTCCGCAATAAAAAAGCAAGCCCGAAGGCTTGCTTGTTTTTTTGGGGCCGAGCCAGGCAGGTACAGCTTAAGCAGCGGTAATCGACACGGCCTTGGCGTTGAGATACGCCTCCATCGCTTCGGGGCCACCTTCGCTGCCGTAGCCCGAATCCTTCACGCCGCCGAAGGGGAATTCGGCCGTTGGTGTGGCGGGCTGGTTGATCCAGACCATGCCAGCCTCGATCTGGTTGGACAGCATCTGCACGCTCTTGTACGAGCGTGTATAGGCATACGCGGCCAGGCCAAAGGGCAGGCGGTTCGCTTCGGTGATCGCGTCTTCGAGCTTGTCGAAGGTGCGGATGGCAGCAATCGGGCCGAAGGGCTCGTCATTGAACACCGAGGCGTTCATGGGCACATCGGCCAGAATGGTTGGGGCGAAGAAATTGCCTTCGCTGCCTACCCGTGCACCACCGGTAGCCACTTTGGCGCCCTTGGCGGCAGCATCTTCCACCACCTTGGCCATGGCGGTCAGGCGGCGGGCATTGGCCAGCGGGCCCAGGGTCGTGCCATCGGCAAGGCCGTCGCCCAGCTTGAGGCTCTCGGCGCGCTTGACAAAGGCCTCGACGAACTCGTTCTTGATGCTGCTGTGCACCAGAAAGCGCGTAGGGGAGATGCAGACCTGACCTGCGTTGCGGAACTTGGCTGCAGCGGTGGCCTTGATGGCCAGTTCCACATCGGCGTCTTCGGCCACGATCACCGGCGCGTGTCCGCCCAGCTCCATGGTCACGCGCTTCATGTGCGCGCCAGCCAGTGCAGCCAGTTGCTTGCCAATGGCGGTGGAGCCGGTAAACGTCACCTTGCGGATGATGGGGTGGGGAATCAGGTATTCCGAAATCTCAGCCGGCGAGCCATACAGCAGGCCCAGCACGCCCTTGGGAATGCCGGCATCCACAAAGCACTGCAGCAGCGCGGCGGGCGATGCGGGGGTCTCCTCGGGCGCCTTCACCAGGAAGGAACAGCCCGTGCCCAGCGCCGCGCCCAGCTTGCGCACCACCTGGTTGATCGGGAAGTTCCAGGGCGTGAAGGCAGCAATCGGGCCGACGGGCTCCTTGATCACCAATTGCTGCACATTGGCGACGCGGGCAGGAACGATACGGCCATACACACGCAGGCCTTCATCGGCAAACCATTCGATGATGCCGGCACCGGCCAGCACTTCGCCCTTGGCTTCCGCCAGCGGCTTGCCTTGCTCCTGCGTCAGCAGGCTGGCGATGGCATCAGCGCGCTCGCGCAGCAGGCCTGCAGCCTTGCGCATGATGCCGGCACGCTCGATTGCGGGCATGGCGCGCCAGGTGTTGAAGCCAGCTTGCGCGGCATCCAGCGCGCGGTCCATGTCTTTCTTGGTGGCGTGCGCCACCTTGCCGATGGTCTTGCCGGTCGCGGGGTTCACCACATCAATGGTCTTGCCATCCGAGGCATCACACCATTCATTGTTGATCAGCAGTCGGGTATCAGGATACGCGGTTGTCATTGCGATGGTTCCTTGCTTGTCTTGAGAATGTCTGGGGCCTGCCGGAGCCACCCGTGCGGGGTTCCGGTGGTCGCGCCGCAACACAGGCGGACGGGCGCATACATGCTAACCGCAAGCGTAAATACGCGGAGTCACCAACGTAATTCCAGGTTTGCAGGCGCGGTCGGGAAAGCGAGCACCCAGGTTTCTCCACAATGTGGCCGCGCGCTCATGGTAAAACATGGGGGTTGTGGTGCAACTGCCTCAGTGCTAAGGCCCGCTAACACAATCCTTGATACGTCGTTGCTTCGTCGCAGGGGCGCCCAGCCGGGGGCGCCAAGCCTTGTCGTACGCCTGTACGGCATGGGGCTTCGCCTGACGCGGCCCGCCGCCTCGTCTCAACCGCAAATCTACGATTTGCCGGGTTATGTTCGCGGCTCGCAAGAGCGCAGGCGGGTGCTCCTTGCCGTGTTTTTGCTCGACCTGCGCAAATTTGACCGGGGCACAGTGTTGCACCGATGGAAATGCCGATGATGCATTCCTGTTTGCGCAAGTTCTATTCTGGAAGTTCTCAGGCCATGTCTTTTATCCGTACCAGTTCTGCCGTTGTGACCATGTTTGCCGCCTTGCTGGCCGGTTGTGCCACGCAGGAAAGCGCCAAGACCACCGAAAAGGCCGATTCGGCTGCAACAGCGCCAGCCCCTGCGGAGCCGCTGCCCGCCGCAGGCTGTGCAGGCAATGCCTGCGACAGCGCGCCACAGCTGTTGACGGGAGCCTCTCCCCGTTATCCCTATCCCGCAGGTGCAATGGCCCAGCCAGCCAGCGTGCGCGTTCAATTTGTCGTGAATGTGGACGGCAGTGTGAGCGAGGTGAAGACCTTGACCACCACCTCCAAGGACATGGCCAGCGAAGTGGAGCGTGCCGTGCGCAAGTGGAAATACCGCCCGGCCATGAAGGCCAACCAGCCCATCAAGGTCATCCTGCAGCAGCAGTTCGACTTCAAGCCTTGAGTCGCTTTAAAGGCAGAGAGATTGGCGCTAGGCTTCAAGGGCGCGAAGATGAATTGCTTCAACGCCTAGAGTGGAGAGTGACGACCTCGGCGGCATTTGAGCGGTAACTGGCAGAACTTAACATCCGTGCTTCTCTTGTCAACCGATTTGCCGGGATGGGTACGCGGCAGACGGAGTCATGGCGTAACTCAGTCTGGTGCTTGAGATATTCGACTTCAGACTGATTTGAAAACGGAGGACTTCCCGCCATCTTGGCCTGTTTGATATGCAGTGTGACGATGGGGCGGCAAGCCAATTTCTTCGTCATTCATCAGGAGTCGTGCCATGCAAACCATCGTCCGTGTCGGGGTAGATCTCGCAAAGAATGTTCTGCAAGTCCATGCAGTCGATGCTCAAGGCAGGATGGTCACTAACCGATCCATCCAGCGCAGCAAGTTCTTGGCATGGTGCGCTCAATTACCTGCAGGGTGTCTGGTGGCCATGGAAGCTTGTGGTGGTGCGCACCACTGGTGTCGGCAGTTGCTGCGCATGGGCTTGGATGCACGCATGATGGCAGCGGCACTGGTCGCACCCTATCGCATGCAGGGCAAGAGCGGTAAAAACGATGCCAATGATGCGGCTGCCATTTGTGAGGCAGCCAGTCGCCCTCAGATGCGCTTTGTACCCGTGAAGACTCCACAGCAGCAGGGCATACTGTGTGTGCATCGGCTGCGTGAAGGGTTCAAAGAGGAGCGCACAGCATGCATTAACCGCATTCGAGGATTGCTCGCCGAGTTTGGCGTTGTGCTGCCGCAAAGCCCCAGAGCCTTGCGCACCCATTTGCACGATATCTTGGAAGATGCGACCAATGACATCGCAGGCGCAGCCCGCATTGCGCTGCAGCGTGCACTCATGCATTGGCAAGAGCTCAATGAACATCTTCACTGGGCTTTGTTGCACAAATCCGGGCCGCAGCGGTAGTAGGCTCGGATGATGGCTGGCTCCTGCGAGCGGCAAGCGTGGGCGCAACCAGACGTTCTCTGATGCCTCCATCCAGTTTTGCCTGACCATCAAATGCTTGTTTGGCCT